>NZ_JAINWI010000003.1 GCF_021021435.1 Seohaeicola saemankumensis
AGGTTGCCCCGGCAACGGGCGAGAAGTGACTTCATAGGAGCCTGACGGTCGGCGTACCATCACAGTCCTGTCCTCTTTGATCGCTGCCAGGGCCATTCCAGCGAAAGGGACTTCCATGGATCAGATTATCATTGGCGTTGATACGCAATCAGGCTTCAGGCAACCGCCTGGGCGCGGGCTGTCAGGACGGCATCGAGCGCGTGACTGACCAGATTGAAATCCGCACCCTGCGCCGAGGCCCCTTCGGACAGGATGCGCCGCCACTGGCGGGCGCCGGGTGTGCCTGCGAACAGCCCCAGCATGTGGCGGGTGATCTGGTGCAGCCGTCCTCCGGCATCTAGATGGGCTTCGATATAGCCGCGCATCTGCTGCACGACCTGCGCCGGATCGCTGTCGGTTCCCTGTCCCCAGATCAGCCGGTCGACCTGACAAAGGACGTCCGCAGGCTGGTGATAGGCCGCGCGTCCCACCATCACACCGTCCAGCCCTGCGTCCAGAAAGCTTTGCGCCTGATCCAGATCCGTGATCCCGCCATTGACCGAGATATGAAGTCCGCCGAACATGCCTTTCATTCGCAGCACCAGATCATAGTCCAGCGGCGGCACCTCGCGGTTTTCCTTGGGGCTTAGCCCCTGCAGCCATGCCTTGCGCGCATGGATGATGAAACGCCCGCACCCCGCTGCGCCGACACGCGACAGGAATTCGGGCAGCACGTCTTCGGGGTTCTGGTCGTCCACGCCGATGCGGCATTTCACTGTGACCTCGATATCGACCGCCGCGCGCATCGCTGCGACGCAATCGGCGACAAGTGCAGGGTTCTTCATCAGAACCGCCCCGAATGTGCCCGATTGCACGCGGTCGGATGGGCAACCGACATTGAGGTTGATCTCGTCATAGCCTGCCTGTGCGCCAAGGCGTGCGGCCTGCGCCAGTTCCTCGGGGTCGGAGCCGCCCAGTTGCAAGGCGACCGGATGCTCGGCGGGATGGTGATCCAGTAGATGCAAAGCCCCGCCACGCACCAGCGCGGGGGCTGTAACCATCTCGGTATAGAGCAACGCATGCTTCGACATCAGGCGATGCAGATAGCGGCAATGCCGGTCGGTCCAGTCCATCATCGGGGCCACACTCAGGCGCGCGGCGCGCTGGATGTCGCCGCGGGTCATAATTGCGGGTGGTGTCGTGTCAGGCATGGGCCTCGGTTCCGTGTGTTCGCGCTTCTTTGCCCTTTTTTGGCAGGGGGGTGCAACAGGTTCTTCCAACACACTCGCGCGTGTGTGCCGCCTCATACGACTGGGAAGACCGTGGATGGCCGTGCTCGTTTGCGCCGGACGGTGGCCGCCGTGTTGCGGGCTGGTACATGCTATGGACGCCCGACCCCCTGTTCCGGTTTTCGGTGTAACTGTTGCGCCTGACCCCGACACGCTTGATGGAGGCGCGGGCAAGGATTTATTGATCCTTGGTCGTGGGGACACTGTTTCTGGCGGTGCGGGTGAGGATGTTTTCGTCACCGGAATCTGGATGAACGGACCAGAGGATACCGGAGTCATTGCTGATTTCGATCCCTTGGGAGAGGAGATTGCGATCCTCTTGCCCGAAGGGTACGCAGCAGCCGGCGTGGTCACGGTTGTGGCTGACGGGACTGATGCATTGGTCAGAATGGACGGGCAGTCCTGTGCACGGGTGACCGGTGCCGCGGCAATCTTGACACCTGCATTGGTTTCCTTGGTCTCGACATCCAATATCGTTGCGGCCTGACCGGGCATCGACAGATAAGCAAGATCGCGGCGCATAGGAAAGACCGGGTGCATAAGTAAGACCGGGGCGCGCTGCTACACGGCGCGCTTTATTGATCCTGCGCCAGACGTGCCGCGCGGCCGCCCCTGCGCTGCTTCAGGCGCGGGGCGCGGGCTGGCAGATCTTCCATCACGGCGCGCCGCGCTTCGGCAGACATGCGCGACCATGCTGTGATCTCGTCTATGCTGCGCAGGCAACCGGTGCAGAGCCGTTCTGCCGGATGGATCACGCATATCTTGATGCATGGGCTTTCAATCTCGTCCCGTTTCCAAAGATCATCCATCACTTTGCACCTTCAAATGGGCCAGCCTGTCCAGCGCCCCTTGCAGGATATAGGACGCGGCCACATGGTCGATCACCTCGGCGCGACGCTTTCTAGACGTATCCGCCTCCAATAGGGCGCGTTCGGCGGCGACCGTGGACAGCCGCTCGTCCCAATAGGTGATGGGCAGTTCTGTCAGACGGCTGAGATTGCGGGCGAAAGCGCGGGTTTTCTGGCAGCGCGGCCCTTCCGAGCCGTCCATGTTGCGGGGCAGGCCCAGCACGATGCCGCCGATCTCGCGGGCGGTCAGGATGTCCAGCAGGCGGGCGGCGTCGGTTGTGAACTTGTCGCGCCGGATGGTTTCCAGCGGGGTGCCGACCGACAGCATCCGGTCGGATACGGCCACGCCGATCGTCTTGTCGCCGAAATCCAGCCCCGCCACAGCGCGGCGCGGGGGCAGGGCCGCGGCAAATTCCTCGACAGTCTCGTGGATCATCGCGGTATGCTCATTCTGTCAGGCCTGCCTGCCGCGCAGCCTCGTCGACCTCGGCCAGACCTTCGGGGCTGTCCCAGAACACGCTTTGCGCCTCCTGCCAGATGACCCGTGCCTGCCGTTCGTCGCCCAGCACACCCAATGCGCCGATCAGACGCGCCCATTCGGATGAATTACCGCCCTGCAAAGCCAGTCGGTCAGATAAGCTTTGCACCATGTTGCGGATCATCGCCATGCGGTCTTCGGGGGTCATGTCCTGTGCATTGGCAATATCTTCCGGCGAAGGGCCGGACGGGGCCGTGGCGGGGGCCTGACCTTCAGGCGGCAGGGTGTAGTTCACACCGGCGCGGAAAGCCATTTCCTCGATCTGCGCGCGGATTGCCGCGATCCATGTCGCATCGGGCGGACCATCGCGCAACGCCGCTTCCCATGTACGAAAGGCGTTGTCAGGGCGGCCCGTCTGCGCTTGAAGCAGGCCCACATAATAGCGTGCCGGTCCGTTTTGCGGGTCGCGTGTCAGGGCCGCGCGCAACGCGGCCTCGGCCTCGGGCGAAACATAGCCGCCTGCGGCCAGAACCATCATGTCGGCGTAGTCGACGTAATCATCGGCGGTGGCCTGATCGCCCTTGATCGACAAAACGCGCGCCTGCGCCTTGCGTGCGGCGGCAAAATTGCCAAGTGCCGCCTCGTTGCGGGCCAGAAGCACGGCCCCCTGAAGATCGCGCGGGCGTTCGGCTACAGCGGTGCGGAGTTGCTCCATCAGGCGGATAAAGTCGGGCGAGGGAGCTTGCACCGTGGCACCTGCGGGAACCCTCTCTTCGGCCTCGGATTGTGATACGCGGTTCACGCGCGCCGCGTCTGCGGCTTCGATCCGGCTGGCCAGCGACATATCGGGATAGCCGGGCGCGCCAAGGCTGGAATAGACCCAGACCGACCCGCCGACCATCGCCAGCAGCGCCATACCGGCCACGACCATCGCCAGCGTCTTGGGCTGCGCGCCTTCCTGCATGCCTTTTTGCAATTGCGCGTCGGCGGCCAGTATCCGACGCGACACCTCGGCACGGATGCGCTCTGCATCGTCAGGTCCGATGACGCCGCGTGCTAGGTCGCGGTCAACCTCTGTCAACTGGTCGCGGTAGACCCGCAGGTCATAGGCGGCGGGTGGTTCTTCTGCGCTGCGGCCACGGATAATGGCCAGTGCAAGCAGGATGGACACCGCAAGGGCAAGCACAGAAATGATGATCCAGAACGTCATTGGTCCTCCGAGGGGCTGGGCTTCATGTATATGCGCGCAAGCCTTGAAAAAAGAGCAAACTGTCGCAGTGGTCCACCATGTCGCAACCAAGCGTCATTGTGACGTTCTCAAACGGGGGTGAAACCTGCTCTGGGTCCAGATATCACGGCAAGGGTTCCGCACAGGATTCGAAGGATCATAACAGCCGATGAAACGCTATTCCGTCTTTGCCATCGCCCGCGAGGCCATGCGCCAGCACACCGGCTGGACCCGCGCATGGCGCGATGCTGCACCCAAGAAAAAATATGATGTGATCATTGTGGGTGCGGGCGGCCATGGCTTGGCCACGGCCTATCACCTTGGCAAGAATTACGGGATCACCAATGTCGCTATCCTTGAAAAAGGCTGGTTGGGTGGGGGCAACACTGGGCGCAACACCACGATCATCCGGTCGAACTATCTGCAAGACCCGTCGGCCGCGATCTATGAGAAATCCCGCAGTCTTTACGAGACGATGTCGCAGGACCTCAACTATAACGTGATGTTCAGCCCGCGTGGTGTGATGATGCTGGCGCAGACGCAGCATGAGGTGCGCGGCTACCAGCGCACGGCCCATGCGAATGCGTTGCAGGGTGTGAAGACAGAGTTCATTCCCCCTGCACGCGTCAAGGAACTGGTGCCCATCATCAATATCGACGGGCCGCGATACCCTGTCTTGGGCGCGCTCTGGCAGGCGCGTGGCGGCACGGCGCGCCATGATGCGGTGGCTTGGGGCTATGCGCGCGCCTGCTCCGACATGGGCATGGATGTGATCCAGCAATGCGAAGTCACAGCCGTGCGCCGTGAAGGTGCCCGCGTTGTCGGCGTCGACACCAATCGCGGCGCGATTGATTGCGACAAGCTGGGCATCGTCGTGGCGGGCAATTCATCCGTGGTGGCGGAAATGGCGGGCTTTCGTCTGCCGATTGAATCGCTGGCGCTGCAGGCGCTGGTCTCCGAGCCGATCAAGCCCTGTATGGATGTGGTGGTGATGGCCAATACCGTGCACGGCTATATGAGCCAATCCGACAAGGGCGAGATGGTCATTGGCGGCGGCACCGACGGCTATAACAACTATACCCAGCGCGGCAGCTTCCACCATATCGAGGAAACCGTCCGCGCGCTGATCGAAACCTTCCCGATGATCAGCCGCCTCAAGATGCTGCGGCAATGGGGCGGCATCGTGGACATGACCGGTGACCGCTCGCCCATCCTGTCGAAAACGCCGGTCGAGGGCGTTTTTGTCAACTGCGGCTGGGGCACGGGCGGCTTCAAGGCGATCCCCGGATCGGGCTGGGCCATGGCCGAACTGATGGCCAAGGGCCATTCGCCTTTGACGGAAGAATTCTCGATGTTCCGCTTCCGCGAAGGCAAGTTCATTGATGAATCCGTGGCAGCAGGGGTGGCGCATTGATGGCTGTCCGGTTTGCTCAGGCACAAATCCAAACGCTTCGCACCCCTATCGGAGGCATGACATGCTGACCCTTCAATGCCCCTATTGCGGTGTGCAGGCCGACGAGACGGAACTTTCCGCCGGCGGCGAGGCGCATCTGAAGCGCTATGGTCCGGGATCGGAGGACGCATCCTTCGAGAACTATCTCTTCATGCGCGAGAACCCCAAGGGCGTGCATTTCGAGCGGTGGCGGCACAGCTATGGCTGCGGCAAGTGGTTTCTGGCCGCGCGCTGCACCATGACGCTGGAGGTCTTCGGCACCTACAAGGCCCAGAGCACCGAGCCACCCCAAGAGATCAAGGACAAGATCAGCGCCAAACGGCCCGGCTGGTCATGGAGAGAGTTTCAATGAGCACGCGTCTGGCAACAGGTGGCCGCCTTCTGAACAGGGGCAAGCAGGTCACGTTCCGGTTTAACGGTAAATATCTCAAAGGGTTCGAAGGTGATACGCTGGCCTCGGCGCTTCTGGCCAATGACCAGATGCTGATGGGCCGGTCGTTCAAATACCACCGCCCGCGCGGTGTCGTGGCCTCGGGCGCCGAGGAACCCAATGCCCTTGTGGGGCTGGGCAAGGGGGCGCGGTTCGAGCCGAACCAGCGCGCCACCACGACCGATCTGTTTGACGGGTTGCAGGCCGAAAGCCAGAACCACTGGCCCAGCCTTGAATACGATATCGGTGCGGTGAACACCTACCTGTCCCGGTTCTTGCCTGCGGGCTTCTATTACAAGATGTTCCTTTATCCGCGCGCGTTCTGGAAACATGTCTACGAGCCGTTCATCCGTAAATCCGCCGGTCTTGGCAAAGCCCCGACAGATGCGGATGCCGACAGCTACGAGCATTTCAACGCAACTGTCGATGTGCTTGTGATCGGTGGCGGTGTCGCGGGTTTGCAAGCGGCTCTGGTCGCGGGACGTTCCGGCGCGCAGGTCATTGTGATGGAACAGACTGCCCATTGGGGCGGGCGCGCCGCTGTGGATGGCGGCACAATTGACGGTCAACCGGTTGGCGCATGGATCGCAACAGTCGTTTCCGAATTGGAAACAATGAGGAATGTCACACTGCGCCTGCGCTGCATGGGGGCAGGCGTCTATGACCACGGCTATGTGCTGGCCTATGAGCGTCTGCGCGACCATGCGCCCGAGGATGACGGCCCGCGCCATCGCCTGTGGCGAATTCGCACAAGCCAGATCGTGACCGCAACCGGCGCGATCGAGCGGCCCTTGTCCTTTGCCGGCAACGACATCCCCGGCGTCATGCTGGCCGGTGCCCTGCGCGACTATGCGGTGAACTGGGGTGTATCCGTCGGGGACCGCGTGGTTGTCGCCACCAACAACGATGACGCCTACCGCACAGCGATCACGCTGAAGGGGGTGGGCCTGTCCGTGCCGGTGATCCTTGATGCCCGTGCCACGGGGGGCGGAGCCTTGGCAGAGGAGGCACGCGGCCTTGGTATCCGCGTCGAGAACGGCAAGGCTATTGCCAAAGTCAAAGGCGGCAAGCGCGTCACAGGTGTCGCGATCTGCGCACAGGCTGGCGAAGGCGCCGTGCTGGAAGATCTGGCCTGCGATGCAGTCGCCATGTCGGGCGGTTGGTCGCCGGTGGTGCATCTGTGGTCCCATTGCGGGGGCAAGCTGATCTGGGACGCGGATCAGGCAATGTTCCGCCCCGATCCCAACCGCGCACCCACGGGCGCTGACGGGCAGGCGATGGTCATTGCGGCTGGCGCCGCCAATGGCGCGCTGGATCTGGCCGCTGTGCTGGCGGACGCCCACAAGGCTGGCGAGGCGGCGGCAACAGCAACCGGTCGCACCGTAAAAGCGGGCGAGGCATCCAAGGCCGACGATATGGCTTATGCCCCCATCGCACCGGTCTGGGTGATGCCGCAGGGCGCATCCTATGCGCTGAGGTCCAAATCATGGCTGGACTTCCAGAACGATGTAAAGGTTTCGGATGTGCAACTGGCCGCCCAGGAGGGTTTCACATCGGTGGAGCATGCCAAGCGCTATACCACGCTGGGCATGGCAACGGATCAGGGTAAACTAAGCAATATCAACGGCTTGGCAACGCTTGCGAAATCGTTGAACACCGATATTCCATCCGTCGGAACCACCACCTTCCGCCCTCCCTATACTCCCATCAGCATGGGTGCGATTGCAGGCGAGGCACGTGGCAGGATCTTCCAGCCTCTGCGCCGCACACCGTTGCATGACTGGCATGCCGAACATGGAGCCTATTGGGAACCTGTCGGCCATTGGCGCAGGCCCTATTGTTACCAGCGCGCAGGCGAAAGCATCCATGATGCGGTCTCGCGCGAGGTCAAACAGACCCGCGCCAGCCTTGGGCTGCTCGATGCCTCGACCCTTGGCAAACTGGTGGTGAAGGGCCCCGATGCGGGCCGCTTCCTTGACATGCTTTACACCAATATGATGAGCAACCTGCCCGTGGGCAAATGCCGCTATGGTTTGATGTGCTCGGAAAACGGGTTTCTGATGGATGATGGCGTGGTCGCGCGCATGTCGAATGACACATGGCTCTGCCACACCACCACGGGCGGCGCGGACCGTATCCATGCCCATATGGAGGAATGGCTGCAAACCGAATGGTGGGACTGGAAGGTCTATGTCGCCAACGTGACCGAGCAATTCGCGCAATTCGCCGTGGTTGGCCCCAATGCGCGCAAGGTGCTGGAAAAGCTGGGCGGTATGGATGTGTCCAAGGAAACCCTGCCTTTCATGCAATGGGTGGAAGGCACGCTTGGCGATCTGCCTGCGCGGGTTTTCCGCATCTCTTTCTCGGGCGAGTTGAGCTACGAGATAGCCGTGCCCGCAAGCCATGGCTGTGCGTTCTGGGACCGTTTGATGGTGGAAGGTGCGGAGTTCGGCGCAACCGCCTATGGCACCGAAGCGCTGCATATCATGCGCGCCGAAAAGGGCTTCATCATGATCGGGGATGAAACCGACGGAACTGTGATCCCGCAGGATCTGGGGCTGTCTTGGGCGATCTCGAAGAAAAAGGACGACTATATCGGCAAGCGCGGACAACAACGCAGCCACATGACCGATCCGAACCGCTGGCAACTGGTGGGGCTGGAAACAGTGGACGGCAGCACCCTGCCGGACGGGGCCTATGCCCTTGCTGACGGGACCAATGCCAACGGCCAGCGGAACACCCAAGGACGGGTCACCTCGACCTATCATTCGCCCACGCTAGAACGGGGCATCGCAATGGGGCTTGTGTTGAACGGTCCCGCCCGTATGGGCGAAGTAATAGAATTCGGCAAAACCGACGGAACAAGCGTCAAGGCGCGGATCGTCGATCAGGTCTTCTACGACAAAAGTGGAGAGAAGCAGAATGTCTGATCCGGTCAGTGCCCTGAACGGGGCCAGTTTCGACGGTTTGGTAACGTTGCGGGATCGTGGCCCGATGGGCATGATCACCCTGCGCGGGGATCTGGGATCGGGCGTGATGGCGAAAGCTGTCGACAAGGCCCTCGGACTGGCAATTCCGGCCTTGTGCCGTATCGAGCCTGCCAAAGGTGTCTGTCAGGGGCAATCCGCTTGGATGTCACCGGACGAACTGCTGCTGATCATGCCCTACGGTCAGGTCGGTGCTGCCTTGATCAGCTTGACGGCCGGATTGGAAGGACAGCACTATCTGGCGCAGGATGTCTCGGACGCCCGTGCGTTGATCTCGATCAGCGGGCCTGATGCGCTGGTGCGCGAGGTGATGGCCAAGGTCACACCGGCCGACCTGCATCCCGACCGCTTCAAGACCGGCGATTTTCGCAGAAGCCGTCTGGCGCAAGCGGCAGGCGCTTTCTGGATGCCCGAAGCCGGGCGGATCAATGTGGTCTGTTTCCGCTCGGTCGCGACCTATGTGTTTGACCTGCTAAGTGCGGCGGCCGATCCCGCGTCGGCTGTGGATTATTTCCGCTGAAGCAAGCGCAAGGGCAGGGCGGGGGTTGACCTTGCCCCCCTTAGACTAC
This sequence comes from Seohaeicola saemankumensis, assembly GCF_021021435.1. Classification (GTDB taxonomy): domain Bacteria; phylum Pseudomonadota; class Alphaproteobacteria; order Rhodobacterales; family Rhodobacteraceae; genus Seohaeicola. Next base: position 9,262 of record NZ_JAINWI010000003.1, read on the forward strand.
CATCTAGGCCCCAGATGAAACCGCAACAAAGGGGGGCCGACCCATGGCTTTCACACTTCCTGATCTTCCCTACGCCCATGACGCGCTGGCCGCACATGGCATGTCTGCCGAGACTTTCGAGTATCATCACGACATCCATCACAAGGCCTATGTCGACAATGGCAACAAACTGATTGCCGGTACCGAATGGGAAGGCAAATCGCTGGAAGACATCATCACCGGCACCTATCAGGCTGGCAGCGTTGCTCAGAACGGGATCTTCAACAACGCCTCGCAGCACTGGAACCACATGCAGTTCTGGGAAATGATGGGCCCCAATAAAACGGCCATGCCGTCCGAACTTGAGAAGGCGATCACAGAAAGCTTTGGCTCGGTCGACAAGTTCAAGGAAGAATTCGGCGCAGCAGGTGCCGGACAGTTCGGGTCCGGTTGGTGCTGGCTGGTCAAAGACAAGGACGGCGCACTGAAAGTCACCAAGACCGAGAACGGCGTGAACCCGCTGTGTTTCGGCCAGACCGCCCTGTTGGGCTGCGATGTGTGGGAACATTCCTATTACATCGACTTCCGCAACAAGCGTCCTGCCTACCTAACCAACTTCCTTGATAATCTGGTGAACTGGGAAAACGTGACCTCGCGCCTCTGATCTTTCCTGACGCCTCATACATCCATCGGCAAAACCCCGCGTCCGACCGGACGCGGGGTTTTATTATGCCGCATCGTTCATATCTTGGGTCCAGCGCGCGCACTCACAGCTTCGGTCCTGCGTGGATCGGAGGCACTTCTTTTGGAGGACGCAAATGATCAGACTTGAAAAAGACACATGGGTTGTGGTGGCTGACGGGGAAAAGGCGCTTTTCATGCGAAATGATGGCGGCGCGGCGAACCCCAGCCTGACGGTGGAGCGGGTCAAACAGCAGGATAACCCACCCCACGGGGAACAGGTGTCCGACAAGCCGGGAAGACGGGCAGACACCGGCGCGGGACAGCGCTCTGCCATGGAAGAAGCGGACTGGCATCAGCTTGCCAAGGAGCGTTTCGCGGCAGAACTGTCTGATATCCTCAAGCGGATGGTGCAGCGTGGCAAGATCAAACGGATGGTGCTGATTGCGCCGCCAAAGATCCTTGGCGAGATGCGCGACCAGATGCATGAGACAGTGACCACGACCGTGATCGCGCAGATTCCCAAGACTCTGACGGGCCACCCGCTGCCCGAACTCCAGAAAATCGTCACGGGTGACTTGGAAACGATGTAAGCTGTCGCTTTGGATCATTGAACACCCGCGCCGGTTGGGCCAATGTGCGACCTGACCGGCGCGGGAAAATCTGAACATGACAGAAGCAGGCAAAGGCGTTGCCGCATTGGTGGCCGCGTGCACCGTCTGGGGTCTGTCGGGCCTGTACTACAAATTGCTGGCCCATATCCCGCCGATCGAGATTCTGGCCCATCGCACCCTGTGGTCTTTGGTCTTTTTCACACTGGTCCTGTTGGCGCAGGGCAGGTTGGGACAACTGCGTCTGGCGCTGGGTTCGCGCCGGGCTGCTGCCATGATCGGTTTCGCCGCGCTGATGATCTCGGTCAACTGGTTCGTGTTCATCCTGTCGATCCAGATCGGCAAGGCGACCGAGGCGTCGCTGGGCTACTATCTGTTCCCGCTGGTGGCTGTAGGGATTGGACGGGTGATCTTTGGCGAAAGGCTGAGCCGGATGCAGGGGGTCGCGGTCGCATTAGCTGCCTGTGCGGTGATCCTGCTGACCATCGGGTTGGGAGTAGCCCCTTGGATCGCGGTGATTCTATCGCTTAGCTTTGGCCTCTATAGCCTTGTGAAAAAACGGCTTTCCACCGGTCCGATGGTGTCCGTCACAGCCGAGGTTCTGTTGCTGGCGCCCGTGGCGCTGGGGGTGCTGGGGGTTGCCCATCATAATGGTGGCGGCGCTTTCGGCGCCGATCTGGCAGATAGTTTGCTGCTGATGTTCGCCGGCATCCTGACCGCCGGTCCCTTGATGCTGTTCTCCTATGCCAGCAAGCGGGTCCGCATGGGCACGGTCGGTCTGGTGCAATACATCAACCCGACCCTACAATTCGTTGTCGCGGTTGCCGTTTTTGCCGAACCCTTCACGGGCTGGCAGGTGGCCAGCTTTGTCTTGATCTGGATCGCGCTGGCGCTTTATTCAGCCTCGTCCGTGTCGCTGGAACGCGTGGCGCGCAGGGCGCGGGCCAGTTCATCGACAGTCTCGACGACGGTAATGAAACCCGCCAGTGACGGATCGGCGAAACCCTGATCAATCACATGGTCGATCAGGGCCACCAACGGCGACCAGTAGCCTTTCACATTCAGCAGATAGATCGGCTTGGCGTGCAGCCCCAATTGTCGCCACGTCAGCACCTCGAAAAACTCGTCCAGCGATCCCGCCCCGCCCGGCAGCACGACAATCGCGTTTGAGTTCATATACATGACCTTTTTACGCTCGTGCATGGTCTCGGTCACGACAAAGCGGGTCAGGTCGGTCTTGCCGACCTCCATCTTCAGCAGATGCACCGGAATAACGCCCAGCGTATCACCGCCTGCCGCCTGCGCCGCCCTCGCCACGGCCCCCATCAGGCCGACATCGCCCGCGCCGTAGACCAGTTGCCATCCTTCCTGCGCCAGAACCTGCCCCAAGGCGGCCGCTTGCGTGTGATAGGCCGGATCAACTCCGTTGCGTGCGCCACAATAGACGCAGACCGCAAATCCTTTGGTTGCCGGGGACATGAGAGTTTCCGTTTCTGTGAAAAAGCTGCTTTTGACCCGTGATATCCTTGTTGCTAATCTTGCTCAACCGCTGTGCATGGAAAACGGCGGACCGGAAGGGAACAGATGAATACACAGTCTTGGATGTCGGGCGGCAAAGGGCTGGCTCTGGCAGGCGGCGCAACGGCGGCCGTGGTGGTCGCGATCATCTTGGTGTTCAGCGCGAGGGTGGCACCGCCACCGCAGGACACCGCAGGGCAGGAGGTCGTGTCAGCGCCGAGCGCGCCTGCGCTCCAACCCTCTACTACCGAAGCACCGCAGACTGACGTGCCGCCGTCCGGTGCGGATGCCACGGTCGACGCCCCGGAAGAGTTGGTCGAGCAAACGGTGCCCGTATCCGATGCGCCCCTATCCGATGTGGAAGAGGCCGCGACCGAGGCCGCGCAACCGGCCGGGGCTGCTTCCCCTGCCGATACGGCAGCGCCTGTGGCAGAGGTCGCGGATCAACCTGACCAAACCGCATCAAGCGACAGCGCGCCCGACACCAGCGCCGCGCAGGAGGATACCGCCACACCTGACACAAATACCGTGCAGCCCGAACCATCTGCCCCCGAGGGCGTTCCGAGCTTCGACACAGTGCGCCTTGCACCGGATGGAGAGGCATTGGTGGCAGGTCGCGCCATGGCCGGCACGACTGTCGAAATCCTGCTGGACGGGTCCGTGGTGGGAACAGCGACAGCAGGTGGTGACGGGGCTTTCGTGGCTTTTCTCAGTCTACCGCAAGCCGATACGCCGCGTGTGCTGACACTGTCGGTCACGCAGGACGGTGCAAAAATAGCCTCGGCCCAGCAAGTGATCATCGCACCGATGCATAGCGTGGATAGCGATATAGCGGTGGGCATGGCGGCACCGGATGCGCCTGTAACGCCGCAAACAACGCCGTCACCGCAGATTACTGCGGCACCGGTCAACACGGCGCCTGCGCTGTTGCTATCGGATGAAAAAGGACTGCGCGTCCTGCAGCCAGCCACGCCCGTCGACCCCGGATTGCGGGGCACGGGGATCGCTCTGGATGTTATCAGCTATTCCGATACGGGCGACATCCTGTTGCAGGGCCGTGGCGTAAACGCTGCCAAGGTTATAATATATATGGACAATGCGGCAGTAACCTCGGTCGATGTGGATCAGGACGGTAACTGGAGTAGCGGCCTGCCGAATGTTGCGCCGGGCGTCTATACCCTGCGCCTTGACGAGGTCGACTCTGCGGGCAAAGTCCTGTCGCGGATCGAGACCCCGTTCAAGCGTGAGGATCGCGATGAGGTTGCAGCCCTTGCTGCCGCAGGCACACCGGCGACAGCGGATAGCACGACCGGCGCGACCGCATCGGACGCAGAACCCCAGTCTGCGACAGCACCACCCGCGATCCGCGCGGTAACTGTCCAGCCGGGCAATACCCTGTGGGCCATCGCGCGAGAAAATTACGGCGAGGGTATCCTTTTCGTGCGCCTGTTCGAGGCCAATCGGGACCGCATCCGTGATCCTGATCTGATCTATCCCGGTCAGGTTTTCGAAATCCCCGACTAAAGGCAATCCGGACCAGTGGTGTTGGACTTGCCCGCATGTTGCCTCTCTGGTCTTCCTTCTGAAAGCGGCCTATCTGTGAGGCGCTGAGGAAAGGCCCTGACCATGCGACCCACGACCTATACTGCTGACGAGGCCAGCGCCGCGCGCCGGTCGGGTATACGCACCATCCGCCGTGTGATGCCCTATCTGTGGCCATCCGATCAGCCATGGGTCAAGCGGCGCGTGGTGCTGGCCTTGCTGGCGCTGTTGCTGGGCAAGATCGTCGCGGTTGGCACGCCGCTTTTGTACAAGCAAGCGGTGGATGCGCTGGCGGGCGAGGGGGTATCCCCCCTGATGCTTGGCGCAGTGGGTCTGACGGTCGCTTATGGCATGGCGCGTCTTCTTTCCAACGGTTTCCAGCAATTGCGCGACGTGATATTTGCGGCTGTCGGCCAGCGCGCCTTGCGGGCACTGGCGCTTGAAACCTTCACCCATATCCACCGCTTGTCGATGCGATATCATCTGACGCGCAAAACAGGCGGTCTGAGCCGGATCATCGAACGCGGCGTGAAGGGCGTGGATTTTCTGCTGCGCTTCCTGATCTTCTCGATCGGGCCGCTGGTGCTGGAATTGCTGATGATCGCAGGGATTTTGTTCTTCCTCTTCGATGTCTGGTATCTGGCGGTGATCGTGCTGACAATTGCGGTCTATGTCTGGTTCACCTTTGCCGTCACCGAATGGCGCGTGAAACTTCGCAAGGTGATGAACGATCAGGATACCGATGCCAACCAGAAGGCCATCGACAGCCTGCTCAATTTCGAGACAGTCAAATATTTCGGCGCAGAATCCCGCGAAGCGCGGCGCTATGACGGCGCGATGGAGCAATACGAGTCCGCTGCCCTCAAGACATCCTACTCGCTGGCCTTCCTGAATTTCGGACAGGCTTTTCTGATCACGGCAGGTCTGGTGATCGTCATGGTAATGGCCGCCATAGGGGTGGAGCGCGGGCTGATGACGGTGGGCGATTTCGTCATGGTCAATGCCTATATGATCCAGATCACCATGCCGCTGAACTTTCTGGGCACGGTCTACCGCGAGATCCGGCAGGCTTTGGTCGATATGGGTGAAATGTTCGATTTGTTAGAGCAACCCGCCGAAGTTTCCGATAAACCGGACGCCAAGGTTCTAAAAGTGCAAGGCGGCGAAGTCGAATTGCGTGATGTTCATTTCGGGTACGACCCTGAACGGGTGATCTTGCGGGGCGTCAGCCTCAAGGTTGCGGCGGGCGAGACTGTGGCCATTGTCGGCTCGTCCGGATCGGGCAAATCCACCATCGGGAGGTTACTGTTCCGCTTCTACGATGTGCAGCACGGCGCGGTGCTGATTGATGATCAGGACCTGCGGGACGTGACCCAATCCAGCCTGCATGATGCGATCGGCGTGGTGCCGCAGGACACGGTGCTGTTCAACGATACGATCCGCTACAACATCGCCTATGGCCGCGACGGGGCAACGATGGAGCAAATCGAGAAGGCGGCCAAGGATGCCCAGATCCACGACTTCATCATGCGACTGCCCGATGGCTATGACACGCAGGTGGGCGAGCGCGGCCTGAAACTGTCAGGTGGCGAGAAACAGCGCGTCGGAATTGCCCGCACGCTGCTGAAAAACCCGCCGGTCCTGTTGCTGGACGAGGCGACCTCGGCGCTGGACACCGAAACCGAGCAGGAGATTCAGGGCGCTCTGGCCCGTGCCGCCGAAGGGCGGACTGTGCTGACCATCGCGCACCGTCTGTCCACGATTGCTGATTCCGACCGGATCATCGTGCTGGAGGAAGGGCTTGTTGTGGAACAGGGCAATCATACCGATCTACTGGCGCGCAAGGGCCGCTATTGGAGCCTTTGGCAGCGTCAGGCCAGTGAGCAGGGCGAGGCAGCGTAAACCTTGGATCGTGGCCAGAGTTGCGATGTCTGCGACCTGGATATTTGAAGCAAGAAGAAGCAGCGGCGCCCCGACAAAAGGGCGCTGCGTCTTTATTCCGCAGCCCGTAGGGGCGGGACCGGCGTCAGCGGAGTGTCGCCTTGTGTTGATGCCTGCAGGATCAGGGGCGGATCGGTGGATTCGTCATCCCAGATGATTTCCGGCGCTGTCAGCTTGCGGGCCGCAAGGTTCAGCGCCCAGTCGCGCGCCGCTTGGCTGCTGCGTCCGAAGGACAGGATCGCCAGCATCCGCGACAACGCCAGTGCATAGGTGCCTGCCCAAACCCGCAGCGCGAGCAGCGAGGGCGTAAAGACCAGCGTCAGCAACGTCGCAATACCAAGCCCGAAGACAACTGCTGTCGCCAGTTGTTTCCACCACAGCGCGGTGGGACTGTCGATGGAATAGCCGCCATTCACAAAATCAAGGCTGAGGCCGAACATCATCGGGGCCAGACCTGCCATCGTCGTGATCGTGGTCAGCAGAACGGGGCGGATGCGGTCCTCTGCGGTGCGGATGATCGCTTCGATTCGTGGCATGTAGCGGGAATATTCCTGATAGGTATCAATCAGGATGATGTTGTTGTTCACCACGATCCCCGCCAGAGCGACGATCCCGGTGCCGGTCATGATGATCGAGAAGGTCTGATCCATGACCAGCATCCCGATCAGAACGCCGGTGGTCGACAGGACCACCGCCAAGAGCACTAGCACCGAGTTGTAGACCGAGTTGAATTGCGCGAGCAGGATGATGAACATCAACCCCAGCGCGCCGGCAAAGGCCTTGGCCAGAAAGTCCCCGGATTCGGCCTGATCTTCCTGATCGCCGGTCCATTCCCATTCCACACCGGCGGGCAGGGGGGTGGTGTCAAGCCATTTGGTCAATGTTTCGATCCGCTCGGTCGCGGTGATCGGTGTCTCGCTGACCGTGCCGTCTGCTGCCGTCACTGAAGTTGTCAGCCCGTTGGCCACGGCTGCCTTGACATCGAAATAGCGTTTGCCGTCAACGCGCTTGATCTCGGCCAGTTTGGGCACGGGCTGACGCGAGATAAAGTTGGCCAGTGGCACCAACCCGTCGCTGGTGCGAACCTTGAGGGTGTCGAGTGTGGACAGGACGCGGTCGCTTTGCGGTAGTCTGACGCGGATCTCGATCTCCTCGTCCGAGGTATCGACGCGCATCGTATCCAGAAGAATGCCGCGCGTCACAAGCTGCACCATGCCGCCCACCGTCGCTACATCCGCACCGAAGCGGCCTGCCTTTTGCACATCGACGTCTATCTGCCAGTCGATGCCGGGCAGGGGCAGGGTGTCTTCGATCAGGGTCAGGCCCTGCATGCCCTCGAACTGGGCGCGGGCCAGTCTTGTGGCCTCTTGCAGGGTGTCCCAGTCATTGCTTTTCAAGCGCAGATGCACCGGCTTGGCCGAAGCCGGACCGCGCGCCTGCGCGATGACCTCGACCTGCAGGCCGGGAATGGCCGCGATCGCGGCGGTCAATTCGTCAATCACCAGATCGCCGTCAAGCTCGGGCCGGTCGCGGCGATCCTCCCACGGGATGGTTTCAAGCTGGATCTGGCCGATTGTGTCCAACGGTGGCTGCGCGCCGCCCGTATTGGCGTTCAGACCGCCATCGCCGGCAAAGGCAAAGGCATTGTCCACGCCGGGATGGGCCAGCACGATGGTTTCGGCCTGACGTACAAGCGCGTCCTTTTCCGCCAGCGACAGGTTGCCCCGCGCGCGGACATAGACAATGGCCTGCTCGGGCTCGGATTCGACGAAAAACTCGACGCCGCGGCTGTTCTGCTGGAACGTGGTAAAGACGATTGCGACAAATGCCAGCACGACGGCGATGCTGACCAAAGGCATCACGGGGTTCGCGGTGATCAGTCGGATAAAATGTCCGAAAAGCGTGCGTCTGTGCCCTGATGTGATGCGGCGCGGCTTGCGTTCGATGCGTGCAGCGCCAAGCGTGATCGAGGCCGCGAAAGACCCTGCCAGAAAGAGCAGGACACCGGGCAACAGCGAGACAACGCCGCTGCCCACGGGTGTTCCGCCGAACAGATAGCCGGGGTTGATCACCTGCATCGCGCCCAGAAACACCAGATAGAGCGCGAGCGGCACCAGGGTCGCGCGCCCCCACCACGGCAAAGCGCGGCGCAAGGCGTCGGAACTGTGTCCGAACATCCGGCTCATCCGTCCGGTGACGCCACCCATGACGGGCAGGTAGATCAGGGCCACGATCAGGCTGGCCGAAAGCACGAAAATGAGCGTAACGGGCAACATGCCCATGAATTCGCCCGGCACGCCAGGCCAGAACAGCATCGGCAGAAAGGCACAAAGCGTTGTGGCAGTGGAGCTGACAATCGGCCAGAACATCCGCTTGGACGCCTCGACATAGGCTGTCATCGGGCCGCTGCCGTCCTGAATGCGCTTGTCGGCATATTCGACGACGACGATTGCCCCGTCGACCAGCATGCCGACCGCCAGAATAAGTCCGAACATGACAATGTTCGAAATAGTTACCCCCATGCTCGCCAGAAGGACAAAGCACAGCAGGAAAGAGGTCGGGATCGCAAAGCCGACGAGAAGTGCGGCACGGGTGCCGAGGCTGGCCAGAATCACGATCATCACCAGCGCAATTGCGGTCAGGACCGAGCCCTCAAGCTGGCTGACCATTGAGCCCACAACACGGCTTTGATCGTTCGAGGTGCCGACTTGCACAGCGGCCCGCATTTCCGCAGGCCATCTTTCCTGCGCTTGCGCCACGATCCGGCGCACATCCGCTGCGGTGTCGATCAGGTTGTAACCCTTGCGCTTCACGATCTGCAACGCGACGGTGGCCTCGCCATTAAAGCGCGCGGTGCCTTTGCGATCCTCGAAAGTCATGCGGATCTGGGCCAGATCGCCAAGGCTGACGACGCGGGTCCCGTTGGTCTTGACCGGCAAATCGTAGATATCACGCGGGCTGTCGAAGGAGGAGGGGATCTTGACGCTGAACGTGCCTTGCGCGCTTTCGACCTCGCCTGCGGCGATCAGCATGTTGTTGCTCTGCACGACATTGATCAGCTCACCTGCGGTCACATTGTACGCCTCAAGCCGCAGCGGATCTATGACAACCTCGACCATTTCCTCGCGGTTGCCCGCAATGCCCGCTTCCATCACGGCGTCCAGCGCCTCGATCTCGTCCTGCAGATCCTGCGCGATCCGCGCCATCGTGCGTTCAGGGACAGCGCCTGTCAGGTTCACGATGATGATCGGAAATTCCGAGAAATTGATCTCGTTGATCGAGTATTTCTCGAATCCGCTGGGGAATGCTCCCTCGGCATTGCTCATGGCTTCCCGGACATCTGCCATGATCTTTGTCTTGTCCCAGCCGAATTCGAATTCCAGCGCCACGCCAGCATAGTTCTCGGCGGCGGTCGATGTCATCTTCTTCAGACCATCAAGATCGGAAAGCTCGGTTTCCATGGTCTTGACCAGCAGGGCCTCGCTATCCTCGGCGGAAATGCCAGGAAAGGGGACCGAGACAAAAAGCGCCGGAATCTCGATATCCGGCTCACCTTCTTTCGGAAGGCTCACATAGGCGAAGGCGCCAACGCAAATCGACAGGATGATGAATGCCATCACCATCCGCGCGCGGGCTGCAGCCCAATCAACCATACCGATCATCACTGCGCCTCGCGATAGGTCGGGATCACCGGAACGCCATCAGTGACGTATTCCTGACCCACGACGATAACATCTGCTTTTTCGTCCAGACCCGAAATCCAGACCCCGTCGACCGTGTCCCGCAGCAAAGTGACAGGGGCAAAGCGGGCGATCTGTTCGGGATCGACCAGCCGCACACCCAGCGCGCCATCGTCATTCAGGGTCAGCGAGGATTGCGGCAGCAGATGCGCTGTTGCGCCGGGGGCTGCGATGATGATTTCCGCAGTCTGCCCGTCACGGATGCTCATATCGGGGTTGGGCACCTCGATATCGACTCGGAAGGTCCGTGTAGTCGGATCGGCCGAGCGCGACAGGAAGGTGACGCGGCCCTGCACCTCCTGACCGGCGGCCAGTCTTGCCCCTGCAAGCGCGCCCACTTCGATCCGGTCCACCTCGGTTTCCGGCACGAAGCCGACCAACCGGATCGGGTCAAGCTGGATCACCGTCGCGCATAGACCACCAGCCTGAAGCAGGCTGCCGATCTCGGCGCTGTCAGTTTCCAGCACACCGTCGAAAGGTGCCTTGATGGTCAGACGCTCGATTTCCTTGGCAGCCGCAGCAACAGCCGCTTCCGCGCTCCGCAGATTGGCCTCGGTTGTGGCCACGCGTGTCGAGGAAGCAAAACCGTCCTGCGACAACCTGTCCGCTGCCGAGAAATTGATCCGCGCATCTGCAAGCCGTGCCTGTGCCTCCGCCAGCATCGCCTCGCGGGTGCCGATGTCGATCTGGCAGATGATCTGGTCCTGTGCGACCATCGCACCGCGCCGCAACGGGTCGGACACGATACGCCCCGATGTTTCGGCGCGCAATTCGACGTCACGCGCGGCCTGTGTCTCGCCGCGCAGGATCACGGCATCTTCGATGCTGCGCGCGGTCGATGTCATGGCCACCACACGCACGGCACCGATCGGGGGGGCTTCTTCTGCTGCTTGCAGGGCAATGTCTGTTTCAGGGCCGCTCCCTGCAATTGCCAGCAATGTGTCGCGGTATAAAACCAGCGTCACAAGAAAGGCCGTCACAAGAACAGCAACCAGAACGGGAACGAGACGCATAAACTGTCCTTTTGGGGTGGCGGGAATGACCGGATGGGCCACCCCTTGATCAAGACTGTGAGACAGATGGCCCGTCGGTCAATCCTTCAAGGCTTAATACGCTAAACTAATCGGTTCAGATTAGACTTTTTGCGGCATTCGCGCAAGCTTGGTTGAAATCTGTGCATCCCGTCGGGCACCGCCTTGGAAACTGGCCGGAAGCCGGTAGCGGCGCGCGCCGCCTTGCACAGTATCTGGGGCGGTAGGAGATCTTTCCGAAATGACGGGCCGCCCGCGCAGCGCGGTGTTTGTTGCGACTCTTTCCGGCGGATCATGGCGCGCAGTGGTCCGGCCCCTTGGCAGGGCACTGGCTTCACGATAAGAGAGGGCAAATCAACAAAGGGGCACCGCGTGAGCCAGAGCGAAAGTTTCATCGAGGAAGTCACGGAAGAGGTCCGCCGCGACAGGCTGTTCGGCCTGATGCGCCGCTATGGGTGGATTGCCGTGATGATCGTGGTCTTGATCGTCGGTGGTGCGGCATGGAACGAATGGCGCAAGGCACGCGATGCAGCGCAAGCGCAAAGTCTAGGCGATGCCATGGTCGCAGCCCTCGAAGCCAATGACGATGCTGCCCGCGTCGCCGCGCTCGAAGCGATTGACGCGCCCACCCCAGGCGCGCGCGCCGTGCGGGATTTCACAACCGTTTCGGCGCTGATCGACGCGGGCGATCTTGCCGCCGCCCAAGACAGGCTGGACGCGATTGCCGCCGATGGACAGACCGATCCTGTCTATCGCCAGTTGGCGGGCTTCAAGTCGTTGCTACTGAAAGCGGGCGATATGGAGTTGGACGAGCGTCGCCTTGGCTTTGAAGGGCTGGCGCAGACCAGCCCGATGCTGCGTGTAGCCGCTGAGGAACAACTGGCCCTGATCGAGATCGAGAGCGGTGATACCGATGCCGCAATCGCAAGGCTGGAGCGCCTGAGGACCGACGCCGAAGCGACTGCAGGCTTGCGTCAGCGCGCTTCTCAGTTGATTGTGGCGCTTGGCGGCGTGTTGAACGGCACTGCGCCGTCCGGAAATTAAGTTGATGCCGCAGGCGTTGCGTCCTCCGTGGACCGCTCTTGTGGCAAGGAAGGCGAGGCTGGCGTGAAAGCAGGATCTATGCACAGAACGGGTTGGATCGCAGGTCTGGGCGGAATCGTCTTTCTGTCAGCTTGTGCGGCACCTCAAGTCATCCTGCCGGGGGTGCGCGAGGATCTGCGCGCGGTCCTGAGCACGGGCATCGAAGAACCTGCAAGCGCACAATCGGCGAACCTGAGCCAGCCAATCAATCTGCCTGCCCAGACCGGCAATACCGACTGGTCGCAAAAGCCGAACTCGGCGCGCACGCGCACCGAGAACGCCACACTGTCGGCGCGTCCGCAACTGGCATGGTCTGCCAATATCGGTGAAGGCGATGGTAAACGTCAGCGTATCAACACCGATCCGGTGGCGGGGCAGGGCCGTATCTTTACCCTTGATGCCGGTGCCACTGTAACGGCCACCTCCACCGAAGGCACGACGCTTTGGGCACGCGATCTGACGCCGTCGGCGGACCGGTCGGATCAGGCATCCGGTGGCGGTATCGCCCTGTCGAATGGCGTTGTCTATGTCTCGACCAGCTTTGGTTTGCTGAGTGCTCTGGACGCAGCGAGTGGCGAGTTGCGCTGGCAGCAGAAACTGGAAGCCACCGGATCGGGCACGCCCACGGTGCAGGGCGATCTGGTCTATCTGGTGTCTGGTGGCGAAACCGCTTGGGCGATCGAAACCGCGACGGGCCGCGTGCGCTGGCAGACATCGACCGCGCCGGACCAGTCAAACGTTCTGGGTGGTTCCGCCCCCGTTGTCACGGATCAACTGGCCATTTTCGCCTTCGGCAATGGCGAGGTGCAAGCGACCTTCCGGCAGGGCGGTCTGCGTGTTTGGGACGCCGTTGTCTCGGGTCAGCGCCGCTTTAGCGCCTTGGCGCGGGTGGCGGATATCACGGGCGATCCGGTTCTTGCCGGTGACACGCTGTATGTGGGCACGCATTCGGGCCGTATGGTTGCTCTGAATGCTGCCAGTGGTGAGCGGCTCTGGACCGCGCAGGACGGGGCAATCAGCCCTGTCTGGGTGGCAGGCGGTTCGGTTTTCGCCATCAGCGACCGGAATGAGTTGATCCGCCTTGATGCGGGTGACGGGGCGCGGATCTGGGGCGTGAAACTGCCCAACTTTACTGAGGCCCGGCCCCGCCGTCAGGTCGAGGTAGTGGCGCATTATGGCCCGGTCCTGGCGGGCGGGCAGCTTGTCGTTGCCTCGAACGATGGCCAGATCCGTTTCTTCGATCCGGTCTCGGGTGCGCAGACCCACGCCGCCTCCGTGCCGGGCGGCGCGACAACATCGCCCATCGTGGCGGGCGGCACCTTGTATGTTGTCGGTGCGCAGGGACAATTGCACGCTTTCCGTTAAGCCTGCGATAGTGTATCGCAGCCGCTTGATCGAGACCGGAGCCGCAGAACATGAGTTTCACACTGGCCATCGTTGGCCGTCCCAATGTGGGAAAATCCACGCTTTTCAACCGTCTGGTTGGAAAACGTCTTGCCTTGGTCGACGATCAACCGGGTGTGACCCGCGATCTGCGCGAGGGTGATGCGCGGCTGGGCGATTTGCGATTTACCGTGATCGACACGGCAGGGCTTGAGGAAGCGACAGACGAATCCCTGCAAGGCCGGATGCGCAAGCTGACCGAACGCGCCGTGGACATGGCCGATATCTGCCTGTTCATGATCGACGCGCGGGTGGGTGTCACCCCCACGGACGAGATTTTTGCCGAGATTCTGCGCAAACGCTCCAAACATGTGATTTTGGCCGCCAACAAGGGTGAGGGGCGTCAGGCCGATGCCGGTGTGATCGAAGCCTACGGCCTTGGTCTGGGCGAGCCGATCCGCCTGTCTGCCGAACATGGCGAGGGGTTGAACGACCTCTATTCCCAACTGATGCCTTTGTCGGATGCTTTCGCGGAACTGGCCAAGAACGATCAGGAAATTGCCCCCGAGATCGACGTGACCCTCGACGAGGATGACGACGAATCCGCCTATCACGTGCGCTGGCCCACGCTGGACAAACCGATGCAGATCGCTGTCGTTGGCCGCCCCAATGCGGGCAAGTCCACGTTGATCAACAAGATCCTTGGCGATGACCGTCTTCTGACTGGCCCCGAGGCGGGGATCACCCGTGATGCAATTTCCCTGACAATCGACTGGGAAGGCATGCCGATCCGTATCTGGGATACGGCAGGTATGCGCAAGAAGGCCAAGATTCAGGACAAGCTGGAAAAGATGTCTGTCTCGGACGGGTTGCGCGCGGTGAAATTCGCCGAAGTCGTGATCGTCTTGCTGGACGCGGCCATTCCCTTTGAGCAGCAGGATTTGCGGATTGCCGATCTGGCAGAACGCGAGGGCCGCGCGGTTGTTGTCGCGGTGAACAAATGGGATATCGAGGACGACAAGCAAGGCAAGATCAACATGCTGCGCGAATCCTTCGAGCGTCTGTTGCCGCAATTGCGTGGCGCGCCACTGGTGACGGTGTCGGCCAAGACAGGTAAAGGGTTGGACCGTCTGCGTCAGGCGGTCGAGAATGCCTATGACACATGGAACCGCCGCGTCACGACCGCGCAACTGAACCGCTGGCTTGCGGGCATGATGGAGGCGCATCCGCCCCCCGCACCCAGCGGCAAGCGGATCAAGCTGCGCTATATGACACAGGCCAAGACGCGCCCGCCGGGTTTCGTGGTGATGTGCTCGAACCCCGAGGCGATGCCTGCCAGCTACTCGCGCTATCTGGTGAATGGCCTGCGGACGGATTTTGACATGCCGGGCACACCGATCCGTCTTTTCATGCGGAGCCAGGGCGAGAAGAACCCCTATAAAGGCCGCAAGGAACGCAATGCCGGTGCACTGACAAAGCACCTTGGCAAGGCCCCCACACCGGGCAAGGGGCGGCGCTAGGCCGCCCGCTGTTTCAGACGAATGTTTCGGGTTGGCGCATGTTCACGATCATGCGCCAACCCAGCAATCCGATCCCGAGGATGGCAAGCGCCGATACGCTCCAGTTCAGCGGATCAAGATTGCTGATCAGCACACCGACCAGCGCCCAGATCACCGCCGCGGGATAGGCCGGTGTGTCGGGCCGCATCGCCTGAACCGCCAATCCCAGCGCCAGCGCCAGCCCGATACCCAGATAGGCCGCAATCTGCGCGGTCACATAACCGTAACCTGCCAGCAAAAGGCCAAGCGCCACGCAGGATGCGGCTGTCAGCCATCCGGCATAGAGTGCGATCGGCCCGCGCAACCACAGATGATCCGCCTCACCCGCGCGCCACAGGGTCAGAACCGCTGTGCCAAGCATGGCCCAGATCAGCAGGGTCGCCCAGAGCGGCGACAACTGCGCCACGGGAATCCAGCCCGCGCCGATCACCAGCGATACGATCAGGGCAGGGCGCATCGGCTCCCAATCGGGATCGGTGGCACGGTCCCAGATGCCGAACAAGGCCCCCGCGATCAGCCACAGATAGATCAGCCCCCAGATCGCAAAGGCATAGCCTGCAGGCTGGACCGGCGGATTATCCTGCGGAACCGGAAACTGGTCGGGCGCAAAGCCGTTGAAACCGGATGACAGAAGCGGTGACAGTGCAAAGGCCAAAGCGGCCAGCAGCGTAAGGAGTGAGGTCATACGGTTCATCTGGACGTGTCGCCTTTTGCCTGTAACATTATCCCCCAATATAGACATGCCGCAGACAAAGCCAAAGGCGGCGATACGCATAACATCCTAGACCCTTTCATTTATGTGACATTCGCGACGGAGGACGTCATGGTTTCTGACCCCGCTGCACCCAGAGAGGTACGTCCTCATAAGCGGATCGTGTTTTTCTGCGACGGCACGTGGAACAAGGCCGATGCGGACCGGCCTACCTCGATCCTGCGACTGGCGCAGGCGGTGGCGCCGACGGCTGCTGGCGGGATCAAGCAGGTCGTGTTTTATCAGCAGGGGGTCGGCACGGGGCGCGGCACCACGCGACTGGCAAGGTGGACTGACAAGTTTCTGGGCGGTGCGCTGGGATGGGGGCTTGAGGACAATATCATCGAGGCTTATCGCAATCTGGTTTTTTGCTACGAACCGGGGGACCATATCCATATCTTCGGTTTTTCGCGCGGGGCCTATACGGCAAGGTCCCTTGCCGGATTGATCCGCAAGGCCGGAATCCTGCCGCGCGACAAGGTGCATCTTGTGGGGGCCGCGATGGATCTTTATCGCCAGCGCGGTACACAGAACGCGCCCGACGAACCCGCCATCCGTGCGCGGCGCGCCGCGCTTTCCCCCGATGTCGCCACAAGCCCCGATGATGTGATGTGGCGTCTGACGGAATCGCTTCTGGACCGGCATGGCGAGTCGCCAATTCTGGTGCAGATCCGCTACCTTGGCGTTCTTGACACCGTGGGCGCGCTTGGGCTGCCCTCGTTTCTGGGGTTGTTTGCCAGATTGGTGAATGACCGCTACGCGTTCCACGATACCGACCTGTCGCATCTGGTCCTGTCGGCACGCCATGCCGTGGCACTGGACGAACGCCGCTGGCTTTACCGTCCGGCGCTTTGGGGCAATCTGGATCGTGATCCGCGCAAACCCGAGCTTGGACCGGAAGGCGGGTTGAACCGTGGCGATACAGGCCCTGACCGGCCCTATCGGCAAATCTGGTTTCCCGGCGTGCACGGGGTTGTCGGGGGCAGTGGAACGGTGCCGGGCCTGTCTGCCTTTCCTGCCGAGTGGATCGCTCAAGGCGCGCGTTCAAAGGATGTGGCCCTGGAGTTTGACCGTAGGGCGCTGCAAGAGATCACAGCCCCCGCCGATCCGGCAGCCGACGCATCCACGATGATACAAAAGCGAGGTTTCTCAAACCTTTACGGATTTTTACTGGGCGACAGAGAAGGCCCGACAAGGGCCGCCGATGTGGCCGAGTCCGCGCGTCAGCGCGTCATCAGGCTGGGCGGCTATCGCCCCGGCAGCCTGCGCCGCGTTTTGCGCGACCTCTTCGGGCCCCCCGCGGGTTAGGCGTCAGACCAGCGCACCCGACGCGTCGATCCGCGTCTTGCCGCCCAGATAGCCATGCAGGACCGCAGGCAGATCAACCGATCCATCCGCCTGCTGGCCATTCTCGAGCACCGCGATCAGGCAACGCCCGACAGCCAGGCCGGACCCGTTCAGCGTATGGACGAATTCCGGCTTGCCACCGCCCGCAGGCTTGAACCGCGCGTTCATGCGCCGCGCCTGAAAGTCGCCGCAGACCGAGATGCTGGAAATCTCGCGGTAGGTATCCTGACCGGGCAGCCAGACCTCGATATCATGGGTCTTCTGCGCGCCGAATCCCATGTCGCCGGTGCAAAGAACGACCGTGCGATAGGGCAGGCCCAGCTTTTGCAGGATCGCCTCGGCGCAGCCGGTCATGCGGTCATGTTCGGCCAGACTGTCTGCGGGGCGGGTGATGCTGACCATCTCGACCTTTTCGAACTGGTGCTGGCGCAGCATGCCCGATGTGTCCTTGCCCGCCGATCCCGCCTCGGAGCGGAAGCATAGGGTGTGGGCGGTCATGCGGATCGGCAATGCTGTATCCTCCAGCACCTCGCTGGCAACCGTGTTGGTCAGGGTTACCTCGGATGTGGGGATCAGCCACCAGCCATTTGTCGTGCGGTAGCTGTCCTCGGCGAATTTCGGCAACTGGTTGGTGCCATACATCGCCTCGTCCTTGACCAGAACAGGGGTGACCATTTCGGTCAGTCCGTGTTCGGTGACATGGGTATCCAGCATGAATTGTGCCAAGGCACGGTGCAGGCGGGCGACAGCGCCCTTGAGCACGACAAAGCGCGCCCCGCTGAGCTTTGCCGCGGTTTCGAAATCCATTCCGGGTTTCACGCCTGCGATATCGAAGTGCTCGCGCGGTTTGAAATCCAGCATGCGCGGGCTGCCCCAGCGGCGCAACTCGACATTGTCGCTCTCGTCCGTCCCTTGCGGGACGTCTTCGAGCGGACTGTTGGGCAGGGTCAGCAGCAAGTCGTTCAGTTGCTGGTCAAGTTCCTTGGCCTCGGCCTGCATCGCTGCGACCTCGGCCTTCTTGTCTGCGACAATCGCGCGCAGACGCTCGAACTCCGCTTCATTGCCGCTGGCCTTGGCTGCGCCCACCTCTTTCGAGGCGCGATTCTGTTCGGCCTGTGCGGTCTCCGCCGCCGTGATCCGTGCGCGGCGTGCCTCGTCCAGTGCCAGCACCGCTGACGCCATCGGATCGGCACCGCGTCTGGCAAGGGCGGCGTCGAATGCGGCGGGATTCTCGCGGATGGCGCGGATGTCGTGCATGGCTGGCTCCGGTCTGGATTGGGCGTTGTCCCCATATGCCGCAATCGCAACCACGATTGAAGGGGGGAATTGCGGCTGGCCCCTTTCTGAGTTGTAGCGCGGTCGGATCACACAGTATTGGCCGTTTCCTGCCTTGCAAAAGGGGGCGTGCGGACATAGGTTCCCTGCCAATTCAAGGGGGCCAGCCGGCCCCCTGACGTTTCATGACAAGGACATCCCGATGGAAGCTTTCGCGCAGTTTATCCCGCTTATCCTGATCTTCGCGATCATGTATCTTCTGCTGATCCGCCCCCAGCAGAAAAAGCTGAAGGACCATCAGGCCATGGTGGCGGCATTGCGTCGTGGTGACCAGATCGTCACGCAGGGCGGGCTGATCGGCAAGGTATCCAAGGTCAAAGACGACAACGAGATCGAAGTTGAACTGGCCGATAACGTCAAGGTGCGGGTTGTGAAATCCACCGTGGCACAGGTCATTTCCAAGACTGAACCCGCTTCGAGCTGAGGATGCCATGGCCTGCGGGCCTGACCGGTCCCAAGGCCTCCATTTTCCCAAAAGGCAGGTAATATGCTGCAAATAGATCTCTGGAAACGGTTTCTGATTTGGATGACCGTGGCCATCGGCCTTGGCCTTGCCTTGCCCAACGGGTTTTATTCGCGGGTAGAAGGGGCCAATGACGCACGTGCCGCACTCGAGATCGGCAGCACTGATCAGGGGCTCGAGGAACAGGCTGCGCGCTGGCCTTCCTTCCTGCCGTCCGGTCTGGTCAATCTTGGCCTTGATCTGCGTGGCGGCGCGCATCTGCTGGCCGAGGTACGCGTAGCCGACGTATATGAATCTCGGCTGCAGGGCATGTGGCCCGATGTGCGCGATCTGCTGCGTGACGAGCGCGCAACGGTGGGCACGATCCGCTTGCAACCCTCGGCACCGGACGAATTGCGCGTCAGCCTGAACGAGCGGCCTGATCAGGCCACGCGGGCCGCAGAACTGGTGCGCGGTCTGGCGCGCCCAGTGTCCAGCCTGTCAGGTGCAGGGGCCAGCGATATCGACGTGACGGTGGACGGCGCAGATATCGTCGTGCGCCTGTCCGAGGCCGAGCGTCAGGCGACCGATGACCGGACCGTACAACAATCGCTCGAAATCATCCGCCGCCGTATCGACGAGGTCGGCACCCGTGAGCCGACAATCCAGCGGCAGGGCGCGGACCGCATTCTGATTCAAGTGCCGGGTGTCGGATCGGCCGCCGAGTTAAAAGAGATCATCGGCACCACGGCGCAACTGACCTTCCAGCCGGTTGTCACCCGCACCACCAATGCCAATATGCCCGCCGGTGCCGGAAACGAGCTGCTGCCATCGTTGGACGAGGATGGGCAGTTTTACGTGCTGGAACAGGCCCCTGTCGTCACCGGTGAGGAACTTGTCGATGCGCAACCCGCCTTTGATCAGAACGGTCGTCCGGCTGTCAATTTCCGTTTCAACCCGACGGGCGCGCGCAAATTCGGCAATTACACGGCCGCCAATATCGGCAATCCCTTCGCCATCGTGCTGGATAACGAGGTGATCAGCGCCCCCGTGATCCAAAGCCATATTCCCGGCGGGTCAGGGATTATCACCGGCAGTTTCTCGGTCGAGGAAAGCACGCAGCTTGCCATTCTGCTGCGCGCTGGGGCTTTGCCTGCAGGGCTGGATTTCCTTGAGGAGCGCACCATTGGGCCGGAACTGGGTGCCGATAGCATCGAGGCAGGCAAGATTGCCTGTATCGTGGCCGGTATTGCCGTGCTGGTTTTCATGGTTCTCAGCTATGGTCTGTTCGGGTTATTCGCCAATATCGCGCTTGTCATCAATGTCGGCCTGATCTTTGGTCTGCTGTCCTTGATCGGATCGACCCTGACGCTGCCGGGTATAGCCGGTATCGTGCTGACCATCGGTATGGCGGTGGATGCCAATGTACTGGTGTTCGAACGGATCAAGGAAGAACTCAAGACCGCCAAAGGGCCGGCCCGCGCGATCGAGCTTGGCTATGAAAAAGCACTAAGCGCAATCGTGGATGCCAATATCACCACTTTCATGACCGCATTGATCCTTTATGTCATGGGTTCGGGTCCGGTACGCGGCTTTGCGATCACATTGGGCTTGGGCATCATGACCTCGGTCTTCACGGCGATTTTCGTCACGCGGTTGATCATTGTGATCTGGTTCGAGCGCCGCCGCCCCAAGACAATCGAGGTATGAGATGCGCCTGAGACTGGTTCCCGAAATAACGAATTTCGATTTCTTCAGTCGCCCGACTCTCTGGCTAGGGATTTCCGGCTTTATGATGGTGCTGGCGCTTGTCTCCTTCTTTGTGCAGGGTCTGAACTTCGGGATCGACTTCCGTGGCGGCACGACCATCCGCACCGAAAGCGCGCAGCCGGTTGATATTGCTGTCTACCGGACCGCTGTCGAAACGCTTGGCCTTGGCGATGTCACGATTACAGAAATTTTCGATCCAACCTTCGGGCCGGACGAGAACGTGGCGATGGTCAGGATTCAGGCTCAGGAAGGGCAGGAATCGGTAACGCCTGAACTGATCGCCTCCGTAGAAGGCGCGTTGCAGGGGGCCGTGCCGGACATCCGCTTTGTCTCGGTCGAATCGGTGGGGCCGAAAGTGTCGGGCGAGTTGATCACAACGGCCAGTATCGCCGTGGTTCTGGCGATTGCAGCGGTGCTGATCTATATCTGGTTGCGCTTCGAGTGGCAGTTTGCGGTCGGGGCCGTGGTTGCGTTGGTGCATGACGTGGTTCTGACCATCGGCGTCTTTTCAGAGCTGCAAATCAGGTTCGATCTGGCCATTATCGCGGCCCTGCTGACAATCGTCGGCTATAGTTTGAACGATACTGTGGTGGTCTTTGACCGCGTGCGCGAGAACCTCAGAAAATACAAGCAAAAGCCCCTGCGCGAAGTGCTGAACCTGTCGATCAACGAAACCCTCAGCCGCACGATGATGACATCTGTGACGACACTGATCGCGCTGATCGCGCTTTTCATTCTGGGAGGCGACGTGATCCGCGGCTTTGTCTTCGCAATGATCTGGGGTGTTGTTGTAGGGACGTATTCCTCGATTTTTGTGGCCTCGGTCATTCTGCTGAAAATGGGGATCAAGCGCGACTGGTCCAAACCCGATGGCAATGCAGGCACCAAGTTCTCGAACATAGATGCCTGAGGCGCTTGCCGCAGCACTGCAATTCGAGGGGCTTGGCTGGCTGGTTGCCGGTACGGTTCTGGCAGGCTTCGTGCGCGGCTTTTCGGGCTTTGGCACAGCGCTGATCTTCATGCCGGTTGCCGGGCAGTTGATGTCGCCGATCTGGGCGCTGACCGTGCTTGTGATCATGGATGTCTTTGGTCCTATCCCCAATCTGCCGCGCGCCAAGCGCGACGGGAATATGCGGGAGGTGGCTTTTTTGACGGGTGCCATGGCGCTGGCGCTGCCACTTGGCCTGATGGTGCTATCCGCGATCCGGCCCGAGGTGTTTCGTTATGCCGTATCGATTCTGGCGATGCTGGTACCAGTCCTGCTGCTGGCAGGGCTGCGTTATCGAGGCCCTTTGAATGCGCCCATCCTGTTGGGAACGGGCGGGCTAAGCGGCTTTTTGGGGGGCGTTGTCGGCGTGCCGGGGCCACCCGTGATCCTGCTTTATCTTGCTTCGACCCGCTTGGCGGCGCAGGTGCGGGCCAATATCCTGATCTATCTTTTCGCCTTTGATCTGGTTCTGATCGCGATACTGGCCTTTCAGGACAAGCTGGATGCAGTGCCGGTGATCCTGGGGCTGATACTTGCACTGCCTGTGATGCTGGCCAATATGGCAGGCGCTGCGATCTTCCGCCCCGCGCGCGAGCGCCTATATCGCGCAGGGGCCTATGTGATCATCGCCGCCGCCGCCATCAGCGGTCTGCCGCTGTGGGATTGAAAAACAGTGCATCGGAAGGAGCAATCATGCAGGTCACCGAAGTGAACTTTCAGGGCGTGGTCCCGATCGACGGCTACGGGCCGGGATTTTTCCGCGTGAATGATCAGGTCATCGAAGGTGCGGTTCTTGTGACTGCTGAACGCGCCCGTCAATGGGGCGGGGTGGATGATCTTGAACCTTTGCTGGCGCTTGCCGGAGAAGTGGATGTGATCTTTCTGGGAATGGGGGCTGATATCGCCCACGCACCGGCAGAGCTTCGTAACCAGTTGGAAGCGTTGGGGGTCGGCGTCGAGGTGATGAACTCGCCCGCCGCCTGTCGGACCTACAATGTCCTGTTATCCGAAGGGCGGCGTGTTGCCGCAGCACTTTTGCCCGTAGAAAAGGTGTTGCGGTGATCTGCGCCTTTCCGAATGTGTGACAATGGGATAAGGCCAGTGCATGGAGTTGACAGTCACAGGTCTGAGCGTTGCGCGCAGCGGGATTCCCGTTCTTGAAGGTATTGATTTTTCGTTGCAATCCGGTGAAGCGCTGATCCTGCGTGGACCCAATGGCGTCGGCAAGACCACGGTTTTGCGAACAGTGGCGGGCTTGCAACCCCCCTTGGCTGGCAAAGTCGGCCTTGAGCGCGAAGCGATGGCCTATGCGGGGCATGCCGACGGGATCAAATCTACGCTGACCGTGCGCGAGAATCTGGAATTTTGGGCCGATGTCTTTGGCACTGGCAGCATTGATCCCGCCCTTGGAGCCTTTGATCTTGCCGCGCTGTCGGACCGCGCGGCCGGCGGGTTGTCCGCTGGGCAGAAGCGCCGTCTGGGATTGGCGCGGATGGTCGTGACAGGGCGGCCGGTCTGGGTTCTGGACGAGCCGACCGTGTCGCTGGATACCACGGCTGTGGGGCTTTTCGCGCAAGCGGTCCGCGGACATTTGGCGGCAGGCGGTATGGCCCTGATGGCGACGCATATCGACCTTGGACTGACAGAGGCACATGTGCTGGATATGGCCCCGTTTCGCGCCAAAGCCCCCGCGCATGACGATTTTGACGGGTCTTTCCTATGAAGGCGCTGCTGCTGCGTGATATCCGGCTGGCGGTGCGGGCGGGGGGCGGCTTCGGGCTTGGCCTTGCGTTTTTTCTGATCGTGGTTGTGCTTGTGCCTTTCGGCGTCGGTCCCGATAGCGGGCTTCTCGCGCGTATTGCCCCGGGTATCCTGTGGCTGGGCGCGTTATTGTCATGCCTATTGTCACTGGATCGCATCTTTGCGTTGGACTGGGAAGACGGCTCGCTTGACCTGTTGGCCACGGCTCCCCTTCCGATGGAGGCTTTGGTCAGCATTAAGTCGCTGGCGCATTGGCTGACAACGGGTGTGCCGCTGGTGCTGGCCTCGCCGCTATTCGCGCTGCTGTTAAGCCTCCCTTCGCAAGGCTATGCCCCGCTACTGATGTCACTGGCATTGGGCACCCCTGCGCTGAGCGTGATCGGCACCTTCGGGGCGGCATTGACGGTCGGGTTGAAGCGCGGCGGCTTGCTGCTTAGCCTGCTGGTACTGCCGCTTTACGTGCCCACACTGATCTTCGGCGCTGAAGTGGCGCGGCGGGGGGCAATGGGGCTGGATTTTACCGTTCCGCTGGCGATGCTGGCCGGAATTACCTTTGGCGCGATAGCCCTGTTGCCTTTTGCCTCGGCAGCGGTGCTGCGGGTAAACTTGCGCTGACAGGGATGTGACTTGCGCCCGCAGGACGATGGAATAGGAACAAGACATGGCGTCATTCTGGGAATATGCGAACCCAAAAAAGTTCATTCAGACCACTGACAAGCTGTTGCCATGGCTGTCAGTGCTGGCGGCACTGACCCTTGTGGTCGGGCTTATCTGGGGCTTTTTCTTCACGCCGGACGATTTCCGGCAAGGTTCGACCGTCAAGATCATCTATCTGCATGTGCCCTCGGCTCTGATGGCGATCAATGCTTGGTTGATGATGCTGGTGGCGTCACTGGTCTGGATCGTGCGGCGGCACCATGTCTCCGCCCTGGCTGCACGGGCTGCAGCACCTGTGGGGGCCGTAATGACCGTGATCGCACTGGCAACAGGTGCCATCTGGGGGCAGCCGATGTGGGGGACATGGTGGGCATGGGACCCGCGACTGACATCCTTTTTGATCCTGTTCCTGTTCTATCTGGGGTACATGGCGCTTTGGGCCGCGATCGAGAATGACGACACGGCGGCAGACCTGACAGCGGTGCTTTGCCTTGTCGGGTCGGTCTTTGCGCTGCTCAGCCGCTATGCTGTCAACTTCTGGAACCAAGGCCTGCATCAGGGTGCCTCGCTGAGCCTTGATAAAGAAAAGAACGTGGCGGATGTGTTCTATTTTCCGCTTCTGTTTTGCATTGCCGGCTTTGTCCTGCTGTTCATCGCGCTGGTTTTCCTGCGTACACAAACCGAAATTCGTGCCCGCCGGATGCGGGCTCTTCTGGCAAGGGAGCGGCTGGGATGATGCCCGATCTGGGAAAATACGCGGATGCGGTCCTGTCCTCTTACGCGGTCTCGATCGTGTTGATTGTGGCCTTGGTCGCGGTCAGCGTGATGCGTGCTCGAAAGGTACGGGCGCAACTGGACGATGTGGAAAACAGGAGCCGCAAGAATGGCTAGGATTTCACCGCTGATGCTGGCACCACCTTTGGTCTTTGCAGGGCTTGCCGCGATGTTCTGGTTCGGCATGGCGCGGGATGATCCCGACCAGTTGCCCACGGCTTTGCAGGGTAAGCCCGCACCTGGCGTGCAGTTGGAAGCCCTCGGGCCGGATGCGCCTTTCACCGATGCGGATTTGCGGCAGGGAGAGGTTACGCTGGTCAACTTTTGGGCCAGTTGGTGCGCGCCTTGCCGTGTGGAGCATCCCAATCTCGAGGCGATGGCAGCATCCGGCCTGACGATCTACGGCGTGAACTACAAGGATCAGGCCGATAACGCGATGGGCTTTTTAGAAGAATTGGGCAACCCCTATGCGGCGATGGGCGCTGATGCCTCTGGCCGGATGGCGTTGAACTGGGGCCTCTACGGTGTGCCAGAAACTTATGTGATCGACGGGCAGGGCAATGTGGTTCTGCGCCACGCTGGGCCAATCACGCAGCGCGTGCTGGAAAGCACGATCAACCCTGCGATTGAAAAAGCCCGCAGCAGCGGGATGTAGGCGGTCGCAGCGAAACTCTAGCCCGGACTTCAACAAGCCCCTCATTGCAGCCCAAGAAAAAAAGCCCCGGTGCAGCGCACCGGGGCTTTTTCTGTGTCTCAGCGGATGGTTACGCCGATTTGGCCAGATTGCGCAGCACGTAGTGCAGCACTCCGCCATTCTCGACATACTCTTTTTCCACCGCGGTATCGATCCGGCATTTCACCATGATTTCGCGCGTGCTGCCATCGGCATATGTGATGGTGCAGGGCACGTCCGAAAGCGGCTTCAGATCGCCTTCCAGCCCTGTGATCGACACGGTTTCGTCGCCGGTCAGCTTCAGCGACTTGCGATTGTCGCCGCCCGTAAACTCGAACGGAATGACGCCCATGCCGACAAGGTTGGACCGGTGAATGCGCTCGAAGCTCTCGGCGATCACGGCCTTGACGCCAAGCAGTGCCGTGCCTTTGGCCGCCCAGTCACGGCTGGAACCTGCACCGTATTCGATGCCGCCAAAGATCACCAAGGGCGTGCCGTCTGCCTGATAGGCGGCAGCCGCATCAAAGATCGAGGTCTGCGCCCCGTCCGGCCCTTTGGTATAGCCACCCTCAACACCATCCAGCATCTCGTTCTTGATACGGATGTTGGCGAAGGTGCCGCGCATCATCACCTCATGGTTGCCACGACGCGACCCGTAGGAGTTGAACTCGCGTACCGGCACCTGACGCTCGATCAGATACTTGCCCGCAGGAGTGGTGTCCTTGAAAGAACCGGCAGGGCTGATGTGGTCGGTGGTGATCATGTCGCCCAGAAGCGCTAGCACGCGCGCCCCCTTGATGTCATGGATCGTGCCAGCTTCGGTGCCCATCCCGCGGAAGTAGGGCGGATTCTGGATATAGGTCGAGGACGCGGGCCAGTCATAGGTCTCACTATCCGTGGTCTCGACCGCCTGCCATTTTTCGTCGCCTTTGAACACATCGGCGTATTTCTTCAGGAAGGCCTCGCGCGTTACGGTCTTCTCGACCAGATCCGCGATTTCCTGCGTCGTGGGCCAGATGTCTTTCAGATAGACGGGCTTGCCATCCTTGGAGGTGCCGATCGCATCCTTCGTGATGTCGATATTCATATCGCCTGCGATGGCATAGGCCACGACCAGCGGCGGGCTTGCCAGATAGTTGGCGCGCACATCGGGGCTGATCCGGCCCTCGAAGTTGCGGTTGCCCGACAGGACAGAGACTGCAACCAGATCATTGTCGTTGATCGCCTTCGAGATTTCCGGCTGCAACGGGCCGGAGTTGCCGATGCAGGTTGTGCAACCATAGCCGACTAGGTTGAAACCGATCGCGTCCAGATCATCTTGCAGATTGGCCGCTTCCAGATATTCCGACACGACCTGCGAACCCGGCGCCAGCGAGGTTTTCACCCAAGGCTTGCGGGTCAGACCCAGTGCACGCGCTTTGCGGGCCACCAGACCGGCGCCGATCATCACGTAAGGATTCGATGTGTTGGTGCAGGAGGTAATGGAGGCGATCACCACCGCACCGTCATGCAGGCGATAATCCTCGCCCTCGACAGCACCGCTGGAGAAACCTGTCAGATCGCCCGGCACGTGACCGGGATCAGGCGCGCCACCTTCTTCGGTCATATCGGCCTTTTCAAGAACAGGCGATGCGGGCAGTTTACGCATGCCGCGGATGTATTCGCCGAATACCTTTGCTGCGTCAGTCAGTGGCACATGGTCCTGCGGCCGCTTGGGGCCAGAGATCGCGGGCACAACATCGCCCAGATCCAGATGCAGGGTCGAGGTATAGACCGGCGCATAATCCGCATCCCGCCAGAAGCCGTTCTCACGTGCATAGGCCTCGACCAGCGCGATACGGTCTTCGTCGCGTCCTGTCTGGCGCAGATAGCGCAGGGTTTCGCCGTCAATCGGGAAGAAGCCACAGGTCGCACCGTATTCGGGTGCCATATTTGCGATGGTCGAGCGATCGGCGAGCGGCATGTTGTCCAGACCCTCGCCATAGAATTCGACGAATTTGCCAACCACGCCATGGGCGCGCAGCATCTGCACGACCTTCAGCACCAGATCCGTGGCGGTAACACCTTCGACCATGGCGCCAGTGATCTTGAAGCCGACAACTTCGGGGATCAGCATCGACACGGGCTGCCCCAGCATCGCGGCCTCGGCCTCGATCCCGCCGACGCCCCAGCCCAGCACGGCCAGGCCGTTGACCATCGTGGTGTGGCTGTCAGTGCCGACCAACGTGTCGGGGTAGGCGACCGTATCGCCGTTCTGGTCCGTATCTGTCCAGACGGTTTGCGCCAGATATTCAAGGTTTACCTGATGGCAGATGCCTGTGCCCGGCGGCACGACACGGAAATTGTTGAACGCCTTCTGGCCCCATTTCAGGAATGTATAGCGCTCGATATTGCGCTCGTATTCGCGGTCCACATTCATCTGGAAGGCGCGGGGATTGCCGAACTCGTCGATCATCACCGAGTGGTCGATAACCAGATCGACAGGGTTCAGCGGGTTGATCTTCTGCGCGTCACCGCCCAGCGACTTGATCCCGTCGCGCATGGCCGCCAGATCGACGACCGCGGGCACGCCCGTGAAATCCTGCATCAACACGCGGGCAGGGCGATAGGCGATCTCGCGCGGGTTCTGGCCGCCCTTGTCAGCCCATTCCGAAAATGCCTTGATGTCATCCACGGAGACGGTGAAACCGCCATCCTCGAACCGCAGCATGTTTTCCAGCACCACCTTCAGCGCGGCGGGCAGGCGGGAAAAATCACCCAATCCGGCAGCTTGCGCGGCGGGGATCGAGTAATAGGAAACACTCTGTCCGCCGACCGTAAGGGTCTTGCGGGTTTTGGCGCTGTCTTGTCCGACGGTGATGGGCATCTCTGGCCTCCCTCTGATCAGGAAATAAGGGGTATTGCTGCGCCGCTTTTGACCTATCACGCGCTTTCGATCAAGGGGGGCAGATGTAAAATGTATACCATTGCACACAAAAAATCTTGTATCTATGTGACAGTCACTACGCTCTCTCGATTCCTTGATTGGTCATTTCGGTTTATGGCGACTAGAAACAAGTGAGCATCAACAACGAGAGACATTACACAATGGGGCAAGTTAGGGCTTGGATCACGGGATGGCTGTCCGGTGGATTGATGGCTGTGGCTGGGATCGCCGCGGCTGAATCGCGCCCCGTCGTTGTAGAGTTGTTCACCTCGCAAGGCTGTTCGTCTTGCCCGCCCGCAGATGCTTTTCTGCACGAGCTTAGCCAGCGTGACGATGTGATAGCACTGGCGCTGCATGTGGATTACTGGGACTATATCGGTTGGAAGGACATCTTTGCCCAGCCTGCCTTTACCAAGCGCCAGAAGGCCTATGCCAAGGCGGGGGGGCGGCGTTCAGTCTATACGCCACAGATGATTATCGGCGGTCAGGATCACGTCGTGGGCACGCATGAAGAAAACGCCTCAGCGTTGATCCAGCAGCATGCCGCAGCGGAGCGCGGGGTCACGCTGCGCGCCGAGAAGGACAGCACGGGCATGGTCACGGTGCGCGCAGAAGCGCAGGACGGGGTGAACGGACCGTTGGTGGTCTATCTCGTCCGCTACATACCGCGCAAGGAAGTTGAAATCACGCGTGGTGAAAATGCCGGCCAAACAATAGCTTATACTAACATTGTGACAGATTGGTCGGCTGTGGGCGAATGGGATCTGTCCGCGCCGCTGATGCTGCAATCCCCTGCCCAAGGTGACGCACCAGCGGTGGTGCTGCTCCAGCAAAAGGGCGCTGGTGCTATCATGGCGGCAGCGCAAATCCGCTAGTCGGCGCGCGGCACCGGCTTGCGGGTTGCCGTTCGGACGAAAGTCTCGCGATACCAGACATAGACACCGGCACCGACAATGACGGCAGCGCCTGTCATCGTCCATGTGTCGGGGTATTCATCAAAAAAGGCGATCCCCCAGACAGTTGCGAAAATCAGTCCGGTATAGGCAAAGGGAGCCAGCATACCCGCCTCGCCGATGGACAGGGCGCGGATCAGCAGAAGCTGCGAGAGCGTTCCGAAAGCCGCGATCAGGATCATCAACAGGGCCGAGGTTACATCCAGCGGTTGCCAGTAGAACGGCACCGCGATGGTCATAATCACCGCTCCGAACAGTGCCGTATAGAGCAGGGATGTCCACGGGTCTTCGTTCCGGCCCACAAAACGGGTTGTGATGTTATAGGCAGAATACGCGATGGCCGCGACCAGCGGCAAAATCGCAAAGGGTGAGAAGACGTCCGATCCCGGACGGATGATCATCAAGGCGCCGATCAGCGCGGCAGCGATTCCAACGACGCGGCGCGGGCCGATTTTCTCGCCCAGAAACAGCGCGGCACCCAGTGTGATGATCACGGGATTGATATTCATGATCGCGGTGGCTTCGGTCAGTCCGATATTGGCGACGCTGAAAAAGAAAAACACCGTGCCGAACATCAGGAAAACTGATCGCGCGAGTTGCAGCAGCGGGTAATTCGTGCGCGCCACTGTTTTCAGGCGCGGAGCGACAAGGATCAGCACGACCAGCGCCTGTCCAGCATAGCGCGCCCAGACCGCCGGAATCGTCCCGATCCGCGGGGCCAGCGCCTTGGCTGTCGCATCCATCACCGAAAAGCAGAAAATCGCCCCGATCATCAGCAGGATAGCTGTGGCATTCGGGCTGAGGGGCCTCATGCCCCCGTCGATACGACTTGCGGCGCGCGGGGCAGGGCCGTGCCGATCATACAATCGCGTGTCACCCAAGCAGCAAGCTCCTCGACCGAGAGGTTCTCGGTTCCGGCGGGGCGTGCGGGCAGCACGATGTAGCGCATATCGGCCGTGCTGTCATGCACGCGGATCGTGCTGTCTTGCGGCACATCAACCCCGAATTCGGTCAGAACGGCGCGCGGCTCACGCACGGCGCGGCTACGATAGGCGCGGGTTTTGTACCAGTCGGGCGGGAGGCCCAGCAGGTTGCGCGGATAGCAGGAGCACAGCGTGCAGACAATCAGGTTATGGGTATCGGCGGTGTTCTCGACCGCGATCAGATGCAACGGGCCGATATCGAACCCCATCTCTCGGCTGGCATCGCCCGCATTTGCCAGCAAGCGCTGCTTGAAGGCCGGATCAGTCCATGCCCGCGCCACAACAGCGGCCCCGTTGGCGGGACTGCGGCTGTCCATCAGGTCGATCTGGGCCGCGATCTCGGCGGCGGTCGTGACGCCCTTCTCGATCAGCAACTCGCGCACGGCGATTTCCATGCGCTGCCAATAGGTTAGGGCTTCGTCATTGTCGTGCCGGTAGGGGTGACCCGACGGGCTTGTCCCGTGATGGTCGTGATCATGATCGTGTTGGTCATGGGGCATGATCTGGCACCTCTTCCAGCCAATGGGCGTATATTTCGGCATCAAGCGTATCATCAGGCCGCTCGGCCGCGTTGCCCCAAAGTTCCGCCATTGTAAACCGCACGCGATAAAGTGGTTTCTTGTCGGCGGGCAGGCCATAGGCCAATTGTTCAGGATTGCCGAATGCACCAAGGCTGCGTTCGATCACACCGGTTTTGCCCCGCAGATAGGCGGGTGCGCGGACATGGCCCGGCGGCATGAACGCCCGCACGCGAACGCGGTCAGCCATGTGCCGCCTCGCCATAGGTCGCGCCGCGCGCGGCAACTTCGTCCATGCGCGTTGCCAGTTCCTCAAGCGTATAGACACCATCCTCGATCAGGTTCTGGTTCACGGCAGCGATCCAGCGTTCATAATAGCTATGTTTTTCAAAGGCATCCGCACCCATGTCTTCCAGGGCGCGGCGCAGGCCATCCACGGTGAAGTGCCCCTTGGACGAGCAAAGCACCATCAAGGCGTCCACACGCTTTTCCCACAGGGCAAAATCATGCCCTTCCATAGGGACAGGCCCTGCCTGATCCCCGCCCATATCGTGCCATCGGCGTCCTGAAATATCGCTCATACCAGTAGGTTAGGCGCGGCAAAGCGCGCTGTCCATACCGAGATTGACAAGATCGCGCGGCAGGGACAGGGCAATTGCGCCTTAGGCCTCTTCATCGGGGACGATGCCGTGCATGAAAAGCGTGCCACTGGCCTCAAGATCCCGAATGGCAGTCGTGACCGCCAGCATCGCATCCTCCCCTGCTTTTGGTTTGACCTTGCCAAGCGCTTGCATCTCGTCGCGCAACCCGTCGGCAAGCCTTGTTGAGATATTGGACAGCATGAAATCAACGGCCCGTTGCATGTCGCCGCCCATGGACCCTGCATGGACAAAGGCACTGACAAGCGCTCCTTGATCCACCGCCCTCACAATGTTGGGCACATCGCGTGGCGCGATGCGGTCCGCGATATTGGCAAATGTGAATATTGCGCGCCGCACGCCATCCGCAAAGGTTTGGTCCGCTTCATCAAGTCCTGACAGCACATCGTTGCGCGTCTCTGTCGTTGAAAGGTTAAGAATTGCGCCAACACGCTTTTCAGGATCATCTGCAAATGCGCGGTCCGGTGTCGCGTCAAGTTGCAAAACAAGTGACATCCCGATCCTGTAGACGGTATCCGGCGTGACCGCATTTGTCCGCGACATGGCATAGGCGATGTGCCGTGCCGTGGCACCGGGCAAGCGGCCCAGAAGAGTTGCTGCCTTGGCCACCTCCAGTTTGGACAGCATGACCGCTGCGACCTCGACCGCTTCCGAGGTCAGAAAGGGCAGCAAAACCTCCGCAGATGCGGCGCGCAAGCGGTCCCACGGGTCGCCGGCCTGACGCACACCGGCCTCTTTGCGGAGGCGCGCGGCGGTTTGCGGGCTGATCTTGCCATCAAGCGCCTTGAGCGCACCTGCAACATCGCGCGGAAACAACAGCGCTATCTGTTCCAACTCCCCTGCGAATTCGGCTACGACATTTGCCAACGTATTCCGATCGACGGGGCGCATCTGGCCGAACTGGACTGCCAATATGGCCTGCAGATCGTCGGGCAGGTCCGCCAGGGTCAGTTCTGCGCCCTCAGCCAGCAGGAAGCGCACGACGATCGCCGCCTTTTCCCGCTGTGACAACTGGGGGACTGCGTTACTGCGACGTTGCGAGATGGCGTTGAGATTCTGCATCGTGACCTCACCAAAGGAAGTCACAGGTAACGTGATGCGGGTGAACAAAGCCTGAACAGAGCTGTGATCAGCACAGAATTTGTGGAATAACTCTGTGGCATGTCGGGGGCAGGCAGCAGCGCCCGGTAAATACATGCAAGCTACAAATGCACCGCGCCCTGGCCGGTCACCGGAAGGGCGCGGAAATCGACATCAGCTGCTGATTTGCTTGGTGCAGCTGCGGGTCTCGCTGTCCCAGATCATGCCATCAGCGCAGGACATGGCCTGATGCGATGTGGAACATGCAGCACTGACCATCATCGGAGCGACGGACAGGGCCAGAGCGGCAAATACGGTCTTCAACTTCATTGCATACTCCCTTTTGGTTGAAAAACAACGGTAGCACGCAACTTCAATTCGTCAAAACACCGAATGGCGTTACTTTGGTCCAAACACGCGGGCGAAAATCGTGTCGACATGCTTGGTGTGATAGCCCAGATCGAATTTCTCTTCGATTTCGGCTGGCGACAGAGCCCCGGTTACATCGGGATCAGCCAGCAGTTCTGTTTTGAAATCCGCGCCCTTTTCCCAAACTTTCATCGCGTTGCGCTGCACCAGTGTATAGCTGTCCTCGCGGCTGACGCCCGCCTGCGTTAGCGCCAGCAACACCCGCTGCGACATGACCAGGCCACGGAATTTGTTCATATTTGCCAGCATGTTATCTGGATAGATCACCAGTTTATCGACCAAGCCCGTCAGACGTGCCAGCGCGAAATCCAGCGTCACTGTCGCGTCCGGCCCGATCATCCGTTCGACCGAGGAATGCGAGATATCACGCTCGTGCCAGAGGGCCACGTTCTCCATCGCAGGGATCACGGCCATCCGGACCAGTCGCGCAAGCCCTGTCAGGTTCTCGCTTAGAACCGGATTGCGCTTGTGCGGCATCGCACTCGAACCTTTTTGGCCTTTGCTGAAAAATTCCTCAGCTTCCAGCACTTCTGTGCGCTGCATATGCCGGATTTCGATGGCGATGTTCTCGATGCTCGATGCAATCACACCCAAAGTCGCGAAAAACGCGGCATGGCGGTCGCGGGGAATCACCTGCGTGCTGATCGGCTCGGGTGAAAGACCCAGTTGTGCGCAAACATGTTCCTCGACGCGGGGGTCGATGTTGGCGAACGTACCGACCGCGCCGCTGATAGCACCTGTGGCTATTTCCGTGCGCGCTGTCTTCAGGCGGGTCAGGTTACGGTCCATCTCGGCGTAGAAACGCGCGAAGGTCAGGCCCATCGTTGTGGGTTCCGCATGGATGCCGTGGCTGCGCCCGATGCGGACCGTGTCCTTGTGCTCATGGGCGCGGCGCTTGAGGGCCTCCAGCAGCGCCTCCATATCCGTGATCAGCAGATTGGCGGCGCGGGTCAGTTGCACGTTCAGGCAGGTATCCAGCACGTCGGACGAGGTCATGCCCTGATGCACAAAACGCGCGGCATCCGATCCGACATGTTCCGCTAGATGCGTCAGAAAGGCGATGACGTCATGCTTTGTGACGGCCTCGATCTCGTCGATGCGGGCGACGTCGAACTCTACATCCTTGGCTTTCCAGACCGCCTCGGCATTCTCGCGCGGGATCACGCCCAGATCGGCCATCGCATCGCAAGCATGGGCCTCGATCTCGAACCAGATGCGGAATTTCGTCTCGGGCGACCAGATCGCAACCATTTCGGGGCGGGAATAGCGGGGGATCATCGGATTTCCTTGGTTGGCAGCGGTTGGCGCTGTCTTTAACGAGGGGCAGAGGTGGCGGCAAGGGTCGGGGGGCAGAAGATGCCAAGCTTACTGGATTTCGAAGGTCGGTGGCGGTTGTCACGCAAGATCGCGGATGCGCTGGGGCCTGACGCTGCATTTGACGGCATCGCAGTCTTCTGCAGGGACGCAGAAGGATTGCATCTGCGCGAGACGGGATACTTTGAACTTGCGGGGCAGGGACGCTTTCAGGCGGAACGCTCCTATCTTTGGCGCGCGGATGGTGCGGAAATAGTCGTGCTTTTTGCGGATGGGCGCGATTTTCACCGCTTCGACCCGCAAGCGGGGCAGGCCAGGGCCGATCACTGGTGTGACCCCGACACCTATAAGGTCAGTTACGATTTCACGGACTGGCCAGTTTGGCGTGCACAATGGCGTGTGACCGGCCCGCGCAAAGACTATGTCATGCTTTCCGAATACAGGCCGGAAACCGGAATATCCGTTCCTGAATGACGCAGAGGTCTTGCGATGCGGCCATGGCTGGGGCAGAAACAGCGGCAATGACAACTCGGCATAGGAGGCCAGTATATGGCGCTTGCTCTGACAAATAAGGTTCTGACGGAGGCTGTAGCCCCGCGCGACGGCACACAGTTGCTGATCAAGCAGGTTGCATTGGTGGTATTGGGGATCGCCTTTCTGGCCGTCGCTGCAAAGATCAAGGTTCCCATGTGGCCGGTGCCGATCACGATGGGCACATTCGCTGTCTTGACGCTGGGTGCGGCCTATGGTGCGCGTCTGGGGCTTGTCACGATCCTTGGCTACATGATCCTCGGTGCGGTCGGCTTTGACGTCTTTGCTGGCTCTTCGGCCGAAGCATCCGGTCTGACCTATATGATGGGTGGCACAGGTGGCTATCTTTTGGGTTATGTCATCGCGACAGTGGCGCTTGGCTGGTTCGCGCAGGCAGGCTGGGACCGCTCGGCGGGCAAGATGGCCCTGGCGATGCTGGCCGGCAATGTGCTGATTTATGTACCGGGCCTGATCTGGCTGGGCATGCTTTACGGTTGGGACCAGCCGATCCTGCAATGGGGTCTGACACCCTTCCTGATCGGTGACGCTCTGAAACTTGCACTGGCCGCAGCCCTACTGCCTGCCTTGTGGAAATTGGTCGGCCGCGCCCGCGGCTAACCCGCCTTCAGCTTTCAGTTCGGAAAAAGCGCAGCCCAAGGTTGCGCTTTTTTCATGTCTGCAAGACATCGAAGACCCTGTGATCCGCTTGAAACAGAGCGATGGCGTTCGATCTTATTACGCCGCCTGAATAGGCCGTGCTGTCTTGCCGCGGGTGCCATGCAGTTTTCTGACGCAATTGGGCTGCGGCCAGTTCCCGACAATGACCCTCCGGAACGCGGGATGAAACCAAACGCGGCAGTGCTTTGCGCGCTGGCCAAAAAAGGCTGAACTGTCGCCTGGACGACCCTGTCCGCGAATTTTCCCTTGAAAACAACCGTCAAGCCAGATGTCTCGCGCAACCTGAAATGGTGCAAAAGG
Organism: Seohaeicola saemankumensis; assembly: GCF_021021435.1. GTDB lineage: Bacteria > Pseudomonadota > Alphaproteobacteria > Rhodobacterales > Rhodobacteraceae > Seohaeicola. The sequence goes on from NZ_JAINWI010000003.1 coordinate 45,199, forward strand.
CGGAAATGCGCCGACTGTTTGACGGTTAATTGTGTTGCACCATTTCAAATGTGGAAAAAATAGGGCAGAAAAAAGATGTTATTGCCTACTTTGGTATGGACGCCGACCAACATCTCTCGTTTATTGTTAAAAAACACCATGAGCAGCAAATGAAACACAGTAGAGAAGCACCTGGAGTTGTTCCCGCCCGCTCGATTTTTCCCGAGCTTGCGCCGGCTTCGGTGGAACAACCGAGGGTTTCGCGCGGACGGACAAGGGACATCTTGACCGAATTGCCCGCCGTGAAGCCGCAGATACCTGCGGCTGCACAGATGGCGAAGGGGCATGTCAAGACGACGACTCTGTCCTTCTCGAATATCCACCTCTATGGCGATCTGTTTGTGAGCCTTCTGAAAGCCCGTAAAGCGATCTTTATCGACCGGCTGCACTGGAGCCTACCCGAAGCGGAAGGGATGGAATTCGACCAGTATGACACGCCGCTCAGCAGGTGGGTAGTCGTGCACGAGTTCGGCGAGATCCTCGCAGGCATCCGGCTGACGCCATCCACCGCGCGCTGTGGCGTCTATTCCTATATGCTGCGGGATGCGCAGAAGGGTATGCTGGAAAGCATTCCGAGCGATGTTCTTTTCTTTGAGGCACCAGTTAATCCAAGGATTTGGGAGGCGTCGCGTGTTTTCGTATCGAGCGAGGTGCCCGCGCATCGTCGTCTTGCCGTGCAGGCCGCGTTGGTCGAGCAACTGACCAAGACAGCCCGCGATCACGGTGCGACCCATGTGATCGGTATTGTTCCGGCTTTGTGGTCGCGCTGGCTGCGGCGGCTAGAGTTAAGCGCAGTACCGGTTGGCCCCAAATTTACGATTGATGACACGGCAAATCAGGCGATCCTGTTCACAGCGGCAAGATATGTAAATTGAGGCAACGACGGTCGGGCGGACATATTTGTCCTTTTCCAAACCCGTGTAAGTGGTGTAAGGTAAGGTCCGGTGCCGTTCACGCCCCTGTCGGGTCTCAATCATAGGGTTAAAATAGTCAATCCAAGATTGACATGCTGCAGCCCTTTTATCGTCATATTGTAGAAATATCTATTAATTCCGCGCGCTATGCGACGGGAGACAGCGTTTCTGACTTGAATAGGCCAGAATTTTGGAGATCCGCTCAGACATGGCACTTGCCAGACAATTCTTTTCTAAGAAAGGGACGCGGGTACCTGTCGAGCAGCTTGAGCAGCAGCTCAAGGACTATGTCAATGTTAGCGACAACCTGATCTGGCAACGTCAGGGCATTTTTCTTGCGACACTGGTTCTGGCCGGCTTCTATTTCGATCCGTTGATTTCGGCCTATTGTTATGCGGGTATCCTGTTCACCGAGGTAATGGATCTTATCCTTAGCCGCAGGGTGAAGGCCTGGCACGACAAGGACCCTTTCAAGGCGCGCCTGTTCCTGCTTTGGGTCATGTTCAATACCGTCGCAAGCGCCTTTGCGCTGTGCATATCGGTGATCATGATCACGTTGCAGCAGCCGTCCGGTGGCCATTTCACGCCCTTGTTCTTTCTATTCGCCGCATCGCTGTTTGCAGCGGTGAACAACCACCAGATATTACCTGCGTTGATCTTGCGTCTCATCATGTATGGCGCGACCTTCTTTTTTATCGCGACATGGAACATCTGGCGTCTGCGCCCGCCGATCGATTCCGAGATATGGCTTCAGTTCTTCACTGTGGCTTTCGTGATGTATTTCATCGTGGATTGTTCGTTCGTCTTTTTGCGGCTTTACCGCCGCGGTCTGGCCCAGATCGAAGAAATCACGCAGGAACACCAGAAAACCAAGGCGGCGCTTGAAATCAAGTCGCAGTTCCTGTCGACCGTTAGCCATGAATTGCGCACGCCGCTGACCTCGATCAAAGGAACGCTTGATCTGATCAATAGCGGGGTCATGGGCCCGCTGCCGGCGCAAATGCAGCCGGTTCTGGCTGTTGCAGGTAAGAACAGCAAACGGCTTGCCGATCTGATCAACGATCTTCTGGACCTGCAAAAGATCGACGCCGGCGAGATGGCCTTCCGGTTCGACCTGATTGATGTGGGATCACTGGTCGAAGACTCGGTCGCAATGAGCGTCGGCTATGCCGAGCAACTTGGGGTCTCGATGACGGTTGCGCTGCCCGAGGAAGAGATATTCATCAACGGCGATGCAGACCGTCTGGCGCAGGTGATGGCGAACTTGATTTCCAATGCGGCCAAGTTTTCGCACAAGGGCGGGATCGTCGAAGTTTCTGCCAAGCGGATCGGGGACCGTGTCAGAATCTACGTCAAAGACCATGGTGTCGGTATTCCCGAAAACGCCAAGGAACGGGTCTTCGGGCGGTTCAGCCAGGTCGACTCGTCAGACCAGCGCCGTGTCGGTGGTACGGGTCTTGGCATGAGTATCTCGAAAAAGATCGTTGAACGGCATGACGGCCAGATCGACTATGAGAGCACCTTGGGGCAGGGCACGACCTTCTTCGTCGAGTTCTCGGTGGTGCCGACGGCAGCCGCGACGGTTCCGGTTGACCCAAGGTCACAACCGAAACGCAGAACCGCCTAACCTTCAGTGACGTTAGGTTGTCAGAAAACATGTTTCTTTTGTAGAGGTTCTTTGGCCATTGTCGGGTTGATAAATGTGCCGTTCTGGTTGAGTGTGACGATATAGAATAATAAAAGCTGTGCGGTTTCGGTGTCCTATAAAGTTAAAGCCCGCTTGCGGGGCGTCAAAGGTGACTGACATGGAAAAGCTGCAGCGCATCATGCATGTGGACGATGCCGATGACATCCGGATGATCATCAAGATCACGCTGGAAATGGTTGGCGGGTATCATGTGGACCAGTTTGCCTCGGGTCAGGATGCTGTCGATAATGCTGCGGGCTGCACTCCGCAACTTTTCCTGCTGGATTTCATGATGCCCGACATGGACGGTATGGAAACTTGGAACGCGCTGCGCACGCTTTCGGGGTTCGAGAATATCCCCGCCATTTTCGTGACCGCCAAAGCGGAAGAGAACTTCTCGCAGACTATGCTGGACAAGGGGGCGTTGGCGGTGATCACAAAGCCTTTTGATCCGATGAATATCTGCGACCAGATCGAACAGGCTTGGGCCAAATTTCTGACGGATGCAACCTCGGCTGGCTAGCGCCAGAGCGCGGGATCAAGCCCGCTTGTGCGCCAAGACCTATTGCGCCAGTGTCGTCAGGATCTTGCTGGACCGCTCCAGCGTGCGATGCACAGGGCATTTGTCGGCGATTTCCAATAGACGTTTGCGCTGCGCGGCGGTCAATTCGCCCTCAAGGTAGATCTCGCGCCGGAAACTGTCGATCTTGTCGCCTGATCCCGCTTTGGCGTCCTGTGCATGCACCTTGTCATGGCTGACATCGACGCGGATATGGCGAAGCTTCCAGCCCTTGTGACGTGCATACATGCGGATCGTCATCGAGGTGCAAGCCCCCAATCCGGCAGACAGGAAGCCATAGGGCGACATGCCGCGATTTGTTCCGCCATAGGCCAGTGGCTCGTCTGCGCGCATATGATGATGGGGACCAGAGGTGACATCTTGCAAGAATCCGGCGGGATCGGCCTCTGAGACACGCACGATGCCTTCCGGCACACCCGGTGGCGGGGCAGGCGGGCGGAGGTCCAGATAGCGCGCAGACCATGTGGCGATCACATTGGCCGCATAGTCGGCATCAGCCTCTCGGGTAATCAGATGGTCTGCATCGTCCAGCGTGACAAAGCTTTTGGGATGGCGCGCGGCCATGAAAATGCGGGTGGCGTTGTCGATGCCTACGATCGCGTCGCGCGGGGCATGCAGAACCAGTAGTGCCGCCTTCATGCGTGCCAGTTCCGGTTGGATCGTCGCGCCTTCGACATCTTCGACAAACGCGCGGGTGATCCGGAAAGGACGTCCCCCCAGATCGACCTCGGCGGCGCCCTCCTTGCGGATCCTGTCCAGCGCATCGCCGAAATTGCGGGTGACATGTTCAGGATCAAACGGGGCCGCAAGTGTTGCGACGGCCTTGACCCCCGTAATTTGTGGCGCCGCTTTCAGCATCGCCGCCCCGCCCAGAGAATGGCCGATCAACAAGGTTGCAGGCGTGCCGCGCTTTTCAAGCCATACCGCTGCGGCCTTGAGGTCCTCTACATTCGAGGTGAAGTCTGTATTGGCGAACTCGCCTTCCGAATGTCCAAGTCCGGTGAAGTCGAAACGCAGAACCGCCAGCCCCATGGTCGCCAGACGCTGCGAGATGCGCCGCGCTGCCGCGATATCCTTGGAACAGGTGAAGCAGTGAGCGAAGAGCACCGTGGCCAGATGCGGTCCTTCGGGAAGGTCTAGACGGGCAGCAAGTTGACTCCCGTCATGGCCGGGAAAAGTGACATGTTCGCTGGGCATATGTTCTTCCTGAAGCTGTGTATTCAGACTGTGCCTGCGGCGGCAGGGGCGCAACCCATGTGTCAGCGGCCTCACGCCAAGGTGAGGGCAAGAGAGGCTCCGATAACCTACATTGTGCATGTCTGCGCGCCTTGCAAAGAAGAAACAATCCGGCGAAAACTGGCCGCATGACAGCGATCTTACAAACCAGCCTCGGATATGATCCGACGCGGCATCGTCCCTTGCCGAGCACTGCACCGATGAAGCCTGCCGACTGGATCATCGTCGACGATGCCCATGCCGCGCAAATGGCGGAACGGGCGCGACTGTTGGAGAACCTCCGCGACAATGTGCTGGCGATGGATGAAAGCGCGCGCCCGGCCGCAGAGGAATTGCTACAGGCCGTGCTGGATGTGCTGGCGGGCAGGCCGGATCACAGGGTGACGCAAGAGAGCGTTCTGCGTCCTGACGGTGTGACGGTGACCTTAGGGCGTCACGATCCGATGGCGACATTGGGGCATCTGGTGCAACAGGATCTGTGCCTGATGGAAAAGCACGGCAATGAACACGTGCTGACAGCAGCGGTTTTGTGCTTTCCGGCAAGTTGGACGCTGGAAGAAAAATTCTTGCGGCCCCTGACAGGCATCCATGTACCAGTGGACGAGTATGATGACACGATGGCGCGCAGGGTGCAGCGTCTGTTTGACGGGGTGCAGGTCGGCCGCCCGATCTGGCGCTTCAACGCGCTGTGGTATGCTGATCCTGTCCTGCACCAGCCCCGTCGGGAAAACGAACGCCGCCCCGAACGCCACGCTGTCGAGGCGCGCTATTTGCGGACCGAGCGTCAGAGCATCCTGCGCCTGCCCAAGACGGGGGCGGTTGTTTTCGGTATCCATACCAGCGTGCTGGAGCAGGCAACTGTGCGGGCGCTGTGGCCTGAGGCCTGATCTGGTCTCAAGGCATCGGCTGAAGTGTCAACCGTCGATGCGTTTGCCCATGATCGCGATGGCCTTCTGATAGACGCCTGCCGCGTTCCATTCCTTGATCACGCGGAAATTCGGCTCGCCTTCCTGATAGCCTTGTCCCGGTTGCCACCCTTTCTGTCGCAAGAAATTGGCGGTCGAGGCCAGCGCGTCGGTCATATTGTTCATGTCGACGCGCCCGTCGCCATTGGCGTCCACCGCGTATGTGATGACATTGCCCGGCAGGAATTGCGTATGTCCCAATTCGCCGTGTTTGGCCCCCACGGATTGCGGCGATATGGTGCCGCGATCGACAAGCTGCAGGGCCGCCAGCGCATGTCCCGAAAAGAACTCTGACCGGCGGCAGTCATAGGCCAGTGTCGCGATTGCCGATACAACATTGCTGTCACCCATGAAATTGCCGAAAGCAGTTTCCATTCCGTGGATGGCGATAATCACCCCTGCAGGCACACCGTATTGCCGTTCCAGCGCATTATAGAATGCAGCGTCGCGGGATTTGCGTTTCTTGCCCTGCGCCACGATTGTCGCGGCACCGCGCACTTCCATGAACCTCTCGAGCGTGAAGCCAAAGCTTTTCTGGTTGCGGTCCGCCGCGATGGTGCGCGTGGCATAGCTGGTGCCCGCAAGCGCGTTCAGGCCTCGCTCACCAATGCCGGATTGCGCGGCAATCCGCGCGAAATCGCGTTTCCATGCATCGAAACCGGCGGCCGTATTGCCGCACTGTGCAGCGGCCAGCGGGGTGGCAGCGAAGAGGTCCAGCAGCGCCGAGGCAAGAATTGCGCGGGCGGAAACAGGAAATGTCAGCATGTCGAATAACCTTATCTGGGAATGATCCGACCCTAGCTTCAGAGAAGCTTCAGTGCAAACAGAACAACACCCCCGCGGTTCAGGCAGGGGTGTTCCAATTTGTCAGGTTGACCGCAGCGCGCACAAGGGTGGCTTTCTCAGAAAAACACCTGCGATAGCGGCGCGCCTATTACCGGAAGCCCGCCAAGTGCCGTAACGGCCTGCTCGGTCAAACCCATTTGCGCCAGTCCGACAAAAAGACCTGTCAGGGCAAGGGCGGTGAGGGCCAGACGCAGATCCTCGCCACGGATAAGATTATAGACCATGAGGGCGATACCCACCGGAAGCGAGACAAGGCTGACAACAAGCGATACAGCCCATGTCGCCAGACGTGATGTCGTGCTCGGTTCCGAGATCACAACTTCGGGTTCCACGATGTCCTCGGCTGCCGGAATATCCTGTTCCTCGTGCTTGAACACGGCGGTCAGATAGCGCTGGTTGCTGTTCTCCTCTTTTGCGCTGGTTGACGCTTGGGCAGCGGCTAGGCGTGAATGGCTTTCCAGTCTTTCGCAGGTGTCGTCGATATCGGGAAACAGGCTTGAAACGCGGTTGGCCTGATTTTTCGCGAAAGGCAGAACGGGCGAGGGACGCTTGCGGCGCTCGGCAGGGATGCGGTTATCCAGAGCGGCGCTGGATACACGACGCGGAGTAACCTTTTCCAGAACCGACAGGAAGGAAGAGGTTTTCAGCATCATATCGGGTTGCAACCATTGAACAAAATCAGGGTCCAGCACCTGCGCCAGTTCCAGTGTGGCAAGGGCCAGCGCGGAATGGGCTGTTACCGTCGATCTTTCGGCCTCGCGCAGGCTTGGCATATCCGATGGGCGTTTGATGATCGTGACGGTAAGGGTCAGCGTCGGGGTCGAAAGATCAATCTCGACGGGTGTGTGGCGCTGGTGTGCATCGCTCAACGCGACATCCATCGTCTGCATCCCGTCGGACTGCTCTTGCGTGTCCTCGCTATACTGCGTGTGCATATGCAGTTCGAATTCGTTCAACCCCAACTTGAGATGGTCAGCCGCCATGACCTGTGAATCCTCGACGCCAAAGCCGCGTGCGCCCAGAACCCGCTCGAGGCGGCCGGAAAGAAAACGAAGATCCAAGGGTCTCGAACCGAGAAAAACCAATCCAGCAGTACACCGGGTATTGTCCATACGCATGGCAGCCTCCGCGAGGTGATGTCTGACTGCTATTTTATGGTTAACGAAAAGGGGCATTTTTTGTTCGAAATCCGTTCAGCCTGCGGCATGGCGTGGAAATGTCGTCTTTTCATACTTGTATCAGACACATTTCTGCCCAGAAATGGGGTAAGGGCGCCTCTAAAGGCGCCCTTACTGTGTCTTTCGATAAATTGCTGCGACTCAGTGGTCGGAAGGATCAGCAGCTATAGTAGTTCTTGAACTCGACCGGGTGAGGGGTCATGTCGTACTCTTCGATCTCTTCCATCTTCAGACCGATATAGCCCATGATCTGGTCTTTGGTGAAGACGTCACCGGCCAGCAGGTAATCCATGTCCTTTTGCAGCTCTTCCACGGCCTCGCGGAGCGATCCGCAGACGGTGGGGATGCCGGCCAGCTCTTCTGCGGGCAGGTCATAGAGGTTCTTGTCCATGGCTTCGCCCGGATCAATCTTGTTCTTGATCCCGTCAAGGCCAGCCATCAGCAGAGCCGAGAAAGCCAGATAGGGGTTTGCCGCGGGGTCGGGGAAGCGGGCCTCGACGCGCTTTGCCTTCGGGCTTTCCGTCCAAGGAATACGAACGCAACCCGAGCGGTTGCGGGCCGAATAGGCGCGCAGAACGGGGGCCTCATAGCCGGGCACCAGACGCTTGTAGCTGTTGGTGGTCGGGTTGGTGAAGGCGTTCAGCGACTTGGCATGCTTCAGGATGCCGCCGATGAAATACAGCGCTTCCTGGCTCAGGTCGGCGTATTTATCGCCTGCGAACAGCGGCTTGCCGTCTTTCCAGATCGACATGTTCACGTGCATGCCCGAACCGTTGTCGCCCTTGATCGGCTTTGGCATGAAGGTTGCCGAACGACCGTAGGCCAGCGCCACGTTGTGGATGACGTATTTGTACTTCTGGATGTTGTCGGCCTGTTCGGTCAGCGAGCCGAAAATCAGGCCCAGCTCGTGCTGCGAGGTTGCAACCTCGTGGTGGTGCTTATCGACCTTCATCCCCATGCGCTTCATGGTGGACAGCATTTCCGAACGGATATCCTGACCGTCATCGGCGGGGTTCACAGGGAAATAGCCGCCCTTATAGCCGGGACGGTGGCCAGTGTTGCCCATCTCGAACTCGGTATCGGTGTTCCAGGCCGCGTGGTCCGCATCGACCGAGAAGGACACTTTGTTAGGTGTCACGGAATAGCGCACGTCGTCGAACAGGAAGAATTCCGCTTCGGGGCCGAAATAGGCGGTATCACCGATGCCGCTGGACTTCAGGTAAGCCTCGGCTTTCTCGGCTGTGCCGCGCGGGTCGCGGTCATAGGATTCACCGGTGTCCGGCTCTACGATCGAGCAATGGATGCACAGTGTCTTTTCGGCATAGAACGGATCAAGATAAACGCTGTCCGTGTCGGGCATCAGCTTCATGTCCGAGGCCTCGATGGATTTCCAGCCTGCGATGGACGAGCCATCAAACATAAAGCCTTCTTCCAGAAAATCCTCGTCGACCAGATCCGCGATAACGGTTACGTGCTGCAATCTGCCGCGCGGGTCGGTGAAGCGGATGTCGACATATTCAACGTCCTCGTCCTTGATCAGCTTGAGAACTGCGTCCTTGCTCATTCTCTTGTCCCTTTCAGTTTGTGGAGTAAATTACAGCGCGTCCGAACCGGATTCACCGGTGCGGATACGAATGGCTTGTTCAACCGTGCTGACGAAAATCTTGCCGTCACCGATCTTGTCGGTTTTGGCCGCGTCGATGATTGCCTCGATCGCCGCATCGACCAGATCGTCGTCGAGAACCACCTCGATTTTGACCTTTGGCAGAAAGTCCACGACATATTCGGCGCCACGATAAAGTTCGGTGTGACCCTTCTGACGGCCGAAGCCCTTGACCTCGATCACTGAAAGCCCCTGAACGCCTGCGTCCTGCAGCGCTTCCTTGACCTCATCAAGCTTGAACGGCTTGATGATTGCTTCGATCTTCTTCATCCAAAGTCTCCTCGCCTATGCCTTTTGGGGTCAGACCATTTCTGCCCCGAGGCCACAATCAGGCAAGGCGCGCATTTCCGAGTGGCGCGACGCAAATTCGGAAGGGTGATTAATAAAGCATCGTTAAGATTAAAATTTAATCACAAAAAGAACGATATTGGTCCCGTGGACGCTAAAGTCCCGTTTCACGATGCGGATTGGCGCGGCATCGGCGCGTTGCTCAGCGCGTGTTACAGGCGCTCGGCGCTGATCGCTTTGCACCGGATCGTCGTAGGCGTAGGCTGCGGCGCAGGCAGGCCCTGCAGTTGCCGTTCTGGAACAGGATAACACTATGTCGAGAGAGCCGCGTATCTTTATGTTCTCGCCCCTGATGCAGCAGCATCTGCAAAAAGCGGCGGATGCGCATAAATACACGCACGGTCATGCCGTGATTGTGACAGGGGGCGCAGGGCGTACAGGGGCTGCGCGACTGGCGGGGCGCGGGGCCTTGCGGATCGGGGCAGGCCTGGTGACGCTGGTGGTTCCTGATGACGCGGTGGCCGAGGTTTCCAGCCAGATCACTGCGATCATGATGTCGCCGCTTGGCGGAATCGGCGATCTGGACGGCCTGCTGCGTGACCCACGATTGTCAGCTTTGTGCGTCGGGCCGGGTCTGGGGCTTGAACCAAGGCAGGCCGACATCGTGGCCGCAGTGCTGGCAAGGGCACGCCCGACAGTTCTGGATGCCGATGCCCTGACCTTGATCGCCAATTCATCGAGGTTAAGGCAGTCGCTGCATCCCACATGTATCCTGACACCGCATGAGGGAGAGTTTGCACGACTGTTTCCCGATCTGGCCGATGATCTGCCAGACCAGTCCAGGATTTCGGCGCGCGCGCAGGTGCTGCGATCGGCAGCGGCGCGGGTGGGTTGTACCGTTTTGTTGAAAGGACCGGCCACGCTGGTGGCCGATCATACCGGTCAGGCATGGGTTCATCCCTCTTCGCCGGATGGCGGGCTGTCATGGCTGGCCACCGCAGGGTCGGGCGATGTGCTGGCAGGGTTCTGTGTCGGTCTGCTGGCGCGCGGTCTGTCGCCCATGCTGGCGGCAAACCTTGCGATTCATCTGCACCGATCAGCGGCGCGGCAGTTTGGCCCTGGTCTGATTGCCGAAGACCTGCCAGAAGTTCTCCCCGCGCTGTTCCGCGATATGGGGCTTTGACAATGCGGCGACAGCATCACGCTGCCAGACTGACCTGTCCTGCCTCAAGGCAAAGTAGTTCCAGACCATCGGCATAGACAATCTGCGGGCTGTGAAAGATCAATTGCACCAAGGTCAGCGTTCGATCCTCCAGTCCGATGATTCCGGGGCCTACTGGCAGGTCGCCTGCGCGCAACAGGCCTGCGGACTCACCGGTTAGCAAGCTGGCAAGTTTTCCGCGCAGCAAAAGATGCTGGTCGGCGCCGAGGATCGTATCGGTATCGGGGCGGATATCGGCCAATGTGCCTTGCTGGATCTGCACGAAATTGCCACGGACAGTGCGGCTGTCAATCGCGGCAATGCGTACCATGCCGGCATTGCGCGTTATGATACGGTCGCCCGGACACAGGAATTCAACAGGGATTGCGCCTTCGGCAGACAGGATAATACTGCCCGCCACGATCCCGACTGCTGCACGGGAATGCTTGCTTGGACCTTGCCCTATTTGCGCAGGCGGCACATCCACGGATGTGTGCGCGTTTCGTCCTGCCATCTCTGCCTCTGTTTTTCTGCAACTTTTTTTCGTAACTCTAGGTCAACGGCGGATGGCTGTCGCGGGTTTATACGCGCTTGAATGATTTGATCCGGACATATGGCCTTTGCGCCGCATCAAGGCAGGGGCGGCAAGGGCCCGCCGCTGGTCCAGAGCGTGTTTCAAAGGCTATTTTTCCTCTCGCATCCCTCATCAGGGTTTGCTAGACAGCGCCGGAACCGCGGGCAGCCTCCATTTCCGGATGGGGCTGCCTGCGTTTGGTTTTCGCGGGTGTGGCGAAATGGTAGACGCACCAGATTTAGGTTCTGGCGCCGCAAGGCGTGGGGGTTCAAGTCCCTCCACCCGCACCATGGATATGAAAAGGACAAGTAGAATGCAGGTCACCGAGACCCTGAAAGACGGCCTCAAACGTGAATATGAGATCATCGTGACGGCTTCCGAGCTTGACGCGAAGGTCAGCGAGAAACTGGCCGAAGCGCAGCCCGAAGTCGAAATGAAGGGCTTTCGCAAGGGCAAGGTGCCGATGGCGCTGCTGAGAAAGCAGTTTGGCCCCAAGATTCTGGGCGAAGCGATGCAGGAAAGCGTCGATGGCGCGATGAGCGATCATTTCGAAGCCACTGGCGACCGTCCCGCGCTGCAGCCGCAGGTCACCATGATCGACGGCGAGACCTGGAAAGAAGGTCAGGACGTCAAGGTCAAGCTGGCCTATGAAGCCCTGCCCGAGATCCCCGAAACGGACTTTAGCGGTGTCGCGCTGGAGCGTCTGGTCGCCAAGGCCGACGATGCGGCGGTCGATGAGGCGCTGGCCTCGCTGGCTGAAACCGTTCAGGATTTCGACGATCGCAAGAAAGGCTCCAAAGCCAAGGACGGCGACCAGATCGTTATGGATTTCGTCGGCAAGGTCGACGGAGAGGCTTTCGAGGGTGGCTCTGCCGAGGATTATCCGCTGGTTCTGGGCTCCAACTCCTTCATTCCAGGCTTCGAAGAGCAACTGGTCGGTGTGAAAGCCGGTGAGGAAAAGGCCGTCACGGTCAAATTCCCTGAGGAGTACGGCGCGGCCCATCTGGCTGGCAAGGAAGCGGTGTTCGATTGCACTGTGAAAGCCGTCAAAGAGCCGAAAGCCGCCGTGATTGATGATGAACTGGCCAAGAAGTTCGGGGCCGAGGATCTGGCCGCGCTGAAAGGCCAGATCTCCGAGCGTCTGGAAGCCGAGTATGCAGGTGCTGCCCGCGCTATCGTCAAGCGTGGTCTGCTCGACGCGCTTGACGGTCTGGTCAGCTTCAATCTGCCGCCAAGCCTTGTTGACGCGGAAGCCAACCAGATCGCGCACCAACTGTGGCATGAAGAAAACCCCGATGTGCACGATCACAACCATGACAAGATCGAGCCGACGGACGAGCACAAGAAGCTGGCTGAGCGCCGCGTGCGTCTGGGGCTGCTGCTGGCTGAAACAGGCCGCAAGGCCGAGATCGAAGTGACCGACGCCGAAATGACCCAAGCGGTGATGGCGCAGGCGCGCCAGTACCCAGGGCAGGAGCGTCAGTTCTTCGAATTCATTCAGCAGAATGCCCAGATGCAGCAGCAACTGCGCGCGCCGATCTTTGAAGACAAGGTTGTCGATCACATTCTGGGTCAGGCCAAGGTGACTGACAAGGAAGTGTCCAAAGACGATCTGCAAAAGGCCGTCGAAGCATTGGACGAAGACGAATAATCGTCCTTATCCTGTGAACCGGATCAAGGAAGGGCTGCCCGCAAGGGCGGCCCTTTTTTCATGGCGCGGCCTTTTTCAGTCCGGTTAGGCACTCAGTCAAAGCAGCGCATTCCGATGACGCATGCGCATGAAAAAACCGCGCAGGATGGTCCTGCGCGGTCTGTTGCCCCCGAACGGGGAAAGATCGAGAACGAGCTTAGCCGTTGTCGCGCTCGTCGCGGTCGTAGTCTTCGTCCGAACCGGCCGAACCGATATCGTCGAAAAGCTCCGAGATCTCGAATTCCGCTTCGGCTTCGGCTTCCGCCGCCAGTTCGCGGATCGACTTGCCGGCAGCTTGAAGTTCGGCTTCTTCCGGCGAACGGGCCACGTTCAGGTGAATGGTGACCTCGACCTCGGGGTGCAGCGTGACGGATACGTCATGCAGGCCCAGTTCCTTGATCGGACGGGTCAGCACGATCTGCTTGCGGTCAACGGTGAAACCACCCTCGGCTGCTGCATCCGATGCGTCGCGCGGCGTGACCGAGCCGTAAAGCGCGCCGCCATCCGAGGCGGAGCGAATCACAACAAAGGTCTGGCCGCCAAGGCGTTCGCCCAGTGCTTCGGCTTCTTTGCGTGTCTCAAGGTTCTGTGCCTCAAGCGTCACCTTACGGGCCTCGAAATCGGCGATGTTGCGCGGCGAGGCAGACAGTGCCTTGCCCTGCGGCAGCAGGTAGTTGCGGGCAAAGCCGGATTTGACGTCGACGACGTCGCCCATCTGTCCAAGCTTTGCAACGCGCTCAAGAAGGATAACTTGCATCTGCTTTTCTCCTTACTTCACGGCATAGGGAAGCAGGGCGAGGAAACGGGCGCGCTTGATGGCACGCGACAGTTCACGCTGCTTCTTTGCCGAAACGGCGGTGATGCGGGACGGCACGATCTTGCCGCGCTCAGAGATGTAGCGCTGCAGCAGACGTGTGTCTTTGTAGTCGATCGCAGGAGCATTGTCGCCCGAGAAGGGGCAGACCTTGCGGCGGCGGAAAAATGGTTTGGTAGCCATGGTTTAGCGTCCTTTATCCTGGCTTCAGATCAACGGCGTTCGCGGCGTTCGCCGCCACGGTCACCACCACGGTCGGGACGGTCACCGCCACGATCCCCACGGTCACCACGGTCTGGGCGGTCACCACGGTCTGGGCGGTCGCCACGGTCCGGACGGTCACCACGGTCGCGGTCGTCGCGCTTCTGCATCTGCACCGAGGGGCCTGCGACATGTTCATCGACCTTGATGGTCAGAACGCGCATGACATCGTCATGCAGGCGCATCAGGCGTTCCATCTCCTGCACGGCGGTGGCCGGTGCATCGGTGCGCAGCAGGGCATAGTGACCCTTGCGGTTCTTGTTGATCTTGTAGGCCATCGTCTTGACGCCCCAGTACTCGTGATCCACGACGGTACCGCCGTTATCAGCCAGAACTGTGCCGAAATGTTCGATAAGACCCTCGGCCTGCGTATTCGACAGGTCCTGACGGGAAATGAAGACATGCTCGTAAAGCGGCATGTGCACTCCTTGTTTTTCAAGCGCATTTCATAGGAGGGTCATTCCTTCCGCGACCCATCCACGAGAGACTGCGCGGTTCAACGAAACTGCGAAAGGAAAGCGGCCTATACGCGGGTTCTGCCGCCTTGGCAAGCGCTCAACCCGCAGATGCGACAGTGGTGCTGCCTGTGTAGCAAGGCCCGCGCGCTCGGGCGTTCATGCCGCAGACTGGCCCCGAACAATCCGGGATTGTGCCGCACTGGTGCCGTTTTTCTAGCCGAGCCTGTCAGCGGTTAATGGAGGGTTTTCAAGTGGCGTATTCTTCAGATCTAACACCTGTCGCAGCCCCTGCAGCAAGGCCATTTACCGTCGTGTCCCCGAACCGGTCAGGTTCGCGCGCGCTGGCCAGCGCAGCCCGTTTCACCGGCGTGGTATTGATGCTGGCTGCTTTGGGCATTTGGATACTGAATGGTCCCCTCTGGGATGCCGAGATGATGCTGATGCGTCTTGCGGTATCGGTTCTTTTCATGTGCGCGGGGCTGGGGCTATTGCAATTCGGTCGCGCCCGTCCGCAGGATGAAATCCACTTTGACGCCAGCAAGGGCCAGTTGCGCCATGTCCTGCGCGGCGCAGATGGCATCGCCCGTGTGCGGCAACGCTTTGCGTTGTGTGATCTGGGCGAGATCGCGATTGACGTGGATAGGATGATCTTGCGCGACCGGTCCGGCGAGATCGTGATGGAGTTGTCCGGCCTGCCGCGCGCTTCCTTGCAGATTATCCGTGATGCCCTGCGGCAGCACAGCCATTGATGCACGGCATAGGTATAGATGCCGGATTCCGCACCGACGGAAAGTTCATTGTTCATCTTCTCACATGACCTGTGGCTTCCTGTGGAATTGCCGCGACGCTGAGAAACGTCATGTTGCGACCATCTGACATGAGTTCAACAGGAGAGATCAACCATGAAAATGACTTTTGCCGCCATCGGCCTTGCCGCTGCCCTTGCTACGACCCCCGCTTTGGCAGCACCCGAGAAATACACCCTTGATGCCAGCCACAGCCAGATACTGTTCTCGTACAGCCACCTTGGCTATTCGACCACCTGGGGCATGTTCTCGGGCTTTGAAGGCGAGATCATGTTTGATCAGGAAGAGCCGTCCGCGTCCAGCGTCACCGTATCCATGCCCGTCATGTCGATGCTGACAGGCTGGGAAGGCCGTTTCCAGCATTTCATGTCCGAAGATTTCTTTGGTGCCACCGAAGAGGACATGGTCAGCTTCACATCGACCGCGATTGAAGTGACCGGTGACGATACAGCCCTGATCACA
Source organism: Seohaeicola saemankumensis (assembly GCF_021021435.1). Classification (GTDB taxonomy): domain Bacteria; phylum Pseudomonadota; class Alphaproteobacteria; order Rhodobacterales; family Rhodobacteraceae; genus Seohaeicola. Next base: position 60,861 of record NZ_JAINWI010000003.1, read on the forward strand.
GGTGACCTGACAATGAACGGCGTGACCAAATCCGTCGTTCTGGATGCCAAGCTCAACCAGGCCGGCGATCACCCGATGGAGAACAAGCCCTGGGCCGGTTTCGACGCGACAACAACGCTGCTGCGCAGCGATTTCAATGTCGGCGCTTTCGCACCCTTTGTGAGTGATGAAGTGACCGTGCAGATCTCGATCGAAGCGATGAAAGCCGAGTGATCGGTCGCCTCCATTGACATGGTTCAATTGAAAAGGCCGCCAGATCGCTCTGGCGGCCTTTGTTTTCGGGGGGTGTCCGGAAGCCGTGTTGGTTTGCTTCGCCTTAACCCGAAATGGCCCATGCAGCCCTCTTTTCCAGCCGACGATGCGCTTGCTACAACACAACTTTCGCCGTTTTCTCGATGCCCTTGACGAGCTGAGTCCGGCCTTGATCCAGCACGCCTACACGAAGTTCCAAGAGATCCGACAAATGACTGCGGCGCGGTCCGAAACCGAAGCGCGGACCATTCAAGAGCACAGGTGCCCTTTTTGAAGCGGCGAGCGACGCCAGAAGCGGGGCTGCACACGGACCAAGGTCCAACGATCTATGCAATGGCTGTCTGAAGACCTGTGCAGGCCGGACTGGAAGTGCCATGAGTCGCCTCCATCGTCCTGACCTGTTTGGCATCGCGTTCAGGGATATGCTGGCCATATCAGCGCGCAGTCGATCCGCAAGCTCTCGACGCGGCTCAAGCTCAATAAACACATAGTCTGGCGCTGGTGGACACTGGTGTTCTTGGTCATCGGCAGCGGCACTTTGCAGACCCGCAGAATGTTCCACAACCGCCGCGCCCGCTGGAAAGATTTCACGACGCAAGGACTGAAAATGATGCGGGGTCTTTCGAGAAGGAAGATCCCTATCCTCACCGGTGAAGATCGTGATGGTTTTTGCCTCTTTCAGCGGCTACCGAACTGCAAAGGAGCGGGGGGGGCGATGAAACCCTTGGTGCCAGCTGAGGCCATGCCCTGCTCGGCCGGTGCGGATGGTTACAGGCACCTCGCTGCGGCGGGTGACATCGCGCACTTCGTCGTCGGCAGCAAGCCAGGCAAGCGAGGCGCCGCAGGCTGCTGTCACATCCAGAATGTAAACGCGTTGCGTGCCCGCTATGACCGGCTTAGAAAACCCTTATGCAGAGCTGCCACGAAGAATCTGAACGGCATCATTCGGTGCATACAGGTGAGGCTGGCGGGGATACTGCCGACAGAGGTTTTTCGTGCATCATGGGCCAGGTGCTGGTCCGGTCGGACATCTGCTTTGAGCCTTTTTTGACAAAAAGCCGCCCCGTTGCATCCAACATGACCAGACCAACCTTCTTTCTGCGACTGTCCCATACCTGCTTGTGGGAACGTAGGTCCGCGATCGTCTGTGTCGCTGCAAAATTAACTTTCATTGTGCATGGGATGCCAAGGTCATTCTTGAAAGATACCAGATATCCGAATTGACCAGATTCCAGCCCTAATTCAGCCGCCCTCATCAGGGATAGTCACAACGCCCAACAGAAAAGGAAGGTGGTGTTCGAAAAAGTGATCCGGGCGACGAAGCGCTCTTTGACGAGTGCGCGCGTGTGCATCTCAAGCCTGGGAGGAAGCTTTCGCGGCGGGCAAACGGGATCGGGTTTCGCAGCCGGTCGTTCACGACAAATTATCATTTCGCGCCGCTTAGAATTCAAGGCAAAGGGAAACCATATCATTCGCGGAACTGGCTCAAACGGGCGATCCCCGAACGCAATTTGCATCACCCAATGGGAAACCCCAAAAACCACGCGTAGAATTTAACGCGACAATGATACCTCCGACCTTCGACGCCTGGCGAAAGCGGCCGGAGTAACTTTGATTTAGCTGCCTTGTGAGTCTTACGACTGCGCCTTGGATCCTGCACAACAATCCAGCAGTTCCGGAAAAGAGAACGCATTCAAAGACATATGGCAGATAATCTGCCATATGTTCAGCCGACAGTGGAAGTCTGCGTCTGAACGCCGGTGCGACATCAATCTGCCCGCGTCATGGTGTTCGCGCGTGCGGTGAGAGGCAGCTCTGTCCGCACAGCCCAAAAACACGGTTTGCAGACAGAACCTTTTCTTTTGAATACACCGCCTTTTTCAGTTTGCGCTGGCCACGCGTTGCGCGGTGAGGGCGACAGCAATGCCGACCTCGAAGGCGAGGGTTCCAGCCTCATCAACACTGGCTCCGATCCTGAAATCGCGGCGATCCAGCGTCATCTCGCCCGTCATATCGGCCTGATTGCCGTTCAACTCTAGCGCAAAGGGCAGACGCACAGGCACGGCATTACCCTTGATGCTGAGGGTTCCGTCCGCAACAAAGCCATCACCGTCGCGCAGGATATCCGCCTCGAACACAGCGCGAGGATGTTTGGCCTCGTCGAAGAAATCGGCCCCCATCGCTTGCCCTGTCACCGACCCGAGGCTGAGAGAGCCGATGGTGACCTCGACTCGCACCGAACCGTTACGGTCCTGCGCGGGATCGTCGACAAAGCTGATCTGCGCGGTCCAGTCACTGAACTTTCCCGCGACATCGCTGCCCATCTGACGGATCGTCAGTGCCAGCGTGCCATTCTCGACCTGCCAGTCACCGGCGGCGGCGGTCTGCTGCGCGGCGCTCTCGCTGTTGGCAGGCAAGCTGATCAGCGCAGGCGCGGCACCCGCGCCCAGAATGCCCAGCCAGATGATTCCAGCGGCCACCAGTGGCAGGGCATGACCTGGTTGCGCGGGGCTTGGGGTGGTTGTGGCTTTGGCCAGCGGCAACATGCGGCGCAGGGTGTCATCCTTGTCGATCAGGTGGTGTTTCAACGCGCCTGCGACATGCAACAGGATCGAGATGATCAGCACACGTGAGGCCAGAAAATGCACCGTGGACGCCGCATCCGCGACAACAGCGCTTTGTGGCACAAAGAAAAGTGTTTGGCCCAGTGGCCACCAGATCGGGGCGAAACCGCTTGTTGCAGCATGATGCACCCAGCCCGACAGCGGCGTGATCAGCATTGCCCCGTAGAGCAGCCAATGGACCGTTCCCGCCAAATTCGCCTCGGTGCGGCGTGCGCCGTTCAGCAGGCCGGGGCTTGGCTGGCTGATGGCCCAGATGATCCGCCCCAGCGCGGTGGCGAAGGCGGCAATGCCGATTGTCTTGTGCAGCGAGAACAGAAGCGTGGTCAGACCGATAAGATCGGTCTCGCCAGCCTCGATCCGGTGGGCAAGGTTTGTGGCGATCAATCCCAGCGGGATCGCGGAAAGGATCAGAAGGGCGGTCAGCCAGTGAAAGGTTTTTGTGACGCTGCCATATTCAATGGCACTGTTCCGGCGTGGCATGGGGCGGTCCTTTGATACGGTCATCTTTTTCCAGAAATAGCCCCGCCGCGTGTCAGGGCCAATCCGGGTTGGGCGCACATCCAACGTGCAGCACTGCGCGCACAGGCGTTGCGAAGATGTGGCGGGCGCGGTATTCCGACCGGATCGGATGACAAGATCGCATGGGGCAGTCTCCCTGATGCGGCACTTACGGGAGGATGCGATGAGCAGGGCATATGTATTTCCGGGGCAGGGGGCGCAGACAATCGGCATGGGCCGTGATCTGGCGCAGGCCTATCCAGAAGCCAAGGCGGTGTTCGACGAGGTCGATGACGCTTTGGGCGAGAAACTCTCGGCCCTGATCTGGGAGGGCGAGCAAGACGCGCTGACCCTGACGCAGAACGCGCAACCCGCGCTGATGGCGACATCCATCGCCGCAATGCGCGCGCTTGAGGCCGAGGGTGTCAAAGTGACCGATGCGGCCTTTGTAGCGGGCCATTCGCTGGGGGAATATTCCGCACTTGCTGCCGCGCGCGCGCTGAGCGTGGCGGATGCGGCACGGCTATTGCGGATACGCGGCCGCGCCATGCAGGACGCTGTGCCGGTCGGTGTTGGCGCGATGGCGGCCCTTCTGGGGCTGGATTTCGCCGCAGCGCAAGATGTGGCAATCGAGGCGGCGCAGGGGCAGGTCTGTCAGGCTGCCAATGACAATGATCCGGGGCAGGTTGTTGTCTCGGGCCATAAGGCGGCGGTGGAGCGCGCGGTCGAGATCGCGAAATCCAAAGGGGCGAAGCGGGCGGTGATCCTGCCGGTCAGCGCGCCTTTCCATTGCGCCCTGATGCAACCCGCCGCCGAGGTGATGCGCGCCGCATTGACCGAGGTCGCCATCAACGCACCTGTCGTGCCGCTTGTCGCCAATGTGCGCGCCGAGGCAGTGACAGACCCCGATCTGATCCGTGCCCTGCTGGTGGAACAGGTCACTGGATCGGTGCGCTGGCGCGAAAGCGTGCTGTGGATGGCGGATGCCGGTGTGACCGAATGTTGGGAAGTGGGCGCTGGCAAGGCGCTGGCAGGCATGATCCGCCGGATCGTGCGTGAACTTGAATGCCGCGCGATTGGCACCTCGGATGATGTGACCGCTGCGCTGGCCGCCGCGAATTAGGACAAAGGAACCAAAATGTTTGATTTGACAGGAAAATGCGCACTGATCACGGGTGCTTCGGGCGGAATCGGCGGTGAGATCGCCAAGGTCCTGCACGGAGCGGGCGCAACCGTCGCGCTGTCCGGCACGCGGGTCGAGCCGCTGGAGGCGCTGGCGACGGAACTGGGCGGGCGCTGCCATGTCCTGCCCTGCAACCTGAGCGATCCTCAAGCCGTCGAGTCCCTGCCGAAACAGGCGGTCGAGGCGATGGGCGCGGTCGATATTCTGGTCAATAACGCAGGGATTACCCGCGATCAGATTTTCATGCGGATGTCGGATGACGAATGGCAAAGCGTGCTGGACGTGAACCTGACCGCCACGATGCGTCTGTGCCGTGGCGTCATGCGTCCGATGATGAAGGCGCGTTGGGGGCGGATCATCAATATCTCGTCCATCGTGGGGGCCACAGGCAATCCCGGACAGGCGAATTATGCTGCCTCGAAGGCGGGTCTGGTCGGGATGACCAAATCCATCGCCTATGAGGTGGCAAGCCGCGGGATCACCGCCAATGCGGTGGCGCCGGGCTTTATCGCGACGGCGATGACCGACAAGCTGACGGATGACCAGAAGGCTGCGATCAATACGAAAATTCCCGCTGCCCGCATGGGCGCGCCCGAGGAAATCGCGGCGGCTGTTCTCTATCTTGCCAGCCCAGAGGCGGGTTATGTCACGGGCACCACGCTGCATGTGAATGGCGGCATGGCGATGATCTGAAACGGCCTTGGCAGGCCGTTCTTGTGACAAGGTTGCAAGATCGCAGGCTTAACCGGTTTTTCGGCGTTGCGGGGAAATACTTCGGGCGCGCTGATCCCGGGGAAGGGGCCGCGTGAAAGCGTTTGCCAATGGCGCGCCATGTGCTATAGGCCACGCAGATTTGCTGGGGGCACCTTTATGACTGCCCTTGGACGTCCTGCCTTGCGGGATGACGAGCCGCCCGATACACAGGGCATCACGAAGTGCCGAGCCTAAGGGCAAGGGCAGAAAATGGGCAAATCGCCCGAACGGTATGAGGACTTGGACATGAGCGATATCGCAGACCGCGTGAAGAAGATCGTGGTAGAACACCTGGGTGTGGATGAGGACAAGGTTGTCGAGAACGCCTCGTTCATCGACGATCTGGGTGCCGACAGCCTGGACACGGTCGAACTGGTGATGGCGTTCGAAGAAGAATTCGGCATCGAAATTCCTGATGATGCAGCGGAAACGATCCAGTCGTTCGGCGATGCAGTGAAATTCATCACTGAAGCCTCCTGAGGTTTCAGTTTTCTACGATATGGAATGACCCCTGCTGTAATGGCGGGGGTTTTTTCGATTCTGGTGGCACGCCTTGGACTGCGCCCGTCACGGGCCGCGATCCGCGCAGGGCGTGCCGTGTGCTGTCCCCGCTCTTGCCCATCGGGGGGCAGGCGCGCTATGAGCACGAAAGAACATGAGGGAAGGGTAACGTCATGCGTCGAGTGGTTGTCACGGGGTTGGGATTGGTCACGCCTTTGGCCTGCGGGGTCGAGGAAACCTGGACACGCCTGCTGGCGGGGGAATCGGGCGCAGGTCCGATCACGCGGTTCGACCCTTCGAATGTGCTGACGAACTATGCCTGTCAGGTGCCTCTGGGTGACGGTACGGAGGGGACATTCAACTCTGACGACTGGATGGAACCCAAAGAGCGCCGCAAGGTCGACGATTTCATTCTTTACGGCATGGCCGCGGCGACGCAGGCCGTGCAGGATGCGGGCTGGATGCCCGAAGCCGAGGAAGATCGCCTGCGGACAGGTGTGATGCTGGGGTCCGGCATAGGCGGTTTGCAGTCGATCGAGGCGACGACGCTTCTGATCAAGGAAAAAGGCCCGCGCCGCGTATCGCCTTTCTTCATTCCGGGTGCGCTGATCAACCTAATCTCGGGTCAAGTCAGCATCCGCTACGGCTTCAAAGGGCCTAACCATTCGGTGGTCACGGCCTGTTCGACCGGAGCCCATGCCATCGGCGATGCGGCACGGTTGATCCAATGGGGCGATGCCGATGTGATGGTCGCCGGCGGGGCCGAGGCCGCCATTTGCGAGATCGGGATAGCCGGTTTCAACGCCTGCAAGGCGCTGAGCACCAAGCGCGCGGACGATCCCAAAGCTGCCAGCCGTCCCTATGATGCGGACCGCGACGGCTTTGTCATGGGCGAGGGCGCAGGCGTTGTCGTTTTAGAAGAATACGAACATGCCATGGCCCGCGGTGCGAAAATCTATGCCGAGGTGCTGGGCTATGGACTGTCGGGCGACGCCTATCACATCACTGCCCCATCCGAGGATGGCGACGGTGGTTACCGGTCGATGAAAGCGGCGCTGGATCGTGCAGGGCTGCAAGCTTCGGATGTGGATTACATCAACGCCCACGGCACCAGCACGATGGCCGATGTCATCGAGCTGGCTGCGGTCGAGCGTTTGTTGGGCGATCACGCGCCGAATGTCACAATGTCCTCGACCAAATCCGCAACAGGGCACCTTCTTGGGGCGGCCGGTGCGATCGAGGCGATCTTCTCGATCCTTGCGATTCGCGATCAGGTAGCGCCCCCGACGATCAATCTGGACAATCCGGCGGTGGAAACACCGATTGATCTGGCCCCCAATGCCAAACGGGAGCGCAAGATCGACGTGGCGCTATCCAACTCCTTTGGGTTTGGTGGCACAAATGCCAGCGTGTTGTTCGGAAAGGCGCGCTGATGTGGCGCCACATTGCCTCGAACGCGGTGACCTTCCTGGTGGTGCTCGGCTTCCTGCTGGGCGGTGTGATCCTTTGGGGGCAGCGCGAATATGCGGCTGCCGGCCCGCTGGATCAGGCGATCTGTTTGCAGGTCGAACGGGGGTCATCCATGGCCCGCGTCAGTCGCACACTCGAAGATGAGGGCGCGATCACCAACGGGCGGATTTTCCGGCTTGGCGTGGATTACACCGATAAGGCCTCATTGCTGAAAGCGGGCAGTTTCCTGATTCCGCCCGGCACATCCATGTCGGAAATCGCGGATATCATCACGCGCGGCGGCCCAAGCACCTGTGGTACCGAGGTCGTCTACCGGATCGGCGTGAACAGCGCCTCGCTTGTGGTGCGCGATCTGGACCCTGCCACGACACGCTATGTCGAGCGGGTCAGCTTTGATCCGGCGAGCGAGGACGCCCCTGCAGATTACGCAACCCTGCGCGAGCGGTCCGACACCCGCTTCCGTGTGGCACTGGCCGAAGGGGTCACAAGCTGGCAGGTTGTCGACGCGCTGTCGCGTCTGGACATCATGTCGGGCGAGGTGGCCGAAGTGCCCGCCGAGGGCAGCCTTGCGCCTGATAGCTATGAGGTGGCACCAGGGGCTGACCGGACCGAACTACTGGCGCGTATGGCCTCGGCGCAGGCCGAGATTCTGGCTACTGCATGGGCTGATCGCGTTGAAGGCTTGCCATTGGCATCGCCCGAAGAGGCATTGATCCTGGCCTCTATCATCGAGAAGGAAACCGGTGTTGCAGATGAACGGCGTCAGGTCGCTTCGGTCTTTGTGAACCGGCTTAACCGTGGCATGAGGTTGCAAACCGACCCGACCGTAATTTATGGCGTCACCCGCGGCCAAGGCGTGCTCGGGCGCGGCCTGCGCCAGAGCGAATTGCGTGGTGACACACCGTGGAACACCTATGTGATCGAGGGCCTTCCCCCGACACCGATTGCCAATCCGGGTCGCGCCAGTATCGAGGCGGCACTTGATCCTGACGATACACCCTTCGTCTTCTTCGTGGCAGACGGCTCAGGGGGACATGCCTTTGCCGAGACATTGGAAGAGCATAACCGCAATGTCGCAGTCTGGCGCAGGATCGAAGCCGAGCGCGAGGCGGCAGGGCAAGAGGAAGAACAGGCGGATTGAGAACGGGATTGCGCCTACTTGGGGCTGTCGCGGTTTCGTAGTGTGTCTGTTTGCGGCATAAGGGTTTTGTTAGAATTTTCTTAATGAAACCGGACGGTTGTCAGTTTCTGGATGTCCAGTAATCTTGACATTGCGCGCGATCTAACGTATAGGTTGTGCAAGATGGAAGACATTAACCAGCGGCGTCGGGACTTTCCCGGACGCCGTTTTTTCATGTCCCGAGGACGGGGTTCCCCAGCACGAGGCAGAGCGAGCACCATGTCAGATATATTCCCGAATGCGGAACCGGAAGAGGCGCCGCCGGACCGGGCCGCCGCGCTGCAGAACACGATCGGAATCGTGGACCTGCAACTGAGGATCATGAAATCTGAACTCATCGAAATCCAGATCCGGCTGGCCGAGGGCGATCAGGGCGCAATCCGCGAGGGCGCGCGTCTTTTGTCCGACATCCGTTACTGGCTGAAACAAGCCCATGACGTGGAGACCGAAATTGAAACATATCGCAAGGCAAATGAAGGCATCGCCCATGACTATGCCATTGATTTCGACGCCGCCCGATCTCAGGTCAGGTGCCGACTGGATCGCCTGCGCGACTGCCGAGGTCCAACGGTCGTTTCTTGACGCATTGACCGAGCCCGAATTGCTGGCCTTGCCTTTCATGTTCGATTTCTGGGCCATGCCCCATCAATTGCCACCCGCAGGTGATTGGCGGTCATGGGTCATCATGGGCGGCCGGGGGGCAGGCAAGACGCGGGCTGGGTCCGAATGGGTGCGCTCTTGTGTCGAGGGTGCGCGTCCCGCCGATCCCGGGCGCTGCCGCCGGATTGCGCTGATCGGCGAGACACTGGATCAGGTGCGCGAGGTCATGGTCTTTGGTGACAGCGGCATTCTGGCTTGCTCGCCCCCCGACAGGACGCCTGTCTGGTCTGCCACGCGCCGTATGCTCATCTGGCCGAACGGGGCCACGGCGCAGGCCTTTTCCGCGCATGAGCCGGAATCCCTGCGCGGTCCGCAATTCGACGGGGCATGGACGGACGAACTGGCCAAATGGCGAAAATCCGAAGCCACATGGGACATGCTGCAATTCGCTCTGCGCCTGGGTGATGCGCCACAGGTTTGCGTCACGACAACCCCCCGCAATGTCGGGGTGCTGAAAGATCTTCTGAAAATGCCCAGCACAGTTGTGTCCCATGCCCCGACCGAGGCCAATGCCGCCAATCTTGCAAACTCGTTTCTTGAAGAAATCCGAATCCGCTATGCCGGATCGCGGCTGGAGCGGCAGGAACTGGACGGTATTCTGCTGGAGGAAACGGAAGGCGCGCTCTGGAGCGGGCAACAACTGGACGGTTTGCGGATCGCGCAATTGCCCGATCTTGACCGGATCGTCGTTGCAATTGATCCGGCAATTACATCGCATGGGCGGTCGGATGAATGCGGGATCGTGGTTGTCGGTGCTGTGACACGCGGGCCGGTTCAGGATTGGCGCGCCTATGTGCTGGAGGATGCGACTATTGCAGGGGCCAAGCCGATGCAATGGGCAGAGCGCGCGATCGTGGCGATGGAGAAATGGGGCGCGGACCGCTTGGTCGCCGAAGTCAATCAGGGCGGCGAGATGGTCGAGAACGTGATCCGCCAGATCGACCCGATGGTGCCGTTTCGCAGGCTGCACGCCGCCCGTGGCAAGGCTGCAAGGGCGGAACCGGTGGCCGCCCTGTACGAGCAGGGCAGGGTCAAGCATTTCGGCGCTTTGGGCCGGCTTGAGGACCAGATGTGCGCCATGACGGCACAAGGCTATACCGGCAAGGGCAGCCCTGATCGTCTGGATGCGTTGGTCTGGGCGCTGCACGAGCTGATCATCGAACCATCGGCGCAATGGCGGCGTCCGCAGGTGCGCGCGCTCTGATCCGGGATTGTTAATCTTTGCGTCAGATAGTCGTCACATGGGATCAAAAGTGCCTATCCGGGGAAAGTTCGCCGGACGGGTGGCGAAAGACCCCCGAGAGCGCGCCGGATCAGGGAGTGTGGCATGGTTTTTCAGTTTCTCAAGCGCGACGCGGTGCAGACCGTTCCCGAATGCAAGTCCAGTGCCACCGCTCCGGTTGTTGCCTTTCAGGGGGCAGGTCGCGTCGCCTGGAGCCCGCGTGACACGGCATCATTGACGCGCACAGGCTATACCGGCAATCCGGTCGGTTTCCGCTGCATCAAGATGTTGTCCGAAGCAGCTGCAGCCCTGCCGCTGGTCCTGCAGACAAACGGCCAGCGGTTCGAGACACATCCGGTTCTGGCGCTGCTGGGCAACCCCAACCCCGCGCAGGGCCGCGCCGAACTGCTTGAGGCGCTCTATGCCCAACTGCTTCTGACCGGAAATGCCTATCTGGAACTGGTCACCACCGAAACCGGTGCGCTGTCGGAACTGCATGTGCTGCGCTCTGACCGGATGAGCCTGATCCCCGGCGCGGATGGATGGCCTGTCGCCTATGACTACACTGTCGGCGGGCGTAAGCACCGCTTCGACGTAACGGGACTTCTCTGTCCGATCTGCCATATCAAAAGCTTCCATCCACAGGATGACCATTATGGCTTTTCGCCACTGCAGGCGGCGGCGCAGGCGCTGGATGTCCACAATGCGGCAAGCCGCTGGTCCAAGGCGCTTCTGGACAACGCCGCGCGTCCGTCAGGGGCCATCGTCTATCGCGGTGCCGAGGGGCAGGGCAGTCTGAGCAGCGATCAGTATGACCGCCTGGTCTCGGAAATGGAAAACCACCATCAGGGGGCGCGTAACGCAGGCCGCCCGATGCTGCTGGAGGGCGGGTTGGACTGGAAGCCGATGGGGTTTTCGCCCTCGGACATGGAGTTCCAGCAGACCAAGGAAAGTGCCGCGCGCGAGATCGCCTTGGCCTTCGGTGTGCCGCCGATGCTGCTGGGCATTCCCGGAGATGCGACATTCGCCAATTATCAGGAAGCCAACCGCGCGCTTTACCGTCTGACGGTCTTGCCGATGGCTACCCGCGTTGTGGCCAGCCTTGCCGAATGGCTGTCACGCTTCACTGGCGAGGCGCTGGACCTGCATCCCGATCTGGATCAGGTGCCCGCATTGGCCAGCGAGCGCGAGTCGCAATGGCGCCGCGTCGCCGAGGCGGATTTTCTCAATGACGCTGAAAAGCGCCTTCTGCTGGGGCTTCCTGCGCGTCTGGCTGCGGATGACAGCGGTGACGAGGGGCAAAGATGACCGATCCCCGTGCCAGTTCGCGCGAAACTGCCCGCTATGGGTTCGAGGCTTTCGATTGCGCGCCTGCCTTGCGTTTGGAGGCCCATGAGCGGGTGTCGAGCCTGCATATTGAAGGCCTGAACCGGCGAGCCGAAAAGCTGGAGGCGCTGGTCGAGAAACTGGAGAAACGGCTTTGGCTGGCGGTCTATGGCGTTGTCGCCGTGGTTCTGGCGCAGGCTGTCCAGTCGGTTCTGGGTGCGGTCCCGCTGGTGGGACTGCCATGAGAGGAGAGGCGATGGATACGGGACTGGAGCACAAGTTTTGCCGCCCCGAGGTCGGATTGACGCTGACCGGAGATGCGGCAGGACTGCTGATCGAAGGCTATGCCAGCCTGTTCGATGCGCCCGATCAGGGCGGCGATGTTGTGGCGCGCGGTGCCTATGCGACCTGTCTCAAGGCGATGGAGGCACAGGGGCGGCGCGTCAGGATGCTCTGGCAGCATGATCCGGCGCAGCCCATCGGCATCTGGGACGAGGTGGTCGAGGATGCGCGCGGCCTGCGTGTCAAGGGACGGCTGCTGGACTGCGTCGCACAAGGGCGCGAGGCCGCAGCCTTGATCGCCGCTGGCGCGATCGAGGGTCTGTCGATCGGCTATCGCACGATCCGCTCGGCCAAAACCGAAAAGGGCCAGCGGCTACTGACCGAGCTTGATCTGTGGGAAGTGTCCCTTGTGACGTTTCCGATGCTGCCTTCGGCCAAGGTATCCGCCAAGAGCGACATGCCGGTGGATGACGGGCTGCGCGATCTGGTGGCCCTGTTTCAATCCGGCCGCGCGATGCTGACGAAAGACTGATCCGGCTAGGATCATCACAACGGGAGAACCACAAATATGACAACCGAGCCCATGCCTCGGACCGGGGAAGGTCTGTCCGATGACCTGCCTTCTTCCTCCGGAACGCAATCCGATCTGAAAGCCGCTGTAGCAGGTTTTATGAGCGATATCAAAGGCTTTCGTGTCGATATTCACAACCGACTTCAACAGCAGGAAGAGCGACTGACCATGCTTGATCAAAAATCTTATCCGCCACGCGCCAGAACATCGCGTCCCGCCTTGTCGGCCCAGTCCGAGGGCGAGGCCCCGCATCAGAAGGCCTTTGCCGCCTATTTGCGCTCGGGCGATGATGACGGTTTGCGCGGTCTGGTTCTGGACAGCAAGGCGATGAACGCGGCCGTGGCGGGCGATGGCGGCTATCTGGTCGATCCCGAAACCGCGCAGCGTATCCACTCGGTGCTGACATCGGGCGCATCGGTCCGCGCTATTGCCAATGTCGTGCAGGTCGAGGCCACATCATACGACGTGCTGGTCGATCACTCCGATATCGGTCATGGTTGGGCCACCGAAACCGGCAGCACGGTCGAGACCGGCACGCCGGTGATCGACCGCATCACCATCCCGCTGCACGAGTTGAGCGCACTACCCAAGGCTAGCCAGCGCCTGCTGGATGACAGCGCGTTCGATCTGGAAGGCTGGCTTGCGGGCCGTGTCGCCGACCGCTTCGCCCGCGCCGAGGCGGCTGCTTTTGTCAGCGGCAACGGCATCGACAAGCCGCGCGGATTTTTGACCCACGCCACGATTGACAACGACATCTGGGTCTGGGGCAGTCTGGGCACCGTGCCGACAGGGGCGGATGGCGCCTTTGACGGGGCTGATGCCATCGTCGATCTGGTCTATGCGCTGGGGGCGGCCTACCGCGCGCGCGCGGTCTTCGTGATGAACTCGAAAACCGCGGGCGCAGTGCGCAAGATGAAAGACAATGACGGTCGCTTCCTGTGGTCTGACGGTCTGGCTGCGGCGGAACCTGCGCGATTGCTGGGATACCCTGTCCTGATTGCCGAGGATATGCCTGATATCGCGAGCGGCAGCCATGCCATCGCCTTTGGCGACTTTGCGGCAGGCTATACGATTGCCGAACGTCCCGATCTGCGGGTGTTGCGCGATCCGTTCAGTGCCAAGCCGCATGTGCTGTTCTATGCCACCAAGCGCGTCGGCGGTGATGTGAGCGATTTTGCGGCGATCAAATTGCTGCGCTTCGCCGCGGCCTGACGCCTTCCAACGGAAGGCCGGACTATCGGTCTTTCGCCGCGCGCGCCGTGCTTTAACTGCGCTGTCCTGCTGCTTCCCCGTCCGGACATCGTAGACGGCGCGCGCATCCCCGCCCCAGCGGGCGGGGGCAGCGCTGAAGGGCCCAATGGCCAAAATATTGGAGATATTCCATGATGTTGACAGAAGACACCACGCTGCCCGCTTCTGTGCTGCCGCTGACAGCCTTCAAGGCGCATCTGCATCTGGGCACGGGGTTTACCGAGGCGAATCTTCAGGACGAACTGCTAGAAAGCTTCCTGCGTGCCGCCTTGGCTGCGATCGAGTCCAGAACCGGAAAGATCCTGCTGGAACGCGGCTTCGCGCTGGAACTGGCACAGTGGAGCGATCCAAGATGTCAACCGCTGCCTTTGGGGCCGGTGCGGCAGGTGACCGAAATGGTTTTGCGCGATGCCCAAGGCATTGATGCGCCTGTCTCGCCTGCGTTCTGGCGTCTGGACAAGGATCTGCAACAACCCTGCCTGCGCGCTCCGGGAGGGGTCTTGCCGACGGTTCCGCATGGCGGGCGGGTGATCTTGCGTTTGCAAGCGGGCATGGCCGCCACGTGGGGGGAATTGCCCGCAGATTTGGCGCAGGCGGTTTTGATGCTGGCGGCGCATTTCTACGAATACCGGCAGGATACCGGTCTGGGCACGGGTTGCATGCCCTTCGGCGTGTCCAGCCTGATCGAGCGGTATCGCAACATCCGTCTGTCACTTGGGGCTGCATCCCCGCGCGGTGCGCTATGAGGGTGCCTTTGCTACGCCGCCGTATGGTGCTGGAAATGCCCCGGCGCAGCGCGGACGGGGCGGGCGGTTTTGTCCAGCATTGGCAAGCTTTGGGCGAGGTTTGGGTGGCCGTCACAGCGCTACAGGGGCGCGACACTGTGGTCGGGGCGGCCGCGATGTCGCAAGCCGCGCAGCGGATCGTGCTACGCGCTTCCCCCGAAGGATCGCCCATGCGTCCGCGCCCCGATCACCGCCTGCGTGAAGGCGCGCGTATTTTCACCATTCTGGCTGTTGGCGCCTATGACCCAGCCGGACGTTACCTGACCTGTTTCACCCGTGAGGAGGTGGCGCGATGAGCTATGCCAGTGCTGCGGCCCTCCAACAGGCAGTTTTCGCCCATCTTTCCACAGATCCGGCAGTGAGTGCCGCCCTTGACGGTGCGATCTTCGATGCCCTGCCAGCCGGAACGGTCCCACCGCTTTACCTGAGCCTCGGCCCCGAGGTGGCGCGCGATCTGTCCGATCACTCTGCAGCCGGTGCGGAGCATGATTTCACTCTCTCGTTAATCGCCGATGCGGCGGGGTTCCAGCAGGCAAAGCTGGCGGCAGCAAGCGTATGTGATGCGCTGGCGGCCCCCGATCTTGTGCTGGCACGGGGGCGGCTTGTGTCGTTGCGGTTCATCCGCGCCACGGCGAAGCGTGACGGCGCGGGCCAGCGGCGGCGGATTGATCTGACCTTCCGCGCCCGTCTGGACGACATCTGAAACCAACAAACGAAAGGGGTCGCCATGGGTGCCCAGAACGGCAAGGATCTATTGGTCAAAGTGGATCTGACCGGCGACGGACAGTTCGCTACATTGGCGGGGCTGCGCGCCACGCGGGTCAGCTTCAACGCCGAAAGCGTCGATGTAACCACGCTGGAAAGTCAGGGTGGCTGGCGCGAATTGCTGGCAGGTGCCGGCGTCAAGTCGGCCGCGATCAGCGGTTCGGGCGTGTTTCGCGATGCGGCCAGCGATGAGCGCGCGCGCCAGATCTTCTTTGACGGCGAGACACCTGCCTTCCAGATCGTAATCCCCGATTTCGGCATCGTCGAAGGCGCGTTCCAACTGACCAGCATCGACTATGCAGGCACGCATAACGGTGAGGCGACCTACGAGGTTGCGCTGGCCTCGGCCGGTGCGCTTGTGTTTACGGCGCTCTGACATGGAGGGTGGCGGCTGCAATCCCTGGGCGGGCGAAGTGGTCCTTGTCATCAACGGCCAGCGCCATGTGCTGAAGTTGACGCTGGGCGCATTGGCAGAGCTTGAGGCGGGCTTGGGCGAGGATAGTCTTGTCGCGCTGGTCACCCGTTTTGAGGGTGGCAATTTCTCAAGCCGCGATGTGCTGGCACTGGTTGTTGCAGGGCTGCGCGGTGGTGGCTGGCAAGGCGCGCCCGCCGATCTGATCCGCGCCGAGATTGCGGGCGGCCCGATGGCGGCTGCCCGTGCCGCCGCCACGCTTCTGGTGCGCGCCTTCAGCCTGCCGGATGCGGAGGGCGCTGCATGAACCGCATGGACTGGCCCGTCCTGATGCGTGCAGGGCTGCGCGGTTTGCACCTGAGCCCCGCCTCCTTCTGGGCGCTGACACCTGCCGAACTGGCGCTGCTGCTGGGGAAGGGGGGCGCGCAGGCCCCGATGGGACGCGGCGGGCTGGACCGGCTGATGCAGATCTATCCCGATCCGGCGTCCGGTTCATTGAAAGGACAGCAAGATGACTGATTTCGACGCGATGGGCAGCCTTCAGGATCAGGTCACGGCGCTTGATACCAGCTTTGGCGCTGCCGCCAATGTGGCAGGCGCCTTTGACAACGAATTACAACGCATGCGCCGTGCGCTGGCCGATACAGGGCGTGATCTGGGCACGCTTGAACGGGGTTTCAGTGGCGGATTGCGCCGTGCCTTCGACGGGCTGGCCTTTGACGGAATGAAACTGTCAGACGCGCTGAAAACCGTTGCGTCAAGCATGGTTAATACCACCTACCAGTCAGCGCTGCGTCCGGTGACCGACCATATGGGCGGTCTTTTGTCCAAGGGGATCGGGTCGCTGATGGGCGGGCTGTTGCCCTTCGCGCAGGGCGGCAGCTTTGCCCAGGGCCGCGTCATGCCCTTTGCCAGTGGCGGGATCGTCACCAGCCCCACGACCTTCCCGATGCGCGGCGGTATGGGCCTGATGGGTGAAGCAGGACCAGAGGCGATCATACCGCTGGCGCGCGGTCCGGATGGCAAGCTTGGCGTGCGCGGTGGCGGCGGACGTCGGGTCAATGTCGTGATCAATATCCAGACACCTGATGTCGCGGGTTTTGAACGCTCGCAATCGCAGATCGCGGCGCAGATGTCGCGCCTGCTGGGACAGGGCCAGCGCAACCGCTAATCCATGAGGTATCAAGCCATGAGCTTTCACGAGGTGCGATTTCCCGCCAGCCTGAGTTTCGGATCACTGGGTGGCCCCGAGCGGCGCACCGATATCGTCACCCTCGCCAACGGGTTCGAGGAACGCAATACGCCATGGGCCCATTCGCGGCGGCGCTATGATGCGGGCCTCGGGTTGCGCTCGCTGGATGATGTGGAACGCCTGATCGCTTTTTTCGAGGCGCGTCAGGCGCAGATGTATGCCTTTCGCTGGAAGGACTGGGCCGATTTCCGCTCCTGTCTGCCTTCGGCCACCCTGTCGCCCGACGATCAGGTCATTGCCCGCGCCGACGGGGTGACGCGGCAGTTCCAACTGATCAAGACCTACCGTTCCGGCGAACAGGCCTATGCGCGCCCCATCGCCAAGCCGGTCCTTGGCACCGTGACTTTGGGGATCGAGGGCACACGGCTTTATGAAGGCGTCGATTTCGAGGTCGATCTGACCACCGGACGTGTCAGCCTGACCGAAGCGCCGACTGCGGGTCTGGAGATTACAGCAGGCTTCGAATTCGACGTACCCGTGCGCTTTGACACAGACCGGATTGCCACCAGCGTCGCCAGCTTTCAGGCGGGCGAGGTGCCGCGCGTGCCGGTACTGGAGGTGCGTCTATGAGGGCGGAACTGGCGCAGCATCTGGCAGGCGGTCTGACAACGCTGTGTCACGCATGGGCGGTAACGCGCACCGATGCTGTTGTCTTCGGCTTTACCGACCACGATCTGGATCTGGCCTTTGACGGGATCACCTTCAAAGCGGATAGCGGCCTGTCCGCGCGCGCTTTGCAACAGGCCACCGGTCTGTCCGTGGACAATACCGAGGCACTGGGCGCGCTCAGCGATGCAGCGATCAGCGAGGCGGACATCCTTGCAGGTCGCTTTGACGGGGCCGAGGTGCGTTGCTGGCGCCTCAACTGGACCGATCCGGCACAGCGCCAATTGCAGTTTCGCGGCACCATCGGAGAAATGCGGCACAGCGGGAACAGCTTTACCGCCGAATTGCGCGGCCTGACTGAGGCGCTCAACAGGCCCTTGGGGCGCATTTATCAAAAGTCCTGCACTGCTGTGCTGGGCGATGCCGCCTGCGGCGTCGATCTGTCCGGCCCCGCGCATTTGCTGCAATTGCCTGTTGTCAGCGTGCAGGAAGGCCGCATCTTGTGCCTGTCGGGGATTGGGCCTCAGGCTACAGGCTGGTTCCAGCGCGGGTTGTTGCGGGTGATAAACGGGACGGCGCAGGGCCTGACCGGTGCGATCAAAAGCGATACCCTCAAGGGTAGCGAACGCCTGATCGAGCTATGGGAACCGCTGCGCGCAGCATTGGCGCAGGATGACGTGGTCGAACTCCACAGCGGATGCGACAAGCGCTTTGCGACCTGTGCCCGTAAATTTGACAACTTGGTGAATTTCCAAGGCTTCCCCGACCTTCCGGGCGATGGTTGGATGATGGTCGCGCCGGCGCAATCGGGTCGCTTGAACGGGGGATCGCGCCGATGACAACGCGTCATGACGACCGCGTCGTGACCGCTGCGCGGGACTGGATCGGCACACCCTACCGGCATCAGGCCTCGCTCAAAGGGGTAGGATGTGACTGTCTGGGCCTGATTCGTGGCCTCTGGCGCGAACTGGTCGGACCCGAACCCGCAACCGTGCCGCCCTATGCGCCCGACTGGTCCGAAACGCAGGGGCAGGAATGGCTGATGCAGGCGATGATGCAGCATTTTCCTTCTGCGGTGGCAGATCAAGCCGGCAATGTGGTGCTGTTCCGCATGCGGTCGGGCGCGGTGGCGAAACATCTTGGGATTGCCACAGACAGCCCGTCCGGTCCCGCCGTTATCCACGCCTATTCCGGTCGCGTGGTATGCGAGACCCCGCTTTGTAGCGCGTGGCAAAGGCGGATCGTGGCACGCTTCAATTTTCCTGAAAGGGTCCTGTGATGGCAACCATCCTTCTATCCGCAGCCGGCGGGGCCATTGGCGGCTCGATCGGCGGCACGGCCCTTGGTCTGTCGATGGTCGCTGTAGGGCGGCTGGTCGGGGCCACGCTTGGACGGGCGATCGACCAGCGCCTTCTGGGGCATGGCGCACAAGCGGTCGAGACCGGGCGCGTCGACCGTTTGCGCCTGACCGGATCGGGCGAGGGCGAGGCGATAGCCCGTATCTATGGCCGTATGCGGGTCGCAGGGCATGTCATCTGGGCCAGCAACTTCAAGGAAACCGTCACCGTGACCCGCAGCGGCGGTGGCAAGGGCAGCCCGAAGGTGACGCAAACCGTCTATGGCTACAGCATCAGCATCGCTATCGCTCTGTGCGAGGGCGTGATCAGCGGCGTGCCGCGCGTCTGGGCCGATGGCACGGAAATGGCGCTGCGCGATCTGAATATGCGCGTGCACCGCGGCACGGCACAACAACAACCCGATCCGCTGATCAGTGCAATTGAAGGTGCGGGGCAGGTGCCCGCCTATCGCGGCACGGCCTATGTAGTGTTCGAGGATCTGGCGCTGGAGCGATTCGGCAACCGCGTCCCGCAATTCGAATTCGAGGTGCTGCGCCCCGACCAGCGTGGCCCCGATGCCGCCGACCCCGATCCCGCCGATCTGGTACGAGCGGTCGCAATGATGCCTGGCAGCGGTGAATATGCGCTGGCCGACACCCCAGTCAGTTATGTTTTCGGTCCCGGACACTCCCGCAGCGCCAATATCAACACGCCTGCCGGACAGGCCGATCTTGTCACCTCTCTGGACCGTCTGCGGATCGAGGCGCCGCATTGTCGCGCGACATCGCTGATCGTCAGTTGGTTCGGCAACGATCTGCGCTGTGGCAGTTGCACGATCCGGCCAAAGGTCGAACAGGCGCAAGTGGACGGGCGGGAAATGCCGTGGTCCGTGTCTGGCGTCACGCGTCCACAAGCGCAGGTGATCGCGCAACTGGACGGACGGCCTGTCTATGGCGGTACGCCCGCTGATGCCTCGGTCGTTGCGGCGATCCGGCGTTTGCGGGCCGAAGGACAGGCGGTGATGGTCTATCCCTTTATCCTGATGGATCAACTGGCGGGCAACGGACGTCCCGATCCCTATAGCAACGCCGCAGACCAGCCTGTTCTGCCGTGGCGGGGGCGCATCACGGGGTCCAAGGCACCGCAGCAGGATGGCTCTCCCGATGGCACAGCGCAGGCCGAGGCCGAAGTGGCGGCGTTCTTCGGTAATGCGACCGCCGCCCATTTCACCGTCACAGCGGGGCAGGTGACCTATCATGGTCCCGACCAATGGCGCTATAACCGCTTTATCTTGCATCACGCGGCCCTCTGTGCAGCGGCGGGCGGCGTCGACAGTTTCTGCATAGGCTCCGAAATGCGCGGCCTGACGCAGTTGCGCGGGCCGGATAACAGTTTTCCCGCTGTCGCCGCCCTGCGTGCCCTGGCGGGACAGGTGCGGGCCATTCTGGGGCCGACGGTCAAGATCAGCTATGCCGCTGATTGGTCGGAATATTTCGGCTATCAGCCACAAGATGGCAGCGGCGACCGGTTCTTTCATCTTGACCCGCTCTGGGCCGATCCGGACATCGACTTTGTCGGAATCGACAATTACATGCCGCTCTCCGATTGGCGCGACGGGCGGGACCATGCCGATGCAGCTTGGCAATCCATCTACAACCCCGCTTATCTGCGCGCCAATATCGAAGGTGGCGAGGGCTATGACTGGTTCTATCACTCGGCCGAGGCGAAAGCCGCGCAGATTCGCACCCCGATCACGGATGACGCGCATCAAGAGCCGTGGATCTGGCGCTACAAGGATATCCGCAACTGGTGGGCCAATTCCCATCACGAGCGTGTCGGCGGACAGCGCAGCCCGCAGCCCACGGCATGGGTGCCGCAGTCCAAGCCTTTATGGTTTACCGAACTCGGTTGCGCGGCGGTGGACAAGGCCACCAACCAGCCCAATCTGTTCCTTGATCCGAAATCCTCGGAATCCTATCTGCCCGCTTTTTCCAACGGTCAGCGGGACGAGGTGATCCAAATGCAATATCTGCGCGCCATGCTGGGCTATTGGCGCGATCCGGCCAATAACCCAGTCTCGCCGCTCTATGGCGCCCCGATGCTGGATATGTCTCGCGCCTTTGTCTGGGCGTGGGACGCGCGGCCCTATCCGTTCTTTCCGGCCAATGGCGCGCTTTGGGGGGATGCTGCCAACTATGCGCGCGGGCACTGGGTGTCGGGACGGTTGGGATCGCGCTCGCTGGCCTCGGTCGTTGACGAAATCTGCACCAGCGCGGGCTTGAAGGGGCAAGACATATCGACCCTGCATGGGATCGTGCGCGGCTATGCCGTGGCGCAGGTGGCAGATGCCCGTGCGGCCTTGCAACCTTTGATGCTGGCCTTTGGCTTTGACGCTGTTGAACGTGACGGAACGCTGCGCTTTGTCATGCGCCGCGACGGACAGGCGCATGCCGTGTCCCCTGAATATCTGGCAGATCTGCCGGACAGCCCCGCACAGGCGCAGCATGTTCGCAGTGCCGAAGCTAATATGACCGGCCGTGTCAGACTGCGTTTCGTGCAGGCCGGTACCGATTATGACCCCGTCGCGGAAGAGGCTGTTCTGCCGGATGAGGCCACCCATGCCGTAGCCGCGTCGGAACTGCCGCTTGTGCTGACCCGTGCCGAGGGGCGCCAGATTGCCGAACGCTGGCTGGCCGAGGCGCGGATCGCGCGTGATACAGTGCGACTGGCCTTGCCTCCTTCGCTTTCGCATCTGGGGGCGGGTGACCTGCTGACGCTGCAAGGCGACAACACCGGCGCGCAATACCGGATCGACACTGTCGAACTGGGCCATGCCCAGTTGGTCGAGGCTGTGCGGGTCGAACCAGCGAACCACCAGCCCGCGGCGCTTGAGGACGAGGCCGTGGCTGTCCGGCCCTTTACAGCGCCGCTGCCGGTCCTTGGCCTGTTTCTGGACCTGCCCCTGATGACGGGCGACGAGACCCCCCATGCGCCGCATATCGCTGTCACCGCCGATCCCTGGCCGGGGCCGGTCGCGCTTTATGCTGCACCGACCGAGGCGGGCTTTACCCTGAACCATGTGATCCAGCGCCCCTCAATCATCGGGGTGACACAGGACGCGCTGGGCGCAGGTCGACCGGGGGTGCTGGACCGTGCTGCGTCGGTCACGGTCAAACTGTCCTCGGGCCGACTTGACGCCATCGACATGCCCACATTGCTGGCAGGCGGCAATCTGGCCGCAATCGGCGATGGTACGGCAGACCGCTGGGAGGTGCTGCAATTCGCCGGTGTCACGCTGGTCGGAACCGATACCTACCGTCTGTCGCTTCTGTTGCGCGGGCAATTGGGCAGCGATGCGGTGATGCCCGGTGTCTGGCCTGCGGGCAGCCTATTCGTGCTATTGGATGGCACGCCCGAACAGATCGCCTTGCCCGCGTCAGCCCGTGGGCAGTTGCGCTACTACCGGATCGGTCCTGCCGCTCAGGGGCTGGATGATCCGTCATTCACTCCTATCCAGCAGGCCTTTGACGGGATCGGTCTGAAACCCTATGCGCCTGTCCATCTGCGTGCGGTGGCGGATGCAAGTGGCGCGCTGGCCGTCACATGGATACGCCGCGGCCGTATCGACGCGGATGGATGGGACGCACCGGATATCCCGTTGGGCGAGGAGGCCGAGGTTTACCATCTGCAGGTGATACAAGGCACGACGGTCAGGCGCACAGTCGTCCTGACGGTTCCGCAGTGGCATTATAGCGCCGACGAGCGGCTTTCAGACGGGGTGCAGGGCGCATTCCGGATCGAGGTGGCGCAGGTCTCGGCACGGGTAGGGCAGGGTTATACTGCCGGTGTGGACCTGACCCTGTAATGCAGCGGGTGATGCATGGCGATCTGACAGCGCTGGCGCGGCATTTGCTGACGGTACCACCGGCACAGCGCTGGGCTGCCTGCCGGTCCTTGATCACGCAGGCCGATGCCGCTGACCGCTACCGCAAACGCTTTGGCCGCGCGCATCCGCATTGGGGCAATGGCACCCTGATGGCAGCTGCGCGGCGCGCGCCCCTGCCGACCGAGCCCCCATTGAACGATCCTGCCTATGCAAGTTGCCTGATCCTTGCGCTGACCGCCCTTTCGCAAAGAGCATCCTAGATCAAGCCATGGGCAAAATTTTTCAACTGCACGGCTTTGCGTTTGGCCTGCCATGCCTATTTGGTTTATCATGGCCGCGAAGAGGACCCGAACCATGCCAAAGACCCAGACAAAACTCGCGCAGATCGACCCGGTCTGGAACCGTATCCTGACCGAGGCGCAGAAGGCCGTGCAGGATGAACCCATGCTGGGCGGTCTGATCCATTCCAGTGTGTTGCATCACGGCTCAATCGAATGCGCGCTGGCCTATCGCACAGCGTTGAAGCTGGCTTCGGGAGAGATGTCGGAGCAGTTGATCCGCGAGATCTGCGACGAGGCCTATGGCGCTGATCCCGCGCTGGCGCTTGCCGCGCGCGCCGATATCATGGCCGTATTCGACCGCGACCCCGCCTGCCACCGTTTCCTGCAGCCCTTGTTGTTTTTCAAGGGCTTTCAAGCAGTGCAAGCCTATCGCGTCGCGCATTGGCTCTGGACTACGGGGCGTCAGGATCTGGCCTATTTCTTTCAGATGCGTGTGTCCGAGGCTTTTGGCGTCGATATCCATCCTGCCGCCCGTATCGGCAAAGGCATCATGATCGACCACGCCCATTCGATCGTGATCGGGGAAACTGCAGTCGTGGGCGACAATGTCTCGATGCTGCACTCGGTGACCCTTGGCGGCACCGGCAAGGAAGAGGAAGACCGCCACCCCAAGATCGGGGACGGTGTGCTGATCGGGGCAGGGGCGAAGGTGCTGGGCAACATCCATATTGGACGCTGCTCTCGGATTGCCGCAGGCTCTGTCGTGCTGCATGATGTGCCGCCCAAGACGACCGTGGCCGGTGTCCCTGCCAAGGTCGTGGGCGAGGCGGGATGCGCCACGCCGTCGATCACAATGGACCAGTTGCTGCGCGGCAGCCTGTGATCCTCTGAACAACGCAAAAGGCTGATCCCGCAGGGGATCAGCTTGCGATCAGTTCCGACAGAACACGCCCCTCGAACCGCCGCCCTTGCGGGCGGGCCGACAGTGTGGCACGCGCCCAACGGGCAGGGTTGCGGCTTTGCAGATCGCGGCTCCATGCGGCGACCTCCGGGATGGCGCTGGCCCATTCACCCCCTGCAAAAAAGCTCTCCGAGGGGGCACCTTCCGAAAACAGGATGTGGTGCTGCGCCAGCAGGATATGGAAATACGTCACCTCGTCACAAGGCGCGCGCAGGATCGTGGTCTCATTGATCAGATGGATGGCGGGCACCAGAAGTTCCGGCTCTCCGCTATGCAACTCGGTCAAGGGGGCCGACATCAGCATCCGGTGCTGCGGCGAGACAAAGAGATCGGCACGGTTGCCCAATGCACCTGCCTTGATCAATACCGGTGCATCTTCGCCGCGTCCGCAAACTGTCCGGCTTCCTGTCCAGATAACCGGCTGAACCCCTGCATCCAGCGTCATGACCATGTCACCGGCGCGCAGGTCCTCGACCGGCTTGGGTCCGTCGGGCGTATCTATCCTTGTGCCAAGGGCGAAACAGGGCACGCCGGTGATCGTGATGGTGATGGTCTGGAAATCGTCACCGTTCGAGGTCAGGCGCACCACGAATGTATCGGTCATCGTTTCGCCCGCATCCAGCGCATCCACCGCCGGATTGCTGTCATCCAGTACATAGGTCCATTGGCCGCTGCCGTTGATCGTGGCCGATCCGTAGGTCGGCGCGGCCGAAATACTCCATGTATCGGCAAAGCCGTTGCCATTATCCGTCAAGGTACCTGTGGCTGTCGAAACCGTCTTTTCCGTCACACTGCCCGTGGTGGTGCCGACAATATTGGGTGCGCCCATTTTCAGACTCCTTCCTGTTCCAGCAGCTCGCGGAATTGGTTGACCCCGTAAGAATTCACCGCCACCGCTGTTTCACCCGCAGCGCGGCTCCATTGCACAATTCGGTACCGGTCGCCCGCCTTGTTGTGCCAAAGCGTCCGCACACGCGTCAGATCGGGGTTCTGGGTCAGCAATGGCACAATCTCTTCGACATGACCGAAGGGGGCGACGAAGTCGATCAGCCAGACCGACGACCCGCTGGTCCAGTCCTCTGGCGCGAGCGGGCGATGCTCTACGGCAAAACCGGCCTCGGCCTGCGGCGACAATCCTGCCCATGTGATGAATGCCCGTGGAAACCCGTTGGCGCGGAACATCTTGTAATGACCCAGACGCAGGGGCGGTTCGAAATAATGCATCATGCGCGCGACTGTCTGTGCGCGGTGGTAATTGGTCAGCCCTGCCAGAAAACTCATGGCACCGTAATCGGCCAACCTGTCTTGCGGGATGTCGAACCAGTCCGCAGGATAGCTTGCCGCGGCATGCGAAGATTCTGGCCCCTGATTTCGCATCTCCGCGAAATGGCGCAACGTCTTGCGGAAAAACCGCTCGTTTTCGGGTTCGAGTGTGCCCATTGCCTGTGTTGTGCCGCCCTGTAGGTTCGCCCTGCTTGATGGTCCGGCACCATTCCTTTTTTCTACTCTGCGCAAACGATAGTCAAAGAAGGCTACTAAATCAAAAAAGAAAACACTTCGATCAACGCAGGGTTGATCGAAGTCTCTTTGTTACAACAATGGAATGGCCTGTGGTTCCGGTCAGACCAATAACTTAGGCAAGCATTGCCAGCGGATTTTCCAGATTGTCCTTGATGGCCTGCAGCAGTTGCGCGCCCAATGCACCGTCGATCACGCGGTGATCCACCGACAGGGTCACCGACATCACTGTCGCCACCGCCAACGCACCATCCTTGCCGACGACAGGCTTCTTCACGCCAGCGCCCACAGCCAGAATGGCACCGTGCGGCGGGTTGATTACGGCATCGAAATTGTCGATCCCGAACATACCCAGATTGGAAATGGCAAAGCTGCCGCCCTGATATTCATGCGGGGCCAGTTTCTTGGACTTGGCGCGCGCTGCCAGATCCTTCATCTCGGCACTTAGCGCCGACAGCGATTTCATCTCGGCATCCTTCAGAACAGGCGTGAACAGTCCGCCTTCGATCGCGACAGCCACCGCCACATCCGAGGGTGTCAGTTGCAACACACGGTCACCCGCCCAGACCGCATTGGCGGCAGGCACCTGTTGCAGCGCCAGCGCACAGGCCTTGATGATGAAATCATTGACGCTCAGTTTGACGCCTCGCGCGTCAAGCTGCGCGTTCAGCTTCGACCGGAACGCCATCAGCGCATCCAGTTCGATATCGCGGCGCAGATAGAAATGCGGGATGGTCTGCTTGGCCTCGGTCAGACGGGCGGCGATGGTTTTCCGCATCCCGTCCAGTTTGACCTCGGTATAGGTGCGCCCCTCGTACATCTTCAGAACCGCATCGGTGGACGGACCTGCAGGCATCGCCGCTGATGCCGGCGCAGATTTTGGCGCATCGGTCTTGGATGCATCCGCGGTCGCTGCCTTGGCCTGCTGCGGCGCAGCGCCCTCGACATCCGCTTTCACGATCCGCCCGTGCGGGCCTGATCCCTGGACGCCGGTGAGGTCCAACCCCTTGTCCGCCGCGATCCGCCGCGCCAGTGGCGAGGCAAAGATCCGCTCTCCATCCGGGGATGTGGGGGCGGCAGGCGCCTCTTTGGCCTCTGCCGAGGCCGTCTCGGCCTTGGGCGCATCAGCTTTCGGTGCAGCCTCAGCCTTCGGCGCCGCTGCCTTGGCATCCGAGGCGCTTTCGCCGTCCTCCAGCAGCAGCGCGATAGGGGAATTGACCTTCACCCCTTCGGTGCCTTCCGCCACCAGCAGTTTGCCGATCACGCCCTCATCCACGGCCTCGAATTCCATCGTGGCCTTGTCGGTCTCGATTTCGGCCAACAGGTCGCCCGCCGAAACGGTGTCGCCCTCCTTGACCAGCCATTTCGCCAGCGTGCCCTCTTCCATCGTGGGCGACAGTGCGGGCATCAGAATCTCAATGGACATCGCCTGTCTCCTTAGCGGTAAGTCACTTTTTTCACAGCCGCGACAACCTCGTCGGTCGTCACCAGCGCCAGTTTCTCGAGGTTGGCCGCATAGGGCATGGGCACATCCTTGCCGGTGCAGTTGATCACGGGGGCGTCCAGATAATCGAACGCGTTTTCCATGATATAGGCCGACAGATGGTTGCTGATCGAGCCCACGGGGAAGCCCTCTTCCACGGTCACGCAGCGGTTGGTCTTCATCACCGAGGCGATCACCGTGTCATAGTCGAGCGGGCGCAGCGTCCGCAGGTCGATCACTTCGGCATTGATCCCGTCCTTTTCCAGACGCTCGGCTGCCTCCAGCGCATAGGTCATGCCGATGCCGAAACTGACGATGGTCACATCGCTGCCCTCACGCCAGATTTTGGCCTTTCCGAAGGGGACGGTGTAATCCTCAAGGATCGGCACATCGAAGCTGCGCCCGTAAAGGATCTCGTTTTCGAGGAAGATCACCGGATTGGGATCACGGATCGCTGTTTTCATCAGGCCCTTATAGTCCGAGGCCGAGAAAGGCATCACCACTTTCAGACCCGGGATCGAGGCATACCATGCCGCATAGTCCTGACTATGCTGCGCGCCAACCCGAGCCGCAGCCCCGTTCGGGCCACGGAACACCATCGGCGCCCCCATCTGTCCACCCGACATATAAAGCGTCTTGGCCGCCGAGTTGATGATGTGGTCAATCGCCTGCATGGCGAAGTTGAAGGTCATGAATTCCACGATCGGGCGCAAACCCCCGAACGAAGCCCCGACCGCGATACCGGCAAAGCCGTGCTCGGTGATCGGCGTGTCGATCACGCGCTTGGGGCCGAATTCGTCCAGCATGCCTTGGGAAATCTTGTAAGCGCCCTGATACTCTGCCACTTCCTCGCCCATCAAAAAGACATTGGGATCGCGGCGCATCTCTTCGGACATGGCATCGCGCAACGCCTCGCGGACCGTCTGCTTGCGGGTCTCGGTATCTTCCGGCCAGTCAGGTTCCATCTTGGCAGCCTTGGGCGCGGCTGGGGCAAGGGCCTCTTTCGCAAGTGCTTCGGCCTTTGCCGGTGCAGCCTCGGCCTTGGGCGCGGATTTTGCGGGGGCGGCGTCATCCATGCTCTCGCCATCCTCCAGCAAAACCGCGATAGGTGAATTGACCTTCACCCCTTCGGTGCCTTCCGCAACGATGAGCTTGCCGATCACGCCCTCATCCACGGCCTCGAATTCCATCGTGGCCTTGTCGGTCTCGATCTCGGCCAGAATGTCGCCTGCCTTGACAGTATCGCCTTGCTTGACCAGCCATTTCGCCAGCGTGCCTTCTTCCATCGTTGGCGACAGGGCGGGCATCAAAATTTCAGTTGCCATGGTTCAATTCTCCCTTACGCGTTCTGCGGCACTTCGGTGGCATAGATATCGGTCCAAAGCTCGCTGAGATCAGGCTCGGGGCTTTCCTTGGCGAATTCGGCGCTTGCGTTGACGATCTCCTTGATCTCCTTGTCGATCGCTTTCAGATCATCCTCGGTCGCATGCTTGCCCGACAGCAGCAGATCGCGCACATGCGCGATCGCGTCTTTCTCGTCGCGCATCTTCTGCACTTCCTCGCGGGTCCGGTATTTCGCGGGGTCCGACATCGAATGCCCGCGATAGCGATATGTCTTGATTTCAAGGATGTAGGGCCCGTCGCCGGACCGACAGTGCGCCACAGCTTTTTCGCCAGCCGCCTTGACCGCCAGCACATCCATGCCGTCAACAGCCTCGCCAGGAATGCCGAAAGCATGGCCGCGCTCGTAGATCTCGGCAGAGGAGGTCGAGCGTTGCTGCGACGTACCCATCGCATACTGGTTGTTCTCGATCACGAAAATCACCGGCAGCTTCCACAAGGCGGCCATGTTGAAGGTCTCGTAGACCTGTCCCTGGTTGGCGGCGCCGTCACCGAAATAGGCGAATGTCACACGCTTGTTGTCCAGATACTTGTCGGCAAAAGCCAGTCCTGCCCCCAGCGGCACCTGCGCGCCGACGATGCCGTGGCCGCCGTAGAAATGCTTCTCTTTCGAGAACATATGCATCGAGCCGCCCTTGCCCTTGGAGTAGCCCCCCTCGCGGCCCGTCAACTCGGCCATCACGCCGTTCGGGTCCATCCCGCAGGCCAGCATATGACCGTGATCACGGTAGGATGTGATGCGCTTGTCACCGTCCTCGGCAGCGGCTTCCAGCCCCACAACAACGGCTTCCTGCCCGATATAGAGATGGCAGAACCCGCCGATCAGACCCATGCCGTAGAGTTGCCCTGCTTTCTCCTCGAATCGCCGGATCAGCAGCATGTCGCGGTAGAAGCCTTTCAGCTCATCGGCGGAAACATTTGAAACCTTTTGGCTTTTTTTGGCGACCATGCGGTATCCCCTCCCTGGAAGAAAGATAGTTTAGCGTTAAACTATTTAATACAGGATTCATCCCCGCGATGCGAGTGCAATTTTTGACAAGCGTCAGGGATGTGTTTCAACAAGTTGTCTGGAAGGGGAAAAGGTCGTGACCGGGTTTAGCGCACCACGATCTCGTCGCGGCGCATCATGCCCAGCACATCGCGCGCCTGCTGGTCCAGCAGGTCAAGGTCCAGATACTCGTCCGACAGGCGCTGCGTCAGGTTCTCCATCCGCGCCACGCGCGTCTGGAGCAGAACAAGCTCCTGTTGCAACTTGGCGGCATCAGCAGTGATCTCGGCGCGGCGGAACAGACCGTAATTGCCCTGCACGGCTGCAAAAGTGAAATAGGCGCCAAGGCTGAACGCCACGGCGAAAAAGATCACAACACCGAATGCCGGGGGTCTGCGGGATGTCATTGCTCTGCCCTTGTCTGCACCTGTTCCGGTGCTTTCACGGACCATGCCACAGGTGATTCGGCTTGGGAATCCCCTTTAAGGCGATTTTCCCGAAAAACTGCATAAAATTGCAGGAAAACCGCAAAGCTTGCGTCTTCCTGCCGCAAATATCCAATCTGTCCGCCCGCCTCAGGCGCTGGCCTCGAGTGCGGCCACACCGGGAAGGGTTTTGCCTTCCATCCATTCCAGAAACGCGCCGCCCGCCGTGCTGATATAGCTGAAGTCGTCCGCGACTTCGGCGGCATGCAGGGCGGCCACTGTATCACCACCGCCCGCAACCGTGATCAGCTTGCCCGCGCGGGTCAGTTCCGCCGCATGGCGTGCCGTGACCATCGTCGCCTCGTCGAACGGTTCGATCTCGAAGGCGCCCAACGGTCCGTTCCAGATCAGGGTCTCCAGACCGTCAAAGGCGTCGCAAATGGCCGCAATCGACTGCGGCCCTGCATCCAGCACCATCTGGTCTTCTTCCAGAACCGTGTCAGGCTCCATCGACACAACATCGAAGGGCACGCCGGCAGCGAATGTGCGGGCGACCTTGCCATCCACGGGCAGGATCACCTTGCAACCTGTCCTTGCGGCCTTGGCCAGAATGTCGCGGGCCGTGTCCTGAAAATCCGGCTCTTGCAGCGATTTACCCATCTGGGCGCCTTGCGCTGCCAGAAAGGTATTCGCCATGCCGCCGCCGATAATCAGCACGTCCAGCTTTTCCACCAGATTCTCCAGCAATTCGATCTTGCTAGAGACTTTCGCGCCGCCCACCACGGCCCCGACTGGGCGCTTGGGTTTGCTCAGCGCCGCTTCCAGCGCGCGCAACTCGGCCTCCATCTGGCGCCCCGCGCAAGCGGGCATCAGATGGGCCAGACCCTCGGTCGAGGCATGGGCGCGATGCGCCGCCGAAAACGCGTCATTGCAATAGATCTGCGCGAGATCTGCCAGTTCGGCGGCAAAGGCGGGATCATTGGCCTCCTCGCCGGGATGGAAACGGATGTTTTCCAGCAGAACCACATCATTTGTGGCGGCCTCGGCCCCGTCGAAGGTCTCGACAAAGGTGACATGGCGTTCCAGCACGTTTTCCAGCGCGGGAATGGTCACGCGCAGGGTCATGTCCAGCACAACCTTGCCCTTGGGACGCCCGAAATGCGCCACCAGCAACACGCGGCCCCCGCGTCTGAGGATGTCGCGCACAGTCGGCGCGATCTTCTCGATCCGCGTGGGATCGGTCACGCGGCCTTTTTCAACCGGCACATTGATATCCACCCGCACAAGGACCCGTTTGCCGTCAAGGTCCATGTCATCAAGGGTCTTCCACGTCATGCCGCTACTCCGCGCTTGTCCGCGCACCTCTTGGCGCGAACACGCGCTTGCGTCAACACCCCGCTTGGCATTCGCGTGCAGGGGCCTTAGGTATCTGCCCAGACCAACTTCAAGGAGGCCCAGATGCCCGAGATCAAAGACCCAGAGAACACCATCCTGATCGAGCTGAAAGGCGGCACCGTCACGATCGAGCTTCTGCCCGACGTCGCCCCCAAACATTGCGAGCGGATGAAGGAACTGGCCCGCGCAGGTGCTTATGACAATGTGTGTTTTCACCGCGTGATCGAAGGCTTTATGGCCCAGACAGGCGATGTGGAACATGGCGACATGGAAGATGGTTTTGATATCCGCCGTGCCGGTACAGGCGGGTCCGACCTGCCCGACCTGCCCGCCGAATTCTCGCGCCTGCCGCATGACCGTGGTTCTTTGGGCGCGGCGCGCAGCCAGAACCCGAACTCGGCCAATAGCCAGTTCTTTATCAATTTCAAGGATAACAGCTTTCTCAACGGCCAGTATACGGTCTATGGCCGCGTGATTTCGGGTATGGAACATGTCGATGCCATCACGCGCGGCGAACCGCCCGCGAACCCTGACCGCATGATCAGCGTCAAGGTGGCCGCCGATGCGTAACCTGATTGCAGCGGCAGTAATGCTGGCGGCAGGCCCCGCGCTGGCCTCGGGTCTGCAGATCGAGGTCGAGGGTCAGGCCAACGGCACCATCACTATCGACCTTCTGGAAGATGTGGCCCCCGAACACGCAGCCCAGATCGCGGCAATCGCAGCCGAGGGCGGATATGACGGTGTCGTCTTCCACCGCGTCATCGAAGGGTTCATGGCCCAGACGGGCGATGTGGAATTCGGCAAGATGGGTGGAAACATGACCCGCGCGGGCATGGGTGGTTCGAACCGTCCCGACCTCAAGGCTGAATTCTCGGATATCCCCTTTGACCGTGGCGTTGTGGGCATGGCGCGCAGCCAGAACCCGAATTCGGCCAATAGCCAGTTCTTCATCATGTTCGACGAGGGATATTTCCTCAACGGTCAATACACCGTCGTCGGCCGTGTGACCGAAGGAATGGAGGTGGTCGACGCGATCAAGCGCGGAGAAGGCCAGAACGGTCTGGTGACCGGCCAGCCCGATATGATGAAAACCGTCACAGTTACCGAGTGATCCTGCACGATATCACGACATGACACGGGGCCTTCGGGCCCCGTTCGCATTTACGGCCCTTCACCGCCAGTCACGTCTGGGTGAGGGGGCTATGCCAGTGCCCCGTCTGTGTGCATCCTCGGGATACAATTGAAAAGGATCATGCCATGCGGCGTATCGGTGCCTGTTCTGTGTCGTTTATCGCTCTTTGCGACATCCGCCGCATCGGTCTTGCTGTCATGTTCCTTGCCGCCACCACGCTGGCAGGTCATCCACAACCCGACCAGTGGCGCGGTGAATGGCCCGAGACCGATTTCACCCGCACCACCGTGCCGGACTGGTCCGAAGTGATCTCGGGCGGTCCGCCCAAGGACGGTATCCCGGCCCTTAGCGATCCCGATTTCATCCCCGTGTCACAGGAAACGCGATTGGATGCGCGCGAACCGGTCGTCGCCATCGAACTGGAGGGCCAGACCCCGCGTGCCTATCCGGTGCGCTACCTAATGTGGCACGAGATCGTCAACGACCGGATCGGCGATACACCCGTAGCCGTCACCTTCTGCCCCCTGTGCAATTCCGGCCCGACCTTTGACCGGCGCGTGAATGGCCGCACCCTCAGCTTCGGTGTCTCGGGCAAGCTGCGGAACTCGGATATGATCATGTATGACCGCGAAACCCAAAGCTGGTGGCAGCAGGCGGTGGGCTTGGGCATCGTCGGCCAGATGACCGGCGCGGAGCTGACCCAGCTTCCCACATGGATGGAAAGCTGGGCCGCATTCAGCGCCCGTAATCCGCAGGCTCTGGTGATGGACGAACCCTCCATGCGCCGCGCCTATGGCACCAATCCCTATCGCGGCTATGACAGCAACTGGCGTCCGTTTCTCTATAGCGGGGAAGACCCGCCGCACGGCATTCCCCCCCTGGCGCGCGTTGTCCGTGTGGGACAAAACGCCTGGCCGGTCCAGAGAGTGCGCGAAGCGGGCGCGATCACCGAGGAAGATGTGCAGATCACATGGTCAGCAGGGCAGGCATCCGCCCTCGATACCGCGCGGATCGGGGACGGCCGCGATGTGGGCACGATCCGCGTCAGGGACGCGGCGGGCCGCGATGTGCCCCATGATGTGATGTTTGCCTTTGCCTTCCATGCCTTCTGGCCAGAAGGGCGCTGGATGATCGGGCGCTAGGCCAGCAGGGGTTAGGCCGCCATGGCGGCCTGCTCGGCGGCGAAGTCCAGCAATTGCCCCAGCGCCGCAACGAACAGGTCATCGGCCACTGTCATGGCCACCCGCACATGCCCCGCCGCCGCGATGCCGAAACTCTCGCCCGGCATGACAGCAATCGCGTGCCGATCCAGCAGAGCCATCGCGAAGGACTCGCCCGACAGTCCGGTCGCGCGGATATCCAGCATCAGATACATCGCCCCTTGCGGTGGCTGCACGCGCACAAGGTTCTGCCGCGCCAGCAAATCCAGCGCCAGCGCACGGCGTCGCCGGAATGGGGCCGCAACCTGGGCTTCCAGCGCCGCGCCCTGAGCCAGCGCAAAGCATGCGGCATCCTGTACAAAGCCCGGCACGCCATAAGTCGTATGCGTCGCCAGATCCGCCATGCGGCTAATCGCGTCCGCCGGTCCCACGATCCAGCCGATACGACTGCCGGTCATCGCATGGGATTTCGACATCGACCCGATGACCAGCGTGCGCTCTGGCATATCGGGCAAGGCGCGCGGACTGAGATGCGCGCCGTCCCAGACCTGCGTGTCATAGACCTCGTCCGAGATCAGCCACAGATCATGCTCGCGCACGACGTCGGCAATCCCCTCCAGCGTGTCGCGCGCATAGACCCCGCCGGTCGGGTTGTTGGGGCTGTTGACCAACAGGCTGCGGGGCCGGTGCGTCGCCTTGACAGCCGCCTCCAGATCGTCCGCGCGCGGCTGGAACCCGTCCTCGGCCCGGGTGGAAATGGCCTGCGGCACCAGCCCCAGCGCGCGCAACACGCCGGGATAGGTGACATAGGCCGGATCAATATAAAGCGCGGTATCGCCCGTATCGCAGGTGGCGTGATGCGTGGCAAACAGCCCCGCCTGACCGCCCGGCGTAATCAGCACATTCTCGCGGCCCGTCGCAACACCCGTGCGTGCCTTCACCCTTGCTGCCACCGCATCGCGCAATTCGGCTGTTCCGGGAATACTGGCATAGCCTGTATGCCCGCCCATGGCCGCATCATGCATCGCGGCCAGAATACGCGGATCGGTGCGGATATCATGCTCGCCGATCGTCAATTCGGTCACCGCGCGACCTGCCGCCTTCATGGCGCGGGCGCGGTAGAACACCCCCCATCCATCACCCTCGTCGCCCAGAAGCGTGATGATCCGGTGTGAAAGCTGCATGGCGGGCCTCTCTGGTTGCTTGTCGCCAGAGGCCACAGGCCGCCCCACCGTGTCAATTCAGCGATTGTGGCGACGTGGATCAATGGCTATGATGATCGGATGAACGCTTTTGCCATCACCATCATGTGCTGCATTACCGCCTGAACCATTCCGGCGGCGCGTTCTTCTATTCCCAACCAGAGTTGAAGTTGCTAAGCCCGCCGCGGACCCGCGTGTGAGGACCCGATGACGACCATCAAACTGCACAACACGAAAACCCGCCGCAAAGAGGTGTTTACACCGCTGAACCCCGACGATGTGCGGATGTATGTCTGCGGTCCCACCGTCTATGACCGCGCCCATCTGGGCAATGCCCGACCCGTGATCGTCTTCGACGTGCTCTACCGGCTGTTGCGTCATGTCTATGGTGCGGATCACGTCACTTACGTGCGGAACTTCACCGATGTGGATGACAAGATCAACGCCAAGGCGGCAGAGACTGGCCGCACGATTGGCGGGATTACCGAGGAAACGATCCGCTGGTATCTGGACGACATGGGTGCGCTTGGTGCGCTGGAGCCGGACCACATGCCGCGCGCCACGGAATTCATCCCGCAGATGGTGACGATGATCGAAGACTTGATCGCATCGGGCCATGCCTATGCCGCCGAAGGCCATGTGCTTTTTGCCGTGGACAGCTACACCCGATACGGCGCGCTGTCGGGCCGCACGGTCGAGGATATGATCGCCGGCGCAAGGGTCGAGGTTGCGCCCTACAAGCGCAACCCGATGGATTTCGTGCTGTGGAAACCGTCCAGCGATGATCTGCCGGGATGGGACAGCCCTTGGGGCAGGGGCCGTCCCGGCTGGCATATCGAATGCTCCGCCATGGCGCATGAGCTGCTGGGGGCCAGTTTCGACATCCACGGCGGCGGGATCGACCTGCAATTCCCGCATCACGAGAACGAAATCGCCCAAAGCTGCTGCGCGAACGGCACCGACAAGATGGCCAATGTCTGGATGCATAACGAGATGCTGCTGGTCGAGGGCAAAAAGATGTCCAAGTCCCTTGGCAATTTCTTCACCGTCCGCGACCTGCTGGATCAAGGCGTGCCGGGTGAGGTGATCCGCTATGTCTTCCTGATGACGCATTACCGCAAGCCAATGGATTGGACGGCGGAAAAGGCGGCTCAGGCCGAGGCGACATTACGCAAATGGTACGCGCTGGCCGCCCAAGCACAGGACGGCTCAGTTCCCAGCCAGACAGCGGTTGATGCGCTTGCCGATGATTTGAACACCCATGGTTTTCTGTCCGAATGCCATCAGCTTGCCCTTGCGGGCGACGCGGCGACCCTGCGCGCAACCCTTCAGCTTGTTGGCGTGCTGGAGACCAACGTTCCCGCTTGGGCTGCCGCACCTGTCGTTGATCTTTCGGCGCACTCCTACCGTCTTGCCGCTGCCCGCGAAACTGCGATGCAAACCAATGATTTCGCGCAGGTGGACCGGCTGAAATCCGCGCTGATCGCCGCGGGGGTCGAGGTCCGCATGAGCAAGTCAGGGGTGGAACTGGTACCCGGCCCCGAGTTTGATCCATCTGCACTGGAGGGGTTAGAATGACACGTGTTGCGTCCGTCTCTGACTTGGCAGGGGGGCTGGCGGCCCCCAATGACCCTGCGGGCCATTCCCCCCGCGGATATTTTCGGCAAGAAGAAGCAGGGGGCCGAGGATGACCCGCGAACGCCTCTATCTCTACGATACGACGCTGCGCGACGGCCAGCAGACGCAGGGCGTGCAGTTCTCGACAGCCGAGAAGCTCCAGATTGCGGGCATGTTGGACGCTTTGGGCGTCGATTACATCGAAGGCGGCTGGCCCGGTGCGAACCCCACTGACTCGGCATTTTTCGACGCGGCACCGCAAATCCGCGCGCGCCTGACCGCTTTTGGCATGACCAAGCGGGCAGGGCGCTCGGCTGCGAATGATGATGTTCTGGCCGCTGTGACGAATGCGGGCACGCAAGCGGTCTGTCTGGTCGGCAAGGCGCATGATTTCCACGTGACCACCGCCCTTGGTGTCACTCTGGACGAGAACGTGGACAACATTGCGGCCTCCGTTGCGCATCTGGTGGACCGAGGCCGCGAGGCGCTGTTTGATGCCGAGCATTTTTTCGACGGCTACCGCGCCAATCCCGATTACGCTCTCAAGGTTCTGCGCGCAGCACTGTATGCCGGCGCGCGTTGGGTCGTGCTTTGCGATACCAATGGCGGCTGCTTGCCCGAAGAAATCGGCCAGATCACAGCCGCGGTTATCGCGGCAGGCATTCCCGGTGATCGTCTCGGCATCCACACCCATAATGACACGGAAACCGCCGTGGCCGGAGCCCTTGCCGCCATCGACGCAGGTGCGCGGCAGGTGCAGGGCACGCTCAACGGTTTGGGCGAGCGTTGCGGCAATGCGAACCTGACAACGATCATTCCGACCTTGCTGCTGAAAGAACCCTATGCCAGCCGCTATGACACGGGCGTCACGCTTGACGCCCTGTCCGGCCTTACCCGCGCCAGCCGACGCCTTGACGATATCCTGAACCGCGTTCCGATGCGGCAGGCCCCCTATGTCGGGGCCTCGGCCTTTGCCCATAAGGCGGGTCTGCATGCCAGCGCGATCCTGAAAGACCCCGCAACCTACGAGCATATCGATCCTGCTGTGGTCGGCAATGCGCGTATCATCCCGATGTCCAATCAGGCGGGCCAGTCCAACCTGCGCCGTCGTCTGGCCGAGGCGGGGCTGGAGATGGCGGCGGGTGATCCGGTACTGGGCCGCATCCTCGAGACAGTGAAAGCGCGCGAAGAGCAGGGCTATTCCTATGATACGGCGCAGGCCAGTTTCGAACTGCTGGCCCGCGCCGAGATGGGGCAGGCGCCTGACTTCTTCGAGGTCAAGCGCTACCGCGTCACCGTCGAGCGGCGCAAGAACAAGTATAACCGCATGGTCAGCCTGTCCGAAGCGGTCGTCGTGGTCAAAGTCGACGGAGACAAGAAACTGTCCGTCAGCGAGTCGATGGACGAGGACGGATCGGACCGTGGCCCGGTCAACGCCCTGTCCAAGGCACTGGCCAAGGATCTGGGGGCCTATAGCGAAGCGATTGCCGATATGCGACTGGTCGATTTCAAGGTCCGCATCACCCAGGGTGGGACCGAGGCCGTGACCCGCGTCATCATCGACAGCGAAGACGGCCAGGGCCGCCGCTGGTCCACCGTGGGCGTCAGCCCCAACATCGTCGACGCCAGTTTCGAAGCGCTGCTGGACGCGATCAACTGGAAATTGCTGCGCGAGGCCGCGCCGGGTGCAGAGGCGGCGCAGTGATCACCGAGCCCGATCTGGTCGCCTGTGCGCGGATCGTCGAACGCGGCGATCCCGACCGTTTTGCCGCTACGATGGCCGCACCTGTGGCGATGCGGCAGGTGTTGTTTCCGCTATACGCCTTTAATCTGGAAATTGCCCGCGCCCCGTGGATGAGCGCGGAACCTCTGATCGCGGAGATGCGTCTGCAATGGTGGTCTGACGCGCTGGACGAAATCTCGTCAGGTGGTCCTGTGCGGCGGCACGAGGTGGCGACACCGCTTTCGCAGGTGCTGGACGCAACAGGCGCGAACCTGCTGGCAGGCTGCGTCAACGCGCGGCGGCGCGAGGCGCAGCGCCTGCCGATGGCGGATGCAGATGACCTGCGCGACTATGTGGCCGAAACCGGCGGGGCGCTGATGTGGGTGGCGGCGCGCGCTTTGGGCGGCACGCAGGAAACCCGCGCACGCAATATCGGGGCCGCAACAGGGCTGGCCAATTACCTGCTGGGCGTGCCGCTATTTTTGGCGCGTGGCAGCAATCCCTTGCCCGAAATGACCACGGCGCAATTCACGCAGCTTGTGCAGTCCCATCTGGGTAAGGCGCGCCCGTCTTCCGGCCCGCGTCCGGCCTTGCCCCAACGTATCGCCGAGTTGGCAGGCTGGCGCACGGTCGGCATCCTCAAGCGGGCGCTGCGCGATCCGGCAGCGATCCCAGAGGGGCGGTTGGCCGAACCCGAGGTCCAGCGCCGCCTGTCGCTGATGCTCAGGCGGGTGTTTTAGGCGCTCATGCCTCGCGCGGGCGCATTGCCAGCCAGATCAATGCACCGGTCGCCAGTACCAGAAACGGCAGCATCGCCATATTCACGGCCATCCAGCCTTCTTGCGCGGTGCCGCCCGAGCAGTTCATCAGACTGCCCGAGGATAGCGAGGCCATTGTAACGCCGCCAAAGACGATAAAGTCGTTCATTCCCTGCACGCGACCGCGCTCGCTGGGCGCATGGCTGGCGGCCAGCATCGTGGTCGCCCCGATAAAACCGAAGTTCCAGCCCAGCCCCAGCAGGATCAGCGCTATAAAGAAATGCTCAAGCTCAACCCCCATCAAGGCAACGCCGCCTGCTGATGCAAGGATCAGCAGACCAAGGCCCACGATCTTTTCCACCCCGAAACGCGCGATCAGATGGCCAGTGAAGAATGAAGGCGCATACATCGCCAGAACATGCGCGCTGACCACATTAGCCGCGTCATTGGTCTCGAACCCGCAGCCCACGACAGCCAG
Organism: Seohaeicola saemankumensis; assembly: GCF_021021435.1. GTDB lineage: Bacteria > Pseudomonadota > Alphaproteobacteria > Rhodobacterales > Rhodobacteraceae > Seohaeicola. Next base: position 100,199 of record NZ_JAINWI010000003.1, read on the forward strand.
CGGCGAAGAGGTCATGACCAGATTCATCAGCGCATAGGAAACCGTGGCGCAGATCACGGCCACAGCAACAGCGGGTGTCTTGAGCAGTTCCATCCGGCTGCGCCCCTTGGGGGCGTCTGCCGCAGGGGGCTTGGGCGTGGGGATGTCCAGAAAGAAGAACAGACCTGAGCCGATGATATTGACCGCGATCACCGCCAGATAGGTGCCAAGGAAGGGAATGACCATCGACTCGGCCGTCACCTTGACCAGTTGCGGCCCGATCACCGCACTCAGCAAACCGCCCGCCATGACGAAGGAAATCGCTTTGGGCCGGAACGCGTCCGAGGCCATGTCCGCAGCGGCGAAGCGGTAGAATCCCTGACCGGACATGTAGATTCCAGTGATGAAGCTACCCAGCAAGAAGATCGGGAATGAGGCTGTGTAAAGCCCGTAAGCCCCGACAGCCCCGCCAATGGCGCCGGCTGTGGTGCCGATCAGGAAACCGGTGCGGCGGCCGTATTTCTGCATGATGGCTGATACAGGCGTGGCCGCCAGCATGGACCCCAGCACGATCAGCGAGATCGGCAGAGTCGCCCAGCACAGATTCGACGCCAGTGACTGCCCCGCCAACCCGCCGATCGTGAAGATCATCGGCATTTGCGATCCCAAAATGGCCTGCGCCATGACCAGAATGGCTACGTTGCGCTTGGCGCGGGCATCGTCGGGGATATATGCAGTATCGCTCATGTGTGATTGCTAGACCGCACACAGCGGACCCGCAAGGGCCATAATGAATTGCGGCGCTACGGCAAAACGGGCGCGTTCAGCCCGCCGCGGCCATCGCCTGATGCTGGACAGGGGCCAGACCCAAGGCCAGAGCCTGCCAGTTCAGACCCTCGCGCAGGCGGACACCTTCGCCGATGCACAAGATCGCGGGTGGCTCCAGACCGGCAGCGGCGATATCTGCCTCCATCCGGCCCAGTGTCGTGTCGAGAACCTGTTGCTGCGCGGTGGTGGCCGAGACGACAACCGCCGCGGGCTCTTCTGGGTTGCGCCCTGCGGCGATCAGTTGCGCGGCAATCTTGCCGATATATTTCACGCCCATATAGATCACGATCATCTGGCTGCCCTGCGCAATCGCGGCCCAGTCAACCTGCGTGGGCGCCTCTCCCGTGGCGTCATGTCCGGTCACGAAGGTCACAGACTGGTTCACGCCGCGATGCGTCACCGGAATGCCCGCATAGGCCAGACCGCCGATGCCTGCCGTGATGCCGGGAATGATGCGGATCGGAATGCCCGCCGCAACCAGCACCTGCGCCTCTTCCCCGCCACGCCCGAACACGAAAGGATCGCCGCCCTTCAGTCGCAACACCCGCTTGCCGCGCTGCGCCAGATCGACCAGCCTTTGCGTGATATCGGCCTGACAAGCCGACGGCTTGCCGCCGCGCTTTCCGGCATAGACCAGTTCGGCCTGCGGTGCCCACTCCAGAATCTGGCGCTGGACCAGTGCATCATAGACGACTACATCAGCCTGCCTGAGCGCGTTCAGTGCGTGCAGGGTCAGCAGGCCCGGATCGCCCGGACCGGCGCCGGCCAGCCAGACCGATCCGGGACTCATCACCGGCCAATTGGCACTTGGAAGGGGGAACATGTTGCTCATGTCGGGAATATCGTTCCGGTATTTTCGAAAAGAAAGTGTATTCTATTCCCTGCGGATCGTAGAAACACCTTTCTATCAGAAAAAATTCCTGCTCTAGGCAGTTTCCCTTGCCGGAAATTCCTTCGTGAAACCGTGAATGGATATTTTTAGCAAGAAGAAGCAGGGTCGGGGAATGCGTGGTCTTTTCTGCATTCGTGGCTTTCTGCTGGCGCAATGGCACACGGTGATGGCCTTCGACCAGGGCTGCGATAGGCTGCGCGCGGGTCAGGACATGGTCATGCCGATTCGCGGCAAGGGGGGACGCGTGGACGAAAGGATCATCACCAGTGATGCCTGTGTGGCCGAAGGGGTGGCTTGGCTTTGCCAGCACGATCCCGCCATGGCGCGCGCCTATCGCGAGACAGGGCCGCTGCCGTTGCGGCGCAGGCCCGACGGGTTTGCCCAGCTTCTCAGCGCGATTGTCAGCCAGCAGGTCAGCGTCGCCTCGGCCCGCGCGATTTGGGGCCGGTTGGAGGCGGCGGGTCTGGTCACGCCGGATGCCGTGGCTGCCCTCGATACCGACGCGCTGCGCGCGCACGGTCTGAGCCGCCAGAAAGCCGCCTATGCCCATGCGCTGGCAGCCGCAGGGATCGACTTTGAAGGGTTGCGGGCATTGCCGACAGCGCAAGTTGTGGACAGGCTGGTCGCTGTGAAGGGCATCGGGATCTGGACAGCCGAGATCTACGCCATGTTCAGCCTTGGCCGCGCCGATGTCTTTGCCCCCGGTGATCTGGCGCTGCAGGAAGGGGCAAGGATGCTGTACAATTTGCCTGATCGCCCGCGCGAGGCTCCGCTGCGCCGGATGTCGGAAATCTGGCGCCCGTGGCGATCGGTTGCGGCGCGGATGCTTTGGGCCTACTACCATGTGCAAAAGCAAAGGGAAGGCATCGCATGACACGGGTACTGAATGCAGAGCGGCGGGCGCCGCTATCGGGTGAGACACGCTCTGTGGTGGTCTTTCTGCATGGATACGGTGCGAATGGGGCCGACCTTCTGGGTCTTGCCGATCCTTTGGGCGAACATCTGCCCGATACGCTGTTCGTGGCCCCCGACGCGCCCGAATCCTGCGCCGGCGCGCCATTCGGGTATCAGTGGTTTCCCATCCCGTGGATCGACGGATCAAGCGAGGAGGAGGCCGCGCGCGGCATGCAGGCGGCGGCGTCCGATCTGAACGCCTTTCTGGATGCCTTGCTGGTGGACGAGGATCTTTTGCCCGAACAGATGGTGTTGTTTGGTTTTTCCCAAGGCACGATGATGTCGCTACATGTCGCCCCGCGCCGCGAGGACCCATTGGCCGGTATCGTGGCCTTTTCGGGACGTTTGCTGCAACCCGAGGTTCTGCCGGACGAGACTATCAGCCGCATGCCGGTGCTTTTGGTGCATGGCGATGCCGATGATGTGGTGCCGGTCCAGTCGTTGCCGCAGGCGGCGCAGGCTTTGCAGGACGCAGGCTTTACCGATGTCTTTGCCCATATCATGAAGGGCACCGCGCATGGCATCGCGCCCGACGGGTTGTCGGTTGCACTGGCCTTCATGCGTGACAAGTTGAGCCTTTAGCTTTCGGAAAACCACAGACGCGGTTCGGCGAACTCAAGCGAATTTCCCGCCGGATCGCGGAAATAGATCGAGAGCGCGCCGTTCGGCCATTCCACTTCCGACTCGATCTTGATACCCGCCGCCTCCAGCGCCTTGCGGCCCTGTTGCAGCCCCTCGGCGGTGACCGAGAAACACATATGGCCCGGTCCCGTTGCGCCATGCGGCGGGACTTGCAGCGCGGGGGGCGGATCTGGTGGTGCGACAGTCGTCACCGGATCGAACAACAGCAGCATGCCATCCCCCACACGGAAGAACACATGCCGCCCCTCGGCCTCTGTCACGATCTCGAGCCCCAGCACCTCTGTGTAAAACTGTCGCGCTGCTACCAGATCATCGACATAGAGGGCGGTTTCCAGCACCGCAGCGGGCGAAAACCCGCTTCTTTTTGCCGTTTTCTGCGTCATCATGTCTGTAAAATAGGCAGTAAAGGCAGCCACTCCAAGGGATGTCCGGCAAAAACAAGGTAATTCGCGTCACATCCGTGTTGCATCGCGTGGTTAAGGCAATGGTGATGGCTACTGCATGTCGTGGGGCTTGCCGGAAACAAACCACGATATATAGTCATCCTACGACGGGGCGGGCGCACCCGCTCTGGAGCCAGAGACCGGCAGACAGGGCAGGGGAGCTTTGCGCCAGATGAGTGGAGATTTCAGAACAGAATTCGTCAGGGAACCGGCGGTGCTCAGGCATCACCCCGCATTGGTGCTGAACGCGGATTACCGGCCCCTGTCATACTACCCGTTATCCCTTTGGCCCTGGCAGGAGGCGGTCAAGGCGGCGTGGCTGGACCGCGTGGATATCGTGGCCGAATACGACCATGTGGTCCGAAGCCCCAGTACCGTGTTCAGGCTGCCATCGGTTGTCGTTCTCAAGGATTATGTCAAACCCCAGAAGCGCGTGGCCTTCACGCGCTTCAATCTTTTTCTGCGTGATGAATTCAGTTGCCAGTATTGCGGGGCCAAGGGCGATCTGACCTTCGATCACGTGGTGCCGCGTGCGGCAGGCGGGATCACAAGCTGGCAGAATGTCGTCGCCGCCTGCGCGCCTTGCAACCTCAGGAAAGGGTCAAAATCCCTGCGTCAGGCGGGGTTGCATCTGCGTAAACCGCCGCGCGCGCCAGGGGCCGAGGAATTGCGGAACATGGGGCGCAAATTCCCGCCGAACCATTTGCATGAAAGCTGGATGGATTACCTTTACTGGGACGCAGAACTGGAGGCTTAATGCGCCAGCAACCCGTCCTGTAGCCCATGAAAAAGGCGCCGGCTTTGATCAAGCGGCGCCTTATTTGTGAAGGTTACTGACCTTAGTTGCTTTTGTCAGCGTCTGTGCCGGAACCAGAGGCCTGTGCCGCCTTGCCTGCAGGGGCGCTACCCTTGGGGGTCAGCGGATCGTCCTGACGCTGCACGGAACCTTCGAAATGCGCGCCGCTTTCGATGGCGATGGTCTTGTGGATGATGTCACCCTCGACCCGCGCTGTCGATGTCAGGCGCACTTTCAGCCCGCGCACGCGGCCCACGATGCGACCGTTGATCACGACATCATCGGCAACCACTTCACCCTTGATGGTGGCGCTTTCGCCAACCGTCAGAAGATGTGCACGGATATCGCCGTCGATCGAGCCTTCGACCTGAATGTCACCGGTTGTCTTGAGATTGCCGGTGATATGCAGATCCGCCGACAGGATTGAGGCGGGCGGCTTCGGTTTCGGCGCGGTCGCCTTGAATTCACTGGGCGAGGCCGCAGACGCTTCTGGCATGGCAGGTTTCGGTGCTTCGGGTGTCTTTGGGCCCGGCTCGTTGATTTTGCTCTTAGAAAACATCGTTTGCAGCCTTGATATAGATCATTGGATTGACGGCCTGTCCGCCCACGCGCACTTCATAATGCAGATGGGGGCCGGTCACACGCCCAGAGGCTCCCATATCACCGATACGATCCCCGCGCGACACCTTTTGTCCCACGTTCACGTTAATTTTCGACAGATGGGCAAAGCGTGTTTCGATGCCGAACTCGTGCTTTATCTTCACAAGACGCCCATAGCCGGATTGCCAGCCGGCATGCACGACCACCCCGTCTGCGGTGGCATAAAGCGGTGTGCCCACAGGGCCTGCGAAATCAACACCCTCATGCATGCGCCGTCCGCCGGTTTTGGGGTCGCGCCGGACACCGAAGGGGCTGGTAAAACGGAAGCCCGATTGCACAGGTGTTGCAAAAGGCGCTTTCTGCGCCGCGATGCGGTAGATGTTCAGCGCATCCATCTGGTTCAGGATACGGTTCGCACGGTCGGTGTCGGGCGTTATCTCGTCACTGCCTCGCGTTGAAAAGCTTAAAGGGGTCAACGGACCCCCCTGGCCGGAATATCCGCGACGGACTTGATTGATGATTGTGTCTGTGTTCAGCCCCGCCGCGCGGAACATTTTGTCCAGAGGTTTTACGGAAACGGCCATCGCCTCTTCCAACTGGCGGAAAATCTGGTCGTTCTGGTCCTGCATCAGACGGATCTCGAATGCCATCTCGTCGGCGCGGATCAGCGCCTCCTCGGCATCGGCGCGCACCGAGTCGCGCTCGGCCGCAGTTTCGGCCAGGGCCGTTGACAGAAAGTCTATCGCTTCGCCGGCCGCACTGCCCGAAGCCATAACCTCGCCGCTGCCGTTGGTATCACCGTCCAGTTGCGACTTGATGGCGGCCAGCTCCAGACGGGCCGCCTCGCGCTCGCGCATGGTGCGGCGCAATGTGCTCTGGATCACTTCGATCCCTGTCTCCATCTCGCGGCGCCGGGTCTCGGATTGGAGTAACTCGGATTGCATGACGGAAATCTGTTCCAGTGCGGAACTGAACCTTTCTTGCGCGGCCAAGGACTCGGCGGCGCGGGCATCACGTTCGCCCGACAAGATATTCAGACGGGTCTCGTAGGTGCGCTGATCGCGCTTGGCCTGCTCGCGGAAATTGCCGGAACCGATGCTATCCATCAGCAAGATCGCAGTTGCGATGATCGTCCATGACACCACAAGGGCGCCGCCGGTAAAAGCGATCAACTGCGTTCCCGGCTTCAGCCGGATGAATCTTGTGTCTGAATCTGATCGCAGAAACAGCCGTCTTTCCGGAAACCAACGCTCAAGTGTGGCGTCGATCCGGATTGCCAGTCGTGTTCTCACCAATCTGTCCCTTGTTCCATCCCCGTGCAGGCAGCTCCAATGTCCCCAAGCCAACCCGTGAGAAGTTCGTAAACAGCCCGCAGGCTTGGGGCAAGATGTTTGCGGCAAGAATGCGGACGAAAGAGGCAAATGCCTGCAAACTGGCAGGAAACTGCCGACAAGGACGGTTATTCAGCGAGAAATCAGGCGCTCTATACTAGACGACAGCGCGGTCCGCACAGGGTCAAACGGCGCGCTGTTCTTCGGTTAGCGGCCAGTAGAAATCGGGCGGCAATCCCGCTTCGGCCCGCTTTTCCTCGTTGAATGGGGGCTTGAGCAACCCGTGGAAATAGCGCCGGACCAGATCGTGAAATACGACGCGCGGATCAAGTTCATGTCGACCACATAGAAAGTGAAACCATTTGGAGCCATAGGCGACATGGCTGACTTCTTCGGCATAGATAACGTTCAGTGCGTCAACGGTCTGCCGGTCGCCCGCTTTCTCGAACAGCGCAATCATATTCGGGGTCACATCCAGCCCCCGCGCTTCCAACACCATCGGGACAACCGCCAGCCGCCCCATCAGATCCTGCGCGGTATCCGACGCGGCCTGCCACATGCCTGCATGCGCCGGCATTGCGCCATAAGAGCTGCCATGCGCCTCAAGACAGTCGCATAACAGATTGAAATGTTTTGATTCCTCATCCGCCGCCTTGACCCAGTCATCGTAGAAGCCGGCAGGCATGGGCGTCTCTGTAAACCGTGCAATGATATCCCAGTGTAGATCGACCGCGTTCAGTTCGATATGCGCCACGGCATGCAGCATCGCTACGCGCCCCTGCCGACTGCCCGCCTTGCGGCGCGGCACATCGCGCGGGTCCAGCAAGGCGGGTGCGGCGGGGCGGGCGGGATGATCGGGCGGGCTGGCCCTGCCGATGGCCAGGGGTTTGCCTGCCGCCCGCGCGGCGCGCCAGCTTGCGGCATGGGCATGTGACAGCGCTGTTTTGGCGCGGCCGTCAGCGGTGCCCAATACCTCGACGGCCATCTCGGCAAGCGTTTTCACAGGGCTTGGGCCGCTGCCAGAACGTCCTCGGCATGGCCGGGTACTTTGACCTTGGACCAAACCTTGGCAATCTTGCCCGATCCGTCAATCAGGAAGGTGCTGCGTTCGATCCCGAAGAACTTCTTGCCATACATGGATTTTTCTTTCCAGACACCGTAATCCTCGCAGACTGTCCCCTCGGCATCCGACAACAATGGCGCGCGCAGCGCGTGTTTGTCGCGGAACTTGTCATGGCTGGCGATATCGTCCTTTGATATCCCGAAGACCTGCACGCCGGCCTTGCCAAAATTGTCCAGCAGATCGGAAAAGGCCTTGTTCTCGGTCGTGCAGCCTGATGTATCGTCACGCGGATAGAAGAACAGAACGACAGGGGCTGGGCGCAGCGCAGACAGGGTGACAGTGCCGCCGCCATCGCGCGGCAGGGTGAAATCGGGGGCTTGGTCGGAAACTGCGAGCATTGTTTTTTCCTTGGTCTGACGGGTTTCGGGTGCCGGAATATTTCCGGTCTGATGAATTTGTGAGTTTCATATTAGGACATGACGGGCGACAATAAAGTAAGGTGGGCGGAAGTTTCACCAGAATTCCCGCGGATCGCGCAAACGGGAAACGGCAATGGGGCGTTTTTTGAGGTGGCGGGGTATGATGCCTCGTCGCTTGAGCTTGCTCAGGGCGGAACAGACAGGCAGATCACGACCGGATGACGACACAGGAGCCAGACACGCACACGCCCGTCGCGCAGCCACCTGCGCCAGAGCAGCCGTGCAAGGCGCGAGCCAAGACAAGGCGCCATGTCGGTAAGTCGATGATGTGGTCGGCCATCTGGACAACCGGCGTTGTGTTGGCCATCGCAGGCGGTATCGCCTTGGCGCTGCTCTGGTCCGTTGGCCGCCCGATTGCGGCCCCTGACTGGATGCGTGACCGGATCGAGGCGCGGATCGGCGCGGTGTTGCCGGGCCACGAGATCACATTCACCGATCTGGTCTTTACCGTCGGTGAAGGATGGGCTCCCCGCATCGGGATGCGCGATGTTTCCCTGCGGGAGGTGGGCGGCGCACCGATCATGACCTTGGGAAACATGGAGGCTGGCCTTTCGGGCGAGGCTCTGTTGCGCGGGCAGTTGGAGCCGGGGCGTGTCAGCCTGTCGGGTCTGCGCCTGTCCTTGCGGCGGATGGAGGATGGCAGCTTTGATCTGGCCCTCGGCGACGCGCTTCCCCCGATTGAGCGGGCATCGAACCCCGCCGCCCTGATCGAAGGGCTGGACCGTTTGCTGAACCAGCCCCGACTTGCCGGTCTGCGCGAGATCGACGCCGACAATCTTGGGCTGACCTACGAGGATGCGCGCACCGGTCGCCTCTGGCAGGTGGATGGAGGCCGGATTGCCTTGCGGCGCAACGGCGACGATCTGACCCTGCGGGGGGACGTGGCGCTGTTGTCGGGCTATGATTATGCCACCTCGCTCAGCCTCAGCTATACCGGGCAGATTGGATCGTCGGCCGCACAGGTCGGGTTGAGCTTCGAGGATATGACCGCCTCGGATCTGGCCAGCCAGTCGACAGCGCTGGCATGGCTGGGCGTCCTGCGCGCGCCGATTTCCGGCGCGATGCGCGTTTCGGTCGATGAAGCTGGCACGCTTGGACCGCTTAGCGTGGCCCTGCAGATCGGGGCTGGTGTGGTGCAGCCCGACGATCAGGCGCAGCCGATCCCCTTCGATGCCGCGCAGACATATATGACGTTCACGCCGGAAACCGGACAGCTTGCCTTTGACGATCTGTCCGTCACCAGCAAATGGATCACCGCCCGTGCCGAAGGGCGGGCCACGATTGCCTCGGTGGCCAATGGTTGGCCATCCACCCTTCTGGGGCAGTTCCGTATTCTCGACATCGTGGCGAATCCTGCCGATCTCTATGAGACACCCGTCGCGCTGGAAGAAGCTTTGCTGGATCTGCGTCTTTCGCTTGATCCGTTCAAACTGTCACTGGGGCAGTTGACCCTGTTCGACAAGGGGCGTCGCCTGCTTCTGGATGGCGAGGTGGGCGTTGGACCGCAAGGCTGGGATGTGGCCGTGAATGGCCGGATGGATGCGATCCTGCCCGAACGCGTGCTTGAGCTGTGGCCCGATGCACTGGTGCCTGTTACGCGGAGATGGGTGGCGGAAAATGTGCATACAGCACAGATGAGCGACATCCAGCTTGGGTTTCGCCGTCGTCCCGGCACAACGGACCGCCTTTACCTTGCCTTTGCCTTTGACAAGGCCGATGTCACCTATGGCCGTGACATGCCGCGACTGACCGGTGCGACAGGGCAGGCCAGCCTGACCAACCGCCGTTTCGTGATCAGCGCTACCGAAGGACAGGTGACGCCCCCGAATGGCGGATCGCTGGACGTCGCGGGTACGAGTTTCACCATTCCCGATGTGACCATGAAACCCGCCAATGCTCAGGTCCGTTTGGCGACGCATGGCAGTATCACCGCAACTTTGGCGATGCTTGACACCCCTAACCTGCGCCTGCTCGAAAAGGCAGGACGCCCCGTCGATCTGGCCGAGGGTGTGGCCGAGGTGACAGCCGTAATCGACATGCCGCTGATACGACCGTTGATGCCGGATGATCTGCGTTTCGCAGCCAGTGCCCGCCTGCGCGATGTGGTGAGCGAGGGTATCATGCCGGGACGCCGCCTGCAGGCCGACGCGATGGAACTGAAAGCCGATACCAACACGCTTAGCATCGGAGGGCAGGGACGTTTGGGCGATGTGCCCTTCAACGCTGTCTGGAGCACGACCCTGCGCGACAATACGCAGGGCAAAAGTCAGGTCGCGGGCACGGTCACCCTGTCACAGGCCTTTGCGGATGAATTCAACCTCAGCCTGCCGCCCGGAACATTCAGCGGCGCGGGGCAGGGCCGGATTGCGCTGGATCTGGAACGCGAGCGCGCGCCAGCGTTTCGCCTGACCTCGGACTTGGCAGGGCTTGGCTTGTCGGTCCCGTCCTTGGGCTGGTCCCTGTCACGGCAGGGGACCGGCACGCTTGAGGTTGCGGGAACGCTTGGCACGCCCGCCAAGGTCGACCGGATCACGCTGGACGCGCCGGGGCTGAACCTGACGGGATCGCTGGATCTGACCGCAGCGGGCCAGTTTGCCAGTGCAAGGCTCGACAGGGTTCGTGCTGGCGGCTGGCTGGATGCGCCGGTGACCTTGACGGGACGCGGGGCAGGGCGTGCGCCTGCCATCGCGATCAACGGTGGTAGCGTCGATTTGCGCCGCAGCACCTTGCCAAGCGGTGGTGCGGGTGGCGGGCAGGCGGGCGGTCCTTTGACGCTGGCCCTGGACAGGCTGGAGATCACAGACACCATTGCCCTGACGGACTTCAGGGGTGAGTTCACCAATACAGGCGGGCTAGACGGCAGTTTCAGTGGCAACGTCAACGGCAAAGCCCCGATACTTGGGCGCGTTGTGCCGATGAACGGGCGCAGCGCCTTCCGCATTCAGGCACAGGATGCAGGTCGCGCCATCGCGGCGGCGGGCATACTGCCGCAGGCCCGCGATGGCACGCTTGACCTGACGCTGCGCCCGACCGGTACCGATGGCAGCTATAACGGTGATCTCAAGGTGCTGGACCTGCGGGTGCGTGACGTGCCTGCGCTGGCGGCGCTGATCAATGCGGTCAGCGTGGTGGGCCTGCTGGACCAGTTGAACGGCTCGGGTTTGCACTTCTCCGAAGTAGAAGCCGGTTTTCTTCTGACGCCGCAACAGCTTGTCTTGCGTTCAGGCTCTGCGGTCGGGGCCTCGCTGGGTGTGTCGCTGGATGGCTATTACGATCTGACGCGCAAGCATATGGATTTTCAGGGTGTGTTCTCACCGATCTATATGTTCAACGGAATCGGTTCGCTTCTGACCCGTAAGGGCGAGGGGCTGATCGGCTTTACCTATCAGTTGCAAGGACCGCCGGATAATCCGCGTGTGCAGATGAACCCGCTTTCAGCTCTGGCGCCCGGTATGCTGCGCGAGATTTTCCGTCGGCCGGCACCGGAACTGACGCAATGACACGACGTTGATAAATGTCCAAGGTTGCAGCCTGATCGCAGCACCTTTAATGCGGCGCGACCTATGCCACTGAACCGGAAAATCTGATGCAATTGTCCGATTTCGACTTCGACCTGCCCGAAGAGCTTATCGCGACCCGTCCTGTGCGCCCGCGCAGCGCCGCGCGCCTGCTTGTGGCGGATGGCGACACTGTTCAGGACGCCCATGTCCGCGACCTGCTGACATACCTGCGTCCCGGCGACCGTCTGATCCTGAACGACACGCGCGTGATCCCCGCACGCCTGTCCGGTCTGCGGCACCGTCACGGCGAGGCCGGCGCGACCGCCGCAAGGATCGAGGTGACATTGCTTGAACCGCGCGCTGGCGGGCTGTGGTCGGCTTTGATCAAACCGCTCAAGAAGCTGCGGACAGGCGAGAGGATCGACTTCTCGGATACGTTATCCGCCACGCTGGAGGGGCGCGACGAAGGGCAGGGCATCCTGTCCTTCAATCTGAACGGCCACGATTTCGATGCGGCCCTGGCCGCAGCGGGCGCCATGCCCTTGCCGCCCTATATTGCCGCGCGTCGTGCGGCTGACGCGCAGGATCACGAGGATTACCAAACCGTCTGGGCCCGCCGTGCCGGTGCCGTGGCTGCCCCAACAGCATCACTGCATTTCGACACGCCGCTGCTGGATGATCTGGCCACGATGGGGGTGCAATTCACCCATGTGACCCTGCATGTGGGTGCCGGCACTTTTCTGCCGGTCAAGGTCGATGACGTGACCACCCACCGGATGCATGCCGAATGGGGCGAGGTCAGTGCGCAGGCCGCAACCGAGATTGCGACCACACAGGCCGCAGGCGGGCGCATCATCCCCGTTGGCACAACCGCCCTGCGCCTGATCGAAACCGCTGCGCGCGCCACCGGACAGATTGCCCCTTGGTCAGGCGATACCGACATTTTTATCTATCCCGGCTTCACCTTCCGCGTGACCGACGCGCTGATGACCAATTTTCACCTGCCCAAGTCGACGCTGATGATGTTGGTCTCGGCCCTGATGGGGCAGGACCGTGTCAGGCGGATCTACGCGCATGCGATTGCAGAAAAATACAGGTTTTTCTCTTATGGTGATGCCTCGCTGTTGATCCCGCCGCGCTGAGATGTCAGCGAGGCGGAGCAGGCAAGTCTTGCGACTCGAAAAGGTCGCTTTTGTCCGTGACACGCGGGGATACCCCCCGTTACCCTGAATTTACATTCCCGTGGCACGAGTTGCGGCGCTGCCAAGGAGCATCCGATGCTGAAGTTTCTGTCCAATGCTTGGGCCCTCTTGCTGGGGCTGCTGTTGCTGATGATCGGCAACGGCCTGCAGGGTACGCTTCTGGGGGTGCGCGGCGAGATCGAAGGTTTTTCGACCTTCGAGATGTCGCTGATCATGTCGGCCTATTTCGTGGGCTTTCTGGGCGGCTCGAAACTGGCGCCGGAAATGATCCGCCGCGTAGGGCATGTGCGGGTCTTTGCCGCCCTTGGATCTCTGATTTCGGCTGTGCTCATCCTCTATCCCAGCCTGCCCAACCCCTGGGTCTGGATGGCCTGCCGTGTTGTGATCGGCTTTTGTTTCTGTGGCGTCTATGTGACCGCCGAAAGCTGGCTGAACAATGCCGCCACCAACGAGACGCGCGGTCAGGCGCTGTCGATGTATATGTTGGTGCAGGTCGGCGGTATCATGATCGCGCAAGGGCTGTTGCTGGTCGCCGATCCCGGCGGTTTCATCCTGTTCGTGATCCCATCGGTGCTGGTGTCCATCGCGTTCGCCCCCATCCTTTTGTCGGTGACCCCGACGCCCGCTTTCGAGACAACAAAACCGATGAGCCTTGGCGCGCTTTTCAAGACGTCGCCCTTGGGCTGCACGGGGATGTTCCTGCTGGGGGGCGTGTTTGCGGCCCAATTCGGCATGGCCGCGGTTTATGGCGCGCGCACCGGCCTGAGCCTTGCCGAGATTTCCATGTTCGTAACCGCCTTCTATCTGGGGGCCACGGTTCTGCAATTCCCGCTGGGCTGGCTGTCCGACCGGATGGACCGCCGCATGCTGATCCTGCTGGCTTCGGCAGTGGGCGGTGCAGGAGCGATGCTGGGCATGGTTGCGGGCACATCCTTCCCTGTGCTTCTGATGGCTGCCTTTCTTGTGGGTGGCACCAGTAACCCGCTCTATTCACTTCTGATTGCCTATACTAACGACTTTTTGGACCGCGACGATATGGCCTCGGCCTCGGGGGGGATGCTGTTCATCAACGGTCTGGGTGCGATTGCCGGCCCGCTGATCACGGGTTGGATGATGGGGCTTTTCGGATCGCCGGGGTATTTTCTGCTGATCGCCTTGCTGATGATCGCGCTGGCGCTTTACGCGGCCTACCGCATGACGCAGCGCCCTGCGCCGACGGTTTCGGAAACCGGTGTCTATCGTCCGATCTCGCCTACAGCGACATCCGTGGCGCTGGATGTGGCCCGCGAACATGCCATCAGCACCGCCGACGCCGAGCAAGATCGGGCAAAATCCGCCTGAAACCGCAATCATTGTCGCTGATACCGCAACCATCCGTTTGTATGTCAGGTCTGTTACACATATTTACTGTCGTAACAGGCAAAGGTTTTGTAACCTTTTCAAGATGGTCGGGCAGGGACCGAGGAGGGTCGTCATGGTTAAACCGGATGAAGTGCTATCTTTCTGGCTGGATGAATGCAGCCCTGAGGATTGGTATAAACAGGACGATGCGTTTGACCAACTGATCAGGGACCGGTTTCTGACAACATGGGAAGAAGCGACCGAAGGGGCGCTTGGCCTGTGGCTGACCTATCCTGCCGGTGCGATGGCCTATATCATTTTGACCGACCAGTTTCCGCGCAACATGTTTCGTGGCAGTCCGCAAGCCTTTGCAACAGATGCAAACGCCCTTGCTGCCGCCAAAGCCGTGATTGACCGCAAGTGGGACCTGCGGATCGCCGAACCGGGGCGTCAGTTTTTCTACCTGCCCCTGATGCATTCGGAAAACCTGTGCGATCAGGAACGCTGCGTGCGCCTTATGCACGAGCGGATGCCCGAAACCGGCGCATCCAACCTGCTGCATGCCAAGGCGCATCGCGAGGTGATCCGCCTTTTCGGGCGTTTCCCCTATCGCAACGATGCACTGGCGCGTCCGTCGACAGCGCCGGAACGCGCCTTTGTGGCGGATGGTGGGTATGGCGAAACCGTGCGCCAGTTGCAGGCCGGTTAAGCCCATCGGCGCAAGGATAAGGCGCGTTGAAGCGAGGCCAAAATTAGTTTAACGTCAAACTAATTTTGGAATCGGAGGGGCGCATGTCAGCCAAAGCATTTGATCTGATCGTGATCGGCGCAGGGCCGGGAGGCTATGTTGCGGCGATCCGTGCCGCGCAACTGGGCCTCAAGGTCGTCATTGTCGAGCGCGAAAATCTGGGCGGCATCTGCCTTAACTGGGGCTGCATTCCGACCAAGGCGATGTTGCGCTCTTCGGAAGTGTTCCACCTGATGCACCGCGCCAAGGAATTCGGACTTGGGGCCGAGAAAATCACCTATGATCTGGATGCGGTCGTCAAACGCTCGCGCGGGGTGGCCAAGCAGTTGTCCTCGGGCATCGGGCATCTGATGAAGAAGAACAAGATCACGGTGGTGATGGGCGATGCGACGATCCCCGCCAATGGCCGCGTGACCGTCAAGACAGACAAGGGAACCGAGGACCTGACCGCGCCGCATATCGTGCTGGCGACAGGGGCGCGCGCCCGCGAATTGCCGGGGCTTGAGGCAGATGGCGATATGGTCTGGTCCTACCGTCACGCGCTGGTGCCGCCGCATATGCCGAAAAAGCTGCTGGTCATCGGGTCGGGCGCGATCGGTATCGAATTTGCAAGCTTCTACAACACGCTGGGGGCTGAAACCACGGTGGTCGAGGTGATGGACCGGATTCTTCCGGTCGAGGACGAGGAGATTGCGACATTCGCGCGCAAATCCTTCCAGAAGCAGGGCATGACAATCATGGAGAAATCCACTGTCAAGCAGTTGGACCGCGGCAAGGGCAGCGTGACCGCGCATATCGAAACCGGCGGCAAGGTCGAAAAGCTGACCTTTGACACGGTCATTTCTGCTGTGGGCATCGTCGGCAATACCGAAGGCTTGGGGCTGGAAGAACTGGGCGTCAAGATCGACCGCACCCATGTGGTGACGGATGAATATTGCCGCACCGGCGTGGACGGGCTGTTCGCCATCGGTGATATCGCAGGCGCGCCCTGGCTGGCGCATAAGGCCAGCCATGAAGGCGTAATGGTCGCAGAACTGATCGCGGGCCAACATCCGCATCCCGTCAAACCCGATAGCATCGCGGGTTGCACCTATTGCCAGCCCCAGATTGCCAGCGTCGGTCTGACCGAAGCCAAGGCGAAGGCCGCAGGCTATGACATCAAGGTGGGCCGGTTCCCCTTCATCGGCAATGGCAAGGCGATTGCGCTGGGTGAGGCAGAAGGCATCATCAAAACGATCTTCGACGCCAAGACAGGTGAGCTTCTGGGGGCGCATATGGTCGGCGCGGAAGTGACCGAACTGATTCAGGGTTATGTGATTGGGCGCACTTTGGAAACAACAGAGGAAGACCTGATGAACACGGTCTTCCCGCATCCGACCCTGTCCGAGATGATGCATGAATCCGTTCTGGATGCCTACGGACGGGCGCTGCATTACTGAGCACTGCATGTTGCAAGCGGGTCGGTCTTTCAAGGTCTAGCCCCTGCATTCACGGGTCGGGACGTTGTCAGCCTATCCGCGCGCTGGTTGTGCAAGAGAATCGTATTTGCGCGGGCGGACATAATCTGTCCTTGATCGAACGGATTTTATAATTTAATTTTTCAGCATGCGGGGCAAGGCCGGTCAATTTCAGGTCGCTCCAACTTGAAAAGGCTGTATTTTCCGTCGTGCGATTGCCGCGCGGCCAAGCATTCGAGGCAATAAACCCGGATACGCCGTCAGGCAGGGTGTTGTTGCGGTGTATCGGACATTATCCAGACAAGGCGGGCCTTGGCGCCCACCTTATCAGACAGACAGGACAAACCGTACGCTGGATTAAATGGCACCCTTTCCATTCAGGATCAGGTGGGAAGGTATTTTGCATTGATATGATCCCGATCAGGCCCGCATTCCGGAGGGTTGATCGTTCCGAAAAAGAGATCGCTGCCTTTGCTTTGAGACGGTCGGAATTTCCCCGATCCGCAGTGTGGCGAGTAGAACGCTATTGAAAAACAAACTTTTGATCGAGGATTGGCCATGTGGATTTCTGTTTCGCTTTTAGCGACAATTACTGTTCTGACTCTTTTGGGTGACTACTGCATCAAACTGGCAACGAACAAGGAAACGGGCATCTACTCGACCTGGTTTGTGATCGGCGCACTTCTGTATGGCATTCCGGCTGTGGGCTGGTTCTTCCTGATGAAAAGCCACTCTCTTGCGATGATCGGGGTCATGTATAGCGCATCCACTCTGGTTCTGCTGACCATGATGGGGTTCTTTGTCTTCAAGGAAGCAATGGGCTGGCGCGAGGTGATCGGCCTGACCCTCGCGATCACCGCTGTTGTCGTGTTGAGCCAGAGTGATGCCTGAACCCGTCTGCCGGCCATGCGCCGATATCAGGGACTGGCACAAGGTTCTTGATTGCCGCAATGCGTATCGCGTCAGCGGGTTACGGTGCCACCCGCGGCGGCCCAATGATGCAACCCGCCAAGGTTATGTGTCTCGCGATAGCCAAGTTTCTTGAGGATATTTGCAGCCATCCCGGACCGGGCACCCGAGGCACAGTAGATGGCAACGGGTTTATCCGGCGCTAAAGCCGCATTGAAATCGGGATGGCGCGGATCAGCCACCATCGACAGGCGCATCAGCGGGATATGCAGCGCCCCTTCGGCGCGCCCTGTCTGGGCCAATTCAGAATGATCGCGCACATCGACCAGCGTCATCTCGCCGGCGTCGATGCGGGCGATCACATCGGAAATGGTCAGGGCAGTGGCAGTCTGGCGTTTGAAACCGAACATGGTGAAGGTCCTCTGGACTGGAAAATGCGATATACCTATGTGGAGGGGCCTTCCGGCCCTGGCAAGTGGGGCATATCTAATAAATTCCAAAAATGGAATACATAAAATGGAATGCATAAAGGTGATCCTGCCGGGACTTTGCCTGTTTTGTTCAAAAACCATGCAGTTTTGAGGTCCCACGCAACGCTTGCATTCCGGGCTAATTCCGGATGTTCTTGACTTGTTCTTAACTTTGCATTGGAGACTCAGTCACGCTCCACTATCTATAGCTGGCTGAACGGGGGCAATAATGGCTGATCTCAAGAAAATCGAAGTGCGCGGTGCGCGGGAACACAACCTCAAGAATATCGACGTGGATATTCCGCGCGACCAGCTTGTGGTGATCACCGGCCTGTCGGGGTCGGGCAAATCCAGTCTGGCCTTTGACACGATCTATGCCGAAGGACAGCGCCGCTATGTCGAAAGCCTGTCGGCCTATGCCCGCCAGTTCCTTGATATGATGCAGAAACCTGATGTGGATCATATCAGCGGCCTTAGCCCCGCAATCTCCATTGAGCAGAAAACGACAAGCAAGAATCCGCGTTCCACCGTCGGCACGGTTACCGAAATCTACGACTATATGCGCTTGCTATTCGCGCGGGTCGGCACGCCCTACAGCCCCGCCACCGGCCTGCCGATCGAGGCGCAGCAGGTGCAAGACATGGTCGATCGTGTCATGGCCATGCCCGAGGATACCCGCGCCTATCTGCTGGCCCCCATCGTGCGGGATCGCAAGGGCGAGTATCGCAAGGAATTTCTTGAACTGCGCAAGCAGGGTTTCCAACGCGTGAAGGTGGACGGGCAGTTCTACGAACTGGACGAGCCGCCCACGCTGGACAAGAAATTCCGCCACGATATTGACGTGGTGGTTGACCGTCTTGTGGTGCGAGAGGGGTTAGAGACACGGCTGGCCGACAGCTTCCGCACGGCACTGGATCTGGCTGACGGGATCGCGGTGCTGGAAATCGTGCCGCAGGGGGGCATCTCGGATGCGGCCGCATCCCCCTCGCAAGGCGCAGAGGGCGTGGTAGCGGCCGATGAGACACAGCGCATCACCTTTTCCGAGAAATTCGCCTGCCCAGTCAGCGGTTTCACTATTCCTGAAATCGAACCGCGCCTGTTCTCCTTCAACGCACCTTTCGGGGCCTGTCCCGTCTGCGATGGTCTGGGGGTCGAGCTGTTCTTCGACGAGCGCCTTGTCGTGCCGGACCAGAACCTGAAAATCAGCGATGGTGCGCTGGCCCCGTGGCGAAAGGGCAAAAGCCCCTACTTCACCCAGACGATCGAGGCGATTGCCAAGCATTACGAATTTGACAAGAACGCCAAATGGAAAGACTTGCCCGAACATGTGCAGCAGGTTTTCCTCTATGGCTCGGCCGGCGAGGAAATCGCCTTTCGCTATGACGAAGGGGGGCGTGTCTATCAGGTCAGCCGCGTGTTCGAAGGCGTCATCCCCAATATGGAACGCCGCTACCGCGAGACAGATAGTGCGTGGATCAGGGAAGAATTCGAGCGTTACCAGAACAATCGTGCCTGCGGAGCTTGCGGCGGCTACCGCCTGCGGCCCGAGGCGCTGGCGGTGCGGATCGGCCCTGCCAAGGGCGGGCCGGACCAGCTCAGGCATGTGGGACAGGTGGTGCAAATGTCGATCCGCGAGGCATTCGACTGGTGCCAGACTGTTCCACAGCATCTGACCGCCCAGAAGAACGAAATCGCCCGCGCCATTCTCAAGGAAATTCGCGAGCGTCTTGGCTTTCTGAACAACGTGGGCTTGGAATACCTGACCCTGTCGCGCAATGCAGGCACCCTGTCAGGCGGTGAAAGCCAGCGTATCCGCCTTGCCAGCCAGATCGGCAGCGGGCTGACGGGGGTGCTTTACGTGCTGGACGAGCCCTCCATCGGGTTGCACCAGCGCGACAACGACCGCCTGCTGGGTACGCTGAAAAACCTGCGCGATCAGGGCAATAGCGTGATCGTTGTGGAGCATGACGAAGAAGCGATCCGCATGGCCGACTATGTCTTCGATATCGGTCCGGGGGCAGGGGTGCATGGCGGGCAGGTCGTGTCGCATGGCACGCCCGCCGATATCATCGCCGATCCTGCCAGCCTGACGGGGCAATACCTGTCCGGCGCACGCGAGATTGCGGTGCCGGCCAAACGGCGCACGGGGAACAAAAGGAAGATCACCGTGGTCAAAGCCTCGGGCAATAACCTGCATGATCTGACGGTGGATTTCCCGCTGGCGAAATTCGTCTGTGTCACCGGCGTATCGGGCGGGGGCAAATCGACGCTGACCATCGAGACTTTGTTCAAGACCGCCTCGATGCAACTGAACGGCGCACGCCAGACACCTGCGCCCTGCGAGACGATCAAGGGGCTTGAACATCTGGACAAGGTCATCGACATCGACCAGCGTCCTATCGGACGTACGCCGCGCTCGAACCCTGCCACCTATACAGGGGCCTTCACCCCGATCCGCGACTGGTTCGCGGGCCTGCCCGAGGCCAAGGCGCGCGGCTACAAACCGGGGCGCTTCAGTTTCAACGTCAAGGGGGGCCGCTGCGAGGCCTGTCAGGGCGACGGTGTCATCAAGATCGAGATGCATTTCCTGCCCGACGTCTACGTGGAATGCGAAACCTGCAAGGGTGCGCGCTACAACCGCGAGACTCTGGAGGTGAAGTTCAAAGGCAAAAGCATCGCCGATGTGCTCGATATGACAGTGGAAGACGCGCAGGACTTTTTCAAGGCGGTGCCTTCCATCCGAGAAAAGATGGATGCGTTGATGCGTGTCGGCCTTGGCTATATCAAGGTGGGCCAACAAGCGACGACCCTGTCAGGTGGCGAGGCGCAGCGCGTGAAACTGTCCAAGGAACTTGCCAAACGCTCGACGGGTCGGACGCTTTATATCCTGGACGAGCCGACCACCGGCCTGCATTTCGAGGATGTACGCAAACTGCTGGAAGTGCTGCACGAACTGGTCGATCAGGGCAATTCGGTGATCGTGATCGAACACAACCTTGACGTGGTCAAAACCGCCGACTGGATCATCGACATCGGCCCCGAAGGCGGCGATGGCGGGGGCGAGTTGGTGGCAACGGGCACGCCCGAACAGGTGGCCGACGAACCGCGCAGCCATACAGGTCATTACCTCAAGCAGATGTTGGCAGGCCGCAAGGTCGCTGCCGAGTAAGCTGAGGGGCCCGCAACATCAACCCCCCGCGCCGCAGGGCAGCGGTCCGCTTCAATCCGTCAGGATCTTACTTCTTCATCGGGCAGGTGTTCAGACCCAGCAGTTTATAGGCAAAACAGGTCTGGAACACACCGGTCAGCAGGATCGGCAGACCCAGCAGGTAGAGCCAGCGATAGGCGCCCTCGTCATTCAGGAAAAAGCCCAACAGCAGGGCAAGGCCCAACACGATGCGCGCGATACGGTCAATGCCGCCGACATTCTTGGTCATTATAGCCTCTGGATTAAATATTCCGATAACTTAATATAACCAAAGGGAACCCGTCTGGCTAGCGCCGCAATCATCCCTGACCGCGACACTTTTACGTGATCATCCGCGTCCGCGTTTTTCGAAACGTGGCAACATGGCGCTGAAATCCTTGCCTTTGCCATCCTCGGCCTCGACGAACTGGGCATAAAGCGCGGCTGCAGCCTGTCCCATCGGCGTATCTGCATCTGCGGATTGTGCCGCCTGCTGCGACAGGCGCAGGTCTTTCAGCATCAACTCGGCTGCAAATCCGGGCTGGTAGCCGTTATCCGCAGGGCTTTGCGGCCCGACACCCGGTGCAGGGCAGTAGGCATTCATCGTCCAGCTATAGCCCGAGGAGGTCGAGACCACGTCGAACATCTTTTGCCGGTCCAGCCCCAGCTTGTCGGCCAAGGCAAAGGCCTCGCAGGTGGCGATCATGGTCACGCCCAAAATCATGTTATTGCAGATCTTGGCAGCCTGTCCCGCGCCCGCATCGCCGCAATGCACGGCTTTCTGGCCCATGATGTCGAACAGGGGCTTGGCCTTGGCAAAGGCTGCATCCGTGCCACCTGCCATGAAGGTCAGCGTGCCCGCGGTCGCCCCGCCGGTGCCGCCCGAGACTGGCGCATCCACCGCCAGCAACCCAGCCGCTTCCGCCTGCGCAGCCACGGCGCGGGCGCTGTCCACATCGACGGTCGAGCAATCTACCAAGGCCGCGCCCTTCGACATGACGGGGATCACCTCGTCAGCCACACTGCGCAGGATCGCGCCATTGGGCAGCATCGTGATCACCACATCCGCACCTGTCGCCGCAGCGGAAGACGAGCTTGCAGCCTGCACGCCCGTAACCGTCACACCGGCAGCATCGAAGCCGGTCACCTCGTGCCCTGCCTTGACCAGATTGGCCGCCATCGGCGCGCCCATATTGCCAAGCCCGATAAATCCGATTTTCATGTCATGGTCCTTTCAGAATGTGAGGGCATTGTCGCCAAGTGGCGCGAGCATATCCGCAACCGCCTGCGGCGGCAGGGTGTCGATCCCGTGTTTCCAGACCGGCTTGCGGTCCTTGTCGATGATAGCCGCGCGGATACCTTCAAGGAAATCACCATGTTCCATCGCGCGCCATGTGACGCGGTATTCCAGATCAAGTGCGGTGCGGATGGTGGCATCCGTCCCCCGCAACCGCGCCAGCATCTCAAGCGTGCAGGCCATGGCCAGCGGGGAATTGCGGGTCACAGCTTTTAGGACGGATGCGGCAAAATCGCTGTCATCCGCGCGCAATACCGCAAGGATATCTGCAAGGCTGTCACTGTGGAACAACCGGTCGATCAGCACGGCAGAGGCGCTTAGCGGCCCTTGCGGGGCCTCTTCGCTGGCCTGCGCGACCGCCTCGGGATCGCCGGTCCGGCAAAGGGTTGCTACCAGTTCCGGCCATGCGGCTTGCGGGATAAAATGATCGGCGAATCCCGCCGCAATCACATCGCCGTTCTCCAGCCGTGCCGCTGTCAGCCCCAGATAGGACCCCAACCGTCCCGGCGCGCGGGCCAGCAAAAGCGAGCCGCCAACATCGGGCACCAGACCGATCCCGCATTCGGGCATCGAGATGCGGCTTGTCTCTCCCACCACGCGGTGGCTGGCGTGACAACCCAGACCGACACCGCCGCCCATTGTGAAGCCCTGCATCAAGCTGACAACGGGCTTGGGGTACTCGGCCAGTTTCGCATTCACACGGTACTCGTCCGCCCAGAACCGCCGCCCAAAGGCAAAATCGCCCGCCGTCCCGCTGGCATAGAGCGCCGCGATATCGCCGCCCGCACAAAACGCCTTGTCACCCGCAGCATCCAGCAGAACCAGCGCCACGCCTTCATCATCGCGCCACGCATCCAGCGCCGCCTCGACCGCCAGCACCATGTCATAGGTCAGCGCATTAAGCGCCTGTGGCCGTGTCAGCGTGATACGGCCCGCGCGCCCCTCGACCCTGATCTCGATTTCGCTCATCTGTCTGCCAGCATCTGCCGCGCGACGATCACGCGCATGATCTCGTTGGTGCCTTCCAGAATCTCGTGGACGCGCAGATCGCGGACAAGTTTCTCGATGCCGTAATCGGCCAGATAGCCATAGCCGCCATGCAGTTGCAGGCACTGGTTCACGATACGGCTGCCCGCCTCGGTCACGAATTTCTTGGCCATGGCGCAGTATTTCGTGGCATCGGGCGCGCCGGTGTCCAGTTTCCATGCTGCCTGACGCAGGAACACGCGGGCCGCCTGCAATTCGATTTCCATATCGGCCAGCCGGAATTGCAGGCCCTGAAACTGGTCAATGGGTTTGCCGAAGGCCTTGCGCTCGCCCATATAGTTCAGTGTCAGGTCCAGCGCTGTCTGGGCAGCCCCGACCGAACAGGCCGCGATATTCAGCCGCCCGCCGTCCAGTCCCATCATCGCATAGGAAAAACCGCGCCCTTCCTCGCCCACCAGATTTTCCGCAGGCACCATGCAATCATCAAACTGCACCTGCCGCGTGGGCTGGCTGCGCCATCCCATCTTGTCCTCAAGCCCGCCGAAGCTCAGCCCTTTCGCACCATCTTCGACAACTACCGTAGACACGCCCTTGGGTCCGTCATCGCCGGTGCGGACCATCACCACATAAGCATCCGAATAGCCGCCACCCGAGATGAAAGCCTTGGTGCCGTTCAGCACATAACCCTCGTTACTGCGCGCCGCGCGTGTCTTGAGCGCCGCCGCATCCGATCCCGATCCCGGTTCTGTCAGGCAGTAGGACAGCACGGTCTCCATGCTCAGCACGCGCGGCATGAAGCGCGCTTTCAACGCGTCCGATCCGAAACTGTCCAGCATCTTGGCGCACATGTTGTGGATCGACAGGAATGCCGCAACCGAGGGGCAGGCCATGCTCAAGGCCTCGAACACCAGCGTCGCGTCCAGACGGCTCAGCCCCGCGCCGCCGCCTTCTTCCGAGACATAAAGCCCGCCGAACCCCAGCGCGCCGACCTGCGGCCACAACTCTTTCGGGATCGTGCCTGCGGCCTCCCATGTGCGGGCATGGGGCGCGATATGTTCTTGGCCGAAATCGCGCGCCATGTCGAAGATGGCGGCTTGTTCCTCGGTCAGGGCGAAATCCATGGGTGTCTCCTCCGAAACGACTGAATTGAACGCGTGTTTAATTCTGAACTGTTGCAGCAGTTTTTCAAGCGCCGCGACAGAAAAAGCCTCCCCTGCTTCTTCTTGCCGCAAATATCCGAAAACCGCATCTGCATCAGGAAAACGGCCCCCTATGACTCACACCGGGGGCCGCGTATCGGTCAATCCATCGGCTTGAAGTTGAACGCCGCGCCATCCTTGATGCCGCTCGGCCAGCGCGATGTGATGGTCTTGGTGCGCGTGTAGAACTTGAACGCATCCGGACCGTGCTGGTTCAGGTCGCCAAAGGCTGATTTCTTCCATCCGCCGAAGGTGTGATAGGCCAGCGGCACGGGGATCGGCACGTTGATCCCGATCATGCCCACGTTGATACGGTTGGCGAAATCGCGCGCGGCGTCGCCGTCGCGGGTAAAGATCGCGGTGCCGTTGCCATATTCATGGTCCATCGCCAGACCCAGCGCTTCTTCATAGCTTTGTGCGCGCACACAGGACAGAACGGGGCCGAAGATCTCTTTCTGGTAGATATCCATGTCGCGGGTCACGCGGTCGAACAGATGCGGGCCAACGAAAAAGCCGTCCTCATAGCCTTGCAGGTTGAAGTTGCGCCCGTCCACAACCAGATCAGCGCCCTGATCAATGCCGGACTGGACCAGACGCATGATGTTTTCCTTGGCTGCTGCCGTCACGACAGGGCCGTAATCCACATCTTTGCCACCCGTATAGGGGCCGACTTTCAGCGCTTCGATGCGCGGAACCAGCTTCTCGATCAAACGGTCCGCAGTTTCATCGCCAACGGGAACCGCGACCGAGATCGCCATGCAACGCTCGCCCGCTGCGCCATATCCGGCGCCGATCAGTGCGTCAGCGGCCTGGTCCATATCGGCATCGGGCATGATGATCATGTGGTTCTTGGCACCACCGAAGCACTGCACGCGCTTGCCGTTGGAACAGCCGCGACCATAGATATATTCCGCAATCGGGGTCGAGCCGACAAAGCCGACCGACTGGATCACCGGATGGTCAAGGATCGCGTCCACGGCCACCTTGTCGCCATTGACGACCTGCAGGATACCTTTGGGCAGGCCTGCTTCTTCCATCAATTCGGCCAGCATCAACGGCACGGACGGATCACGCTCGGAAGGTTTCAGGATGAAGGCGTTGCCGCAGGCAATCGCAGGGGCAAACATCCACATCGGGATCATGGCCGGAAAGTTGAAAGGCGTGATGCCCGCTGTCACACCCAGCGCCTGACGCATCGAATACATGTCGATACCGGGGCCGGCGCTGTCGGTGAATTCACCCTTCAGCAGTTGCGGTGCGCCGATGCAATATTCCACGACTTCCAGACCGCGCTGCACGTCACCGGCAGCATCGGGCAGGGTCTTGCCGTGCTCGCGGCTCAGTGCCTCGGCTAGTTTGTCCATGTCGCGGTTCAGCAGATCGACGAATTTCATCATCACCCGCGCGCGTCGCTGCGGGTTCACGGCTGCCCATGCGGGCTGCGCCTTGGCTGCGACTTCAACGGCATGGGCCAGTTCCTCGGGGCTGGCCAGCGGGCATTTCGCCTGCACTTCCCCTGTCGCGGGGTTGTAAATATCGGAAAAACGGCCCGACGTGCCTTTGACATGCGCGCCGCCGATGTAATGGGTCAATTCCTGCATGGGATAACTCCTCCTGAGATCTGGCCGCAGGATAGGCTTGCATAATTGATGTGGAAAGGGGCAAGTTTCCAAAAAGGTTTTGCATTTTTGCAAAAGGGGACAGTATGGACCTGCAATGGGATGACATGAAGATATTTCTGGCGGTGGCCCGTACGGAAAGCCTGTCTGGTGCCGGTCGCCTGCTCAAGGTCGATCCGGCCACCGTGGGCCGTCGTATCGCAAGGCTAGAAGAGGGGCTTGGCACGCCGCTTTTTGCCAAGTCTCCCCAAGGCTATGCGATGACGGATGCAGGCCAGCGGCTTATATCGCATGCAGAACGGGCCGAGGCGGCGATGGGATCGGCGGTCGAGGAACTGGCAGGGCAGGCGGGCGCGCTGTCGGGCCAGATCCGCATCGGTGCGCCGGATGGCTGCGCCAATTTCCTGTTGCCGCAGGTCTGCGCCGCCATCGTCGCCGAAAACCCCGATCTGGAAGTGCAGATCGTGGCCCTGCCGCGTGTCTTCAACCTGTCCAAGCGCGAGGCCGATATGGCCATCGGTGTCAGCCCGCCTGCCGCTGGCCGTCTGACCGTGCAGAAGATCACCGATTACAAGCTGCATCTGGCTGCCTCGCGCCGCTATCTGCGCCGCAACCCTTCGATCAAGACCCTCAATGATCTGAAGCAACACCGGATCGTCGGCTATATCCCCGATATGATTTTCGACAAGGAACTGGACTACCTGACAGGCATCGGGGTCGAGCGGGTGCAGCTAGCCTCGAACTCGGTGTCGGTGCAGTTCAACTGGATCAGGCAGGGCGGTGGCGTGGGCATCGTGCATGACTTCGCGATCCCCTCGGCCAAAGGGTTGGTCAAGATCTTGCCCAGCCAGATCAGCCTGACGCGGAGCTTCTACCTGATCCGTCACGCCGATGACCGCCGCATGGACCGTCTGAACCGTCTGGCCCTTGCGCTGGCCGAAGGGCTCAGACGCGAGGTCGCGCGTCTGGAAGCCGAGACATGACGCCCGCACAGGACGCTCTTTGCAGGGTTTTCTTGACAGCACAGCGCGGCTGATGGACGCTGGACCTATTGCACGTCCCGAGGAGGAGGAACATCAATGCTGGTACATCAGATCCTGAAGTCGAAAGGCGACCATTCGGTTGTGACCGTCACAGCCGAGACTGCCATCACCGATGCTGTGCAGATTCTGGCCGATAAGCGGATCGGCGGTGTTGTCGTTTCGCCTGACGGGGTCACGGTGGAAGGAATCTTGTCGGAACGCGATATCGTGCGATCTCTGGCGCTGCGCGGGGCAGGCTGCCTGAACGAGACCGTCGGCGATATGATGACCCGCAACCCGTCCTGCTGCGCGCGTGGCGACAGTATGGATGACGTGCTGGCCCGTATGACCGATGGCCGCTTTCGTCACATGCCGGTGACGGAAGCAGGCGCATTGGTGGGTATCGTGACGATTGGCGATGTGGTCAAGGCGCGGATCGACGAGCTTGCGATGGAGAAATCAGCTCTTGAAGGGATGATCATGGGCCACTGACGGTCTGCAGCTTTTGGGCTTGCATTCATCAGCGCAATAATATTGCGTGCGACGCAGAAACGACTGCAAGACCATAGACGGAGCCTGCCCATGCGCATCGGACTTTATCCCGGCACCTTCGATCCGATCACCTACGGGCATATGGATATCATCCGCCGCTCTGCCACGCTGGTGGACCGGTTGGTGATCGGTGTCGCCATCAACCGCGACAAGGGGCCGATGTTCTCGCTGGAAGAACGCGTCGGCATGATCGAGGCCGAGTGCAAGGCCCTGTCGGTCGAAACAGGGACCGAGATCGTCGCCCATCCGTTTGAGAACCTGCTGATCGACTGTGCCCGTGATGTCGGCGCGCAGATGATCGTGCGGGGGCTGCGCGCGGTGGCTGATTTCGAGTATGAATTCCAGATGGTCGGCATGAACCGCGTTCTCGACAGCTCGATCGAGACGGTGTTCCTGATGGCCGAAGCGCGGCATCAGGCGATTGCCAGCAAACTGGTCAAGGAAATCGCGCGGCTTGGGGGCGATGTGCATAAATTCGTACCGCCCGCCGTAAATATCGCCCTGCGCGCCAAGCTGGGGCAAACACCCAAGCCTTTGTGATTACGCGCTCTCGGCTATGGCCGCATCCGTGGCGCGAATGAACGCGGCACATGCGTCCGCGCGGGTTACAGGCAGCATATGCCCGCCCTCGATCACCTCCAGCCCGATATGTGGATACTGCGCGACCAGCGCGCGGCCATGCAGATCGGCCTCAAGAATGCGGTCCTGAGCGCCGTAGAGAATCTGCACCGGCACAGCCAGACTGCTATATTGTCCCGACATCCAGCGCAGGTCGCGCCCCGAGGCCAGATAATCCCGCGATGTATTGCGGAACGAGGCAGGCCGCAGCCCCAGCAATGCGCCACCTTTGACCGCGTAATCGTCGGGAACCGGATCGGGTCCGAAAATCTGTTCCAGCACCTGGGGTGCGCTGCGGATCGAGGCGGGGATTGCGACCAACCATGAAACCGCGAAACGCAAGGCAGGACTTTTGATATCAAGCCCACTGAACGCTTTGATCGGTCCGCTGGGTGGCTGGGTCAGTGGCGCCAGCAGCGCCAGTCCGCGGATCTGGTCGGGATGCTTCATCGCCAGACACAGCGCGATAGCGCCGCCCAGCGAATGCCCCACAACCAGCGGACGCTCCAGCCCCAGCGCCGCGATGACCTGCCTGACCGTTTCAGCCTGCGCGCGCGGATTGGCTGGCGCGTCGGGGGCACGGTCGGAATAGCCCATGCCGGGGCGGTCGATCACGATGACGCGGTTCGTGTCGGTCAACAGGGCGCTAAGGGCGAGAGTAAAGTTTCCTATCTGCCCGCCCAGACCATGCACCATAATGATCGCAGGGCCTTTGCCCTCGTCGGTATAATGGATGCGCCCTTCGGGTAGATCCAGAAACTGTCCGCGCGGCGGTATCGCCATCTCGGCTCCGCGCTTGGTATTCCACGTGAACCAGACCAGTGCCGCTGCCGCGAGCAGGATCATCAGCAACAGGGCAATCAGCAACATCTGCATGGGCAGGACCTTTCATCATGTATGGTCGCGCCACGATAGGGAACATATCATCAGGGGCAAGCCCCGATCCCCCTCAGCCGCCTAGCGCCAGAAGGCCAGCCATTCGATCAGTTCAGCCAGCTTGCGGCTCAGAAACAGCAGCCCCGCGCCATCATAGAGCACCGCATCAAGACCGAGACCGGCAACGATCAGCAGCCCAAGGCCGATGGCGATCTGGTTGGTCATGCGCGATCCTTGTAGCAGGGGTCGGAAAAAAAGAAGGCTGCGACAGCTATGCCGCAGCCCCCCCATCCGTGCAAGCCTTCACAAAAGGATCAGCCCAGCCGCCCCATCAATGCGGCAACATCCGCCATGCGGCAGGAAAAGCCCCATTCATTGTCATACCATGCCAGAACGCGCACAAGTCGCCCCCCGATGACCTTGGTCTGGTCGGGTGCAAAGATCGAACTTTCTTCGGTATGGTTGAAATCAATCGACACTTTGGGTTCCGGGTCATAGCCCAGAATCCCCTTCATCGGCCCTGTTGCAGCCTCGGCCACAATTGCGTTCACATCGGCCACGGTGACATCCTTGCCTGCCAAGAATGTCAGATCGACGGCGCTGACATTCGGCGTCGGCACGCGAATGGCTGATCCGTCCAGCTTGCCTTTCAACTCGGGCAGCACCTCGCCCAAGGCCTTGGCAGCGCCGGTCGAGGTCGGGATCATCGACATCGCCGCCGCGCGCGCGCGATAAAGGTCATTGTGCCGCCGGTCCAGCGTGGGCTGGTCGCCGGTATAGCTGTGAATTGTCGTCATAATGCCGCTCTCGATCCCGATGGCGTCATTCAGAACCTTGGCCAGCGGGGCCAGGCAGTTCGTGGTGCAAGACCCGTTCGAGATCATCACCTCATCCGCAGTCAGCGCGTCATGATTCACGCCGTAAACAACCGTCCGGTCCACATTCTTGCCGGGGGCCGATAGCAGCACCTTCTTCGCGCCGCGTTCCAGATGTTTCTTGGCCTTTGTGCCGTCATTGAAATTGCCCGTGCATTCCAGCACGACATCAACGCCCGACCAGTCCAACTCGTCCATATTATAGGTTGACATCATCTCGATCCGGCCTGCACCCAGATCCATCCAGCCCTCGCCGGTGGTAACAGGGTTCCCGAAACGGCCATGCACCGAGTCGTAGCGCACCAGATGCGCCGCAGTCTCAAGCGGTCCGGTCGCGTTCAGTTTGACCACGCGCACATCCTGCCGCGCGCTTTCGGCGATATGCATCAGGGTGCAACGACCGATGCGGCCAAATCCGTTGATACCAAGGGTGATGGTCATGGGGGTTCTCCTGCGGCTGGCTGGGTTGCGCGCGGTATAGCCAAGGGGCAGGCGGGCGGAAAGGTGAAAAGCGACCGCCCGCAGCAGGAAAGCGGGGTAAACCCACAGGAAAACAGCATGTTAGCGCAAACTTTTTGGCAAGCACCTGATCTGTCCCCGATGATGGCGCTAACGCCGCGCGCCCGCTAGTGTGAATACGCCGTGGACATGTCGCCGTGGGAAGGCGGCTTGCCAAGGGCGCATGTCTTGCTAGTGTCGGAGCCACCCGCGTCGCGGGCAAAGTAGCGGAGTGGACGATGAGCGGATTGCTGGCCCTGTTGGACGATGTGGCGGCAATCGCCAAGGTGGCTGCGGCCTCGGTCGATGATGTGATCGGACAGGCGGCCAAGGCGGGGGCCAAGGCGGCAGGGGCCGCCATCGACGATGCCGCCGTGACGCCGAAATATGTCCACGGGTTCGAACCTGCGCGGGAATTGCCCATCGTCTGGCGCATCGCGCGCGGGTCGCTGAAAAACAAGATGCTGATCCTGCTGCCGGCAGCCTTGGCTCTGTCGGCTTTTGCGCCCGTCCTGATCACGCCCTTGCTGATGCTGGGCGGGGCCTATTTGTGCTTCGAGGGGGCAGAAAAAGTGGCCCATGTCCTGTTTCCCCATGCCGATGAGCATGTCGCCAAGGATCTGGATGTCGGTGATCCGCTGCATCTTGAGGAAAAGCGCGTCGCAGGCGCGATCAAGACCGATTTCATCCTGTCAGCCGAGATTATGACAATTGCTTTGGCGGCCATCCCCGCAGGGTCATTCCTGATGGAGGCAGCGACGCTTGCCGTGGTCGGGATCGGGATCACGGTCATTGTCTATGGCGGTGTGGCCCTGATCGTGAAGGCAGATGATGCCGGACTTTATATGGCGAAGCATGGCTATCTTGGCCTGACCCGCGTGATTGGTCGCACTGTCGTGCGGGGTATGCCGGGTTTTCTGAAACTGCTGACCACGGTCGGCACAGCCGCGATGCTCTGGGTTGGTGGGTCGATCATCGTGCACGGGCTGCAGGTGTTGGGTTTTGCGGCACCGGCCCATTTTGTCCATGACGTCGCCGCCGCAATGGGCGCGATTCTGCCGCAGGCTAGCGGGGCGGTCACCTGGACAGCCACGGCCGCGATGGACGGTGTGTTCGGTCTGGCGCTGGGGCTGTTGCTGATCCCGCTGGTCACGCGGGTGATTGCCCCGCTCTGGTCCAGCGTCACAGGAAAAGGCCGCCCCGACTGATCGCGGGACGGCCCTGTTGCATCTTGCCAAAATACTCCTATCCGTCCTGTGCCGGATACGCGGTCTTGTCAGAGCAGCGCTTTGACCTTGTCGGCTACTGCCTGCGCTGTGATGCCGAATTGCTCGTAAAGCACTTCGGCAGGGGCGGAAGCGCCGAAATCATGCATCCCGACAAAGCCTGATTTTTCGCGCTTGCCGCCCTGTCCGAATAGCCAGCGGTCCCAGCCAAAGCGGACGGCCGCCTCGACCGCGACACGCACGGGGCCGCTTGGCAGCACACGGCGGCGATAGGTTTCGTCCTGTTCCTCGAACAGCTCCCAGCAGGGCATGGACACAACCCGTGTCCCGATGCCGTCGGCCTCAAGCAGGTCGCGTGCCGCCATCGCGATCTCGACCTCGGAACCTGTCGCCAGCAGGATCGCCTGCCGCTTGCCGGTCGCATCCGCCAGAACATAAGCGCCCTGTGCTGTCAGGTTCTTGGATTTATGCGCGGTCCGCAGCGTTTTCAGGTTCTGACGTGTCAACGACATGACCGAAGGTGTCTGCTTCGAGGTCAGCGCAAGCTCCCATGCCTCGGCGGTTTCCACCGTGTCACAGGGGCGGAACACCATTGTATTGGGCGTGGCACGGCTGATCGCCAGATGCTCGACTGGCTGGTGGGTCGGGCCATCCTCGCCCAGACCGATACTGTCATGCGTCATCACGAAAACGGTCGGGATCCTCATCAAGGCGGCCAAACGCATCGCGGGGCGGGCGTAATCGGTAAAGCACATGAAGGTGCCACCATAGGGCCGGATGCCACCATGCAGCGCCATGCCGTTCATCGCCGCAGCCATGCCGTGCTCGCGGATGCCCCAATAGACATAGCGTCCCTTGCGGTTATCGGTGTCGAACACGCCCAGATCACCGGTCTTGGTATTGTTCGATCCGGTCAGGTCAGCCGAACCACCCACGGTTTCGCCCAGCACGGGGTTGATCACTTCCAGCACCATCTCGGATGATTTGCGTGTCGCAACCGAGGGCGCTGTTTCGCTGATCTGTTTCTTCAGCGCGCGGATCACGGCGGACAGACGGGCAGGGACCTCGCGCGCATAGGCACGGTTGAATTCGTCCTGCTTTTTGCTGTTGAGTGCGGCAAAGCGAGCGTCCCAGGATGCACGATCCGCAGCCCCGCGCTGGCCGATCGCTTCCCAGCCCTGCTTGATCGCGTCGGGCACCTCGAACGGTCCGCTGGTCCAGCCATAGGCGGCTTTTGTGTCCTCGATCAGCTTGGGATCGGTCAGAGCACCATGTCCCTTCGAGGTGTCCTGCGCGGATGATCCCAGCGCGATATGCGTCTTGCAGGCGATCATCGAAGGTGTGGCGGTCTTCTTGGCCGCCGTGATGGCCGCGTCAATCGCCACAGGATCATGCCCGTCGATTTCCTGCACGTCCCAACCCGAGGCGCGGAAACGTGCCACCTGATCGGTGCGATCCGACAGCGAGACTTTGCCGTCAATCGTGATGTCGTTATTGTCCCAGAACACGACCAGCTTGGACAGCGCATGCCGCCCAGCGATACCGATCGCCTCCTGGCTGATGCCTTCCATCAGGCAGCCGTCGCCCGCGATCACGTAAGTATAGTGATCCACGACCTTGGCACCATAGCGCGCGCGCTGGATTTCTTCGGCCATCGCGAAACCCACGGCATTGGCGATGCCCTGTCCCAGCGGGCCTGTCGTGGTCTCGATCCCCGTGGCGTGGCCATATTCGGGATGGCCTGCGGTTTTGGCACCCCACTGGCGGAAGTTGCGGATCTGGTCCAGCGTCATATCGGCATAGCCCGTCAGATGCAGCAGCGCATAAAGCAGCATGGATCCGTGGCCCGCCGACAGGATAAAACGGTCGCGATCCGGCCAATGTGGGGCAGAGGCGTCGAATTTCAGATGTTTCTCGAAAAGAACCGTGGCCACATCGGCCATGCCCATCGGCATGCCGGAATGGCCGGAATTGGCGGCGTGGACCGCATCCAGCGTCAAGGTGCGGATGGCGGCGGCGCGCGCCCAATGGTCAGGATGGGCGGTTCGCAGGGCGGTAATGTCCAAGGGATCGGTCCTTCGTCTGGCGATATGACAGGATGGCTTGACGGGCTTGATAGCAGCCTGCCGCGCAAGTTCAAGCGCAGGCTGTAACCCATTGGTGGCAAAGGGGGCGCATTTTGAATAACCATTGGGTAAAGTTTCACCGTGGCACGGGGGCGATGATTCGCGCCCGCATCTGCCAGCCTTTGGTGAACGCAAACCGTGTGAAAGGTGGGCCCATGAACGATATCGCCGAACTGGAGCGCAGGATCGCCTATGCGATGGAACGCATCGCCAAGGGTGTCGAAGCATTGGACAAAGCTGCCCCGCCTGCGCAAGCGCAGGTCCCTGCGGGGGAACAGGGCGGCCATGATGATGAACTGGCCCAACTGCGCGCCCAATTGACCGAAGAGCGTCTGGCCAATGCCCAGCTTGAGGAACGCCTGCGGGTGCTGAAGCAAAAGCAGCAGGTGCAGGCCGAGCGGAGCGAGGCAGAAATGGCCGGGACTCGCAGCGCCTTGACACAACTCGACGCCGAGCTGTCGCGCCTGCGTCGTGCAAACGAGCAGCTTGAGGCCAGCAACAGCGCCCTGCGGAAAGCCAATGAGTCCGGCGTGGGAGAGCCGCATCTGATCAACAAATCCATGATGGCCGAACTGGAATCCCTGCGTGCCGCGCGTCAGACGGATATCGCCGAGGTCGAGGCGATCAAGAACGCCTTGTCGCCCTTGCTGAAGGATGCCGCCGACGCGCAAGCGACCAAACAAGAGGAGGCGAACTGATGCCCGAAGTCGAGATCAAAATCGGTGGCCGCGCCTTCGAGGTCTTCTGTCAAGATGGCGAAGAGCATTACCTGCATTCGGCTGCAAGGATGCTGGATACCGAAGCCTCGGTTCTGGCGGGCCAGATCGGGCGCCTGCCGGAAGCACGTATGCTGTTGATGGCAGGGCTGATGCTGGCCGACAAGACTGCAGGGCTTGAGGACAAGCTGCGCGAGCTTGAGACCAGACTGGTCGACAAGGATGCCGAACTGGCCCGCATGGCCGCACGCCCCGCACCCGAGCCGCAAAAGATCGAAGTGGCCGTGATCCCGCCGGAACTGACCGAAAGCCTGTCGGAACTCGCCGCCCGCGCAGAATCGCTGGCCGATGCGGTCGAAGACAAGCTGGGTTAGGGCTTGCTGCGGCAGCTCGAAACCCCGCTGCGTGAGCGCCAGCGCGAGCCCGTCGGTGATCAGGGCTTTGTCCAGAACATCGGCTTTACAGCTACCGAAGTAGCGCGCGCCATCGCCCTTGCGATTTGCGGATTGCCACTTGAAAGCAGATATGCCTCAGGTGCCTTTGTCATCCGGTGATGGCGACAGAAGAAAAAGGCCCCGCAGTGGGGGCCTTTCGCTTTCAGGGTATCAGTGACGGATCAGGCGTTGGCTTCGCGGATCTTTTCGGCGGCGTCCTTGTCATATGTGATGCCGTTTGTCTCGAACAACTGGTCCAGTTCGCCCGACAACGTCATCTCGGTCACGATATCGCAACCGCCGACAAACTCGCCTTTGACGTAAAGCTGCGGGATGGTGGGCCAGTCGGAATAATCCTTGATCCCCTGACGGATATCGGCATCCGCCAGCACGTTCACATCCGCAAAATTCACGCCCATGTAATTCAGAACACCGGCAACGCGGCTGGAAAAACCGCATTGCGGCATGTCCTTGGTGCCCTTCATGAACAGCACAACATCGTTGGCGGTCACGGTCTGCTTGATCTGGTCGGTAGCATCGGTCATCTGGTTCGTCCTTGATCAGGGGGAGGGGTCGCCCTCCCGAAAAGGTGTCAGTCGGGGGCTTTGGTCGTCAGGGCCAGTGCATGCAACTGGCCGTTCGCGCCATCCATCTTGCCTTTCAGCGTGGCATAGACGGCGCGCTGTTGCTGGACGCGGTTCATCCCCTTGAACGAGGCGTCAATCACCTCGGCAGCGTAATGGTTTCCGTCGCCCGCCAGATCGGTGACCGTGATCTTGGCCTGCGGAAAGCCCGCGCGGATCAGGTCTTCGATTTCCTGTGCTTCGATCGCCATGCGGCTTCTCCTGTTGTCTTCTGTAAGATTTAGGCCTTTGCAGGTCGCGCTGCAAGGGTTGGTGGCAAGGGGCGGCCCGCGCGCGACGGGCAGCCAACCGCGCGCCCTTCAGTCAGCCGAGTGCCGTTTCGAATGCGCCGCGATAGAGCGCGGAAAGCTCAACCAACGGGGCCTCCGACCCTCCGAAACGGACGGTGCTGCCGCCGAATTTTCCAACCGTGCGGATACTGACGCCAGCCTTGCCCGCCGCGATCATCAGCGCTTCGGCCGAGTCGAAATTGCACGCAATCAGATAGCGCGCCTGATCCTCGCCGAACAGGGCAGGGGTGTCGGCATCGTCAATTTGAACACCGACTCCTGCGGCCTCGGCCATCTCGAAGGCGGCCATGGCCAGACCGCCATCGGACAGATCGGTGCAGGCACGGATCAGTGTGTGATTGTCGCGGATGAAATCGCCGTTCTGGCGCTCGGTCTCAAGATCGACAGGCGGCGCATCGCCTTCCTCGCGGTTGAATACCTCGGCCAGCAGGGCGGATTGCCCCAGATGGCCGTGGGTCTCACCGACCAGTATGGCCAGATGCCCGTCGCGCGCCTGTCCGGTGATTGCCTGCTCGACATGCGGGATCAAGCCAACGGCGCAGATCGTGGGCGTGGGCAGGATGCCCTTGCCATCGGTCTCGTTGTAAAGGCTGACATTGCCCGACACGATCGGCATATTCAGCGCGGCGACAGCCGCACCGATGCCTTTGATCGCACCCACGAATTGCCCCATGATCTGTGGCTTTTCGGGATTGCCGAAATTCAGGTTGTCGGTCGTGGCCAGCGGTTTCGCGCCCACGGCTGTCAGGTTGCGATAGGTTTCGGCAACAGCCTGTTTGCCACCCTCGAACGGGTTGGCGAACACATAGCGCGGAGTCACATCCGAGGTGAAGGCCAGCAGCTTGTCGGTCCCGTGCACACGGATGATTCCCGCACCAAGGCCCGGTGTCTGCAAGGTATCCGCCATGACCTGACTGTCATATTGCTCGTAAACCCATTGCTTGGCCGCATAATTCGGGCTGCCGATCAGTGCGCGCAATCCGTCGATCGGATCAATTCCCGGCACATCGCCCAAAGGTTCCGCGGCAGGAGTCTCGATCCAGGGGCGGTCATATTCCGGCGCATTGCCAGACAGCGCCTTGAGCGGCAGATCGGCCTTGCAGACATTGTGATGCATGATCACAAAACGGTCTTCGGCGATGGTTTCGCCCACAATCGCGAAATCCAGATCCCATTTGTCGAAAACGGCCTTGGCCTCGGCCTCTTTTTCGGGGCGCAGAACCATCAGCATGCGTTCTTGTGATTCCGACAGCATCATCTCGTAGGCGGTCATGCCGGTTTCGCGGCACGGCACTTTCTCCAGATCCAGACGCACACCCAGATCGCCCTTGTCGCCCATCTCGACCGCCGAACAGGTCAGGCCGGCTGCGCCCATATCCTGAATGGAAATCACGGCACCTGTCTGCATCAACTCCATACAGGCTTCCATCAGGCGCTTTTCGGTGAAGGGATCACCCACCTGCACCGTAGGGCGCTTTTCTTCGATGGAATCGTCAAACTCGGCGCTGGCCATGGTCGCGCCGCCAACACCGTCACGGCCTGTCTTGGCACCCAGATAGACCACAGGCATGCCCACGCCGGAGGCGGCGGAATAGAAAATCTTGTCGGCATCTGCCAGACCGGCGGCAAAGGCGTTGACCAGACAGTTGCCGTTATAGGCAGGATGGAACCGCACCTCGCCGCCCACGGTCGGCACACCGAAGGCATTGCCGTAACCGCCGATTCCCTCGACCACGCCATGCACCAGCTGGCGCGTTTTCGGATGGTCCACAGCCCCGAAAGACAGCGAGTTCATCGCCGCGATGGGCCGCGCGCCCATTGTAAAGACGTCGCGCAGAATGCCGCCCACGCCGGTCGCAGCCCCCTGATAAGGCTCGATATACGAAGGGTGGTTATGGCTTTCCATCTTGAACACCACGGCCTGCCCGTCACCGATATCCACCACACCGGCATTCTCGCCGGGGCCACAAATCACCTGCGGGCCTGTCGTGGGCAGGGTGCGGAGCCATTTCTTCGAAGATTTGTAGGAACAGTGTTCATTCCACATGGCCGAGAAGATGCCCAACTCGGTAAATGTCGGTTCGCGTCCGATGATATCAAGGATGCGCTGGTATTCGTCGGGCTTGAGGCCATGTGCCGCGATCAGTTCAGGCGTAATGGCCGGTTCTTGTACCATGTCTTGCATGTCGTTCGTCCCCCTGGGCAGGTCTGCGAGGTCTCTTTACGACAAGGCCGCAGGCGGGGAAAGGGGCAGGGCGGCGATCCGGGCGTTGCTGCGGATGCAAAAAACTGTCGCCATCACGGTAAACTGTCCTAACTCTGGCATGTGCCGGCGCTCTGCCGGGCGGTAATGGCAGAGGCGACAGATGACGGTAGTAACAATCCTGGGCAGCGGGCCCAATGTGATCAGTTCACAAGACTGGAAAAAATCCGGTCTGGGGCATGTTCTAACCATCAACAATGCTTGGCGGGTGCGCTCTGATTGGGACGCGTTGATCCATCCCGAGGATTTTCCGCAAGACCGCAGACCTGTGGAGATTGCCACGGGGCAAACTGTTGTGACCGCCGCCGACTATATCCCCGCCAATAATGCCTATGGCGGGGTAGTCTATGCAGGCGGCACGATGGCCTTTACCGCCGCCTATTGGGCGATGTGGCGGCACCGCCCCCGCGTTCTGGCTGTCATGGGCTGCGACATGGTCTATCCCGTGGCGGTCAACACGCATTTCTATGGCACCGGCACTGCCGACCCGCTACGCCCCGACATGACCCTGCAGAGCCTTGAAGCCAAGTCGGCGCGCATCCTGTTGCTGGCCGCCAGACAGGGCTGCGCTGTGGTGAACCTGTCTGTGGATCAAAGCCGGCTGGTCTTTCCGCGCGCCAAGGTGGACCGGCCCGCGCATGTTCATACGATCTGCATCGACGAGAACGCTGTGCGGGCCGCGTTGCAAGCTGAGCAGGACTTGGGTGCTCGCATTCCGTCTGGCCGCTACTGGGCAGAAGGACAGACGATTGATCCCGCCGCATTGGCGCGGATTGATGCAATGTGGTTGCAGGCCCATGACAGCAGCCTTGCGATGGCAGTGCGACTGATGAAGGCGACACATCGCCACCGACTCTAGGCGAACAACGAGCCAGGGCCGATCTTGTCCGCGCAAATGCCCGCAGGCCCCCTTTTTTTGAAAAAAAAGGCCGAGCACTAAGCTCGGCCAAAGTCCAACAGGGAGGTATGATGGTGATGCGAACCTAATCAGCATCACCGTCAATTGCCCAATTAGGCATCCGTTTATGTACGATCAAGACAAAACATGTCGCAATACAGCAAGGCCGCTATGCACACTCTGCATAGCTTTCTTGTCTTGTTAAGTAAGTTCCTGATCTTTCATCTGTTTGCGATAACTGATGATCTCTTCCTGCACGAAATCGCGGAAGGCCCCGACGCGTTTTGACTGCCGCAATTCTTCCGGATAGGCCAGAAACACAGGCACATCTACCGATTCAATATCAGGCAGGATTCGCACCAACTCTGGAAAGTCATGTGTCAGGTAATCCGGCAGCACGCCGATCCCCAGATCATGCAACACGGCTTGCAGCACACCGAAGTAGTTGTTCACCGTCAGGGTCGAGCGGATATCATGCGTCATCAGGTACTGCACCAGATTGGCACCCGCCCCGACCTGCGCCGATTGCGGGTTCTGGCAGATTAGGCGGTGACCGGCGATATCCTCGATCCGTTCGGGTGCTGCATTCTGCGCCAGATAAGAAGGAGAGGCGTAAAGCCGCATACGGATATGCATGAGCCGCTTGCGGATCAGGTCCGCCTGACTGGGCTCTTTCATGCGGATGGCTACATCAGCCTCGCGCATGGGCAAATCCAGCACCCGTTCTTCCAGCATCAGGTCAATCTTGATGTCGGGATATTTCTTGTAAAGCGCAGGCAGGCGCGGTGCCAGCCATAGGCTGCCAAAGCCCGTTGTCGTCGTGACGCGCAATTCGCCAAAGACTTCTTCCTCGCTATCGCGGATGCGCGCCGAGGCGGTTTCCAACCGCTTGCTCATTGCGCTTGTCGCATCGAACAGCAACTCGCCTTGTTCGGTCAGAATCAGTCCGCGGGCATGGCGGTGGAAAAGCGTTGTGTTCAAGCTTTCTTCCAGCGCGCGGATCTGCCTGCTGACCGCAGATTGCGACAGATGTAATGTATCTCCCGCATGTGTGAGGCTGCCCGCATCGGCGACGGCATGAAATATTCTAAGTTTGTCCCAATCCATCATCGCAATTTTCCGTCTTCCTGTGACGCCTGTGTGAAACAGGTGCAAATCCCTGCCTGTCTGTTAGCGCCCACATCGTCTATATCCTATTGGTCAAATAAAAAATAGCTTGGTAGGTCATAATTTGTGACCTAATGTTGGGTTATAGTTAAGATCTATATCGTTCAGATGAGGAGATGCACGATGACAAGGCAGGATATCACGCTCAACGACCGGTTCGATCTGGAAAAGCCGTCGGTCTTGTTGAACGGAACGCAGGCCCTTGTCCGTCTGATGCTGATCCAGAAAGCGCGGGACCGTGCTGCCGGTCTGAATACGGCGGGTTTTGTGACCGGTTATCGAGGTTCTCCTCTTGGTGCGGTCGATATGCAGATGAACCGCGCCGCCAAACAACTGGCCGCCTCCGATGTCACCTTCGAGGAAGGTCTAAACGAGGATCTGGCCGCGACCGCCCTGTGGGGCGTGCAGCAGGCCGAGTTGCGCGGCGAGGGACGTTTCGATGGCGTCTTTGGGCTGTGGTACGGCAAAGGCCCCGGGGTGGACCGGTCGGGCGATGTGATGCGCCATGCCAATATGGCTGGTTCGTCCAAACATGGCGGCGTGCTGATGGCGATGGGCGATGACCATACCGGCGAATCCTCGACCGTGCTGCATCAATCCGAATGGGCGATGGTCGATGCTTATATGCCCGTGGTCAGCCCCGCAGGTGTGCAGGAAATCCTTGATTACGGTGTCTACGGCTATGCGCTGTCGCGCTTCTCTGGGCTTTGGGTCGGCCTCAAGACGATGAAAGACACGGTCGAGGCGACAGCCGTTGTCGACGGTCGTCCGGACCGCATGAACCTTGTGATCCCTGAATTCGAGATGCCCGAGGGCGGTCTGAATATCCGGCTTGTCGACACCCCCCACGCGCAAGAGGCGCGTATGATCGACTACAAGCGCTTCGCCGCCGAGGCGTTTTCCCATGCCAACAAGATGGATAAACGCATCTGGGGCAAACCGGGTGCGAAGATCGGCTTTGTCGCGGCAGGCAAGAACTGGCTGGATCTGGTCCATGCGTTGGCTTTGCTGAATATCGACGCGGACGAGGCCGAGCGTCTGGGCCTGACCACCTACAAGATCGGCCAGACCTTCCCGCTGGACATGAAGGGCTTTCACGACTGGGCCGAAGGGTTGGATCTGATTGTTGTGGTCGAGGAAAAGCGCAAGCTGATCGAAGTGCAGATCAAGGAAGCGATCTTTGACGACCGCCACGGCCGCCGCGTCTGGGGCTGGCATAAAGGCGGCGGTGCGGGGTCGATGCATGGCGAAGAGTTGTTCCCGACACGCGGCGCTCTGGACCCGATCATGATCGCCGAGAAACTGGGCGGTATCCTGATCGACGAGGGCCGCAGCACCGATGGCATCAAGGCAGGGCTATCCGCGCTGGCCGATGCGCGGCGCAATGACAACGCGCAGGAACTAGCCTCGCGTCTGCCCTATTTCTGCTCGGGCTGTCCGCATAACTCCTCGACCAAAGTGCCCGAAGGCAGCCGCGCTTATGCGGGAATCGGGTGTCATTATATGGTCCAGTGGATGGACCGCGAAACCACAGGTTTCACCCATATGGGGGGCGAGGGTGCGAACTGGATCGGCGAGGCCAAATTCTCGACCCGCGATCACGTGTTCCAGAACCTTGGTGACGGCACCTATAACCATTCCGGCATTCAGGCGATCCGCGCGGCCATGGCCTCGGACGTGAACATTACCTACAAGATCCTGTTCAATGATGCGGTTGCCATGACGGGCGGTCAGGGCAACGAAGGTGACTTGACCTCGCAGCGGATCGTGGCCGAGTTGAAGGCGATGGGCGTCGCCCATGTCGCTGTGGTCTATGACGAAAAGGAAGGGTTGGACCTGTCCACCTTTCCCGCCGGTGTGGAAAAACACGAGCGCGCCAATTTCGAAGACGTGCAAAAGAAATATTCCAAAATCAAAGGCGTATCTGCCATTGTTTATGTGCAGACCTGTGCCGCTGAAAAGCGCCGTCGCCGCAAGCGGGGCACATTCCCCGATCCGGACAAGCGCGTCTTCATCAATACCGATGTCTGCGAAGGCTGCGGCGATTGCGGGGTGCAGTCCAACTGCGTTTCCATCGTGCCGGTCGAAACCGAACTGGGCCGCAAACGCGCGATCGACCAGTCAAGCTGCAACAAGGATTTCAGTTGCCTCAAAGGGTTCTGCCCGTCTTTTGTGACGCTGGAAGGCGCCACACCTAAAAAGGCGGCGACAGCCTCGGTCGAACTGCCCGACATGCCTGCACCCGCACTGCCTGCGATCGACGGCACCTATAACGTGGTAATCACCGGCGTCGGCGGGACCGGCGTTGTGACCATCGGTGCCGTCTTGGCGCAGGCCGCACAGATCGACGGCAAGGGGGCCGGTATGATGGAAATGGCGGGTCTGGCGCAAAAGGGCGGCGCCGTGCATATTCATTGCCGCATCGCCAATCAGCCCGATGATATCAGCGCTGTGCGTGTCGCAACCGGCGAGGCGGATGCCCTGATCGGGGGCGATCTTGTGGTGTCCGCAGGGGCCAAGACCCTGGGTCTGACCCGCACGGGCCGCACCGGGGCTGTCGTGAACAGCCACGAGATCATCACCGGCGATTTCACCCGCAACACCGAATTCGCCCTGCCTTCCGACCGCTTGGCCTTGGCCTTGGAGGCGCGTTTGCAGGACCGTGTGATGCTGTTCGACGCATCCGAATTGGCCCGCGTCACGTTGGGGGATTCGATATACTCGAACATGATGCTGTTCGGCGCGGCGTGGCAGCGCGGGCTTGTCCCGCTCAGCTACGAGGCGCTGATGCAGGCGATCAAACTGAACGGTGCGGCGGTTGAAAAGAACCAGCGTGCCTTCGAACTGGGCCGCTGGGCGGCGCTGCATCCCGATCAGGCGGAAAAGATGCTGCGCCCCAAAGTGATTGAATTGCCCAAATCGCTGGAAGACAGAATCGCCTTCCGCGCCGATCATCTGGTGGCCTATCAGGGCAAGGGGCTGGCCAAACGCTATCGCAAGATGGTGGATGGCATCAGTGATCCGCGCCTTAAGGAAGCGGTCGCCAAGGGCTATCATAAACTGCTGGCCTACAAGGACGAATACGAGGTGGCGCGCCTTCTGCTGACCTCGCAGGAAAAGGCCGCCGAACAGTTTGACGGCGACTTCCGAATGACCTTCCATCTGGCACCGCCGATCATCTCGAAAATCGGGCCGGATGGACGCCCCGTAAAGCGGACGTTCGGGCCGTGGATGGCCAAACCGATGCGCCTGCTGGCAGGGTTGAAGATGCTGCGCGGCACGCCGCTGGATATTTTCGGCCACACGGCCGAGCGCAAGATGGAGCGCGCCCTGATTGCGCAATACGAATCCGACATGGCCAATATCCTGCCCAAAGCAACCGCAGCCACGATGGAGGCGGTCGTCGCGTTGGCCGAATTGCCCCTGTCGATCAAGGGTTTTGGCCCGGTGAAAGAGGCGCATGAGGCCAGGGCCGCCAAGCGCCGCGAGGAATTGCTGGCCGTGATCCGCGATGGCGGCAAAGGCATGGCGCAAGCAGCCGAATAGGGCGCACAGCTACCTATCGCGCTGGACGCCTCCGCCTGCCGGCGGGGGCGTTCTGCTTTTACGCGACTGTTACATGCCGGTGGTCTTCTTTTCGTGTCCCACGCAGCGCAACACCGGAGTGATCAGGCGTGACAACCCAGACCAGCATCGCCCGCGATATCAGCTATGCCCATTCGGCCAATACCCGCAGCGGCCGCGCCCTTATCCGTCTGATGGAAAACGCAACAGGCCGGATCAACTTGATCCGCCGTGCCGCAGGATACGAGCATGACCTCGCGCAGGGGCGCGATTTCTGGCAGGTCATGGTGGAACGCTACGGCCTAAGCCTCGATGTGGTGCGTGGTTCTCTTGATCTGATTCCGCGGACCGGTCCGCTGATCCTGATTGCGAATCATCCATACGGCATTCTGGACGGGCTGATGCTAGGCCATATCCTTGCGCAAACGCGCGGCGATTTCCGCATTCTGGCGCATCATGTCTTCTGCAAATCCCCCGATCTGGCGCGGGTCGTGCTGCCCGTCGCCTTTGATGAAACCAAACAATCGCTGCAAGTGAACCTCGACACCCGCAAAACCGCATTGTCCTA
This sequence comes from Seohaeicola saemankumensis, assembly GCF_021021435.1. GTDB lineage: Bacteria > Pseudomonadota > Alphaproteobacteria > Rhodobacterales > Rhodobacteraceae > Seohaeicola. The sequence continues at coordinate 144,459 of NZ_JAINWI010000003.1, forward strand.
TCTGGGGCAGGGCGGTGCTATCGGCATCTTTCCGGGCGGCACGGTATCCACGGCGCAAAGGCCCTTTGCGCAACCGATGGACCCGGGTTGGCGTGGTTTCACCGCAAGGATGGTGGCGAAATCGGGTGCCACGGTTGTGCCGCTTTACTTCGACGGGCATACAAGCCGTTTGTTCCAGATCGCCAGCCACCTGCATTACACGTTGCGGATGGGGTTGCTGATCAAGGAATTTGCCAAGCGCGTCGATACCCCCGTGCGGGTCGCCGTGGGCAACCCGATCCCGACAGACCAGATCGCGGCGTGTGCAGGGGATAGCAAAGCAATGATGGATTTCCTGCGTAAAGCGACTTATGACCTGTCTCCGACACCCCTCGGCACCTATGCCTACGGGTTCGAGTTCGAAGAGAAACACCGGGCGTGATTCCTCGCGCCCCTGCATTGGGCGCGCGATGGCAGTAGGTATTTTTGACAGCGGGCTTGGCGGTCTGACAGTGCTTGATGCGGTTGCCAAGCGGTTGCCGGATGTGGACTTCGTCTATTATGGCGACAATGCCCATGCCCCTTATGGCGTGCGGGATTCCGATGATGTTTACCAACTGACCAAGACAGCGGTGGAATATCTCTGGCTGCATGGCTGCGATCTGGTGATCTTGGCCTGCAATACCGCCAGCGCCGCCGCCCTGCGCCGTATGCAAGAGGCAGGCGTGCCCCCCGGCAAGCGGGTTCTGGGTGTTTTCGTGCCCTTGATCGAGGCGCTGACCGAACGGCAATGGGGTGACAATTCCCCGCCGCGCGAAGTGGCCGTGAAACATGTGGCTTTGTTCGCCACGCCTGCAACCGTGGCCAGCCGTGCTTTCCAGCGCGAACTGGCGTTCCGCGCCATCGGTGTCGATGTCGAGGCGCAGGCCTGTGGAGGCGTCGTTGACGCGATCGAGGATGGCGACATGATCCTTGCCGAAGCCTTGGTGCGCAGCCATGTCGACGCGCTCAAACGCAAGATGCCCCATCCCGAGGCGGCCATTCTGGGGTGCACCCATTACCCGCTGATGCAGCAGGTCTTTCAGGACGCGCTTGGGCCCGATGTGCAGGTCTACTCCCAAGCCAATCTGGTGGCCGAAAGTCTGGCGGACTATCTGTCGCGCCGTCCCGATATGCTGGGGCAGGGCAAGGACAGAGTTTTCCTGACCACAGGCAACCCGCGCCGTGTCTCGGACCGCGCGACGCAGTTTTTGCGACGACAGATCAGTTTTCAGTCGGCTGGTTGATCCCGGTCAAGGTTTCCGCTTCAGTTCGAGGCAATATTGAAAACTGTGCCGTGTCATGGGCCGGTGCAAGCAAGGACAGATAATATGCCGCATTCCATCGCGATTCTGGGGGCTTCGGGCTATACGGGCGCCGAACTTGTGCGCCTGATCGCCACCCATCCCAATATGCGGATCACGGCCTTGGGGGCCAATTCCAAGGCGGGGCAGCGCATGGCGGATGTTTTTCCGCATCTGCGCCATCTGGATCTGCCCGATCTGCAGAAAATCGACGAGATTGACTTCGCGGGCGTCGATCTGTGCTTTTGCGCGCTGCCGCACGCCACCTCGCAGGAGGTGATCCGCGATCTTCCCAAGACCCTGAAAATCGTCGATCTTTCGGCAGATTTCCGGCTGCGCGATCCGGCGGAATACAAGCGCTGGTATGGCCATGACCATGCAGCATTGGATTGTCAGGCCGAAGCGGTCTATGGCCTGACCGAATTCTACCGCAACGAGATCCGCGCGGCGCGTCTGGTCGCTGGCACAGGCTGCAACGCGGCCACCGGCCAATACGCGCTGCGTCCGCTGATCGCGGAAGGGGTGATTGATCTGGATGAGATCATCCTCGATCTGAAATGCGCAGTATCGGGGGCAGGGCGCAGCCTCAAGGAAAACCTGCTCCATGCCGAGCTGTCCGAGGGCTATCACGCCTATTCTGTCGGTGGCATACACCGGCATCTGGGCGAGTTCGATCAGGAGTTTTCCGCCGTTGCAGGGCGTCCGGTGCAGGTGCAGTTCACACCCCATCTGATCCCCGCCAATCGCGGGATTTTGGCGACCGTCTATGTCAAGGGTGACGCGGCCCGCATCCATGAGGTGCTGAAATCCACCTATGCGCAAGAGCCGTTCCTGCAGGTGCTGCCCCTTGGCCAGCATCCTAGCACACGGCATATCCGCGGCTCGAATTTCTGCCATATCGGGGTGGTTGCCGACCGGCGAGAGGGCCGCACAATCGTGATCGCGGCGTTGGATAACCTGACAAAAGGTAGCAGCGGGCAGGCGTTGCAAAACGCCAATCTGATGTTAGGTGAAGACGAGACAACGGGGCTCATGTTGGCCCCCTGTTTCCCGTAAAGCGGGATAAGGGAGAAGACGATGGCGATGGGTGGTTTGAAAAAGAAGCGGCGGATTCAGGTTGTGGCTCTTGCGGCTGTGGCGCTGCTGATCTCGACCGCATTGATCGGCTATGCCATGCGCGACGGCATCAACTTCTTCCGCGCGCCCAGCCAGATCATCGCGGAGCCTCCCGGTCCGAACGAGGTGTTCCGCATCGGTGGGCTGGTCGAGGAAGGCAGCATCGTGCGCGGCGAAAGCGAACAGATCAAGTTCAGCGTGACGGATGGCGGCGCAAGCATTCCAGTCGTCTACACCGGCGTTTTGCCTGATCTCTTCACGGAAAACGAAGGCATGGTCGGCACTGGACGACTAGTAGACGGTGTTTTTGTGGCAACCGAAATCCTGGCCAAACATGACGAGACCTACATGCCCGCCGAAGTGATCGACGCACTAAAGGAACAGGGTATCTACAAAGAGCCGGGCGCTACCCCGTCGGATAGCTGACATTCGTAAAGATCGCCCAAGCCCGCCGTGCGCGGGCTTGTCACGGTTTTAACGGCCATCATCCAGCCTGATCCCGCATAAATCGGGATGAGGCGGATGAAAAGCGTCAAGCAGATCGCACAGGAAATCGTCGCCCGCGAGGGTGGCTTTGTAAACGATCCCGCCGATCCGGGCGGGGCGACAAAACACGGTGTCACGCTTGGCACGCTGCAACGGCTGAAGCTGGACCTGACAGATGATGGCATCACCAGTGTCGCGGATGTCCAGGCCATGACACCTGCGCGGGCCGCCGAAATTTTCGTGCAGCATTATTACAACCGTCCCGGCCTGGACCAGTTGCCGCCGCGCATTCAGGCCAGCGTTTTCGACATGTATGTCAATGCAGGTGCAAACGCGGTTAAAATCCTGCAACGTCTTTTGCGCCAGATGGGGCAGAGCGTGACCGTAGACGGGATTATCGGGCCGCAAACCGTTGCGGCCGCGCGCGCGGCAGATGCGGCGGCGCCTGACCATCTGGCAGATGCCTACGGGATTGCGCGGCGCAATTACTATCTGCGGCTTGCCGATCTGCGCCCCGCCAGCCGCAAATTCGCCCGCGCACGCAATGGAACAAAAGGCGGCTGGATTCTACGAGCCGAGGAGTTCATCCATCCGCGCTATCACCTGAATCCTGCAGAATTCTCTGCGAGGACGGCACAATGGCTTTGATCGACACAATTCTGAGCGCCGTCTTCGGGAGCGGGCGCAACGTGCTGCGCGAAACCGCCGAGGTCTTCCGCGTCAACTCCGAAGAATCAGCCATCCGTGATGCCGCGCTGCGACAGGCGTCGTTGGCGCAATTCGGGGCCGAGTTCGCACAGGTCCGCAACGGCTGGTTCGACAGGGCGGTGGATGCAATCAACCGCTTGCCGCGTCCGCTGATGGCACTGGGAACATTGGGGCTTTTTACATCAGCCATGGTCGACCCCGTCTGGTTCGCCAGCCGGATGCAGGGGATCGCCCTTGTGCCTGAACCGCTCTGGTGGCTGCTCGGGGCGATCGTGTCATTTTATTTCGGCGCGCGCCATCAGGCCAAGGGACAAGAATTCCAGATCCGTGTGGCCCAGAGCATGGCCCATGTCCCGCAAGTGGTCAGCAATCTCGGAACGCTCAGGGCGCTGGAGGACGCCAGCCAGACCGCCGAGACCGACCGACCGCAAAACCATTCCGCCACGTCCGAGGCTGATAGCGGCGCAGACAATCCAGCCCTTGTCGCATGGCGCCGTAGTGGGCAAGGCTCCCGCCCCCAAGACACCCCCGATATGCGGTAGACCCGCGCAGGAAAGCCGCGACAATGTGATCATCCGCGTGCGCCGATTCCGTTTGGCCCGCCTCTGCGATGGCCCTATAACAAGGGTATGATAGTAGAACTCGGACATTTCGCCCTTATCCTCGCCTTTATCGTCGCCATTGTGCAGGCGGTGGTTCCAATGATCGGCGCGCACAAGCGCTGGCCGGGATGGATGGCCATGGCAGAACCTGCTGCCAACGCGCAATTCATGCTGACGGCTTTTGCCTTCGGCGCGCTGACCTATGCCTTCGTCTCCTCGGACTTCTCGGTCGCGCTGGTGGTGCAGAATTCGCATTCTCTCAAGCCGATGATCTACAAGATCAGCGGCGTTTGGGGAAACCATGAAGGTTCCATGCTTCTGTGGGTGCTGATTCTGACGCTGTTCGGGGCGATGGCCGCATGGTTCGGGGGCAACTTGCCACCGACGCTCAGGGCGCGTGTTCTGGCCGTGCAATCGGCCATTGCGGTGGCGTTTTTTGCCTTCACGATCTTCACATCAAACCCGTTCCTGCGCATGAGCGTGCCACCCTTTGACGGGCAGGATCTGAACCCGCTGCTGCAAGATCCCGGTCTCGCCTTCCATCCGCCGTTTCTGTATCTGGGTTATGTCGGCCTCAGCATGGCGTTCTCTTTCGCTGTGGCTGCCCTGATCGAAGGGCGCGTCGATGCCGCATGGGGCCGCTGGGTGCGCCCTTGGACGCTGGTGGCTTGGGTCAACCTGACCATCGGGATCGGCCTTGGCAGCTGGTGGGCCTATTACGAGCTTGGCTGGGGCGGTTTCTGGTTCTGGGACCCCGTGGAAAACGCAAGTTTCATGCCATGGCTGATTGCCGCCGCCCTGTTGCATTCATCCATCGTGGTGGAAAAGCGCGAAAGCCTGAAAAGCTGGACGATTTTGCTGGCCATCATCGCCTTCGGCTTCTCGTTGATCGGCACGTTCATCGTGCGCTCGGGCGTGATTACAAGTGTGCATGCCTTCGCCAACGACCCCGAGCGCGGCGTGTTCATCCTGATGATCCTCGGCTTTTTCATGGGCGGCGCGCTGATGCTGTTTGCCGCCCGTGCGGGCGCGATGGAAGCCAAGGGTGTGTTCAGCCTTGTCAGCCGCGAAAGCGCGCTGGTGTTCAATAACATCATTCTGACCGTGTCCTGTTTCGTGGTCTTCGTCGGCACGATCTGGCCGCTGGTGGCCGAAATGCTGTTTGATCGCAAGCTGTCGGTCGGGCCGCCCTTCTTCGATATGGCCTTCACGCCTTTCATGGTCGTCTTGGGGGTAATCCTGCCTCTGGGTGCGATGATGCCTTGGAAACGCGCCGAAATCGCGCGCAGCTTCCGGCCTCTGGTGCCGGCACTGGTGCTGTCCCTGGCTATTGGCGCACTGGCCTTCGCGATGCAGACCGGACGCTCGGCCTTGGGGCCAATCGGCATGTTCCTTGGGACATGGCTTGTCTTTGGCGCAATGGTCGATGTCTGGTCGCGCACCGGACGCGGCGCTTTGGCAGGCCGTTTCGGCCGCCTGACCCGTCTGCCGCGCGCGGATTGGGGCAAGGCGATTGCCCATGCCGGGTTCGGCATTACTGTTCTGGGTGTGTCGGGACTGACTGCATGGCAGCAGGAAGACATCCGCGTGGTCCAGTTCAACCAGCCATTCGAGATCGCGGGCTTTACCCTGACGCTGACCGATGTGCAGCGCGTGGAGGGGCCGAATTTCGCCTCGACCATGGGCACCGTGGACCTGGCCAAGGATGGTCGGGCGATTGCCACGCTCAACCCCGAAAAACGCTTCTATCCTGTGGCGCAGATGCCCACGACCGAAGCGGCCATTGATATCGGGTTCTGGCGTGACGTTTATGTGGTGATCGGCGACCCGCAGAACAATGGCGGCTGGGCAGTGCGGACCTATTACAAGCCGCTGGCCAACTGGATCTGGGGCGGCTCGATCTTGATGGCGCTGGGGGGCATGTTCAGCCTGAGCGACCGGCGTTTCCGTGTGGCGGCAGGTGCCGCCAAGCGCACGCCGGCGGGCGGAGTGCCTGCGGAATGACACGCCTTGCCCTGATACTCTGGCTGGCGCTGGGAACGGCTCTTGCGCCGGTGACAATCCTGATCGCACCGCAAGCGCTGGCGGTGCAACCCGACGAGGTTCTGGATAATCCCGTTCTGGAAGGCCGGGCCCGCGAATTGTCGCGCGGGCTGCGCTGCATGGTATGCCGGAATGAAAGCATCGACGAATCCAACGCGGAACTTGCGCGCGATATGCGGATTCTGGTACGTGAGCGTCTTGTGGAAGGCGACACCGATCAGGAGGTGATCGAGTTCATCGTTGACCGATACGGCGAATATGCGCTGCTGAAGCCCACGACGGGCGGGGCAAACTGGTTGCTCTGGGCCGCTGGACCCTTGATGCTGCTTCTGGCTTTGGCTGTCGGCCTTTCCTATCTGCGCGGACGCGAAACCGCCCCCGAGACAGGCGCGGCACGGCTGAACGAAGATGAGAAAGCGCGGCTGAGCAAGATTCTCGAAGACTGACGCGGGGTTTGTCCTTTTCCTTGGTATCCGCTGCGGTAAGGTAACACCCAGAGGCGGAGACAAGGAAAGGCCGGACTTATGGAGTATCAGACCATCGCGCTGGACATCACCGACGATATCGCGGTGCTGACCCTGGATCGCGCGGATAAGATGAACGCGCTGAACACACAGATGCGGGCCGAGATTGCGGATGCCGCGCGCGAAGCCGGCAAGACCGCACGCGTGCTGGTCATCACCGGATCTGGCCGCGCATTCTGTTCGGGGCAGGATCTGAGCGACCGTGCCAATGCGGCCAATCTGGATATGGAACGCACGCTGCGCGACGAATATCTGCCGATGCTCAAGGCGATCTATGACTGCCCGATCCCCACGATCAGTGCCGTAAACGGTGCTGCGGCAGGGGCAGGGGCTAATCTGGCGCTGGCCGCCGATGTCGTGATCGCGACGCAGAGCGCCTATTTCCTGCAGGCATTCACGCGGATCGGCCTGATGCCCGATGCTGGCGGCACCTATTGGATGACGCGGCAGATGGGCACGGCGAAAGCGATGGGGGCCGCACTTTTTGCCGACAAGATCAGCGCGCAGCAGGCCGATGACTGGGGCCTGATCTGGGAAGCTGTGGCGGATGACGCCTTTGACGCCACATGGCGCGCGCGGGCTGCGCAATTGGCCAAAGGTCCGACGGTGGCCTATGCCCATGTCAAACAGGCGATCCGTGGCAGTTGGGACAACAATCTTGAGGAACAGCTTGCACTGGAAGGCCGGTTTCAGGGCACCTGCGGCAAGACACGCGACTTCAAGGAGGGCGTGCTGGCCTTTCTGGAAAAACGCCCTGCCAGTTTCGAGGGGCGGTAACGCCCCTCATCCGTCCTTGCGGACGTCTTCGGCAGGGTTTGACCCTGTCAGATCAGGGGCACGAAAGGCACGCCACATCCTGACATGGCCAGTAGCGCGGCGACGATGATCCATGTCCGCATGGTCAGTCCTTCCGTGGTGTTGACCTTTCGGCAGTCTGCGTGAGCGTTCCGGAATGGCCACCAAAACCCTGGTTGAAACAGAAACGGCGCCTCGAAAGGCGCCGTTTTTTTGTCTCTATCCGCTCAGCGGTTTTCGATATCGACATAGTTGCGCTCGGTCTCGCCGCGGTAAAGCTGACGCGGACGACCGATCTTCATCTGCGGATCGGCGATCATCTCTTTCCACTGGCTCACCCAGCCGACGGTGCGCGACAGGGCGAAGACAGGCGTGAACATCGAAGTCGGGAAGCCGATCGCCTCGAGAATGATGCCCGAATAGAAATCCACGTTCGGGAACAGCTTTTTCTCGATGAAATAGGGATCGTTCAGCGCGACGTGTTCCAACTCCTTGGCAACCTGCAGCAGCGGGTTGTCCTGCACGCCTAGCAGTTCCAGAACTTCGTCCGCCGACTGTTTCAGCACCTTGGCGCGCGGATCTGTGTTTTTGTAGACGCGGTGACCGAATCCCATCAGGCGGAACGGATCGTTCTTGTCCTTGGCGCGCTCGATGAATTCTGGGATGCGGTCCACCGTGCCAATCTCGCGCAGCATTTCCAGGCAAGCCTGGTTCGCGCCTCCATGCGCCGGACCCCAGAGGCAGGCAATACCGGCGGCGATGCAGGCAAAGGGGTTCGCGCCCGAAGACGACGCCAGACGCACGGTCGAGGTCGAGGCGTTCTGCTCGTGATCTGCGTGCAGCGTCAGGATACGGTCCATGGCGCGGGCGACGATCGGGTTCACATGGTAGGTTTCGGCCGGAACCGAGAAGCACATGTGGAGAAAGTTCGCCGCGTAATCCAGATCGTTGCGCGGATAGACGAAAGGCTGGCCGATGGAATATTTGTAGGCCATCGCCGCAATGGTCGGCATCTTGGCGATCAGGCGGATCGAGGCCACCTCGCGCTGCCAGGGATCATTCACATCCAAGCTGTCGTGATAGAACGCCGACATCGCACCGACCACACCGACCATTGTGGCCATCGGATGCGCGTCACGGCGGAAGCCACGGAAGAAGTTGTGCATCTGTTCGTGGATCATCGTGTGACGTGTCACACGTGTCTCGAAATCCTCAAGCTGGGCAGAGGAGGGCAGTTCACCGTAAAGCAGCAGATAGCACACTTCGAGGAAATGCGATTTCGACGCCAACTGGTCGATCGGATAGCCGCGATGCAGCAGAATACCCTCATCCCCGTCGATATAGGTAATGGTGCTGTCGCAGCTTGCAGTCGAGGTAAAGCCCGGATCATAGGTGAATACGCCCGCCTGACCGTAAAGCTTGCGGATGTCGATCACTTCGGGGCCTGCCGTCGGTGTGAACATCGGCAGTTCAAAGCTTTGACCGTCAAAGCTCAGCGTCGCTGTTTTGCTGGTATCCGTCATTTTCGTCCCTTCCTCACCGGCGGTTCCCGCAGATCGGGTGCGCCATACTATTATATCCGCCTGAAGAAGGAGTTAACCCATCTCAGGCTGCGGCATCCGACAGGCGCGCAAGGCTTTCCTCGCGCCCGAGCACCAGCAACATGTCGAATACACTCGGTGTGGCGCTGCGCCCCGCGATGGCAGCCCGCATGGGGCCTGCCAGCTTGCCGAATGTCATTCCCTGCATCTGTGCGAATTCGTTCAGGACGTGTTCAAGATCGTCCCGCGTCCAGCTAGCATTTTGCAGATGCGGCGTCAATTCTATCAGTATACCACGGGATACATCGTTGAGTTGCTCTGCGGCTTTCGCCTCGGGTTGGATCGGGCGATCTGCTGTAATAAATGCAGCCTTATCAAGAAGTTCAAAGAAGGTTTTGGCGCGTTCCTTCAGATGTGGCATGGCTGCAAAGAACATTGCTTTCTTATGCGCGGGCAAAGCGGGCTGTCCTGTCGCTGCGAGGAAATCCATAAGCTCATGCAGCAGCGCGGCATCTGGCGTGGCAGCAATATGCTGGCCGCAGATGTTTTCGAGTTTCTTGAAATCAAGGCGCGCGGGCGATTTGCCGATTCCTTCCAGATTGAACCATGCGAGCGCCTGCGCGTCGTTGAAGAACTCGTCATCGCCATGGCTCCAGCCCAGACGCGTCAGATAGTTCCGCATGCCCGCCGCAGGATAGCCCATCGCCTGATATTCCTCGACACCCAGCGCGCCATGGCGCTTGGACAGCTTCTTGCCATCGGGCCCGTGGATCAACGGGATATGCGCCCAGACAGGCACGCTCCAGCCCATCGCGTGATAGATCATCATCTGCCGCGCCGCATTGTTGAGGTGGTCGTCGCCACGGATCACATGGGTCACGCCCATGTCGTGATCATCCACGACAACCGCCAGCATGTAGACAGGCGTGCCGTCGCCACGCAGCAGCACCATATCGTCCAACTGGTCATTGCGGATGGTCACATTACCTTGCACCTGATCCACGATCACGGTTTCGCCTTCCTGCGGGGCTTTGATACGGATCACGTAAGGCAGGTCGGGATGTGTTGACGGATCAGCGTCTCGCCAGGGGCTGCGGTAGAGCGTCGACCGGCCTTCGGCGCGGGCCGCCTCGCGAAAGGTTTCGATCTCGTCTTGCGTCGCAAAACACTTGTAGGCGCGCCCCTGGTGCAGAAGCTGGCGCGCGACATCGGCATGACGCGACGCACGCGCAAACTGACTGATCGCCTCGCCGTCATGGTCCAGTCCCAGCCAGTCAAGACCCTTGAGGATCGCGGCTGTTGCTTCAGGGGTCGAGCGTTCGCGGTCCGTATCCTCGATCCGCAGCAGGAATTTGCCGCCCTGCGCCCTTGCAAAAAGCCAGTTGAACAGCGCCGTGCGCGCCCCGCCGATATGCAGATAGCCAGTGGGAGAGGGCGCAAAACGGGTGACAACGGGGGAGGACATAGGCGGTCTTAACCTTTCGGTAATCATGGCTGGCATAGCCTTGTCGCATGTCTAGCGATGCATTGGGCAGGGGGCAAGAGTTGCAGATCACAGCCCGGATCGAGCAGGTGTTCCTGGCCCAGCGCGGGCATCTGTTCGTATGGGCGCCGGTCGTTCTGGCCGCCGGTATCGGCGTGTATTTCGCCTTGCGGTGGGAGCCTGAAATCCGGCACTACCTTGCCCTGATAGGGGGGATGGTGATCGCCGTGGTAGTGGCGCGCCGCGCCGGACCTGTTGCCGCGCCGCTGTGTTGGGCTGTGGCGCTGTTTGCCTTGGGTATCTGTCTGGCGGGAGTGCGGACCCATCTGGTCGCTGCACCCCAGATCGGATACCGCTACTACGGGCCGGTGGAGGGCCGGATCGTCGGCATCGACCGCTCGGCCGCGGATGCGCTGCGTCTGGTGCTGGACAATGTCGTGTTGGAACGGGTCGCGCCCGACGACACGCCTGCCCGCGTGCGTCTGTCCCTGCACGGGGACCAGTCCTATCTTGTGCCGAAGCCTGGGCAGATCGTGGTTCTGACAGGGCATCTGTCCGTGTCCAATGGCCCTGTCGAGCCGGGGGGCTTCGATTTTCGTCGTCATGCGTGGTTTCTGGGGCTGGGCGCTGTGGGATATACCCGCACGCCGGTTCTGCTCCTGACGCCACCCAAAGGCGAGCTACCCGTCTTTGCCGCGCGCATGTGGTTGTCGGCCCGTGTCCAGACAGCCTTGCCCGGCGAGGTGGGGGCCTTTGCAGCGGCTGTGATGACCGGTGACCGGTCCGGCATCGGGCAGGACACGCTTGAGGCGCTGCGGGTGTCCAATCTGGCGCATCTGCTGGCGATTTCGGGGCTGCATATGGGACTGCTCAGCGGCTTTGTCTTCGGACTGTTCCGTCTGGCCTTTGCCGCTGTGCCGGTGGTCGGGCTACGGGTGCCTGCGAAAAAGCTGTCGGCAGCTTTGGCGCTGCTTGTGGCGGCGGGCTATCTGGGTTTGTCGGGCGGCAATGTCGCGACCGAGAGGGCCTTTGTCATGGTCGCCGTAGTGCTGCTGGCGGTGATATTGGACCGCCGCGCCCTGACATTGCGTGCCGTGGCTGTGGCCGCCTTGATCATTCTCGTTCTGCAGCCCGAGGCGCTGATGGGGCCTGGGTTCCAGATGTCCTTTGCCGCGACCACCGCACTGGTGGCCGTGTTCGGCTGGCTGCGTGATGCGGATCTGCCGCGCTTGCCCCGTTGGGCGCGCGCCATCGCGGCGGTTTTCGTGTCCTCGGCTGTGGCAGGGCTGGCCACCGCCCCCTTTGGGGCGGCACATTTCAACCAGTTTGCCCATTACGGGCTGTTCGCCAATTTGCTGAGCGTGCCCTTTATGGGCGCGCTGGTCATGCCTGCGGCGGTGCTGGCAACCTGTCTGCTGCCCTTCGGACTGGAGGGGTGGCCACTTTGGGCCATGGGACAGGGGCTGGGCTGGATATTGCATGTCGCGCATGTGGTATCGACCCTGGATGGTGCGCGCGGGTCAATTGCGACGCCGCCTGCTGTCGTGCTGCCAATGATGGCACTGGCGGCATTGTGGATCATGCTATGGCAGGGGCGCTTGCGTTGGGCGGGGGCAGTTCCCCTGCTGCTGGCGCTTGGCCTTTGGAGCCAGACCGAACGCCCTTTTGTACTGATTGCGGGCGATGGCGGTCTGGTTGGTGTGATGACACCGCAGGGCCGCGCGCTCAGCCAGTCGCGCGGGGCGGGTTTTACCGCCCGCAACTGGCTGGATCATGATGGCAATGACATGTCACAGGAAAGCGCTGCGGGTTTGTGGCGCGCACCGATGGTTCTGCCGGATGGCGGACGGGTGATCCACCTGCGCGGCAAGACTGCCGCGGCGCAGGCCGCTTGCACGCGAAAGGACTGGCTTGTGATGAACAGCACTGCCCCCAAGGGCCTGCCTTGCCGCGTCTTTGATGCGGTAACGCTACGCTCCAGCGGGGCAGTCGCGCTTTATCTGCGGGACGGTAATCTTGCAGTAGTCACGTCAAGCGATCTGACGGGCGCGCGCTTGTGGAACCGCCGTGTCGCGCCGCGGGACAGGCGCGCGCGTCAATAGGTACGGATCAGCCCCACCAGACGGCCCTGCACCTTGACCTGATGATCGGCATAGACACGGGTTTCATAAGCCGGATTCGCCGCTTCCAAAGCGATCGCGCTGCCGCGTCGCATGAATCGCTTCAGCGTCGCTTCCTGATCCTCGACCAAGGCCACAACGATATCGCCATTATCAGCGACCGAGGTTTCACGGATCACGACAACATCACCGTCATTGATCCCCGCCTCGATCATCGAATCGCCGCGGACTTCCAGCGCGTAATGCTCGCCCCGACCGCTGATCATCGAACTCGGCACAGTCACGGAATGCGAGATCTGACTGATCGCCTCGATCGGGACACCGGCGGCAATGCGCCCCATCACCGGCAGTTCCAACGCTTCGATCGTTTGGACGGGCAAGGCGCGCGAAGGCGGCGGGTTGTCGGGGCGGTCCCCGTCAATCACGCGAGGCGCAAAGCTGCCTTGTGCGGCACCTGCCTTGAGCCCGTGCTTTTCAGCCAGCGCATCGGGCAACTTCACGATTTCCAGCGCCCTGGCGCGATGAGCCAACCGGCGGATAAAGCCGCGCTCCTCCAAAGCGGTGATCAGCCGGTGAATCCCCGATTTCGAGCGCAGATCAAGCGCTTCCTTCATTTCGTCAAAGGATGGCGGCACACCGTCGCGCTGTGTGCGTGTCTGGATAAAATCCAGCAGATCAAGTTGCTTCTTGGTCAGCATCGGGTCGGTCCCCTTGGAGCGGGCGCGATCAGAGGCATCTGGCCAGAGCGCGCGAAACAGGTAAATTCCCGTTTGTTCTGCCATTGTTCCCGTTTTGTGTCAACACCCGTGCTGAACAGCGGTTAATCCAGCATCAGCAGGACAGGGGCAGAACCGGAACAACCTCGCCCGCGTCGCGCGGGCCGTCATGGGCCGGACGCAGCACAAGGGCATTGGCCTCGGACAACACCGTCAGAAGCGAGCTGTCCTGACGGTCAAAGGCCAGAACCTCGCGCCCCTGTGTGCCCTCGCTGACATGGCCGCGCATGTAATGCGCGCGCGGACCATTGGCCGCGACCGGTGCCTGCAGCGCGGCGTGCAGAAGCGGGGGCAGGACATCTGTCAGTCCCAACATGGACCGCAGCATCGGCAACAGGAAGAGATGGCCGCAGACAATCGCCGATACCGGATTTCCGGGCAGGCCAAGATAGGGTGTGCCATCCCCGAAAGCCCCCGCGATCAGGGGTTTGCCGGGACGCATGGCAATCTTGTAGAAGCTTTGGCGCAGCCCGAAACGCGCGGCCACCTGCGCGACCAGATCATGGTCACCGACCGATGCGCCGCCGATGGTCACGATCAGATCGGCCCCCATCGCCAACTCGTAGACCGTTGTCAGCGAGGCTTCGGTATCCCGTGCAATCGGCAGGATACGGGCAAAGCCGCCGGCATCCTCGATCATGGCTTTCAGGGCAAAAAGGTTCGAGGCGATGATCTGGTCGGGGCGCGGGTCTTCGCCGGGCATGACCAACTCGTCCCCCGTGGCGATGATCGCAATCTCGGGTTTCCGCGTTACCGCGACATGGCCCGCATTCATCGCGGCCAGAAGCGCCAGTTCCGACGGACCCAGAATGCGCGGCGCAGTAAGATGGTAGTCCGCTGCAAAATCAGCACCTTGCGGGCGGATATTCGTGCCGTGATCCAGCGTGTCGTCCAAGGTGATCTGCGCCCCGATCCGGGTAACATCCTCTTGGATGACCACCCGGTCGGCCCCTGCGGGCACCGGCGCGCCGGTAAAGATGCGCAACGCCTCACCCGCGCCAAGCTGCCCCGCCCAAGCGTGGCCCGCAGCAGCCTCGCCAATCACCTGCAACACCGCGCCGGGCCTGCAATCATCCTGCCGAAGCGCATAGCCATCCATCGCCGAGGCCGCAAACGGCGGTTGCGCCCGTCCCGCTGTCACGCTTTGCGCCAGAACCCGCCCCGCCGCCTGCGCCAATGGCACACGCTGCGCCTGAAGCGGCGCCACCAGCGCCAAACACAGCGTCTGAGCCTCGTCTACGGTGATCATTCCACACGACCTTGCGAGGCTTCAACAAGTGCTTCTTCCCATTCGGCGTAGGTTTGACCTGTTGATTTAAAAACCCAGCTAGTTCGACCATTTGCCGAGCGACCAGAAACGATCGCAGCAGCGGCTGAGGGACTTGAAAAGGCATAGTTACTAGCAAAAATACGGTGATCCTCGTTTAGAACCAAAATTCCACTAGTCACGAGCTCATCATATAGTTTGAAGTAGTGTGTGTTGGAATTTCGGTCTCCAACCCAGGAAGACCTTGCCTGAGAGCCTGCTTGGACAATCAGTTCACCCGCTTCCAATACGGCAATGGCTTTTAAGCCCTGTCGAGGCATGTTGAATTCGAACACATTTCTGTCGAGCGGTGCCTCTTGTTCTTGCTTTAGCAATGATGGGCTACGCGTTTTCTTGAGGAACATGTCCACGCGGATTGCTGGAAGAACCATCATCAGAGTCTCAAGAAACCCTTCCATGTTTGAGATTGCTGCTTCCGATAGACTGCTACGCGGCGGCGTATTTCCATTCTCCAAAGGAATTGTTGCGACTTCCTTGGCAATCTCCACCAATCGCGATTCCAGATACTTTACATGAGCCTTGTGAAGATTGTTCGATGCTGACGTTATGAGGATAGCGTATTCCCACCATCCCTTTTTAACTACGTGGTCCCTGATGCGTGATCTCATGTCCTCGGCTTCACCTATGTAGGCCAGAGGCTCACCTTCGTTTTCGCCAATAAGGACATATACACCTGTATAGGACGTTTCTGAGCGCGCTAACCCTTCCATGATCTGTGTGCGTGGTACTCTGAGAACATGACCCGTCCAGTTGAAAACCTCGGCGGTCAGCATTCCGTCGGGTCGACCATCAATAAAAAACAGTTCGAGAGATCGACCTTGAACACTCATTCCGCCTCAAACCTTCCGGACTTGCCACCGTCTTTCAGCGTGACATGGATGCCGCCGATCTCCATCGCCTTATCCACGGCTTTGGTCATGTCATAGACGGTCAGCGCCGCCGTGCTCACGGCTGTCAGGGCTTCCATCTCGACGCCGGTCTGGCCTGTGGTCTTGACCGTGGCCTTGATCCGCACGCCGGGCAGGGCTGCGTCCAGCGTCAGATCCACCGTGACCTTGGTGATGGCCAGCGGGTGGCAAAGCGGGATCAGATCGGCGGTTTTCTTGGCACCCATGATTCCCGCCAGCCGCGCGACACCCAGAACATCGCCCTTCTTGGCACGACCTTCTGCAATGATTTCATATGTTTCGCTGGCCATCCTGATCCAGCCTGTGGCAACAGCCACGCGTGCGGTCACGTCTTTCTGCGACACATCGACCATATGCGCCTGACCCTGCGCGTCGAAATGGGTCAGGGTCTTGCCCGCCATCACATACCCCCGGGGCTAAGCGGATTGGCCAGCAATTGGCGCGTGGCCTGTTCGACACCGTCCTGCCGCATCAGGCTTTCCCCGATCAGGAAACAGCGCGCGCCATACATCGCCATATCGGCCAGATCCTGCGGCGTGCTCAGCCCGCTTTCGCAAACCATCAAGCCGTCCACGGGCACCTGTTTGGACAGGGTGCGCGTGGTATCGAGCGAAGTTTCGAACGTATTGAGGTTGCGGTTGTTGATCCCGATCAGGCGCGAGGACAGCAGGGTTGCACGCTCCAACTCGGCTGCATCATGCACCTCGATCAGCGCATCCATGCCCCAGTCATGCGCCACGGCCTCCAACTCCTGCGCCTGAGCATCGCTGACCGAGGCCATGATGATCAGGATGCAATCGGCCCCAAGCGCCCGCGCCTCGACCACCTGATAGGGATCATACATGAAATCCTTGCGAAGTGCGGGCAACGCGCAAGCGGCACGCGCGGCGGTCAGATAGTCCTTGGCCCCCTGAAAGCTGGGGGTATCCGTCAGAACGGACAGACAAGTCGCGCCCCCCGCGGCATAGGCCTGCGCCAATGCCGGCGGGTCGAAATCCGCACGGATCAACCCCTTGGAGGGACTCGCCTTCTTGATCTCGGCGATCAGGCCATATCCGGTGCGACTGGCGGCATGCAGCGCATCGGCAAACCCGCGCACGGGCGAGGCGGCTTTGGCCTCGTCTTCCAGATCGGCCAATGGTTTGGCAGCCTTGTCGGAGGCCACTTCGTCCAGCTTGTAGGCCTTGATGCGGTCCAGAATCGTTTCGGTCATCATGCCTCCGATGTGAGTTTGGCCAGAGCCGCCAGCTTTTGCCCAGCAGCACCGCTGTCGATACTCTCGCGGGCGCGGTCTACACCCTCGCGCAGGTCACTGGCCAGCCCTGCGACCACCAGAGCTGCGGCAGAGTTCAGCAAAACCGCGTCGCGATAGGCGTTTTTTGCCCCGTCCAGCAGGGCGCGCAGGGCAACTGCGTTCTCTTGCGGCGTGCCGCCCAGTATTTCCTCGAACGGATGGACGGGCAGGCCGAAATCCTCGGGATGCAACTCGGTCTCGCGGATCGTGCCATCCTCTTCCAGCGCGGCCACCCATGTGATGCCGGTAATGGTCATCTCGTCGGTGCCATCCGCGCCATGCACCAACCATGCGCGTTCCGATCCAAGCTGTCCCAGCACCTCGGCCATGGGCCGGATCAGGTCGCGCCGGTAAGCGCCGGTCAACTGGCGTTTGACGCCCGCAGGGTTGGTCAGCGGGCCAAGGATATTGAAGATCGTCCGCGTTCCCAATTCAGTGCGCGTTGGGCCGACATGGGCCATGGCTGGATGGTGCATCGGGGCCATCATGAAAGCGATCCCGCAAGTATCAATTGCCTTTTCAACGACTTGTGGCCCGATCATCACCTGAATTCCAAGCTGCGTCAGCGCATCTGCAGCGCCTGATTTGGAACTCAGATTGCGGTTACCATGTTTGGCCACAGGCACACCTGCCCCCGCCACAACAAAGGCAGTCGCGGTCGAGATGTTCAGCGTTCCCATCCCGTCGCCGCCGGTGCCGACAATATCCATTGCCCCCGCAGGCGCGCGCACCGCATGGCATTTACTGCGCATCACAGCAGCGGCAGCGGCATATTCGGCAACGGTTTCACCACGCGTCCGCAGCGCCATCAACAGACCGCCGATCTGGCTGGGTGTCGCCTCGCCCGCGAAAAGGATGCCAAAGGCGGTTTCCGCCTCGCTACGGGTCAGGGCGCGCTCGGCAGCAAGGCCGATCAGCGGCTTCAGCGCGTCGCTCATGCCGGAACCTTCATCACATTCAGGAAATTCTGCAACAGGGCATGACCGTGCTGCGAGGCGATGGATTCGGGGTGGAACTGCACGCCATGGATCGGCAGATCGCGATGCTGCAACCCCATGATGGTGCCGTCTTCGAGCCATGCCGTCACGTCCAGGCAATCGGGCAGGCTGTCGCGTTCGACCACCAGCGAGTGGTAGCGCGTGGCGTCAAAGGGGCTGGGCAGTCCGGCAAAAAGACCCTGTCCGGCGTGATGCATCGCCCCCATCTTCCCATGCACGATTTCGTGGCATCGCACGACTTTGCCGCCAAAGGCCTGACCGATGGTCTGATGGCCCAGACAGACGCCCAGTAGGGGGGTCTTGGTCTCTGCGGCTGCCGCAGTCAGCGCCAGACAGATTCCCGCCTGATCCGGATCGCAGGGGCCGGGCGACAGGATGATCCCTGCGGGGTTCATGGCCATCGCGGTTTGCACATCCAGCGCGTCATTGCGGCGCACTGTGATATCCGCGCCAAGATCGCCTAGATAATGCACCAGATTGTAGGTGAAACTGTCGTAGTTATCGATGAGCAGCAGCATCTGGCCTATCTTTTCCGTTTGGGGGCTGGAGACCCGCACCATGGTCGCGGTATACTTGTTCAGGCTTGCGCCGGAGCGTCAAGGGGCGCAACCCGGAAAGCGGCGCAAAACAGGGGCTGACAGGGGGCAGGTCAGGGCCATATGCGAAAGCGCATAGGCCATGCCTGCGACCGGAACAGCCAAAGGATGGCCCGGCACGAGGCCGCAGGCAAGGAAAGGGCGGTACGATGGCAACAGGTGCTTTTCGCGGAATATTGATGGGGACAGCCGTGTCGGTGATCGGCCTGTCCGCCCTGTCGATTCTGGCAGGCCCACCACAGGACAGGATGCCGCAACCGCAATCCGCCCCCGCGACGGGTCAAGCCGCAGCACCTGTGGCGCCATCGCCTGCAGAGTCCGCACCGGACACAGTGCCGCAAACGACTGAAACGACCACCACATCGCCCGATGCCGATGTTCCACCTGCAACAGCCGATGTGGATGTGCCCGCAGGCAGCGGCTTCAACGCCGCGCGCGAGGACCGGCAAGCCGCTTTGCCAAGCCCCGACACAGCCCCGCAATCGGCACCGGCCCCCGCGCTTGAGGGCGATGGCGCGCCCGCAATCTCTGCGCTGCCATCGACCGACCGGACGCCTGCCGCCGCACCGCAGACAGAACAGGGCACGGATACCATGGCCCCCCCGCCGGAAGCCGGTGATGCGCCTGAGATCGCCACCGCTACCGAACAGACCCCGTCGCGCAACGCGGCGCCCTCCGAGCCGCAAAGCCCCGCCGCGCGCGACATGACAGCAGTCCCCACGATCCCGACAGTCTCGACCGGACCGGCGCAACCCTTGGCCGATGATACCGCCGGCGCCGACAATCAGGGGCAGGATGAACCGCGCCGGCCCTTCTCGGACACCAGCCCGCGTCAGGAGGATGTGAACGGTCTGGCCGCAGCGTCACCTTTGCCTGCACAGCAACCCGCACCACGACGCCAGCCGCTGCCGATGATCGAACCGGCGCCGCCTGCTGTGGTGCCGGATCAGGACGGACCACGGGCACCCCAAGCAACGCAAGCGGTGCCCGATCTGGAACCTGTCGTGCGCCCCTCGATCGGTCGGCCTGCCACATCGCTGGTGGACAGACCTGCGCCGACCGGAGAGACAGTGATGTCCCCATCCGCCAGCAGAAGCGCCGTTCCCCTGCGCCGCAACGCGCTACCTTTTGACGACAGCGAGGACCGGCCCAAGCTGGCGATTGTCCTGATAGATCGCGGCGACAGCGTGGTCGATGTCGAAGCCCTGAAAGGTTTTCCTTATCCGCTAACCTTCGCCATCGACGCGGCGCGCCCCGATGCGCCCGAAGCCTCGGCCCTTTACCGTGCCGCCGGATTCGAGGTCATGGCGCTGGTCGACATGGCCCCCGGCTCGACCCCGCAAGATGCCGAGATCGCTATAGAGGTCTCGCTGGACGCGGTGCCGGATGCCGTGGCGGTGATGGAGGGCGACGCGACCGGATTTCAGGATACGGCGGCAGTATCGGGCCAGATCGCCGCTATTCTGGGCCAACGCGGCTATGGCTTGGTGATGTTGCCCAACGGGTTGAATACGGCGCAGAAGCTGGCCGCCAAGGATGGCGTGCCATCGGCCACCGTGTTCCGCGATTTTGACGGGGCCGGACAGGACGCCTCGGCGATCCGGCGTTTTCTTGATCAGGGCGCGTTCAAGGCCGGTCAGCAGGCCAACGGTCTGCCGGTCGTGGGCGATGGCGACGGTGTGATCATGCTGGGCCGGTTGCGGCCCGACACGATCTCGGCGCTCATGCTTTGGGGGTTGCAGGACCGCGCGCAACGCGTGGCGCTGGCCCCTGTTTCAGCGGTGCTGGGCGGGGTTGAGTGATCTCTCAGGGCAAAGGCGCGTCGCGCCATTGACCGGGCTTCAGATCGCCCAACTGCCAGTCACCGATCCGCTGGCGGATCAGGCGCAGGGTCGGATGGCCGATATGGGCCGTCATGCGGCGCACCTGCCGGTTGCGCCCCTCGGATATGGTCAGCATCAGCCAACTGTCCGGAACGGTCTTGCGATAGCGCACTGGCGGATCGCGCGGCCAGAGCCAGTCCGGCGCGGGCACAAGCTGCACCGATGCAGGCCGCGTTATCCCGTCCTTGAGGGCGACACCCTGCCGCAGCGCCTGCAATGCGGCATCGTCCGGCACGCCCTCGACCTGTGCCAGATAGGTCTTTTCCATCTTGTGTTTGGGATCGCTAATGCGGGCCTGCAACCGACCGTCATCGGTTAGCAGTAACAGCCCCTCGCTATCGCGGTCCAGACGTCCTGCGGGATAGACGCGGGGAATATCGACAAAGGTCGACAGGGTCATGCGCGGGCTGTCAGCACTGCCTTTGTCTGTGAATTGCGACAGCACGTCGAACGGCTTGTTCAGCAGGATCAGGCGCGGCATCTTGAGGCGCTTTCAAAACACGCAAAGACAGGGAATGCGGCGCGCGGATATGAGTAGTCAGGGCAAGAGGAAGGGCAGGGACGTGGCATCACATCGCCCTAGCTATTGCCGCCCGAAAACCGTGCGGCATCCGCCGCTGCCCGCCGGATCGCGTTGGATTTGTGCACGGTCTCCTGATATTCCGATTCCGGATCGCTATCATAGACCACGCCACCGCCTGCCTGAATGTAGAGCTTGGCATCCTTGACGATGGCGGTGCGCAGCGCGATGCACATATCCATGTCCCCGCCCGCGCTGAAATAGCCGACACCGCCGCCATAGACGCCCCGCTTTTCCGGCTCAAGCTCGTCGATGATCTGCATGGCGCGGACCTTGGGCGCGCCCGACACTGTGCCCGCGGGCATGCCCGCGAAAAAGGCACTGAGCGCGTCCTGATCCTCGGCCAGTTCGCCCACTACGTTGGACACGATATGCATGACATGGCTGTAGCGCTCGATGATGAATTGCTCGGTCGGGCGCACCGTGCCGATCTTGGCGACGCGGCCCACATCGTTGCGGCCCAGATCCAGCAACATCAGATGCTCTGCCAGTTCTTTCTTGTCGGCCAGCAACTCTGCCTCATAGGCGCGGTCCTGTTCGGGTGTGGCACCACGCGGACGGGTGCCTGCGATCGGGCGGATCGTCACCTCGCGGCCAAAGACCCGCACGAGGATTTCGGGGCTGGCCCCGATCACCTGAAAGCCCCCGAAGTTAAAATAGAACATGAAAGGCGAAGGGTTGGTGCGCCGCAGCGACCGGTAGAGCGTGAAGGGCGGCAGCGGGAAGTCCTGCGTCCAGCGTTGCGAGGGCACGACCTGAAAGATATCGCCCGCGCGGATGTAATCCTTGGCCTTCTCGACCGCTGCCAGATAATCCGCATGCGCGAAATTCGACTGCGGCGGGGCCGCATCGCGCGCCTCGCCCATCTCGCGGGTGGCTTGGGGCAGGGCGCGGTCCAGATCGCGCAGAGCGTCCATCACCCGCTCGGCAGCCTGCGCATAGGCCGCGCGCGCCGATTGCCCGTCACTCACCCATGCGGGCGAGACCACCGTGACATCGCCCTTGACCCCGTCCAGCACCGCCACGACCGTGGGGCGCAGCATCAGCGCGTCGGGCAGGCCCAGCGGGTCGGGGTTCACATCGGGCAGATGTTCGACCAGACGGATCATGTCATAGCCCAGATAACCGAAAAGCCCTGCAGAGGCAGCAGGCAGATCGTCCGGCAACGCGATCCGGCTTTCGGCGATCAGGGCGCGCAGGTTGTCCAACGGATCGCCTGTCTGGGTCTCGAACGCATCGGGATCGAAGCGGACGCGCCGGTTCAGGCGGCTGCTGGCCCCGTGGCACTGCCAGACCAGATCGGGTTTCATCCCGATGATCGAGTAGCGCCCCCGCACCTCGCCACCGGTGACCGATTCCAGCATGAAGGCATCCTTGGCCGCGCCTGACAGCTTGAGCATCAACGACACGGGCGTGTCGAGGTCAGCCGCCAGACGCGCATAGACGACCTGATTCTGTCCCGCCTCGTAGGCGCGGGCGAAGCTGTCGAAATCGGGGGTCAGTTCCACGGCAGGCGTCCTTACTGGAAGTTGCTATGCACCGCATTGATTGCGGGCTGGTCCAGCCGGACACCGGCCTGCGTTTGCAACTGGCCGACATAAGCCTGAAACAGATCTTGTGCCAGACCGGCTCTTGCACTGGCGTCCAGACGTTCACGCAGGGCAGCCACATTGGGATTGTCTTCATCCGTCGGCAGGATTTCGTCCAGCCGCACGATCAGAACGGTCGGGCCTGCGCCCTCGTCCGGCCCGTTGATCACGGCCAGATCACCGGGTTCCATCGCAAACACACGCTCCAGAAAACCGGGGGCAGTACCGGGAATGAACTCGTCGCGGGTCAGGCCGTTTTCTGCGATCACTGCAAGCCCCAGTGCTGCCAGATCACCCGTGCTGGCATATTCTTCCACCAGCCTGTCCGCCATCGCGCGCAACTCGGTCACGGTCTGCGCCGCACGCCATCCGGCTATGGCCTGCTCGCGCACCTCGTCCAGAGTTTGCAGACGCGGCGGCAAGTCTTCTTCCAGACGCATGGCAAAGATCCCGCCATCATCCAGTTCTGTCAGGGCAGGATAGTCATCCACCTGCAAAGCCTGCGCAGCGCTACGGAACGCAGGGTAGGCCGCGATACCTGAGTCCACTTCGGGCGACCATGTGATCTGCTGCAACTCCATCTCGGTATCGGCGACCAGTTCTTCCAGCGTGGCCCCGCCCGCCAGCATGTCGTCGATACCACCGGCCTGCGCCTCGATCACGCGGCGCGCGCGGTCGGGGGCCAGTTCGGCGGCCAGATCGTCGCGCACCTCTTCAAAACTGATGCTTTGAGCATTGAGTACGCCGTTGATGCGAAAAATCGCTGGCCCCAACGTGCTGGGATAGGGGCCGACAACCGTGCCGACCTCGGCTGCGAAAATATCGGCACCGGCACTGCCCAGATCGCTCTGCGAGACATCGCCCAGATCCACATCGGCCAGCGACAGCCCGCGATCCGCGACCAGCGTTTCAAAATCGGTCTCCCCTGCCGCCAATGCGGCAATGGCGGCCTCGGCAGCGGCGTCACCCGAAAACGCAAGACGCTCGACCAGACGGCGCTCGGGCGTGTCATATTCGTCGCGCCGCGCCTCGTATTCCGCGCGCAGGGCTTCTTCATCGACGGTGATCGTGTCGAGGATCATGTCAGGTGTCAGGGCTGCCACGGTGATGCGCTTGGCCGCAGGTGTGGTAAATGCCTCGGGATTGGCCTCGTACCAAGCGGTCAGTTGCGCCTCGTCAGGCTGGCTGACCGGAGCCTCCAGCATCGAAGCGTCCAGCGCTGCCCATGAAAAACTGCGTCGCTCTCCTGCGAAAGCCATGAGGGTATCGGCATAGGTCTGCGGCATCACGGCACTATCGACCATCGCACCTTGCAACAGGCTGCGCGCGGTCTCGCGGCGCAACTGGGTTTCGAAACGCGTCTCGCTCAGACCGGCCTGTTGCAGCGCGAAACGGTAAGCCTCGCGGTCGAAACTGCCATTGATCGACTGGAAGGCCGAAATTTGCAGGATCTGGTCGGCCACAACCTCGTCCCCGACCGACAGGCCAAGGCGAGCCGCCTCGTTATCCAGTGCCGCGGCGGTCACAAGGCGCGAGAGAACCGCGCGGTCAAGGCCGATGGCCAACGCGTCGGAAAAAGGCAGTGGCTCGCGGGTCTGGGCCTCGATCGCGCGGATTTCTTCCTGCAGGCCGCGGGCATATTCGTCGATATCAATCTCTTGATCACCGACAGAGCCGATTGAGCGCGCAGCGCCGGACAGATTGGTCGCGCCAAAGCCGGCCAGACCGACGATGAGCAGGGCCAGAAGTATCCAGACCAGAGTTTTCGTGATGCTGCCGCGTGCCATGTTGCCCCTCGTTTTTCGGGTGTTTTTACGTGTCGCAGATGTCTACGCGTTGCACAGGCGCGGGGCAAGGCTGGATCGCGCCCCTTCGCCTGACCGTCAGATTGTCAGACCGGCCAACCTGCGAAACAGCGTGTCGATTCCCTGCGTGTCCACATTGGCAAAGGCGATCCGCAAATGGCGCGCGCCGGTCGGATCGCCCTCGGGCACGAACATTGTACCGGGCAGCGCCAGAATGCCCGCAGCGCTGACCAAATGCTGCGCCAGACGATCCGAGGGTAGGTCGAAAGGATGCGCCATATAAGCGAAATAGGCCCCTACGCCGCGCAACTTCCAACCCTTGGCGGCCAGTTGCGGAAATGCGGCCTCGATTGCGGCGCGACGGGCAAGGATCTCGTCCCGCTCACCTGCCAGCCACTGATCCAGATTTTGCATCCCCCAAAGTGCGGCCATCTGGCCCAACTGGTTCGGGCAGATCGTGACCGTATCCAGAAACTTCTCGACCTGCGCCAGAAGGGCAGGGCTGGCCAGCATCGCGCCGACACGGTGGCCGGTCAGACGGTAGGCCTTGGAGAAGGAATAAAGCTGGATCAGCGTGTCATCCCATCCGGAATCGGTGAACAGATCATGCGCGGGACCGCTAACAGAGTGGAAATCGCGATAGGTCTCGTCCACGATCAGGGCGATCCCGTGCTGGCGTGCCAGATCGGCAAAGGCGCGGATCAGGGCCACGGGATATTCCACGCCTGCGGGATTGTTCGGGCTGACCAGCGTGATCGCACGGGTGCGCGGGGTGATCAGGGCCGCGGCCTTGTCCGGATCGGGAAGCATATCCGCGCCGGTTGGCAAGGGCACAGCCCGCACGCCGGACATATCCAGCCACATTTTGTGATTGAAATACCAAGGGGTTGGCAGGATAACCTCATCCCCTTCGGCGGTTAGGGCCATGGTTGCAGCGTTGAACGCCTGATTGCAGCCCGAGGTGATGGCGACCTGATTGCGCGACACGTTTCCACCGTAAAGACGCGCTGTGCGGGCCGCGACTTCGATCCGCAGATCATCATTGCCCAGAACGGGGCCATAAAGATGCGCCTGCGCGGTATGGAGCGCTGCCTCGGCAATCGCCTCGCGCATCGCCATGGGGGGCAGTTCGACAGGAGCGGCCTGACTGACATTGATCAGTGGGCGTTCGGGCGGAAACTGCACCCCGTCCAGCCAGCGCCGCGCCTCCATCACCGGAGGCGCGAAAGTCGAAGCGGTGCGGGTCACGGTCATGGCAGCCTCATTCAGGCGTGGCACGCGAAGCGCCGGCGCAGATGGATATTTATGGCAAGAAGACGCAGGGAGCGCGGGCGAAAACGCGCGCTAGTCCTTGCCGCGGTAGGGTTCGACATATTGCAGCGCCATGTCCCAAGGGAAGAAAATCCACGTGTCCTGACTGACCTCTGTGATGAAGGTATCGACCTGTGGGCGGCCCTTGGGTTTGGCATAGACGGTGGCGAAATGCGCTTGCGGGTACATGCGCCGCACCACTTCCAGGGTTTTGCCGCTATCGACCAGATCATCCACGATCAGAATGCCGGTGCCGTCACCCATCAGTTCGGGATCGGGTGCCTTCAGCACGCGTGCCTCGGACTGGGCTTGATGGTCATAGGACTTGATCGAGATTGTATCCACAACGCGAATATCCAGTTCGCGGCTGACGATCATCGCAGGCGCCATGCCGCCGCGCGTAATCGCCACGACCGCACGCCATGCACCGTTGTCGGGTCCGTATCCCTGTAACCGCCACGCAAGGGCGCGGCTGTCGCGGTGGATCTGGTCCCAACTGATGTGAAAGCCTTTTTCATGGGGCAGGCGGTCGGTCATGGCAGCATCCTTTGCGGCGTTTCAGGCTCAGTCGTTGCGGTTTTTGACGGCATCAATGTCAGGCGCATCGACCGCTTTCATGCCGACGACATGGTACCCGGCATCGACATGCAAGGTCTCGCCCGTCACACCCGATCCTAGTTCGGACAGCAGATAGAGCGCGGATTTGCCCACATCCTCGATCGTCACATTGCGGCGCAGGGGCGAGTTCAGCTCGTTCCATTTCAGAATATAGCGGAAATCGCCAATCCCGCTGGCGGCAAGTGTCTTGATCGGGCCGGCGCTGATCGCGTTGACGCGAATACCGTCCTTGCCCAGATCCTCGGCCATATATTTGACCGAAGCCTCAAGTGCGGCCTTGGCGACGCCCATCACATTGTAATGCGGCATGACCTGCTCGGCCCCGTAATAGGTCAGCGTCAGGGCGCTTGCACCATCGCCCATCAGCTTCTCGGCGCGCTGCATCACGGCGGTGAAGCTGTAGCAACTGACATCCATCGTCATCAGGAAATTGTCACGGCTTGTATCGACATAGCGGCCGCGCAATTCGTTCTTGTCGGAAAAGCCGATGGCATGCACCAGAAAGTCCAGCTTGCCCCATTTCGCCTCGATCTCGGCGAAGGCAGCATCGATGCTGGCCATGTCCGAGACATTGCAATCAATCAGCGTGGTGACACCGATACTGTCGGCCAAGGGGGCCACACGCTTGCGAAACGCCTCGCCCATATAGGTAAAGGCCATTTCGGCCCCCGCATCCGCACAGGCTTTGGCGATGCCCCATGCAATCGACTTGTCATTGGCCAGGCCCATGATCAGACCGCGCTTTCCGGCCATAAGAGTATTTGACATTGCTGTATTCCCGCCCATGCTTAACTTGTGTAAATCCTTTAGGGGATTGCAGGTGACGCATCAAGGCTTGGCGGGAAAGGTCCCCTGACGCCCTTTGCGATTTCAGGTTCGAAAGTTGTTTTTGTTGTTCTGGACGCGTCTTCAAGGCTGGACTCTGGTAGTGTTCCGCGAAAAAAAGTGACCAAACGGTAAAAAAAGGTTTGTCCTGATGAGTGACAGAGATGGTATATTCGGTGGTAATGATCCGTTCGAGATCGCGCGTCGCTGGATGGCCGAGGCGGAACAAAGCGAGTTGAACGATCCCAATGCGATCGCTTTGTCGACAGTCGACGCCGAGGGTCTGCCCAATGCGCGCATGGTTTTGCTGAAGGAAATCGAAGCGGCTGCTTTCGTTTTTTATACGAATTACGAAAGTGCAAAAGCGCAGGAGCTCGACAGTGCGGGCAAGGCGGCTTTCGTCATGCACTGGAAATCCTTGCGCCGCCAGATCCGTGTGCGCGGTTTGGTCAGCAAGGAAGAGGGCCCGCAGGCAGACGAATATTACCGCTCGCGCTCGCTCAAAAGCAGGTTGGGGGCTTGGGCTTCCGCGCAATCGCGGCCTTTGGCGTCACGCACGGCCCTGATGGCCGAAGTGGCCAAGATCACAACCATGAAAGGGACCAACCCTGACCGCCCGCCCTTTTGGGGTGGATACAGAATTGATCCGGTCGAGATCGAGTTTTGGGCAGATGGTGCATTTCGGCTGCATGACAGATTTGTCTGGCGCCGAAAGAAACCGTCTGAACCTTGGGAGATTCAGCGACTGAATCCGTGACACTGACGTCACGTGAATGGTAAAGCTTAGTATAATCAGATATTTTATACTTGAACTATGTAAACGCTTGGACGACTGATCGTTACATGAGAGTAAAAGAAAATGTGGGTGACCCAGTGACACACGACGTTACAACGACCCGCAGAGTGCTTGGATCGGTTAAGTGGTTTGATCCTGTAAAGGGTTTTGGTTTTGTAGTCGCTGACGAGGGCGGCCCGGACATTCTGCTGCATGCCAATGTGCTTCGCAACTTCGGCCAGAGTTCAGTGGCCGATGGCGCCAAAATAGAGATCGACGTGCAAGACACAGCTCGCGGCGTGCAGGCTGTCGAAGTGTTCCGCATCGAACCACCTGTCGGAAGCGAAGCCGCGATGCTGGCCGATTTCGAGGATATTGACCCCGAAATCATGCGCAACGCCCCTCTGGAGCCTTCGCGCGTTAAATGGTTCGACAAGGCCAAGGGCTTTGGCTTCGGCAATGTCTTTGGGCGTCACGAAGACGTCTTCATCCATATCGAGGTGCTGCGCCGTTCGGGTCTGGCCGATCTGCAACCCGGTGAGGCGGTATGCTTGCGGGTGATCGAGGGCAAACGTGGCCGGATGGCCACCGAAGTCTGTGCTTGGGAGGCCGCAGTAAAGGCCCGCAGCGAATGATCCAACGGACAGTGCTGGCGCTTTGGCTGATTCTTGGCGCCAGCTTGGCGCAGGGCGCCGAATGCCGCGACGATACGGTCCAGTTGCGCGGTGACTGGGGGCAAGCGCGGTTCACGGTCGATTTGGCGGATACGCCGGATACCCGCAGCCGGGGTTTGATGTTCGTCGAATCCATGCCGAAAAGCGCAGGGATGCTTTTTGTCTATGACGCGCCGCAGCGCGCGACATTCTGGATGCGAAATACCCTGATTTCCCTCGACATGATTTTCACCGACGAAACGGGCACGGTGCAGCATGTGCACCACAGTGCGATTCCCGGCGACGAGACCACGATCGACGGGGGCAGCGGTATCCTGACCGTGCTGGAAATCAATGGCGGCATGGCCCGTGCTATGGGTATCACGGAAGGTAGCCAGATGCGCCATCCGGCCTTCGCGCCTGCAAGCGCCGCCTGGCCTTGCTGACAGCTGCGATCTTGTCTTGAAACTGTTTGAGACAGGGCCTTTCCGCGCACATCATGGCATATCCGATTCAATTCGCCACGACATGCTTTAAGGGCTTTTCAAACCGGCGCGGGCGGTTTAGATGCAGTCTCGGTCCGGGGCGTAGCGCAGTCTGGTAGCGCATCTGTTTTGGGAACAGAGGGTCGGGAGTTCGAATCTCTCCGCCCCGACCATTTGACGCAAGCGGCCCCCCAAGCCCTGCTCATCTTTTCTCAAAGTAGCGTTCCACCCAGTTGGACCATGACCCGCGCAACCCGTCTTGCGATGCGGGGGTCCGGAAAGAAGACGCGCAGCACGTCACCGCCAGCGCGCGGCACCTCCAGGTAATTCGTAGCCGCCAGCACATAGCCTTCCCCCTGGCTTTCAAGGCGCAACCTGATCACGCTTTCGGGCAGTTGCGCGATTGTGCCGTCATAGCGCAGGATCGCGCCCGCCGTTGCGTCGGGTGGCAGAAGCATCCGGCATTCGATGACCCCCGCGGCGGGGCGCAGGATTCGTTGCGTGGGGGCGGTGCAGATCTGCGGCAAGGCATCAAGCAGTGCATCGGGCGGTGCCACGAAATAGGCGCGCTGCTCGGGCAATGGCTGGTTTGATGGCGGAGCAGGTGCCGGAACCCGAGAACACCCTGCCAGCGCAAGCACCATGGCCAGCCCTGCAAAGCCCGGCGTCCCGAGGCGTGATCGCCACGCAAAAAGTGCCAAAAAGAATCGCTGCCACATCATCATCTGGTAGTTGCCCGTGACCTTTCAGCATCATTTGGTAGGTTGCCTGAAATACAGGCAGTTCTCCACACGCAGGTGACGGACTAAACCTGATCCTTCAAAACTGGGTGTTAACCGTGCTGAATGCAACGTGTTTCGCCGCATATCCACAAAGCTATCCCCAAGCCCGCTAAGATGAGTCTCGCACAGCCGATTTGGCAACGCGCGTTGAAACGTGGGTCAAGGAATTTTTGTTGTGCGTAAGTCAAAAATCTAAGTTGACGTTGCAGGTCCGGATACGTCAGATTGTGCAGGCCGGATAGTCGATCCACTATATGTTGTGTGTGTGATAGGGTCACGGCGAGGGACAAAAACAAAAACCATATCGGGCAGAGGCCAGACGCTGCCAAAGCGCCGCCAAACTTGCCCGCGCATGGGATCGCCTTTTTCGAAGGCGTGGCATGCGGGATGTTTTGCTTTCTCGGCCTCTTCCGGTGCGGTGATGTCGCGCAATGACGCGGTGTCGGATTTGAACGCTACACATGAGGCACGAGATGAAGATCGACAGAAAATTTACAAAAGCCGGGCAGGACGCATATGCAGAGCTGGATTTCGTAACGACCGCTTCGGAAATCCGTAACCCCGACGGCACCGTCGTGTTCCGTCTGGACGAGGTGGAAGTTCCGGCAAGCTGGTCGCAAGTCGCATCCGACGTCATCGCACAAAAGTATTTCCGCAAGGCTGGCGTGCCGGTCAAACTCAAGAAAGTCGCCGAGAAAGGCGTGCCCGAATTCCTGTGGCGCTCGGTTCCCGATGGCGACAAGGTCGAAAAGACAGGCGAAACGTCGTCCAAGCAGGTATTCGACCGTCTGGCAGGCGCATGGGCCTATTGGGGCTGGAAGGGTGGATATTTCACCAAGGAAGAGGACGCGCGCGCCTATTACGACGAGATGCGCTATATGCTGGCCAGCCAGCGTGCGGCCCCCAACAGCCCGCAATGGTTCAACACGGGTCTGCATTGGGCTTACGGCATCGACGGTCCGTCGCAGGGGCATTACTATGTCGACTACCAGACCAAAGAGCTGACCAAATCCGCCAGCGCCTATGAGCATCCGCAGCCGCATGCCTGCTTCATCCAGTCGGTCAAGGATGATCTGGTCGGCGATGGCGGCATCATGGACCTTTGGGTGCGCGAGGCGCGCCTGTTCAAATACGGTTCGGGCACCGGCACCAACTTTTCGAGCTTGCGCGCCGATGGCGAGCGTCTGTCGGGCGGCGGAAAATCCTCGGGACTGATGGGCTTCCTCAAGATCGGTGACCGAGCGGCCGGCGCGATCAAGTCGGGCGGCACCACACGTCGCGCGGCCAAGATGGTGATCGTCGATGCGGACCACCCCGATATTCAGGAATACATCAACTGGAAGGTCAAGGAAGAGCAGAAGGTCGCCAGCATCGTCGCCGGATCGAAGATGCACGAGCAGAAGCTGAACGCGATCTTTGCCGCGATCAAGGCATGGGATGGAAGCACCGAAGATTCGGTCAATCCGGCCAAGAACCCGCAGCTCAAGGATGCGATCCGCGGCGCGAAAAAGGTGATGATCCCCGAAACCTACGTCAAGCGCGTGCTGGATTATGCCAAGCAGGGTTACGGCTCGATCGAATTCCCGACCTATGACACTGATTGGGATTCCGAGGCTTACGCTTCTGTATCCGGCCAGAACTCGAACAACTCGGTCCGCGTCACCGATGCCTTTCTCAAGGCTGTCGAAGATAACGCTGATTGGGAATTGATCCGCCGCACCGATGGATCGGTCGCCAAGACCATCAAGGCGCGCGATCTGTGGGAAGATATCGGTCACGCCGCATGGGCTTGCGCCGATCCCGGCATCCAGTATCACGATACAGTCAACGACTGGCACACATGCCCCGAAGACGGCGCGATCCGTGGATCGAACCCGTGCTCGGAATACATGTTCCTTGACGATACGGCCTGCAATCTTGCCTCGATGAACCTGCTGAAGTTCTACAAGGATGGGCAGTTTCAGGCCGAAGACTATATGCACGCAACCCGCCTGTGGACCGTGACGCTGGAAATCAGCGTGATGATGGCGCAATTCCCGTCCCGCGAAATAGCGCAGCGCTCTTACGATTTCCGTACGCTGGGTCTGGGCTATGCCAATATCGGCGGTCTGCTGATGAACATGGGCCTTGGCTATGACAGCGAAGAGGGCCGCGCGATGGCCGGTGCCCTGACCGCGATCATGACCGGTGTGGCCTATGCGACATCCGCCGAAATGGCTGGCGAGTTGGGTGCCTTCGACGGCTACAAGCGCAACAGCAAGCATATGCTGCGCGTGATCCGCAACCACCGCAACGCTGCTTATGGCGCGACAGATGGCTACGAGTCGCTGGCGACCAAGCCTGTGCCGCTCGATCACGCCAACTGTCCCGACCAGCGTCTGGTCGAACTGGCCAAATCTGCGTGGGACGAGGCCTTGACCCTTGGCAAGAAGCACGGCTACCGCAACGCCCAGACATCGGTGATCGCACCTACAGGCACGATCGGTCTGGTGATGGATTGCGATACCACGGGGATCGAGCCTGACTTCGCGCTGGTAAAATTCAAGAAGCTCGCCGGTGGCGGTTACTTCAAGATCATTAACCATTCTGTGCCCGCCGCGCTGGAAAAACTCGGCTATGGTTCCGCCCATATCGAGGAAATCGTATCCTATGCGGTCGGTCACGGCAGCATCGGCAACGCGCCCGGCATCAACACCACCAGCCTGATCGGGCACGGCTTCGGCCCGCGCGAGATCGAGAAGGTGGAAAGCGCACTGGGATCGGCTTTCGACATCCGTTTCGTCTTCAACCAGTGGACGCTGGGATCGGAATTCTGCCAGAACGTGCTGGGCATTCCAGCTGAAAAGCTGAACGATCCGACCTTCGATCTACTGCGTC
This sequence comes from Seohaeicola saemankumensis, assembly GCF_021021435.1. GTDB lineage: Bacteria > Pseudomonadota > Alphaproteobacteria > Rhodobacterales > Rhodobacteraceae > Seohaeicola. Next base: position 177,281 of record NZ_JAINWI010000003.1, read on the forward strand.
ATCTGGGCTATACCAAGTCGGATATCGAGGCGGCGAACGACCATGTTTGCGGTACGATGACTCTGGAAGGTGCCCCGCATCTGGACCCCGCGCATTACCACATCTTCGATTGCGCCAATCCTTGCGGAAAGAAAGGCAAGCGTTATCTTGGGGTTAACAGCCATATCTACATGATGGCGGCTGCACAGTCCTTCATCTCGGGCGCAATCTCGAAGACGATCAACATGCCTAACGATGCAACCATCGAAGACTGCCAGAAAGCCTACGAGCTGAGCTGGAAACTGGGCGTCAAAGCCAACGCGCTGTACCGTGACGGCTCGAAACTCAGCCAGCCGCTGGCATCGGCGCTGGTGGAGGATGATGACGAGGCGATGGAGATCCTCGAAAGCGGATCGGCACAGGAAAAAGCTGCCGTGATCGCCGAGAAGATCGTCGAGAAGATCATCATCAAGGAAATCGCCCGTGGCCGTGAAAAGCTTCCCGAGCGGCGCAAGGGCTACACCCAGAAGGCCATCGTCGGCGGTCACAAGGTCTACCTGCGCACCGGCGAATATGCCGATGGCCAGCTGGGTGAGATCTTCATCGACATGCACAAGGAAGGTGCGGGTTTCCGCGCGATGATGAACAACTTTGCCATCGCCGTATCTGTGGGTCTTCAGTATGGCGTGCCGCTGGAAGAATTCGTGGATGCCTTCACCTTCACCAAGTTCGAGCCGGCCGGTCTGGTGCAGGGCAACGACTCGATCAAGAACGCGACCTCGATCCTTGATTACATCTTCCGCGAACTGGCCGTGTCCTATCTGGACCGGACCGATCTGGCCCATGTGAAGCCGCAGGGCGCCAGCTTTGACGATCTGGGCCGTGGCGAGGAAGAGGGCGTGTCGAACGTGTCCGAAATTTCGGAAAACGCCGCTTCGCGCAGCCTTGAGGTGCTCAAGCAGATCAGCTCGACCGGCTATCTGCGTAAGCGCCTGCCGCAAGAACTTGTGGTGTTTCAGGGCGGGCAGAACGGCATGAACGAGTTGATGGCGACAGGGACCGATCCGGTCAGCGCGTTGCAGACCCTCGTGCCCGAAACCAGCTTCCGCGCCAGCGCCAGTGTCACAACCACCACTGCGGTGGCCAGCGGCACAGTCAGCATGGATGCCCGCGCCAAGGCCAAGATGCAAGGCTATGAAGGCGAGGCTTGCGGCGATTGCGGCAACTACACGCTGGTCCGCAACGGCACCTGCATGAAGTGCAACACCTGCGGCGCAACAAGCGGCTGTAGCTGATAAGATTGGGGTTGAGGGCAGATGTTGACGCATCTGCCCTCGGCTCTCCCGCAATAGCCTAGAACGCTGCGGGATAAGCTAGTTCGGCTCTTCCGAGTCGATACGGAAACGTAGGACATAGACCGACATAGTGATCAATAGCGTTCTGAGTAGCCCACAGGTTTGCCACCAACATATGCTCGTGGCCTGTGGATATCTTAAGGAGCCAATAGAATGGCGAAGAAGAACATTACTGTAACTCGTGAAACCGCCTCCGGCCTAAACACTCATTTCAATGTGCCGGGCCGTGGTGAGGTAACACGAGGACAACTTGTTCGCGAAGTCCAAGTAGGAAAGCATCCAGGGTATCATACCCGAGATGTAAACGGTCGGCGCATAGTCGCTTCAAACCCTGATGGTTCTGAGAGGAACCATCTTGGATAGATAGCAAGTGAACACGGGGCAGGTGCGCTTGCCCCGGGCGGATCGGGCCGCAGGCAGAACACTCCGAGCGGTGAACAGATTGAGCCTGATCAGCAAAACTGGGGGGATGCGTGCATCCCTCCTTTTTCTTTTGCAGATAGATAATTCATTTCACGGTCATGCTCTTTCACGGATTGGTAGCATGCCGCGTGTCACCAGCTTGGCTGGCACAAAAATTATATTAAGGATTCATAACGTCTTGGCCGCGTAGCTGGCCGAAATCCGCTGGATTGACGCCGCGGAAACAGGAAAAGCCTGCAACCGGAGGGAACGATTTTCGACAGGGCGACGTTGTCTTTGCATGGCGGCAGGGAAGCGCGTCACATGTCGGAAAAATCCCCGGCAGGGCATTTCTTCCCGTCGCAACACGGATCGCGGCACGATGCGGCGATGCGTGAAGACAAGGACCAGCCTCATGCATCTTTTGCATGCGACGGGCTCCTGGCGAACCTGCGTGTGCTGCGTTTTGTGGCACCGATGATAGGAGTGAGTGAAGATGAACTGGGATCAAATCCAAGGTAAATGGAAACAGTTTACGGGCAGCGCCAAAGAGAACTGGGGCAAGCTGACGGATGACGATCTGGATCAGGTTGAAGGCAAGCGTGACCAGCTTGTCGGCAAGATTCAGGAAAAATACGGAATCGCCCGCGAAGAAGCCGAACGTCAGGTTGACGATTGGAGCAACAGGAGCTGATCAGCGCGCCCTCGCGTTGAACAGGCCTGCGTGACGGCCTGATATAGGCCGTCACACCAGAACACCCGAAAATCAAAGGGGAATGGGCGCGCCCTCGCGCACAGTCCCGATCATAAAGGATGATGGGTCCGGCCGATGGTCGGGTGGCCCGCAGCCTAAGGAGAGACTCATGAAAAATCTTATGACAACCACCGCCATGGTCATCGCACTGGGCATGCCCGTTGCTGGCTACGCACAGACTGTCTCGACCACCACCGAGACTTCGGCATCTGCGACTTCGGCATCTGCGGGTGCGGAAACGGGCTTTCTGGCCGAGCGCGGCCTGAACGAGATGCTGGCCACCGACCTGATGGGCAAGGACGTCTATGTGCGTCAGGGCGCAGCAGAGACCAATGGTGAAGCAGCCACGATGACTGCAGCGGACCTCGAAAACATGGATAATATCGGTCAGATCAACGATCTGGTACTGTCCAACGACGGGTCGGTTCTGGCCGTTGTGATCGGCATTGGCGGCTTTCTGGGCGTCGCCGAGCAGGACGTGGCCGTGACGATGGATCAGGTCAGCTTTGCAACTAACGCCGACGACATGGAAGAGACCTATGTTGTCGTCAATACGTCGGTTGAACTGCTGCAATCCTCGCCCGCCTTTGACCGCACCGCTGTGATGAACGGGGCGACCGGTATGCAGGATGCAGATACGGCTGCAACCGACATGGAAAGCAGCACCGACGCGGATGCCGATGTTGCAACAGATGATGTCACGGACCGCGAGATGCTGACCGCGCCCGATACAGAGCGTGAGGGCTATACCGCTGTCACTGCAGCAGATGTGTCTGTTGACGATCTGATTGGCAAAACCGTCTATGACGCCGAGGACACGAATATCGGTACGGTCGATGATGTGATCGTTGGCGATAACGGGTCGGTTCAGGACGTGATCATCGACTTCGGCGGCTTCCTTGGACTGGGTGCAACGCAAGTGGCGCTGAACTTCGAGGAAATGACCATGCTGACCAACGAGGATGACGACCTGCGCGTCTATGTCTCGGCTACAGAAGAGCAGCTGGAAGCGATGCCGACTTATTCCGCAAACGACTGATCGGAAGCTTCGTCCTGTCTTTAGGACAGCACAAAGGGCCGTCCCCGAAAGCGGGCGGCCCTGATGTGTCTGACGCCCTTCAGCCCGTTCCGACGGGTTTGGCGCGTGCCAGCATGCCGAAAAGATCGCGCGGATCATCAGGGTCTGCAAGCAGGTCCAGCGGCTGGAAAAACTCCGTGCCTTCAATGCGGTCGCGGATAAAGCGCAGGGCGCTGAAATCCTCGATGGCGAAGCCGACACTGTCGAACAGGGTGATCTGGCCTGCGTCCGCGCGCCCTTGGGCGGCACCTGTGATGACCTCCCATAGCTCGGTCACTGGATGATCTGCGGGCAGTTGCTGAATCTCGCCCTCGATCCGTGTCTGTTCGGGATATTCCACAAAGATGGCCGCGCGCCGCAGGATATCGGGATGCAGTTCCGTCTTGCCCGGACAATCCCCGCCAATGGCGTTGATATGCACACCGGCGCCGACCATATTGTCGGTCAGGATCGTGGCGTATTGCTTGTCAGCTGTGCAGGTCGTGATGATCTGCGCGCCCTCGATCGCCTCTTGCGGGCTACTGCAGACAGTGACCTGCAAACCTGACCGCCCCAGATTGCGCGCGGCCTTGGCTGTGGCACTTGCGTCGATATCGTAAAGCCGCACATGGCTGATCCCGCAGATCGCCTGCATCGCGATACACTGGAATTCCGACTGCGCGCCATTGCCGATCATCGCCATTGTGCTGGCCCCTGACGGGGCCAGATGCCGCGCGGCCAATGCCGAGGTCGCGGCGGTCCGGATCGCGGTCAGCAACGTCATCTCGGATAGCAGCACCGGATAGCCGTTATCGACGCGGGCCAGCATGCCAAAAGCGGTCACTGTCTGCAGGCCCGCCCGCATATTGCCGGGATGGCCGTTGACATATTTGAAGCCGTAAAGCGCGCCGTCAGAGGTGGGCATCAGCTCGATCACACCGACATCGGAATGGCTGGCGACACGCGGCGTCTTGTCGAAATGCGGCCAACGGCGGAAGTCATCCTCGATACACTGGGCCAGATCGCGCAGCATGTCGGGCAGTCCCAGATGGTGGACAAGCCCCATCATGTGATCGACCGAGACAAAGGGCACCAGCGCTTTTTCAGAAGGGGTCAGCATGGCAATTATCCTGTGGGATTGCGTATTCGGGGCAAGATGAAAGGCAGATCAGGCATAGGCCCTTGTGGTGCGGTCAAAGACGCGCCGTCCAAGGGCTGAGGCGGCCAGATCGACCATTAACTGTGCGGTGCGCCCGCGCTCGTCCAAAAAGGGGTTCAACTCAACCAGATCCATCGAGGTCATCAGCCCCGAATCGTGCAGCATTTCCATCACCAGATGCGCCTCGCGTACGGTCGCACCGCCGGGAACGGTTGTGACCACGCCGGGGGCTGCCGCGGGATCAATGAAATCTACATCCAGCGAGACGTGCAGCGCGCCACCCGCTGCGGTCACCCTGTCCAGAAACGTGCCAAGCGGGCGGGCGATACCTGTCTCGTCAATCTCGCGCATATCATGCCGGTGGATTCCGCTGTCCTGCAGCGCGGCGCGCTCTGCCGGATCGACCGAGCGCAGTCCGATGATGCAGATATTCTGTTCGGGCACACTGGCGGTCAGCGCGGGGAACCCCTCGAACCCGTCGCGCCCTGTAACATAAGCCAGAGGCGTGCCGTGCAGATGGCCCGATCCTGTGGTGTGCAGGGTGTGGAAATCGCTATGGGCATCCAGCCAGAGCACGAATTGGGGCCGGCCCATCGCATGGGCATGGGCGGTCACACCGGCCACGCTACCCAGTGACAGGCTGTGATCGCCGCCCAGAAAGATTGGCAGGCCTTGATCCATCGCGGATTGTGCGGCGGCTGAAAGGGACCGGGTCCAGCCGATCGTTTCGGCCAGCGCATGCAGATGCGCAGGGGCGTCGGGCAGGGGGGCGACAGGGGCAGGGGACAAATTGCCCAGATCGCGCACATGATGGCCCAAACCGTCCAGCGCCTCGGCCAGTCCGGCGGTGCGATAGGCGTCAGGCCCCATCAGACAGCCACGGCTGCGTTTGCCGCTATCGACGGGGCAACCGATCAATACGATGTCTTGCGGGGTCATGATGCTCTCCTGTTGTTGGAAACTGGTTCAGTATTGCGCCGTTCAGGGATGGATTACAGGCGCCAGATTGATCACTATGGGGTCAGTTTGATCAAAGCGGATGGAGAAACCGACAGAATGGATGATACCGATCAGGCCCTCATCCGCGCCCTGCGCCACGATGCCCGCGCCTCGTTATCGGCGCTGGCGGACCAGTTGGGCGTGTCGCGCACCACCGTGCGCGCAAGGATCGAGCGGTTGCAGCGGCAGGGCGATATCGCTGGCTTCAGCGTTGTATTGAAAGGTGATGTGGCGCAAGATCCGGTGCGGGGGTTGATGATGATCGCTGTGGAAGGGCGCGGCGCGGATCGTATCCTGCGGCAGTTGAGCGGCTTGGCCGATGTGCGCGCCGTGCACAGCACCAACGGGCGCTGGGATATGATCGTCGAGATCGGCACAGCCACGCTGGAGGATCTGGACCGTGCGCTTGCAACAATCCGGCGCTTTGACGGTGTCGTCAGTTCCGAGACGAACCTTTTGCTGCGCACCCGCAAATCCGGGCGCTGAGAATTGCGTGCAGGGGTATGCAAGAAGCCGACCCGTCAGGCCGCGCGCGTCCAAGCCATTAACCACAGACCTGCCAGACACAGCGAGGCGACCGCGTTCCAACTGGCCATTGACAGGCCCAGCATCTCCCACGGCACCTCGTCGCAGCGCACCAGCGGGGCGGACATGATCTGCGCGAAAAGATCTTCGGTGGATTGGCCCGCAACGCCGGTGCTGCTGCAAGAGGCGGGGCCTTCCCACCAGCCGCGCTCGACTCCAGTGTGATAGAGGCCGACCCCTGCGGTTGTCAGCGCCGCGATAGTGCCAAGGCCAGCCAGAAGGCGCTGTGGAAGGATCGCCAGCAGCGCCAGAGCACCCACCGCCATGGCCGCCACATGCGGCCAGCGTTGCCAGATGCACAATTTGCAAGGGGCCATCCCGCCGATATGCTGGAAGGCCAGCGCACCGATCATCAGGGCGGCTGAACCCGCAGCAGCAAGGAGCATCCAGTGGCGGGCGGTCAGTTTCATAGGAAGCGTACTCCGTAGAATCCGGCCAGCAGCATGATGACGAAAAGCGTGAACAACAAGCCCAGACGCTTTTCGATGAAATCACGAATAGGTGCGCCGAACTTCCACAAAAGCGCGGCAACGATGAAGAACCGGAATCCCCGCGCAATGATGGAAGTCACGATGAAGGTGCCCAGCGGCAGGCCGGTCCAGCCCGACATGATGGTGATGACCTTGTAGGGAAAGGGTGTGATCCCCGCGATCAGCACCGGCCAGAAGCCAAGATCGTTAAAGCGCGTGTTGAAGGCGGCCATCGCGTCGCCCTTGCCCAGTGCCTCGAGAATGGGTTGGCCCAGCGCGTCATAGAAGAAGGCACCGATCACATAGCCCAGAATCCCCCCCAACACAGACGAAACCAGCGCCACGGTGGCGATGAGCCATGCCCGCGAGGGGCGGGCAAGGATCATCGGGATCATCAGCACATCTGGCGGGATCGGAAAGACCGAGGATTCGATGAAAGCCACGAATGCCAAAACCCAAAGCGCCCGCGGATGCTGCGCCTGCCGCAAGGTCCAGTCATAAAGTGATCGTATCATGCTGCGCCATCCTTGAGCATCGGTAGGTTGCGCCACCTGTTCAGGAAGGCTTTGAAGTTAGCTGCGGCCAAGGCTGTGGTCGGCCTGAATGCGCCCTTGGCGCGTTGTGTAGCCTTCCCTTTGTTCCGGGGCAAAGCGAAAACACGACACAGGGGCGCAAACCATGCGGTTTTCGACTGGACGCGCCGCAGGTCGGACGGTAAATCAGCACCTGTGACCGGTGGGTTTGCAGTGCCATGATGTGGACTGTCAGTCTGGTCAAGCTGTGCGGGTGTGGCGGAATGGTAGACGCGAGGGTCTCAAACACCCTTACCTCACGGTGTGTCGGTTCGAGTCCGACCACCCGCACCACCCTGAACGATCGGTTTTGACGTTTAGCAGACACGCCGATCAATCCCTCCTGAAGACTACGCGCCACGCTGGTTTATCCGCATTCCGGTGGCCGCATTGATTCGGCTGTGTTTTCGGGGGCTCTCGATCTCTGAAACGGTTCAATCCCGCCTTGCATGGCGCATTGACGCTGACCGGCGAACAAAGGAGGCAGGGAAACAGATCATAAATTCGCCACATTGGTCGCAGCCGCCGGAGGGGTAAACTGTCGCGATTAAAGCGACAGTCAGGATGACTTTTTACCGGAAAAGTTTGTGGAATATTAAAAAACTTATATTTTTTGGGCGATCTCTCAAAAAATCTGTGTTTGCGGTTGTTTCCAATACACTCTGAAAAGCTCTCAGCAAGTCGCCTCAAAATTAAGAATGCGGCGGAAATTTGTCTTTTTTTGGAAAACTCTTGTTTTTCCTGACGAAGGGTTGGGGTATCCCATACCTATGTCCGTTTTGGACATACGTTTGTCGGCTGCGGGGGCGGCCAAGAACGGACTGTGTCTTGAATAAGGCGCAAGGAAAGGCTGCTGATCGGGTTCGGTGTCACGAACCATTCTGCTGTTTGAGTATTCGCAATGCTGGCCAAGGCTGGCACCTGTGCTGCTGTCTTTGCTCTTGTCAGGTCATGGAACTGGGTTTCTGCGGTCATGTCCGAGTGGGGCAAGGTGCTGCGGGTTTACGAGTTGGGCTGGATTCATCCCCGGCCTTATCGGGTGAGTGATGTGATGACGATGAGAATCGATACGCGTGCGACTGGGACCCTCGTGCCGGGCAGCCACCCTCTTTTCAGAGGGCCCGTGCCCACTCCGGCGCAAGAGGTCGCGGTTGCGACAGCCGAAGTTGACGGCCGGAAGGAACGGATTGTGCCCTGTTTTACGCCTGGAACCGCTATTGCCACACCGCGCGGTGAGCGTCTTGTAGACGAACTGCGCGTCGGTGACCGGATCATCACGCGCGACAATGGCATCCGCGAGATCCGCTGGATCGGCGCGCAGTTCCTTGACGCATCCGACCTTGCCCGCAATCCGCATCTGCGCCCGATCCTGATCAAGCGTGGCTCGCTGGGCGAGAGCCTGCCCGAGCGCGACATGATGGTCAGCCCGAACCACCGGATTCTGGTCAGCAACGAGAAAACCTCGCTCTATTTCGAAGAGCGCGAGGTGCTGGCGGCGGCCAAGCACATGACCGGATCACAAGGAATCAAGGAAATCGAGGTGGAGCGCGCGACCTATATCCACTTCATGTTCGACCAGCACGAGGTCGTATTGTCCAATGGGTGCTGGACCGAAAGCTTCCAGCCGATGGATTATACTCTCAACGGGATCGGTACCGCTCAGCGGAACGAGATTCTCGAACTTTTTCCCGAACTGGCCACGCCGAAAGGGTTGGATGAGTATCTTCCTGCCCGCCGCTCGTTGGCCCATGACGAGGCGATGCTTTTGCATCGGTAATCCCAATCAGTTGCAGCTGTCCGGCCTGACATGATTGTCGGCGTGGACTTGACGGGGAAGGGACAGGGGGCTGCGCCTTCCTCGGAAAACACAAAGGTCCGGAAAGCGTGTGCTTTCCGGACCTTTTGCATGGGATGCAGCGCTTCGGGGAAAAGCTCAGCTATTGCCCGCACGCCACGCGGCCCAGGCCTCGGGTGTGTCCAGATCGGTTGTGGCATGTGTATCTGGCAAATCCACCATCAAAACGCAGGTAGCCTGTTCACGCAGCAGATCGCGCGCGCCGCTATCGCCGTGGCATCGGGCCAGATCGGGAAACAGAGCGGCGGGAAAGATGACCGGATGTCCCGCTTGCCCCTGACTGTCCCGCGCGCGCAGGATCGCTGCGGGGGTTGCTTCATGGGCTGCAAGCATGGTGGACAGATCGGTTTCATCCAGATCAGGCAGGTCGGCGGGCAGGATCATTACGGCATCGCAACCCGCAGGCAGGGCGCTGACGCCTGCACGGATGGATGCGCCCATGCCTTCGGCGGCATCCGGCACGATCACGGGAATGACCTCCAGCCCGGCAAGGCAGGTCATCCGTGGATGATCGGCTGCGGGCAGGGTGCAAAGCACGGGCCCTGACGCCACCGCCATCGCGCGACGTAACATCAATTGTAGCAAAGGCTGCCCCGCGACCTGTTCCAACAGCTTGTCGCCCCCCCGCATCCGCGAAGAGGCACCGGCCGCCAATATCAGGATCGCGCAGCCTGCCACGGATCAGCCCCTCATCCGCGCGCCATCCGCATCGAAAAGCGGGGTCGTGATCAGGCGGGCAGGGCGCATTTGGCCCATGATTTCGATTTCGACGTCAAGCCCCTCCTGCGCGCGGTCAGATGGCACAAAGCCAAGGGCCACAGACTTGCCCGCGTAGTGCGAATAGCCGCCCGATGTGCAGAAGCCCTGCACCTTGCCATCCAGCCAGATCGGTTCGTAAGCGACGACATCTGCATCCTCTGCATCGACTTCGAACGCGCACAGGCTGCGTGCCGCGCCGGTTTCCCGCTCGTGTTCGGCGGCTTTGCGCCCGATAAAATCGGTGTTTTTCTTGAACGAGATAAACCTGTCCAGCCCGGTTTCTGCCGCCGTATAGTCGGGCGAGAATTCGTTGAGCCAACTGCCAAAAAACTTGTCCAGCCGCAGGCTCATCATCGCGCGCATGCCGAAAGGTTTCATGCCGTGTTTCTGGCCTTCCTCCCATAGCACTGACCACAATGCGCGCTGCGCCATCGGATCGCAGTAAATCTCGAACCCCAGATCGCCGGTATAGCTGACGCGCTGCACGGTGCAATCGGCCATGCCTACTGTCATCTGCCGCACATCCATAAAGGCCATATCGCTGATATCCGTACGCGTGCAGGCGGCCAGCACCTCGCGCGCCTTGGGGCCTGCGATCTGGAAACCCGTCAGGCGGTCGCTGATATTCTCGACTGTCACGCCGCTATCCGCGTGTTGGTCGAACCAGCGCGTGTGATAGGCCTGCGCGCCATAGCTGGCGGTCAACTGGAACCGGTCTTCGGCCAGACAGGATACGGTGAAATCCCCGATCAGGCGGCCCTTGGGGGACAGCATCGGTGTCAGGCTCAGCCGTCCCGGTTGCGGGATGCGCCCCGCCATGATCCGGCTTAGCCATGCCCGCGCCCCCGCGCCCGTGACCAGATATTTGCCGAAATTCTGCACTTCGTTGATGCCGACAGCCTCGCGCACGGCCATGACCTCGCGCGCTGTCGCCTCGAACGCATTGGAGCGGCGGAAACTGGGAGTCTCGAAACGCGGCTCGTCGCCGGTCGCGAAGTAGTTGACCACCTCAAGCCCGTATTGCGCGCCCCAGACAGCGCCCATCTTGTCAAAGACATCATACATTGGCGTCGTGCGGAAAGGCCGCGCAGCGGGAAGCTCTTCATTCGGATAGCTGATGGAAAAGCGTTTCTGGTAGTTCTCGATTACCTTGGGGCGGGTGAAACCCGGCGTTGTCCAGTTGCCGAAGCGCGCGCAATCCATTGCGAATGTATCGCGCTCGGTCTCGCCCTCGATCATCCATTGCGCCAGCATCAGGCCAACGCCGCCACCTTGGGAAAAGCCGGCCATGACCGCGCAGGCCGACCAGTAGTTCCGCATTCCGGGGACAGGACCGACCAGCGGATTACCGTCAGGCGCAAAGGTGAATGGCCCGTGGATCACGGTTTTGACACCCGCACGTTCCAGGATCGGAAAGCGGCGATACGCAAAGGCGATGCTGTCCTCGATCTTGTCGAGGTTATCAGGCAGCAACTCATGCCCGAAATTCCACGGCGTGCCGTCCACAGCCCAAGGGCGGCACGGCTGTTCATAGAACCCGATGCACAGCCCGCGCCCTTCCTGCCGCAGATAGCTTTCGCCGGCAGGGTCCATCACATGCGGATGCTCTGTGTCGCGCTCGTAAATCTCGGGCAGGTCATCGGTGACGATGTATTGATGCTCCATCGGGTGCAGCGGGAAATAGACGCCTGCCATCGCGCCGACCTCGCGTGCCCAAAGCCCGCCGGCGTTGACCACATGCTCGGCATGCACTGTGCCCTTTTCGGTGACCACATCCCATGTGCCGTCGGGGCGCTGGGTGGTGGCGATCACCTTGCAATGGGTTTCGATTGTTGCCCCTCGCATCTTGGCGGCGCGGGCATAGGCATGGGTGGTGCCCGACGGGTCCAGATGCCCGTCCAAAGGATCGTATAGTCCGCCGACGATACCATCCAGATTTGTGATCGGCGCGATTTTCGCGATCTCTTCGGGCCCGACAATCTCGGTTTCCAGCCCCATATAGCGGTGCTTGGCGCGTTCCGCGACCAGCATGTCAAAGCGTTCACGATTATCGGCCAGCGTGATGCCACCGACATGATGCAGCCCGCAGGACATGCCGGTAATCGCCTCCAACTCCTTGTAAAGACGGATGGTATAGCCTTGCAGCGCGGCCATGTTGGTATCGCCGTTCAGCGTGTGAAAGCCGCCTGCCGCGTGCCATGTGCTGCCGGATGTCAGTTCCGACCGCTCGATCAGCATGACATCAGACCAACCCAGTTTGGTCAGGTGATACAATACCGAGCAGCCGACAACGCCGCCACCGATCACGGCTACTCTGGTTGTGGTTTTCATGGACATATCCCTTGCTGATCTGCCGCCAGAGTTTGCTGGACAGCGTAAAAGGGCAAGCCGGAACGCGACAATTTATGTCGTAAAATCTGCAACCGCGTTGCCGCCCCCGCGCGGGGACAGCCGCTGCGCGACTACAGCATCACAAAGGGCGGACTTTCAACTTGGTGATCCGGTTCGCCTTGCGACCTGTCACTTCGAAGCGGAATCCGTGAAAGCTGAAGACCTGCCCCACGCTGGGGATCATCTGCGCTTCGTGGATCACCAGACCCGCCACCGTATTGGCCTGATCGTCGGGCAGGTTCCAGTCCATCGCGCGGTTCAAATCGCGGATCGTCATGGCACCTTCCATCGTGAAGTGGCCATCCTTGAGTTTTTGCACCGCATGTTCTGCCGCCGTGTCGAATTCGTCTGTGATCTCGCCCACGATCTCTTCCAGAATATCTTCCAGCGTGATCAGCCCCTCAAGGCTGCCATACTCGTCCACCACAAGCGCGAAATGCGTGCGGCGGCGCAGGAACTGGCGCATCTGGTCGTCCAGCGTGGTGGTGTCAGGAATGAAATAGGGCGGCCGAACGACGTCGAGCGCCTTGAAGTCCTTCACCCCGTTGGGCGACGGTTCCGGCCCGAACATCAGCTTGTGCATGGCGCGCAGCAGGTCCTTGGCATGGACCACGCCCACGATATTGTCTGGATCGCCCTGATACACGGGCAGGCGCGTATGGCTACTGGACAGTGACAGGCGCAACAGCTCTTCAGGGTCGATATCAGCGTCGATCATTTCGATCTGGCTGCGGTGCAACATGATCTCCTCGACCGTGCGATCGCCCAGATCCAGCGCCCCAAGGATACGGTCGCGGTCTTCCTTCTGCACGACTCCCTCGGACTGTCCCAGATAAAGTGCACCCGCGATTTCCTCGCGGACCGCCAGAATATGGCTGTCGGGATCGGTCTTGACGCCAAAAAGACGCAAGACACCGCGCACCAGCAATCGCACGGCGCTGACCACGGGAGCGAAAACCTTGACCACCAACTGGATCGGGGCCGATACCATCGCCGCTGCACTTTCCGCATTGGTGATCGCATAGGTCTTGGGCAGCACTTCGGCAAAGATCAGCACCAGCAGGGTCATGACAAGTGTAGCTACAGCCACGCCGCTTTCCCCGAAAAGCCGCGTCAGAAGGGCCGTGGCCAGCGACGTGGCCAGAATGTTCACAAGGTTATTGCCCAGCAGAACCGAGCCGATCAGCCGCTCGTTATCCTCGGTGATCACCAGCGCACGAGCTGCCCCTTTCGACCCCTTATCAGCCTGCGCCCGCAATTTGCCGCGCGACGCCGCTGTCAGGGCGGTTTCACTGCCCGAGAAGAAGGCCGACATCACCAGAAGCACACCGATCCCGCTTGCGGTGATCCAGAACGCGGCATCCAGAACAGTCATATCCATTGCTTGCTTGTCCTCACAGGGTTTCAGAGGGTTATGGCGATGATATGGGCCCCGTTCAAGAGGCGCACACCTGTCCGGCCTCTACTTGCGCGCGAGCGGGTGGTGATCCATGACCAGCGCGGTCAGTCTTTCGTCCAGCACATGGGTATAGATCTCGGTCGTTGCCACATCGGCATGGCCCAGAAGCGTCTGGATCGCCCGCAGATCGGCCCCGTTGGCCAGAAGATGCGTGGCAAAGGCATGGCGCAGCGTATGCGGTGTGACCTTGGCGGGCGATATGCCGGCTTGCACGGCCATACCCTTGATCAGCATGTAGAACATATGCCGTGTGAGATGGCCCTGCTTGCCCGTTGATGGAAACAGGTATTTCGACGCAGCTTTGCCCTTGGCGCGCAACGCGTCCTGCGATGCGTCGCGCAAAGACAGCCAGATCGTCATCGCCTCGCGGGCAGGGGGCGACAGCGGCACCATACGTTCCTTGCCCCCCTTGCCCATGATGAGCAACATCCGCGGATCGCCTCGCGCTGCCGCGACCGGAAGCGACACCAACTCGCTGACCCGCATACCCGTGGCATAGAGAAGCTCCATCAGACAGGTGTTGCGGACACGGTCCTCGCGCTGGCGGCCCAGATTGCGCGCTGCGTCCAGCAGGCGGTCCACCTCTTCAACGCTCAGGATCTTGGGCAGGCGTTGGTCGCGACCGGGGCCGGTGATCTGGATCGCGGGATTGTCTTCGCGCCAGCCCTCCTCGAACGCAAAACGGTACAGCTGCCGTATCGCCGACAAGCGCCGCGCGCGGGTGGATTTGGCCAGCCCCTGCGCGTCGCAATGGATCAGGTAGGCCTCGACATCCTGCCGCGTGACTGCGCCGAAATCGCCGCGTCCCTCCAGCCAACCGGCAAAATCCTTGAGGTCGCGCCCATAGGCCAGCAAAGTATTGGTGGCCGCACCCAGTTCGGCAGCCTGCGCTTCCAGAAAGCTAGAAATCCAGCGTGCACTGTCCCGCATCCCGCTTAACCCCGCCGGTCCATCAGCACCAGTTGCAGCGCGGCCCGCCGCGCCGTGTCTTCCAGACCCACGCTGCGCAAGGTGGCAATCCCGTCGGCCAGCCCCGTCAACTCGCCCTGCGTGGCGCGTTGCAGCATCTGGATCGTGCGCAGGATCACCTCGCCCAGCCGTTGTTCTGCCAGCAGGGAGGCCATGACATCGGGTGGTGCATCGGCTTTGAAGCCCTGCAGGATCGCGGCCTGCATCGCATCAGAGGCCACCAGCCCGTCGGTCTGTCCGCGCGCGATTCCGCTGGCAAAGCCGAATAGCGGGTGGCTGCCTGCCTGCGCCAGCGCCGCAGCCTCGTAATCGGGGCCAAGCAGCGCGATCCGGTAGGCCAGTGCCGCTGTGCTGCCGGACAGGTCCAGCCGCATCAGGGCCGAGCTGTATAGGCTCGAGAACGCCACGCCCAGATCGGCCGCCAGCATCGCGGGCCAGACGCGGGGCAGGGTGACGGACACGGCATTGCTGTCGCCCGCCCGCATCGCATCGTCAAAGCGCTGGACAGCCGCGACCCTGTCCCAGACCCCGCCCGAGGCGGCGGGCTCGCGGGCCGAATAGATGCCCAGCAGACGGTTGGCGGCCAGCGCGCCGGAACTGGCCAGACGCTCCGCGGCCTCGATTTGTGCGCGCCATCCGGCCGTGTCGCGCAGGTCGGCCACCGCAAAGGCGCGAGGCAGGGGCGCCGTGGTCAGAGGTTCGCCCAAAGCCTCATAAAGCCGGAAAACCAACGGAGTCGGGCGCACGGGTGCGCGGGGCAGGTCCATGTCCTCGAATAATTCGGGGTCCATGAACCGTGCCAGCAGTTCCGCCTCGATTTCGGGCAACGCGTCCAGTGCGCGGGCTGTGTCCAGCGTTAGCATCGCACTGGCCCAGTCACCGCGACGGGCTGTGCAGAAAACCTGCGCGCCATAAGACGGGGAAAGATGGGGCGCTCGCAGCAATGCGGCACAGGCGGTATCCTCGGCGCCAGTCAGAAGTGTCGCATCGAACCAGCGCGCGAACAACTCGGGCGTTTCCGGCCCCGCCCGTTCCAGCAACGCCTGCGCGGTCTCGACAGCACCAAGGCGCATCAATGCGTCGATCCGCGCCTGCAACAGTCGGCTGTCAAGGCCGGCATCGGCGGGGGCATCCGCCTCGGCCAGCAACAGCGTATAGAGCAGGGTCTGCATGGCAGGCAGTCCGCCGCGTAAAGGCTCGTCGATCAGTGACACCAGATCCGCGGTCTGGCTGCCCTGCCACAGACTAAGCGGTAGCCCTGAAACCGAGGCAGGCAGCAGGCCCACCGCATCCAGACCCGCACTGTCCAGCGGTGTCACCGTAACATCGGGAATAACCGCCGAGTCGGACACGGGCGGCTCGGCAATCGGTAACTGTCCGGCCAGCGCTCCCCTGTCCGGTGACAGTTGCGGCAATGCCAGACCGGTGCTGTCATTTAGCCAGTCAATCGCGGACAGCGGTTGTGCGACAGGTTGGGTCACCGTGACCCCGTCCGGCAGCGCGTCGCCTTGCGCCATCAAATGGTTCGGCAACACGAGGGCCGAGATCAGCGCCACGGGCACCAACCGGCCTGCCCGTCGCTGCGACCCCTGTCGCGCAGGGCTGCTGGCAGTGCCGTCATCTTGTCGGCGCAGGTTTATGCCTGACCAGACCGGACAGGCGGCCTCATTCGGCATCCAGTGTAACCTTCTGGCGTATCTCTTGCTGCGGGCGGGAAAAATCCTCGCCCAGATGAGGACCGACATAAGCATAGATCACGACACCGATTGCCCCTAAAACAACGAGGTAAATAATGTATTTCAGAATGCGTCTCATGGTGTCCTGCTTCTCCGCCTGCCCGCGCGGTCCCTTTTTTGCAAGTTATAACTGGCATTTTCCGCAAGATCACGTCATTCAATCACGAAGTTGCAAAAAACGGCACAACTTGGCCGAAACAGGCGGGCGATGGGCTGGAAGCTGAAAAAGACTGTGGTTCTTGTTGGGATGATGGGGGCGGGGAAAACGGCTGTGGGCAAGGCGTTGGCCACCCGTCTGAATGTGTCTTTCCTTGATTCGGATGCCGAAATCGAAAAGGCCGCAGCGCGCACGATCCCCGAGATTTTTGCCCGTGACGGCGAGGAATTCTTTCGCCTGAAAGAAAGCCAGATCATCGAACGTCTGCTTGAGGGCGCGAACGGGATTCTGTCAACCGGCGGGGGTGCCTTTCTGGCGGCGCGCAACCGTGAAGCCATTTCCGCCCGTGGTGTGGCGGTCTGGCTGGATGCCGATCTGCCTTTGCTATGGCAACGTGTGCGCCACAAGGAAAGCCGCCCCTTGTTGCGGACGGCTGATCCTTTGAGCACGCTGACCGCGCTTTACGAGGCGCGTGTGGATATCTATGCACTGGCCGATCTGCGGGTAAAGGTCGATCCGGTGGCCTCGATCGAAGAGACCGCCGCGCAGGTGCTTGAGGTGCTTCTGACCCGCCCCGATGTGCTGGAGCAAAGCCAATGACCGAAATCGTCCATGTCCCCTTGGGAAGCCGCGCCTATGACGTGCATATCGGCGCGGGCCTTCTGGCGCGTTCGGGCGCGTTGATCGCGCCCTTGCTCAAGCGTCCGCGCGTGGCCGTGATCACCGACGAGACCGTGGCCGCCCTGCATCTGGACAGCCTGCGCGCAGGTCTTGCAGCGGCAGGCATCACGATGGAGGCGCTTGCCCTGCCGCCGGGCGAGGCCACCAAAAGCTGGCCACATCTGACGCGCAGCGTGGAATGGCTGCTAGAGCAGAAGGTCGAGCGCAACGACATGGTCATTGCCTTCGGTGGCGGGGTGATCGGCGATCTGGCAGGCTTTGCCGCTGCCATTCTGCGCCGCGGGGTGCGTTTTGTGCAGATCCCGACCAGCCTGCTGGCGCAGGTTGACAGTTCAGTCGGGGGCAAGACGGGAATCAACGCGCCGCAAGGCAAGAATCTGATTGGCGCGTTTCACCAGCCCAGCCTTGTGCTGGCCGATACCGATGTCTTGGGAACCCTGACAGAGCGCGATTTTCTGGCCGGATATGGCGAGGTCGTGAAATACGGTCTTCTGGGTGATTACAATTTCTTTCAATGGCTTGAAGACAATGCCTTATCCGCTGCCTCTGGTGATATGGCAGCGCGGATCGCGGCGGTGACCCGCTCGGTCCAGATGAAAGCCGATATCGTGTCGCGCGACGAGACCGAGCAGGGCGAGCGCGCACTTCTCAATCTTGGCCACACATTCTGCCACGCGCTTGAAGCCGCAACCGGCTATTCCGACCGCCTGTTGCATGGCGAGGGCGTGGCCATCGGTTGCGCGCTGGCGTTCGAATTATCCGCACGGTTGGGCCTATGCTCGCAAGAAGACCCAAGCCGCCTGCGTGCGCATTTACGCCAGATGAAGATGAAGACCGATCTGTTTGATATTGAGGGTGATTTGCCAAATGCTGATGGCCTGATCGCGTTGATGTCGCAGGATAAGAAGGTTGCCGATGGCAAACTGACCTTCATTCTGGCGCACGGAATCGGTCAGGCGTTCATTACCTCGGACGTGCCGCGCGAGATGCTGCAGGCTGTTCTGCGCGATGCTTTGGCCGCGCGCGACTGATCCGTTTCTTCTTGCGCGAAATATCCTCGGGGGGTCGGGGGGCAGACAGCCCCCCGTTGCCCGGGCTCAGCCTGCGATCCGCACCAAGGCGTGGCGTTTCTTGCCCGCACTCAGTTTGACAGTACCTGACAGGCGCGCGGCATCCAGCAGCAGCCCTGCATCGGTCACATCCGCATCATCCAGCTTGGCGCCGCCTTCGGCGATCAGGCGTTTGGCTTCCTTGCCGGAAGCCGCCAGCCCGCTGCGCACGATCAGTTGCACGATGGAAATACCGTCACCGACCTCGGCGGCAGTGACCTCAAGCGTGGGCAGATCATCGCCCGTGCCACCCTTCTCGAAAACCTCGCGCGCTGTCGCCTCGGCCGCGGCCGCCGCTTCGGCGCCGTGCAGCAGGGTTGTGACCTCGTTGGCAAGAATGATCTTGGCTGCGTTGATCTCCGCGCCTTGCAGCGCGCCCAGACGGTCGCATTCCTCCACCGGTAGATCGGTATAAAGCTTCAGAAACCGCCCCGTATCGGCATCGGTTGTGTTGCGCCAGAACTGCCAGAATGCGTAGGGCGACAGCATATCGGCATTCAGCCAGATCGCACCGCCCGCCGATTTGCCCATCTTGCGCCCGTCGCTGGTGGTCAGCAGCGGCGTCGTCAGCCCGAAGACCTGTGCGTCGATCACACGGCGGGTCAGGTCGATGCCATTGACGATATTGCCCCATTGATCCGATCCGCCCATCTGCAGGCGCACGCCATAACGACGGTTCAACTCCATGAAATCATAGGCTTGCAGGATCATGTAGTTGAATTCCAGAAACGACAGCGACTTGTCGGGATCGTTTAGCCGCGACTTGACGCTTTCGAAGCTCAGCATCCGGTTGATCGAGAAATGCCGCCCGATATCGCGCAGAAAACCAAGATAGTTCAGGTTGTCCAGCCATTCGGCATTGTTCAGCATCACGGCATCCGTGGCACCATCGCCGTAATCAAGGTAGCGGCTGAAAACCTGCCCCATGCCTGCGATATTCTCGTCGATCTGTGCTGCGTCCAGCATGGGCCGCTCGTCCGAACGGAAGCTGGGATCACCCACCTTGGTGGTTCCGCCGCCCATCAGGGTCACCGGTTTGTGGCCGGTCTTTTGCAGCCAGCGCAGCAGCATGATGTTCAAAAGATGGCCCACATGCAGCGATTTGGCCGTGGCGTCATAGCCGATATAGGCCGGAACCACCCCCGCGATCAGCGCGTCATCCAGACCTTGCAGGTCGGTGCAATCGGACATGAACCCGCGCGCGGTGATGATGCGCAGGAATTCCGATTTCGGGTGATAGGTCATCTCTCTTGTCCCTTGGTGGTTTGCGCGGCATGTATAGTGTTCAAAGCGTTTGATGCAAACCGCTATCTGGCGCGCAGCGCCGCACAAAGAGCAGGGATATACGCGATGCGAGAGGCAAGGGTGATCCGCGCATTGGGGGCCATGTCTGGCACCTCGCTTGACGGGGTCGATGCCGCCGTGGTCGAGACAGACGGCGTGCGGATCACAGGCTTCGGGCCGACCGCCTACCGCGCCTATGATGAGGCCGAGCAGAAGGTGCTGCGCGCCGCCCTTGGCAAATGGCACGGCGATGCAGGGCTTGAGGCCGCGCAAACGCTTGTCGAGGGGGCCCATTTCGAGGTTCTGTCCGGTTTTGACGCTGTGGATCTGGTCGGTTTTCACGGCCAGACCCTTGCCCATGATCCGGGCGGGCGCGGGACGCATCAACTGGGGGATGGCGCGGCGCTGTCCGAACGTCTTGGTCTGCCCGTCGTGTGGGATTTCCGCAGCAATGATATCCGGCTTGGCGGGCAGGGCGCGCCGTTGGCGCCATTTTTCCATTTCGCCTGCGCGCAATGGATCGGCGCGACCGAGCCGCTGGCCTTTCTGAACCTTGGCGGCGTGGGCAATCTGACATGGATCGACCCGACTCGCTACAAGCCGGAGGAAGAGGGCGCGCTTCTGGCCTTCGACACCGGCCCCGCCAATGCCCCGATCAATGATCTGGTCCATGCGCGGCTGGGTCTGGCCTATGACGCGGGCGGCAAGCTGGCAGCGCGGGGCCGCGTTGTCGATGGCGCGCTGGAGCTGTTTCTGGACGAGCCATATTTCCTGAAGATGCCGCCCAAGTCGCTGGACCGCGACGCCTTTGCCGACATGCTGGATCTGGTGCGTGAATTGGACGATGCCGATGCGGCCGCCACGATGACAGCCATGTCCGCCGCCGCCGTCATGCGCGGGCTTGAACACTGCCCTGTCCCGCCTGCGCGCCTTCTGGTCACAGGCGGAGGGCGGCATAATCCTGTGATGATGCAGATGCTGCGTGCAGGGCTGGATTGCGCGGTGGATCCGGTCGAATCCGTGGGTTTGGACGGCGATATGCTGGAAGCGCAGGCATTTGCCTATCTCGCGGTGCGCGTGGCGCGCGGCTTGCCGACGTCCTGCGCCAGCACCACCGGCGTGCGCGCTGCCGTGGGTGGAGGCATTATCAGCGGCAAGGGTGCCGACCGCAATTAGTTAGCGCTAACATAATTTGCATCCGGCAGGCTTGCTGCCATTGTGCCCCTGATCAGGCATGGTACAGTCTGCCGCGAAAGACAGACCGTGCCAGCCTGACAGGCAAAGGCGAACGATGTGGTAGTTGAAGGATTGTTCTGATGGCATCTCGGGTCATTCCGGTTGATCCTTTCGATCTGGTCATCTTTGGCGGAACCGGCGATCTGGCGCGGCGCAAGATCCTGCCCGCGCTGTTCAGACGCTATTGCGCCGGACAGATGCAGCCCGGCACCCGTCTGATCGGGGCGGCGCGCGCCGAACTGACCGACGCGAGCTACCGCGATTTCGTGGCAGCAGCCTTGGACGAGTTCGACATCGTCCATAACCACACGGACGAGCAGCGCAGCGCCTTTCTGGCCGATCTGCACTATGTCAGGCTGGACGCCACGGGCGAAGATGGTTGGGAGCGTCTGGCAGGCTTGATGTCGCGCGACCGGATCAAGGCCTATTACTTCTCGGTCGGTCCGTCTCTGTTCGGTCCGCTGGCGGAACGGTTGCACCGCCACGGCATGGCGGATGCGGGCGCGCGGATCGTCGTGGAAAAACCCTTTGGTCGCGATCTGGAAACCGCCCGCGATCTGAACCGCACATTGGCGCAGCATTTCGACGAATCGCAGATCTACCGGATCGACCATTATCTGGGCAAGGAAACGGTGCAGAACCTCATGGCGATCCGTTTCGGCAATATGTTGTTCGAGCCGTTGTGGAACAGCCAGTATGTCGATCACATCCAGATCACCGTGGCTGAAACTGTGGGCGTGGGCGGGCGCGGCGATTATTATGATCGTGCGGGCGCGATGCGCGATATGGTGCAGAACCATCTGATGCAGTTGTTGTGCCTGATCGCGATGGAACCGCCTGCCAAGTTCGACCCCGCTGCCGTGCGCGATGAAAAACTCAAGGTGATCCGTGCGCTTGATCCAGTCTCGCCGGCCGAGATTGTGCGCGGTCAATACCTCGCCGATGCCGACAAGCCCGGCTACCACGAGCATGTCGAAAACCCTGCCTCTACCACCGAAAGTTTCGTGGCGCTCAGGGCGCAGATCAGCAATTGGCGTTGGGCGGGCACGCCGTTCTATCTGCGGACGGGAAAACGGTTGCGGGCGCGGACCTCGGAAATCGCGGTCGTCTTCAAGGAAGCGCCGCATTCCATTTTCGGGGCCGAGGCGGGACGCCACCGCAATATCCTGACGATCCGTCTGCAACCGAACGAGGGGATAAATCTGGACGTGACGATCAAGGAACCCGGACCGGGTGGCATGCGTTTGATTGATGTGCCGCTGGATATGACCTTTACCGAAGCGCTGGGGCCTGATGCCGAGGATGTGCCGGACGCCTATGAGCGTCTGATCATGGATGTGATCCGTGGCAACCAGACATTGTTCATGCGCGGCGACGAGGTCGAGGCAGCATGGGCATGGACAGATCCGATCATCGCGGCTTGGGATGCAGACGAAGCAGAGCCGGTGCCCTATGATTCCGGCAGTGCCGGCCCCGAAGAGGCGCTGGCCCTGATGCACCGCGATGGCCGCCGCTGGAGAGAGATACGCGTATGAATATGAACGAATATCCCGACCGCGAGATGCTTGCGATCAATCTGGCCAATGTCCTTGCCGGACAATTGACCAGCGCGCTCATGCACGAGGATCGCGCGACGCTTGTGGTTCCCGGCGGCACGACACCCAGCCCCGTTTTCGACGCGCTCTGTGATGCCGATCTGGAATGGCCCCGCGTGGATGTGATGCTGAGTGACGAGCGTTGGGTTGACGAGGATGATCCGCGCTCGAATGCGCGACTGGTGC
This sequence comes from Seohaeicola saemankumensis, assembly GCF_021021435.1. Taxonomy (GTDB): domain Bacteria; phylum Pseudomonadota; class Alphaproteobacteria; order Rhodobacterales; family Rhodobacteraceae; genus Seohaeicola. The sequence goes on from NZ_JAINWI010000003.1 coordinate 200,030, forward strand.
GCAAACATCTGCTGACTGGACGCGCCGCGGCGGCTCGTTTCCTGCCTTTCTATGTAGCGGGAGCGGATCCTGAGGATGTGTTGAGCGATGTTGAAAACCGGATCATGCCGCTTTTGCCGGCCTCTGTTGCCTTGCTGGGCATGGGCACTGACATGCACATCGCAAGCCTCTTTCCACGTGGCGACAACCTGCGTCTGGCGCTTGACGCGCAGGCCCCAGCCCTTGTGACCATGCGGGCGCAGGATCTGGACTGCACCCGCGTCAGCCTGAGCGCACGGGTGCTGCGTGATGCGCTGAACCTCCATCTGGTCATGACCGGAGAGGACAAGCGCGACGCGCTGGAGCGTGCCATGTCGCTGCCCCCAGAGGAGGCACCTGTCGCGGCGATCCTGAACGAGGTCGACGTGCATTGGGCCGCATGATGATAGACGCCGTCTGGTCAAAGCTTGAGGCGCATAAAATGGCGGCGCTGGCCCGTCCGATCCTGTCTCTCTTCGACGATTCCGACCGCGCGACGGATTTCGCGGCCCGTTTTGACGGAATATTGCTGGATTACGCCAAGACCACGATTGATCCTGCGATCAGGGCGAACCTGCTGGAACTGGTACAGGCTTCCGGTCTGGAAGCGCGGCGTGCGGCGATGTTCGGCGGCGAAGCCATCAACGAGACCGAAGGCCGCGCCGTGTTGCACACCGCGCTGCGCGCGCCGGATGATGCGGTGATCATGGTTGATGGTCAGGACGTCATGCCCGACCTGCGCGCGACGCGGGCACGGATGGTAGAGTTCGCGACAGCCTTGCGCGATGGCCGGATCAAGGGGCAGGGCGGTCCCTATACCGATGTGGTCAATATTGGCATCGGCGGGTCCGATCTTGGCCCGGCGATGGCGGTTCTGGCGCTGGCACCCTATCATGACGGGCCGCGCTGTCATTTCGTGTCCAACGTCGACGGGGCGCATATCGCGGATACGCTCAAGGGGCTGGACCCGGCCCGCACGCTGGTGATCATCGCCTCCAAGACCTTTACCACCATTGAAACCATGACCAACGCCGCTACCGCGCGCGACTGGCTGGCGCGAACTGTCACCGATCCGGGTGCGCAATGCGTGGCGCTGTCCTCGGCGGAGGACAAGGCGGCGGCATTCGGCATCACGCGCGAGCGCGTGTTCGGCTTTGCAGACTGGGTCGGCGGGCGCTATTCGGTCTGGGGACCGATCGGTCTGTCGCTGATGCTGGCCATCGGTCCGGACCGTTTTGCGCAGATGTTGAACGGGGCGGCCGCGATGGACGGGCATTTCCGCACAGCATCTTTGGCCGAAAACCTGCCGGTGATGCTGGCCCTGACAGGCATCTGGCACCGCCAGATCTGTGGTTATGCCAGCCGCGCGGTGCTGCCCTATGACCAGCGCCTGTCGCGGCTTCCGGCCTATCTCCAGCAGCTAGAGATGGAAAGCAACGGCAAGCGCGTGGCGATGGATGGCAGCGATCTGACGCGTCCCGCCGGGCCGATCGTCTGGGGAGAGCCGGGCACCAACGGGCAACACGCCTTCTACCAGTTGATTCATCAGGGCACCGATGTCGTGCCTTGCGAGTTCATGATCGCCGCACAGGGGCACGAGGCCGATCTGGCGCACCAGCACCGCTTGCTGATCGCCAACTGTCTGGCACAATCCGAGGCACTGATGCGTGGACGATCCTTGGACGAAGCCCGCGCCATGATGCGCGCCAAGGGGCTGGAGGGGGCCGCGCTTGAAAGGCAGGCACGGCACCGCGTCTTTCCAGGCAACCGCCCGTCGGTCACATTGGCCTATGACAAGCTGACCCCGCGACGTCTGGGCCAGATCGTGGCGCTTTACGAGCACCGTGTTTTCGTCGAGGGGGTCATTCTGGGGATCAACAGCTTCGATCAATGGGGGGTAGAGCTTGGCAAGGAACTTGCCACCGCGCTGCAACCTTTGCTGGACGGCGGCGAGACCACGTCAAAAGACGGATCGACGCGGGCTCTGATCGGCTTTTTGCGCGACCGTTGAAGGCGCGACCGGCAGATCAGGATGACATCATCCAGCCCCAGACCGCGAGCATGATAAGGACCATCAGACCCAGGACCACACATTCGCGCCGAAGCAGCCTTTGACCGGATTCGGGCGCAGGTCTTGATGCGACAGGGTGCGCGTTGATCCTGTTCATATCGTCAGTAGAGTTCATCCCTCGCTCCTTTGTGACGTTCCACATGACAAGCGGAAGCGACACCTGCTGCCACAGATGCCGCCCCCGTCGATGATCGCCTGACGCCAACCGGAAACTCCGCCGCCGTCAGATGATCAAGGCCGGCATCACTTCGGCACGAGGACCGAGTTGACGACATGGATCACGCCGTTGGACTGCATCACATCCGAGATGGTGACGCGCGAGGCGTTGCCGCTTTCGTCGAGGATATAGAGGTTGCGCCCCTTGACCTGTGCGGACAGCGCATCGCCCGAGACGGCGTTCATGTGATAGAAACCATCGCTGCTGGCCCGGGCACGGGCTGCGATCTGCGCCGTGGTCAGGTTGCCTGCGACAACATGGGCGGTGAGAACTTTTTGCAGCATGGCCTTGTTTTCGGGCATCAGCAGGGTGTCGACGGTGCCTGCGGGCAGCGCCTCAAAGGCTGCGTTGACCGGCGCGAACACGGTGAAAGGACCGGGGCCTTGCAGTGTCTCGACCAAATCGGCGGCCTGCACGGCGGCGACGAGCGTGGTGTGATCTGCCGAGTTCACCGCGTTCTCGACGATGTTGCGGTTCTCGAACATGTCGGCGCCGCCGACCTGCGGGTTTGCGGCCATCGCGGCCGAGGCTGTTGTCAGGCTGGTAGCCAGAAGAAGTGCTGTCAGTGTGCTTTTCATCGGAGTCTCCCTTGAAAGTTGCGCCCCTGTTCGGTGGGGCATGTAACAGTCACGGAAGCAGGTGCGGATAAGTTTCAGGGCGCTGGATTTTTTCTCTGGCGCTGTCCATGGCGAAGCCGTGGCCTGCCTGCGGCGCGGATATTTTCAGCAAGAAGAAGCGGGTCAATTAAAAAAGCGGCCCCGTCAGGAGCCGCTCTTGCAAGGCGGTGCTGTCACGTGTTCAGCGCAGGATCGAGCGGCCAGCATAGATGGCGGTGTCGGCCAGCGATTCCTCGATACGGATCAGCTGGTTATATTTTGCCAGCCGGTCCGAGCGCGCGAGGCTGCCGGTCTTAATTTGCCCGCAATTCGTGGCCACGGCCAGATCGGCGATGGTGGCATCCTCGGTCTCGCCCGAGCGGTGCGACATCACATTGGTCATCCGTGCGCGATGGGCCATATCCACGGCGCGCAAGGTTTCGGTCAGCGTGCCGATCTGGTTGACCTTGACCAGCATCGCATTGCCGCAACCGCGACCAATGCCCATCTGCAGACGCTCGGGATTGGTCACGAACAGATCGTCGCCCACCAGTTGCACCTTTGCGCCCAGCCGTTCGGTCAGGGCGCGCCAGCCGTCCCAGTCATCCTCGGCGCAGCCATCCTCGATCGAGATGATCGGATAATCGGCGCAAAGCGCGGCCAGATAGTCGACATTCTGGTCGCTTGTCAGGGTCTTGCCCTCGCCGGACAGGACATATTTGCCGTCGCGGAAATATTCGGTCGCGGCACAATCCAGCGCCAGATGGATATCCTCGCCGGGCTTGTAGCCGGCCTTCTCGATGGATTTCAGGATGAAGTCCAGCGCTTCGCGCGTGCTGGACAGGTTGGGGGCAAAGCCGCCCTCGTCGCCGACGCCCGTTGCCAGACCGGCGGCGCTGAGTTCCTTCTTCAGCGTGTGGAACACCTCGGCCCCCATGCGGACCGCCTCGCGGATCGAGGTGGCCGAGACCGGCATGATCATGAACTCCTGAATGTCGATCGGGTTGTCGGCATGCTCGCCGCCGTTGATGATATTCATCATCGGCACCGGTAGCACACGCGCCGATGTGCCGCCGATATAGCGGTAAAGCGGTTGGGTGGTGAAATCGGCAGCCGCCTTGGCCACCGCAAGGCTGACGCCAAGGATCGCATTGGCGCCAAGACGGGATTTATTGGGCGTCCCGTCCAGTTCGATCATACCCATGTCGAGGGCAACCTGTTCGGTCGCATCCATGCCCAGAAGTTCCTCGGCGATCTCGCCGTTCACGGCGGCGCAGGCTTCCAGCACGCCCTTGCCCATATAGCGGGCTTTGTCGCCATCGCGGCGTTCCACAGCCTCATGCGCGCCTGTCGAAGCGCCCGAGGGGACGGCGGCGCGGCCCATCGTGCCATCTTCGAGGATCACGTCCACCTCGACTGTGGGATTGCCACGGCTGTCCAGAATCTCGCGGGCGTGAATGTCGATAATCGTGCTCATGCGGGTGTCCCTTCGGGATGTCAAACTGCGTTGAGCGGGCTTGTAGTGGGCCGATTGCCCAAGGGGAAGGGGGCAGGACAGGGGTTTGCGCTAACCTGACCGAGGTTTGCGCTAACGGATCAGCCGCGCGATGCGATCCGGCGCAGACGGGCCTCGCGCCAGAAGGTGTAGATGCCGGATGCCACGATCATGGCCGAGCCAAGGAGAGTCGCCAGATCGGGACGCTCGCCGAAAAACAGCACGCCGAAGATCAGCGCAAAAACCAGCCGCGAATAGCGGAAGGGCGTGATCACCGCCACATCGCCCATCCGCATAGCGGCGACAATGGCTGAATAGGCCAGCACCGCCACACATAATGCCGCTACGAAAAGCATGGTTTCCAGACCGTTCGGCATCCGCAGGCTGTCGCCGGTAAAGGCCATGATCCCGAACCCGGCAGGCACCGTGATGGCAAAGGCATAGGAGGACAGTTGCATGGACGAAATCGCGCGCGGCACGGTGCGGGTGGCCAGATCGCGCAGGGCAAGACCCACCACGCCCATCACAGCGAACAGGGAAAACGGCTCGAACGCGTCAAATCCCGGGCGGATGATGAGCAGAACGCCTGCAAAACCTGCAAGGATCGCGCTCCAACGACGCCAGCCGACTTGCTCGCCCAGAAAAAGCGCGGCCCCCAGCGTGACGACCAGCGGCGTGGCCTGCAGGATCGCCGAGGCTGAGGAAAGCGGCGTCAGCGCGATGGCGGTGATGAAGCCCACAGTACCGATCAACTCGCCCGCGTTGCGGATCAGGACCGGGCGCGCCAACAGATCGCGCGAGAACAAAGCATCCCCGCGCAAGAGTGCCAGCAAGGCAAAGACCACCGCGCCGCCGGCACCCAGACAGGCCAGCACCATACCCAGCGGTACAGTGGCGGTCAGCATCTTGATGAACATATCCTCGATCGCAAAGCCAAGCATGGCAGCGGTCATCAGAAGCGATCCGCGCAGATTTTCCATTGCTTGCGAGCCTGTCGTTGAGGGGGAGGGCGCATCCGCAAAGGGGTCGCCTGTAAGGGGTCAGCTATCGGGCTTAGTCTTACCTGCACCCTTGCGCAAGGTCGTCTGCGCGCTTGTCCCTGTATCCGGGCGGGTTTCATCGGCCGTTGGCACGAGACCGTAGCGGGCCACCAGCCGCCAGACATGCGCGGGCACCATGTTCTTGATGCGCGCAGGATGGGCGCGGCGCAGGTGCAGCACGGTCTCGATCGCCTTCATCTCGACCCGCGTGCGGGCAAATTCCAGACCGCGCGGCCCGATGCGCGGTTGCAGGAAAGACACGATAGGGCGCAGCCAGTCGGGCATGCGACGCAGAGGCATACCACCGGCCGCGCGTTCGGTATTGGCCATGAAGCCGCGCACGGCGCTGTCGCGTTTGCCTTTGTCGGTCAGCGGTGAGGTTTTCAACTGGCCCCCCAGAAGTGCCAGCATCTCGTCGCCGCGCGGGTTGCGGCTGATGATCCATTGATCGCCATCGCCGCCCATATAGCCCACCGTGATATCGGCCAGACGGTTCGTGTAATCCACGCATGTCTTGCAGGTCATGGGAAAGAAATCGGCAGGCAGTTGCGAGATCGGCAATTGCAGGAAAGGGATCATCCGCGCCTTGCGCCCGTCGTCGAAGCGCAACTCGACCTTGAAGTCGGCGCGGAACTCCAGATAGCTGATCGCGTCCGGCGTATCGTCGAGCAGGTTCAGAAATGTATGGAAATTCTCGGTCGTTGTATTGTCTGAGCAGGGCGTGCCGATGACGAACAGACGCTCGAACCCCAGTTCGGCCTCCAGCGCGCGCAGGGCATAGATCTGGCAGGGAATGCCGATAATCGCCAGACGCTTGTATCCGGCGGCGCGGGCAGGTTCCAGCAGGGCCAGCAGCGGCGCATAACCCATCCGCATGCCACGACATCGCGTCAGCGCATCGGGATCGGTCACGATCACCGGCAGCGGTTTCCAGCGGTCGGCAGGGTCGGGGGCCACGGTCAGCACGGCTTCGACGGCCCCACAGCGCAGCAATTCGGCCGCCAGCGACGTTGTGATCCCTGTCCATTGCGCGCCTGTTGCGGGCGGGTCCAATCGGGCACGTTGCATTTGCGAATAGGGACCGAAAAAGCCTTCCTCGCCGCGCTGCGGGTCAGCGACGCGGCCATGTGCGGCTGCCTCAAGCGCTGGATAATCGGGTTGGATGAACTGGCACGCCTGCCCGCAGGCGCGCCCGTCGCCCATGCGCGAGATACCGCAATCGGTGCACAGGCCAGGGCGGGCCGACCCTGTAAGAACGGGGGCGTTCAGGCCTTGGGTGACGGGTGTTTCTTGGGTCATGGCCCAGACCTAGCGCAGCTTCCTGTCGCCGTCAGGTGTTTTCTGGTCCGCGTTTGTAAGGGACCCCGTAAAGTTCCAGCTTGTGACCCTTGAGGGTATAACCAAGCCTGCGCGCGATCTTTTCCTGCAACGCCTCGATCTCGGGATCGCAGAACTCGATCACCTCGCCGGTCTGCATATCGATCAGGTGGTCGTGATGTTCGCGTGCGCCGTCCTCGTAGCGCGCGCGACCGTCGCCGAATTCCAGCTTGTCCAGAATGCCCGCCTCTTCGAACAGTTTGACCGTGCGATAGATCGTGGCAATCGAAATCCGCGGATCAATGGCTGAAGCGCGGGCATAAAGCTCTTCGACATCGGGATGGTCGTCGGAACCTTCCAGCACTGTCGCAATTGTGCGGCGCTGCTCGGTCATTCGCAGGCCCTTAGCCTCGCAACGAGAGATGATCGTATCGGCCATGTGCCTGTCCCGGTCGTGATCCTGTCGGGCAGGGTTTAACGGCAGCGAGGCCGCAGTGCCACCCTGATTTGCTATGGCGGGTTGACTTATGGTGCAGGAAGGACGATGTAGCGTCCAACGCAAGGCCCTCTGCCGCGTGAGCAGATGAAGCAAGACCCGTGTATCCGCTGGATGCGAAGGGCGAAACAGGGCAGCGGATGTTTTTCCCAAAATCACGCGTGGGGATCAGCGCTATGGCGGCTGATCGGGCGTGTTGTCCGTCGGTTATGTCCATTGTGCAACCACGGGCGTTCCGCGACGGGACGCGCAACATCGGTATGATGGATCATCCATCATACCCGTGAAGGATATGACTTTGAACGAATTTGAAATGATGGGCCTGCCCACCGTGTTGGTGAAGCGTCTGGCCGAAACCGGAATCTCGGAACCCACCCCGATCCAGAGCCGTGCAATCCCGCATGCGCTGGACGGCAAGGACGTGATGGGGCTGGCGCAGACCGGCACCGGCAAGACGGCGGCCTTCGGTCTGCCGCTGGTCGCCCAACTGATGGCGGATCCCAAGCGCCCGATGGAAAAGCATGTGCATAGCCTGATCCTTGCGCCGACGCGCGAACTGGCCAAGCAGATCGCCGATACGTTGACAGGTTTTGTCAAAGGCACGCCGATGAAGGTGAACCTTGTGGTCGGCGGTCAGTCGATCTCGGCGCAGGCCGGGCGTCTGATCCGTGGAACGGATATTCTGGTGGCGACACCGGGCCGTCTGCTCGATCTGCTGGATCGCCGCGCCGTGCGTCTGGACGCCACGCGCTTTCTGGTGCTGGACGAGGCAGACCAGATGCTTGATCTGGGCTTTATCCACGCGCTGCGGAAAATTGCGGGCCTGCTGCCCGCGCAGCGCCAAACCATGTTGTTCTCGGCCACGATGAACAAGCAGATGGGCGAGATCGCTGCCGCCTACCTGAACAACCCTGTCCGGGTCGAGGTCAGCCCCGCAGGAAAAGTGGCCGACAAGGTCACGCAGCTTGTCCATTTCATTGCGAAATCGGAAAAGACCAACCTGCTGATCGAACTGCTGGACAAGCACCGCGATGAATTGGCGCTGGTCTTTGGTCGCACGAAACACGGCTGCGAAAAGCTGATGAAGACGCTGGAAAAAGCGGGCTTTGCAGCAGGCTCCATCCACGGCAACAAAAGCCAGGGTCAGCGCGACCGCGCGATCGAGGCGTTCAAGGCGGGCAAGATCCGCGTGCTGGTCGCCACCGATGTGGCGGCGCGTGGTCTGGATATTCCGGATGTGAAGCATGTCTATAACTACGAACTGCCCAATGTGCCGGAAAACTATGTCCACCGGATCGGCCGGACTGCGCGGGCGGGCAAGGATGGCGCGGCGATTGCATTCTGTGCGCCCGACGAGATGGGTGAACTGAAGGACATCCAGAAGGTGATGAAAATCTCGATCCCCGTTGCCTCGGGTCGTCCGTGGGAGCCGATGGATGCGCCTTCTGCGCCAAAATCCGGTGGTGGCCGCGGTCGCGGTGGCAACAAGGGTGGCGGTCCGCGTGGCGGTGGCGGTTTTGCTGGCGGCGCAAAGCCCGGCACGACCCAGCCGCGTCGCCGGCGTCGGCCCGGCGGTGGCAAGCCCAACACAAGCAGTCAGGCTGCATAAGATCTGTGAAAAGACGGGAAAGGCACTCTGCGGAGTGCCTTTTTCATGTCTCCTGCGTGACGAAGCGCAGGTTGTCTGCGCCGGATCGACCCAGATCGGCCCAGACGGGCAGGTGGTCCGAGGCAACCCGCGCGGGATGCCCGATATAGGCACCTTGTTCCAGCATCTGCAAATCCTCCGACAGCGCGAAGCGGTCCAGCTTGGCGACGGGACGGGCGGCGGGAAAGCTGGGCAGGCCCGGCATGAAGCGTAGCCCCTGCGCTATCGTATCCAGCGGCATGACCGATTTCCATTCGTTGAAATCGCCCGCAATGACCGTGGGCAGATGGGGCAATTCGCGCAAACAGCGCATGACGGCGGCCATTTGTAACAATCGGTAGCGCCGGATAAGCCCCAGATGCAGGCCGATCACCCTGAGCGGGCCTATGCCCGTTTCCAGATCGACACGGATCGCGCCGCGCGGCTCCAACCCCGGCAGGTCCAGATGGGCGGTGGCCAGAACACGCAGATGCGGGCGGATCAGCATGGCATTGCCGTGCCAGCCAAGGGATGCCCCCGGTCTGTGCCCGCCAGTGCCCACAGGCACGATCTGCCAGCCGTCATCCTCGATCATGCCATGCGGCAAGGCAGCCGGTCGGGGGGGCAGACGCTTGTCGGCCTCCTGCAAGACAACCAGATCGGCGCGCAGCCCTTCGATCACTTTCAGGCTGCGATCCGGCCTGCGCCGCAGGTCAAGGCCCACGCATTTTTGTAGGTTATAGCTTGCAATTCGGATCTGGGATGCGGACATGAAAAGGGTATAACGTTCCTATGAGGGAGGGTCACGATTGTGTTTGCAGATCAGACATGGTTGGCCCGTATCGTCTGGGTTTTGTTGGCCCTGTTCATGCTGGATGCCCTGTTCCAGCGCAACTGGCCATTGGCCTTTGTAGCGCTGGCCACGCTATTGTTATCGCTGACACCCGTTTTTGCAGCCCGGTGGGCGCAGATCATCGTGCCGCCGTCCTTCATCGCCGCCATTGTCGTGTTCGTCGGCGGCACGCTGTTTCTGGGCGAGGTGTTCGATTTCTACAACCGCTTCTGGTGGTGGGATCTGGTCATGCATGGCGGCAGCGCCATCGGCTTCGGCCTGATCGGTTTCGTGCTGGTCTTCATGATGTTCCAGGGCGACCGCTATGCCGCCCCGCCCATAGCCGTGGGTTTCTTCGCTTTCTGCTTCGCACTGGCCATCGGCGCCATCTGGGAGATTTTCGAATTCGGCATGGATCAGGTCTTCGGGCTGAACATGCAGAAATCGGGTCTGATGGACACGATGTGGGATCTGATCATGGACTTTCTAGGGGCCCTGATCGGGGCCGGTTCGGGGTATTTCTACCTGAAAGGCCGTGCCAAAGGCGGGCTAGCGGGGGTGATCGACGATTTCGTGCGGCGCAATCCGCGCTTCTTCCGTCGCCTGCGCGAGCGGGACAGCAAGAGGCACTGAACCCCTTGTAACGGCTTGACCATCTGCTGGAAATCCCGTCCACTTCTCCGCATGGATCGCAGGGACAGGATAGACGCCATCGGGGCGGTGGCGCTGATCGGCTTTGCCGCGGCCATGGCCTTCAATCAGGTGGTGATCAAGCTGGGCAATGGCGGGTTCCAACCCGTTTTCATGGCCGCTTTGCGGTCTTTCGGGGCATTGCTGGTCTTGCTGCTCTGGATGCGTCTGCGCGGTGTGCGTCTGGACTTGAGCCGCGACACGATCCTTCCCGGACTGGCCCTTGGCGCCTTGTTCGCGGCTGAATTCCTGTGTCTCTTCTGGGCGCTGGATCACACGACGGTCGCGCGGGCCTCGATCCTGCTGTATTCCATGCCGGTCATTCTGACGATCTCGGCGCATTTCCTGCTGCCGGGTGAGGGGCTGACGCGCCGCCGCTCTTTGGGTCTGGTGCTGGCAATGGCAGGCGTGGCGCTTGTGCTGGCGCAGCGCAGCAGCGGCGAGGCATCAATCCAGGGCGATCTGGCTGCATTGGGTGCGGCCTTCGGCTGGACCGGTATCGCGCTGGTGGTGCGTCTGACCCCCGCCCAGCGGCTTGCCCCCGAGATGCAGCTTTTCTGGCAGTTGAGCGTCAGTGCCGTTCTTCTGATGATCGCGGCGCCGTTTTTCGGCCCCTTGCTGCGCGATCCGGATGTCGCGCATTTTCTGGGGCTGGCCTATCAGATCGTGGCCGTCGCCAGTTTCGGTTTCCTGTTCTGGTTCTTCCTGCTCAAGCTTTATCCCGCGTCGGGCGTGGCCAGCTTTTCCTTTCTGACGCCGGTTCTGGCGGTCGGATTCGGCTGGTTGATCCTGAACGAGGAGATCGGAGCCGGAGTCCTGATCGGACTTGTGCTCGTGGCCGTCGGGATCGTGCTGATCAACCGCCGCCCGCGCGTTCCTGCCTGATCCGGCACCCCGCCTCAGGTGCCGCAAAAAGTCTGCGCGACAACTTCATGCGACAGGGGCGGTTGCGCCAGATCTGCGGCGTCGGGCTGATCGGTGAAAGGGTCGGACAGCACGCGCAACAACCGCTCGAACGGGGCCATGTCGCCACCAACCGCCGCTTTGATCATTTCCTCGACCCTGTGGTTGCGCGGGATATAGGCGGGGTTTGTGGCCAGCATCAGGGCTTGCGCCGCGTCTTCGCTGGCAAGCCGCGCCTGCCAGCGCGCATGCCATGCGTCATAGGCCTCGCGGTCGGTGAACTGGTCACGCGCATTGCCATGCGACAGCGCGCGGAAAGTGTTGGTAAAATCGGCCTGACCCGCGTGCATCAAGGCCAGAAGGTCGTCGATCAGTGCCGCGTCACCGTCTTTGGCATCAGACAGGCCCAGCTTGGCACGAAACGCGGCCACACGCTCGGCTTCGATCTGCGCGGGCATGGCATGGACCGCGTGTGTGAACTTGGCAATGGCGCTGTCCGTATCCGGCATCAGCGGCACCAACGCCGTGGCAAGCTGCGCCATGTTCCATACGATCACATTGGCCTGATTGTCATAGGCATAGCGTCCGTGCGCGTCGATCGAACTGTAGACGGTCACCGGATGGTAGATGTCCATATAGGCAGCAGGGCCGTAATCTATGGTTTCGCCAGACAGGGTTGTGTTGTCGGTATTCATCACGCCGTGGATGAAGCCCAGCGACAGCCATTTTGCCACAAGCCGCGCCTGCGCCGCGATCACCATTTCCAGCAATTCCGCAGGTGTTTGCGCCTGCGGATAATGCCGTGCGCGCGTATGAACATACAGCGCCTGCAAGCCGTCGACATCGCGGCGGGCTGCAAAATACTGGAAGGTGCCAACGCGGATATGGCTGGCGGCCACACGGGTCAGCACCGCACCGGGCAAGGGGGTTTCGCGGTAGACGGTCTCGCCCGTCAGCACGGCGGCCAACGCGCGGGTCGTGGGTACGCCTAGCTTGTGCATCGCCTCGGACAGCAGATATTCGCGCAGCACTGGCCCCAGCCATGCGCGCCCGTCACCCATGCGGCTATAGGGCGTCTGCCCCGAACCCTTGAGCTGGATATCGCGCCGCCGGCCTTGGCCGTCCACAACCTCGCCCAGCAGCAGCGCGCGCCCGTCGCCCAACTGGGGCGAGAAGCCGCCGAATTGGTGCCCCGCATAGACCTGCGCCAAGGGAGCCGCACCGTCGGGCACCGCATTGCCCGCAAAGACGGCAGCCATCTCTTCTGGTGCTCCTGTGGCAATCCCAAGATCGCGCGCCAGCGCCTCGTTGAAGGCGATCAGGCGCGGCTGGCTGACGGGTTGCGCTACCTGCCGCGTGTAAAAGCGCGGCGGCAGGGCGGCATAGCTGTTATCGAAGGGAATTTGTAGGGTCATGGCTACCATATAGGGGCTGGGCGGGCGTATTTACAGCACGCGGGACATGAACATCGTATGATCGCGGGGACTGAACCGTGCACGCGTATAGAATTTCTGCGCGCGCATATCGTCCCGGGCGACTTCCAGATGCAAGGCGCGCACGCCGCTTGCACCCAAAGCCTTGGCAATGCCGTTCAATGCCTCGAACCCCATGCCGCGCCCGCGCACGGCCGAGCGCACATAGATTTCATCGACGATACCGTCCAGCCCGCCATATTCGACCGACCAACCGAAGGATATCACGACATATCCCACAGGCGCACGGCGCGGTCCGACCAGCCAGATCGCCCCATGGGGCGAGCCGTTCAGCAAAGGCTTGACCGCCGCCATATGATGCGCGGTGTCCGTGTCATAGCCCATCTCGCCATGAAAGGCGGCGACCAGCGGCAGCAGGCTGTCGGTGTCTTCAGGTGTCGCCAGATGCAGCAGGCTCATAACCGCGCCAGCCTGTCTGTCAGCAGGGCAAAAAATCCGTCTGCATCAATATCGCCCATGAACATCGCATTGGGCGCGCGCCCCGACACGCCCCACCAATCCGCCACCGTCATGCCCATTGTCAGCTCGGACTGGGTCTCGATCTCGACATTCACATGGCGGCCTTTGAACAGATCCGGCCGGACCAGATAGGCGGTGACGCAGGGATCATGCAGCGGCGCCCCTTCCGAGCCGTACTTCTCCTTGTCGAAACGCTCGAAGAACTCGGTCATCTGGGCCACGGCGATACCAACATGGCTGCCGATGGCGCGGAAACGGTTGTTGCGCTCGGCTGTCACCAGCGCCTTGTGGGTCACATCCAGCGGCATGACGACCAAGGGCACTCCCGCGCGGAACACGATGCGCGCGGCTTGCGGGTCGACATAGATATTGAACTCGGCGGCGGGGGTAATGTTGCCGACCTGAAAATAGGCCCCGCCCATCAGTACGAGCTTGCGGATGCGCGGGATGATGTCGGGGGCTTTCTCGATCGCCATGGCGATATTGGTCAGCGGCCCCAGTGGGCAGAGCGTGACGCTGCCTTCAGGTTCGGCGCGCAGCGTGTCGATGATGAAATCGACGCCGTGCTGGTCTTGAAGCGGCATGTCAGGTTCCGGCAGCACCGGACCGTCCAGCCCGCTTTTTCCGTGCACATGTTCTGCCGTGACCAGATCGCGGCCCAAGGGCCGGTCGCAGCCTGCAAAGACGCGGATATCGCGGCGTCCTGCCAGTTCACACACCATCCGCGCGTTGCGCTGTGTCAGCGCCAAAGGCACATTGCCTGCAACGGCGGTGATCCCCAGAACCTCGATCTCGTCCGGCGAGGCCAGCGCAAGCAGGATCGCCACGGCGTCATCCTGCCCCGGATCGGTGTCGATGATGATTTTCTGCGCTGGCATGGAATGTCCCTGATCAGGCGGCGGGCGCTGTCTTGGATCAGGATGATCCGGCCCGGCAGCACGCGCTCTGTTATGTGGTCTTTATGGGATTAATTCGTCCCACCTTCAACGGGGCCGCGCGGTGATCCGCCTGTATTCAGCGAAACTCTGCCTTGCTTTTGCAGCGACACGCCCGGCCATATCCGCCGCATGCGCGGGCAGGGGCCAAGTCAGTCTTGTGCGTGATCGGTCGGCTTGCTGGCAGCACCACCCCCCAGCGCATCCATAAAGGTCTTGAACCGCCGGTTTGCCCTGTTCCACGGGAATGAAAAACCCGGATCGGGCTTGTCCCATCCCGCACCATAGTTGACTGCCAGCACATCCCGCGATTTTGCAGGGATCGGCAGCCCCGTCACCGCGCAATCCGCCAAGGGCAAAAGCGCCTCGGCGGGCAGGTCGCCGCATGTATGCGGATAGACATGCAGTTTGCCCTGCGCGATCCAAGCGGGGAACAGATCAATATTGTAGACACCCCCCGATTGCAGCTTGAACACGCCGGGATTGGGCCCTTGTTTCTTCGACAGCAGACCTGCTGCCTTCAATTTCGCGTAGGTGGCTTGCCACGCGCGTGCGGCGCTTTCCTGATCCATGGCATCCAGCAGAACAGCCAGATCCACATCATCGTCATGCGCAATCAGGCTTTTGTCGCGCACCACACCCAGAAGAGTCCCCGAGTTCAGGAAAACCGGCCCGACCACATCCTTGACGCGGCCCAGCATGGCACCGACGTCGGACCAGATGCTGTCATGGTCCTGCGTCCGGAATGTCTGCGGAAAATACAGACCCTCAAGCGAATGGCCCTTTTTGCCCAATTCGATCAACAGGGCGCTGAACTGCTCGAATGCCTCGTCCTCATGCGCGGCCACACGTGCCTTATAGAGCCGGTAGAGGGATTTCTGCGCCCTGCGAGGCCGTTTGCCCCCACCAATCACCAACAGTATAAAGGCCTCCAGATAGTCGGGCGACAGAAGCATATTCTGCTCTTTCGCCAGCGTCTCAAGCTCGGTCTCGTAGCGGGCTTTGCTAAATAGCGGGTTTCGCAGGAACAGTTGCGCAAGGGCAATATCGCGGATCTCGGACATCCTGATGCGCTGGGGCGACGCGTCACGCGGTTGCGGTGTCTTCATGGCGCACTCCGAGGGGAACCGATCAAAGCTGTAAAACGACCACCAGTTTGGTCAGGTTGCGCGGGAAAGACAATGCAGCCTTTGCCATAAAGTTACACTGACAGGAATTCCCGCGGGAAAACAACAGTGTTGATTGACCCGCTGAGGTAGGCGCAATAGTCGTTAAAGCACGTAATGTAAGAGTATGATATGCGGCAAAAATTGCAGAGCTTATCAGGGATGGGGTTATGAACGAACGGCGATTTGCGGCAATTCTGAAGCGTGGCCTCTCTCCTTACAAGCTGAGCGTCTACCAATTGCTGCGCGAGCGGGCGATTGCCGACTCGGCCTCCTACGCGGAACAGCATCTTAACACCGCGATGATCTTCAATGAGGATGTCAAACTTTGGGATTTCGCTGCTTCTGCGGCCAAGGTCGATGACGGACTGATCCTTGAATTTGGCGTATTCAAAGGACGTTCGATCACCCATTTCGCGCAGATATTCAAAGACGAGGCGTTGCACGGCTTTGACAGTTTCGAAGGGCTGGCTGAAAACTGGACAGGATATCACTTAGCCAAAGGCGCGTTCAATCTGGACGGTGCGATGCCCCAAGTCCCCGCCAATGTTACGCTGCACAAAGGCTGGTTCAACGAAACGCTTCCCGCATTTCTGAAAGCGAACAAGACCAAGCTGCGTCTGTGCCACGTGGATTGCGACACTTATGAAAGCAGCCTTTATGTGCTGACCCAGATTTCCAAACATCTGGTCAAGGGCAGCGTCATCGTTTTCGATGAATATTACGGCTATCCCAATTGGAAATTCGGCGAATACCGTGCGTGGCAGGAAGTCTGCGCAACGAAAAAGATCAGCTATCGCTATATCGCCTTCGCCAATATGCAGGTCGCCGTCGAAATCACCTGATCCGGTTGCGGAGGGCGCGAAAGCGGCCTTCGCGGTCAGTGCCACATGCAAAACGAGCGATCCCGGGACCGCTCGTTCTTGCGATTGATCTGCTCGCTCTTCGGTGATCAGCCGTCGAAATCGACAGTCTCGGTCAGACGCAGGGCGGCGCCCCGCAGTTTGGCCAGTTCCATCAGATTGACATCATCGGCGGTGAACTCGCCCCAGCTTTTGACCAGATCGTCAGGCTCTGTGCCCGGTGCGATCGGATATTCTGCATTCGCTTCGGCATAGATCTGCTGTGCGGCTGGCGAGGTCAGGAATTCCATCATTTTCAGCGCGTTGTCACGGTTGGGCGCCGCCTTTGTCATGGCCACGCCCGAGATGTTCACATGCGTGCCGCCATCCTCAAACGTCGGGAAGACGATATTGACCGACTCTGCCCAAGCCTGCTGTTCGGGGTCTTTCAGCATTTGCGCCATGTAATAGGTATTACCAAGGCTGATATCGCATTCACCGGCCCAGATCGCGCGGACCTGTCCGCGGTCGTTGCCTTCAGGCTTGCGCGCCAGATTGGCCTTCACACCTTCAAGCCATGTCTTCGCACCGTCTTCACCGTGGTGATGGATCACCGCAGCGGTCAGACCAAGGCTGTAGGAGTTGGTGCCGGAACGGGTGCAGATGCGACCTTCCCATTTCGGATCGGCCAGATCCTCGTAGGTGGTGACTTCGCCTTCGGCCACGCGTTCTTTCGAGGCATAGATGATCCGTGCACGGGTGGTCAGCCCCCACCAATGCCCCTCGGGGTCATGGTAGATCGACGGCACATTGGCGCGTAGCGTGTCGCTTTCAACCGGTTGGGTCAGACCGGCCTCGACCACTTCGGCCAGACGCGAGATATCGACGGTCAGCACCAGATCGGCCGGCGAGCGGTCGCCCTCGGCGGTCAGACGTTCGACCATGCCTTTGTCCAGATAGGCCACGTTCACGGCAATGCCGGTCTCGGCGGTGAAGGCATCGGTCAGCGGCTTGATCAACTCGGGCTGGCGATAGGAATAGACGTTCACCTCTTCGGCCAGAACGGGCAGGCCCAGCGAGATCGCGGTGGCGCTGAGCAAAGCAGTTGTCAGGGGTCTGGTCATAACATCCTCATTGGGGTCACGTGTTTCGATACCCCGTGTAAGCCTGACTTTTTTTGTCGGGTCAATACCTGAATGAAACAGTCGGAAAAAAAATTACTGACCCCGATCTGTCACTTTTTTCGCTTTATCCCGCTGTTTCGCGGCATTCCAAAGGCTGTCCATTTCCGCAAGATCGGACTGTTCCGGACTTGAACCTCGTGATGCAAGTTGTCGTTCTATATAGGTAAAGCGCCGCACGAACTTGGTATTGGCCGCACGCAGTGCCGCTTCGGGATCTATTTCCAGATGACGCCCCAAATTAGCCATGACAAAGAGTAGATCACCGAACTCCTCTTCGATCTCGGCCTGTGTCAGGCTATCGCGGGCCTCGGTCAGTTCACGCGCTTCCTCGGTGATCTTGTCCAGCACCTGTCCGATGTCGGGCCAGTCGAACCCCACACGCGCTGCCCGCTTTTGCAGTTTGAGCGCCCGCAACAAGGCGGGCAGGCCAACCGCAACACCGTCCAGAACGCCGCTTTGGGCCTTGCCCGCACGTTCGTCCGCCTTGATCCTTTCCCAGTCCACGGTCTGTTGTTCGGGGGATTTGTCGCGGCTTTCGTTGCCAAACACATGCGGATGCCGCGCGACCATCTTGTCGGATATGCGCGCGGTGATGCTGTCAAAGTCGAAATGCCCCGCTTCCTGCGCCATTTGAGCGTGATAGACGACCTGCAACAGCAGATCGCCAAGTTCGGCTTCCAACTCGGACCAGTCCCGCCGTTCGATCGCGTCTGCCACTTCATAGGCTTCCTCGATCGTGTAGGGCGCGATACTGGTGAAATCCTGCTCGATATCCCACGGACAACCGGTGTCGGGATCGCGCAACCGGCGCATGATCTCCAACAGTCGCGGAAGGCCACCATCGGGGGCGTGGATCAGATCGTTATCGGTCATTGCGGCGGCTCCGGTTTTCGGGTTTGGTGCAAAAGTGACCGCAACCACCCGAGGAGTCCAGCCAATGGCCGTGATCAACCGTATTGCCGGCTATGCCGATGACATGATCGGCTGGCGCCGCCATTTGCACATGCATCCCGAATTAGGCTTTGATTGCGTAAAGACCGCTGCATATGTAGTTGAAAAGCTGAAAGAGTTTGGCATCACAGAAATCCATGAAGGCATCGCCAAGACAGGGGTTGTCGCGATCATCGAAGGCCGGGGACCGGGGCCTGTGATCGGATTGCGCGCCGATATGGATGCGCTGCCGATCACGGAAGAGACGGGGCTGGACTACACCTCGACCGTGGCCGGCGTGATGCATGCCTGCGGCCATGACGGGCATACGACGATGCTGCTGGGGGCGGCCCGCTACCTGGCGGAAACGCGCAATTTTGCAGGTCGCGTCGCGCTGATTTTCCAGCCAGCCGAAGAAAACGGCGGCGGCGGCGGCGTCATGGTAGACGAGGGCGTCATGGACCGTTTCGGTATCACCGAGGTCTATGCCATGCACAATGCTCCGGGCTTTGCGGAAGGCGCGTTCTTTACCACGCCGGGGCCAATCATGGCGGCAGTCGATACATTCCATATCCATATCAAGGGCTTGGGCGGTCACGGTGCGATGCCGCACGAGACCCGCGATCCTGTTGTGGCGGCAGTCGGGATCGTGCAAGCGATCCAGACGATCAGCAGTCGCAACCACTATGCCCTGGATGATCTGGTGATCTCGGTCACGCAGATCCACACCGGCAGCGCCGAGAATATCGTGCCCGAAACGGCCTATGTCGGCGGCACGGTCCGCACCTTTGATCGCACCGTGCAGGCGATGGTGATGGAGCGGATGAGGGCCATTGTGGACGGGCAGGCAGCCTCTTACGGGGTCGAGGCCGAACTGATCTATGAGGTGTGGTATCCCGCTACAGTCAACGATCCGGCGCGTGCAGCTTTTGCTGCAGACGTTGCGGCAGAAGTGGTGGGCCCTGCCAATGTCGTCGCCGATTCAGGCCGCGAGATGGGGGCCGAGGATTTTGCCTATATGCTGCAGGCGCGGCCCGGTGCCTATCTGTTTCTGGGGCAGGGCGAGACAGCGGGCTTGCATCAGGCGGGGTATAATTTCAACGACTCTATCGCGCCTGTCGGGGCCTCGTTCTTCGCGCGTCTGGTGGAGCGCGCCGCACCTGTGGCGGCCTGATACAATCCATGCCGCAGTTGATCCGAGAAAGAGGGTGTCATGGCGCTTGAAGATGCAAAAAGTCAGGTGGACCAAGCTTTTACACGCGAAAGCTTGCGTGGTCTCAGCTATGAGAATGCCTTTGGCGGCGCTACGTCCTTCCTGCGTCGCCGCTATACCAAGGACTTGAGCGGCGTCGATCTGGTGGTGACGGGCGTGCCGTTTGACCAATCCGTCACGCACCGCCCCGGCACCCGTTTCGGGCCCCGCGCGATCCGCGAGGCAAGCTGCCTGCAACCCTATGATCCGCCCTATGGCTGGGGCTATGATCCGCTGGGTCAGTTCAGCATCGTGGATTATGGCGATCTGGCCTTCGATTACGCCCGCGTGCAGGACTTCCCCGAGGCCCTGCGCCAGCAGTTCCGCACGATCCTTGACGCAGGGCCGTGCACGGTGATGCTGGGGGGTGATCACTATTGCACGCTGCCCGTGCTGCAAGCCTATGCCGAGAAATACGGACCGATGTCGGTGATCCAGTTCGACGCCCATTCCGACCTATGGCAGGACGATGATATGGACCGCATCGACCATGGCACGATGATGTACAAAGCCGTCAAAACCGGTGTGGTGGACGCGTCCCGCTCGATCCAGATCGGCATCCGTACGGAATGCGACGACTATCTGGGGATGGACTATATCGACGCGCGCAAGGTGCACGAGGCTGGCCCGGCCTGGGTGGTCAATCGCGTGCGCGAGGTAGTGGGCAATCATCCAGTCTATCTGACATTCGACATCGACGCGCTTGATCCGGCCTTTGCGCCGGGAACAGGCACGCCGGTCTGGGGGGGACTGCACAGTTGGCAAGCGGCGGCGATCCTGCGTGATTTGGCGGGGATCAACCTTGTCGGTGGCGATGTCGTCGAGGTATCGCCGCCCTATGATACGACAGGGGCAACCGCCGTTGCAGGGGCCCATGTCGCTATGGAACTGATCGCCCTTTGGGGCTGGACGCGGCGCTGACATGTGATCGGAACAACTGGGGGATGATGCGATGAAGTTTCTGTCTTTGATCCTTTTGGCGGTGGTCGGTTTCGGTTTTTGGGTGCGGCTTGCCCCCTCTGATCCGGCGCGATGGCATGTGACGGCGGGCGATGCCGGCAACCGCGACTTTGCCGGCGCCGCGATCCGCACGGTGGCTGCCAGTCCGGGCGATTTCGCGCGGCTGGACAGGATCATCCGCGCCACACCGCGCACAACTGTTCTGGCGGGCACGCCCGAACAGGGGATGGTGACTTACGTGACCCGCTCGAAAGTCTGGGGGTTTCCCGATTACACCACGGTCGAGGCGCGGCAGGGCGCTTTGGTGATCCATGCCCGTTTGCGCTTTGGCTCTTCCGACCTGGGCGTTAATCGCGCGCGGGTGACAGGATGGATCGCGGCGCTTGAGGCGGGCCAAGGTCAGGCTTGACCGCCCGCAGGCTTTCGGCAAGACAGGCGGCATGATTTCAGCACATAAACTCGACCAGATTACCCAGCGCTTCCAGTATCTGGAGGCACGGTTGGCCGAAGGCGGCGGCGATATCGCGTCAATTGGGCGCGAATATGCCGAACTGCGGCCCGTCGTGGCGCAGATCGCGCTGTGGAACGACCTGAGCCGCAATCTGGACGAGGCACGCGCGATGCTGTCCGATCCTGATATGAAAGCACTGGCCGAGGACGAGGTGGCGCAATTGTCCGCGCGCCTGCCCGAGGTGGAAAAAGCGCTGCAACTGGCGCTTTTGCCGCGCGATGCAGCCGATGCCCGCCCCGCCATGATCGAGATACGCCCCGGCACCGGCGGCGACGAGGCGGCACTTTTCGCGGCGGATCTGCTCAGGATGTATCAACGCTATGCCGAGGCGCGGGGCTGGTCCTTTCAGATCATCGAATTGCAGGAAACCGAACTGGGCGGCATCCGCGAGGTTGTGGCGCGGATCGCGGGCGAGGGGGTCTTTGCCCGCCTCAAATTCGAAAGCGGCGTGCACCGTGTCCAGCGCGTGCCAACCACCGAAAGCGGCGGGCGTATCCATACATCAGCGGCCACCGTGGCTGTTCTGCCCGAGGCCGAGGAGGTGGACGTCACGATTGATCCCAACGATATCCGCATCGACACGATGCGGTCCTCCGGCGCGGGCGGGCAGCATGTGAACACAACGGATTCCGCCGTCAGAATCACCCATATTCCGACAGGGCTTGTCGTCACCAGTTCCGAGAAATCACAGCACCGCAACCGCGAGATCGCAATGGGTGTGCTGCGCGCACGCCTCTTCGATCTGGAGCGGCAGAAAATTGACAGCGCCCGCGCCGCCGACCGCAAGAATCAGGTCGGCAGCGGGGATCGCTCGGAACGCATCCGCACCTATAATTTCCCGCAAGGGCGGATGACCGATCACCGCATCAACCTGACGCTCTACCGGTTGGAGCAGATCATGCAGGGCGATCTGGACGAGATCATCAATGCGCTGATCGCTGAACATCAGGCAGGCCTACTGGCCGAGATGGAGGGATGAGCCGCACCGTCGCCGAGGCGCAGCGCGCCGCAGTTCAGGCATTGACCGCTGCGGGAATTGCGGATGCTGCCGGCGATGCGCGTCATCTGCTGGCCCATGCCATGGGCATAAGCCGTGACCGGTTGATCCTGATCGGCGCGGACCCAGTGCCTGCGGATGCGATGCTGCAACTCGCGCAAGCTCTGGCGCGGCGCATCGCGCGCGAACCTGTCGCGCGCATCATCGGGCGCAGGTTGTTCTGGGGGCGCGACTTTGCGGTGACCCCCGATGTGCTGGACCCGCGCGGCGATACCGAAACCCTGATCGCCACTGCCTTGGAAGGTCCGCCCCCCGCGCGTTTGCTGGATCTGGGCACAGGCAGCGGGGCCATCGCCGTGACCCTGTTGGCGGAATGGCCCCGCGCGCACGGCGTTGCGACAGATATCAGTGCCGCAGCGCTAGCCGTAGCAGGGCAGAACGCGCAGAACTTGGGTGTCGCGGACCGTTTGGAACTGGTTCTAACCGACTGGTGCGCGGACCTGACAGGCCCGTTCGACCTGATCCTGAGCAATCCGCCCTATATCTCGGCGCAAGAGATGGCGGGGCTCGAGCCCGAGGTCTTGCACCACGATCCGGCCCTCGCCCTCAGTCCCGGGGGGGACGGTCTGGGGGCCTATCGACAGATCGCGCAACAGACAGCCCGCGTGCTGGCACCGCAGGGCCGCGTCATAGTCGAAATCGGCTGGCAGCAGGGGCAGGACGTGCTGGAGATCTTCCGTAAAACCGGTTGGCAGGATCAACGCCTGATTGCCGATCTTGCGGGCCTTGATCGTGTTGTGGTTGCGCGGAACCCTGCTCAACAAGCTGAAATAACACGAAATGACAGATAATTCAGACAAATTTGCCGCTTTCCTCTTGTCTTGAGGGCGCGGTCATGTTTACTCAGTCATGTCGATGCGTTGGATGCCCTTGTGCCGTCCTGCTCGGCGCCAAGCCAAAAATGTCGTGGACCCGGTGTTTAAGTCAGAGCGCAAGAGGCGTGAAACGGGTCGAACGAAGCCAGAAGACGAAGGCTGGACTGCTACAGATGAGATCATCCAAATCAAGGTCGCGCAAGCCGGGCCGCAATAATGCTCCGAACCGCAGCGTCGGAAACGTGATCAACCGCGTTTTTGACAGTTCCGGTCCCGAAGGCAAAGTCCGCGGTACACCGCAACAGATCATCGACAAATACAACCAACTGGCGCGTGACGCACAGCTTGGCAATGATCGGGTGGCGATGGAAAACTTCCAGCAGCACGCCGAACATTACCTGCGCCTGCTTGCAGAAGCGCAGCGCGAGATGGATCAGCGCCGCGACCAACAGGAACGCGAAAACCGCGACCGTCAGGCCGAGCGCGACCAGAACCAGCCGCAAGGCCAGCAGCAGCGGGACCAGACCCGGGATCAAAGCCGTGACCAGAACCGCGAAGGCGGCCGTGATCAGGGACGCGACAACAATCGCAATGATGGGCAGCGGGACAACAACCGCAATGATGGTAACCGCGATCAAGGTCGCGACCGCCCGCAGCGCCAGGATCGGGACACTACGGACCGCCCAGTGGATCAACGCGTGCAGCCGGAACTGCAGTCGGAAGTGCTGGACCTTGAAGGCGATAGCGGCCTTGTCGATACACCGGAAAGCAAGTTCGAGCAGCCCGAGGTCACACAAGCGCAAGCGCCTGCCCCCCGTGTGAAAGCGGCCCCCAAACCCAAAGCCGAAGCGGGTGCTGCCGAAGCTGATGCCGAGCAGTCCAAACCCAAGCCCAAGCCACGCGCACGTGCGCCGCGAAAGCCCAAGGACCCAAGTGCCGGTTCCGGCGCGTCATCGGGCACGCCCGAGGCTGCGGAATAAAGTCGCGTCGAAATACGGGATCAGAATTACAAAGGCGCGCCGGTCACAGGCGCGCCTTTTGCTTTGGCTCGACGCTCTGCGATCAGCCTGCCTTGACCAATCGCGCCAGCGCGCAGAACTGCTCGAGCGTCAGGGTCTCTGCGCGATCTGTGGGTTTGATTCCCGCGGCGATCAGGTGATCCTCAAGATCGGGGACCAAACCCTTGCAGGCCGCACGCATCATCTTGCGGCGCTGGTTGAACGCCATGGCGATTACACGCTCCAGTGTCTTGGGGTCGGCGGGATAGCGCGGCGCGGGTAGGGCCGTCAGATGCACCACTGCGCTTGAGACTTTGGGCGGCGGCGTAAATGCCTCGGGCGGCAGGTTCAGCACGATCTGGGCATTGCAACGCCACTGTGCCAGCAACGCCAGCCGCCCATAGGCCTTGCTACCGGGTTGCGCGACGATCCGTTCGGCCACCTCGCGCTGGAACATCAGCGTCAGGCTTTCCCAGAAGGGTGGCCACTGCGGAGGCGTCAGCCAGCGGATCAACAGTTCCGTGCCGACATTGTAGGGCAGGTTGGCTGCAACACGGATCGGCGGACTCAGATGCTCCAGCGGGTTAACCTCAAGCGCGTCCCCCTCGATGATCTGCAACCGTCCCGGATAGGCGGCGGCGATTTCGTCCAGCGCGGGAATGCAGCGCGGATCTTTCTCGATGGCCAGCACGCGCCGCGCTCCCTCGGATAACAGGCCGCGTGTCAGACCACCCGGACCGGGCCCGATTTCCAGTACATCGCAACCCGACAAGTCCCCCGCCTGACGCGCGATCTTGGCGGTTAGGTTCAGATCCAGCAGGAAATTCTGCCCCAGGGCCTTTTTCGCGGCGATGCCATAAGTCTCGATCACCTGACGCAAGGGAGGAAGGCTATCGATCCCGCTCATCGTTTCATCTTGCCGAAAATACTCATATCCCACCCCGTGATGTTTGCCGCGCCCTTGCCATGACATCCGCCATTTTCAGCGCTTCAATCAGCGATGAGGGATCGGCCAGACCTTGCCCCGCGATATCGAAAGCCGTGCCATGATCGGGCGACGTGCGGATGAAAGGCAGACCCAGCGTGACATTCACACCGCCTGCGAAATCCAGTGTCTTGATCGGGATCAGGGCCTGATCGTGATACATGCAGATCGCCGCGTCATAGCGTGCGCGTGCAGCGGGGTGGAACAGTGTATCGGCCGAGAGCGGCCCGGCAATATCCAGACCCTCGGCGCGCAAGGCGTCCAGCACGGGCGCGATCATCTGGATTTCCTCCAGCCCCATCGCGCCGCCTTCGCCTGCATGCGGGTTCAGACCTGCAACAGCCAGACGTGGTGCCGTCAGGCCGAAATCGCGCCGCAAACCCGCATGGGTGATCAGGATCGTATCGGTCAGAAGCGAAGCCGTCAGCGCCTGCGGCACCTCGGCCAGTGGGATATGGATGGTCACAGGCACCACCCGCAGCGCGTCGCAGGCCAGCATCATCACCACGCGGTCAACACCTGCCAGAGCCGCCAGATATTCGGTATGGCCGGGATAGGCGAAACCAGCCCCGTCCTTGAGCGCCTTTTTGTGGATCGGCGCGGTGCAAAGCGCGCCCGCAGCTCCCGATTGCACCAGTTCCACACCACGCGCGATGGAGTCGATCACGCCTTGTGCATTGGCCGGATCAGGCTTGCCCGCTGTCGTTTCTGCCGCGAAGGGCAAGGCCAGAACCGGCAAGGCAGTTGCACTCGCCACGATCGCCTCTTGCGGGTCGGAAATGATCTGCAAAGGTGTTCCGGCAGGCAGGTGTCGAGGGTCGCCGATATAGAAAAACGGCAGATCCGCGCGCAGCACCGCCCATGCCTTGGCCGCAATTTCGGGGCCGACCCCTGCAGGCTCGCCGCAACTCAGCGCGATGGGTGCGATCATCTGTCGATGATACGCGCGTCAGAGACCAGTTGCGCCAGATATCCGCGCGCATAAGCCTCAAGCCGCTGGTTGCGCAACTGCCCCGCGACCTGCTCGCGCGAGGCGTCTTCGGCTCCGGCGGCGGTCCGGCCGCACAGCATCAGCACCATCAGCGCCTCGCTGCCATCGGTCGTGATCCGCGTCAGATTCGCCGAAATCTCGCCACGGTCGAGCTTGGCAAGCTCCAGCGCAATATCGTTTGGCAGATCGGCGGGCGTCGTGGCCAGACGCTGCAATGTTTCCTCGGGCTGCCCCTTGGCCAGTCCATATAGATCATCGCAAGTATCGACGCTGCTGCGGATGGCGGCGGCTTGTTGTAGGTTCGCCTCGGTCCGGCCACCGGGCAGATAATAGGCGGCATAGTCGATGGCCGAGAATTCCTGCGCCGCAACGCCTGTTTCCTCGATGGCGCGCAACTGGAACAGGGCGATGGCCCCTTCAAGCGGGATCGGTTGCGTGACCTGACCCACCGACAGACCCAGAATGACAGGGCGCAACGGGGCCGGCAGATTGGTCAGCGGCATCCAGTCAAGACGTCCACCATTGGCACGGCTTTGCGAGGCCGAGACTTGTCCGGCCTCAGCCGAGAATTGCTGGACCGAGTTGATCTGGCTCAACCGGTCGGCCAGCGCCTGCGCTTCGGCCGCCTGTTGTGGCGGGGCAGGCAGGATGATTTCGGATAGAAGAACCCTGACTGCGCTGCCGCCGCTGATGGCCCCGATGGCCTTGTCGATATCCGCTTCACTGATCCGGACGCGCGGCACGAAACGCGCGCGCACAAGATCACGCCAGGTGAGGGAGGAGATGATGAAATCACGGAATGTCTGTTCGGCCACACCAGCGCTTGCCAGCGCGCGGATCAACTCCTCAAGGCTAAGGTTGGCCCTGCTGGCGAATTCGGTCATCCCGTCCATGATGACCTCTTCGGACAGTTCGATTCCTGCGGAACGGGCCGCCGCCAGTTTCACCCGATCTTCGATCAATTGTGTGCGGGCCAGTTCCTCAAGGTCGCCGGGGCTGCGAAGAACCCGCAAAAGCAGCACACGCTGTTGCACCTCGTAGCGCGTGACTGCCTTGTCATCGACAGTCACGATGGGGTCGAACATGCCCTGTGCCATGGCGACCGGGGCCACGCTCGACAAGCCCAGCATTGCGACAAAGGCAAGAAAGACGGCGTGTTTCATCTGTTTCATAAAGTTCAGTTCCTGCAGGTCCGTGTGTATCTGGAATCGGCACCTGAAAGGCCGAAACCGCGAATGCCGATCGTAAACCCGATATCCGTCGATGGCTGAAGGATATCCGATGAGGTAAAGCGGCGCGAGAGGGAAAGGTTCACATTGACGCATTCGTTCTGATAACGCAGCCCCAAGCCCGCATTGGTGGCTCTGTCACGCGCCACGTCATAGCGCATATTGGCCGATCCCGTCCAGTGGCGGGCAAAGCTGTAGCTGCCATCTATAGACCATTCCGACTGGGCATCGTACCTTTCCTCGTCGGGGTCGCTGTCCAGCCAGATATAGGAGGCCCCTACACTCAAGTCCCGCCGCGTCAGACCAAGCCGCGCCTCGGCCTTGGCGACATTGAGATCCTCGTCAAAAAGCGAGCGCGCGCCCAGTGACAGCCCGAACGGATTCTTGATCTGTCCGGCCAGTAAAAGATCCGAGGTTTGACCTGTCAGACCCGAGGAATCGCTGAAATCATTATCTGCAATGTCGCGCCAGACCTGTCCTGCCGACAATGAGGTTTCCAAACCGCCGGGGGCGCTGCGCATCCAGTTCACGCCATAGGCCGCCGTTACCCCGCGTTCGCGCCGGTCCGGAGCCGGAAAGCGCGACAAGCTCAGCAAATTGCCTTCGTCGAATTCAACCCTTGTGCTTTCGTCATTGGGAATGTCGCGCCGCGTGCCACCTGTCCAGCCCACCATGGCCACGGGTTCCAGGATCTGCGTCACACCGCCGGCTGTGGATTTCACCAAAGGCCAACGCAGAGTGACCGCCGTTTGCGGCACGATTTCTGCCACATCGCCAGCAAATGTGTCGTCCTGACGGGTCCGGAAAGCGTCGATGGACAGACCGCCAAGCATTTGCGCCTGCACGCCATACGCCAGTGACCAGTTGCGCTGCCAGAGCATGTCGGCGGTGATCCGGCTGACGTCCCGTCCGATCCCGTCCGTCGGATCATCCGACGACCGGTAGCGCGCATTGGCGTCAAGACCCAGACGCATCTCGCCACCCAGAAGTCCGGGCACGAAACGGCGCTCATAGGTCAGATCGCCGATAACCGTGGGCAGCGTCGCGTTGCTTTCGGTGGCGCGCAATGTCTCGTAGCTGGTCAGGCTGACATTGGCATATTCGTCGCGCCTTGTGCGTGTGATCGCAATACCGCTGTCCAGACGCTCCTTGCCGGAATAGTCGTAATCCAGAAGATAGGCATCATCGCTGGTCATCTCGATATCGAATGTCAGGCGAAAGTCGCGTGGCAACTCGAAATTTCCCGATCCGAAAAGATAGGCGCGCCGGCTAGACGGGCCGATCTCGTCATCCGACACTGCGGTATTGATCTCGATCGAGCCGCGCCGGAAGGCTTGCCTGTAGCGCAGTTCCAACGTGCGGGTTTGGGGCGAAAGATAAGGGGTCAGGGTCAGGTCACGGTGGTCACTGAGAGCCACGAAATACGGGATTTTGACCCCAGTTCCCAAAAGCGAGGTTTGGCGCAGTTGCGGGATCAGAAAACCGGTTGCGCGATCAAGTGTCGGGTCCGGCAGGCGCAGGCGCGGGAACCACAGCACCGGCACGCCCAGAACGCGCAATTGGGCATTGTCGAAATACAGTTGCTGTTCCAACTGGTCATGCACCACCCGTTTGGCGCGGATCTGCCAGAGCGGGGGCGAGTCGCTTTCGCAAATCCTGCAGGACGTCGCAGCGGTCTTGTAAAGTTGCGTGTAGCGCCCGCCGACCCTGTCGATCCGGTTGGCCGCCAGTTGCAACTGCTGGTTCATCACCATGCGCGCGCCCTGCAGCAGGCCGTTCTCCAGCCCCGCATCCAGACTGCCTGACTCAGCCAGCACCACGATCTGCTCGTTCTCGACCAGTGTGATCGGGCCTTCAAGGGTGAGGCTGTCGGTATTGCGGTCATAGATGATCTTGGACGCCTTGAGCCTTGTCGTTCCGGTAATCGCCTCGACATTGCCCTCGGCAATCAGCAGGTCGCGCCCTTCAAGCCGCAGGCTGTCGGCAACCAGCAGGGCAGGGGCACCGGATGTGTCGGCAGCTTGTCCGTCTTGCGCGCGCAAAGGATGGGCCAGAAACACCACAAGGCAGACCACAGCGGCCAGCAAGACCGCCAGCCCAGCACCGCAGCATACAGTTGCGCGTCGTCGGATGGAAACAGGCATCACCCGTCCTCCATATTCAGGAGTAGACCCAAGGCCAGAAGGATCGAGGCTACAGGCGGCGCCCAAGCCGCCAGAAGGATGGGAATTTGCCCGTTCTCCCCCATGATTTGCGCGAAATTGCGGATGTAGAACAGGGTAAAGCCCAACATCACGGCGGACAGCACGGCGATGCCCGTGCCACCGAAACGCACATGGCGCATTGTGAATGCCGCGCCCAGCAGGACCATCGCGGTCAGAAACAGAGGGCGCGCCATTTCCATCTGGAACCAGACCTCGTGACGGCGCGCGGAAAATCCGGCTTCTTTCAACTGTGCGACATAGTCCGGCAGATCCCAGATCGAAATGGCATCGGGTTGTCCGAAACTGTCCCGTATCCTGTCCTGTGTCAGATCCGAGGGGATCATCAGCGTCTCATGGCGTTCGGCCAGCGCTTCCGAGTTGATATCCAGCCCTAGAGGCCAGAGTTTCACGCCCGTGGCCTCCCACGCGCCGTCCAGCAAGACTGCCTCGCGCGCCTCGATCAGGCGCACTGGTCCGCCATCCGTCGCATAATCAAGGAATGTGACATTGTAGAAAACCGTACCATCCGGATTGGCGCGCGCCGCACGGATCACCGTCTGTCCTTCATCCCCGCCTTGCCGCAGCCAAAGCCCTTCGCGTGAGACTGAAAGAACATCCGTGACGCCCGAGCGATAGCCCTCGAACAGGGCGGAATAGCGTTTCGACGTCGCTGCTACGATCGGGTTCAGCATGGCGACGCTCAAGCCACCGATCAGCATGGCCATCGTGACCGGCGCCAGCAGAGCGATCAGCGCCGAGCGTCCGGCAGCGCGCGTGACGACAAGCTCGCTACTGCGCGCAAGTCCGAGAAACAGCGCGATGGTCGACAGGATGACCACGAGGGGCAAGATGTCACTGATGGCCTTGGGCATGTTCAGGAGGGTCAGTTGCGCGATCTTGCCAAACCCGATTCCGTCAGAAGAAAAACGCCGCAACTGTTCTACCAGATCAATCAGGGCAACCAGCAGAAAGAATATCGTGAGAATACCCAGAAAGGTTGTCAGAAAACGGCGGGCGAAATAGCGGTGCAGGATCATGCGGCGACCCTGCTTGACGCTGTCTTTGTTTTTCGGAAACCGCCACGCGGCCTTGCGGCCCAGTGCAGCAGTCCACCCGCCATAGCGAGACCCGCGGCCGAGGGAAGATAGACCAGCGGCCATAGGTCTGCATTGGCCCGAACCGGATCGGTGACCAGCCCTTCGATCATCTTGACCAGAACCAGAAGGACCAGAGCGCCCACGATCTGCCTCCAGACCCCGAAGCGCGAGAATCCCCCGACCAGCAACGCCGAAAAACCGATCAACGCGGCCGCCAATGCCATCAGGGGCTGATTCACGCGGCCATGCAACTCGTCCGCAAGCATACCACGCGACTGGCCTGTCTCGGCCATCGCATCTTCGGGCGCAGTCAGCAATTCCCATGTGCCGACATGGCGGATATCCCGCCGGTGCGCGCCGGACGAGACCAGCATGGCGGTAATGTCATAGGTGAAATCGTCGAAATGCGTCGTGAAAAGCCGCCGGCTATCCAGAAAATAGCTTTGCGACAGACCATCAACCATCACCAGCCTTGTGCCGGCATCGTCATTGACAAGATACCCCTCGATCGCTGTGTAGGTCATGGTCCGTTCAGGGCGGCTGCGGTCCGACAGATAGACATCGCGCAGCGCACCTTCGGTAGTGATCTCGCGGATATAGAATGTCACACCGCGCGCGGGATGCAGGAACGTGCCTTCGGTCAGCAGCTTGGAGGTCACATTCTGCGCCAGTTCCGCCTCGCGCTTTTTCATTTCTTCCTGCGAGGTAGGCACCAGCGCATGTGTGAGCACCGACATCATCAACGCCACAACAAGGCCGAAGGTCGCGACAGGTCGCGCCAGACGCCACGGGCTGAAACCGGTGGCCTGCATTACGACCAGTTCGCTTTCGCGGCTCAGACGGTTGGTGACATAGACAGCGGCGGCGAATGCGGCCACCGGCAGGACCAGGCGGATCACATTCGGCAGCGTCAGAAGCGAGAATTCGACAAAGACCATCGCGGACTGACCGTCGCCGACCAGCCTGTCGAACAGCCGCACCGCCTGGTTGATCCAGTAGATCGACACCAGGATCAGGGCGAAAAAGCCGAACAGGACCATCATCTGCGACAGTAGATATCTGTCGAATCTTGCCACTGAATTCCTCCGGCTGACCGATTGCAGCCGCTCTCAGGTTACAAGATGTGGCTGTGCGGTAAAACTGCTATCTGGTCAAGGTGGCGACCCGCCGCTAGGTTGTTGTTTCGGCTGTTTTGCCGTTTTGCACCACCTTCAGGAGAATGCCATGACCACCCCCGTTTCCCTATCCGCCCAGCTAATGGATCTTGATGCCTGCGCGACGCTTGAAGGGCGTATAGCATTGCTGGTGGATGGCCCCGATGCGCTGGATGCGGCAACGCGGCGGGTCAACCGTCTGACCAAGGGTGCCGTGGCGCGGCTTCTGGCTTCGGACAGGTTTTCCAAGTTGAAACCCGGCGAGACCGTCAGCCTTGCCTTTCCCGCAGGGCTGCAGGCCGAGGCTGTGGATATCGTGCGCCTGCCGCGCCGCGCTACGCTGGCAGAGGCTCGCAAGGCTGGTGTCGGGCTTGCCAAGCTCAAGGGCAAGGCGGCCCTAACAGTCATGGCAGGCACGCAGCGCCATGCCGCCGAATTGGGCCTTGGCGTCGCGCTGCGGGCCTATGCCTATGAAGATATGAAAACCCCTGCCAAAGACGCTGCAGGCACCGCCGCGACAGGCGCGGTCACCCTGATGGTCGGCAAGCCGGACGAGATCGAGGCCGCGCTGGTCCCGCTGCGCGCCGCAGCCGAGGGTGTCTTTCTGACCCGCGATCTGATCAGCGCCCCTGCCAATATCCTGACAACGACCTCGTTCGCCGCAAGACTTGAGGAATTGCGCGAACTCGGCGTCGAGGTGGAAGTGCTGGAAGAGGCTGCCTTGGAACAGTTGGGCATGGGCAGCCTGCTCTCGGTTGGACATGGCAGCGACAGCCCGTCAAAGGTTGTCGTCATGCAATGGAAGGGCGGCGCGAACGACGCGGCCCCCCTTGCGCTGGTCGGCAAGGGCGTTGTGTTCGATACTGGCGGCTACAGCCTCAAACCCGCAGGCGGTATGGAAGATATGACCATGGACATGGGGGGCGCTGGCGTTGTGGCAGGGGTCATGCACACACTGGCGCGGCGCGGGGCGCGCGCCAATGTCGTTGGGCTGGTCGGTCTGGTCGAGAATATGATCTCGGGCCGTGCCACACGTCCCGGCGACGTGGTGCGCGCGATGAAGGGCGACACCATCGAGGTCATCAACACCGATGCCGAGGGGCGTCTGGTGCTGGCCGATGTGCTCTGGTACGCGCAGGAACGCTTCAAGCCTGCGGGCATGATTGATCTGGCCACGCTGACTGGTGCGATCATCATCGCCTTGGGACACGAGAAAGCGGGCGTGTTTTCCAACGATGATGCGCTGTGCAATGCCGTGCTGAAAGCCGCCGAGACTGAAGGTGAGGGCGCATGGCGCATGCCTTTGGGGGCAGCCTATGACAAGAAGCTGAAATCCCAGATCGCGGACATGAAGAACGTGGGCGGGCGCGATGCGGGTTCGATCACCGCCGCGCAGTTCCTGCAACGTTTTGTGAACGAGAGCACGCCCTGGGTCCATCTGGACATTGCCGGTGTCGCCAGCGTCAAGGCCGAGACTGCATATGCGCCGCAAGGGGCCAGCGGCTGGGGTGTGCTGGCGCTGAACCGGTTGGTGGCGGACAGGTTCGAGACCAAGGCGGACGCAGCAAAAGACAAGGCCTGAGCCGATGGGAGCCGCCTATTTCTACCATCTGACACGCAATCCGCTGGAAGTGGCCCTGCCGCAGCTTTTGGGCCGCGCCAGATCGGTTGGCTGGCGCGTCGCGGTCAGGGGGCGTGATCCAGAACGGCTGGACTGGCTGGACCGTCAGCTGTGGCTGGGGCCCGAGGCAGGATTTCTACCGCATGGACTGGCCGGCGGGCCGCATGATGCGTCCCAGCCGGTGCTCTTGACGACCGGAGAGGCCAGCAATGATCCGGCCTGCCTGATGACCGTGGACGGGGCCGGTCTGGACCCTGCCGAGGTGCAGGCGCTGGAGCGTGTCTGCGTGATTTTCGACGGCAATGATCCGGCGGCGCTGGATATCGCGCGGGGCCAGTGGAAAGCCCTGACCGATGCGGGTTGCGCCGCGCAATACTGGTCCGAGGAATCGGGACGTTGGGAGAAGAAAGCCGAACGCGGCGCCTGAGGCAGGTCGGGGTCCGTGAGTATTTCCCTCAAGATGAAACAGTGGTCGCGCTAACGCGTCAGGATCAGTGCGCCTTGCCGGATCTCGACCGACGAGAAGCGTTGCAGATAGCCCATGCCCAACAGCGATTCCCGCATCACGCCCTCGTTGACAAAGGCGCGCAGGTCGCGGTCCTCGATCCCGCCAAGACGGATGCTGTCCAACCTGACAGGGGCTGTGCGAACCTGTCCGTTTGCCGTCATCGCGCTGCCGACAAAGGCCAGTTCCGCCAGATCAAGCCCCGCGCTGACCGCATCCTCGCGGCTGAGAAAAATATCTGTGGCACCGGTATCAACCAAAAAGCGGATCGGTGCGCCGTTGACCTGCGCAGTCAAATAATAATGGCCGTCAGCCGCGCGCGGCAACTCGATCCGGCCTTCGGCTGTGATCACCGACTGGCTGGGGCGCACCGTCTGGCGGATATCCGACCACAGGCCCACGGCGGCGATGACCCCCAGAAACAGCAGACCCCAGATCACGACATATTGTAGCGTCTTCCCCAAAGACTGGCGGTTCTGGACGAAAAACCAAAAGGCGATGACCGATCCCAGCAGGATCAGATAGGTCAGTCTGCCAATGTCATCGCCGTCCATGCTGCCTGCCTTCTGACCCGTTCCCCGCTGATATAGGTGCAGGCAGGCGCAGTGCCAACTCAGCCCGCAAAGCCGAAGTCGCGCAACCCGTCCAGCACGAACTGCACCGACAAGGCGGCCAGCAACATACCCAGAAGGCGCGTAACCACGTTGATGCCGACACGGCCCAAGGCCCGCTCGAACAGATTGGCGGTCAGGAATAGCAGCATCACCAGCGTGAGAACCACCAGCATCACGCAGATCACCATTCCCAGCCCCGCAAGTCCGGGCTGTTGTCCTGCCAGCAGGATCATCGAGGCAATCGCACCCGGCCCCGCGATCAGCGGGATAGCAAGGGGAAAGACAGACGGGTCGGGGCGGTCCTCATCAGTCTGGTCTTCGCGCCGCTTGGCACGGCGGTCGAACAGCATGTCTAGTGCTGTGAGGAACAGAAGGATACCCCCCGCGATACGGAACGCGGGCATCGAAATGCCGACAAAGCCCAGAACAGCCTCGCCCGCATAAGCGAAAATGGTCAGCAGGATGGCCGCGACAATCACCGCCCGCAGCCCGATGGCACGACGCGCCGCAGCGCTCATCCCTTGGGTGAGGGCCACGAAGAGCGGCACCAGGCCGATCGGGTCGATGATCACGAAGAGCGTGACAAAAGCGGTGATAAGAAAGGCGCTGTCCATTCCGGAAGACTGACCCTAAGCCTCGGCCTTTTCAAGCTTTTCGAGTGCGGTCATCCACAGGCCCTCGGCGCGGTCGAGGGCCTCGCGCAGTTCGGCGTATTTTTTCTGCCAGACGACCAACTCGTCCTTGCGCTCGTCATACAGCGTGGGGTCGGCCAGTTTCTTGGCCAGTTTGTCGCCCATCTCGTTCAGCTTCTTGACGCGGTCCTCGCACTTGCGCACCTCGGCGCGCAAGGCAAGGATCTGATCGCGGCTGGGTTTCGCGGCGCTCTCTTTCGGCTTGTCCTTTTCCTTGCTCCGCGCGGGCGTGTCGGATTGTAAAAGCATTTTCCGATAGGTTTCTAGGTCTTCCTCATAGGGGCGCACGGTGCCGTCCTGCACCAGCCACAAACGGTCCGCCACCATCGACAGCAGGTGCATGTCGTGGCTGACAAGGATCACCGCGCCGGAATAGGCGGTCAGCGCCTCGACCAGGGCCTCGCGGGATTCGATATCCAGGTGGTTGGTCGGTTCATCCAAAATCAGCAGATGCGGCGCGGGCAGGGTGGCCAGCAGCAGCGACAGCCGCGCCTTTTGTCCACCCGACAGGCGGCCCACCTCGGTTTCGGCCTGTGCCGCGCCCAAACCGAAGCCTGCCAGACGCGCGCGCAGTTTCGCCTGCCCCTCGGCAGGGCGTTCGCGCAGCAGGTGCTGCAAGGGTGTTTCCTCGATCCGCAACTCGTCGACCTGATGCTGGGCAAAGAAGCCGATCCGCAACTTGCTGGATTGTGTGGTCTTGCCGCCCATCGCATCAAGGCGACCCGAGAGGAGTTTCGACAGGGTCGATTTGCCCTGACCGTTCTTGCCCAGAAGGGCGATCCGGTCATCCTGATCAATCCGCAGGTTCAACCGGTTCAGAACGACTGTGTCGCCATAACCTACGCTGCCGTTTTCAATCGAGATGATCGGCGGCGACAGTTCCTCGGGCTCTGGGAAGGAAAAGACCGTGCGCGCGGCATCTTCGGGAGCGCGGATGGTTTCCATCTTTTCCAGCATCTTGACGCGGGATTGCGCTTGTTTGGCCTTGCTGGCCTTGGCTTTGAAGCGGTCGACAAAACTCTGCAGATGGGCGCGGCGGGCGTCCTGCTTCTTGGCCGCCGCGGTCAGCACGGCGCGTTGGGCGGCGCGCTGGCGGGCGAACTGGTCGTAGTTGCCGCTGTAATAGGTCAGCTTGCGGTCTTCCAGATGCAGGATCGCACCCACGGCACGGTTCAGAAGCTCGCGGTCGTGGCTGATGATCAGCACCGTGTGCGGATATTTGATCAGGTAGTTTTCCAGCCAGAGTGCGCCCTCAAGATCAAGGTAGTTGGTTGGCTCGTCCAAAAGCAGGTAGTCGGGCTGTGCGAACAGCACAGCCGCAAGCGCCACCCGCATCCGCCAGCCACCCGAGAAGGCAGAGCAGGGCATCAGTTGCTCCTCGGCATCAAAGCCAAGTCCGCGCAGGATCGACGAGGCGCGCGCTTCGGCAGACCAAGCGTCAATATCGGCAAGGCGCGTTTGCACTTCCGAGATACGGGCCGGATCGGTGGCGGTTTCCGCCTCGGCCAGCAACGCGTTGCGCTCGGTATCAGCGGCAAGCACGGTATCGAGAAGCGACACCTCGTTGCCCGGCACCTCCTGCGCGACGCCCCCGATACGGGCGCGGGCGGGCAGGGTGATCGTGCCGCCTTCCAGCGCCAACTCACCACGGATCAGCTTGAACAGCGTGGTTTTACCCGCGCCATTGCGGCCGATCAGGCCAACCTTGTGGCCTGTCGGGATGGTGGCGCTTGCGGCCTCGAAAAGCGGGCGGCCTTCAATATTGAAGGAGAGTTCTGTGATGCGTAACATGGGCGGAGCGATGGACCACGGCCCCGCCCATGTCAATGTCGATCAAGGCAGAATCGCCGCTCTTTCACAGGCGTTGCGCCTATTTCATGAGCGCTTCGACCCCGTCGACAGGATAGCTTTGATATCCGATGGCAGGGCTGTCGCCATCCAGCGCGAAAACATAGACGTGGAAGGCATCATCATGCACCACAGCGCGGCAGAACACATCATCCCGCGCAATCGCGTCCAGCGCCAGACCCTCGGGGCAGGCCGCAAGGTCAATATGGGGAATCGAGGCCTCGAAGATCGCATAGGTCAGAGGCAGGGCCGTGGGGGTTTGCGCCACGACAATTGCAGGGACCAGCGACAAAGCCAGTATGCAGACAGGAAAGATTGGGGAACGGGCCATTGTGGACATCCTTGGTTCGGGAAAAATGCTGGCTGTATCGAATGGCTAGTCAGTGACTTACTAAAACAATCGGAAATAGCAAGGCAGAAAAGCCGAACGGCCTTCGCGCAGGGTGCAGCCTTTAGCCTCTTTAACCCCAGAAATACCCGTGTTAGAGGCAGCGCCAACATCAACCTGAACACGGGGAGTGAGCCTCATGGCCATCCAGCGCACCTTTTCGATCATCAAACCTGACGCCACCAAGCGCAACCTGACCGGCGCCATCAATGCCAAGCTGGAAGCGGCTGGCCTGCGGATCGTGGCGCAAAAGCGCATCCACCTGTCCAAGGCTCAGGCAGGCGCCTTCTATGCCGTGCATAAAGAGCGTCCCTTCTATGACGAGCTGTGCGAGTTCATGGCCTCCGAGCCGATCGTCGTGCAGGTGCTGGAAGGCGAGAATGCCGTTCTGAAGAACCGTGAAGTGATGGGCGCCACCAACCCCGCCGATGCAGCCGAAGGCACGATCCGCAAGGAATTCGCGCTGTCGATCGGCGAGAACTCGGTGCATGGTTCGGATGCCGAGGAAACAGCGGCAGAAGAAATCGCGTATTTCTTCTCGGGTCTGGAACTGGTGGGCTGAATGTCAGCTTCCAGTTAACGGCAAAGGGGCGCAGCGATGCGCCCTTTTTTGTTGTCTTGGCAAAGCCTAGCGCCGCATCAGTCTTTCGGGTGCGATAACCCCGATGGCATCCAGCACGGATTCCAGATGGCGCAGGTCGGTATCCAGATGCGTTGCCTTCAGCGCGTCAAAGCGCACCCGCAGCGCGGTCTTTTCAGCGCCTTTGCAATCGTTCCACGGGCGGCCCTGCAAAGCCATCACCAGTACATAATAGCCGATGAAATGCGGGCGAAGGCCTATGGCGATCATCCTGCCGTAAGCTTCGTCCGCCCCCAAGGCGCGCAGGTCTTCGGCGCAGGTGATGCCCGCGCGGGCGCAGTCCCGCTCCATTGCGGGGCCAAGGTTGGGAATCGAGGAGACGGGCGTGCTCATAGCGCGACTGTGCCAGTCCGCATCACCCTTGTCATCCGCGTCATGCGGCGTCAGATGCTGGCGAAATCCGTATAGACCGCGCCTTTTTTCGGTGTCGGTTGCGCGGCAACAGGGGAAGGTGCGGGCGCGGGATGCACCTGTGTTTCCGGTTGCGTTTGCGGTTTGGCTGCCTGTGCCATTGTCTGCTCCTGCCAAGGATGCCTTTGCCGCAGTCTGCGGTTCTCAAGGCGGTTGTCGAAAGGGCAAATAAGTGGCCGCCGCCAAGCCCGCAAGATCCTGCGGGAATGGCAGCGCCGGTTTTGGCGTGACTATGCCTTTTCAGCCGCAGTCACGATAATCTCGACGCGGTATTTGGGAGCCGCGAGTTTGGCCTCGCCGGTTGCGCGGGCAGGGGTATGGCCTGCGGGCACCCACCCGTCCCAAACGGCATTCATCTCGGCGAAATCGGCCATATCGGCCAGCCAGATGATGGTTTGCAGGATATGCGTCTTGTCGCTGCCGGCCTGTGCAAGCAACGCGTCGATCTGGCGCAGGCAGTCTTTGGTTTGTGCCTCGACAGTGTCACCCTCGCCGACCTGACCGGCCAGATAGATGGTGCCGTTATGCTTGACGATGGCGCTCATGCGCGGGCCGGTTCCGATACGTTCGATCATGGTCTGTTCCTTCGGCTGGGTTGCATAGGCTTGGCGATAGCTGGCGCCTGCGGCTTTCGCAAGGGGTGGTTCACGCCAAGGGAACAGGGGTCAGCAAGGGCTGGCCGGCCAGTAGCGCGCGGATATTGGCGCGCTGCAATTCGCCCATCGCGGTGCGCGTTTCAATCGTGGCCGTGCCGATATGGGGCAGGGGCAGGACTTGCGGCAAGGCGGTCAGGCGCGGATCAGGAGTTGGTTC
Organism: Seohaeicola saemankumensis; assembly: GCF_021021435.1. Taxonomy (GTDB): domain Bacteria; phylum Pseudomonadota; class Alphaproteobacteria; order Rhodobacterales; family Rhodobacteraceae; genus Seohaeicola. The sequence goes on from NZ_JAINWI010000003.1 coordinate 239,126, forward strand.
ATTGCGAAACACATCCAGCGCAGCACCTCGGAGCGTGCCGTTCTCAAGTGCGGCCAGCAACGCCGATTCATCCACAACAGAGCCGCGCGACATATTGATCAGGTGACCATCCGGGCCAAGGGCGTCAAGGATGTCTGCGGTGATCAGATTCTCGGTCTCGGCCCCGCCGATGGTGGTGACAAAAAGGTCATCCACAGCTCTCGCCAGATCAAGCGGCGTGCCGTGATGCTGCCAGCTTGCGGGCGTATCCTTGGGGCTGCGGGAGTAGTAATGCACATCGCAATTGAACGCGGCCAGACGGTTGGCCGTGGCACGACCGATCCGGCCAAGGCCGAGGATGCCGATGCGCCGCCCGCTGGCCTTGCGCGCCAGTGGCGGGCCGCCTGCCGCCCATGCGCCGCTACGCACCGAGGCGATCCCCGCCTCGACTTCGCGCAGAATGCCCAGCCACATGGCCACGGCCAGATCGGCCACGTCATCGGTCAGCACATCGGGCGTATTGGTCACGGCAATGCCGCGCGCGGCGGCGGCGGGCAGATCGACTGCATCATATCCCACACCGTAGCGCGCGATCAGTTCCAGCGCAGGCAGGGCGTCCATCTCGGCTGGGCCGAAGGCTTCATGGCTCTTGCAGGCAACGGCGCGGATCTTGGCACGCTTCGCTGAAGGAAGGCTGTTCAGATCGGCCAGACGTATCAGTGCCAGATCGCCGAAATCGGCCCTGAGTGTGGTTGCATCCATATCGGCATAGGTGCCGACGATCAGAACCTCGGACATTAAACTTTCCTTTATACGATTATCCGCGTCCGATAAATGGCATATTAGTAGCCATGACTGTCACAAACGGCACATTAGCGCCGTCCGGCAGGCTTGCCATGTGAAACAAGGTATCCGCGACAACAGACACATCCATCATCGCCTCGGGTTTGATACTGCCATCGGCCTGCGGCACGCCTTTGGCCATCCGGTCGGCCATGCCGGACATGGCGTTGCCGATGTCGATCTGGCCGCAAGCGATGTTGAAAGGGCGGCCATCCAGCGACAGCGTCCGGGTGATACCTGTCACGGCATGCTTGGCCGCTGTATAGGCGATAGAACCGGGGCGCGGCGCATGGGCCGAGATCGAGCCGTTATTGATGATGCGCCCGCCTTGCGGATTTTGGGCGCGCATCCTTGCAAAAGCCGCGCGGGCGCACAGGAAAACACCCGTGACATTCACATCCAGCACCGCGCGAAAATCGTCGGGCGCGATCTGGTCAATCGTGTTGGCCCCAAGGTTGCGACCTGCATTGTTGAAGACAAGGTCAAGGCGGCCCCATTCGTTCATCGCTCTGTCGAACAAGGCCTCGACCGTGGCCGCGTGTGTCACATCGCCTTGCAGGATCAGCGCGTTTGGATGCGCCTCGGCGCTGTCCGACAGCGCATCCGCGCGCCGCCCGATCAGTCCGACGCGCCAGCCATTGGCCAGAAACAGACGCGCTGTTGCACGGCCTATCCCGCTGCCTGCGCCTGTAACAAGGATCGTTTTTGTCATGCGGGCATCGGGATCGGGCCGACCTCGGTTGGCACCTGATAGCCGCGCTGGACTGCGGGGCGGTCAGCCAAAGCCCGATACCAGCGCAGGACATTGGGGAATTGAGTCAGATCAACCTCGTGCCACTCATGGCGTGCAGCCCAAGGAAAAATCGCCATATCGGCGATGGAATAATCCCCCGCCACATAGTCGCGCCCTTCCAATTGGCGGTCCAATACACCGTAAAGTCGTTGGGCTTCCTTGGCGAAACGCTGCTCGGCGGGTTCGGACAGGCCGCGATTGTTGCGCAAGAAATAATGTGCCTGCCCCAGCATCGGGCCGAAACCGCCCATCTGCCACATCAGCCATTGCATCACATCGGCGCGGGCCGCCATGTCGGTGGGCAGGAACTTACCCGTCTTTTCGGCCAGATAGACCATAATCGCGCCGGATTCGAACTGTTTGACGCCCGTGTCATGGTCCACAATCGCTGGGATCTTGTTGTTGGGCGAAATGGCCAGAAAATCTGGCGCGAATTGCTCGTCTTTGCCGATGTTGATGCTGTGTACGGTGTAGGGCAGGCCAAGCTCTTCCAGCAGGATCGAGACTTTGCGCCCGTTGGGGGTGCCCCATGTATAAAGATCAATCATTCTATGGTCCTTCTATCGTCCGGTTACAGGGCAAAGCTCAGCCTGGCAGTTTGGCCGAGGCGGTACGCAGCTTGGTAATCGTCGTGCGCGAGGTGATCTGTTCAGGATCGGTCACAAGCTCCAGAACCGCCGGTTTGCCCGAGGCGCGGGCGCGGGCCAGGGCGGGGCCGAAATCCTCGGTCCGTGTCACACGCTCGGCATAGCAGCCATAGCCTTCGGACATGCGGACGAAATCATGGGTCTGCAAGGTGGTGCCGGACACACGGGTGGGATGATCGCGTTCCTGATGCATGCGGATCGTGCCATAGATGCCGTTGTTGAACAAAAGCACGATGGGTGTCGCGCCATATTGCGCGGCGACGGTCAGTTCCTGACCGCTCATCATAAAGCCGCCATCGCCGACCATGGACAGGACCAGTGTGTCGGGATTCATCAAGCTGGCAGCAACGGCGGCGGGCACCGAATAGCCCATCGAACCGCAGGTCGAGCCGACCTCGCGCCCCGGACGGCCAAAGCGCAGGAAACGCTGCGCCCAGCCTGTATGGTTTCCTGCATCCAGCGTGATGATCGTGTCGGCTGGCAGGGTGTCGCGCACATCACAAAGCGCTTGGCCCATGTCGAGTGTCCAGCCAGCATCCGCAGGTCGCGCGGTATCGGCCATGTATTCGCCGCGCAACGTGCCGCACCAGTCGCCCCATGCGTTCTGGCGGGACAGGTCAATCTCGGCCAGTTGCATCGCCACTCCGTCCATATCGGCAGCAATTCCCAGATCGGGGCCGAAAACGCGCCCGATCTCGTCGGCATCGGGATGGATATGGATCAGGCGCTGCGCCGGTTCGGGCGGTGTGATATTGGTATAGCCCTTGGTCGTCATCTCGCCCAACCGCGCACCCAGCACCAGCACGACATCGGCCTCGCCCAGACGCTTATGCAGCGCAGCGGCGGTCGCCGTGCCGAATTCGCCGACATAGCTGTCCGAACGGTTGTCGATCGCGTCCTGACGCCGGAAAGAGGTGGTGACAGGCAGTTTGTTGGTTTCTACAAACTGGCGGATATGTTGTGCCGCCGCATCCGTCCAGCCAGAGCCACCCAGCAGCAGAATCGGGCGCTCGGCCTGTGCCAGAAGGGCTGTCGCCTCGGTCAGTTGGGCTTGTGTCATATGGGTGCGGGTGGCCGTATAGGGGCGGGCGTCTGCCACTGTCACTGCGGTTGTCAGCATATCCTCTGGCAGGGCCAGAACGACGGGGCCGGGGCGGCCGGACGTCGCCACGCGAAAGGCGCGGGCCATATATTCCGGCACGCGTTCGGGGCTGTCGATCTGCGCGACCCATTTGGCAAGCCCCCCGAACATCTGGCGGTAGTCCACCTCCTGAAACGCCTCGCGGTCCATCATGTCACGCCCGACCTGACCGATCAGCAGGATCATCGGCGTGCTGTCTTGTTGCGCGATATGCACACCAATGGACGCGTGGCAGGCGCCGGGGCCGCGGGTGACCATCGCGACGCCGGGACGGCCGGTCAGCTTGCCGTAAGCCTCGGCCATATTGGCGGCACCTGCCTCGTGGCGCGCATTGATCAGGGTAAAGCGGTCGGACACATCATGCAGCGCGTCCAGCACCTCAAGATAGCTTTCGCCCGGGACGCAAAAGGCTGTATCGGCACCATGCACCAGCAACTGATCGACAAGAACCTTGCCCGCCGTACGGCTGATCTGCGACGCATCCTGTTTCATTGTGTTGTCTTTCCTTGTTGCGCCCCACCTGTCTCGCCCGAAGCCGCCCTGCTTGTCAATATTGTTTACAACAGGCCCGCTCCTGTGCATGGTTAGCCTCCAACGGCGAGGCGACAGACCGCTTGCAGGTGCGAAATTCCTGAAAGACGGGTGCTTCACCAACCAAAGGCCAAATGCCAAGTGACGCCGATGCAAGAGGAAGGACAGATGGCACAGACCGGTAGATTCGATGATCCGTTGCGCCACAGCACGATCCGCAAGCGCGAGACGCTGGCCGATCAGATCTACGGGCGGATTCTGGAGCTGATCGCCTCGGGGCAGTTGGCCGAAGGCGATAAACTGCCCTCGGAACATCAGATCAGCGAGAAGTTCGAGGTGTCGCGCCCTGTGGTGCGCGAAGCCTTGGCGCGGTTGCGCGATGACGGGATTGTCTCGGCCCAGCATGGCGTGGGCAGCTTCGTGCGCCGCCGTCCGCCGCAAGGTTTGATCGAACATGCAGGGGCGGGTGACGTTGCAGGCCTGATGCGCTGCATGGAGGCCCGCCTCTCACTCGAAGCCGCCGCCGCCCGCCATGCAGCACTGCGCGCCAGCCCGCGTGACCTGATCCGCATCGAAGACGCGCTGACCTTCATGGAACAGACCATGCGCGCCCGCAAACCCGTGCGCGAGGCGGATTTCGATTTCCATATGGCCGTGGCCGAAGCCAGTGGGAACGAGATTTTCTGCGATATGCTGAACGCGACACGCGGTCTGATGATGCAGGCCATTGGCGTGGCGCAGACGCTGACCAGCACAGGCAGCGATGCGCGGATCGAGTCGGTTCTGGACGAACACCGCCAGATACTTGAGGCGATCCGCAATCGTGACGCCGAAGGCGCCGCCCTGTTGATGAGTTACCATCTGGTGCAGGCGCGCCTCCGTGTTACTGACCAGGAACGGCGCACATGACCGCGTCAGTTTTCTGCGGCCTAGTCTTTCACCGCGGCAATGATCGCGTCCATCTGGCGCGCCAGCAGCCAGCTATCGCCCGCCACCGCGACAAAGTCGAAGCCCCGCGCGAAATAGTTGCGCGCCATATCCGTGCCGAAGCCCAGAATACCGATAGGTTTGCCTGCGGCGCGTGCCAGAGCGCAGCCTTTGTCGATCATGTCCTGCACATCGGCATGGCCGGACGCGCCCAGATGCCCCATCGACGCGCCAAGATCGGCGGGGCCGATAAAGATCGCGTCGACACCCTCGACCTCGGCAATCTGCGGAATGGCGGCAATTGCTTGCGGGGTTTCGACCTGCACGATCAGGCACAGATCATCGGTGTAGCTGTGCAAGTAGTCGGGGTTGCGCCCGTAATTATTGGCCCGCGTGGTCATCGACAGCCCGCGCATGCCGCCCTGAGGATAGCGGGTATAGCTGACAACGCGCGCCGCATCGGCGGCGCTGTCGATCATCGGGAACATCAGGCTGCGCGCCCCCAGATCCAGCAGGCGCTTGACGATCACGGGCTCGGCGACCGGCACCCGCACCACGGGTTCCACAGGGCCTGCCATCGCGGCGCGCAGGTGATGCCCGATACCGGACAGGGGTGTGGGCGAATGTTCCATGTCGATCAGCAACCAGTCGGCACCCGAACCGGCGGCGATTTCCGTTGCGGCAGGCGCGTCAAGCGACAGCCACAGGCCCGCTTGCGGACACTTCTCGGCAAAGCCGGATTTCAGACGGTTGCTTGACATGATGCCTCCTCTTGCTGTCCCGCCCGCTATAGCGCGCTGCATTGGCCAAAGCCAAGCAGCAGGCCGCACATGCCCTCGATTCACGATCCTTTGGAGCCTTTCATGACCAAGACCCCCGACACTTTGCGATCCGCCCGTTGGTTCGCGCCGGACGACCTGCGCAGTTTCGGCCATCGCAGCCGGATGATGCAGCTTGGCTATGCCGAGGACGATTTTCGCGGCAAGCCGATCATTGGCGTCCTGAACACATGGTCCGAGATCAATTCCTGCCACGGGCATTTCCCCGAACGCGCCAAAGAAGTGAAGCGCGGCGTGCTGCAGGCGGGCGGTTTTCCGGTCGAGATGCCGGTGCTGTCGGTGGACGAGCAGTTTACCAAACCGACTTCGATGATCTACCGCAACATGCTGGCGATGGAGACCGAGGAGGTGATCCGCTCGCATCCCTTTGACGGGGTGGTGCTGATGGGCGGCTGCGACAAGACCACGCCTGCGTTGATCATGGGGGCGATTTCGGCGGGCGTGCCCTTCATCTTCATGCCCGCGGGGCCGATGCTGCGGGGCAATTACGCGGGCAAGGTGCTGGGGTCAGGATCCGACGCATGGAAATACTGGGACGAACGGCGCGCCGGCAATATCTCGGATGCGGAATGGCACGGGGTGCAGGGCGGCATCGCGCGCAGCCATGGTGTCTGCATGACGATGGGAACGGCCAGCACAATGACAGCGATCGCGGATTCGCTGGGCCTGACCTTGCCGGGGGCATCCAGCATTCCGGCGGTGGATGCCAATCACAGCCGCATGGCCAGCGGGTCGGGGAAACGTATTGTCGATATGGTCTGGGAGGATCTGACACCCGACAGGATCGTGACGGATGCAGCGGTGCGCAATGCCGCGATTGTGGCGATGGCGACGGGCTGCTCCACCAATGCGGTGGTCCATCTGATCGCGATGGCCCGCCGCGCCGGTGTGGGACTGACGCTGGACGATCTGGACGCCTTGGGCCGCACCACGCCCTTGCTGGCCAATATCCGCCCCTCCGGTAGCAACTACCTGATGGAGGATTTCTACTATGCGGGCGGTCTGCTGGCGATGATGAAGCAGATTGCGGACCGGCTGGATACAACCTGTCTGACCGTGGCGGGCACGACCGTGGCCGACAATATCGCGGAGGCGCAGGTTTATAATGACGATGTGATCCGCCCCCTGTCGAACCCTGTCTATAAAGAAGGTTCCTTGGCGGTGTTGCGCGGCAATCTATGCCCCGATGGTGCCGTGATCAAGCCTGCGGCTTGCGATCCGAAATTCCACACGCACCAGGGTCCAGCACTGGTTTTCGACAGCTATGCCGAGATGAAAAAGGCCGTCGATGACGAGAATCTTGAAGTGACGCCCGATCACGTGATGGTCCTGCGGAATGCGGGGCCACTCGGCGGCCCCGGCTTTCCGGAATGGGGGATGCTGCCTATCCCCAAGGCGCTGCTTAAACAGGGGCACCGCGATATGTTGCGGATCTCGGATGCGCGGATGTCGGGCACGTCCTACGGCGCGTGCGTGCTGCATGTGGCGCCCGAGGCCTTCATTGGCGGGCCGCTCGCCTTGCTGAAAACCGGCGATATCGTGCGGCTCGATCTGGCAGCACGTCGGTTGGACATGCTGGTGGACGAGGGCGAGATCGCCGCGCGCCGCGCCGCATGGACCCCGCCCGAACCACGTTACCAACGCGGCTGGGGCTATATGTTCTCGGCCCATGTCGGGCAGGCTGATACCGGCTGCGACTTTGACTACCTGACGCGTGATTTCGGCAAGACCGCTGGCGAGCCGGATATTTACTGAAGGACTGCAGATGAAAGACAAGACACGCGCGCTTGAGACAGCATTAACGGGGATTTCCGGCATTCTGGTCACGCCATATGATGCCAGCGGCGAGATCGCGCCCGAGAGGCTAGCCCCGATCATCGACCGTGCGCTGGGGGCGGGCATGCATATCCCCGTCGTCAACGGCAATACGGGCGAGTTCTACGCGCTGACCACCGATGAGGCCTGTGTGATGGCGCGCGAGGTTGTGGGCATGGTAGGCGACCGCGCGCCGGTGCTGGCCGGAATCGGGCGCGGCATAAAGGATGCCTGCGCGCTGGCAAAAGCCTCCGCCGAGGCTGGGGCGGCGGGGTTGATGGTGCATCAGCCGCCCGATCCTTTCGTGGCACCGCGCGGGATCGTGGATTACCTGACAGCGATCAGCGATGCCTCTGGCGGCTTGCCGATGATGCTTTACCTGCGCAATGACGCGATGGGCACAGCTGCGATTGCCGCCCTTTGCGCGGTTCCGGGTGTGCGCGGCGTGAAATGGGCCACCCCCAATCCTTTACGGCTGGCTGAAGCCAAAGCCGCCTGCGATCCTGCAATCGTCTGGGTCGGCGGTTTGGCCGAGACATGGGCGCCTGCGCTCTATGCCGTGGGCGCGCGGGGCTTTACCTCTGGTCTGATCAATATCTGGCCGGAACGGTCCCTGGCCATCCATGCCACACTCGAGGCGGGCGATTACACGGGTGCCAATGCCTTGATCGCCGGAATGCGGGTGTTCGAGGATATCCGCGCCGAGGAAATGAGCGGCACCAATGTCACCGGCGTGAAGGCGGCGCTGGCAGCCGCGGGGCAGGATTGCGGGCCGACGCGCCCGCCGTCGGCATGGCCCTTGACCCCGTCGCAGCAGGGAAAGCTGGACAGCTTTCTGCGCGCGAATAATTTGATCTGAAGGACAGAACAATGACGTATGAACCACATGGCAAGCACCTGATCGCAGGGGAATGGGTTGCCAGCGCCACGACATTCAATTCGGAGCCCGCACATGGACCGGCACACCGGTTCGGCGAGGCAAAGCCCGATTTGGTGGACCGCGCCTGCCAAGCGGCCGAGGATGCATTCTGGAGCTACGGCGAGGCCACGCGCGCCGAGCGGGCTGCGTTCCTGCATGCGATCGCCGACGAGATCGACGTGCGCGCCGCCCAGATCACTGCGATTGCCACGCAGGAATCGGGTCTGCCGCAAGCGCGCATCGAAGGCGAGCGCGGGCGCACAACGGGACAGTTGCGCCTTTTTGCCGAGCATATCCTGAAGGCCGCCTATCTGGACCGGCGGGTGGATCCGGCCCTGCCGGACCGTGCGCCGATGCCGCGCCCCGAAATCAGCATGATCCAGCGCCCCTTGGGGCCTGTGGCAGTATTCGGCGCATCCAATTTCCCCTTGGCCTTTTCCACGGCAGGGGGCGATACCGCCTCGGCCCTTGCGGCGGGTTGTCCTGTAGTGCTGCGCGGTCATCAGGCCCATCCCGGCACGGGCGAGATCGTGGCCGAGGCGATCCATGCCGCGATCTTGCGCTGCGACATGCCAGCGGGCGTGTTTTCCTTGATACAAGGCGGGGGAAATGCCGTGGGGCAGGCACTGGTCACCCATCCGCTGATCCGCGCCGTGGGTTTTACCGGCAGTCTGCGCGGTGGGCGGGCGCTGTTCGATCTATGTGCTGCGCGGCCCGAACCGATCCCGTTTTTCGGTGAACTGGGCAGTATCAACCCGATGTTCCTGCTGCCCGCAGCCATGGCCGCGCGCGGCGAGGCGATTGCCAAAGGATGGGCGGCCAGCCTGACGATGGGGGCAGGGCAGTTCTGCACCAATCCCGGTGTGGCACTTGCTATGGACGGTCCCGATGCTACAGGTTTCGCGGACGCGGCCAGCGCCGCTTTGGCCGATGTGGCGGCACAGACCATGCTGACCGACGGGATCGCCGAGGCCTATCGCAAGGGTTGCGCCAAAGCACTGGCCCTGCCGCAAGTTACAACCCTGACCGCCCGGGACGCCGATGGGCGCAATGCGCTGCCGGTTCTGATGCGCGTCACCGGCGATGTCTGGCAGGCCAATCCCGATCTGCATCACGAGGTCTTTGGCCCGTTGGGTATCCTGATCACGGTCAAGGATGCCGACCAGATGCTGGCGATTGCCCACGATCTGGAAGGGCAGTTGACCTGCACCTTGCATATGGACGCAGGCGATACCCAGATGGCCCGCAGCCTGATGCCTGTGCTGGAACGCAAGGCAGGGCGTTTGCTGGCCAACGGTTTCCCCACAGGGGTCGAGGTCTGCGATGCCATGGTGCATGGCGGCCCCTATCCCGCCAGCACCAATTTCGGCGCGACCAGCGTGGGCACAATGGCAATCCGCCGTTTCCTGCGTCCCGTCGCCTATCAGAATGTTCCGGCAGCGCTGCTGCCTGCCGATTTGCAAGAAGGATAAACCAGATGGACAAATCCCTGCGCGACCAGTTGATGGGCGTGTCCGTGGCGACACTTGCCACCGTTCTCTACAAGCGGGGCCTGCGCAATCAGGTGATACAGGACGTGCATCCTGTCGCCCCCAAGGGCCGCAACATGGTTGGCCCCGCCGTGACTCTGCGCTACATTCCCGCGCGCGAAGATCGCAACGGGATCGAGGTGTTCCGCAACCCCGATCATCCCCAACGCGTGGCCGTCGATACCTGCCCGGAAGGTGCGGTGCTGGTCATGGACAGCCGCAAAGACCCGCGCGCGGCCTCGGCAGGGGATATTCTGATCACAAGGCTGATGATGCGCGGTGCCGCCGGAGTCGTGACCGATGGCGGCTTTCGGGACGCGCATGATATCGCGGGGCTGGATATTCCGGCCTATCACAACCGCCCCTCAAGCCCGACCAATCTGACCCTGCACGAGGCTTATGATCTGGACATTCCCATCGGCTGCGGCGATGCGCCGGTCTTTCCTGGCGATATCATCGTGGGCGATGCCGATTGCGTCATCGTGATCCCGCAAGGGATCGCGGTCGAGGTCGCAGCCGAGGCTGTCAATATGACAGTCTACGAGGATTTCGTGGTCGAGCAGGTCAAGGCAGGTGCCTCGATCATCGGACTTTATCCCGGAACACGGGACGAACATGCCGAAGCTTTTGCTACGTGGCGCAAGGAGAAAGGGCGCTGAGTGTCGTGACTTGCAGCGCCCAAGCCAAGGGCCGGCGCGCTGCAATTCCATCCATTCAAGCATAGCAAGAGCCGGAGGTATGACCCTCCGGCTTGTTTCGTTTTGCAGGATCGAAGACCCGTCAGCGTTTGGCGCGCTGCGCGGCTTCGGCCTTGAGGGTCTGTGACAACGACACGCGCGGCTCGTTGTTTTCCTCGTCCCACGCGTCCGAGCGTTCGCGGCTGTTCAGGAACAAGGCCAGCAAGCCCAGTGACAGGCCGACAATATCGGTCACCAATCCCGGATTGATCAGCGTCAGGGCTGCGGCCACCAGCAAGATACGTGACACCCACCCCGTCGGTCTAAGCAGAAAACCCGCAAGACCTGCGGCCAGGAAGGTCACCCCCATCGTTGCCGAAAAGGCTGTCAGTACAATCTCGGTCCATGTGCCGATCATCAGCAAGGACGGCCCGAAGACGAACATGAAGGGGATGATATACCCTGTCAGACCCAGACGCACGGCCACCATCGACGTGGCCATGACAGGGGATTGCGCGATGCCGCAGGCCGCATAGACCGCAATCGCCACGGGCGGCGTGATGGCCGACAGGATCGCGTAGTAGAACACGAACATATGCGCGGCAGGAATGGACACGCCCATATTGACCAGCGCAGGGACCAGCAGCGCCACCTGCACGATATAGGCAGGCGTGGTGGGCATTCCCATGCCCAGCACGATCCCGGCCATCATCGTCAGGATCAGCGCGAAGATCAACTGTTGTCCTGCCGCTGCCTTGACCAGACTGGTAAAGGTCAGCCCCAACCCTGTCTGCGCGATCACCCCGATGACGATCCCTGCGGTCGCACAGGCCAGCGCCACGGCAACCGAGTTGACCGCACCGGAATGCAGCGCGTCGATCAGCTTGGGAAAGGTGAATTCATGCCGCGTGGTTTTCCGCATCAGCACCACAGGCACGACCGACAGAATGCCACTGAGCGCCGAAAAAGGCGCAGAATAGCCGCCCATCAGCATCCCGATGATCACAACGAGCGGCAGGAACAGATGCCCCTCATCCTTGAGAACCTGACCCACACGTGGCAGGTCGGCCTTGGGCAGACCCTTCATGCCGCGCTTGCGGGCCTCGAAATGCACAGCCAGAAAGACCGCAAGGAAGTAGAGCAGGGCAGGCATCAGTGCATAACCCGCCACCGTCAGATAGCTGACGCCCATGAATTCGGCCATCACGAAGGCTGCCGCCCCCATGATCGGTGGCATGATCTGCCCACCTGTCGAAGCCACTGCCTCGACAGCGCCTGCGAATTGCGGGCGATATCCGATGCGCTTCATCAACGGGATCGAGAACGTGCCGGTGGTCATCACATTCGCCACGGCAGAACCCGACACCGAACCGAACAGGCCCGACGTCACAACCGCCACCTTGGCGGGCCCACCTGCCGCGTGGCCTGTCAGGGCCAGCGCGAAATCCATGAAAAGCTTGCCGATCCCGAAGCGTTCAGCCAAGGCACCGAAGATCACGAAAAGCACCACATAAGTAGCCGAAACCTGCGCGGGCACCCCGAACAGCGCGTCAGTGGTCATATATTGGTATTCCAGCAGCCGGACCAGATCGGCCTGGGTGAAGAACACCTGATAGGTCAGAAAGATCAGCGCGGTCAGCGGCAGAATAAAACCGATAGCACGGCGCGTTGCCTCGAGGATCGTGACCAGCATCATCACGGCAAAGACCTGATCCATCACCGACACAGGCCCGACATAGGCCATGCGCGTGTTGAAATAGGTCTGGTTGACAATCGGATAAGCGGCTGCCGCCAAGGCTGCGGCCATGAAGGCCAGATCCAGCAGACCCGGGCCCTTTCCACGGCGGCCTTCGGTCATCGGCAGGGCCAGATAGGCCAATGCGAGGGCAAAGCCGAAATGGGTCGCGCGCAGCGTGAACGCGTTGGGCGGACCGAACCACGCCACGTAAAGGTGAAAGAGGCTCATCGTCACCGCGACCGCTACGGTCAGGCGTCGAAGCCAGACATCAACTGCCAGCATCAATCTATCCGCTCGTGAAAGCAATCTCAGGAAAACGGGTCACGCTGTTCCAGCTTGAAATTGCGACATTACATACGCTTGCGACCTATTGTTCATCTCTCGAAAGGAACCGTTGGTGCAAGGGGAAGGCACAGGCCGCAGAACATGCGGCCTGGACCGGATTGCAGGTGTCAGTTCGCGTCGTAGAACGCTTTTGCCGCCGCATGTAGCGGCACGCCGCCCTCGTCACGCATCTTTTCGATCGTAATGTCACGCATGGCCGCGCTGATGGTGGCCAGATCGCCACGCTCGGCCCACATATCTGTCAGCAGGGCGGTCACAACCGCATCGTCCAGATCGCAGCGGCCAATCAACTGGGTCATGTATCCCACCACGACGACATCGTTTTCCTGCTTGGGATAGGTTCCCGCAGGGATGGTCAGCGAGGCATAGCCGGGGTTGATCTCGGCGCGCATCTTGCTGATGAACTCCTCGGTCAGCGGGATCATCGTGATATCGGTGGAATTGGCAAGGTCCATGATCGCCGAGGCAGGGGCCGTGGTGCCAGCGGTGAACAGATCGGCGTTGCCATCCTGCACAAGACCCACACCGTCCGAATAGGATACGTAATCGACGCTACGCATATCGTCATAGCTGGTGCCTGCGGTTTGCAGGATCGCGCGCATCACCTGTTCGGCGGTATTGCCGACCGGCTGCGTCACGATACGCTTGCCCTTGAGGTCATCAACGGATGTGATGCCGCTATCAGCAGGGGCAGCCATCTGGAAATACTGCGGGTAAAGTGTGCCCATCAGACAGATATTGTCGGCCTTGCCTTCAAAAGGTGCACGACCTTCAAGGGCGTCCACGACCGAGATCGAATTGCCAAAGGCCAGATCGGTCATGCCGCCCTGAACGCCCTGCGCGTTGGCGACACCGCCGCCCGGCAGCACCTGAACGCTGATACCGTTATCGGACAGCATCGACTGAATCGCCCCGCCCAGCGGATACCACGAGCCGCCCTGCGGGCCGGTCATGATCTTGATTTGTTGGGCATGGGCCTGTCCGGCAAGTGCCGCTACAGCCACGGCTCCGGTCAAAAGAAATCTACGCATCAGTTCCTCCCTGTCAGCGCTTCATATCTGCCCTTGCGGTGACGGTGTCGCCAGCGCGGGCTTATACATCAGGTCCGGGCGCACCTCCTCGCCGGCTCCAATGCGGATACTCCACCAGATAGGGGGTGAGTTGTCAAATATATTTACAAGATAGATTTGCAGCGACAGACGCCCGCCCGATCGGGCGGGCGAGACTGGTTTTCAATCCTTTGCCCAATACCTTCGCGGCTGGGTTGGGCTGTGTTTGATTGCGAGGACAACACTTCGGCACCGCGCTCTTGGTGGCGTCGGGGCAGATGGTCGTCCTGATGTGAAATCAGCGTTTGATCGCCCTTGCACCCCAGATCAGGATACAGGCCCCGACAACCCCTGCCACAAGATAGCCGATCCAGCCGCCGAAAGAGACTCCGAGCATTCCGAACAGGAAGCCCGCAATCGCAGCGCCGATTATGCCAAGGATTATATTGAGTAAGATACCTGTGTCCGATTTCATGAAGGCGGAGGCAATCCAACCCGCCAGACCACCGATGATGATGGCTGCAATCCATCCGATCCCTGCTTCGTCCATTTTTATACTCCGTTCCGTCTTAAGGTGAATCCGCTGGTGCAAGGCATTTTTGGCAAATGCTCTGCGTATAACGGATTCGCGTGGCTTCCGTTCCCTTTTGCCCGTCGTTTTTTGCAGCGACCACGTTAGCAAAGGCGCTATCCGGCTTGCAGAAGCCACAGAACCAGCGGGATCGTCCCGACTGCGGCAAGGGTTTGCGATGTCACGATTCCCGCCATTAACCGGCCATCGCCATTAAGCTGCCGTGTCAGGACATAGGCCGTGGGCGCGGTCGGAATGGCCGAGAACACGATCAGCACCAATGCCTCGGTGCCGCCCAGACCGAAGAGGTGGCCGATCCCCGCGGCCAGAACCGGCATTGCCAGCAACCGCAATGCGCCGATCCCCGCAAGTGTCAGCATGTCCAGCCGCAGGGCCGCAGGTTGTAGCGCGGCCCCTACACAAAGCAGACCCAATGGCAAACTGGCCTGCGCGAGAAGTTCCAGAAAACGTCCGGTGCCGTAGGGCAGGCCGACTCCGCTGAGTGCCAGCGCGATACCGGCCAGACAAGCAAGGATCAGCGGGTTGCCAAGAACCTTGCGGGCAAACAACACAGGTTTCCGCATCATGGCCGCATCGGTCAATGCGATGATGGACAGCACATTCACCAACGGCACCGCAACCGCCAGATAAAGCGCCGCCCGTTCGACCCCCGGCGTGCCTGCCAACATCGCGATGATTGCCAGACCCAGATAGGTATTGAACCGCACCGCCCCTTGCAGCACCGGCCCGAAACGCGCGGATGGCACCGGATGCACCAGCCGCGCCAGCCAAAGCCCTGCCGCAGCCACCACGATAATCACAACTGCCGCACTGCCCAGACGCAGCACTTCGGGATCACGGACCGGTGCATCCGCCAGACTGGACAGCAGCAGTGCCGGAAACAACAAAAAGTAGTTCACCCTTTCGGCGGCGGCCCAGAAACCCGCATCGGGAAATCCGAAACGGACCAATCCGAACCCCAGACAGATCAGGGCGAAAAGCGGCCAGATCGTGATGAAAAGCAATGAATGACCCTTTCTGGTGCGGCCTGTCGGCACGGCTTCACCCGAAGGCACAGCGGCCAAGGGTATCAATTGCCCTGTTTAAGAACGCCTAACGGGAAGGGGCAAGATCGGAAACGTGGTAAAGGCTCTGTGACACACGGCTTTCCGGCTTTGGAAGGTCGGCAAGGCGGGTTTAGGGGACCAAAGCCGCCTTGAGGCCCGCATCGGGAAAGCATGTCGCGGCGCGGCCTGTACCCTCCTGCCAGCGCCCGATGGAGCGACGGGTTTTGAAGCCGGCCAGACCATCGGCCCCGCCAACATCATGCCCCCGCGCCTCAAGCGCGCGCTGCATGGCCGCGATGTCGGACCGCAGCATCTTGTCGACAGGGCGCCAACGGGTCGTGAAATCGCCCATGCCGTATTGGATGCGGTCGCCGACATGCCCGACAAAAAGCGCGTAAAGATCGCTCATGTTGTAGTCCTTGAGCACATAGAAATTTGGCGTCACGATAAAGGCCGGACCTTTGCGGCCAGCGGGCAGCAACAAGAAACCCTCGGCCCTGCGCTCGTGCGCGGGAAAACTCTGACCCGACACGCGGGTCACACCCAGCGCTTCCCAATCCGCGATCAACAGCCCCTGATCAGGGCCTTCAAGATGGCAGGGCAGAGAGGCCGGCAGGCTTACCTCGAACCCCCAGTCGCGGCCTGTCTGCCAGCCGTGGCGCGCAAGGTAATGCGCGATCGAGGCGATCGTATCCGCCGCCGATCCCCATATATCGGCGCGCCCGTCGCCATCCCCGTCCACGGCATATTCCAGCACATTGGAAGGCATGAATTGCGGCTGGCCCAACGCACCGGCCCAACTGCTTTTCATCGTTCCTGCCGCTAATTTGCCGCGCTCCAGCACTTGCAGCGCCGCAACCAGTTCCTGTGTGAAATACGCGGCCCGTGTGCTCATGAAACCTTTGGTTCCCAGAACGGCAAAGGCGTCATGCGGTATAGCGGCGCGCCCGAAGTTGCTTTCGCGGCCCCAGATCGCCAGAATGATGCGCGCGGGCACGCCGGTCTCGCGCGCGACCCGCTCCAGCGTGGCGGCATGCCGCGTAGCCATCTGCCGCCCGACCGCGGTTGTGCCTTCCACCGTGCCGCGGTTGAAATACCGCTCCGGTGCACCGAATTCGGCCTGCCGCTGCCGCACCGGTTGGTCGCCGGATAATCCGGGCGGCACAAGATCGGGCAGTTCCCAATTCAGCGTCACGCCGTTGAACGCCGCCTCGAAACTGCCGCGCGAGACACCTTTGGCCTGCGCCATGGGCCAGACCGTCTGTGCAAGCCATGTCTGGAACTGCCTTTCGGTCGCCGCCCGATCCTGCGCGATCAGGGGTAGGGGAAGCAGGCAGATCCACGCCAGAACAACAAGAAAACGAAGAGACAAAGGATACTCCTGTCATGTGGTCGGACGCTTTTACCCTATCCGCAGAGGCCCCGTCTGTCGCGCTTTCCCTGTGGGCATTTCCCGCTGATTCTTCAGGCAGGTTGGGATGTATATCGCTCGACCATGAAACTTGTCGCGCCGTGGATCAGGGCCGAGGCAAAAATCGTATAGGCCACCAAAGCCCATAGCTGATCTTCGTTAACAAACTCCATATGACCCGTCGCATAGCCGATATAATAGACCGAGCCGATCCCCCGCACGCCGAAAAAGCTGACAATCAGGCGGTCGGAAGGCGGCAGCCCCGTCCGCCACAGCGCGACCCAGCCGACCAGTGGCCTGATCACCAGAATCAGCCCGAAACCGATCAGGGTATGGCTCCAGTCCAGCACGGGCCAAAGGGCGGGCAACACGCCGCCCAGAAGCAGCAGAAGAAAGGCTGTCAGAACATGCTCTACCGCCTCGCTGAAACCGTGCAGGCGTTTGTGGAAATGATGCTTTTTCTGTACGCGGCGGCACACCAGACCGGCCATGAAAGCGCCGATGAAACCGTAGCCTTCGACCAGTTCGACCATGCCATAGCACAACAGGACCGCACCCAACGCCAAAACGCCCGGACCGCTTTTCTCGATCGCGGCGCTGCCCCATGACGAAAACAGGCTGCGTCCCAGAAGCCAGCCGAAAAACGCGCCGACGATGGCCCCGACTGCAATCCGGTAGATCACGTCGCGCGTCATCCATTCCACGATCCACACCGACGGATCAGCCCCCTGCGCTGCGATGATCAGGCCAAGATAGACAAACGGAAAGGCCAACCCGTCGTTCAACCCTGCCTCTGCCGTCAGCGTGAAGCGCACCGGATGCTCCTGGCCTTCAAGCGGGGGGCCGACCTGCACATCACCTGCCAGCACCGGATCGGTCGGCGATAGCACCGCGCCCAACAAGACCGCCCCCGCGACGGTCATACCTGCCAGCGCCCATCCCAGAAACGCGGTTGCCGCAATGGTCAGCGGCATCGCAATCACCAGAAGCCTCACCGTCGGTTGCCAGCGTTTCCAGCTTTCTATGTCGTCGATTTGCAATCCCGTGGCGAATAAGACGACGATCACCACGATTTCGCTGGTGATCTCCCACAAGGCGGGCGAAACGGTCGGATCGGGAATGTCCGGCATGCCGGGGATCAGATTGAAGATCACCAAACCCGCCAGCATCATGATCGCGGAAGACGAGGCCGCGCTTTTGAACAGGATACGTGGCAGCAGATGCGCAATGAACACCGCTGCCCCGACTGCTGTCATCAGCACATGCATCTGTGACAGTCCGAAAAAGGGATCAGCATCATTCATCGTGGTCTTGTATCCTTCTGATTGATCGCCATGCAATCCGGTTGACCCATGCGAGGGTCATGTCAAGGTCAGGCTGTTCCAATGTTGTTCGACCGGAATTGGTTCCAGTGGCGCGCGTTTCGTCACAGACAAGGGTATCCGTGTATGACCGGCGATGAAACCCGACCGGACCTGTCGCGGTTTGGTGCCGCTTCAGGTGCTCGGTTAAGCCACTTTCCGTTCGAAGGCGACCGGGCTTGTTCGGCCGAATGCTGAGTGGTTGATATCACCAGCCCATTTCTGGTTCAGCAAAGCCGCACTGAAGTCGTGATCCAGCAGGTTCGGGCGATGTTGAACCTGTGGTCGCTATCAGTTGTCACCCCGTAATTGCGCATCCTCTCAAAGGTAATCCCGTTTTCGCGCATTCAGACGACCCGCGCGCCGGTGCTCCATATCGAAACCGACTTCATTCACCCGCAGGGAAGCCGGGTCTGGCAGAGTTTTCTCGGTGACGATGGCGTTCAGCGTCGTTCGTTTCGTCTTGGATCGCAAACGTTTGCAGGTTCGGTCGCCGTCCTTTTGGGGATCGTGTAGATAACTGTTGCGGACCTTCTTGGAACAACAACCGTCATCTAGCCCGTCAGCCTTGATCCTTCAGAACGCTGCAGCGAGAAACAGTATGAGCGCGTCAGGCCTTGCTGCCCGTCGATCACGAATTGAGGTGATCGAATGGTATGGGTCGAAAGCTCTCCCCGACATAGAGGACGGAGCCTGCAAATTGGACCGGAATTTGAATCGCGCTCGCTGTGCGGTAGGTTGATTGACGTCATACAAGCCAAATATGAACCTCAATTTACAAGGAACAGTGCGATCTGCGGAAACACCGCCAAAAGGGCGATGAACCCCAGCATTCCCGCAACGAAGGGCATGCAGCCGAGGAAAATCCTGCTCAGTGGCACGTCCTGTGCAACCGTCTTGATGACATAAACATTCACACCAAGCGGCGGAGTCACGAGGCCGATCTCAGCGACGATGATGACATAGATCCCGAACCATACAGGATCGATCCCAAGCGCCATGGCGATCGGAAACAAGATCGGCACGGTCAGGATCAGCATCCCGAACACGTCAAGCACGCAGCCCAGCACCAGAAAAAGAAGTGTCACCGCAAGGATGAACTGGAAATACCCCAGATCCATAGCCAGCATCGCCCCTGTGATGGCTTCGATAAAGCCCGTCTGCACCAGAAAACGGGTGAACAGCGTGCCGCCGACGATGATCACGAACAGCATCGTCGACATCAGGGCCGCGTCGGTGAGCGAGGCGCGGATCGCCTCGATGTTCAGGCTGCGCTGCAGTGAGCCCAAGGCAAGCACCGCGAACACGCCGATCACAGAGCCTTCTGTCGGCGTGAAGATTCCCATATAGAGACCGCCCAGAAGCATTGCGAACAGTCCCAGCACCGGTAGCACACCCAGCAGCGCGCGAACCCGCTCGCCCAGACTGGGAATATCGATCTGGTGACCGCCCTGTTTGGGATCGACACGGACGATTAACATGATGATGGCCGCAAAAATTACTGCGATCATCAGGCCGGGAATGACGCCCGCCACGAACAGTGCCCCGATCGAGGTTTCCGTCATCAAACCGTAGAAGATCATGATAATGCTGGGCGGGATCAGGATGCCAAGCGTACCCGAGGCCGACAAGACACCCGTGGACATCGGCATGCCATAGCCATATCGGCGCATCTCTGGGATGATGATCGCGCCCATCGTGCGGGCGGTCGCCGTGCTCGATCCGCTGACGGCGCCGAACCCTGCACAGGCGAAGACCGCCGCCACTGCCAGACCGCCCGGCATCCAGCTCAGCCAGTAGGCCGCGGCGCGGAACATGTTTCGGGCAATCCCCGTGTGATAGATCAGGTTTCCCATCAGGATGTAGAAGGGGATGGAGATCAGCACGAACTTTGTTCCTTCGGACCAGAACGCAAGCGTTGTCTGGGTCATTGCCGTCGATATCGACCCTACAATCGCCAGTCCGCCGATGCCGACAGCCATGAGGCTTAGGCCGATCGGCACGCCGATGACGATCAGAAGGATCAGAAGAATGAAGGCGGCGGTTCCAACGGTGATCAAAGCGCTTCTCCCCCAACGGGGCTGTCTTCCGCGCGGCGCGACAGGAGTTTCCCTGCGGCAAGTGCCGCGCAAACCAGAGCCACTACAGCAAGCGCCGCGCGGAACCAGCTCAGTGGCAGGTCCAGATCCGTTGACCGCTCGTTGAACAACATCATCAGGTCGATATCGCGCCAGCACTGGACGGCAATCAGAACGGACACCACCAGTAGCATCAGCCAGACCAGCCGCGCCAACGCTCTATTTAGGCTTGGCCGCATCATCGCCGTCAGGAAATCCGCGCGGATGTGCACGTTGCGCCGCCAGCTTTCGGGCAGGGCGAGGATTATCGCCATGAAAAGGGCCATGGTTGACGCCTCTTGCGCCCAGATCAGCGGTGCGTTGAAGACATATCGAAGGGTGACATCAACGCCGATGAGCCCAAGGATCATGGGCAGGCAAACATAGGCAGAACAGAAGAAAAGCGCGCGGGACACGTAAGATAGAAAGGTCATGGCTGCCTCCGGTTGTGCGGGGAAGCCGGTCCCGCCTGGACGGGACCGGACGATTTCCAGATGGATCCGCGTCTCCGGATCAGCGTAGGCCCTCGACTGGGGGCAAGGCGAGGATGTCCGCATCGCTCATGGCCGCGTATTTCTCGCGCAGGGTCCGCATATCGGCTACAAAGGAGGCGGCTGTCGAACCGTCACCACCATTCTGGGCCACGAATTCTTCCCACATCGGCGTCAGAAGTTCCGCGATACGCGCCTGATCCTCGGCGCTGGCCTTGACGATGGTCACGCCTTCTTGCGACATGCGCTCAATCGCCTTTTCTGTCAGGCCCATGTACATCCGTGCATAGTCATACCCTGCCTCGTTGCCAGCCTCGGCGACAACGGCCTGAACGTCAGGTGCAAGCCCAGCCAGAAATTCCGCATTGATTGCATGGGGAATGGCGATCCGCGCAACGCCGATCTGGTAGTAGTGCTTTCCCACCTCATACATGCGATAGGCGACCATGTCGGCACTGGCCAGAATGATCCCGTCCACGACGCCCTGCTGGAACGCGGTATAGGCATCGGTGATCGACATGGTTACCGGAATACCCCCCAACCGTTCGACGATGGCGGTGGCCGTGCTGCCACCCGCGCGGATACGCAGACCACGCAGATCGTCGAGCCCACTGATCGGCTTGGATGAAAGGATATCATAGCTGGGGGTCGAGGCATTGAAGGCAAGCTTCACTTGCATGCGCTCGTATTCGTCACGTAGATATTTGGCGTAAAGTTCGTCCATCACCCGCACTGTGGCGATATCGCTGCTGGGCATGGAGCCAGGCAATTGCAAGCCGTGAAACAGCGCGAAGCTGCTGGCCTGGTAAAGCGGCCAGGCCGAGGTCACATCGGTGATGCCGGTGGCTGCGGCGCGAAAGCCGTCGGCCACGGGGTGCAACACCTCACCGGGATAGCGCGCGACAGTCAGCTTGCCGTCGCTGAGCGTCTCAAGGCGCGCGGCATAGGGCTCGATCACTTCCAGCCATGCAGCCGAAGTGGCGGGCTGATTGTAGGACAGCTTGAGTGTTGTTTGTGCCTCGGCAACCGAGGTCACTCCGACGAATGCCACGGCCATGGCGATACTTGTGGCCTTGAGTCCTGTTAGTTTCATCTTGTCCGATCCTCCCTTGATATGGCTGGCGGCATCCCCGCCAGTGGACTTCCGATACGGCATGCCGGCGTTCTTCGCCCCGGTGCCGAAAGACTGCGACTTAGGTTGATGCGCCAGAGGCGTGCTGCCCCGCGATGAACCCGAAGGCCATGCCTGGCCCCAGCGTGATACCCCCTCCCGAGTAGTTGCCGCCCAGTACGCTGGCCATGTCATTGCCCACGGCATAAAGGCCCGCGACAACAGCGCCTTCCTCGTTCAGGACGCGGGCGTGACGGTCGGTCTTGATCCCTGCAAAGGTGCCGATGCTGCCGGGAATCACACGGACGGCGTAAAACGGTCCGTCCTTGATCGGGGCCATACAGGGATTGGGCGTTATCTGCGGGTCGCCGTGGAACCGGTTATAGGCAGTGCTGCCACGGCCGAATTCGGAATCGACCCCGGTCGGCACATCTGTATTGAAACGAGCGACAGTCGATTTGAACACGGACGGATCGACCCCGGTTTTGCGGGCCAGATCCTCCAGCGTCTTGCCTTCGATCAGATAGCCGGACTTGATCGTGGGCCGCAGCGGCAAGGGTGCAGGTTTGACATAGCCAAGCCCGTATTTGCGGATGGTGCGGTGGTCACAGATCAGGAACGCCTCGGCAGGCTGGCCTGACGGCGTCGCAGCTTCCAATCCCTGAACGAAGTCGTGATAGCTGTTGGCCTCGTTCACGAAGCGGCGACCACTGCGCAGCACGGCAATCACGCCCGGCTTGCCACGGTCGATGAAATGCGGAAACGGTCCCTTGGTGCCATCCGGTCGCGGCACCAGACTGGTGGGTGCCCATGCGCCCGCGTTGGGGTAATCCATCAGTGTAGCCGCCCCGATCGCTTCGGCCATGCGCAATCCGTCACCTGTGTTGCCAGGACTTGCAGCCGACACATGTTCGCCTTCGGAAGACGGATGTTTGTAGAGCGCCTTGCGCCGCGCAACATCCTGCGGAAAGCCGCCACAGGCTAGCACCACGCCACGCCGCGCCATCACACGCCGCGGACCTTGTGGGGTCAGGACCATCGCACCTGTCACGGCGCCTGCAGCGTCACGCTCGATTGATTTGACCGGGCTGTTCAGCAACACAGTAACGCCCAGATCCTGGGCAGAGCGGAACAGTCGTGCCGACAGCGCATTGCCGTTGGTCAGAAGCTGAGACCGACCGGTCAGCGCCTTGTCGAGGCCGAACTTGGTCAGCCGCTGGGTCACATACATGAAGGAGGCGGGCGACTTGAACGCCCGGTAGAAGTGCCACAACTCTTTGCCTGATCCGATGGCCAGACCGAACAGCGTCAGTTCCTTGCGCGGCGGACGCAGCTTGTCGAGATCTCGCCCGAGGATAGACGCCTTCGCCGGTCGGACCAGAATCGACCGGCCGCCCGCGGTGCCCCCCGGCGCATCGGGGTGATAATCCGAAAAGGCTGGGGATGCCTCGAACCGCACATGTGTATGCTCGTGCATGAAGGCGACCATCGCAGGACCTGCATCAAGGAAAGCCTCGGCCCGATCCGCGTCGAACTGGTTTCCAGCCTCGTGACGCATGTAGTTGAGCGCCGCTTCCTTGCTGTCCTTGACGCCCGCCTCCTGACTGACGGGATTGTTCGGAACCCAGAGATAGCCACCCGACAGAGCCGTCGTGCCGCCAAAGACCGGTTCTTTCTCGACCACGATGACCTTTAACCCGTTCTTCGCCGCAACGATGGCGGCAGTCATTCCGCTGGCGCCTGACCCTGCCACAAGCAGGTCGCAATCAATTACGGGTAAGGTCTCGCCGGTTCCATCCGTCATGGTTCATTCTTTCTGGTGTAGGAGTATGAGGCGGTTCAGTTCGCCAGATAGCCGCCATCCACCGGCAGCATGGTGCCGGTGACATAGCTGGATAGACTTGAAGCCAGGAACAGCACCGGGCCGACCAATTCCTCAGGATCGCCCACGCGTCCCATGGGGGTATGGGCCATGAACCGCGCCATTGCTTCGGGATTGGCGCGGGTGTCTTCGGTCATCGGGGTCGCGATGACGCCGGGCGCAATGCCGTTGACCCGTATTCCATCAGCGGCAAGATCACATGCAAGCGCCTTGGTCAGTTGGATCACACCGCCCTTCGACGCAGCATAGCTGGCCGAGTTGCGATAGCCGACAAAAGAAGCGATTGAGCCGAGGTTGATGACACAGCCCCGCGTTGCCCTGAGTTGGGGCAGAAGAGCCACCACCATATGCGCAGAGCCAGTCAGGTTCACGGAGATCTGCGCGTCCAGATGGTCCAGAAAACTGGGCTCGTGCGGTGCGGTGCGCCGGGTAATGCCCGCGTTGTTCACAAGGATCGAGATATCGCCGAATATAGCGTTTGCCTGCTCTGCAAAAGCGATGCAGGCCGCGCGGTCTGTCACGTCCAGCGGCAGACCTTCCGCGCGGCCGCCATGGGCCTTGATACGCTCGGCCTCGGCCTTGGCGCCCGCTTCGTTCATGTCGCACAGCACCACTGAGGCACCGGCAGCCGCAAGCCCTCGCGCAATCGCTGCCCCATTGCCCTGCGCCGCGCCGGTGACAACAGCGACATCCCCCTTCAGCAGGTCAGCCAGTTTATCAAGTATCATCTTTCTCCCCATTGTTCGTGCCTGCAATTCCTAAAATTAAACTCCTCATTGCAAAACAAAAATTACATATTACGTAACACGCTATGATCAACGTAACATTGCTTACGGAAATTTTTCATGTCAAGGATCAATTCCGGATCGTTTGAAATGATCCGATCCAAAGGGGGTGACATGAGCATGGACGGGACTGAAAGCGGTGTTCACACGATGCTGCGCTCAGCACAGGGTGGCGTGCAGTCCGTTGAAGTAGCGGGCAAAATCCTTGATGTGCTGATCCAGGCGGATGGGTCACTGAAACTGGCAGAAATCGCTACCCAAGTCGGGATGCCTTCGGCCAAGGTGCATCGGTACCTTGTCAGCCTGATCCGAATCGGACTTGCCCTTCAGTCGAGGGAAACTTCAAAATATGATCTCGGACCAACAGCTTTTCAGCTAGGTATCAAGGGATTCGCACGGTTTGAGCCGCTCAAGGTGGCCGAACAAATGTTGCGCGACATGGTCGAGATGGTCGGCGAAACGGCCGCTTTGGCGGTCTGGACCGAGAAGGGGCCGACAATGATCCGGGTGATCGAGGCGCGCCACGATTACGCGACAACTATCGCCCCCACGCATCATTGCCCCTTGACCTTCTCGGCGACCGGTCTTCTGTTCGCCAGCTTCGAGGATGCCGCCCGCACCGATGCCGTGATCGAGCGCGAACTGGAACAGAACCGCAATGCAGGCCGCCCCAACGCGCCCAGGGACCGCACCCTTCTGGCCGAAATGATCGCCAAGACGCGCGCGCAGGGCTATGCCGTGATGAACAATGGCGGCGGCGATGGTTTCGGCGCCGTCAGCGCGCCCATTTTCGACGTGACTGGGCGCCTTTGCATGGCGCTGACTGTCTTCGGTCGTACAGAGCGTGTCGACGCGCGCCCGGATGGAACTTTAGCACGGATTGTGTCCCGGACCGCTGGCAAGGTTTCATCTGCGTTTGGGCATAAGGTATAAGCTAGCAAGAGAAGACATTTTTTCAGCGACCGTACAAGAAGGCGGCAGGTTTCGTGAAGTACTGCATCTGGTTCCGACCTATACCGACGAAAAGTGCAAAGCTAGAGAATCTCTGCTTTACCAAGAGCATAAAGCGGTCGTGGGCTGCACCGGGCGCTTGGGCTTAAGCCGTGGCAACCAAGCCCCTTCGATATCGACGGTCCAGAGCTACCCGCATGGGCGCAGGGACTTTGGGTAGCGTCTTAGGGGATGATTGCTGAGCTGCGAGCCGAACTGGAGCAAGCGGGGGTGCCAAGATGGAACCAACCGCACGCGACACGACCATTTTTTGCACGGTGAAATGTCAGGAAAACTGGCGCGGCAAAGAACGGGTCAGGAAAAGGAACGAGGTGCGGATCGAAGCGCGGCGCGACCGGCCGCCCTGCCGGTGCTGTGGTGGTGTGATCGATCCGAAGCTGCGCACCGGCACCTTTCTGTGTTCTGTGCCGTGCCGGAACAAATGGCACCGAAAGCATCGGCCGTCGAGGAGTAAGCTCAAGAAAAATGGAGACTCGAAGAAGCTACAAAGCTAAAACTATTTTGCTGCTTTGGCGACATTCCAATGGTCACACTCCAAATGGCTTACTGCCCATTCGTGTCCGTTTAAATAGTCCAAAAGGTAGAGTATATCTTTGGCAAATTTTACAAATTCTTTAACACCTTCTACGTCAACAGAATACTTCACACCGTGTGTCACTTGGTTTCGTTGAGCGACCCACTTTTTTAAGTAATTATGCGCACTCGTTTCGAGAGGAAAATACTCAAAACTGGAACCCTGCGATTCAATAATTCTTGGCAAGACTTCCTGAAAAAGTGTGCTCAGCGAAGGCGACGGCATCTTGTCAACCAAAGCCGACGCGTGAGGAAGCATCAAATTTAGTTGCAACTTAACGGCCGTTTCTAGGGCCGCAAATGCAACTAATAGGGCACTTCGAGGGGCGCTTTGTGCCAAGTCACCAGCCTCTCTTAGTAGATCATGAGATATAGGCTCTTGATAACCAGACCTTAAAACCTGCCCGACACCAAGACGTGCAGAGGTAGACACATTCATCGGACGCGACGGGATGACAGAAAATCCGGTTCTCGTTGGGAAGTAATGCCAACTCTCATGATCGATAGACCAGACAGCTCCTACAGATGCAAACGGTTGATGACTGCTTGTTGAATTTTGATACCACCTTAGCTGCTTGATAAAAATCTGAAGTTTTTTTGAGTATTCGGCATAAGTTGAGGTGAACCACGGTTTGGCACCAGATGGCAAGAGTTCGAAATTTACTATCCAATTGGGCCTAATGTTGCCATGAAGATCGACAATTGTTCCAACCGAAATAGCAGTCTGTGGCAGACCTTCCTGAATGGGATCGTCAAGTAGAAGTCGATTATCCCTTAGGGCCAACAATGTTTCCAAAGCTCTTGGAGGCGGGGTGACATCAGCTAAAATATCACAGCAAAGTTGCCGGGAAAGGTTTCCTTGGTGTTCAAGCTCTCGCATCCAGAGCCGGAACTCTACGCCGTTTGGCCCATCAAAATGCGCAGGAAGATCTGATTCCCGGCTCACATACATATCTCGCAGCGAAAAGGTGATCTTCAGCTTCATGTCCGGTCCTCAGGCGAATTTGGCCCCCCATTGGCCCCCCCAAATCGAAATCCAGCAACTAACCGCCGAGGCGGTTGGTCTGTAACTTGCTGGTTTTCTTGGGAATTTTGGCTCCGGCGGTAGGGATCGAACCTACGACCAATTGATTAGCAGGCGTTTGGCGTCGATCCGGCTTGATCGGGATTTATCCTGATAAATACTTGAAAATAAGGTGTTCTTGCGCTCTGCAACAAAAAACAAGTTGGTCATTTTCGGCTTAGATCGTACTATATCGGGACTGAATGTTGCAGAGAATGTTGCAGAGGATCGCCATGCCCACGGCCAAGCTGACTTCCCGCCCCGAGATCGCCAAGATCAAGAACCCCGCCACGGGGACGGTTTTCTACTCCCACGACGGCGATACCTTGAAGGGCATCCGCCTTGCTGTCGGTGCCCGCACGAAGCTGTGGATTCTGACGAAGCGGATCGACGGCAAGGTGCGCTCGATCAAACTCGGTGATTGGCCTGCCGTCGCGACGGGCGGGGCGGCTGAGGAGATCGCGAAGGCTAAGATTGCGGAACTTGAGACAGGGACGGATGCGAAATCGACCAACATCGCGACCCTGATGGACGCCTTCGAGTCCCACGTTGCCCGCTCCCACGCGAAGGAGGCGACGATTGCGACCTACCGCTTGCAGATCAAGAATCACCTGTCCGACCTGTTCGCGCGCCCGATTGAGCAGATCGCCTTGCCGATGCTCGAGGATGCGCTGAAAGGCAAACCGCCCTCGACCGCAAAGCACCTCGTGCAGATCATCAAAATGGCGTTCCGCCGTGCGGCTA
Organism: Seohaeicola saemankumensis; assembly: GCF_021021435.1. Taxonomy (GTDB): domain Bacteria; phylum Pseudomonadota; class Alphaproteobacteria; order Rhodobacterales; family Rhodobacteraceae; genus Seohaeicola. The sequence continues at coordinate 267,085 of NZ_JAINWI010000003.1, forward strand.
TCGTGCGGCGCTGCTTCGACGTGTCAGCCGACTTGAAGGTGACGCAGAAGCACAAGGCGTCAAGCGCCGTGCTGTTCGACCCGAAAGACAAATGGCCCGCGCTCGACCTGATCATGGACACGCGGAGCCTGATCGCCCGCACGGCATGGCTGACCATGCTGTTCACGGGCTTCCGCTCGATCAACGTGCGCACCCTGACATGGGAGCAGGTTGATCTGAAAAAGAAGACGATCACGCTGTCCGAAATGAAGAATGGCCTGTCGCGGACGTTTCCCATTGCGGACGTGCTGATTGAGGCGCTGTCCGTGCTTCCGCATCGCGAGGGGTATGTGTTCCCGGCCGAGTCGAAGACGGGTCACATGGATCAGCTCATGGCGCGCAAGGTTACGGTGGGCGAGGGTGATTACGCGAAGGACGAAAAGGCGCTGCGTCAGCATGATTGCCGTCGCTTGTTCACGACCGCTGCGCGCCGCGCCCGTCTGCCCGAATACATCATCGACGAGTTGCGCGGCGACACGGCGAAGAAGGTTCAAGACATCTACGACCAAGGTTCGGCCAACCATGACGACGTGAACGCGATTGCCGCGCGCATCATCATGGAATGCGGGTTTGCACCTGATCTCTTGGTTGAGCGCATCAAGTCCCCCGACTATGTTCGCTGACGTGGCGGGGCGTTTGTCCCGTCCACTCGTCACCGAGTGATCCCCGAGAGACGCGGCATCGGAATGCGGTCTCGGCCAAGGACGCGCCCCGATGCAGATCAACAGAGCGTCCGTCTCATACCGCAAAGTGAGACCGGAGCCTGTTGAACATGGATCTCGCCGTTGAAGTGCGCGCCCTGCGCGTTGAAGTGAAAGCCCTGACCGAACGCCTTGAGGGCGCTCTCGGTCCCAAGATGATGAACACGGCGCAATGCGCCGCTTTCCTCGGAATGTCGCCTGACCGCCTTTATGAGTGGCGCAAGGAGCGCATCGGCCCGCCCTATCTGCACCTGTCTTCGCGGTCGATCCTGTATGATCGGGATGCCGTGATCGCTTGGGCGCAAACCCATGAAGTGAAATAGCCGGAGCGGGGGTCGGGTTCCCGCTCCGGTTAGGCGTGCATGTGGTATGGAATAACCAACTTATAGACAGTTGGCGCGCGCTCTCACACCGAGTTTCGAGGTCTCGACCACGTTCCGTCAGGAGACGGACCAATGGACGAAATCAATCAGCTTCTGCAAATCACCGACCTGGCTGGCCCCGGCTATTCGGAATTGAAATGGGTCGATGGCAAGAAGGCCTATTATCCCAAGGATGCCAAGATCACGGATGACGTGATCCGCGCGCACCTTGACGGCACGCAACCTATTGGCATCAACATGAACGTGGGGGACGACAAGTCCCATTTCGCTGTCTTTGATCTCGACGATCACGGCGGAAAGCACAACGCCGGGATAATGCTCAAGCGTGTCGGCTTCGTCGCGGCTGCGCTGCACAGCTTGGGCGTGCCCTATTTCGTCGTCAGGTCTGGCGGCGGAAAAGGCTATCACCTGTGGGTTGCCTTAGCGAACGCCGCGCGCATGGACAGCATCCGCGCGCGGATGATGGAGGTTCTCGACGAGGCCAACAGGCTCCTTTCGCAATCGCCTTGGGCGCACGAGAAGTTCGTGCGCGACGATGGGCAGGGCAAGGGCATGTTCCACGAAACGGGCACCATCTGGAAACGTGACCCCCGGCGCGACATCTACGTTGTGGAACACCACGTCGAATTGCTGCCGAAGGGCGGCAAGCGGCCAGTCATCGCCTTGCCCCTCGCACTTGAAAGCGTCGTGATGATTGCGAACGGCATCGACGACTCCGGCGCCATGAAGTTCGAGGAAGGCGGCGAGATCGTTGTGACGCTAGCGCAGGCGCGCAAGAGCGGGCCGAAGTCGGGCCAACGCACCAAGGCTGTTGACGTAGCGGCGGCGTTGCGCTGCTTCATGAAGGTGCGCCCCGGTGGCGGTTACAAGGCATGGACTGATGCCGGGTTCAACATCTTCGCGGCCTTTGGTGAGGATGGCCGGGACCACTGGCTGACCTACTCGCGCGAAACGGACGGTTTCGTCTCGGAGCGTGACGTTCTCGACAAGTGGGCCGACATCGCGAAGGCGGGCAAAAGCGGGCCGGAACCGTTCTGGGCCTATGCGCGGGCGGGCGGTTATGTCGGCGGCATGCCTGACGGGGTGCAGCTTGACCGGAAGGGCGATCAGGCGAAGGTGATCCTTGACGACGTGGTCGGCTCGCTCAAGCTGTTCCGTGATCCCGATGGCACCGCTTATGCCCGCGTTGGCCCTCGGCGCATCATGCGGATCGACTCGATCGAGTTTGCGGACTGGCTGCGGCGTGCGGCCTATGCAAGCGGCGTGACGCCGAGCCAGGAGCAGATCGGCCTCGTCGTCGGCATCGCGCGGGCGCACGCCTATGACACGGTCGAAGACGTGTTTCTGCGGGTCGCAAGGCACGAGGGGCGCATCTACGTTGATCTCTGCGATGCCGCGGACCGGGTGCTGACGATCTCGGCTGATGGCGTCGCGATGATCGAGGGGGATGAAGAATGCCCGGTCGTGTTCCGGCGTTCGCGGCAGATGCCCCTGTCATATACCGAGGGCACGCTGTCGGACATTCGGGCGCTTGTGAACATGGACGACGATCAGTTCGCCATCTTCATGGCCTGCGCCGTCAAGATGTTCTTCCCTGAAACCCCGTCGCCTATTGTGAACCTGATCGGGGAATATGGCTCGGCCAAGACATCGACGACACGGGTGATGCGATCCCTCATTGATCCGGTGACGGCGATGGTCGCGCCGGGCAGCGAGAAGCCGGACGACGTGCTGATCCGGGCTTGGCACAACTATGTGCTGACCCTCGAAAACATGTCGGACCTCACCAAGCTGTCGGACACCCTCTGCGGTATCACCACGGGCATGGGGTTCGAGGTGCGCCAGTTGTTCACCAATGGCGATCTGTTTTCAATCTATGTGCGGCGGCCCGTGATCGTGAACGGCATTGATCCGTCGAAGTACGCGGCAGACCTGATCTCGCGGATGGTCGAGATCGAGTTGGTGAAGCCTGAGCGGCGGATGCTTGAATCCGAATTCGAGCAGAAACTGGCCGAATCCGCCCCGCGCATGTTTGGGGCGGTCGTTGCACTGATCGTCGAGGTGTTGAAGGTGTTGCCCGAGATCGACCCGCATGAGTTCGCGGAGAATGTGCGACTGGCTGAGTTCGGGGCGATTGGCGAGGCGACGGCGCGAGTGCTTGGCAAGGAACCTGGCTGGTTCGTCTCGGTCATGGTCGAGGCGCAGGACATCGCACAGGACGAGGCGGCAGACGACTCGGCCACGATGCAGGCGCTTGAGGCGATGCAGGAGCCTATCGGGCGGCATGGCAAATTCCTTGGCACGCCGCAGGAGTTGCTGCTTGAGATGAAGAATGCGGCGGAATCGTGCGGGATGAACCTCTCTCGACTGCCCTTGACGGCCGCAACCCTGAGCCTGGAGTTGAACCAGTTGAAGCCTGCGCTGCGCAAGCGGGGATGGGAGATCGACAAGAAGACCCGCAAGTGGCTGCTCGTGCCGCCACCTGATCCGTCGGTAGAAGAATTGGCCGCGATGTTGCGGTGATCGTTGGGGCGGTACTTCGGTGCCGCCCCTTCCGTTTGCTGGGTGATCGTCCAAGGAATTGTTTAGTCGGTGGGGCTGCACCCGGTGGGATTACAGGCATTACAGGGATTTCATGCGGTTTCAGCTATAGGGAAACATTAGTTGGTTGGTTGGTGGATAGGGGACCGACCAACCAACTAAATTTTCCTACGCGTATAAAACCGGGGTTTTCCCTGAAATGCCTGTAATGTTGGGCGGTGCTATGGGGTCGTCCAATGAATTGCTTGGTGAGTTACCCAAGAGTTCTCCGCCTTCTTCGTTTCGGCCCTTCAAAACAGGCTTGCGCGCGGTGAGCAATTGATTGGCAATCAACCAAGTTGATCGTCCATATGCTTGATTTACAAGCGTATTCTGGACGGGCCTGTTGCAGAGCACCGAATCTTTGCAACATTTGGGCATATTCCGTGAGAATGCCCCGCAATTATTCCTTTCTAAGGAAGGACCCCTACAACTCCAGACCGAACTGAGGGTTCGCTAGCTGCGAAAGCCTTTTGCTCAGTCCGATCTTCTTTTCTGCCTGTGCGCGCGCGCCACTCGACATGAAAGCTACAAGGTTGTCCAAGTCTTTCGGCTCTTTGACGTTCACGAAGGTCTTTTCTTTGTTGACGAACACGACGCATTTCTTGCCGCCTGCAACCAGTTCGAGAACATTACTTAAAGTTCCCGCGCTGGCCGCGTCCCAAAGCATCAACCCAAAGTCCGCATCTGCTGCCATCGCTTTGTCTTTGGCGGTGAAGTAGGCTCGCGTGCCTGGCTCCGCGGACGAATGGATTGGCCTCACCTTCCAGTTTCCGACGTTGTTTCGCGGTTCGTCGCCAGAGCAATACACGGTGACGTTTTGTGCGTCGAGTTTGGTGAGTTCCGCCTGAATGGAAGTGTCTGCCCCGGTCGCGTCTCCGACGACCACGGCGAGACTATCCGAGACGATGTTCTTAATCCGATCAACGAAACGCGGATCGAGGCGCTTGATTTTGATGGAACCTGCTACAAAAACCGTCGTCATTTCAATTCCAAGTCATTGTTGCAACGAAGATCTTGCCGATCTTGTCATAGGTATGCAGGGCAGCGCAAACGGCTTCCATCGACGCCCCACTGTCGAACAGGTCGTCAACGACAAGTGCGTTCCAGCACCCGTTTCCTGCGATTTGGTCTCTGATTGTAAAACGACCAGCAAGGGCGGCAACCTTTTCTTCCTTGTTTGACAAGTCCTTGAGAGCGACGGCCTGACCTTCGGCGGGTGCCTTCACAACGATGCCATCGAACGAATTGACCTTGATCTTCGACGCGACGGCCTGAGCGACCTCATAGACGGGTTGCCTAGCGCGGGTCTTGGAGGCCGGAACCGGGACGACAAGCCCAATCTGCCCAAACCGTGGGACGATGTGGTTGGCGATGGCATCCGCTAGAGGTTGCACCTGATTCCAGTCCTGACGGTACTTCAACTGATATACGGCTTCGCCAGCCTCCGTCCTTTGGTTGTCGAAACGGGGATGACCGTACTCGTCATTGCCCAGAAAGGTGCTGTGCAGCATGTGTTTGTCGAGGGCGTAGCCCTCAGTCCAGTTGCCTTCGATCTTCTTCAAATTCACTTTCACTGAAATCACCTTTTAGTTGTGGCAAGACGATATGGTGAGCGGTTTCAGTATTGTCATCCCCTGTCCAGAAAATCTTCGTGTAGGCGGAGCACGCGGGTTCCTTGGCGTGGACCTTATTCTCGACGCTTGACACCTCGAATACGCCACGAAAGGCGAAGCTCTGATGATAAAAAGTCCTGCGGGCCGGCTGGCGAAGACAGCGCGCCTTGGGGAGGCCCGTCGTGTCCTTCGCCCCCAAGGCGCGTCCCCTCGCAGTCGAGCAATGCCTTTGATCCCTGAGCAACTCTTATACCTCGCCGTCATGAAACAAGCCGTTGCCGACCTCGTGGGAGGCACGAAGGAGGAACCGCAGCGCGCCGATCTCGTCCGCAAGGAGGCGATAGCGTTCTTCACTGACCGCGCAGGCCCTTGGGCCGATATGCGCGCCGAAGTGTGCGAGGCAATCGACCGCGATCCCGACGAGGTGCGCGGGGCGATCATCGAAGTCCTTGAAGGCGCCGATCTGCCCCATCTCGGTCATATGCGCGGCGAGAACATCGAGAAATCCCGCGCCCTGTGGCGTGCGCAGACATCCCAGAACGCGCTGATCGAGGCATACCGCGCAAAACACGCATCGAAGCGCCCTATGTCGGTGCCGAAGCCTACGCCCGTGATCATCCGCAGAATGCGCCCGACGCCTGTGCCTGTCGTCGCGGTAGTACGGCCAAAAGGCCTGATCAAACCGACGCGCCGGGCCGCAAAGCCGTGGCTTTGCCCGCCGCGTGATCCTGCCGACGACTGGCTCTATGGTATCGCACCCGCGCCAAATTGAGGTCCACGGCGAGCGCGCCATATTCCACCTTTTCTTTCGGTTTAGCGTGCGATTCCAACTGTCTAATGTTCGTTCATGGCGGGCGGGTCCCGGCGTTCTCTCTGTGACGAAACGGGAACGGCAGGCGCTCGGAAGCCTGCCGTTTTCGTTTTCAGAGAAGGACCGGACGTAATGCCCGACGACACCACCGCCGCAATTCAAGCCCTCATTCAGCAAGTGACTGCGCTCACCGAGACAGTCCAGACGCAACAGAAGCATATCGCCGCCTTGAAGGCCGATATTCTCGACGAGAAAAAGGATGCTCTGCGTGAAAAGGACACCGCCCTTTCCTCCGTGGACAAGATCCTCGCCCAGCTTGAAACCCAGCAGCGCGAAAAGGCTCTGAAGCTGGCTGGCTTCGAGCGTGACGCCTCAGGCAATCTGGTGCTGGGCGGTGGCCGCGCGGAACGCGCTGTCTATCTGACCCGCGAGGAAGCCCGCGATCCGGTGAAATACCGCGAAGCGAAAGCCAAGGCGGAAGCATCGGGTTTGCCGCTGCGTGTGACCGACACGGGCGAAGACCCGACCCGGCGCAACACTGGTCAGCGGGAAATCATGAAGTCAGCCGTCTTCACCTTCGACGACGAGCACGAGCGCGTCCGGTATGTCCGGGCCGACATGCAGACCGGCAACGGCATCGTGCAGCGCCGTTTGCAGGCCGAGAAGGAGGGCTACACGATCCGCACCTTCCGCACCCTCGACGACCTGCCGGAACATGCGGCGCGGAAGTTCACGCTGATGGAAAAGGCCGCGAACCATGCCGAAACTGAAACCTGAGGAACAGGCCTGCTTCGAGGCCGCGCGCCGTGTCGTCTGCGGTGATCGGGGCGAGGTGCAGGTTCATGAAGACGGCACGTTCCTTGTGAGGGGTGCCGCCTTCAAGCTGGAGCCGTCACGCGACCCGATTGACGCGCTCATTGTCGCCATCGCGAAGGCGATGCAGCGCCATCTGCGCGGGGTCGATCTTGGCAAGCTGCGCCATGATCTCGTCGCGGCGGGCATGGGGGAACAGGCGGCGGATTTCGTCCATGATCATCTGGTCAGTTTCTCCGTTGAGGACTGGGCGCAGGTGCGCGACCGGGTCGGTTTGTATGCCGAACTTAACGCCCGGATGCGGGGCGCTGAAACCGCAGACGAAGGAACCATCTGATGAAAGGCGGGAACAAGAACAGCGGGCGGCGGGCAGTCATCGACATGCGCCCGGACAAGCAGGAGATCATCAAGGACATCGTGCTTGGGCGGCGCACCCTGACCGAGATCGCGAAGCGGATCGGCGTCGATCTGACCACGATCCAGCGGTATCGGGACAACAAGATCACAGAGGAAATGCGCCGCGCGATCATGGCCGAGCAACGTATCCGTCAGGTCGAGGCGGAAACCGAGATCGTCAACGAAGACCGGATGGACGTTGCGAACACCTACGAGGCCCTGGCGCGCCGGGTGGAAAAGCTGATCACCAAGGCCGAGCAGAATGAGGACGACGCCTTCGCCCTGGCTGCGATGGAGGGGCTGCGCAAGGTGCTGCGCGACATCGCCACCATGCAAGGCAAGCTCGCAACCGCGCTGACGGTCAACGTCACCTTGGCCGAGGCAAAGGAATGGGTGACGCTGCGCCGCATCCTGCAAGAGGTCTGCGACGAGGTGCCAGCCGCCCGCGAACCTCTGCTGCGCCGGATGCGCCACCATGTCCTCAGCGTGACCAAGGAGGATGGGGGCGTTGGCATTTGACGGTTTCCGGCTCTGGTGCGAGCAGGTTGAACGCGACCTAGACCCCGGCACGCAGATGTTGCACTTCCTGCGGCAGGAGGTGCCGACCGCGACCGAGGCCGAATGGTATCAGGTCGAGGCACTGACCTCGTCAGCATCGACCCTCGCCCTCAACATCTGCCGTCAGGCGGGCAAGTCATCGACCCTCGCCGCGATGGGCGTTCGGGAGTTGCAGGCGGGCGGCACGACGATTGCCCTGTGCCCTGCGGAACGGCAGGTGCGCGAGTTGACCCGCAAGGTGCAGCTTTACCTGCGCGCTACCGACCTGATCGTGGAGCGGGGCACGCAATCCGAGATCGAAGTCAACACGGGCGGGCGGTTCATCGCCGTGCCTGCCTCCGGCGCGACGATCCGGGGTTACACAGCAACGCGGTTGCTCGTGGACGAAGCGGCTTGGATTCAAGACGATGAATCCATCATCACGGCGCTGTTGCCTATGCTGACCGACGCCGGGGTGGTGGTTTACGCCTCGACGCCTGCGGGCCGGAACAACTTCTTCGCTCGGCTTTTCCTCGACCGGAAACCCAATGACGGCATCCACCGGATCACTGTGCCCGGCACGTCGATCCCGAGGCTTGCAGGCCGGGTTGAACGGCTGCGCCAGCAGCTTTCGGCCACGCGCTTCCGGCAGGAGGTGCTTGGCGAGTTTCTGGCCGATGGCCAGTCCTATTTCGATCTCTCCATCATCGAGAGCGCAACAAGCGAGGTGCAGGCGGTATGCCCAAGGATTTGAACCTGATCTACATGCCTGACGGGCGCGTGCTGAACGAAACCGACAACGACCCGGCGATTCCGCGCGTGACGGGGCACGAGCGGTATTGGATCGGCGCGGACCTCGGCCAAGCGAACGACTATTCCGCCGTCGCCGTGATCAAGGACACGCGCTTGCCCGTGTCGGACGGCTACCGCGTGACCCTTGGGCCTCGGGAGCGTGTCGTCGTCTATGCCGACCGCTTCCGGGGCGTGTCCTATGTGGATGTGGTCGATCACCTGATCCGGCTGCGCAATGCGCCGCCGTTCGGGGGCAAGTCGGACCTCGCCATCGACGGCACGTCGATTGGCCGGGTGGTGTCGGACATGCTGCACGTGCAGAACGTGCCGCACTTCGCCGTGCAGATGACGGGCGGGCGACCTCAAGTTCGCTACGGACCTGCCGATGCGCAAAGAGATCGAGGAAGACCTTGCATCCTTCACCATCCAGACCACGGCGGCTGGCAATCAGATCATCACGCAGTCGCGGAATGCCTCGGGCCACGGTGACGCGGGCGTGGCGCTGATCGTGTCGGCGTTTGCATCCCAGTATTTGCATCGCCAGTCGATCACCACCGCCACGCTGGCCGGGTATTACTGACAGCGCCGCAGCGCAGGCGGGGTAGCAGGCGCGCCTTGCGGTTGTGCCCTATCGGGGTGGGGCGCAGCGCCTTACCGCCATCGTTGCCGGGCTATTGAGGCGTTTCCGCGAAATGCCGTGCGATCTTTTCGCGAACATCGTCCGCAGTCGTTGTGCCTACAGCCAGTTTATCGACCCATGGTCGACCGGGATGCAGAGTGTCCCAAGGAGACCGATATTGTGTTGCTCGGCGCCCACCCGGATCGTTGTTTCCGAAGCCATCCACGACGACATTCCACACAGGTCGATACCAAGAAATTAGCATACGCTCCGCCATTCGCACCCATACATCGTCCAGAACGAGGTATCGGCAGCGAAAATCATTCAAATTCAGGTTCTGCGCCTGACTGATCGAAACCGAGTGCTTTCGAAGCCGATCAGAAAGAGCAGTGCCCGTTGGAGCATCGAAATCGCCGCCCCGTCTCCCACCTTTCGGGTCGGCCTTGCCAACGTAAATGGGGGCCTCAAGCCGCTCACGATTAGTCCCCGCGAGCGGTGAATAGGCATCGAAATCGCCAAGGTAGTAGATCGCGTATATTCCTGCACCTTCAAAAGGCTCAGGAGGCAGATTCTCCGGCTCCTGTCGCAATAGCGCGTTTGCTGCGCTTTCGGCCAGGTGCTGCTTGTCCAAGGGATTGTAAGGAGTCACTTTTCTCATGCGTCCGTTCTATCTGTTCACGGACGGCTTTAGCAACGACCTTGGCGAGTTCGACCGGCACGGCATTCCCAAGCTGGCGCATGGTTTCCGTCCATGAACCGTGGAAACGGAAGTCATCGGGGAAGGTTTGCAAGCGTGCGCTCTCGCGCTCCGAGAAATAGCGCACCGTCCCGTCAGGCCGGCGCAGCATGTTTTCGCCTCCGGGGACGCCGTGAACACCCGCCTTGAGTGTCTTCGCGGGTTCATCAAGAGGACTGCCTGTGTGACCGGGATAGGACCGTGCGCCCGAGATGAAGCGGTGATCCGCGAACTTCGACGCCACGGCAGGGTGAAACTCAGGGTCAGGAAGATCGTGCAGGGCGTCGCGCACTGTTCGCCAAGGCAACTCGGCTGGCTTCACTTTCAGCCGTGCCGCGCGCGACTGCTCTCGGGCATTGGGCACGGGCGCAATGCCGTGACGCTTCCAGTATTCGCCCGAACGCCACTTGGACCACATAAGCGCGTCGTAGGAGTGCGTTGCATCCGGGAAGTGGAAAGCCGCCGCGAGATCGTCGCGGATGCCAACGATGAAGACTCGTTCGCGTTTTTGCGGCACGCCATAGTCAGCAGCGTTCAAAAGGCGGATGACGACGTTGTAGAGCAATCCGCCGTTCGCGCCGCTCGTCTCGTAGTCCTCAAGCCGCTTTAGGTGTGTCAGCCATTCCTCGCCTTCGCGCGGCGTCAGGTCAGGGTGGCGCAGACGCAGGCGGATATACTCAAGGTAGTTTGAGAACGCCTGCCGCCGCAGCCCTTTTACGTTCTCGAAGATGAACGCCTTTGGGCGCAGCTCTCGCACGGCGCGGGCGGCTTCTGGGAACATGTCGCGCGGATCGAGAAAGGCGCGATGCCTCCCGCCCATCGAGAATGGCTGACAGGGTGGCCCACCCGTGACGAGGTTAACCGTGCCTTTAAGCGGAGTGTAGTCAAACTTCCGAACGTCGCCTTTGTCCCAACCGTGGAGCGGCCACTTGGTGTTCTCGGCCAGCGTGTCACAGGCCCAACGATCAATCTCGACGACCGCCGCGTGCTCGAACCCCGCGCCACCGACACCAAGCCCGAGGCCTCCCGCGCCCGCGAACAACTCCACAGATTTCATCCGAGGAACCCCTTTATCTTCTTGGCCAACGACTCGGCGTCGGCAGTCTCACATTCCCAAATCTCAAGCACATTCCACCCCATCGTGGTTAACGCCTCGTTGATCCGCTCGTCCCGCGCGCGATTGCCCTCCAGCTTTGGACGCCAGAAGTCCTGCCGCGACTTGGGCAGGCGAGCCAGCTTGCAGGCGGGGTCGGGATGGCGGTGCCAGAAGCAACCGTGAATGAAAATTACCTTGCGGCGAGGGCCAAACACTAGGTCGGGCCTGCCGGGGAGGTCGCGCCGATGAAGGCGATAGCGGTAGCCGAGGGCGTGGGTCAAGCGGCGCACAAGCATTTCCGGCTTGGAATCGCGTCCGCGAACCAAGCTCATGCGCCTCGAGCGTTCCTCGGGTGTAAGTGTGTCCATACTGCATATCGTGCCTCGACACGAATATGCGCACAATATCGCGCTTCGCTCAATCGCGGATTGCCGCCGCGGGCGACGTGCCGAGATAACCCACGATCAGGTCGGCATCGCCGCTGACCATCGACTTGCCGACGCGACGCAGGTCGCGTTGCGGGACTACCGCATCACAGAGCAGGAGAGACGTTCTGCGCAACAGTTCTCGGCGCGAGGCCCATCGGACAACGCGGTAGAAGCGATTTGTTGCGGCCAGCCTGAGCGGCTCAGTCCCGTCGCCGAATGTTTTCGCTTCGATGACCTGACGAAAAACTGTCCATGGAATGAACCCGTCACCTTCCGCCGTGTGATCCTCGGGGTTGTTGAAGAACAGCTTCCAGAGGTCGTCTTCGGTGGCAATCTTGGTCATGACGGCGGCTCCCGTGGCTGTTGCGGGCGTGCTGCGATGCGCTCGCGCAGGGCAAACCGATAGACAGAGCCTTCTTCGCTGAACGGCTTGACCGCTTCTTTTACCTTGGCGACGATCTTCGAGGCCTCAAGGTCAACATTGATCGGAAGGTCCGTGCGCGGCTTGCGGATCGTCACAATGATCTCGCTATCCGTCACCTGCACATCGCCCTTCTGCGACCAGCCGTCCGCTTCGAGTTCTTTCGGCAGGGTAAACTGCACCTGCTCCTTGATAGCTGCGCGCTGCTTCGCTGCTTCGTCTTCCGCGAGTTTGGCGCAATCGGGGACAAGGATTGGATCAACTTCGCCCGTTTCAACGAACCGAGCAAGCGCCTCCTGTTGATCTGCGCGCCGCTGCTGCGCCCGCTCCAACTCGCTGTTGAGCAGGGCTACCCGTTGCTCAGCGTCCCGAATCTGCTGCTTGAGGCGAGCAATCTTCTCGTCAGTCTCGGCCAATGCAGGCGCAAATGGGTTGTCGAAGCCGTGGTGCGACGAGCCGTCGGCCAACCGCTTGAGCATGTCCATCGCGGTCATGCCGTCAGGGTGAAAGAACAGGCCATCGCTCAGGATACGGGTCATGCTTGCACCCTGAACGAGGCAAGGACACCGCGCGCGTTGCCCGTTCAGAACAGCAGGCGAGAGCTTTCACTGTTCCCGATGAACTTGATCTGATCGGCCAGCTTCACCGCTGGGATGAAGCGCGCGCGATCATAGACCGTGTAAACGGGCGAGTGCGTCGCGACGGCCAAGCACACCAGCGGATGATGCCCGTCGGGCGCGGTTTCGATCCTGTCGTGGTAGATGTGAAGCAGATCACTTTCGTTGCGAGCGGGCTTTACGGAGAACTGGCCGACGATCTGGCTGCGCCATTGATCATCAACCTCGTTCATGTCTGACCAATCAAGGGAGGCAACCATGCTCGTGAGCGCGTCGGGGATTGCCGTGCGGCGCATCGGCAAGGCGAGCGTCGCCCCCGTCGCCCAGCGAAAACACAGCCAGCTTTCGTCTGTCCTTTGGTCTAGGGCTTCACCGACATGAGAAGGAGCCTCGCCAAATGCGCGCAGCAATCGCACGTCGCCCGATGCAAGGTGCATGTCGAATGGTGCCGTCCCGCCAAGATCATACTCGACGAGCGTCTTGTTGTCGGTGGCGAATGCTTTCTCGCCCGTGACATGAGCGAGAGGGAGATATGTGGCTGATCGGTCGTTGATGTCTGATCCCGTGAAGCGCGCGACGAACTCGACGCCTTCAAGGAAGCGTTCGGGGAGGGGCTTCCATTCGTCGTCCGCCAGCCGCTGCGCTGCGGGCAAAACCTCAAACGCCTCCTGCAAGGGGAAGGTGTAGGTTCGCGTAACGAGTGGTTTGATCTCCGTGATCTTGTTCAACACTGATTCTCAACGACTTAGGCGCACTTCACACCCCAGCCTGCCACGAAACCCTTAACGGATCGTTAACCAAGGCAATGTTGCAGAGTTGTTGCAGAGCGCCCCAAAAACGACAAAAGCCGCCCTGAGAGGCGGCCGTTATCGTGTTGTAATCTCTACGAGATTTTGGCTCCGGCGGTAGGGATCGAACCTACGACCAATTGATTAACAGTCAACTGCTCTACCGCTGAGCTACGCCGGAACACGAGGGCGGATATAACAACAGGGTTTTGCCGCGTCCAGTGGCAAATGGCATATTTTTTCAAAAGCTTCGGAGCAGGTTTCAACCCAAGTGAAATCTTGCGTGCCACGACATTTCAGGTTCGGCGCGTACTGTTGATTTACCCGCAAGATCAATAAGATGCGCGAAGACGTTGCGCGCGGCAGCGGGCAAGAGGAGGGCGGCCGTATCGGTGTAGATCCGGCGCGCCAAGGTCTCGGCTGTGGCCGGTCCCTCTGCGAGGGCGCGCAAAATATCGGCCTCGCGGCGGCGCCGATGCGCGATCAGCCAGTCAAGCCGTGCCCGCGGATCATTCACCGGTGCGCCGTGGCCTGACAGATACAGGCGGTCGTTGCGCCTGCGCAGTGCGATGCAGGACGCCATGAAATCGCTCAGGTCGCCATCGGGTGGCGAGACAAGTGAACTGGCCCAGCCCATCACCAGATCGCCCGAGAACAGGATATCGTTGAACCCGAAGCACAGATGGTTCCCGAAATGGCCGGGCGTCCAGACCGCCTCAAGCGTCCAGCCCGAGCCGGACACAATCGCGCCGTGGGGTAGGCACTGATCAGGCACAAAATCGCGGTCCACGCCTTCACCACCCCCGGCAAGGCCCTGCGCGGCCAATTGCTGCATCACCGGACTGCGTCCGGCCACTGCATCGCCAAAGGCCAGAACTGGCGCACCTGTGGCCTGTGACAGCGCGCGCGACAGCGGGGAATGATCGACATGCGCATGGGTGACCAGAATATGGGTGATCTGCTGATGCGGGCCGACCGCGGCGAGAATGGCCTTCAGATGGTCTGCATGATCTGGTCCGGGGTCGATAACCGCCAGATCGGTTCCGCCAATGATATAGGTATTGGTACCGTGCAGCGTCATGGGCGAGGGGTTGGGGGCGAGTATGCAGCGCACATCGGGCGCAACTTCCTGTGGGTGGCCCGGTCTGGGATCTAGGCCCGTTTGGTTCTGCATTCTGCTTCCTTTGCTGCGTGGCTCCGGCTAGGTATAGCCTATGCTATTTGCTTGGCTCAAACGCTTTTCCCCGCGCGGTCTTTATGGCCGTGCCGCACTTATCCTGATTCTGCCGGTTGTCACGCTGCAGCTTGTGGTATCCGTGGTCTTTATCCAGCGTCATTTCGAGGGTGTCACGCGCCAGATGACCTTCACCGCCTCGCGCGAGGTGCAACTTCTGTTGCAGGACATCCTGCCTGCGCCGGATCAGCAACAGGCGCTGGAACGTGTCGCGGGTGTCGCCAGCCTGTTGCAGATCGGTGTGCGCTTCGATGCCACAGACAGCCCGCCCGAGTTTGTGCGGCGCTGGTATGATCTGTCCGGTCTGGCGGTGATCTCCACCTTCGCGTCTGTTGTGCCCAATATAGCGGCGGTTCAATTGCCTGATGACGGGAATGTGGTTCTGTTCCTGCAAGTCCCGCAAGGGATGTTGGAACTGACGCTGGACCGTCGGCGCGTCGCCCCGTCCAATCCGCACCAGTTGTTTGTGAATATGGTGTTTTTCGGCGTGTTGATGACCCTGATCGCCTTTCTCTACATGCGCAACCAGTTGCGACCGATCACGCGGTTGGCCAAAGCGGCCGAAGCCTTCGGCAGGGGGCGCAATGTCGAATACAGGCCCGCAGGTGCGGTCGAGGTGCG
Organism: Seohaeicola saemankumensis; assembly: GCF_021021435.1. Classification (GTDB taxonomy): domain Bacteria; phylum Pseudomonadota; class Alphaproteobacteria; order Rhodobacterales; family Rhodobacteraceae; genus Seohaeicola. The sequence goes on from NZ_JAINWI010000003.1 coordinate 282,313, forward strand.
GGCGGCCGGCAATGCGTTTCTGGACATGCGGGCGCGGATCGAACGGCAGATCGAGCAGCGCACCTTGATGCTCTCCGGTGTCAGCCATGACCTGCGCACGCCCCTCACGCGGCTGAAACTGGGCCTGTCGATGCTGGACGACGAAGACACCGCCGATCTCAAACGCGATGTCGACGAGATGCAGCGCATGCTGGACGAGTTCCTGAATTTCGCGCGCGGCATATCCGAGGCCGAGCCTGAGCCCGTTGATCCCGCCAGCCTTCTGCGTGATCTGATCGAGGATTTCACCCGCGCGGGCAAGCCTGTGACCGTCCATGCGATAGAGGGCAGTGGAACCGTCCAGCTGCGCCAGATCGCGATGCGACGGGCAGTCGAGAACCTGATCAACAATGCCGTGCGCTACGGTACCCGCGCCGAAGTGTCGATGATGCTGACGGACAAAGCGTTGCGGATTCAGGTCGAGGATGACGGACCGGGCATTCCCCCCGACCAGCGCGGCGAGGCGATCAAGCCATTCACCCGGCTTGATACCGCCCGCAATCAGAACAAGGGTTCGGGTGTCGGTCTGGGGCTTGCTATCGCCACCGATATCGCCCGCGCCCATGGTGGCGTGTTGCGGCTGACCCAAAGTGACCGTCTGGGCGGTCTGCGTGCCGATATCGTGATTGCGCGGTAAACCGAGGCGCCGCGTGAAGGCCGGTTGAACCTATCGGCAAAATTGTTATATCGGCAGTCAGCGAGGACGACCTCCCCCGTGACGGGCGATTTTTCCGGGACGACCCGGACCGACCGGGAGAGCGCCATGCGCGAGACATCAGACCGTATCCGTCACGCTATCAGCTTCGAGGTGATCGCCCTTGCCATCGTCACACCTCTGGGCGTGATGTTCTTCGGTATTTCGCTAAAAGATATGGGTGTGGTCACTCTCGTCAGCGCCACGATCGCGACGGGGTGGAACTATATTTACAATCTGGGTTTCGATCACGCGATGCAGCAACTGCGAGGTGACGTCCACAAGACACCCGCGATCAGGGTGCTGCATGCCGTGCTGTTCGAGGCTGGATTGCTGATCGTGCTGATCCCCTTTATTGCGCTCTATCTGGGCGTAGGGCTCTGGGCGGCTTTCATCATGGATATTGCCTTGGCCGGGTTCTATCTGGTCTACGCCTTCTGTTTCAACTGGGCCTATGACGTGATTTTTCCAATCCCTGATACGGTCGGGGCTAGGGAAGCGTAGCGATAAAGACGGGCCGCAATAAAACGACCAAAGCGGCGGTCCAGCACGGCGGCACTTCAGCAGATCAGCGCGGCTATTCCAGAATACTGTCCAGATTGCCGATGATACTGATAAGAAGGGCCACGCCGCAGACAAGAAGCGCCAGCCAGAAGACATATTGCATGACAATGGCCGAAACACCGATCCCGACCGCCAGATATGAAAGCCTGTGCGGCTCGTTGCGGTATAGCCCGATGCCGCCAAGCACGATGGCGATACCTGCTACGCATAGGGCTGCTGCCGTGATGATTTGCCTATTGTCTTGTGGCAAGCGTGCGGGTGCGGGCGCGGGCTGTCCTGAAATAACACGGGCAGCGGATTGCTTTATGTCGGCTGCGATCTCGCCGATGAAGCTTCCGGTGCTTGCCTCCTGTGGCTCGAACAGTGACGAGAACTGTATGAGGATAATAACAAGACTTGCGATTCCGAGGATGAACCCGACCAAGCCGAATTTTGCAGGACGTATGCTCGTTGCCTGTTCCATTGCATTGCTCCACAATCCGATCAGTATCCGACAATAAAAGAATGAAATGGCAAGAATAGGGCATGTGGAACCCGACCTTGCCGCATAGGATGCGCGGTATCACGATCGCTGCCGTTCATCCGCAAAGCCATGCAGCATACTGTGCCAGAACGCGGGCAAAGACCTTTTCCTGCGCGGCGCATTCAGCAGACAGATATAGGGGGCAGCGGATGATTCTTGTGACGGGGTTCCAAAGTTACGCAGGACGGGACGCAAATCCGTCCGAACTGGTTGCAAAGGCGCTGGACGGAACAACGATAGGGGGTGCCAAGGTGCACGGGCATGCTTTGGCTGTCGATTTTTCGGCAATGTGCCTGCAAATTCCGCAGCTACTCGCAGATTTCAACCCCGACTTGATTGTCTCGCTCGGTCTTTGGCCGGGGGAGCCGATGATCCGGATCGAACGGGTTGCGGCCAACTGGTCGTAGTTCGAACTTCCCGACAATGCCGGTCATCGCCAGAATGGCAGGGTGATCGAGGACGGTCCCGACGGGTATCTATCGTCACTTCCCGCCGATGCGATGCAAACGGCCATTCGCGCGGCCGGACTACCTTGTCGGCAATCTGGCAGTGCCGGAACCTATCTGTGCAACGCGACGTCTTATGTCACGCTACATCATTGTGCCCTGCAGAAGCGTCGCACGATGGCGGGTTTTGTACATTTGCCCTACCTGCCTTCGCAGGTCGCCGCGCTGTTGGATCAGGTGGCCGGGGAAAGCCTGCTTGAAATGCATCAAAGGGCCGATCTGGCCTCGATGCATCTGGACGATATGATCGCGGCCATACGCATCGGACTGGACGCCGCATGGTCCTTGGCGACTGACTGACCAAAGCGAGCAGATTCGTCAGCCGCCTTTTCTTGCATCTTTTCCTGCTGAGGTTGCGTGAATTTGGGGCAGGCGGAAAACCCGTATCAAACTGGCGTTATGTATCTTTGCAATCTGGTCCTAATCAGCCCGTCTAAGGCGATTGACAGCTTTTCGACTCGCCGTTTACGCTTGGTAAAGAAGCCGGAAGTCTGCCCGGTTTTGATCTGCTGTGTCTGGGAATTATGCTGTCCGGTCCACGTGATCGCGAGAGCCTTCTGATGGGAGCGCGCGTTATGACGGTGTTTGTCAGTCTGGTCATTCTTCTGATCTTCGTCATCCTGGTGATCCTGTTCCTGAACAGGTATTACCGCAAAGCGACCCGCGAGATCAGCCTTGTGCGGACAGGTGCCGGCGGACAGAGAGTCGTCCTGGACGGAGGCTGCCTTTCCTTGCCCTTCCTGCATAAAGTGTCGGAAGTAAACATGCGGACCACCAAGCTCGAGATCGAGCGACTGGGTCCGAAATCCATCATTACCAAAGACCGTTTGCGCGTCGATATCGGTGCCGAATTCTACGTTCGCGTCCGTGCTACCGCAGAAGGGGTGGCGACCGCCGCGCAGGCCTTGGCGGGAAAATCCTTCCGCTCGGCTGATCTGGCCGAAACGCTTGAAGGCAAGCTGGTGGATGCGATGCTATCCGTTGCCGCACGTTACACGATGGACGAATTGCAGGACAATCGTGCAGGCTATGCCCGCGAGGTATCCGAGGTGCTGACCGACAATCTGGCGCAAAACGGTCTGCTGCTGGAATCCGTGTCGCTGACACGGATCGACCAGACTCCGTTTCACGCACTGGACGAGAATAACGCGTTCAACGCGCTGGGTATGCGGCGTCTGGCCGAGATCATCGCGGTCAACAAGAAAGAGCGCGCCGTGATCGAGGCGGATGCCGAAGTGGCCGTCCGGCAAAGCCAGTTGGATGCCACCAAGCGAAAGCTGACGATCAACCGCGAGGAAGAAGAAGCCATGATCACGCAGCAGCGTGAGATCGAGATCGCGCGCTCGCGGTCGATGGCCGAAACCGCCGAGGAACAGGCGGATTCCGAGAAACGCCGCGAAGCGGCCCGCATTTCGCGAGAGCGCGAGGTGCGCTTGACCGAGATCAGCAAAGACCGCGAATTGCGCGAACAGTCATTGGCGGCGGAACTGTCCACATCGCTGGCCAAGACGGACAATGCCGTGCGTATGGCGGCCAAGCGCGTGGAGGAAGCCCATGCCGAGGCCGAAGCTATCGCCGCCACCGCAGCCGGTGCCGAGGCCGAAGAGCGAGTGCGCACGATCCGCGAGCAGGCCGCCGCTGACCGCGACAAGATCCTGGCGCTGATCCGTGCCTCGGAGCAGGCCGAGGTGGATGACACCCGCGTCCGCTCAGAAGTGGGCACGCTTCTGGCCATGGCCGAGGCGGAGGCCAAGGCGATGCTGGACCGCGCGCAGGCGCAAAAGGCCAAGCTTCTGGCAGAAGCCGAAGGCCGCAACGCCGTGATCACCGCCGAGAATTCCCAGAGCGCGGAACTGATGGCGATGAAATTGGACGAGGCGCGCATCAGAACCCTGCCCGATGTGGTCGAGCGCATGCTGAAACCTGCCGAGAAGATCGAAAGCATCCGCATCAACCATATCACCGGCATGGGGCGGACTACCGGAACGGGCGGCGAGGGCGGCAGCAATGATGGCGGTACGGTGAACCAGCTTGTCGATGGTGTGCTGTCGATGGCCCTGCAACTGCCCGCTGTGCAAAGGCTTGGCGAGGAAGTCGGCATGAATATCGGCGACGGCGTGCGCGGTGTGACCGCCGAACTGGACAAACGCAGCAGCGGTGCGACCCGCGCGAACAAAACGGGCGATAAAACGTCCGGAACCAAGGACTGACGTGGCGCTACCGAAACAAGCCCCTCGCATCGGTCATAACCCAACAGGAGAGACTGCCATGACTTTCACGCGTAGAAGTTTTCTTGCCGGATCATCAGCCCTTGCCTTGTCCTCTGCTCCGATCATCGGTCGCGCGCAAGGAAGCGACAATATCATCTTTGCCTCGATCCTCGATCTGTCGGGGGGGCTTGATATCTACGGTACCGCGATGGCCGATGCGACAAGCCTTGCGATTGACGATATCAACGCCGCTGGCGGTCTGTTGGGCAAGCAGGTCGAGTTGAAGATGTATGACGCACAGTCGACCATCCAGTTCTACACCCAATATGCGACGCAGGCAGCAGCGGGCGACCGCGCGGCAACCGTGCATGGCGGTATCACCTCGGCCAGCCGCGAAGCGATCCGCCCGACATTGGCACGCTTCAAGACGATGTATTTCTACAATACGCAATACGAAGGCGGCGTATGCGATTTCAACAACTTCTGCACCGGATCGACGCCCGCGCAGACCGTGGCCAAGGTTGTGCCCTACGCGATGAACAAATGGGGCAAGAAGGCTTACATCATTGCCGCCGATTACAACTATGGACAGATCATCGCGCAATGGGTGGAGCGTTTCGTCAAGGAAAACGGCGGCGAGACAGTTGCGATCGAGTTCTTTCCGCTGGATGTCACCAACTTTGGCCCGACCATCAACAAGATCCAGCAGGCCAGCCCTGACATGGTATTCTCGGGTCTGGTGGGGGGCGCGCATGTGTCCTTCTATCGTCAGTATGCAGCCGCAGGCATGAACGCAGAAATCCCGATTGCCTCGACCACCTTCGGCATCGGCAACGAGCACAAACTGATCTCGGCCGAGGAAGGCAACGGATTGCTGGCGGCTTACTCCTATTTCGAAGGTGTGCAGAACGCGGAAAACACGGCCTTCCTTGCACGAATGGATGCCAAATTCGGCGCGAACCGTGCAACGATGAACGAATTGACCGTCCGCTCCTACGAGGGTGCGATGCTTTGGGCCGAAGCGGTCAAGCTGGCCAACAGCGTCGACCACGCTGAAGTGTCGGCCGCGCTGAAATCGGGGCTTACCTATAACGGCCCGTCGGGTCCGATCACCATTGACCCGCAGACCAACCATGCGATCCAGAACGTGGTATTGGGCGAGTTGCAGGATCAGGAGTTCAACATCGTCGAAAGCTTCGAGGCGCAGCCGCCCTCGGACACACAGCTTGTCTGCGATCTGAACGCCGATCCGACGCTGTCGACCTTCTATTTCGAGAATGGTCTGGCTGCTGCCGGAATCGAGTGATCCGAACGGTCACCCGATCACTCTTTTTGCCGGGGCACGTCGCCCCGGCACACACCCTCTGATAGAACGGAGCGCCCATTGGATCTTGTGGCTGCGATCGGCTTTCAACTGGCCTATGTCATCGCGAACCTGGCACTGATCAGCCTTGGTCTGGCGATCATTTTCGGCATGATGCGGGTGATCAACCTTGCCCATGGCGAGTTTCTGATGCTGGGCGGCTATACCGTTGTCGTTGCAACCAATGCCGGTGTGAATGTGTGGGTGGCCATGCTGATCCTTGCACCCCTTGTTGTGGGGATCATCGGTGTAATCGTTGAACGCGTGCTGATCCGTTGGCTTTATGGACGGATGGTCGATACCTTGCTGGCGACATGGGGATTGTCGCTGTTGCTGGTGGGGCTTGTCACCTCGATCTTCGGGGCCTCGACCGCGACCACGGTATCGCCACCGCTGGGGGTAATCCGCTTCGGCAACTATTCCGCCTCGGGTTATGAGCTGTTCCTGATCCTGATCACCATCGCCCTGTTCTTTCTGGTCTGGCTGACCCTGCGCTTTACCAAGCTGGGGCTTCTGGCCCGCGGCACGATGCAGAATGCGGAAATGGCATCGTCCCTCGGCGTATCCACGAACCGCATCTACATGATCACTTTCGGGCTGGGCGCCGCTGTGTCCGGTCTGGCCGGAGGATTGCTGGCCCCGATGACGGGCGTATTGCCGACCATCGGCGCGACCTATATCGCAAAGGCCTTCATTACCGTGATCTCGGGCGGATCGGCCATTCTTGCGGGCACCACCGCAGGGTCTATCCTGTTGGGTGGCTTGAACGGAATCTTCTCATTCGTCGTCGGATCGACCTTTGGCGAGATTGCGCTTCTGCTTGCCGCTATAGTCTTGCTGCGTCTGATGCCCCGCGGGATCACAGGCCGCTTTTTCCGGAAATCGCTATGAACAGTAGCTTGTTGCGCCAGATGCGCTCGACCTTCTTTTTTGCCCTGCTGGGCGTGGTGTTCATGTTCGCTGCCCCACAGGTGCTGCAACTGTTCACCATCATCAACCTGACCACGGCCATTGCACTGGCGGTGCTGGCGCTCAGCCTTGCGCTGATCTGGGGCTATGGCGGCATCCTGTGTTTCGGGCAGGTGGCCTTCTTCGGGCTTGGGGCTTATGTATACACGATCTCGGCGATCAATTTCGGCGGCTCGACATGGGCTGTTCTGATGGCGGTTCTCGTCACCTCGGCCTTTGCCGCCGCCTTGGGCTATTTCATCTTCTATGGCCGCGTGTCGGATGTGTATCTGGGTGTTATTACCCTGACTGTGACGCTGATCTTCTTTTCGCTGATCCGGCGCACATCCGGACCTGAATACAAGATCGGCAATGCGCTTTTGGGCGGGTTCAACGGGGTCTCGTCACCCCCCATCAATCTACCTTGGGACAGCGGCAGCTTCCTGTTCCCCGAACATGTCTTCTATGTTGCGATGGCTGTGCTGATCCTGTGTTATGTCTTCGTGGGCTGGCTGGTGAATACTAAATTCGGTCGTGTCTGCGTGGCCATCCGCGAGAACGAATTGCGCGCCGAGTTGCTGGGATATGACACGCGGCTCTACAAGCTGGGGATCTTCACCATCGGCGCGGGCATTGCGGCCCTTGGGGGCGTTCTGTTCTGCAACGGGGTTGGCAGGATCACGCCGGATGTGTTCAGCCTGTATAACGCGGCGCTGACCATCATCTGGGTGATTGTGGGCGGACGCGGCACCCTGATCGGCCCGATCGGGGCGACCTTCGCGCTGTTTTACCTGACATCGGCCCTGGGCGGTCAAAGCCTGCTGAACAACAATCTGGTGCTGGGGATCATCCTGATCATCTTTGTGTTGCTGGTGCCCAAGGGTGTTGCCCCGACCGTGGTCGACTGGATCGCGTCGCGGCGCAAAAAGACACCTCGTCGCGCGCGGCGCAGGCGTGGCGCGCGGGCGGAGGGCATGGAATGACACGTCAACGCGGTGATGTGGTCGTCGAAACGCGCGGGTTGTGTATGCATTTCGGCGGCGTGCGGGCAGTAGATGAGGTGGATTTCACCCTGTTCGACCGTGAATTGCGCTGCCTGATCGGGCCGAACGGGGCCGGAAAATCGACTTTCTTCAAATGCCTGACGGGGCAGTTGACCCCTACGGCGGGCGATGTAATGATCCGTGGACAGGCCATGACAGGGGCTGAGCCTTTCGAAATCGCAAGCCTTGGTGTCGGGATCAAGACGCAGGTGCCAAACGTCTTCGACGGTTTGAGCGCCGAGGAAAATATCTGGATTTCCGCCCGTCGCTGGCATGACGACCGCCGCGCGCGCACCCTGACCGCCGAGACCATCGAACGCCTGCGTCTGGGTGATATCCGCCGCACGCAGCTTGGCCGGTTGGCGCATGGCCAGCGTCAATGGGTCGAACTTGGCATGGTGGTGGCGGCAGAGCCTTGGCTGGTGTTGCTGGATGAACCCGCCGCTGGAATGACACATGAGGAAACATACAGAACCGCCGAGCTGATCGAAGAGATCAACAAGACCGCAGCCCTGATCGTGGTCGAGCATGACATGCAGTTCATCCGCATGATCTCGCGTCAGGTCACGCTGTTTCATGAAGGTGGCATCCTGATGGAGGATACGATGGACGCCATTTCGGCGGACAAGCGCGCGCGCGAAGTCTATCTGGGGCACAGGGCATGAATACGCTTTTGAAAGTGTCGAACCTGCGGGCAGGCTATGGCCGCGTGCCGGTGTTGCACGGTATCGACCTGACCGTGAACGAGGGCGAAATTCTGGGTGTGCTTGGCCACAACGGGATGGGCAAGTCCACGCTGCTGAAAACGCTGATGGGGATTATTCCCGCCACCGGCGGCAGCATGATCTTCGACAAGCAGGACATGGCGCGGATGCGCTCATCCGGCCGCGCGCAGTTGGGTATCGGCTATGTGCCGCAGGGACGCGGGATTTTCCCGAACCTCAGTGTGCGGGACAACCTGCGCATGGGGGTGGCCGCGCATGATCTGGACGAAGATGCCGCGATTGACCGTGTGCTTCAGGATTTCCCCCGCCTTGTGCGCCTGCTGGAACGGGAGGGCGGGGCGCTGTCGGGGGGCGAGCAGCAATTGCTGGCACTGGCGCGCTGCCTGATCTCGGAACCGGACCTGATCCTGCTGGACGAACCGACCGAGGGCATCCAGCCTTCGATCATCGACGAGATCATCGAGCTTTTGAAAGTAATGAACCGGCGCGACGGGTTGAGCATCGTTCTGGTCGAGCAAAGCCTCGATTTTATCACCGCGCTGTCGGACCGCGTCCTGCTGATCCAGAAGGGCCGTATCATGGGCGAGGTGTCAGGCTCTGAAGCCGCCGATCCCGCCCTGATCGAGGAATTCACAGGGTTCGGAGCAGGGGCAGGGGGCAAGACGGTCAAACCCGCGCCATCCGCCATGACCGCGTTCAAGTCGGACCGCCCGCCTGCTGTTGCACCTTATCAGATACAGCAAGCGACCAAGACACCGACACAAACCGCAAGACCTGCTGCGCATGCGGCTCCGTTGCAAGAAAGGATGTCCTATATGACTGTCCAGCGCCCCACCCATTCGCAGCTGAAAACCATCGTGGAAGAACTCGGCATGCATATGTCTGATACCCGCGTGCAGGAGTTTCTGGACGTGATGCAGGGCACGCTCGACGCCTATGACATCGTGGACAGCCTGCCGGACTATCTGCCGCCGGTTCTCTATCCGCGCACATCCGGCTATCGGCCCACGGCCGAGGAGAATCCGATGAATGCGTGGTATGTGAAGACCGAGATCAAGGGCGCACCGCGCGGGCCGCTTCTGGGGCGGACCATTGCCCTCAAGGACAATGTCTGCCTTGCAGGTGTGCCGATGATGAACGGTGCCGCCACGCTGAAAGGTTATACGCCCGATATTGACGCAACCGTTGTGACCCGGTTGCTGGATGCGGGCGCCACTATCGTGGGCAAGGCACATTGCGAATATTTCTGCCTATCCGGTGGCAGCCATACCAACGCCACCGGGGCGGTGCATAACCCGCACAAGCATGGCTACTCGGCAGGCGGCTCTTCCTCCGGCTCTGGTGCGCTGGTCGGCGCGGGGCTGGTGGATATGGCCATAGGGGGCGATCAGGGCGGCTCGATCCGCATGCCCGCGTCGTTCTGCGGGGTTTACGGGATGAAAGCGACCCATGGTCTGGTGCCTTATTCCGGCATCATGCCGATCGAGAACACGATCGACCATGCCGGACCGATGACACAGACCGTCATGGACAATGCCCTGATGCTGGAAGTCATCGCGGGCGCAGACGGTCTTGATCCGCGCCAATATGATGTGGTGACGGATAAATATACCGCTGCGGTCAATCGCGGCGTGTCCGGCCTCAGGATCGGGGTGGTCAAGGAAGGTTTCAGCCATCCGCAGTCCGAGGCGGATGTAGATGCCTCCGTGCGCGCCGGAGCAGAGGTGTTCCGCCGCCTTGGGGCGACGGTAGATGACATATCCATCCCGTGGCATTTGCACGGACCTGCGATCTGGACCCCGATCGGGCTGGAGGGCCTGACCAATCAGATGATGCTGGGCAACGGTTTCGGCACAGGCTGGGAAGGTCTTTATACAACTTCCCTGCTAGATTATCATTCCAACTGGCGCAGTCGCGCAGACGAGCTGTCGGATACACTCAAGATCTCGATGTTCGTCGGCCAATATCACCTGAAACACACGCGCGGGCGTTATTATGCCAAGGCGCAGAACCTGTCGCGCCAGTTGCGCGAAGAATATAACAAGGTGCTGGCCTCCTACGACCTGCTGCTGATGCCCACCACGCCGATGAAAGCCACACCACTGCCGCCCGCCGACAGCACGCTGGCACTTTGGATACAGCGCGCCTTTGAGATGCTGCCCAATACATCGCCCTTTGACGTGACGGGCCATCCTGCCATGTCGATCCCCTGCGGCATGTCCGACGGTCTCCCGATCGGGCTGCAACTGATCGGACGGCGCTATGATGAAAGCACGATCTACCGTGCCGCAGGTGCCTTTGAACAGGCTGGCGACTGGCGCAAGATGTAAGGATGGATCATGTCGGGTAAGGTCACTTCGCGGCCGGGTATCCGCCCTGCAAACGGTCTGTCGCATGTGGCCGGATCGACAGAGCGTCCCCTGATCGACGCCACGATTCCGGACTTTCTGGCCGAGGTCGTCCGACGGCACGGTGCCCGTACCGCTGCCATATTCCGCCAGACCGGTGACCGTTGGAGTTATGACGCATTCACCCGCCTGATCGACCGGTTGGCCGCTGGGCTATTGTCCATCGGAGTCTATAAAGGTGACCGCGTCGGGATCTGGTCCCCGAACCGGCCCGAATGGGTGCTGACGCAATTCGCCACTGCGCGGATCGGTGCGATTCTTGTGAATATCAATCCCGCCTATCGGATGTCCGAGCTTGAGTATGCCCTGAACAAGGCAGGGGTTTCGGCCCTGATCGTGGCACCACAATTCAAGACCTCCGACTATATGGCGATTCTGGCAGAGCTAGCCCCCGAAATGGCATCCTGTCCGGCGGGACGTTTGCGCGCCGCGCGTCTGCCTGCCTTGCGTGCCGTGGTGCAGTTGGGGCCAAAGCCGCGCCCCGGTGCATTGGCATTCGAGGAACTGATGGAGCGCGGGAACCGTGCCATCCGCACGCGTCTGGATACGATCAGCGCCAGTTTGCGGCCCGACGATGCGATTAACATCCAGTTCACATCCGGCACGACTGGCGCGCCCAAAGGCGCAACCCTGAGCCACCGCAATATTGTGAATAACGCGATTTCCACAGCCCGCGCGATGCGCCTGCAACCGGGCGAGAGACTGTGCATTCCGGTCCCGTTCTATCATTGCTTCGGTATGGTTTTGGGCAATCTGGCTGCCTGTTCCTATGGCGCGGCAATGGTGATCCCCGGTGAGGCATTTGATGCCCGCGACACCCTTGCCGCGATAGATGCCGAAGGCTGTGCAGCCCTGCACGGCGTGCCAACCATGTTTCAGGCCATGCTGGATCATCCCGAATTTGACAACTTCGATATGCGGAGCCTGCGCACGGGCATCATGGCGGGCGCACCGTGCCCCGAACCGCTGATGCGCCGTGTGATGGAGCAGATGCATTGCCGCCAGATCACCATCGGCTATGGCATGACAGAAACCAGCCCGATTTCATTCCAGTCCGCCACGGACGACCCGATCGACAGGCGGGTGTCCACGGTCGGACGTATCCAACCCCATGCCGAATGCAAGGTCGTCGGACCAGACGGACGCACCTTGCCCGTTGGCCAGCAGGGGGAATTGCTGACACGCGGCTATCTGGTGATGAAAGGCTACTGGAACGACCCCGAGCGCACGGCTGATGCCATCCAGCGTGGCTGGATGCAGACAGGGGATCTGGCTATGATCGACGCGGAAGGCTATTGTCGCATCACAGGCCGGTCCAAGGACATGCTGATCCGTGGCGGCGAAAACGTCTATCCTGCCGAGGTCGAGGAGTTTCTGACCACCCATCCCGATATCGCGCAGGCGCAGGTTTTCGGCCTGCCCGATCCCAAATACGGCGAGGAGGTCGCAGTCTGGGCGATCCTGCGCCCCGGCGCATCCATGACCGAAGATGCTTTGCGTGACTGGTGCAAAGGCAAGATCGCGCATTACAAGGTCCCGCGCTACATCCGCTTTGTGGTGGATATGCCGATGACCGTGACCGGCAAACCGCAGAAATTCGTCATGCGCGACAAGATGATGGCCGATCTGGGGATCACTGCATGACGCCCGCCCTTGACGGGCCGGGCTATGCGATGGGCCTTGATGCTTGAATGCCTTAGAGTTGCACGCCTTTGGTCAGCGCACCGTCGATCACCAGATTGGTGCCGCTGGTAAAGCTGGAGGCGGGCGAGGACAGAAAGACCACGCCGCGCGCGATTTCCTCGGGGCGCGCCATGCGGCCCATCGGGTTCATGCCCAGCGCTTCCTTGAAAAGATCTGGGTTGTTCTTCTCGATCGACTGCCAGATGCCGCCATCGAAATAGGTATTTCCAGGCGACACGGTATTGGCGCGGATGCCCTTGGGGGCCAACTTCATCGCCAGACCTTGGGCATAATGCACCAAAGCGGCTTTGAATGCGCCATAGGCAGGGCCGGTAAAATCCACCTCGCGGCCCGACACCGACGAAATCAAGGTGATTGCCGCTGCATCCGATTTCTCCAGCCACGGCATTGCCGCATTCACCAGACGCACCGAATGCATCATGTCGGTGTCAAAACCCGACTGCCACGCCGCCTCGTCATCCGAAACGGCCAGCGCCGAGACGTTGGCCACGACAATGTCGATACCACCCAAAGCGGCGGCACTGTCCTGCACCCATGATTTCAGCGCATGGGCGTTTGACACATCAACCGCCCGCCCGAAAGCATGGGCGTCCTTGGCCTTCAATCCCTCGACCGTTGTGGTCACGCCCGTGGCGTCGCGCGCGCAGACGGACACAGCCGCACCTTCCGCCGCAAAAATCTCGGCGCAATGCAGGCCGATCCCCTTGGTGCCGCCGGTGACCAGAACCCGCAGGCCTTTCAATCCCAAATCCATTTCCGTTCGCCCCCTTAAACCAGATATTTTTTCAGCATCGACGCACCCAGCGAATATTTCGGGTCCACCATATTACCCACACGCATCTTTCCGGCCTGCGTAGCCAGAAAATACGCCTCGGATTCCTCGAACCCGTAATCCTCCACCATCCAGCGGATCAGGTCGCGGTAAGCCATCCGTGCCGCATCCTCCATCGGGCGGGCCGAGCCTACGGACATGATGAAATCCTCGGTTTCCAGCCGTACGCCGGGTATGGACCAACCTTTGATAAGGTCGATCTGAAACTCCACCGTGGCCGGAATTTCGACAGCAACACCGCAGAGTTCGCCGTCCCCTTGGCGACCGTGGCAGTCACCGATGTAGAAAAACGCCTCGTCCCGCTGGACGGGGAAATACATCACAGCCCCCGGCGCAATGGCGGGCAGGTCCATGTTGCCGCCGTAATAGTCGGGAACCAGGGACGAGATCGCCTCGATCTCGGGGGAAACCCCCATTGTGCCGACAAAGGGCTCATAGGGCAGGGTGATCCTATCCGAGAATTTGACGCCATCGGGCGTAACGTCCATCTTCTTGACGCGCTCGGCAATCGGCGCGTTCAGATGCGTCAGGCTGGAGGCGACAAGCCCGCCGAAATCGGGGATCAGCGCCGTTGTGCCCGCTGGTTGCGGGCCACGCGGCAGGATACTTTTGAGGTAAACCGCCAGCACATCACCCTTCTTGGCACCCTCAATGGCGATGGGACCGTTCTGCGGATTGACGAACGGCATGTTCAGCACTTTCGAGGGCAGATCAGCCTCTGTCTTCACCGCACCGCCAAAGGCGTCCAGTGTTTCGACCGCAACAACATCGCCGGGGGCGACATGCATCACCGGCTTTGCGTAGGGACCGTAGACATAGTGAAACGCGCCTTGATCCGTTTCGGTCAGGCTATGATGGGCCCGTTCCTGCGCTTGCGCCACACCGCGCCGCCCCATGAACGAAGATGCAAGCCACGTCATGCAGATACCCTCTCGGATTTGTTGAACCTATCAGGATGTTAGCCTTGTCCATACTCAAGGCAATAGAGATGTTGACGCTAAGGAAGGCAACGACCGGTATCTGCCCTTACTGCGGGCCGCGCCACATGGCGCAGTGCGCACAAGCGCTGAAAAATCCGGCTGGAAGCGAACGCTGACTGCCGTGGCCGGCCACGTCACCGGCTGAGGTTTGCGACCGTTCCAATCCGGCAGAATCAAATGGGCATTTCAATCAAATGCAATGCAAACCGCGTTGCATGGTAGGCCCGGAGGGACTCGAACCCCCAACCAAAGCGTTATGAGCGCTCTGCTCTAACCATTGAGCTACAGGCCCGACCTGACGTCTTGCTAGCAGAAGAGCGGGGGGCGTCAAGGCTTTCGCGCGCACGATGCGACAGGTGGGGCTTTCAGATTGCCAAAAGGCAGGCTTTGGATTAACCCGCAGGTCACGCGATGAAAGGATATTCGATGTCGGATGCAGAGCAGGCCAAGGGTGCCAAAAACGGGATTACCTATGCCGATGCGGGCGTCGATATCGACGCGGGCAACGCGCTGGTCGAGCGGATCAAGCCAGCGGCCAAGCGCACGGCGCGCAGCGGCAGCATGTCCGGGCTTGGCGGGTTCGGCGCCCTGTTCGATCTGAAAGCTGCGGGATATGCCGATCCGATCCTTGTTGCGGCCACCGATGGCGTGGGCACCAAGCTGCGGATCGCGATTGATACCGGCAATGTCGGCACGATCGGCATTGATCTGGTGGCGATGTGCGTCAACGATCTGGTCTGTCAGGGGGCGGAGCCTCTGTTCTTTCTGGACTATTTCGCCACTGGCAAGCTGGAACTGGACAGCGCGACCCGTATCATCGAAGGCATTGCCGAGGGCTGCGCCCGTTCGGGTTGCGCGCTGATCGGGGGCGAGACTGCCGAGATGCCGGGCATGTATCATGGCGGTGATTTCGATCTGGCAGGTTTTGCCGTGGGTGCGATGGAACGCGGGCAGGACCTGCCTGCCGGTGTGCAGGCGGGCGATGTGCTGCTGGGCCTGTCCAGCGACGGGGTGCACTCCAACGGCTATTCCCTTGTGCGGAAACTGGTCGAGGTGTCCGGCCTTGGCTGGCAGGATGATTGCCCCTTCGGCACAGGCACGATGGGCGAGGTTCTGCTGACCCCCACGCGGCTTTATGTGACCCAAGTGTTGCGGGCGATCCGCGCGGGCGGCGTGCATGCGCTGGCCCATATCACCGGCGGCGGTCTGACCGAAAACCTGCCACGCGTTCTGCCCGCTGATCTGGGCGCACAGATTGATCTGCATAGTTGGCAATTGCCCGGCGTGTTCCAGTGGCTGGCACAGACGGGCGGCATGGATCAGGGCGAGATGCTGAAGACCTTCAACTGCGGGATCGGCATGATCCTTGTCGTCGCCCCTGACCGCGCCAACGCACTGGCCGCACTTTTGCGCGACGCGGGCGAGGATGTGCATGTCCTTGGCCACGTGACCGACGGCGAGGCAGGCGTGTCCTACACAGGCACACTTTTGTGACTAAACGCGTGGCTATCCTGATCTCCGGGGGCGGATCGAACATGATCCGCCTTGTCGAAAGCATGACAGGCGATCATCCGGCGCGCTGTGTGCTGGTGGCCTCGAACGACCCGGCGGCCGCTGGGCTGGCGCGCGCGGCGGCGATGGGTATTCCCACAGCGGCGGTGGATCACCGTGCCTATAAAGGTGACCGACCCGCATTCGAGGCAGCCCTGCAGTCCGAGATCGACAAGGCAGCCCCTGATATCCTGTGTCTGGCGGGGTTCATGCGGGTGCTCACCGCCGGATTCGTCCAGCCATGGGAAGGTCGGATGCTGAATATCCATCCTTCGCTTTTGCCGAAATACAAAGGGCTTCACACCCATGCCCGCGCGCTGGAGGCCGGCGATCCCGAGGCAGGCTGTACCGTCCATCTGGTCACGCCTGCGCTGGATGACGGCCCGATCCTTGGGCAGGCACGGGTGCCGGTTCAGCCGGGCGATACCGAATCCAGCCTTGCGGCGCGCGTTCTGGAACAAGAACACCGGCTCTATCCGATGGTGCTGGAACGGTTTGCGCGCGGCGATCGGGAACGGATCGACCTCTAGCGCGGGATCATTCGCAGCGCCAACGCGCCAAGTATGGCGAGACATAGCATTGCCAGCAAAGCAGCGCTGGCGCTGAACCTGTCGATGATCAGCGCGATCCCGAAAGGAGCGATTGCCGCCATCACCATCCGGACCGAAGCGAGGCGCCCCAGGCGCGCTGCAAATCCGATGGGGCCGAACAGGACGAGCGGCACCGTGCCCCGCACGATGGATGTAAGACCCTGCGCCAGTCCGAAAAGCACCGCAAAGACCAGCGCGCCCACAAGCGTTGGACCCGTCAGCCACAGCACGCCAAGCGCGACAACCAGCAGCAGCGTCGATATCATCGTTGTGGTCAGCGGATGCAGGCGCAGTCCGAAAAGCATGTCCAGCACACGCACACCCACTTGGGCGGGGCCCATCAGGGTCCCTGCGGTCACGGCAGCGGCGGCGGGTAGGCCGAAGGCAGTCAATGTCGTTACCCAGCTTGCGGACAGGGCTGAAAAGACCAACCCCGCCACAGCGAAGGCGATCGCCACCCAGAGCATGGCGCGCCCGTGCTGTGCCTCAGGCAAGGGCGAGAACTGCGGCGGCGGCGGCGCCACTGCGCCGCCAGCGGGCACCAAATCGGGGGCATTGCGGAGGCCAAGGTGCAACGGCAGGCAGATAAACAGGTTCAGCGCGGCAAAAACCAGATAGGCGGTACGCCAGTCGGCCCAGACAAGAATGCCTTGTGTCAGGGGCCAGAACAGGGTTGATGCGAAACCGCCAAGCAGCGTCATATGCGTGATCGCGCGGCGCGCGCGCGCTGGACCCAGCGCCTGCGCCAAGGCTGCAAAAGCCGCATCATAAAGGACAAGGGTTGCCGTTACTTCCATCGCGACCAGCGCCAGCCCCAATGTCACCAGACCTTGCGCCTGACTAAGTGCGATCAGCGACAGGGCACCGAGAACTGATCCGACAGACATGGCGGGCCGCGCCCCGTAGCGGTCGATCAGACGTCCGGCTGTCGGGGCCGCCAGCGCGCCGGTGAGCAAGGCCAGCGAGAACGCGGCAAAAGCTGTGCCGGGGGTGATTCCCAGATCGGCGGAAAGGGCGGGAACGACGCTCCCGAACGCGTAAAAGAATGTGCCAAAGCCAATGATCTGTGTGACGCCAATGCCGATGACCAACCGCAAATGAAGCCAGCGGTCAGGGTTGGCGGGATCGGCTGCGAACAGGGGCATGTGATCATTCTTGCAGGCGCGGGGGCTGGTGCGTACTGCGCTGTCTGGTCGGAAGATTGTCAAGGGCAGAACCGCACAGCACGGACTTTCCTTTGGTGCAGCAATGACGTAAGACCCGAAGACATGCGTTGCGCGGATCGCAACGCTGCCGGAACAGGGCCCTAGATGAGAACAATCACCACAACCGAAGACCTTGCCGCTTTCTGCACCGAAGCGCGCCGCCACGACTATGTCACACTCGACACGGAATTCCTGCGAGAACGCACTTATTATTCCAAGCTTTGCCTGATCCAGATGGCGATGCCCGGCAATGATGACAGCACTGCTGTTCTGGTTGATCCGCTGGTGGATGGTCTGTCTCTGGAGCCGCTCTACGGGCTTTTTCGTGATACATCCGTGGTCAAGGTCTTCCATGCCGCGCGGCAGGATCTGGAAATATTTTTCGTCAATGCCCGCGTCTTTCCGACGCCCCTGTTCGACACGCAGGTGGCCGCGATGGTCTGCGGCTTTGGAGAGCAGGCCGGATACGAGACACTGGTCAAGAAGATCGCCAAGGCCAGCGTCGACAAGTCCTCGCGCTTTACAGACTGGTCGCGCCGTCCGCTAAGCGAGGCGCAGATGGCCTATGCGCTGGCGGATGTGACCCATCTTCGGAAGGTCTATGAATATCTGGCCAAGGAACTGAAAAAAGCCGACCGGTCCAAATGGGTCGAGGAAGAACTTGAGATCCTGACCAACCCCGAAACCTATATCTCGCGCCCCGAGGATGCATGGGAGCGGGTCAAGACCCGCACCACATCGGGTAAGTTTCTGGCCATCGTGCGCGAACTGGCGCGTTTCCGCGAGGAATATGCCCAGACCAACGATGTGCCGCGCAGCCGTGTCTACAAGGACGATGCGCTGGTCGAACTCGCCTCGACCAAACCTGTGACGATGAACGATCTGAACCGCTCGCGTCTGCTGATGCGCGAGGCGCGCAAGGGTGAGATTGCGGATGGTATTCTGGCCGCGATCAAGGCAGGCATGGATTGCGCGCCCGAAGATTATCCGCGCCCTGACCTCAGCCGCGAGAAGATGCAGGTCAATCCGGCGCTGGCCGATCTGCTGCGCGTCCTGCTGAAAGCCAAGACCGAAGATTCGGGCGTAGCATCCAAGCTGATCGCCTCAAGCGCCGATCTGGACGCGATTGCTGCGGGCGAGCGTGACGTGGCCGCCCTGCGCGGCTGGCGGTCCGAGGTATTCGGCACCGATGCGCTGCGTCTGTGTCAGGGGCAGATTGCCCTGTCGGCCAAAGGCAATGATGTCAGGATCGTCGAGCTGTAAGGCTGCGTGACGTGGGCTTAACGCCGAGTTGTGGTGGCTGCGTTGCGTTCGGCCTGCACACGGATCACGCGCACGCCATCCAGATCGGCATCGCTGACCCGCACTGCAGCAACATGGCTTCTGGCGCGTTCGGGCATGGGCATGGACCCGGCAGAAGGTGCGAAGGCGCGCAACTCATAGGTCAGCACACCATCGACTGGAACGCCGTTATTCACAGGCTGTAGTGATACATTGAACGCGCCGACCGTGTCTGACACGGCTGTGGCGCGGATCAGCGCGCCGCCCTGCACACGCAGAACCGACAGATCCCCCACCTGTGCCGCAAGTGGTGCATCCGGTAAAACATCAGCGGGGCGGCTGGCGGCGAAAAGACCGCCGGTGCCACCTCTGGGGATCAGCGGATTTGCCTCGGTCGAGGCCACAGGCTCGACCTGCGAGCGCCCGAACCAGTTGAACGGATTGATGCGCGAGTCGCGCACTCCGGCACATCCGGACAGAACCAGTGTCGAGACCAAAAGGGCCGAAGTAAGGTGTCGCATCCAGTGCCGCCCCATCCGCTATATTGTATTAAGACCTGACTACCTTATCGGTCGCGGCTTGAAAAGACGCAAGGCCGCACTGGACCTTTGCGCCACGCTTGCCTAACTGATGGGGCAAGCAAACGGGGAACGGAAAATGGCCAGCGAACGGTTCGAAGCGATTGTCGAGGATTTTGAGTTTCTCGAGGATTGGGAAGATCGCTATCGCTATGTGATTGATCAGGGCAAGGCGCTGGACCCGTTGCCAGATGCGCTGCGCGTAGCCGCCACCAAGGTGGATGGTTGCGCCAGTCAGGTCTGGTTGCATCCGGTGATCGAAAACGGGCAGTTCCGGTTCGAGGGCGACAGCGACGCGATGATCGTGCGCGGCCTGATCGCGGTGCTGCGCGCGCTCTACAACGATATTCCCGTGACCGAAGTGGGGCGCGTCGATGCGCCAGCCGAACTTGCGCGGCTTGGCCTGAACGACCACCTGTCGGCACAACGCTCGAATGGATTACGTGCGATGATTGAACGGATCAGGCTGGTCGCGGCCGAGGCCGCTTGAGGCACGGCATAACGGCCAGAACAGCCGCACGCCCCGCGCGCGACAAGGCTGAAGGAGGTCGCGGGATCGGACCGTCCTGATTATATGACCGAAACGCCAGCCAGCGCCGCTTCCAGATCGCCATAACCTGTAAAACGCCGCTCGAAGGCCAGCCCCAGCCGCGCGGCGCAGTCTTGAGCTTTCGCAGTCAGGGCGGCATCATCGGTCTGCGCCTGATAGACCAGTTTCGTGTAATGCCCGAAATAGGTGTCGCGCAATTGCGGGTGACGGTCCAGACCCAAGGGTTCCCACACGAAGGCGTCGAACTGGCGGACCAGAAAATCGGTCAGGTAGAAGGCGGTGAACTCGTCAGGGGCATTGGCCGCAAACTGCGCGTTACCCTCGAAAAAGCTGTAGCAATGCGGTCCGGCCACCATACCGACACCCAGCCTTTCGCAGACGGTCTGCAGTTGTCCACCCGTGCCGCAATCCGCATAGACCACAAAGATGCGGTCATACGCGGCACGGTGCTTCAGCACATCCTGTTCCACGGCTTGCGGTATCCGTTCGGGATGGTTGTGCAGGATCGCGGGCAGGCAGGTCAGATCCATATGGTCCCAACCGTTGCGTGCGATCAGATCAAGAATTTCGCGCGCGAGGGCACCGCAGGCGATTAGCAATACGCGCTGCAAAGGGGCAGGGGGCGCGTTCAGCGCCAGACCTTGTTGCGTCAACTGGTCATCGTCTGGCAGATCCATCCGTGATCCCTTGCTCAAAAGAAAAAGCCCGCACCTTACGGGTGCGGGCATCTGGTCCGGTCAGACGCGGCCCCCGTTCAGGCGCGCATAGCCGCCTGATTATGCTTTTGCGCAACATAGGTTTTTGCGGTTTCCACGGCAACAGCGGCATCACGGCAATAGGCATCAGCGCCAATGGCACGGCCGAATTCCTCGTTCAGCGGCGCACCGCCCACCAGCACGATATAGTCGTCGCGCATGCCTTTTTCGACCAGCGTATCAATCACGACCTTCATATAGGGCATGGTTGTGGTCAGCAGCGCGGACATGCCAAGGATATCGGGCTTTTCAGCCTCCAGGGCATCCAGATAGCTGTCGACGGCGTTGTTGATGCCAAGGTCGATCACCTCGAAACCGGCCCCTTCCATCATCATACCGACAAGGTTCTTGCCAATATCGTGGATGTCACCCTTCACGGTGCCGATGACCATCTTGCCCTGCTTGGGCGCACCGGTTTCCACCAGAAGCGGTTTGAGGATAGCCATCCCGCCCTTCATCGCATTGGCGGCCAGAAGCACCTCTGGTACGAAAAGGATACCGTCGCGGAAGTCCTTGCCCACGATGGTCATGCCCGCGACAAGCGCTTCGGTCAGGATCTCGTAGGGCTGCCAGCCGCGTTCCAGAAGGATGTTGACGCTTTCCTCGATCTCTTCGCGCAGACCGTCATAGAGGTCGTCGTACATCTGTTGAACCAGTTCCTCGTCATCGAGATCGGCGAGGATGATGTCGTCTTGGTCTTCGGACATGGCGGGTTCCTTGGCTTATGTGGCGCGAGCGCCTGCGTCTTGCTGTCGTCTGCCCATCTGGGGCCTTTATAGATAGGGCACTGGTCGGATTGCGACATCGGCGCAATCTGTTCCGACCTGAGCCTTTGAATTCTGCGTGCCGTTGCCGGAATGATGCGCTCTGGACGCCTTATCCGTCGCGTTTGATACTCCTGCGGCTGCGGCGTGGCGCGGCCGTATCGTCGCCCGTGCCATCGCCAGCCGAGGAAAACGCCCCCAGCAATTCCGTGATCCGGTCCAGCGTCGGGCGCGGCCCGCGCGGACGGCTTTCAAGAGCCGCGCGCATATGCGACAGATGCTCGGGCATGGTGCCGCAGCAGCCGCCGATGATGGTGGCACCGGCATCGCGCGCCAGAACCGCATATTCGGCCATCAGTTCGGGAGTGCCGTCATAGTGGATATGCCCGTCATGGTATTTCGGAATGCCCGCATTGCCCTTGGCGATGATCGGACGCTCAGTTCCTTGTGCGGCAAAGCCCAGCACGGTGCGCAGCAGGTCGGATGCGCCTGTGCCGCAATTGGCGCCAAAGGCCAGCGGCGGGTTCGGCAAGGCCTCGACCATCTCGACCATGGCGGCGCTGGTCACACCCATCATTGTGCGGCCTGCCGTGTCGAAACTCATGGTGCCGCACCACGGCATGTTCGCCAGCGCAAAAGCCTCGGCGGCGGCACGGTATTCCTCGGGAGCCGAGATTGTCTCCAGCCAGAGCACATCCGCCCCGCCTTCTTTCAAACCTTCGGCCTGTTCGTGAAAAATCTCGACCGCGAGGGCATGCGTCAGCGGTCCCATCGGCGCAAAAATCTCGCCGGTCGGGCCGACCGAGCCCGCCACGACGACGGTGCGGCCGGATTTGTCGGCAACAGCGCGTCCCAATTCGGCACTGAGCCGCGAGAGTTCCCGCGCGCGTTTTTCCGCGCCGTGCAGTTTTAGGCGGCTGGCATTGCCGCCAAAGGAATTGGTCAGGAAAATATCGCTGCCTGCATCCACGGCGGATTTGTAAAGCTTGGTGATCCGGTCTGGATGTTCCTCGTTCCACATCTCGGGCGCATCGCCAGAGCTTAGCCCCATATTGAACAGGTTGGTGCCGGTGGCACCATCGGCCATCAGCCAGTCGCGGGAGGCCAGAAGGCGGGAGAGGGCATCGGTCATGTCATATCCTGATCTTGTCGTTGCAACGCAAACGCACGCGTCTGGTGTCATGTTTGACGCGCGCGGGCAAATTCATATTGGTCATAATGATTGTGAACAAAGCATGAAAGCGGTCAGGCGTTCCGCCTTGCAAGCGCGGATGTGCGGGCCTGACCGCGCCGCGCACCACCATGGCGAAAACATGGCCTGACGCGGCGCGCGGCTTTGCCTATCAGAACTCGCTCAGCAGTTGGGTCTTGGCCACAACCAGCAGCTCGTCCATTTTGGCGCGCACGGTGTCGGGATCGGACAAATCGCCCAGATCGGCCGCAACCTTGCGAACCACATCCTCGTGACCCGCTTCCTCAAAGTCGGCCTTGATCACGTCACGGGCATATTCCGCGGCCTCAGCCTCGGATTTTCCCAGCAGACCTGCGGCCCAGAGACCCAGCAGTTTGTTGCGCCGCGCCTCGGCTTTGAATTTCATTTCCTCGTCATGGGCGAATTTCGCCTCGAACGCGCGTTCGCGGTCATCAAAGCCTGTCATATGTCGCTTCCTCGGGTGCCAGTTGAACCTCGTTTCGATATGCACACCCTGAGGGGTTGACGCAAGGGGCAGGGCGCATCTTGCGACAAGGCCGCCCATCGACTAAAGGGGTGGACAACTGGACGGGACTCATGCCTGTCCTCAGCACCGGAGTGGCCATGGCACGGCGCAAGAAAATCTACGAAGGCAAGGCAAAGACTTTGTATGAAGGGCCGGAGCCCGGAACGATCATCCAGTATTTCAAGGATGACGCAACCGCCTTCAACGCCGAAAAGCGCGATGTGATCGAAGGCAAGGGCGTGCTGAACAACATGTTGTCCGAGTTTTTCATGACCGGACTGGCAGCCGTTGGTGTCCCCACACATTTCATCAAGCGGATCAACATGCGCGAACAGCTTGTGCGCGCCTGCGAGATCATCCCGCTGGAAGTGGTCGTGCGGAACTATGCCGCAGGCTCGATGTCCAAGCGTCTGGGGATCGAGGAAGGTCTGCAACTGCCGCGCCCGATCATCGAATACTACTACAAGGACGACAAACTGGGCGATCCGCTGGTTACCGAAGAACATATCGCCGCCTTTGGCTGGGCCAGCCAGCAGGACATGGACGATATTTTGAGCCTTGCGCTGCGGGTCAATGATTTCCTGTCTGGCGTGATGTTCAGCGTCGGTATCAAGCTGGTCGATTTCAAGATCGAGATCGGCCGCGTCTACGAGGGTGACTTCCAGCGCCTTCTGGTTGCCGACGAGATCAGCCCAGATAGCTGCCGCCTGTGGGATATCGAAAGCGGGCGCAAGCTGGACAAGGACGTGTTCCGCCGCGATCTGGGTAGCCTGACAGATGCCTATTCCGAAGTGGCACGCCGTCTGGGTGTCATGCCCAAGAATGCAACGCCAATCACCAAGCCGACCCTGATCAACTGACATCCGCCGCCAGTCCCTGATCGGGTGCCGGTCAGGGATATTTGAAGCAAGAAGAAGCAGGGGCGCGCTTTGCCCAGCGAGACCGGAGAACGACCGATGAAAGCACGTGTGCATGTGATGCTGAAAAACGGGGTTCTGGACCCGCAGGGCGAGGCGGTACGCCACGCTTTGGGAACGCTGGGGTTCGAGGGCGTAGAATCCGTCCGTCAGGGTAAGGTGATCGAACTTGAACTGGCCGCGACCGATGCCGAAGCCGCGCGCGTCGAGGTGACCCGCATGTGCGAGGCCATCCTCGCCAATACGGTGATCGAAAGCTACACGGTGGAGATCGTCTGATGCACGCGGCGGTTATTACCTTTCCGGGATCGAACTGCGACCGCGATCTGGCTGTTGCTTTCGAGGCTGCAGGCGCAAAGGTCAGCCGTATCTGGCACAAGGAGACTGATCTGCCGCAAGGCGTTGATGTTGTGGGTATTCCTGGTGGTTTTTCCTTTGGCGACTACCTGCGTTGCGGCGCGATTGCGGCCAATTCCCCGATCTGTCATGCCGTGGTTGCCCATGCGGGGCGCGGCGGTTATGTGCTGGGAATCTGCAACGGATTTCAGGTGCTGACCGAAACGCGTCTTCTGCCGGGGGCCTTGATGCGGAATGCAGGGCTGAAATTCATCTGCCGCGCGGTCGGTTTGGCCGTGGCCACGACCGACAGCGCGTTCACAACAGGCTACCAGAAAGGGCAGGTGCTGCGCATTCCCGTGGCGCATCACGATGGTAACTACACCGCCGGTCCCGATCTTCTGGCGCAGCTTCAGGCCGAGGATCGCATCGCCTTCACCTATGCAGAGCCGGTCAACGGTTCGGTCGGTGATATCGCGGGTGTGTTGAGCGCGAACCGTCGCGTTCTCGGCATGATGCCCCATCCCGAACGCGCCGCCGAAGACACGCATGGCAGCACCGATGGCAGGCAGATCTTTGCCGGTCTGGTGGGTGCCTTGACGACTGCCTGACTTGAGCGCAGGGCCGCATCGGCGTAATCTCGCGCCATGACATCACAGCGCGCCCCATCCCCAGGACAAAAGCCGTCGAAATCACGGGGTTTGGCGCGTCGTGCGGATACCACGCGCACGGTCGGCTGGCGTGCGCGTATCGCGCTTGGTGTGCTGATGGTCATCGCTGTGGTGACCGTTGCGGTCACCAACAACCTGCTGACCGACCGCTTTACCGAAACCACCCGCAACAGGGCCGAGCTGCGTCTTGCGCTTTACAGCGGCAACCTGCTGAGCGAGTTGCGCCGAAACGCCATCGTGCCCCAGCTTCTCGCGCGCGATCCGACCCTGATTTCAGCCCTGACAACCGAGGATTATTCGCTATCCACCCAGAGGTTGATCTCTTTCGTCGAGGAGATCGGGGCGGCGTCCCTTGTGTTGTTGGACCGCGAGGGTCGCGCCGTGGCTTCGACCGACCGCAACAGGCTGGGCACGAATTACCGCAGGGAATCCTTTTTTGTCGACGCTTTGCGGGCGAATGACACAATCTTCAATGTGCAGCGCCGCGAGTCGGGTAGCTTCCATTTTTCTTATTCGCGGCGCATCTCGGCGCAGAACGTTACAGTGGGTGTAATTGTCGTCGAGGTTGATCTGCAGAAATTCGAACGTGCTTGGGCGGGGATTTCCGATGCGGTTCTGGTGACCAATTCCGAAGGGGTCATCGTGCTGGCGACCGAACCGCGTTGGCGCGGTATGACCGAGGCGGAAGCCCTGGCCCAGCAGCCGCCTGAAAGTGCGATCCAGCGTGCCATTCAGGCCACTGCCGACTGGACCGCCTTGCCGGCCGATGCCTATGTCATGGGCGAGGCGGTGATCCGCATGGAAGGTCGTATCCCGTTCCGTGGCTGGCGGATCGCCAGTTTCACGACCTACACAAGCGTCCGCGAACGCGTAAACGGCGTGCTGGCCCTGGAAATCATGGGATTCGCCATTCTTCTGGCGCTGGCCTTTTATCTGACCAGCCGCAAGAACGCGTTGCGGATGGCGCTGTTCCAGCGCGAGTCGGCAGAACTCCGCCTGCTGAACGCAAGGCTACAGCGGGAAATCGCCGAGCGCGAGAAGGTGCAGGAGACCCTTGCGGTGGCCGAACAGACCCTTGCGCAAAGCTCGAAACTGGCGGCCTTGGGCGAGATGTCGGCGGCTGTCAGCCACGAGTTGAACCAGCCCTTGGCGGCCATGAAAACCTATCTGGCCGGGGCGCGCCTGCTTCTGCGGCGCAATCGTCCGGACGAGGCTTTGTCATCCTTCCAGCGGATCGACGATCTGATCGAACGGATGGGCTCGATCACGCGGCAACTCAAGTCCTATGCGCGCAAAAGCGGCGACCAGTTGACCCCTGTAAACATGGGCGAAGCGCTGGCATCAGCCCTGTCCATGATGGAGCCACAGTTGAAACAGCGGCGTATCGCGATCAGCCGCGCCTTGCCGGATCAGCCTGTCATGGTGATGGGCGACCGGATCAGGATCGAGCAGGTGATGATCAACCTTTTGCGCAATGCAATGGACGCAACGCAGACTGTAACCGCGCCAGAGATCGACATCATTCTAGCCGCCGGAGAAACCGCCACCCTAACGGTGCGCGACAATGGCGAAGGGATCAAGGATCTGGAGAATCTGTTCGAGCCTTTCTACACGACCAAGAAACCGGGCGAGGGCGTGGGCCTTGGTCTTGCCATTTCCTCGGGGATCGTGAACGACCTTGGCGGCAGGCTGACAGCCCGCAACGCGAAAGATGGCGGCGCGGTCTTTGAAGTTCAGCTTCCGATCTTAGGTAATGACAGCGAAATAGAAGCGGCGGAGTAAGCCCTATGACCAAAGGCATGAAGATTGCCATCGTCGATGACGAACAGGATATGCGGCAGTCCATCAGTCAGTGGCTGGCCTTGTCAGGCTATGACACCGAAACTTTTGCCAGCGCCGAGGACGCACTGAAGGTTCTGGGGCCGGATTATCCGGGAATCGTGATTTCCGACATCAAGATGCCGGGTATGGACGGGATGCAGTTCCTGAAGAAACTGATGGGCAGCGACAGCACCTTGCCGGTGATCATGATCACAGGGCATGGCGATGTTCCCATGGCGGTCGAGGCGATGCGCGTGGGCGCATTCGATTTTCTGGAAAAGCCGTTCAACCCCGACCGGATGAATGAACTGGCGCGCAAGGCGACCAATAACCGCCGCCTCACGCTGGACAACCGCGCCCTGCGGCGCGAGTTGTCGGATGGCAGCCAGTTGATGAAGAAACTGATCGGCACCAGCCCCGCGATGGAGCGCCTGCGCGAGGATATTCTGGATCTCGGTCAAGCCGACGGTCACGTGCTGATCGACGGTGAAACCGGGACCGGCAAAACCCTTGTCGCCCATGCGCTGCATGCCGTGGGCGCGCGGGCAGGGCGCAAATTTGTGTTGATCTCTTGCGCCGCCTATGACGAGGACAAGCTGGCAAAGCGCCTTTTCGGGCCGATGATGCCCGAGGACAGCCAGTTGCCCGCCGTCGAGGAAGCACGCGGCGGCACCTTGGTGCTTGAGGATGTCGAGGCACTGACCGACAGCCTGCAGGCCCGTTTGATGAGCTTTATCAACGAGCAGGGCACCCCGGCCGAGACACGGATTGTGGCGATCAGTAACCTGCAGGAGCAGGACCGCACCTCGGAAGATGCGCTGCGGCCTGATCTGTTCTACCGGCTGGCGGCTCTCAGGATCACGTTGCCACCGCTGCGCCAGCGTGGTGAGGATATTCTGACGCTGTTCACCCGTCTGTCCGAGCAGTTCGCCGATGAATATGGTTGCGACGCGCCCAAGGTTAGCGCGCAGGAGGCCGCACAACTGTTGCAGGCCCCTTGGCCGGGCAATGTGCGCCAGTTGATCAACGTGGCGGAACGCGCCGTGCTGCAATCGCGGCGCGGGTCGGGAACGATCGCCTCGCTGCTGATGACCGATAACGAGGAAATGCAGCCCGTCATGACCACTGAGGGCAAACCCCTCAAGGAATATGTCGAGGCATTCGAGCGGATGCTGATCGATAATACCATGCGGCGGCACAAGGGCTCGATCGCGGCGGTCATGGATGAATTGTGCCTGCCGCGCCGGACCTTGAACGAGAAAATGGCCAAATACGGCCTGCAACGCTCGGATTACCTGTAAACGCTGGCGGACATGGCGGCGCGGGCAGGGAACAGACCCTTTGCCCGCGCCGCCTTTTCTATTTTCCCCATTGTCTTATCCACCACCCTGCCGCTATGGTGCCCCATGGGTTGTGGCACCGATGGTGGCCCGCCATAGAGTTTCGCTGCATCGGCGAAGTGTAGGATGATCCGGCACGGCTGAGGCAGACCGATTGAGCCCCGGAAACGGGACTGACGAACCCCCGAACCCCTCGTGCAAACGGGGCGGCGAAGGCCTTGAACGGGCGCCCCATCACATGCGGGCGTCGGAGAAGAAACGCGATGAGGCGCGCGAGAGCAACTGATCCCATCATCATGTCCCTTGGGGGGCACATGTCCTCGCACGGGGAATGCAGAATGACCGGACGTTGTGCGCGTGCCATTTCCCTCGCCCCTGACAGACACATGCCGCAAACGCCCCGTCCCCCGGGACCGGGCGCACGCCGCTGTGCAATTGGAAAACATGGCCAAGAAAATGCTAATCGACGCCACACACGCGGAAGAGACCCGCGTTGTTGTGGTGGATGGAAACAAAGTCGAAGAGTTTGATTTTGAATCTGAAAACAAGCGCCAGCTAGCTGGCAATATCTATCTGGCAAAAGTCACGCGGGTTGAACCCTCGCTGCAGGCAGCTTTTGTGGATTACGGCGGAAACCGTCACGGTTTTCTGGCCTTCTCGGAAATCCACCCGGATTACTACCAGATCCCCGTCGCCGACCGTAAGGCGTTGATGGAGGAAGAACAGGCCTATGCCGACGCGCAGCGCCGCGAGGATGACGAGGAAAAACCACGCTCCAGCCGTTCGCGCTCGCGGTCCGGTGGACGCAACCGCGCGGAATCCGTCAAATCCGACGACGTTGTTGCAACCCGCGATGCGGAAGGCGATGAAATCGCCGGTATGGAGACCATCGACCTCGACGAGGCCGATATCGCCGAGGGCACATCGCCGATGGAAGTGGTTGGCGAGACTCCGGTCGAAGAGCCTGAAAACGAACTGCCGGGCGATGAAGAGGATGATGACGGTCTGGTCGAGACGATGGAGCGCGATGACAGCATCGAATCCGTCGCGGATGATGACGACGCCGAAGATATCCGCCCTGTCCGCAAGCCCCGTGCACGGCGCTACAAGATCCAGGAAGTCATCAAGGTCCGGCAGATCCTGTTGGTGCAGGTCGTCAAGGAAGAACGCGGCAACAAGGGTGCTGCACTGACCACCTATCTGTCGCTGGCCGGTCGTTATTGCGTGTTGATGCCCAACACAGCCCGTGGCGGCGGTATCAGTCGCAAGATTACGAATGCCGTGGACCGCAAGAAGCTCAAGGAAATCGCCAACGAGATCGACGTGCCGCAAGGTGCAGGTCTGATCGTGCGAACTGCTGGGGCCAAGCGCACAAAGACCGAGATAAAGCGCGATTATGAATATCTGTTGCGCCTGTGGGAGCAGATCCGCGAGTTGACGCTGAAATCCATTGCGCCTGCGAAAATCTATGAAGAGGGCGATCTGATCAAACGCTCGATCCGCGACCTTTACAGCCGCGAGATTGACGAGGTGCTGGTCGAGGGCGAGCGCGGTTACCGCATTGCCAAGGACTTCATGAAAATGATCATGCCGTCCCACGCTGTGAACGTGAAACACTACCGCGACCAGATGCCGCTTTTCGCGCGCCATCAGGTCGAAAGCTATCTTTCCTCGATGTTCAACCCGACCGTGCAGTTGAAATCGGGCGGTTATATCGTGATCGGCGTGACAGAGGCGCTTGTCGCCATCGACGTCAACTCGGGGAGGGCCACCAAGGAAGGCTCGATCGAGGAAACCGCCCTCAAGACCAACCTTGAAGCCGCCGAGGAAGTGGCCCGTCAGTTGCGCCTGCGCGATCTGGCAGGTCTGATCGTGATCGACTTTATCGATATGGACGAGCGCCGCAATAACGCCGCCGTGGAAAAGAAGATCAAGGACAAGCTGAAAACCGACCGGGCCCGCATTCAGGTGGGCCGCATCAGCGGCTTCGGCCTGATGGAAATGTCGCGCCAGCGTCTGCGTCCCGGCATGATCGAGGCGACGACCCAACCCTGCGCCCATTGCCACGGAACCGGTCTGATCCGCTCGGATGACAACCTGTCGCTGTCGATCTTGCGCCAGATCGAGGAAGAAGGGGTGCGCCGCCGCTCGCGCGAGGTTCTGGTGAAAGCCCCCGTGGGCATCGCCAACTACCTGATGAACATGAAGCGCGACCATATTGCCCAGATCGAAGGGCGCTATGGCCTGTCGGTGCGGATCGAGGGTGATCCCGTTTTGATCAGCCCCGATTTCACGATGGAGAAGTTCAAGACAGCCACCCGCGTTGTCGTCGAACTGCCGCAGATCGTATCGACGGACTCCGCGTCGATGGATGAGGCGGAGAGCGGTGTGTCAGCATGGGATCTGGAAGAGGCTGAAGAGGCCGCGGCAGAAGCCGCCGCAGCAGCCGCGGCCGGTTCAGAACGCAGCGAGCAGGCCGAGCGTAGCCCGCGCAATCCCGAGACCACGGATGAAGAGGGCAAGCCCAAGAAGCGCCGTCGGCGTCGTCGGCGTGGTCGCTCGAAATCGAATGCCGATGGTGAAAACGGCAACGACAACGGCAATGACGAGGATAACGGTGCAGATGAGGGCGATGACGCTGCAGAAGACGCAGATGATCACGCCACGCCTGCCGTTGCTGTAGCAAAGCCGGTTGCCGAGACTGTAGCAGAGGCTGAGGCTGAGGCAGAGGCAGAGGCAGAAGAACCTGTCGCGGAACCTCCAGCGGAGAAAGCTCCGCGCAAGACCGTGACGCGCACGAGGTCGGCATCGAGCCGCGCCAGCACCGCGGATAAAGCGGCGGATGAAACCAAGGACAAGCCCGCCGCCAAAGCGCCGGCGAAACCACGCGCACCAGCCAAGCCCAAGGCAGCCGCAACCAAGACCGCAACGCCCAAAGCGCCGACAAAGGCAGCCGCGGCGAAAGCGGCGGCCGCAGCAGAATCTGGCAAGGGCGAAGTCGCTGACAAGCCAGCGGCCAAGAAGCCGGCGACCCGCAGTCGCGCGGTCAAACCGGCCAAGGATGCAGTGGTCGAGACGACACCCGACAAGGCTGAAGTCGCCGCTCCCGTTGCCGAACCCATAGCATCTGCGCCCGCAGAGGCACCCGTGGCACCGCAGAAAGAAGTGGCTGAGACCGTTGCGCCGTCGCCAGCGCCCGCTAAGGCCGAAGCAGTCGAAGAAGCCGACAAGCCCAAGCGCAAAGGCTGGTGGTCTTTGGGCCGCTAAGCCTTAGCTACCAGTGAAGCCAAGAAAAACCGCCCCACGGGGCGGTTTTTTCTTATCGGCGATAATGCCTTTCACTGCCCCTTGACCCGCATGCGTCAGGACGGACCCTTGCGAAGACGGTAGACGACATGATCGCTCGCTTCTCGCAGGTCCAGAAACTCATGGCCGGATTGCGCGCAGAAATGCGGCACGTCCACAATCGCTGCCGGATCGCTGGCCAACAGCCGCAGAACCGCCCCCTCAGGCAAGGTCCCAAGAGCCTTGCGCGCTTTCAGGACCGGCAGGGGACACAGCAGCCCGATCGCATCAATCTCGGTTTCATCTTGCATGGGCTGTCTCATAAAAGCGCTCTCACGCGCTGTCCACAAGGATGTGACAAAGCCGCGCGTGACCTTATCCCCAGGATACCGTAAGGCTTTGCCATGTTCGGAATCGAAATCATCGACGCAGGCTTGATGCCCGCCATGATCGTGGCCCTTTTTGCGGGGGTGCTGTCCTTTCTCAGCCCCTGCGTTCTGCCGATTGTGCCGCCCTATCTGGCCTATATGAGCGGGGTTTCACTGGCCGATTTGCAAAACGGCAAGGAAGGTCGCAACCGCGCCTTGTTGCCGGCGCTGTTCTTTGTGATGGGCCTGTCGACGGTGTTCCTGTTTCTGGGGTTCACCGCATCAGCGATTGGCGTGGCCTTCCTACAATATCAAAGCTATTTCAATACCGTAGCGGGCATTCTTGTGATGGCTTTCGGGGCGCATTTCATCGGTGTCTACCGTATACCCTTTCTGGACCGCGAGGCACGGCTGGATGCCGGTGACCGGGGCGGTTCGGCGTTTGGAGCCTATATCCTGGGCTTGGCTTTCGCCTTCGGCTGGACACCCTGCATCGGCCCGCAACTCGGCGCGATCCTGTCGATTGCCGCATCCGAAGCGTCCGTCACGCGCGGAACCTTCCTGCTTGGGATCTATGCGGCGGGGCTTGGCATCCCTTTCTTGCTGGTCGCGGCCTTCCTGCCAAGGTTGAAAGGTGTCATGGGCTGGATGAAACGCCACATGGACCGGATCGAGAAAGTCATGGGTCTGTTGCTCTGGACCATCGGGTTAATGATGCTCACAGGCGGCTTCTCGGCCTTTTCCTTCTGGCTGCTGGAAACCTTCCCCGCATTGGCCGTTCTGGGCTGACCGCCTTGCGACCAGTCTGCGCCTCGCAAATGCCTTACACATACCGGAAAGCTGCGTTACCATACCTTCGGTAACGAGGTGCGGATGAGCAGTATGTCCCCGAAAAAAGTCCTGCGGCGCAGGGTGTTCTATATTCCCGGCTATGATCCGATCCATCCGCGACGCTACCGCGAACTGTATCGCAAGGAAGGCGCTACACAGGCGGCGATCTCGGGCTATGATATCGCCTTGCGACCCAAAACGGACGGCGGTGCTTATGGCTGGCAGGTCGAGGGGCGCTTCGGGGCGGATCGCATCGACATGACCTGCGAGGTGCTGGTCTGGTCAGATATCGTGCGCGACAGCATGTCCAACACCATCCTGTCGACCTATCTGCAACTGTTGCGAACCGCGTGGATCTATGTCGGCAGCGGTGCGCTGGCGCGATTGATGCGCTTGCGGAAAGGACCGGTGATTGCCGCGCTCTATCCGGTGGTGTTCCTGCTGGCACAGCTTGCTCTGGCTCTAGTGGCAGGATGGGCCGTGGTCCGGCTGTCGGCCGGACTGACAGTTTGGGCAGGATGGGATGGGGCCTTGGGTGGCACGCTGCTGCACCTTGGTGCCTTCTGCGGCGCGCTTGGTCTGGCTTGGGCCATCCTGCGCTGGTTCCGCGCGCGTGACGGTCGCTTTTTTGCCTATTACCTGATGCATGACTATGCGTTTTCGGCGCATTTGCGCGGAGCCAATCCGCCTGCGCTGGAGCAGCGGATGCAGGAATTTGGACATGCCATCGCCGCGGCCCTGCGCGACCCTGTGGACGAGGTGCTGGTTGTGGGCCATTCATCCGGCGCACATCTGGCGGTGTCGGTGCTGGCCGATCTGATCCGTGCGGGGCGGGTGCCGGACGAAGGGCCAGACCTGGCTTTTCTGTCCTTGGGGCAGGTGGTGCCGATGCTGTCTTTTCTGCCGCAGGCTCATCGCCTGAGGGCGGATTTGCAGTATCTCAGTGAAAGCGCTGCCCTGACTTGGGTTGATGTCACAGCCCCCGGTGATGGCTGCGCTTTCGCGCTTTGCGATCCGGTCGCTGTCTCGGGCGTGGCGCGCGCGGGCAAACGCTGGCCGCTGGTCCTGTCGGCAGCTTTTACACAAACCCTCAGCCCTGCGCGCTGGAAAGAACTCCGCTGGCGGTTCTTCCGGCTGCATTTCCAGTATCTCTGTGCCTTCGATCGTCCGGGGGACTACGACTATTTCGCCATCACAGCGGGTCCTGTCACCCTTGCCGCGCGCTATGACGGGCGGGCGCCTTCGAAATCGCGGATCGAAAGGTCTGTGTCCGGTCATGTCTCGGTGGCGGCATGACGCAACTGCCACCCAAACCCCCTGTGCGCCCTGACAAGGTGTCGCTCTGGCGGTATATGCGGCTCTTTCGCGAGGATATCCTGTCGGCACAACCCGCGCGCCTGTATCGCGCGTGGATGGCCGAGTTCCGCACGCCGTTTTTTCGATCCTATCTGGCGAACCAACCCGAACTGGTCCGGCTGGTGCTGAAGGAACGGCCCCGCGACTTTCCCAAATCCATGCGCGTGGCTGAAGGCTTGCGGCCCTTGCTGGGCAATTCGGTCTTTCTGACCAATGGCGACGTCTGGGAAAGGCAAAGGCGGATCATTGATCCGGCCTTCGAGGGGGGACGCCTGCGCGACACTTTTCCGGCGATGCGGGATGCCGCACAGGCCGCAGTCGCGCGGTTAGGCGGACAGGTTGAGGCGCATGGCCACACCCCGATCGAGGTCGAGGAGGTCACCAGCCATGTTGCGGCGGATGTGATTTTCCGCACGCTGTTCTCGATCCCGATCGAGAACGAGACAGCGTCACGTGTGTTCCATGAATTCCGCGAGTATCAACGCAGCCAGCCGATCCTGAATATCGCGGCATTCCTGCCTGTGCCGCGCTGGTTTCCCCGTTTCCATCGCCGCAGTACAAGGCGCACAGCCGCCGCGATCCGCGGCCTGATCACGGCCCTGACCGCAGCACGACGGCACGAGATCGACGCTGGCAACGCCCCTGACGATCTGGCCACCAAGATCATGACAACCGCCGATCCAGAAACGGGTGCGCATTTCAGTACCGACGAGATGGTGGATCAGGTGGCGATTTTCTTTCTGGCAGGCCATGAGACAAGCGCATCCGCGCTGGCATGGACGCTGTACCTGCTGGCGACCCATCCCGACTGGCAGGACCGGATCGCCGAAGAGGCGCAGGCGCTGGACGAGATGGATTTTTCCGCAGTGTCACGCCTCAGGATCAGCCGCGATGTGTTCCGCGAGGCGTTGCGCCTCTATCCGCCCGTGCCGATGATGGTGCGCGAGACCTCCTGTCCGGAACGTCTGCGAGACCGCGATGTGGCTCCAGGCGCGCAGATCGTGATCAGCCCGTGGCATCTGCACCGCCATACACGGCTGTGGGATAACCCCGACGGGTTCGATCCTGCCCGTTGGGGTACCGAGAATGGCAAGGGCTGCCTGCGCGAGGCGTTCATCCCGTTCTCGACCGGCGCAAGGGTGTGCACAGGCGCGGGCTTTGCGATGGTCGAGGGGCCGTTGATCCTGTCGATGCTGGTGCGCGCCTTCCGGTTCAAAGCGGTGGCGGAGCGTGTGCCGGTGCCTGTCGCGCATCTGACGGTACGGGCGAAGGAGGGTATCTGGTTGCAGATCACCCCACGCGATCAACTGTGATGTGACGCCGCACGGTAATGGCGCAGGACATAGACGCGGATGGCCGAGGCAAGCCCGATATCAGCCTCGCGCGATTCATCAATTTGCGCCGCCAAGACATTGATTGGAATGTCTTTACTTGTCGCAATATCTCGAAGTGCCTGCCAGAAGTCGGGCTCGAGGGTGACACTGGTGCGGTGACCGCGTAATGTCAGGGAATGTTTGACGGGACCGCCTGTCATGGGGCCTTGCGATGCGCGTCCAGCACGCGCTGCATCTGTGCGGCTTTGGCTTTCTCAAGATCTTTGTCAGCCTTGCTGCGCCCGAATTTCACGGCGTTCTCGTCTGCGCGGGCCTTGGCTTCGGCCCGCGCCTTGTCTTTTCGTACACGGTTCAGACTGACCGGTGTGCTCACCCCTTGGGTCCGATCATGTCTTCGGGGCGCACCACGCGGTCAAATGTCTCCGCGTCCACAAGACCCAGCGCGATGGCTTCTTCCTTCAGCGTCGTGCCGTTCTTATGCGCGGTCTTGGCGACCTTGGTGGCATTGTCATAGCCGATCGTGGGCGCAAGTGCGGTGACCAGCATCAGCGATTCTTTCATCAGCTTGTCGATCCGCACCACATTGGCTTGCGTGCCTACCACCATGTTATCTGTAAACGATCCCGCCGCATCGCCCAGAAGCTGCATGCTTTGCAGCACGTTATAGGACATCATTGGGTTATAGACGTTCAATTCGAAATGGCCTTGCGATCCGGCAAAGCCAACGGCGGCGTCATTGCCCATCACATGCGCGCAGACCATGGTCAGCGCCTCGGCCTGCGTCGGGTTGACCTTCCCAGGCATGATCGACGATCCCGGCTCGTTTTCGGGCAGAATCAACTCGCCCAGACCGGACCGCGGGCCGGACCCCAGAAGGCGCATGTCATTGGCGATCTTGAACAACGATCCCGCCACGGTTTTCAGCGCGCCCGAGAACATGACCATCGCGTCATGGGCGGCCAGCGCCTCGAACTTGTTGGGGGCCGTAACGAAGGGCAGGCCGGTAATACCCGCGATTTCCGCTGCAACCTTTTCAGCAAAACCGACCCGCGTGTTCAATCCGGTGCCAACAGCCGTACCACCCTGTGCCAGTTCATAGATATCGGGCAGGCAAGCCTCGACCCGTTCAATTCCCTTTTTCACCTGATGGGCATAGCCGCCGAATTCCTGCCCCAGCGTGAGCGGGGTCGCATCCTGCGTATGGGTGCGGCCGATCTTGATGATATCCTTGAATTCATCAGATTTCGCAACCAGTGCGGCGTGGAGTTTGCGCAGACCTGGCAACAGCGTGTCACGCGCCATCATGCCGATGGCGACATGCATCGCGGTCGGGAAAGTGTCGTTGGATGACTGGCCCATATTGCAATGGTCGTTCGGGTGGACAGGGGATTTCGATCCCATAACGCCGCCCATGATCTCGATCGCGCGGTTCGAGATCACTTCGTTCGCGTTCATGTTTGACTGTGTGCCCGATCCGGTCTGCCAGACGACAAGCGGAAAGTTGTCGTCGAACTTGCCCTCGATCACCTCGGTCGCGGCTTGCTGGATTGCTTTGGACAGGTTTGCATCCAGATCACCGAAACTTTCATTGACGATGGCAGCGGCTTTCTTGATCACGCCCAGCGCGCGCACGATGGCGATGGGCTGGCGTTCCCAGCCGATGGGGAAGTTCTGGATAGAGCGTTGCGTCTGCGCGCCCCAGTATTTGTCGGCTGGAACGTCCAGAGGGCCGAAGCTGTCGGTCTCTACGCGGATATTGGTCATGGCCTTGCCCTTTGCGGTGGATTTGCGCCCCTCATACCGGAACGGGCGACAAGATCAATATTGTATGCTTTCGCATACCGCATAGAAGCCGGAAAAACGCAGTGGTTTGAGCTTATTTGCGGAAGGTATCCAGACGCACGACTTCGGCTTCCTTGTGACCGCCGGAAGGGTCGCGCGGATCATCGTCATCGCCGTC
Source organism: Seohaeicola saemankumensis (assembly GCF_021021435.1). Lineage (GTDB taxonomy): Bacteria > Pseudomonadota > Alphaproteobacteria > Rhodobacterales > Rhodobacteraceae > Seohaeicola. The sequence goes on from NZ_JAINWI010000003.1 coordinate 320,063, forward strand.
ATCATCCTCGTCTTCCTCCTCGTCCTCGCGGCTATGGGTCTCAAAGCGCAGGCCAAATTCAACGGAAGGGTCCACGAAAGTCTTGATCGCGTCATAAGGGATATAAAGCGGCTCCGGGTTTTCGCCAAAATTCAGCGAGACCGAGAAACCGTCATCCTGCACATCCAGATTGTCATACCAGTGCTGCATCACCACCGTCATTTCCGACGGGTACCGGTCGCGCAGCCAATCCGCCAGCTTGGCTTGCGGATGGGTTGTGTCGAAGGTGATGAAGAAATGATGCGCGCCGGGCAAGCCATGCGCCGCGACATCCTGCAAGACTTCCTGAATCAGGCTACGCATCGCACGATGCATCAGATTGCCGTAATCAATGTTGCGCGACATATCGTTTCCCTTGGACCTACGTAGCCAGCATAGGGGATTCGGGATAAAACAAAAGACAGGTGCGCAAAAAATCCCCCAAGGACAAGAGGGCCGTCAGAAACCTGCCTGACTGAGGGCGAAACCCGCCACGGCCATCACCGCCAGAAAAGCGGGCAGGGGCAGTGCAAGCCGCAGATGCATCAATAGGGCAAGCACTGTCAGGGCGGCGGCCTGCCATTGGAAACTGTCCCAGACCGGCATAGGCCCGAACCGCGTGGTGTTCACAGCGGCAAAGATTACATGCAGGGCAAACCACAACGAAAGGTTGAGGATCACCCCCACGACGGCAGCCGTGATGCTGGCCAGAGCACCGCGCAACCGCGGGCGATGCGACAGCGCGTCGATATAGGGGGCACCGGTAAATATCCATAAAAAGCAGGGCGTAAAGGTCATCCACAGGGTCACGATCCCTGCAATGACGCCCATCAGCGGCCCGCTTTGGGCGATGCCTGTCAGAACACCCACAAACTGCGTGACCAGAATGAGCGGGCCGGGTGTGGTTTCGGCCAGACCCAGCGCATCAATCATCTGCGCGGTGCTTAACCAGCCGAAATCGGTGACGACCGCTTGGGTCATATAGGCGAGCACCGCATAAGCCCCGCCAAAGGTGACGATTGCCAGAGTCGAGAAGAACAGCCCCAGATCGGCCAGCAAACCGCGCTCGAACACCAGCAGCAGGGCGAGGGGCACCAGCCAGATAACCAGCCAGACAGATGCCGTGGCCAGCGTCCGGCGCAGCGGAACCTTCGCGGGCACAGCCATTGGCGCTGCATCGGATGCGCTGTTTGCAAAACCCCACAGGGCAGCGAGCGCGATGATGAGCGGGAAGGGCAGTTGCAACAGGAATATGCCCGCAAAAGACAACGCTGCGATAACCATATCCGCCCGTCCGCGCAGGGCCCGCGCGGCCAGCCCGCGCAACGCCATCAGAACGATCACGACAACAGCGGCCTTGATCCCCAGAAACAGCGCCTGGACAACCGGTAACTGGCCGTAGCTGGCATAGGCCAGCGCCAGTGCAAAGATCACCAGCGCGCCGGGCAGCACGAACAGCCCGCCCGCGATCAGCCCTCCCAAAGTGCCGCGCAGTCGCCATCCGGTATAGGTGGCCAATTGCATCGCCTCGGGGCCGGGCAAGAGCATGCAAAACGACAACGCGCGCAGGAATGTCGGCTGGTCCAGCCAGTTGCGCTCCTCGACCAGTTCGCGCTGCATCAGGGCGATCTGTGCTGCGGGGCCACCGAAGGACAGCAACCCGATTCGTCCAAAGACACGGATCAGGTCGCTATGGCTGGGGGCGTCACGCATCTGTGCTGGTTCCTTGTCCTGTGCGGCAGCGCATAGAGTAACGCCTGCCAACCGCAAGACCAGACCCGTGTTACCGTCGTAACAGGCGTATGTCGCAGACAAAGCGGCCATGATGGTGCGAATGGAGGAGAAAGTGCAGGCTTCTGTTGCCAGGTGCCTGCGAACCCCGCCTTAAGCTGCTAAGCCTAAGGGCTTAAGTTTCGATATCGCCGACCGCTTACGCGGCCATTGCTACCGGAGCACGATTGTCATTTGCAATTGTACTTTTCGGACCGATAACGGTGGTACCTCACCGAGACAAAGCATAACCCCTTTAGACGTTCGTCGATCCTGTTTCAGCCCCATTGCCGCCAAATGAACGGGTTTTGGTGGAGCTGCCGGGTACCGCCCCCGGGTCCGATCCGCGTATTACGAGCGCGTTTATGTCCATAGTCTGTTGCCAGACAGGTTGAATATAGGGCAGGGCGCAGCGCATTTGAAGGGGTCAAATGCAGCAGATGCTATCAGTCCCGCGCGCGGGACTGCCGCGCGGCCATCACATCGCGGCCAAGGCCCAGCGTATACTCGGCCAACTCGCTGAGGGCCGCATCAGCGGCGGCGGCATCCTGCGCTGCGATCGCACCGGCGATACGGCTGTGCAAGTCGATGATCGCGCTGCGGGACCGCGCGGTAAAGGTGATCATGTTCATCAGGGGCTGCATTGCCTCGACCGCACCTGCCAGATGATAGGACAGCACCGGATTGCCCGCCCCATCTACAAGCGCGCGGTGAAAGGCCACGTCCGAGGCGCAGAAATCCTCGTCCGACAGGGCAGGATCCGATTGCACAGCAATCTCGGTACGCATCCGGTCCAGATGGGCCTCTCCACGCCGGGCCGCGCATAAAGGGGCACAGGCCCGTTCCAGCGCATAGCGCGCCTCGCAGGCGACATCGAAACTGACCGCGTTCATCGACAAAAGCAGGGTCGAGGTCGTGATTTGCTGCCCGTAAGCCTGTTCGAACGATAACCGGTTCACAAAGGCACCGCCGGTCGCGCCGCGTTGTGTGCGGATCAGCGACTGCGCGGCAAGGCGCTTGAGCGCCTCGCGCACGGTCGGGCGCGACACCTGAAAATGCTCGGCCAGTTCCGCCTCGGAGGGCAGGCGCGCATCCACGATCAGCTTGCCAGATACGATCTCATCCCCGATTGCCGCGGCAATCTGGGCGGAGAGGTCTTTGGCGCTGGCGGGGTCAAGTTTCATATGTCTGACAATTGGGGGTTTACGAGGAAGCTAATTGTCTGACAATTTAATTGCAAGCGGAAGGCGACGAAGCGAGTCGCCCTTTCATGCTTGGGGGAGAACATGCTGTCAGACCGGATCAGAGCAATGGGCGCGCCGCATTGGTTGGCGCTGTTCGCACTGATCGTTAGCGCATGGATTGTCCTTTATGCGATGGCCCTACCTGCCGACCTGCGTGCCTCGGCGCGGATGTTCGGCGCGGCATTCTGGGAAAGCCTGTGCACCGTGACGCCGGATGCGGCCGGATTTGGCCGTGTCACTTTGATGTGGGCCTTGATGGCGGCGGCGATGATGGCACCCACGGCGCTGCCCGCATTCGCCACCTATGACGATCTGGGGCGCAGCACGCAAACCCGCTTTGGCGCGCTGGTATCGGGCTACATGGCCGTCTGGCTGGGCTTTTCCGTGCTGGCAGCAGGGCTGCAAATGGCGCTGTTCAGCGCCGGACTGGTCAGTGCCTTTGGCGACAGCCTGTCCCTTGGGCTGTCAGCGGGGCTGTTGCTGCTAGCGGGGCTCTACCAGTTTTCGCCGGTGAAAGAGGCCTGCCTGAGCAAATGCCGCGCACCGCTTACGTTTTTCATGGCCCATTGGGAGGAAGGACCGCTGCGCAACGGATTGCGCCTTGGTCTGGTCTGTTTGGGCTGCTGCTGGGCCTTGATGCTTCTGGCCTTCGTGGGCGGTGTGATGAACATCGCCTTTATGGGGCTGGCCACCCTGATCATGGTGATCGAGAAACTGCCGCAATACGGGCGTATCCTGACACGGCCACTGGGTGCGGCGCTGGTCCTGTCTGCAATAATTCTGGCGCTGCGCGCCATCTAAGGGAGAGAGAAAAACATGGCTTTGGATCAAAACGCAGTCGGAACAGTCCCTTGGGCGATCAAGGGCGAGCTGATCCTGAACTGCAACTGCACAGTATTTTGCCCCTGCGTCGTCAGTCTGGGTAAACACGCGCCCACAGAGGGCTATTGTCAGGCATGGTCGGGCATCCGCATCGACGAGGGCCATTACGGTGACGAGGATATCTCGGGCCTCAATGTCGGGCTTTTGCTGGAAATCCCCGGCCTGATGGCGCGCGGCAACTGGAAAGCGGCGGCTTACATCGACGAGCGCGCCTCGGACGCCGCCTACGAGGGGCTGGTCAACATTTTCTCGGGTGCTGCACGCGGCACGACGGGCCTGTTCAAAGTTCTGGTCAGCGAGTTTCTGGGGGCCGAGCGCGCGCCCGTGATCTTCGAAACCGAGGGCAAGACCCGCCGCCTGATGGTGGGCAAGGCGATCCACGGCGAAGTTGTGCCGGTCGCAGGCAAAGACCCCGATCAGGAGATCGTCGTGACCAATACCGAATACTGGATGGGGCCGGATATCACCGTGGCCACGGCCACAAAGGGCCGTGTGCGCGCCTTTGGCCGTGTATGGGATTTCGACGGGCGCAGCGCGGAAATCTGCCAGATCGATTGGCACGGACCCCGCTGATCGAGGGGCAGGGAGGCAAGCGATGATCAACCCCGGATACGTTCTGACAATGGCGCGCTACAATGCGTGGCAGAACCGCCAGATGAAAGCGGCGATGGAATCCCTGCCGGATGACGCGCTGCGGGCGGAACGCGGGGCGTTTTTCGGCTCGATCATTGCAACCGCGAACCACATTCTCTGGGGGGATCGCATGTGGATGGCGCGTTTCCAGCGGCAGGAACCACCCGCGGACGGGATCGAGGCCAGTACCACGATCACACCAACCTATGCCGTATGGAGTGCAGAACGCTTCCGTATGGACGGGCGCATCCTGCTCTGGGCCGAAAAGTTGCAGGCGCTGGATCTGGTGGGAGATCTGACATGGTATTCGGGTTTCATGAAACAGGATGTGACCCGTCCTGTCGGGGCATTGGTGGCGCATATGTTCAACCACCAAACACATCATCGCGGGCAGATCCATGCTATGCTGACAGCCGCCGGTGCTAAGGCTCCCGTGTCGGATCTGTTCTTCATGCCACAGGACGGCCCTTGGCTTTGACAGGGCGTTTTTGAGTAATTGACGCAAGATGAAGGCAGGGGCTGATCCCCGGCCTGACAACAGAAGGAGCAAGCGCCATGTTCAAGGCATTGGTTGTTGAGAAGGACGAGGACGGCAAGACCAGCGCCGCTGTCAAACAGCTTGGCGAGGCAGACCTGCCCGATGCCGAGGTAACAGTGGCGGTCGAATATTCGACGGTCAACTACAAGGACGGGCTGTGCATCGGGCCGGGTGGCGGGCTGGTGCGGAACTATCCACATGTGCCCGGTATCGACTTTGCCGGCACGGTCGAGACATCCAGTGACCCGCGCTACAACGCCGGTGACAAGGTGGTGCTGACCGGCTGGCGTGTCGGAGAGGCGCATTGGGGCGGTTATTCCCAGAAAGCCCGCGTGCGCGCCGACTGGCTGGTGCCCTTGCCGCAAGGCCTGAGCACGCGTCAGGCCATGGCCGTGGGCACGGCTGGCTTTACCGCAATGCTGGCGGTCATGGCGCTGGAAGATCACGGGTTGAAACCGGGGCACGGCGAGGTGTTGGTCACAGGCGCTGCGGGCGGTGTGGGATCTGTCGCGGTCGCGATCCTTGCGGCGCTGGGGCACGAGGTGGCAGCCGTCACTGGACGCCCCGAAACCGGGGATTACCTGCGCGGCTTGGGCGCAACGCGGATCGTTCCGCGCGAGGAGCTGGCCGAGACCGTCAAGCGTCCATTGGAATCCGAAACCTGGACCGGCTGCGTCGATGCCGTGGGTGGCCCGATGCTGGCGCGGGTGCTGGGGCAGATGAAATACGGTGCATCGGTTGCGGCTGTGGGACTGGCGGGTGGCGCGTCATTGCCCGCGACGGTGGTGCCATTCCTGCTGCGCGGCGTGAACCTGCTCGGGATCGACAGCGTCATGCAGCCCTATAACAACCGCCTGCGGGCATGGGAGCGGATTGCCCGTGATCTGCCGATGGACAAGCTGGAAGCGATGATCCAACCCGCCACGCTGTCCGATCTGCCGGAACTCGGCGCCGATATCCTGCAAGGGCAGGTGCGCGGGCGTGTCGTGGTGGATGTGAATGCCTGAGCGTTGACCCTGCGTCCCGCCGCGCCGGTGCTTGACGCCGTGCGGCGGGATCATCACAGTCCTTGCTAAAACAACGGGGACAGCCATGACACTTGATGTCGATTTCGTGCGCGCGCAATTTCCGGCTTTTGCGGTCGACAGCCTGCAAGGTCAAAGCTTTTTCGAGAACGCGGGCGGCTCTTACACCTGTGGCGCCGTGATCGACCGGCTGACGCGGTTCTATACTGAACGCAAGGTGCAACCCTATGGCCCCTACGCGGCGAGCCGACTGGGGGGCGCGGAAATGGACGAGGCGCGCAGCCGCCTGTCGGCCATGCTCGGCGTCGAACCGGACGAACTGTCCTTCGGGCCTTCGACCACCGCCAATACCTATGTTCTGGCGCAGGCCTTCCGGCAATGGATGAAACCGGGCGAGGCGATCATCGTGACCAATCAGGATCACGAGGCGAATTCCGGTCCGTGGCGACGTCTGGCCGATGACGGGATTGAGATCCGTGAATGGCGACATGATCCTGAAACCGGCCACCTGAACCCCGAGGATCTGGAAAACCTGCTGGACGAGTCCGTCAGGCTGGTCTGTTTTCCCCATTGCTCCAACGTCATCGGCGAGATCAATCCGGTCGTCGAGATCACCGCGATGGCCCATGCCGCCGGAGCCTTTGTCTGTGTCGACGGCGTCAGCTATGCGCCGCACGGTTTTCCTGATGTCGGGCTGATGGGGCCGGATATCTATCTGTTCTCGGCCTATAAAACCTATGGTCCGCATCAGGGTCTGATGGTGATCCGCCGTGCGCTGGGGCAGCAATTGCCCAATCAGGGGCACGGGTTCAACGGCGATACTCTCTACAAACGTTTCACCCCTGCAGGTCCTGATCATGCGCAGATCGCGGCTTGTGCGGGGATGGCCGACTATATCGACGCGCTGGCCGGTCATCACGGCTTGGGCGGCCCCCCCGCCGCGCGGGCAAGCGGCGTGCATGATATGATGCGCGCCCATGAGGTGAAGCTCTTGCAACCGTTGCTGGATCATCTGGGATCGAAGAACTCGGTACGGCTACTGGGGCCGCGTCAGGCAGCCGAACGCGCGCCCACAGTCGCCATCGAAACACGTCACGCAGGCCGCGATCTGGCCGCACGTCTGGCCCCACTGGGCATCATGGCGGGCGGCGGCGACTTCTATGCCGGACGGGCCTTGCAGGGTATGGGTGTGGACAGTGCGCGCGGTGTCTTGCGCCTGAGTTTTGTGCATTACACGGCACAAGGCGATATTGACCGTCTGATGACCGCGCTGGATGAAATTCTTTAATCCGATCAAGCCCCCGCTACGTAACCTACACAAAACAAGAACCAAGGCGGCAGCGTGTCAAACCGATCTGTGACCCTTCTCTGGCTCAGGCGCGATTTGCGGCTGACCGATCATCCTGCGCTTTGCGCGGCGGTTGCACGCAAGGGCGCCGTGATCCCTGTCTTTATCCATGATGATAGCGTGGCCGGTTTGGGGGCAGCCCCCAAATGGCGGCTTGGCCTTGGGCTTGGGGCGATCAGCAAGGCGCTTGAGACAAAGGGCAGCAAGCTGATCCTGCGGCGCGGGCCTGCGCTTGAGGTGCTACGTGACCTGATCCGCGAGACCGGCGCAGGTGCGGTGTTCTGGTCGCGCCTTTACGATCCGCAAGCGCAGGCGCGTGACAGCACCGTCAAGGATGCGTTGCGGCAGGACGGAACCGATGCGCGCAGCTTTTGCGGCCACCTGATGTTCGAACCCTGGACGGTAGAGACCAAAACCGGCGGTTTCTACCGCGTCTACACACCGATGTGGAACGCGGTGAAGGGGCGCGATGTCGAAACTCCGCTGACGGCGCCAACGCGAATTCCGCCCCCCCAGACATGGCCCGCCTCTGACAGGCTGGAAGACTGGCAACTCGGGGCCGCGATGAACCGGGGGGCAGCGGTTGTGCGACCGCATGTCAGGCTGGGAGAGCAGGCAGCACAAGAGCGCCTGGGTGCTTTTATCGACACTTGGATCGCGCGCTATGACAGGACCCGCGACCAGCCGCATGTGGCGGGCACTTCGCTTTTGTCGGAAAACCTGGCTCTGGGCGAGATCAGCCCGCACCAGTGCTGGCACGCCGGACAGCGGGCCTTGGCCGAGGGCAAACCGGGGGCCGAGACCTTCCTCAAGGAACTGGTCTGGCGTGAATTTGCCTATCACCTGATGTATCACACACCGCATCTGCTGGACAGCAACTGGAAACCCGACTGGGATCGCTTCGGCTGGAACGAGGATGAGGGCCATCCCCATGTTGTCGCATGGAAACAGGGGCGCACTGGAATCCAGTTTGTCGATGCCGCCATGCGCGAGATGTATGTGACCGGACGGATGCATAACCGTGGCCGGATGATCGTGGCCTCCTACTTGACCAAGCATTTGCTAACGCATTGGAGGATCGGCCAGAAATGGTTCGAGGACTGCCTGATTGACTGGGATCCCGCATCCAATGCAATGGGTTGGCAATGGGCGGCGGGGTCGGGGCCGGACGCGGCCCCTTATTTCCGCGTGTTCAATCCAGTGACACAACTCGACAAATTCGATCCAAAGCGCGATTATGTAGCGCAATGGATCGCCGAGGGGCGCAAGAATCCCTCGGAGACTGCGATGGCGTATTTTGACGCGATGCCAAGGCATTGGGGGCTGTCGGCGGATGATACCTATCCCGCGCCGGTCGTCGCTGCGGATAAGGGGCGCAAGGCAGCGCTTGAAGCCTATGAAAATCGCGGGTTCTAGGGTGATTTTTTCTGTGCAAACGGAAACTTGGGCGCTACGTCCCGCGTGTATAATAAGAATAACCGCCCAACGGAGATGCGGATGATCCTGACAAGCACCGAGAACCAGACCAACCTGCCGCGTTATTTCGCGCGCGGCTTTGCCGTGGCGCAGCGCCTGAACAAGGGGCGGTTGGATATCGTATTGCCGGACGGGCGGATATTCCGCGCCGAGGGCAAGAACCCCGGTCCGGTAGGAGAGTTGCATATCCACAATCCCGATTGCTTCGGTCGCCTCATCCGCGAGGGGGATCTTGGTTTCACCGATGCCTATCTCGACGGCTGGTGGAGCACACCTGACCTGATGGCCTTCATGGATGTCATGCATGCCGAGAACGACGAGATCTTTGACGGCTATCCCGGCATGGTCTTTGTCCGGGCTTTCGAAAAGCTGCGCCATTTCCTGCGCTCGAACACCAAAAAGCAGGCGCGCAAGAATATCAGCCACCATTATGATCTGGGCAACGACTTCTACAGTCTGTGGCTGGATGACACGATGACCTATTCCAGCGCCAAGTTCGAGACCGGACAGGAAAGTCTGGAAAAGGCGCAGATCGCCAAATATGCCTCGATGGTTGACCAAATGGGCGCGCAGGCAGGGGATCATATTCTAGAAATCGGCTGCGGCTGGGGTGGTTTTGCCGAATATGCCGCCAAGGAACGCGGGTTGCGGGTGACTTGCCTCACCATTTCGCAGGAGCAGTTTAACTATGCCGTGGACCGCATTGAAAAGGCAGGTCTTTCAGGAATGGTCGATTTCAAGCTACAGGATTACCGCGACGAGAAGGGCATCTATGACGGGATCGCCAGTATCGAGATGTTCGAGGCAGTGGGCGAGAAATACTGGCCCGTCTATTTCGACACGGTGCGCGAGCGGTTACGCCCCGGCAAGACGGCGACGCTACAGATCATCACGATCCACGAAAAGCGTTTTGAAATATACCGTAACGGCGTGGACTTCATCCAGAAATATATCTTTCCAGGGGGCATGCTGCCCTCGCGTTCGGCCCTTATGAAGGAAATCGACCGTGCTGGCCTGACCTATTCCCGCTCGGTCGAATTCGGCGAAAGCTACAGCCAGACCTTGCGCCGCTGGTATGACACGTTCAACGAGAAATGGGATCAAGTGTCCGAACTTGGCTTTGACGATCGTTTCCGCCGGATGTGGAATTTCTATCTGACGTCTTGCGCTGCGACCTTCCATAGCGGAAATTGTGATGTAACGCAGATCACAGTCACAAGGCCCGGATAGATGCTGACAGCCCCTCGACTTGTTGCCGCCATTGTTCTGGCTGTCGTGGGGTATCTGGCGTCCGACCTGATCAAACCGCTCCTGCCGGAGGATAAGGATTTCGGGTATTTCTCCTTTGTGAATGCCGCACTGGGGGCTGCTACGGGATGGATCGTGATTGGCAAAAGGGTCGGGCGCGGTATCTCGCCCGCCATTGGTCACGGATTTACCGCTGCGGCCGCGCTGATCTTCTGGGGCTTGTTCGTGCAATCGGGCAACGAAATGCTGCGCCTTGCCTTGCGCCGGCGCTTCGATGGCCCGCTTGAGGCGCTGACCGACATGTTACGTATCGGGCTTGAATTCGCGGTCACGATGTCGACCGTTCCGGTCTTGGGGACGTTGTTTCTTGGCGGAGTCGTCGCCGCCATTCTGGCCGAGTTCGCGTCACGGCATTGGCGCTGATCAGATGACCGCGCTTTTTGTCTACGGCACGCTGCGGCATGTGCCATTGCTCGAGGTGGTTCTGGGACATCCAGTAAAGGCTTCGCAACAACAGGCGGCAAGCCTGCAAGACCATCAGGTCCTCTGGGCTGAGGGGCAAGCCTTTCCCGTTCTGCAACCTGCGCTGCAACAGCAGGCCGCAGGTGTGCTCTTGTCCGGTCTTGATGCGCAGGACATGGCACGGCTTGATTATTACGAGGGCGGTTTCGGCTACCATCTGGCCCCTGTCTTGGTGCAGACAGCCCAAGGGCCTTGCGCGGCACAGGTCTGGTTTCCCGATGCAGGTCTTTGGCAAACCGGCGCGCCTTGGGATCTGGCAGAGTGGCAACAGCGTTGGAGTGCGATCAACATGGCCGCCGCGTCCGAAATGATGGATTTTTTCGGGCGCTTTCCGGCACAGGTGATTGCCCGCATGTATCCGATGATCATGGCGCGCGCCGCATCGCGAGTGGCCGCAGGGCAGGCGGGTCTGCCAGCCGATCCAGCACTTCCACAAAGCGGGCTGACACGTGACGATGTCACGAGCAAACGGCTGGACCGCCCCTATGCCGATTTTTTTGCGGTTGAAGAGCATCACCTGCACTTTCGCCGGTTCGAGGGCGGGCAGAGCCCCGTCGTCAAACGCGCGGTCTTTGTGGCCTCTGATGCGGCGATTCTGTTGCCCTATGATCCGCTGCGCGACCGCGTATTGGTGATCGAGCAGTTCCGCGCCGGTCCCTACGCGCGCGGCGATCTGGTGCCCTGGCCGCTGGAACCTGTTGCAGGCCGTGTCGATCCCGGAGAGACACCACAAGACGCCGCCATGCGCGAGGCGCAGGAAGAGGCGGGCCTGACCATCCGCCATTTGGAACGCATCAGCACCAACTATCCCTCGCCCGGATCGACAGCGGAGTATTTTCACATCTTTGTCGGGATCTGTGATCTGCCCGACCGCAGCGACGATCTGGGGGGCGTTGCCTCCGAAGACGAGGATATCCGCAGTCATATCCTGCCATATGCGCAGTTTCTGGACCTGCTGGACCGTGATCTTCTGACGGTGGGACCGTTGATTTTGGCGGGTCACTGGCTTGCGCGCAACCGTGCCCGCCTGCGCGCCACACCTTGAGTTTCTGCCGCCGGATGCCTACTAGGTATCTGGTGAGTATCTGGGGCGGCATGACGCTCGTTCGATCTGGAATACGGGAGACAGGCAATGCGGATAGCACAGGATCTGGCAGATGCGGTGGGCAAGACACCATTGATCCGGCTGAAAGCTGCCAGCGAGGCCACAGGATGCGAGATTCTGGGCAAGGCAGAGTTCATGAATCCCGGCCAGTCGGTCAAGGATCGCGCCGCACTCTACATCATCAAGGATGCCGTGGCGCGTGGCTTACTCAAGCCCGGCGGCACGATTGTTGAGGGCACGGCAGGCAATACCGGCATCGGTCTGGCGCTGGTGGGGGCCTCGATGGGTTTCAAGACCGTCATCGTGATTCCCGAGACCCAAAGTCAGGAAAAAAAGGATATGATCCGCTTGGCGGGCGCACAACTGGTTGAAGTGCCCGCAGCGCCCTACAAGAACCCCAACAATTATGTCCGCTATTCCGGTCGTCTGGCCGAGGCGCTGGCCAAGACAGACCCCAATGGGGTGATCTGGGCCAACCAGTTCGACAATACCGCCAACCGTCAGGCCCATATCGAAACCACCGGCCCCGAGATCTGGGAGCAGACAGGCGGCAAGGTTGATGGCTTTATCTGCGCGGTCGGATCAGGTGGCACGCTGGCGGGGGTCGGCATGGCCCTGCAGCCCAAAGGCGTCAAGATCGGTCTGGCCGATCCCGATGGTGCGGCGCTGCATGCCTTCTACACCACCGGAGAGTTGAAATCCTCGGGCGAGTCCATCACGGAAGGGATCGGGCAGGGGCGTATTACCGCGAACCTTGAAGGCTTCACCCCCGATTTCAGCTATAACATCCCCGACGCAGAGGCGCTGCCGCTGGTCTTTGATCTGCTGGCGGATGAGGGTCTGTGTCTGGGTGGATCTTCCGGGGTCAATATTGCGGGGGCCGTCCGTATGGCCCGCGAGATGGGGCCAGGCCATACGATCGTGACGATCCTTTGCGACTATGGCACGCGCTATCAGTCCAAGCTGTTCAATCCCGAATTCCTGCTAGAAAAGAAGCTGCCCGTCCCTGACTGGCTGACGGAGGTCGGACGCGTGGTGCCGTCCGTATTCGAAGAGGCATGATTCCGAAAGCGTCCCGCGTGTCTGGAAGATTCTCCTGCCGGATTTTGCCGGTCTTCTTTGCGTGGTTGGCTGTGCTCTGCCTGGCTGCTGCGTTGCCAGAACTGGCGCAAGCCCAGACAGATACATCATCTTCCCAGGCCGAGGATACTGCCGCAGGTCCGGATTACGGTGTGTGGGAGGATACGGCGGAACGCGCCGAAGCAGCGATTGAATCCCAACGCGCCTCGACACCGGTTCTGGAGGATTTGCGCGCCGAGATCGTCGGCTGGCGCGAGTCGTTTCTGTCGGCGCAATCCATCAATGCGCCGCGTATCGCGACCCTGCGAACACAGATCGACGCCTTGGGACCGGTGCCCGAAAACGGGAGCGAACCTGAGGACATCGCCGCGCGCAGAGCTGAACTGACCGAGCAACTGGCCCGTTTGCGCGCCCCCGTTCTGGCCGCAGAAGAGGCCCATACACGTGCAAGCGGTATCGTTGCCGAGATTGACCGCATCATCCGTGAACGCCAGACCGACGCCTTGCTGACCCGTAGCCACACCCCGCTTAATCTGGCGCTCTGGCCGCGGGCGGCGCAGGAACTGGCGGTCGCGGGCGGCATGATCTCGACGGAAACGGCAGAGGCGTGGGCCGATCCGGCACAACGCGAGGCCACGCTTGAAAACCTGCCGGTCACGCTGGTGCTGACCGCGATCGGTCTTGTCCTGATCCTGCGGGGCCGCCGTTGGGCCAACAGGCTGGGGGGACGTCTTTATGACCGTTGGAGCCGTGGCAAGGATGTCTGGGGCTTCCTGATATCCCTGACACAGGTTGCCATACCGCTTGCGGGTATTTTCGTACTGACCGAGGCGATTTTCGCCACCGGACTTGTAGGTCTGACGGGCGCCGAAATCGTCGAGGTCTTTCCGGTCTGGGGCGGTATCCTGCTGGGGGCCCGTTGGCTGGCCGGACGTCTGTTTCCGGCCCGCTTGTCCGAACCACCCCTTGCAGTCCAGCCCGAACGCCGCGCTGAAGCGCGCTATTACAGCACGGCAATGGCCTTTCTGATCGTCGCACAGGGCTTTATCGGATTGCTCAGCCAGATCGCGGATCTGAGCGACGAAACGCTTGTAATCGTCAGCTTTCCGGTCATCTTGCTGACCGCTCTTGTGCTCTACCGCCTGGGACAGTTTCTGACAGGCCAGATGGCCATCCAGAATGATGACACCACCATTCCCAGTTACCGTGATCGCGCAGTAAGGCTTCTGTCCAAGGGGGCAATGCTGGTTGCGGTCGTGGCATCTGTTGCTGCGGCGATCGGCTATACTGCGGCAGCCAAGGGCCTCATCTACCCCTATGTGCTGACACTTGCGATGCTCAGCGTCGTGCTGATCCTGCAAAAGCTGGTCAGCGACACCTATGCTTTTGTGACCCACGCGCCAGACGGTCAGACCGACGCGCTGATCCCTGTGCTGATCGGTTTCCTTCTGACAGTATTGGCACTGCCTGTGCTGGCGCTGATCTGGGGCGCGCGCATTGCCGATCTGACCGAGGTCTGGGCGCGTTTCCGCGAGGGGTTCAGCATCGGTGGTTCACGGATTTCACCGACCGATTTTCTGGCCTTTGTGCTGATTTTCACGATTGGCTATGCCCTCACGCGCGTCGTGCAGGGGGCTTTGCGGACATCCGTTCTGCCCAAGACCAAAATTGACCCCGGCGGTCAGAATGCCATCGTGGTGGGGCTGGGCTATGTCGGTATCTTTGTGGCCGCCTTGGTCGCCATCACCAGCGCGGGGATTGATCTGTCCTCGATCGCCATTGTCGCCGGTGCGCTTTCTGTGGGCATCGGTTTCGGCCTGCAAACCATCGTGTCGAACTTTGTCTCGGGAATCATCCTTCTGATCGAGCGCCCCATTTCCGAGGGTGACTGGATCGAGGTTGGTGGCCAGCAGGGTTATGTGCGCGATATTTCGGTCCGTTCGACGCGGATTGAAACGTTCGACCGGACAGATGTGATCGTGCCGAATGCCGATCTGGTCAGCGGTACGGTTACCAATTTCACGCGCGGCAATACCGTGGGCCGCGTGATCGTGCGTGTCGGCGTGGCTTATGGCACCGACACGCGCCGCGTCGAAACCATCCTGCGGGAGATTGCCGAGGCGCAACCGATGGTGCTGGCACAACCGGCACCGGGCATCGTGTTTCAGGGGTTTGGTGCGGATTCACTCGATTTCGAAATCCGCGCCATTCTGCGCGATGTGAACTGGATGCTCTCGGTCAAGTCCGAGATCAATCACCAGATCGCCAAGCGTTTCGCCGAGGAGGGGATCGAGATTCCCTTTGCCCAGCGCGACATATGGATACGCAATCCCGAAGCCCTGCGCGGCGAAGAGACCCCCGCCAAGATGCCCGTTGCAGCGACAATGACGGACAGGCGGGAAGGGCAGGCGGCACCGCACAAAGACAAGATCACGCCACCATCCGACACGATACGCGATGCCGAGATGGACGATGCCGGAGACAACTCCGGCGGCGAGGGAGATAAATAAAATGACAGAACCACTGTTCCGCACCGATGCCTATCTCAGGCAGTGCGAGGGACGCGTGCTGGCCTATACCGACACCGGCGGGCTGATCCTTGACCGGAGCATCTTCTATCCGCATGGCGGTGGACAGCCCGGCGACAGCGGCAAGCTGGTCTGGGAGGGCGGCGAGATAGTGCTGGCCGATACGCGCAAGGGCGAAGGCGACCGGATCGTATTGATGCCGGCAGGTGCTGAACCGGCCTTGGCAATGCCGCCCTTGGGCGCGCTGGTGCAGACCGACCTCGACTGGGATCGCCGCCACCGCCACATGCGCGTGCATACCGCGCTGCATCTTCTATCCGTCGTGATCCCCTTGCCGGTCACAGGCGGCTCGATCAGCGCCGACAAGGGACGGCTGGATTTCGACATGCCCGATGCACCCGATGACCGCGATGACCTTGAAGCCGAGTTGAACGAGCTGATCGCCCGCGATCTGGCCGTGACGGATGAATGGATCACGGATGCCGCCCTTGAGGCCAATCCCGGTCTGGTCAAAACCATGTCGGTGATGCCGCCGATGGGGTCGGGCCATGTGCGCCTTGTGCGGATCGGGCGGGGCGGGGATCAGGTCGATCTGCAACCCTGCGGCGGCACCCACGTCGCCCGCACCGCCGAAATCGGCCGTGTCAGCCTTGGCAAGTTCGAGAAAAAAGGCCGCCAGAACCGGCGGGTAACCCTGTTGCTGGATAGCTGACGGCGGCACAGCACCGGACCGGTCGCCCGCGCAGTTGACCGCGCGGGCCTATTCCCCTGCTGCGGCTGAACGGCTTTCACCCTGCGCGGGGCTATGAGGCATCGTATCCGTGGCCCCGGGTTCTTCCATCCCGCGCGGAAAATCGGGCAGATCGCTTTCGGTATCGGGCAGACCCTCGCGCGAAAGCAGCACCGCTACACCGCGCAATTCGGGAATATGGCTACAGATAATCATGATCGCCACCATGATCGGTACCGACAGGAACATCCCCGGTATGCCCCAGACAGCCGCCCAGAAGGCAAGGTTGATGATGATCCCGAATGACGAGAGCCGCAGTGCATGGCCCATCAGCATCGGGTCGATGACATTGCCGTTCAGAAACTGGATCGTCGTGACCGCGATGAAGATAGCCAGCGTCAGCGACGGGTCTTCAAGCTGCACAAAGGCGATCAGCGACACGACAATCGTGGCCAGTATCGAACCGATATTGGGAATATAGTTCAACACGAAGGTCAGAATGCCCATTGCGACAGCCAGTTCCAGCGAGAACAGCTTGCAAACGCCGAACACCATCACCCCCGTCACGATACTCACGGCGGTCTTGACCAGAAGGTAATAGTTCACGCGGTGGATGATCGAGGCGATGATGCGCCCGACTTGCTGCGCCTGTTGCTCGTCACGAAAGAAATTCGTCATCTTGGTGTCAAACCAGATACGCTCTGCGAACAAGAAACCGACAAACAGGATCACCAGGACGGTAGCCTGCAACAGATTGCCCGCCTGTCCGGCGAGCTGGCGCAGATAGCCAGAAATATCGGCTGTCCGGACAGTATTCAGGATCGAGGCTTCGATATCTTCGCCCAGCCACGAGAAAAGCGCCGCAATCGCGAAGGGCGCGCGCTCGGTGTAGGCGAGTGCTGTGGACAGCACAGTGTTGACCTGGCTCAGGATGATAGATGTCAGCGTCAGCAGCGCCGCCGAGATCAGCAGCAGCGCCGCGATACTGGCCAGCCAGTTGGGAATGCGGAACGGCCCGACCCTGATCCGCGCGATCGAGTTGATCGCATCCGAGGTCAGGCTGAACAGCACGATCGCCGTGGCCAGCGACACCAGCAGGAATTGCGCCTGCACCAGCAGGAATAATACGACTGCAAAGGCAATGATGATCAGCGCCGTCGTCTGTATTCGCGAATACTGGATGGTCTCGCTACGCATCAGCGGGCTGTCTTCGGAACCCGAAGGTTCGGCGCGCGGTTGATGCGCCTCGGAAGAGGATAGCTTTATGTGCATGCGTGGCATTGGCCTCGTGATCATCTGTACGACAGGTTTCACCCTGCATGAGAGACATATGGTGCGAAACAGCGCTTTTCCATGACTATGTGGCATCCTGTAGCAAGACTCAACGCCCAGCAGGATGCCTGTGCCGGATTGCATGGCCGGACAGGTGAAATCTGTTCAAAGCGGCAGCATTCGGGGTCTTGCATTCATCGGTCAGGTAAGGATAGAAGGCCAGCTAACGGAGAGGTGGCCGAGTGGTCGAAGGCGCACGCCTGGAAAGTGTGTAGGCGGGAGACCGTCTCCAGGGTTCGAATCCCTGTCTCTCCGCCAGAATTCCTTTTGATTGCGTTGTGCGGGTGCAGCTTGGCCGGATTGCCTTGGTGTAGGCGGGCGGGTGCTAGACCTGCTGCGCCCTTGGGGTTTTGCAATGGAGTTTGTTCGTTTGACAAAGAACGTTGCCAGCATGAGCTAAAGCCGTCCGGAACGGTTGCGCCGGACACGGTAACGGCGAATAGAAACCCGTGTCTATGCCTGTTTGGGATAGCCTCGTCAGGGTGTCAGGCGGTTTTCCCGGCAAGTCAACGGCATCGGTTGCGACGCGCTCTGCTGTGATCCCGAAATAGGCATAAAGCCTGTCTGCGTGGTCCGATGCACCGAGACTGTCATGCCGAAAAAGGCGTCATCCTCGCGCGGTGTTGGTGGAAGGCGATCATCATATCGGATACTGCCTGCTGCGATCAGGTGCGTGCTGCCAGACCTGACAGGTTGATCTGGGTCTTTTTCAGTCCGCTCGTCATTTCCATGCCTGTGGCCCATACGATGCTGGGCGCGCTTCTTTAGCACCGAACAACCGGCCAGATCCTCGGGCCGGTTTCTGACTTATTATCACGGGAATTATCCGCGACGGCGGCGGCCCCCGCCTGTGCGACCGCCACGGCTTCCATCGCCCTCGACTGCGGGAGGGCGGTTGAATCTGATCCAGTCGCCGCCCGAAGGATCGTTGTTCATCAGGAAATTCGCGGCACGGATTGCTTCCATCTCGGAGCCTGCGCGCGTTTTGGTCGAACCAAGGCCCGATAACTGGCAGAAAAGCTCCAGATCCATATCGTCGGGCACGATGATTCCAGCCGCAGCCAGTGCCAGTTTCTTTTCTTCGATTTTGGACATCGGCACCGGCAGAGCAATCGGGTTCATGATCGCGGATGTCATGCCCGCTGTGATCGCCATCGGCAAAAAGGCGTTGTTGATGCCGTGACGGTTGGGCAGGCCGAAGCTGATGTTGGACGCGCCACAAGTCGTGTTGACACCCAGTTCCTCGCGCAGACGACGGACCAGTGCGAAAACCTGTAGCCCTGCCGTTCCCATCGCGCCGATCGGCATCACCAGCGGATCAACAACAATATCATGCGCGGGAATGCCGAAATCGGCGGCGCGCTGCACAATCTTTTTGGCCACCTCGAAACGCACATCGGGGTCTTCCGAAATGCCTGTGTCATCGTTCGAGATCGCCACGACCGGCACATTATACTTTTTGACCAGAGGCAGCACGAATTCCAGCCGCTCTTCCTCGCCTGTGACCGAATTCAGCAGCGGACGGCCTTCGGTGACCTTCAGCCCTTCTTCAAGCGCGGCAGGCACCGAGCTGTCAATGCAGAGAGGCACATCCACCAGACCCTGCACCAGTTCCAGCATTTTCCGCATCAGGGGCGGCTCGGTCTCGTTCGGGTTGGGGTTGGAGTTGTAGACAACGCCCGCATTGATATCCAGAACCGTAGCCCCTGCCGCAACCTGCGCCAGCGCGTCCTTTTCGACGGTCGAAAAATCGCCCGCCTCAAGCTCGGCTGCCAGCTTCTTGCGGCCCGTGGGGTTGATCCGCTCGCCGATCACGCAGAACGGCTGGTCAAAGCCGATGATTGCGGTCTTGGTCTTGGATTCAATGATCGTGCGGGTCATGGTTTATCCTTGGGTCTGTGCGGCGGGCACACCAGAGCGCCCGCCATGTTGAATGGCCCAGTTGGCGTTGGTCGAGATGCCGCCAAGCGGGAAAAAATGGACATGTTCGATGTTGAAATCGGGGTTCGCGGCCTTGTGCGCTGCAAGATCTCCCAAAACGTCGTTCGGTTCATAGGGCAACAGCAGCTTGGTTACATCCATCGCCCGTTTTTGCAACACTTTCAGCGACGGGCCAACACCGCAGGCGATGGCGAACTTGATCAGGGTTTGCAGCTTGGCAGGTCCTGCAATGCCGATATGGATGGGCAGATCAATGCCTTCGGCGCGCAGACGGTCGGCCCATGCGATGATCGGCTTGGCGTCAAAGGCGAATTGCGTCGCAATCGCCATTTTTGCATTCGTGCGCTTGGCAAAGGCCTGTTTCCAGCGCAGCGCCTCCATCACGATCCGGTCGCCACCTTCTCTGTCGATATCGCGATTGCCCTCGGGATGGCCTGCGACATGAAGACGGGAGAACCCGTCGAAAAGCCCCGTATCCAGCAATTGCATCGAGCTGTCGAAATCGCCAGCGGGGGTGCTGACACCACCGCCCAGAACCAGCGCCTGATCGACATCCGCTTCGCCTTTGTAACGGGCGATCCAGTCGGCCAGTGTGGCCCGGTCCTTGATGATACGTGCCGGAAAATGCGGCATCACAGAATAACCGTCACGCGCCAGACGGCGGGCGGTTGCGACCATGTCCTCGATCGGGGTGCCGTCGATATGGGCGATGTAGACGCGTGTGCCTTGGGGCAGAAGTGCACGGAAATCCTCGACTTTCTCGGCAGTGCGCGGCATCACCTCGATCGAGTAACCCTGCAGAAAATCGGCAATCTGTGCCGCGCTGGGGCTGTCATGCCGACTGGAGCCGTCATCACGTTTACGAAAATTCAACAAAGCCATCGCAGCCTCCCATAGGCGCGGCGTGGTCGTGCCCATCAGGCAGCGGCCCATCCGTTATTGGCGATCAGGGCTTTGATACGGTCCTGATCATATTCTGCCTCAAGCCTTGCGGCCTCAAGCTCGGCGATTTCCAAGGGCGATGCGCCCTCGACCGGATAGGGATCGGACTTGCGCCATTCGGCCAGATAGTCATCCGTGCCGGCCGCGCCGGTCTTCATGGCAGCGCGGTCAATGGCCTGCTCGAAGCGCTCGGCCAGTTGCCGCTTTGCCCCTGTGCGCCCACGACCAACAATGACCTGTGCCGGTATATCGCGCCAGTAAACGATGGTCACATCGGGCATTGCATGATTCCCCTTGTTCGGTTCGCCCTGTCTACTGCGTCCCGTTTGCGACAAAGGGGCGATTTTCGACAGATGGGCCGCGCCTTGCGACCTCTGCATGATCTACACCGGAAGCGTTGCATGGCACCACAGGCAGGGATCGGAAAAATCCTAAAGATCATCTTGAACGATCCGTGAGGCTTGCGCGCAAGCTGCGATCCCACTACCTTGGTTCCAACTCGAATGGAGGGCGTATCCAATGACGCCCAAGCGTCCCGAAGGTGCGGGCGCGTTCCCGAAAGCGGTCGAAAGCCCCGCGCCAATACCGCCCGATACAACGCAGCTTTATGCCGCGCTGGATCTGGGCACGAATAGTTGCCGCATGCTGATTGCCCAACCCAAGGGCAACCAGTTCCATGTGGTCGACAGTTTTTCGAAATCGGTCCAGCTTGGGGCCGGTTTGGAAGGCTCGGGCCTGCTGAGCCGCGCCTCGATGGCGCGAACCATTCAGGCTATGCGGATCTGCCAGCAAAAATTGAAGCGTCACAAGGTCAAGCGCATGCGCCTTGTCGCGACCGAAGCTTGCAGGCGTGCCCGCAATGCCGGCGAGTTCATCAAACAGGTCAAGCGCGAGACCGGGCTTGAATTGGAGATCATCCAGACCGAAGAAGAAGCGCGGCTGGCGGTCATTTCCTGCGCGCCGTTGGTGTCGACCAAGACCGAACAGTTGCTGGTCGTCGATATCGGCGGCGGATCGACCGAGCTTGTCTGGATTGATCTGTCCTCGGTCCCGCACCGTGAACGCCCGCGCGCGATCATGCGGCTGCATGCCGGTTTCCACCCGCCCGAAAGCCCCTTTCCAGCGGCCAAGGTGGTTGACTGGATCTCCGTCCCGCTGGGCGTGGCAACGCTGCGCGACCAGTTCAGCGATGTCGAGGATGATGCCGCGCGTTTCGCGCTAATGAGCTGGTATTTCGAGGAAAACCTTGCCGAATTTGCCCCTTACAAGGACGAGCAGCAGCGTGAGGGGTTCCAGATCGTAGGCACATCGGGCACAGTCACGACCGTCGCGGCCAGCCATCTGGGACTGAAACGATACGACCGGACCAAGGTGGACGGGCTGCGAATGACCTCGGACCAGATCGACAAGGTCATCCGCAACTATCTGAACCTTGGCCCGCTGGGGCGCAGGCGCGATCCGCGCATTGGCACGGACCGGCAGGCGCTGATCATGTCGGGGGCGGCGATCCTGCAAGCCTTGCTGCGGTTGTGGCCGACAGACCGTCTGTCCGTCGCGGATCGGGGCCTGCGCGAGGGGCTGCTTTACGCGCAGATGAGCGCGGACGGGGTGCTCGAGGATGGGCCATTCTGACCCTTTCGCCGGTCACGCATGGCGCAGGGCTGTGATTTTGAGTATTGAGGGCAAGATGAAGGGGCGGATGCGCCTGTTTCTGGAGTGGCGATGAGCGACAAGAAGAAAACACCCGGCCAGAAGGCGCCGGGGAAGAACAAGCCGGCAGGTGCTGCCAAGGCGACATCGGGGCGTGGCCAGCGTGACCTGACGATCAAGGTCAAGACCGCGCGGGGCCGCAAGTTGAGCTCGACGCTCTGGCTGCAGCGGCAATTGAACGATCCCTATGTGAAACGCGCCAAGGCGGACGGATTTCGCGGGCGCGCAGCCTACAAGATTCTGGAACTGGACGATAAGTTCCGCTTTCTGGTGCCCGGCGCGCGGGTTGTCGATCTGGGCTGCGCGCCCGGCGGTTGGTGTCAGGTGGCGGTCACGCGCGTCAATGCCTTGGGCGAGAAACAGGGCAAGCGCGTTGGCACCATCCTGGGCGTCGATCTGCAAGAGGTTGAACCGATTGCGGGTTGCGAAATCCACCAGCTTGATTTTCTGGAAGACGATGCCGACGAGAAGGTTAAAACATGGCTGGGCGGTCGCGCCGATGTCGTGATGTCGGATATGGCGGCATCTGCATCCGGTCACAAGCAGACCGACCATTTGCGGATCATCGCGCTATGTGAGGCGGCGGCCTATTTCGCCTTTGATGTGTTGGAGGAAGGCGGCACATTCGTGGCCAAGGTTCTGGCAGGCGGCGCCGAGGGCGAGTTGCAAAAGCTGCTCAAGCTGCGGTTCAAGAAGGTGGTCAACGTAAAGCCCGCCGCGTCTCGCGCCGATAGTTCCGAGAAATTCGTCGTCGCTACCGGTTTCAAACGCGAACAGGACGACGATCAGGACAGTGACGGGTTGCGGATGTCATCCGAAGCCGGTTGAGGCTCGAACGAGGCGCCGAGGCTGGACGGTGTCGGCATGGGCGGACGGTCTTGTGACAGGCTTTGCAGGTGCAGACGCTGCAAGGCACGCTCGGCAAGGGATTGCTGGCGGATCATTTCGAACAAACGGGCATGGCGCGCGGCATCCTTGCACAGCACGTCGCCTTTCGGCGCATCATGGGTTTTCAAAGCCCTTTTGCCGAGATGTCGCATCACTTTTGGTCCCTTGCAGGGGTGTCAAACGCCGGTTCTGACCTGTCACTAGGCCTGAAATCCGGTTTTTTTAGCGCAAGAGCCGCGCTTTTCCGTGGCGACACCCATTTTGACCGAATCTTGCCGATAGCCCTTCAATTTCCTTGCCGCGCTTGCCTGTCCCCGCCAATGCTCCCACAGTCGGCGCGGCACTGCGTGAAATGGTGTCGGTGATTTGGGGAAAGACACATCTATGGACGGTGAAGAACCGATGCCGCTTCTGCGGCCCGGCCAGACCTGCTGGCGTGTCGCACAGGCAGAGCGGTTGGCCGTGATCGTGGATGCGGCGGATTACTTCGCTCATGTCCGTGAAGCGATTCTGAACGCGCGTCACAGTGTTTTCCTGATCGGTTGGGATTTCGACACCCGTATTCCGTTGCAACGCCCCTCTCATGATGCCCCCCACCCCAACAAGCTGGGCAAATTCCTGTCATGGGTGATCGACAAACGTCCGGATCTGCGGATCTATGTGTTGCGCTGGGATCTGGGCGCGCTGAACGGAATTGCACGCGGCTCGACCTCTTTGGTGATGCTGGACTGGATGACCGACAAGCGTATTCGTTTCCGGCTGGACAGCGCCCATCCCGCAGGTTCGGCGCATCACCAGAAGATCATCGTGATTGATGACGTGATGGCCTTTTGTGGCGGGATCGACATGACGGCAGACCGCTGGGATACGCGGGCGCATCTGGATGATGACCCGCTGCGCGAGAGGCCGACGACCAAGCGCAAATATGGACCGTGGCATGATGTATCGACCGCTGTCGATGGTGAGGCCGCGCAGGCCTTGGGTGAACTGGCCCGCGAACGCTGGTTCCGTGCCACAGGCGAGGACATCGCGCCGCCGCCGCCCTTGTCGGGGATCTGGCCGAAAGGATTGAAGCCCAACCTGCGCGATATGCAGGTGGCCCTGTCCCGCACCGCCCCGCAATATGAAACCCGCGAGGGCATCTACGAGATCGAGGCACTCTATCTTGACGCCATTGCAGCGGCGCAGCGCTGCATCTATATCGAAAGCCAGTATTTCGCATCGCGCAAACTGGTCAAGGCGCTGACGGCCCGTCTGCGCGAGGATGACAGCCCCGAAATCATAGTCATCAACCCTGAATCCGCCGATGGATGGCTGGAAGAGGCCGTGATGGGGGCATCGCGGGCCAAGATGCTGGACATGATCCGCAAGGCGGACCACCGGAACCGCTTTCGGATGTTCAATCCTGTCACGGCCAAACGCCGTGCGATCTATGTGCATGCCAAGGTGATGATCGTCGATGACCGATTCCTCAAGGTCGGCTCGTCCAACCTCAATAACCGGTCAATGGGCTTTGACACCGAATGCGATCTGTCGGTCGAGGTGTGTGTGACCGATGCGAACGCTGCGGCTAAATCCCGAACCATTCTTGATTTGCGTCACGATCTGCTGGCTGAACATCTGGGCGTCGAGATCGACGCGGTGGAACGGGCAATCGAAGCGGCAGATGGGTCCGTGATCGGCGGGATTGAGAGTCTTTTGTCAGATGGCAGATCGCTGGTTGAATTCGTACCGCCCGCTATCAGCGAGGCGCAGGATTCCATGCTGGCCGAAAACAGCCTGCTGGACCCCGAACGCCCTTCGGGACGCAGGAAAGGGGCAAAGCGGCTCTTGCGCCGGATCAGGCGGTTTCTGCGGTTGTGAGTAGACGGCGCGCTGCCGCCGACCTGCTGCCATCATGCAGGATTGAGGCTTGATGCAAGGCAGGAAATCCATCACTTCTTCTGACATGTCACCAAAAGCATCGCGTCCGCCCCATCCCCGTTTGCGTATCCGCATCGTCTTTGGCGAGGACGAGATGATCGGTCCCGGCAAGGCCGAGCTGCTGGAGCGGATTGACCGTTGTGGCTCGATCGCTGCGGCAGGGCGCGAGATGGGGATGAGCTACAAGCGCGCATGGCAGTTGATCGGCATGCTGAACGCGATGTTCCGTGATCCGCTGGTGGACAGCACAAGAGGCGGTCCGGGAGGTGGCGGGGCGGTTCTGACCCAAGCCGGTCGCGAGGCGCTGGCCCTCTACCGCGCGTTCGAGGAGGACGTAACGGAGGCCGGGGCCAAACGACTGGATGCGATGCAGGGCATGTTGAGGGATATATCGGAACGGAAATAACGCTTGCCACCGTTGACGCGGCAATGCGATATGTTCGCTGGACCATAAGGAAGGGGACGCTACATGCTGTGGAGCAGAAATGCGCTTGCAGGCGCTGTTTTCCTCATGGTTTCGGTGTTCTTTCCGTCTTTGGCTCCGGCGAAAACCGGCCCTGTCATCGCTGCGGCCTCAAGCATGCAATTCGCGTTGGCCGATATCGCTGCGGTATTCACGCGCGAAACCGGTCAAAATCTGCGCTTCTCTTTCGGATCGTCCGGCAACTTTGCCCGTCAGATCCGCAGCGGTGCCCCCTTTGAACTGTTTATCGCCGCGGATGAGGACATTATCCTTGATCTGCACCGTGACGGGTTTGTGGAAGATGAGGGCGATGTCTATGCCGTGGGCCGTCTGGTCCTTGTTGCTCCGCATGGTTCACCGCTTGCGCCCGATCGTGGTCTTGACGGTGTGGCGGCTATGCTTGAGGCGGGGCAGATCAGCCGCTTTGCCATCGCAAATCCCGATCACGCGCCCTACGGTATCCGCGCGCGCCAGGCACTTGAGGCGCGCGACATTTGGAAGGCGCTGCAACCCTTTCTGGTTCTGGGGGAAAACGTCACGCAAGCGGCCCAGTTTGCCCTGTCCGGCAACGCCGAGGGCGGTCTGACCGCCTATTCCCTGATGCTTTCCGCCGATATCGCACCCCGCGGCACCTATGCGCTGATCCCCGAGACAGCGCATGGCCCCTTGCGCCAGCGCATGGTTCTGTTGCCCGATGCCAGCAATACGGCCATCGCCTTTCGCGATTTTATGTACGGTGACGCGGCGCGGGCAATCCTGAAAACCTACGGCTTTGCCTTGCCGGAAGGCTATTGACCGATGGATTGGACGGCCCTCTGGCTATCGCTGCAACTGGCGGGATGGACGGTAGTGATCCTGCTGCCGGTGTCGATCCTGATGGGGCGCGTTCTGGCATATCGGAAGTTTGCCGGAAAAGGGCTGGTCGAGGCGCTGGTCATGTTGCCGCTTGTGTTGCCGCCCACGGTATTCGGTTTCTACCTGCTGGTCTCCTTCGGGGCTGCATCACCTGTCGGGCAATTCTGGCAGACCATGTTCGGCGAACCGCTTGTGTTCAGCTTCGAGGGTCTGGTGCTGGCCAGCGTGATCTTCAATCTGCCCTTCGCGATCCAGCCCGCGCAACGCGGCTTTGAATCGGTTCCGGTCGAGGTGCGCGAGGCTGCCGCCTGTTGCGGCATGTCCCCGTCGCGCAGTCTGTGGACTGTGGAACTGCCCCTTGCCTGGCCAGGGCTGTTAACGGCGATGGTGCTGACCTTCGCGCACACGCTGGGCGAATTCGGTATCGTTCTGATGGTCGGCGGTTCCATACCCGGCGAGACCAAGACCATCGCCATTGCCATCTATGATCGTGTGCAGGGCTTTGACGACAGCGGGGCCGCGATCATGTCTGCGGTTCTGGTGGCGATTTCGCTGGTCACGATCACACTGACCTACTGGCTTTCCGCCCGCGTCGGCAGGCGTTTGGGATGAAAGTGCAACGGAAATGACGCTCGATGTGATTGTGCAAGCGCAGGGGCCGATCCCGCTGGACATCGCCTTTCAGGTGGAACCGGGCGAGTTGCTGGCGCTGGTCGGTCCTTCCGGATCGGGCAAGACGACAATGCTGCGAACCATCGCGGGGCTTTGGCAACCCGACAAGGCACGGATCGCGGTGCAGGGGCAACTCTGGCTGGACAGCGCGACGGGTTTCTCTCTGCCGGTCCATCGCCGCCGTGTCGGTGTTGTCTTCCAGAACTACGCGCTGTTTCCCCATATGACCGCAGTACAGAACGTGGCCGCCGCGATCGACCATCTGCAAGGTGCCGCGCGCAAGGTCGAGGCATTGCGCCTGCTGGAACTGGTCAATCTGCACGGGCTGGAAGGGCGCAAGCCGGCGGAACTGTCTGGGGGGCAGCAACAGCGCGTCGCCGTGGCCCGCGCCTTGGCCCGGCGCCCCGATGCCCTGCTGCTGGACGAGCCTTTCTCGGCGGTGGACCGCGCCACGCGCGACAGGCTCTATACCGAGATCATCGCTTTGCGCGCCCATCTGGCAATGCCGGTGGTTCTGGTGACACATGACATGAACGAGGCGCAGCTATTGGCGGACCGTCTGGTGGTGATCGCTGGCGGGGGCATGGTGGCCGCAGGACCGACCGGCACAGTGATGGCCGATCCCAGGGCCCTGCATGCCATGGGCATCCGCGAGGCCGCCGCCATGCTGGGTGCCGTAGTCAAGGGCCATGATGCGGATGGCATGACCGCATTGCACACAAGCGCAGGCCCGCTATGGCTGCCGCGGCTTGATGTGGTCCCTGGCACCCGTGTGCGGGTACGGATCATGGCGCATGAGGTGATCCTGTCCCGCGCCCGCCCCGAAGGGCTGTCGGCCCAGAACATTCTTGTAGGCAGGGTGGTCGAACTGCTGGCCGGCGATGGCCCAGCCATGATGGTGCGGTTGGCCCTTGGCGAGGATGTCATCCTTGCCCGCATCACCCGCCGCGCCGCGCAACAACTGGCCCTCGAACCGGGCGACCAGGTACACGCGATCCTGAAATCCATGTCCGTCGCCCGCGATCATATCGCTGCAGATACGCAACCCTAAGGCCATCGCGCAGCTACAGACGTTTCCATTGCGTCAAGAAATTCTGGCGGAGAGACAGGGATTCGAGCCGTCACAGGCTGCGATAAAAACTTTATAAAAACTGTTATTTACCGCAACTCATGATTGTCTACTTTTCAAATATGTGTAGCAATATGTGGAGCACTGCTTGACGGCCACGATGGGCCATCGTCGATGGAGAAAGCGTATGACCGGATTGGTGAAGCGTGGCAAGACTTGGCATCTGCGGATGCGTGTCCCGAAAAGATTCGCAGAGGTAGAACCCCGCAAAGAAGTGCACCGCAGTCTGGAAACCGATAGCTTGCGTCGTGCGCAGGAACTGCTGCCGGCCGTCAAGGCCGGGATCATTTCCGAGTTGGAGGATCGCCTGACTGTGCGTCAGGGCGGCGGTGAAGTCCTGGCGGCGCAAGCAGCGGCAAGGGTCGCTATGGCGAGGGGCTTTGCTTATCGACCGGCGGCTGACATCGTGCAGGCGCCTCTGGGTGATCTGCTGGCCCGTGTTGAGGCCTTGCAGCCCCAGGACGGCGTGGAGGTGGCACAGGCGCTCTTGGGAGGGGGGAAGTCTGTGTCTGTGATGTTGTCCGATCTCGTGGAAACGGTCGAACAGTTTGCCACGCACGAAAACAGGTTCAAGAATGACAACCAGATGCGCCTTTGGCGCAATCCCCGGAAGCGCGCGGTGGCCAACCTGATTGCGGTCCTTGGCGGAGACAGGGAAGTGCGCGAGGTCGATCACGCGGCATCCCTCCAGCACAGGGTCTGGTGGAACAAGCGCATCATTTCCGAGGGGCAATCCATCGAAACTGCCAACAAGGATTTTGCCAATATGGCCGGGATGCTGCGACGGTTCTACGAAAGCATCGGGCGGCCCAACCCTCCTGAGCCCTATCGCAAAGTATTCATCAAGGACCGGCACAAGCGGGACGAGCGCAAGCTGGAGATTCCTGTCAAGTGGATCGTTGAAAAATGGTTTGCACCGGGCGCGTTGGATACTCTCAATGACGAAGCGCGAGACATCTTGCTGATCTCGATCGAGACGGGATGCAGACAGTCCGAGATCTACGATTTGCCGGCGTCAGCCTTCGTTCTGGATCATGAGATCCCGCACCTGAGTATCAAGCTCGAAGAGGGCGACGATAGGCGCGAGGTGAAGAACCCTGCGGCTGTGCGCCTCGTGCCTCTCGTCGGCGTTGCACTGGCAGCAGCCAGGCGGCATCCGAACGGGTTTGCTCGATATCGTGGCAAGAGCAGCTATTCTGCGGCAGTCAATAAGACTCTGCGGAGTCACGAACTTCTACCGTCCGACCGGCACACCATCGGAGGTGTGCGCCACACCTGGGAGTCACGGATGGTGCAACATGTATAACCGCCCCTTGCGCAAGAGCAATCTTCAGAGCTTATTTTAGCGCGTCATCGGGTGCGGACATGTATCCGGCCTCATGATGCGGCGTTCCAGATGCCGCGGGCCCGTATGGTGTTCGAAGGTCGGGTCCAGATCAAAGCCGCGTGCTCGATGGCACTCTGTTGCACACTGGTTCTCCCGATCCCGTCTCACGACTGTTGCGCCAAACTTCTCCTTGCCCTCTTACGCTCCGACGTCCTCGCGACCTACAGCGGGCTTATGCCGCCGGGGTCGGAGACTGATAAACGCCACCGCGGGCCATCAGGGCCCAGACGATCCGCGCCATCTTGTTAGCCAGCGCCACCCGCACCAGCATTGGTGGCTTGCGTGACAGCATCCCGCCCAGCCATGTGCCTGGCTGGGCCGCAGCATGGGTGTGCCGTTTGATGATGACGCTGTTAGCGCCGATGATCAGGAGCCGCCGCAGGGACCGTTCGCCCATCTTCGTCGTGGCTCCGAGCCGCTGTTTGCCGCCAGTGGAATGTTGTCGTGGCGTAAGCCCGAGCCAGGCCGCAAAATCCCGAGCCTTGCGGAAAGTCTCGGGCGGCGGCGCAAGGGTCGCTATGGCCGTGGCGATCAGCGGGCCGATGCCCGGAACCGTCATCAGACGCCGCGCCAATTCGTTTTCTCTGGCACGACGGGCGATCTCAGTATCGAGCTTGCCGATCTCTGCCTCCAACTGCGCCAGTGCCGCGACCAGAACCTTGAGTGTAGGGATGGCGTCAGAGGGCAGATCGCATTCTGGATCTTCGATGATTGCAATCAACTTCGTCGCGTTGGCCGCCCCTTGTGGCACGACCTGTCCGAACTCGCTCAAATGCCCTCGAAGTGCATTGATGGCCTGGGTCCGCTGCCGGATCAGAAGCTCGCGCACCCGAAACACCATAGCCGCGCCCTGCGTCTCTTCGCTCTTCACAGGCACGAACCGCATCGTCGGGCGCAGTGCAGCCTCACAGATCGCTTCGGCATCGGCCGCATCGTTTTTCTGACGCTTCACGAAGGGCTTCACATAGGCGGGCGGGATGAGCCTCACCTTATGTCCAAGCTTGCCGATTTCCCGGCCCCAGAAATGGGCGCCACCACAGGCTTCCATCGCAACGACGCAGCACGGTAGCCGTCCGAAAAACTCAAGAACCTGATCCCGTCGCAGCTTCTTGCGAAGCACCGCTTTCCCAGACCCATCTGCCCCGTGGGCTTGGAACACATTCTTCGCCAGGTCGAGCCCGACCGTGATAATCTCCGACATGACCGTCCTCCTTTGTGGATCATCGCAAACCCACCTTGGCACATTGATGCCGTCGGGGGGCGGTCACAT
>NZ_JAINWI010000030.1 GCF_021021435.1 Seohaeicola saemankumensis
ATCCGTGAAGGCGGTCGTACCGTCGGCGCGGGCGTCGTGTCTAAAATTCTGAAGTAAAAGACCACTTCGGGTTTGGTCCCGCCGCGTTCAGCGATGTGACCAAGATGGAAGAATCTGCAAAAAGCCCCCTGATCAGGGGGCTTTCTTGTTTTTGGGGATCGTATTGTTGCCGCCAAGCCCGTGCTTTGCTAGGTTTTGGTGTGCGTCCAGTCGGGTCGTGTTGTGCCAAGAGAATCCAGTGTCAGTTGAGACCGCGAATCCGTATTCAGGGCTTGGGCCCAATTCCTTCTGGCGCAGCGGGGTGGCCAATGTAGGCCCCTTTGGTCTGACAGAGCTTTGGACCCCGAAATTCCGTATTGTTCCGAAAGACCGGATTGTCACCGCCGGGAGTTGTTTCGCGCAGCATATCGGGCGCGCTATGGCCGATCGCGGGTATCACTGGGTTGATGCAGAGCCGGCTCCGCCTTTCTTGCGTGCCGAGGATGCGCGCCGCTTCAACTACGGGATATTCAGTTTCCGAACAGGTAATATTTACACACCGCGGATGTTGCTCCAATGGCTGGAACTGACCTTTGCGTCCCGCGACCTGCCTGACGAAATATGGCAGGAGGGGGGGCGGTTTTTCGACCCTCTTCGTCCTGTGATCGAACCTGAAGGTTTCGCTTCGCTGGCCGAATTGCAGGCCGCGCGCAGCAGCACGCTGGCCTCCCTGCGTAAAGCCGTGACCACTGCCAATGTATTTGTTTTCACACTAGGATTGACGGAGTCTTGGGTGAATACCAAAACAGGGCTTGAATATGCGCTGTGCCCCGGAACAGTGCCAGGCTGTCGTTTCGATCCTGAAAAGCATGTCTTCCGCAATAGCGGGTTTCGCCCGTTGATGCGGGATATGCAGGCAGCGATCAAGCTGATGCGCGCCCACAATCCGGGTTTGAAGATATTACTGACAGTGTCGCCCGTGCCCTTGACCGCGACAGCATCGCGCCGGCATGTTCTGACTGCAACAACGCTGTCCAAATCCGTTCTTCGCGCTGTGGCAGGGCAGCTTGAGGCAGAAATGAAGTTCGTGGACTATTTTCCGTCATACGAGATCATCACGCATCCGGTGTTTCGCGGCATGTTCTACGCACCCAACATGCGTAGTGTCGAGGCGCAAGGCGTCGCAACGGTGATGCAGCACTTTTTTGCGGATCAGGCGCGGGTTTTCGGACCGGTAAAGAAACGTCAAAAGCGCAAGCCTGCGGCAGCCGTGGCCGGCTTCAACGAAGTGAAATGTGAAGAGGAATTGTTGGGTGACCTCTCGTCGTGACAGTTTGTGCATCTTCGGGGACAGTCACATCGGTAGTATCCGCAAGGCGCTGAACGCCGGACTTGTCGAATTGGATGGGCTGGCGGTCGAGTTTTGGGGGGCGGCAGGTCCTGCTTTCCGGCAGATCGACATCAAGGATGGCGTGGTCCGCCCCGAAAGCAAGGAAGCTGCCGAGATTGTGGCGCGGGTCAATGGTCTTGGGCGGCTTTCGCTTGTTGCAGACGATTTCGACGGTTTCCTGTTTTATGGCGCCCGCTTGCGGATGGCGGAATTCATGGTGCCCTATCTCCATGTCCTGCGTGACCCGAAACGCGCGGTCAGCGGGGCGGTGATGCAGGCTGCCGCGCAGCATTTTCTTGTATCATGCCGAGCCTTCAGGATTGCGCGCAGTTTTGCACGTAGCGGCAAGACGAAAGTTTTCTTTGCGCCTGCTCCTTTGATGACCAAGGGCATACTGGACTTCGCCGCGCCGAAGATGCCGATTGACCTGTATCCTTTCGCACTTGAGGCCGAGGCACAAGATCGTGCCCGCATCTGGGGAGTGTTCGCGGATATTCTGGCGGCTGACGGGATCACGCTGATCGCGCAACCGGATGAAACGATAGTGGACGGTGCCTTTACCGATGCGCGCTATGCAATCGAGGGTGCCTTGGAAAGCGGTGATGCCGGACATAAATCTCCGGAGTTTGCAGCCCTGATGCTTGGCGCTTTCTTGCAGGAGTGGCATTAAAGGGCGTAATAAGGCCGAAGATTAGCCCTTGATATTGCAGCCGCTGCGTCGTATCCGGATGCTCCGGCCTTAGGGGTATAGCTCAGCTGGTAGAGCGACGGTCTCCAAAACCGTAGGTCGCGGGTTCGAACCCTGCTGCCCCTGCCAATTCCACCAGAAAGCAAAATAGCGACGCAAGCGAATGATGCCGGCGCAGCCGCGTGCCGGGCCTTGAAATTGGGACACGACCCGCGTATGTGATCCGCTGATCCTGATAGAAAAGACGCATCCATGGCACGCACCAATCCGATCCAGTATATTCAGCAGGTCCGCTCGGAAGTTTCCAAGGTGGTATGGCCCACCCGGCGCGAGGTTTTGCTGACCACTGTTATGGTCTTTATTCTTGCGGCCCTGACGGCGCTGTTCTTTTCGCTGGTGGATCTGACAATTCAATTCGGTCTGCGCAGCGTTCTGGGTATGTTTGGCTGATCCGGTTTCGGATCAAAATACACCGCTCGCCCTTGAATCCAGACGGTTTCCTTTGTAGGGGACAAGCCTGATCCGGAAATGGCGTGCGGCGATTCGTGTTGCACGCCGATTTTTGTTTTCGGGCAAGGGCTGCGAAGCACTTGGACAGTAAGGAAAATACCGGCACTGCCGGAAGTTGAGGACTGGAACAGCGATGGCGAAGCGGTGGTATTCGGTGAGTGTTCTCTCGAACTTCGAGAAGAAGATTGCCGAACAGATCAGACAGTCCGTCATCGAGAGCGGTCTTGAGGACCAGATCGAAGAAGTTCTGGTGCCGACAGAAGAAGTGATCGAAGTGCGTCGCGGCAAAAAGGTCACGACCGAGCGTCGCTTTATGCCGGGTTATGTGCTGGTGCGGATGGAAATGTCCGACAAAGGCTATCACCTGATCAACTCGATCAACCGCGTCACCGGATTTCTTGGCCCGCAAGGCCGTCCGATGCCGATGCGGGATGCCGAGGTGCAGGCGATACTTGGACGTGTTCAGGAAGGCGAGGAAAGCCCGCGGACCTTGATTCATTTCGAGATCGGCGAGAAGGTCAAGGTCAGCGATGGTCCGTTCGAGGATTTCGATGGCATGATCGAAGAAGTCGACGAGGCGAACCAGCGGCTGAAGGTCGCGGTGTCTATTTTCGGCCGGGAAACTCCGGTTGAACTGGAATTCACGCAGGTCTCCAAGCAGATCTGAGTGTGTACATCGTGGGAGGCGAGGCGGTCGCGACCGTCGGACCGGACCACGCCACGAAAGACCGCCTGACGCGTCAGTGCGGTGTTGGAACAAAGGAGAGGCCAGATGGCCAAGAAATTGATCGGCAAGCTCAAGCTTCAGGTGAAAGCCGGGCAAGCCAACCCATCCCCGCCCGTCGGTCCCGCTCTGGGTCAGCGCGGCATTAACATCATGGAATTCTGCAAGGCTTTCAACGCCAAGACAGCAGAAATGGAGCCCGGTGCGCCTGTTCCCGTCGTGATTTCCTACTATCAGGACAAGTCTTTCACGATGGACATCAAGACGCCGCCCGCGTCCTATTACCTGAAGAAAGCCGCTAAGGTTCAGTCCGGTTCCAAGACGCCCGGACGCGCCACCGCCGGTACCGTGACCGTCGCACAGGTAAAAGAAATCGCCGAAGCGAAAATGGTCGATCTGAACGCCAACGATGTTGAAGGCGCTATGCAGATCATTCTGGGCTCTGCCCGTTCTATGGGCATCGAGGTGAAGTAATGGCGAAGTTTGGAAAACGTACCCGCGCTGCGCGCGAAGCCGTTGCCGGCAAGGAAAACCTGAGCGTTGAAGAAGCCGTTGCGCTGATCAAGGCAAATGCCTCGGCCAAGTTCGACGAAACCGTCGAGATCGCGATGAACCTTGGTGTTGACCCGCGTCACGCCGACCAGATGGTTCGTGGGGTTGTCGGTCTGCCCAACGGCACAGGCAAAGACGTGCGCGTTGCGGTGTTCGCCCGTGGCGCGAAGGCCGACGAGGCGACTGCCGCTGGTGCCGATATCGTCGGCGCCGAGGACCTGATGGAAACCATCCTGTCCGGCAAGATCGAATTCGACCGCTGCATCGCAACCCCTGACATGATGCCCGTTGTGGGCCGTTTGGGTAAGGTGCTTGGCCCGCGCAACTTGATGCCGAACCCCAAAGTGGGCACGGTGACCATGGATGTCGCGACTGCTGTTCAGGCAGCGAAAGGCGGCGAAGTGCAGTTCAAGGTCGAAAAGGCCGGTGTTGTACATGCGGGCGTCGGCAAAGTGTCCTTCGACGAAGCCAAGTTGGTCGAGAATATCCGCGCCTTTGTGAATGCGGTTGCCAAGGCCAAGCCGGCCGGCGCCAAGGGGGCCTATCTGCGGAAAGTATCCCTTTCCTCGACAATGGGACCCGGTGTATCGCTCGATCTGGCTTCGGCTAACGCCGAGTAAGCCGATACTGTCATAGAAATGTTGCACAAACGCCGGTCTCAGGACCGGCGTTTTTGTTTGGCTGCACTTTTTGTTTCGTCAGTCGGATACGATTCTCTAACATCGCGACAAGCGACGCGGACCTCGTCGACGGAATGCGATTTGGATTTGATATTTTGAGAGTGCGACATGCCTAAAGCCCTTGGTCTATCCATGACAGAAAACAGCCGTGTTGATGATCTGTCCGAGAAAGAACGCAGGGTATTCGAAATACGGGCGATTGCACTTTACGCGTTGTTGATCGACGATACCGACTTCAAAGCGTTCCGCTATTTTGCCGAGCTAAAATCTCTATCCAGCCCTCGTATGCGTGGGGAGTGGTTGGAGGCTAGAATTGCGACTTGCATTGCCGGAAGAATCCGTCCGGCAATTGTCGTTCGTACAATCAAACAGTTGCGGAACTTTCGGGACAGCCGAGGAGAGATTGAACGCTTTGTCGCGTTCGAGGATTTGCTGAAGTCCGGCTTGGGTGAAGAGCGCCTGACAAGTCACGGCTTTCGACCCCAAAGCTTTGCCGACATGGATCACAGTCCCATCTGGGACAGGATCGGCGAGCATATGGGCTTTCTGACACGGCAGGGATACGAGGTTTTTTTGAACTCGGGCACCTTGCTTGGCGTTGTGCGCGATGGCCGTTTGATCGACCATGACGATGACATCGACCTTGCGATCATTCTTCATGCGGAGTCAGCGGAAACGGCGGCGCAGGAATGGTCGGCATTGCGATCAACCATGCGCGAGGCGGGGATTCTGGTTGAAGAGCAAATGATGAGCGATGCTATTTTCAAACTGACCGGACATGGCGACGTCAAGTTTGACCTTTTCCCTGCTTGGTTCGAGGGGGATCGGTTTTTCGTCTATCCCCACACGTTCGGCGACCTGACACGAGATGACGTGCTGCCGCTGTCTAAATGCCCGAAGACGGGGCATTATATCCCTGCCGACAGCGAGAAAATGCTCGCCAATAATTACGGAACAGAGTGGCGGACACCGGACCCCTATTTCAAGTTTCCGTGGAATGCCGCTAAAAGAAAATTCAAAACCTTCCTTGCAGGATTGAAGTGATTTTGGCGTGCCTTCGGCAAAAAGGCCCTACGGGTGTATGATAAGGAAGGAATGTTACCAGTGACCAGCAAGTACAATGTAGTTTTGACCTATGGCACATTCGATCTGTTCCATGTGGGCCATGTCCGCTTGCTGCGCCGTCTGGCAGAATTGGGTGACAGGCTGATCGTGGGTTGCTCCTCGGATGAATTCAACAGGATCAAGGGCAAGACCTGTGTTATGCCCTTCGAGCACCGCGCCGAGATCCTGATGGCCTGCCGCTATGTTGCGGATGTCTTCCCCGAGGATAGCTGGGACCAGAAAGTTGGGGATATCCATCGTTTCAACGCTGATGTGTTCGCGATGGGTGACGATTGGGCTGGAAAATTCGACGAGTTGAGCGCGCATTGTGACGTGATCTATCTGTCTCGGACCGAGAATATCTCGACCACGCGGCTGAAGACCGTGATGCGCAACTGGGAAGATACCGCAGGCAAAACGACTGTGTGATCCTTGCCGTCGCGTGAAAATGCTAAGAAGGGCTTCACATTCTCTGCTCAACGCACTAAACACCCGATCGTTAGGTCGCCCGACCCTGTCGTGGCGGCCTATCGATTCGTCCGAGACGGTGGGTGGCCTGGCCATAAATCCTGCCCGAGACGGGATAAGACCAGATTTCTTCGGGTGTTCACTTGTGTTCCCGAGGCGAGCTTGGCCAGACCCGTAAGGACCCGAAAGCCGGGCACCTTTTGTCCGGCGTAGACGAGCCGGAGGGTTATACCCTCCCAAATTTGGAGTGAAACTGTGGATAGAGCACAAAAAGAGAAAGTGGTCGAGGAACTCGGCCAGATCTTTGAAAGCTCTGGCGTTGTGGTCGTTTCCCACTACGCAGGTCTCACGGTTGCCGAGATGCAGGACCTGCGCGCGCGTATGCGCAAAGTGGGTGGGTCCGTTCGCGTCGCCAAGAACAAGCTCGCCAAGATCGCCCTTGAGGGGAAGCCTTGCGAAAGCATCGCCAATCTTCTGACGGGTATGACCGTACTGACCTTCTCCGAGGACCCCGTGGCAGCAGCCAAGGTGGCCGAGGACTTCGCCAAGGACAACAAGAAATTCGAAATTCTTGGCGGTGCAATGGGCAGCACGGGTCTGGACCGGGCCGGTGTTGAAGCTGTGTCGAAAATGCCGTCGCGCGAGGAGCTTATTGCTTCGATCGTGGGCTGCATTGGCGCACCTGCTGCCAACATCGCCGGTGCGATTGGCGCGCCTGCTTCGAATATCGCGTCCATCCTGTCCACGATCGAGGACAAGGCGGCCGCGTAAGCAACCTTTTGATCTGCGTGTGGAAATTCCTGCACGTTGGAACACATCTTAAACGAACGGAAACAGTAAAATGGCTGATCTGAAGAAACTGGCAGAAGAGATCGTTGGTCTGACGCTTCTCGAAGCACAAGAACTGAAAACCATCCTGAAGGATGAGTACGGCATCGAGCCCGCCGCTGGCGGCGCAGTGATGATGGCAGGCCCCGCCGCTGGTGGTGCAGCCGATTCTGCTGAAGAGCAGACCGAATTCGACGTCATCCTGAAAGACGCGGGCGCATCCAAGATCAACGTGATCAAGGAAGTCCGCGCCATCACCGGTCTGGGCCTGAAAGAAGCCAAAGATCTGGTCGATGCCGGTGGCAAGGCTGTGAAAGAGCAAGTCTCGAAGGCCGAAGCCGACGACATCAAGGCAAAGCTGGAAGCAGCTGGCGCCACCGTCGAGCTGAAGTAATCGGTTCCGGGGTAACCCGGACAAGATATCTGGCTGGGTCCGGTTTTCCGGGCCCAGCCGAACCCGTCTTGGCAAGGGCTTTCTGAGAAGCTTTTTCCAAGGTGCGGTTCAAGGATCGGGAGGCCTCTGGTGGGACAGAGGCCATGAATGGATCCGAACAGTCCTGTTTCAAAGAGGTGTGCAGTCGTGGCCCGACGACAGGCGCAGCCGGAAAGAAACGAAAGGTGACATCGATCATGGCGACGACATTCCTCGGCCAGAAACGTTTGCGCAGATATTACGGCAAGATCCGCGAAGTGCTGGAAATGCCGAACCTCATCGAGGTACAGAAATCTTCCTATGACCTGTTTTTGAACTCGGGCAATGGCCCTGTGCCCGCCGAGGGCGAAGGTATCATGGGTGTGTTCCAGTCGGTCTTCCCGATCAAGGATTTCAACGAAACCAGCGTGCTGGAATTCGTGAAATACGAACTGGAAAAGCCGAAATATGATGTCGAGGAATGCATGCAGCGCGATATGACCTATGCGGCACCTTTGAAGGTGACGCTGCGTCTGATCGTGTTCGATGTCGACGAGGATACCGGCGCGAAGTCGGTCAAGGATATCAAGGAGCAGGACGTGTTCATGGGCGATATGCCCCTGATGACACCAAACGGCACCTTTGTCGTGAACGGCACCGAGCGCGTGATCGTTTCCCAAATGCACCGCTCGCCGGGTGTGTTCTTTGATCATGACAAAGGCAAGACGCACAGCTCGGGCAAGTTGCTGTTCGCCTGCCGGATCATTCCCTATCGCGGTTCCTGGCTGGATTTCGAATTCGACGCCAAAGACATTGTGTTTGCGCGGATTGACCGCCGTCGCAAGCTGCCTGTGACAACCCTGCTTTATGCGCTGGGTCTGGATCAGGAAGCGATCATGGATGCCTATTACGACACCGTGAACTATAAGCTGAGCAAGTCCAAGTCCTCGGGTCAGGGCTGGGTCACCAAGTTTTTCCCCGATCGCGTTCGCGGCACCCGCCCGACATTCGATCTTGTAGATGCGGCGACCGGCGAAATCATTGCCGAAGCCACCAAAAAGATTACACCGCGCGCTGTCAAACAGCTCAAGGACGAAGGCAAGGTCACCGAGCTTCTGGTTCCGTTCGACCAAATCCTTGGCAAGTTTGTCGCCAAGGACATCATCAACGAGGAAACCGGCGCGATCTATGTCGAAGCTGGCGATGAGCTGACCCTGACACGCGACAAGGATGGCGAGATCACAGGCGGTTCGTTGAAAGAACTGATGGATGCCGGCATCACCGACATTCCGGTTCTGGACATCGACAATATCAATGTCGGCCCCTACATCCGCAACACAATGACCGCCGACAAGAACATCGGACGCGACGGTGCGCTGATGGATATTTACCGTGTCATGCGCCCCGGCGAGCCGCCCACGGTTGATGCCGCAAGCGCACTGTTCGATACGCTGTTCTTCGACGCGGATCGTTACGATCTGTCGGCTGTTGGCCGTGTGAAGATGAACATGCGCCTGAATCTGGACGCTGCCGATACGATGCGCACCCTGCGCCGCGAGGATATCGTGGCCTGTATCAAGGCGCTTTGCGAACTGCGTGACGGCAAGGGCGATATCGACGATATCGACCACCTTGGAAACCGTC
The DNA here is from genome assembly GCF_021021435.1 of Seohaeicola saemankumensis. Taxonomy (GTDB): domain Bacteria; phylum Pseudomonadota; class Alphaproteobacteria; order Rhodobacterales; family Rhodobacteraceae; genus Seohaeicola. Next base: position 8,980 of record NZ_JAINWI010000030.1, read on the forward strand.
GTGTCCGTTCGGTCGGCGAGTTGATGGAGAACCAGTACCGCGTCGGTCTGCTGCGGATGGAGCGCGCGATCAAAGAGCGTATGTCGTCGGTCGAGATCGACACGGTGATGCCGCAGGATCTGATCAACGCCAAGCCCGCTGCCGCGGCTGTGCGCGAATTCTTCGGCTCCTCGCAGTTGTCTCAGTTCATGGATCAGACGAACCCGCTTTCCGAGGTCACGCACAAGCGTCGCCTTTCGGCACTGGGGCCGGGCGGTTTGACCCGCGAGCGTGCAGGCTTTGAAGTGCGCGACGTTCACCCGACCCATTATGGCCGGATGTGCCCGATTGAAACGCCGGAGGGTCAGAACATCGGTCTGATCAACTCGCTGGCGACCTATGCGCGCGTCAACAAATATGGCTTTATCGAAACGCCCTACCGTATCGTCAAAGAAGGCCACGTGACCGACGAGGTTGTCTATCTTTCCGCGACCGAGGAAATGCGCCACACCGTGGCGCAGGCCAACGCTACGCTGGATAATGATGGCAATCTGGTGAACGATCTGGTCACCACGCGTCAGTCGGGCGATTACACGCTGGCCCCGCGCGAGCAGGTCGATCTGATCGACGTCAGCCCTAAACAGCTGGTCTCTGTTGCGGCTTCGCTGATCCCATTCCTTGAAAACGATGACGCCAACCGCGCCCTGATGGGTTCGAACATGATGCGTCAGGCGCTGCCGCTGGTGCAGACTGAAGCGCCACTGGTCGGCACAGGGATCGAAGGCATCGTAGCCCGCGATTCCGGTGCGGCGATCATGGCGAAACGTGCCGGTGTGATCGACCAGGTCGACGCGATGCGTATCGTTGTGCGCGCCACGGGCGATCTGGAACTGGGCGATGCCGGTGTGGATATCTACCGGATGCGCAAATTCCAGCGTTCCAACCAGAACTCCTGCATCAACCAGCGCCCGCTGGTGAAGGTGGGCGATCTGGTCGAGAAAGGCGAAGTGATTGCGGACGGTCCCTGCACCGATATGGGCGAACTGGCCGTTGGCCGGAACGTCATCGTCGCCTTCATGCCCTGGAACGGCTACAACTACGAAGACTCGATCCTGATTTCCGAGCGGATCGCGCGTGACGACGTCTTTACCTCGATCCATATCGAGGAATTCGAAGTTGCCGCCCGTGACACCAAGCTTGGGCCGGAAGAGATCACGCGCGACATTCCCAACGTCGGCGAAGAAGCTCTTCGCAACCTCGATGAGGCAGGGATTGTCTATATCGGTGCCGATGTGGAGCCGGGCGATATTCTGGTGGGCAAGATCACGCCCAAGGGTGAAAGCCCTATGACACCGGAAGAAAAACTGCTGCGCGCCATCTTTGGCGAAAAAGCATCCGATGTCCGTGACACGTCGTTGCGGGTCAAGCCCGGCGATTTCGGTACGGTCGTGGAAGTGCGCGTCTTCAACCGCCACGGCGTTGAAAAAGACGAGCGAGCGCTTCAGATCGAGCGTGAGGAAGTCGAGCGTCTGGCACGTGACCGCGACGACGAGTTGGCAATCCTTGACCGCAACATCTATGCCCGTCTGAAAGACATGATCATGGGCAAAGTGGCGGTGAAGGGCCCGAAAGGGGTCAAGCCGAATGTCGTGATCGACGAAGAGCTTTTGTCGATGCTGAGCCGTGGCCAGTGGTGGCAGCTTGCACTCGAGAACGAGGCGGATGCCCAGATCATGGAAGCGCTGAACGCACAGTACGAAGTGCAGAAGCGGACCCTTGATGCACGGTTCGAGGACAAGGTCGAAAAAGTCCGCCGTGGCGACGATCTGCCCCCTGGCGTGATGAAGATGGTCAAAGTGTTCATCGCGGTGAAGCGTAAGCTGCAGCCCGGAGACAAGATGGCCGGTCGTCACGGCAACAAGGGTGTGGTCTCGAAGGTGATCCCGATGGAGGACATGCCGTTCCTCGCGGATGGTACACCTGTCGATATCTGTCTGAACCCGCTGGGTGTGCCGTCGCGTATGAACGTCGGCCAGATCCTCGAAACCCATATGGGTTGGGCTTCGCGTACCTTGGGTGTGCGTGTGGATGACGCGCTTCAGGATTACCGCCGGACCGGCGACCTGACACCTGTGCGTGACGCCATGCGTCAGGCTTATGGCGATGACGTCTATGCCGAAGGTCTTGAGGGTATGGAAGAAGATCAACTGGTTGAAGCTGCCGGCAACATCACCAAGGGTGTGCCGATCGCAACGCCGGTCTTCGACGGTGCCAAAGAGGCTGACGTCAATGACGCGCTGAAGCGTGCGGGCTTTGATACTTCGGGCCAGTCGGTCCTGTTCGACGGTCGTACCGGCGAGCAGTTCATCCGTCCGGTCACCGTGGGCATCAAATACCTGCTCAAGCTGCACCACCTTGTGGATGAGAAAATCCACGCACGTTCGACCGGACCCTACAGCCTTGTCACGCAGCAGCCGCTGGGTGGTAAAGCACAGTTCGGTGGGCAGCGTCTGGGTGAGATGGAAGTCTGGGCACTTGAAGCATATGGCGCGGCCTACACGCTTCAGGAAATGCTCACCGTCAAGTCGGATGACGTGGCGGGCCGGACCAAGGTGTACGAGTCGATCGTCAAGGGCGAGGACAATTTCGAGGCGGGTGTGCCTGAATCGTTCAACGTTCTGGTGAAAGAAGTGCGCGGCCTTGGCCTGAACATGGAACTCCTGGATGCAGAGGATGACGAGTGAATAAGGCGGCGCGCAGACCCCGCGCGCCCCTGACACGCCTTTACCTCTGCCCCAAATCAAGGATTTGAAAATGAACCAGGAAATCACAAGCAATCCGTTCAACCCGGTTGCCCCGATCAAAACATTCGACGAGATCAAGGTCTCTCTGGCCTCGCCAGAGCGCATCCTGTCGTGGTCCTATGGCGAGATCAAGAAGCCCGAAACCATCAACTACCGGACCTTCAAGCCCGAGCGGGACGGCCTGTTCTGCGCGCGTATCTTTGGCCCGATCAAGGATTACGAATGCTTGTGCGGTAAATACAAGCGCATGAAGTATCGCGGTGTCGTCTGCGAGAAATGCGGCGTGGAAGTGACCCTGCAAAAGGTCCGCCGCGAACGTATGGGCCACATCGAACTGGCCTCGCCCGTGGCCCACATCTGGTTCCTGAAGTCGCTGCCCTCCCGCATCGGCCTGATGCTGGACATGACGCTACGGGATCTGGAGCGGGTGCTCTACTTCGAGAACTACGTTGTCATCGAACCCGGTCTGACCGATCTGACCTATGGCCAGATGTTGACCGAAGAAGAGTTCATGGACGCACAGGACCAGTATGGCGCTGATGCTTTCACCGCCAATATCGGTGCTGAAGCGATCCGCGAGATGTTGGCCGCGATTGATCTTGATCAGGAAGCCGAGCAGTTGCGCGCCGATCTGAAAGAGGCGACTGGCGAGCTGAAGCCCAAGAAGATCATCAAGCGTCTGAAGGTGGTCGAGTCCTTCCTCGAATCCGGCAACCGTCCTGAGTGGATGGTTCTGACGGTCATTCCGGTCATCCCGCCGGAACTGCGCCCGCTGGTGCCGTTGGATGGTGGCCGCTTCGCGACGTCCGACCTCAACGATCTCTATCGTCGTGTGATCAACCGGAACAACCGCCTGAAGCGCCTGATTGAATTGCGTGCACCCGATATCATCGTGCGCAACGAAAAGCGGATGCTGCAGGAATCTGTCGATGCGTTGTTCGACAATGGCCGTCGCGGTCGCGTCATCACAGGTGCCAACAAGCGTCCGCTGAAATCGCTGTCGGACATGCTGAAAGGCAAGCAGGGCCGCTTCCGTCAGAACCTTCTGGGTAAGCGCGTCGACTTCTCGGGTCGTTCGGTCATTGTGACCGGTCCTGAACTCAAGCTGCACCAGTGCGGTTTGCCCAAGAAAATGGCCCTCGAACTGTTCAAGCCGTTCATCTATTCGCGGCTGGAAGCCAAGGGTCTGTCCTCGACCGTGAAACAGGCCAAGAAACTGGTAGAAAAAGAACGCCCCGAGGTTTGGGATATTCTGGACGAGGTGATCCGCGAGCATCCCGTGATGCTGAACCGTGCGCCCACCCTGCACCGTCTGGGTTTCCAGGCGTTCGAGCCGATCCTGATCGAAGGTAAAGCGATCCAGCTTCACCCGCTGGTCTGTTCGGCCTTCAACGCCGACTTCGACGGCGACCAGATGGCCGTGCACGTTCCGCTGTCGCTGGAAGCGCAGTTGGAAGCGCGCGTTCTGATGATGTCCACGAATAACGTGCTGTCGCCGGCCAACGGCGCGCCGATCATCGTGCCGTCGCAGGATATGATCTTGGGTCTCTACTATACCTCGATCATGCGTGAAGGCATGAAAGGCGAGGGGATGGCTTTCTCGTCCATCGACGAAGTCCAGCACGCGCTGGATAGCGGTGCGGTTCACCTGCATGCCAAGATCACTGCGCGGGTCGCGCAGATCGACGAGGAAGGTAACGAGATCGTCAAACGCTACGAGACCACTCCGGGTCGCGTGCGGCTTGGGGCGCTTCTGCCGATGAACGCGAAGGCGCCGTTTGAACTGGTCAACCGTCTGCTGCGCAAGAAAGAAGTGCAGCAGGTCATCGACACAGTCTACCGCTACTGCGGTCAGAAAGAGTCGGTTATCTTCTGTGACCAGATCATGACCATGGGCTTCCGTGAAGCGTTCAAGGCCGGGATTTCCTTCGGCAAGGACGACATGGTTGTGCCGGATAACAAGTGGACCATCGTTGACGACACCCGCGATCAGGTCAAGGATTTCGAACAGCAGTATATGGACGGTCTGATCACCCAAGGTGAGAAGTATAACAAGGTCGTCGATGCCTGGTCGAAATGTAACGACAAGGTCACCGAGGCGATGATGAGCACCATCTCGGCCAACAAGCGTGACACTGATGGTTCTGAAATGGAGCCGAACTCGGTTTACATGATGGCCCATTCCGGTGCGCGTGGCTCGGTCACCCAGATGAAGCAGCTGGGCGGTATGCGTGGCCTGATGGCCAAGCCGAACGGTGACATCATCGAGACGCCGATCATCTCGAACTTCAAGGAAGGTTTGACCGTTCTTGAATACTTCAACTCGACCCACGGCGCCCGTAAGGGTCTGTCGGACACCGCTCTGAAAACGGCGAACTCGGGTTATCTGACCCGTCGTCTGGTGGACGTGGCGCAGGATTGCATCGTGCGTCAGAATGATTGCGGCACCGACCGTGCGATCACAGCCGAAGCAGCCGTGAATGACGGCGAAGTCGTGTCGTCGCTGGCCGAGCGTGTGCTGGGACGTGTCGCAGCCGAGGATCTGGTGAACCCTGCCACCGGCGAAGTCATGGTGGCGCATGGTGTGCTGATCGACGAACGGATGGCCGATATGATCGAGTTGTCCAGCCTGCAATCCGCTCGTATCCGCAGCCCGCTGACTTGCGAGGCCGAGGATGGCGTCTGCGCGACCTGCTATGGTCGTGACCTTGCACGCGGCACCAAGGTGAACGTCGGCGAAGCTGTCGGCATCATCGCGGCGCAGTCGATCGGTGAGCCGGGCACACAGTTGACGATGCGGACATTCCACATCGGCGGCGTTGCCCAAGGTGGTCAGCAATCCTTCCTTGAAGCCAGCCAGTCCGGCACCGTGACCTATGAGAACGCCTCGACCATCGAGAACTCGAATGGTGAGACACTGGTCATGGGTCGTAACATGAAACTGGTGATCCGTGACGACGCGGGAGAAGAACGTGCCAGCCACAAGCTGGGCTACGGGACCAAGCTGTTCGTCAAGGAAGGTGCCAAGGTTGCCCGTGGCGACAAACTGTTCGAGTGGGACCCTTACACCCTGCCGATCATTGCCGAGAAGGCGGGTCAGGTGAAATATGTCGATCTGGTTTCGGGCATTGCTGTCCGCGACGAGACCGATGATGCCACCGGAATGACCCAGAAGATCGTGATGGACTGGCGCGCGGCCCCCAAAGGTAACGAGCTCAAGCCCGAGATCATTCTGGTCGACACCGATGGAGAGCCTGTCCGCAACGAATCCGGCAACCCTGTGACCTATCCGATGTCGGTGGACGCGATCCTGTCCGTCGAAGAAGGTCAGGACATCAAAGCCGGTGACGTTGTAGCGCGTATTCCGCGCGAAGGTGCCAAGACAAAGGACATCACTGGCGGTCTGCCGCGTGTGGCCGAACTGTTCGAAGCCCGTCGTCCCAAGGATCACGCGATCATCGCCGAATGCGATGGCTACGTGCGCTTTGGCAAGGACTACAAGAACAAGCGCCGTATCACGATCGAACCCAGCGCCGAGGGTGTGGAGCCGGTCGAGTATATGGTGCCGAAGGGCAAGCACATCCCTGTGCAGGAAGGCGACTTCGTGCAGAAGGGTGACTACATCATGGATGGCAACCCCGCGCCGCATGACATCCTTGCTATCATGGGTGTCGAAGCGCTGGCTGACTACATGATCGACGAAGTGCAGGATGTTTACCGTCTGCAGGGCGTGAAGATCAACGACAAGCACATCGAAGTCATCGTGCGCCAGATGCTCCAGAAATGGGAAATCGACGAAAGCGGCGATACCACGCTGCTGAAAGGCGAACATCTGGACAAGGCCGAGTTCGACGCGGTCAACGACAAGATCATGGCCAAGGGCGGGCGTCCGGCAACGGGTGCACCGATCCTGCTGGGGATCACCAAGGCGTCGCTGCAGACACGCAGCTTCATCTCGGCGGCCTCGTTCCAGGAAACCACGCGCGTGCTGACCGAAGCTTCGGTTCAGGGCAAACGTGACAAACTGGTCGGCCTGAAAGAGAACGTGATCGTGGGTCGCCTTATCCCTGCGGGGACAGGTGGTGCGACAGCGCGCGTGCGTCGTATCGCCTCCGAGCGTGACAATGTGGTGATCGAGGCCCGTCGTGAAGAGGCCGAGGCCGCCGCTGCACTGGCCGCGCCGATTGACGATATCGTCGGCGGCGATGCTTTCGACACGCTGGTCGAGACACCGGAAAGCCGCGACGAATAAGACCCCGCGGTTTTTGGAAGACATTGAAGCCTCCGCCACTGGCGGGGGCTTTTTTCATGCTTTGCCCTTGCAGCCGGAGCCTTTGCCTATAACGTCACCCTGCAAGAGCCGGAGCGGACGGATGCTGACAGACAATACCCGCGGTGCGCTGCTGATGATGGCCAGCATGGCGGGGTTCACCCTGAACGATACGTTCATGAAGGCATTGTCCGGCGAGATGCCGCTGTTCCAGCTTATCTTTCTACGGGGTATCCTGACCACTTTGGCGATCGGTGTGATGGCCTGGTATGTGGGCGCTTTGCACCTGCGTATTCCGCCACGCGACAGGGCGCTGATTACCTTGCGGATGGTTGCGGAAATCGGATCGGCCTATTTCTTTTTGACGGCGCTTTACAACATGCCGCTGGCCAATGTCAGCGCGATCATGCAGTCGCTGCCGCTTGTGGTGACCCTTGCGGCGGCCCTGTTCTTTGGCGAGCCATTGGGCTGGCGGCGCATGACGGCAATTCTTGTCGGGCTGGGCGGTGTTCTTCTGATCGTGCGTCCTGGCGGGGAGGGGTTCACGATCTTCTCGATTTATGCCTTGATTGCCGTGGCTTTCGTGACGCTACGTGACCTTGTCACAAGGCGGGTGTCCGGCGCGACCCATTCCATGATGGTCACATTTACAACCTCGCTTGGATTGATGCTGGCCTTCGGCGTGGCAAGTCTAGGGGTGGACTGGGTGCCGATGGACCTTTACCGCACCGGCATGACGGTCGGTGCCTCTGTCATGGTGGTGTTCGGATATGTCTTTTCTGTCATGGTCATGCGCGTTGGCGAGATCAGCTTTGTTGCTCCGTTCCGCTATACCGGTCTGATCTGGGCGTTGTTGCTGGGATGGCTGGTATTTGGTGACTGGCCTGCGCCGCTGACCCTGATCGGTGCGGCGATTGTGGTGGGCAGCGGGGTGTTCACGCTCTACCGCGAAGGCCAGTTGAAACGCCGGATTGCGGCCGAGGCAAAGCTTCGGACGGGCATCGGCCACTAGTCCGCCCGACGGTTGTCAGGCATCTATCGAAGCGCGCCTTGGGCGTGTTGACAACCCCTGCGACTCCCCCTATACGCCCACCATCTGGCGCGGGCTATGTCCCATTGCCGAATTCGAAACTGTAGTGGACACGATCCGGGCTAATGCTGCCTCGATCCTCTGGAAACCCACCGCGTCGTTCACCTCGGAATGGGAACGATAGCGGTGATTGTGCTTTGTGGACGCGCAAAGTGCGTGAGATTAACCCGCGGGGATGCCCGCGCTGACACATGTGTTGATAGACGGGGAAAGAAGCCCAATGCCTACGATCCAGCAGCTGATCCGCAAACCGCGGCAGCCAAAAATCAAACGGTCCAAGTCGGTGCACCTCGAGCAGTGCCCCCAGAAACGGGGCGTTTGCACGCGCGTTTACACGACCACGCCAAAGAAACCGAACTCGGCCATGCGGAAGGTTGCCAAAGTGCGCCTGACCAACGGTTTTGAGGTCATCAGCTATATTCCCGGTGAAAGCCACAACCTTCAGGAACACTCTGTTGTCCTGATCCGTGGCGGCCGTATCAAAGACCTTCCCGGTGTCCGTTACCACATCGTGCGCGGTGTGCTGGATACCCAGGGCGTCAAGAACCGTAAGCAGCGTCGTTCGAAGTACGGCGCGAAGCGTCCGAAGTAAGAGGATCTAACAGATGTCCCGCCGCCACGCCGCTGAAAAACGCGAAATCCTGCCCGACGCCAAGTATGGTGACCGGGTTCTGACAAAGTTCATGAACAACCTGATGATCGACGGCAAGAAATCCGCCGCCGAGCGCATCGTCTACAACGCGATGACCCGCGTCGAGGACAAGATCAAGCGCGCGCCGATCGAGGTATTCCATGAAGCTTTGGACAACATCAAACCCTCCGTCGAGGTGCGTTCGCGCCGCGTGGGTGGTGCAACATACCAGGTGCCCGTCGAAGTGCGCCCCGAGCGTCGTGAAGCGCTGGCGATCCGCTGGCTGATCAACGCCTCGCGCGCCCGCAACGAGAACACGATGGAAGAGCGTCTGGCCGGTGAACTGCTTGATGCGGTCAACAGCCGTGGCTCTGCCGTGAAAAAGCGGGAAGACACTCATAAAATGGCCGACGCGAACAAAGCGTTCAGCCATTACCGCTGGTAAGAGGAGCCTCCCTGATGGCACGCGAATATCCACTGACGCGCTACCGCAATTTCGGGATTATGGCGCATATCGACGCGGGTAAAACCACGACGACCGAGCGTATCCTTTTCTATACAGGCAAGTCCCACAAGATTGGCGAAGTCCATGACGGCGCCGCGACGATGGACTGGATGGAGCAGGAGCAGGAACGCGGGATCACGATCACCTCGGCTGCAACTACGACGTTCTGGCAGCGTCAGGAAGATCCCGATGCGGACGGTACATCGGCAACCAAGTACCGTTTCAACATCATCGACACTCCCGGTCACGTGGACTTCACCATCGAGGTCGAGCGTTCGCTGGCTGTTCTGGACGGTGCCGTTTGCCTGCTTGACGCCAATGCCGGTGTCGAGCCTCAGACCGAAACTGTCTGGCGTCAGGCCGACCGTTACAAGGTGCCGCGGATCGTCTTCGTCAATAAGATGGACAAGATCGGCGCCGATTTCTTCAACTGCGTCAAGATGATCAAGGACCGCACCGGTGCGATCCCTGCGCCTATCGCTCTGCCGATTGGTGCCGAAGACAAGCTTGAAGGCATCATCGACCTGATCAAAATGGAAGAATGGGTTTGGAAAGGCGAAGATCTGGGCGCGTCCTGGGTTCGTCAGCCAATCCGCGCCGACCTTCAGGATCTGGCCGACGAATGGCGTGCCAACCTGATTGAAGTCGCCGTTGAAATGGACGATGCCGCGATGGAAGGCTATCTGGAAGGCAAAGAGCCCGACGAAGCCACCCTGCGCCAGTTGATCCGCAAGGGCACGCTGTCGCTGTCCTTTGTACCTGTGATGGCTGGTTCAGCGTTCAAGAACAAAGGCGTGCAGCCTCTGCTCAACGCGGTGATCGACTTCCTGCCCAGCCCGATGGACGTTGTCGATTACATGGGCTTCAAACCCGGTGACGAGACCGAAACACGCAACATTCCGCGTCGTGCCGATGACAACATGGCCTTTTCGGGTCTGGCGTTCAAAATCATGAACGATCCCTTCGTGGGCTCGCTGACCTTCACGCGTATCTATTCTGGCGTCCTGAAAAAGGGCGATGCGATGCTGAATTCGACCAAAGGCAAGAAAGAGCGCGTTGGCCGGATGATGATGATGCACGCCATCAACCGCGAAGAGATTGATGAAGCCTTTGCGGGTGACATTATCGCTCTGGCCGGTCTGAAGGACACGACGACCGGTGACACGCTCTGCTCGGAAAAAGATCCCGTGGTTCTCGAAACCATGACCTTCCCCGAGCCGGTAATCGAGATCGCGGTCGAGCCGAAAACAAAAGCCGACCAAGAGAAGATGGGTATCGCTCTGGCGCGTCTGGCAGCCGAAGATCCATCTTTCCGCGTTGAGACCGATTTTGAGTCCGGTCAGACCATCATGCGCGGCATGGGCGAACTTCACCTCGATATTCTGATCGACCGCATGAAGCGCGAGTTCAAGGTCGAGGCGAATATCGGTGCGCCGCAGGTGGCCTATCGTGAAACCGTCAGCCGTGAAGCTGAAATCGACTATACCCACAAAAAGCAGTCGGGTGGTTCGGGTCAGTTCGCACGCGTCAAAATGGTCATCATGCCGACCGAACCGGGCGAGGGTTATTCCTTCGAAAGCAAGGTTGTCGGTGGTTCGGTTCCGAAAGAATACATCCCGGGTGTCGAAAAAGGCATCAAATCGGTGATGGATTCGGGGCCGCTGGCCGGCTTCCCCGTGATCGACTTCAAAGTGGCGCTGATCGACGGCGCTTACCATGATGTTGACTCGTCGGTTCTGGCGTTCGAGATTGCGGCACGCGCCGGGATGCGCGAAGGTCTGCGCAAGGCGGGTGCCAAACTGCTCGAGCCGATTATGAAGGTCGAAGTTGTGACACCGGAAGAATATACCGGCGGAATCATCGGTGACCTGACCAGCCGTCGTGGAATGGTCAACGGTCAGGACAGCCGCGGCAACGCGAATGTCATCGACGCTTTCGTACCGCTGGCCAATATGTTTGGCTATATCAACACGTTGCGGTCGATGTCTTCGGGACGTGCGAACTTCACTATGCAGTTCGACCATTACGAAGCGGTTCCGCAGAACATCTCGGACGAGATCCAGAAGAAATACGCATAACGGTTGGTGGGGGTCACCCCCACCCTACCACAACCCCGTAGGGTGGGTATGCACCCACCACCGACGACACATAAAGGAGTCCCACCATGGGCAAGGCAAAGTTTGAACGTAACAAACCGCACGTTAA
>NZ_JAINWI010000031.1 GCF_021021435.1 Seohaeicola saemankumensis
CAAAATACTGATCTTTGTTGTCATCGATATGCCCTCCACTAAGCGAATATAGAACCGTCATGGTATCCGATGCCGGCGGGTGGGGGCATCCACCGCATCAATTCAGTCGTGACGGCCGCTCGAGGGTCAGGCAGAAGCCGATGATAGCGCTCGTGGCCACATCTGCAGAGATGGTCAGATAGGGGCGACCAACGAAGACGCCGCAGTCATCAATCACCTCGACAAAATGGATGTCTGCCGGCGTGTGATCGATCTGGACAA
>NZ_JAINWI010000032.1 GCF_021021435.1 Seohaeicola saemankumensis
GATGCTGTTGAAAAAGTCTTTGTTGCAGCGCGGCAAGTCCTTTGATTCACTCGATTATGAGGGGATTGGAGGATTTCGTCATGATGGGCACCCAAACGGCACCGGCACAGTTGTTCTATGACTTCGATCTGGAGCGTCATGTTCCTTCCGGTCATATGCCACGTGAGATCGACCGGTTTCTCGACGTGGATGGGATGCGGGAGGCCCTTCGCCCCTTCTACAGCCACCTCGGGCGTCCCTCGATTGATCCAGAACTGATCATCCGGATGCTGGTCATTGGTTACGTCATGAGCATCCGGTCGGAACGTCGCCTCTGCGACGAGGTCCATCTGAACCTCGCTTATCGGTGGTTCTGTCGGCTGGGCCTGGAGGGCAAGGTCCCGGATCACTCGACGTTCTCGCGGTATCGCCATGGTGTTGATTTTCACTCAGAACTGAGCCGGTTTTTTCACCGAGA
>NZ_JAINWI010000033.1 GCF_021021435.1 Seohaeicola saemankumensis
AGCGCTCGTGGCCACATCTGCAGAGATGGTCAGATAGGGGCGACCAACGAAGACGCCGCAGTCATCAATCACCTCGACAAAATGGATGTCTGCCGGCGTGTGATCGATCTGGACAACGTCGAGCGCGTGGTCTGCCCGGATGTAGTCCGGTCGCGCCTTCAACCGGTGCAGGTGTTTACTGTCTGACAGGTGGCGGCGGGCAATTTCTTCCGGGATGAACAGGATGGGGATGCGCCGGGCGACAGTGACATAGGCGGGCGGAGTATGCCCTTCCTGTGCGCAGCGGGCGCGGATCTCTTCAACGATCGGTGCGAGGTCCGGCTGCTCAGGACGCAACCACATCTCCCTCAGGGTCATCGCGATGATGCTCTCGACCGCGAGGCTGATCCTTGATTTCCTTGTTCCGCTCGTTCGCAGCAGCAGGGACGATACCCTGCGCTCTTCTCGATACCGCGCCAGATAGTTGTAGACTTGGCGGGTCGAGAGCCGCAACTCGGATGCCGCGCGCAACACGGCCTCACGCACCGGCGCTGCTCCGTCAAGAACCTGATCCAGCTCACGCGCGATACGCGTTGCCTTGGCCCACGGTTTATCCGAGGCATGCCCTTCGCCGGACGTCATCGATATGAAACTTTCGAGACCGGCTGGGCCGTGCGCCAACAGGGCTGCTACTTGCTGAAATACGGAACCAAAATTGAAGCCCCACGCGAAAAAATGATGTGCGATATCGCGGTATTATCCAGAAATCACGATATAATCATGCGCTGAAATGATGAAGAAAATGCGACAGTGGTTCACGGATATACCGTCGTGTTCGACGAGACCCGCAGTGTCGGAGTGACCATGCCCAAGAAGGCGGCCGAGAAGATTGCGCATAATGCCGAACATTACGCAGCGCTGCCCGATCATTCCGTTCAGCACCCCATCCTCGTCTATGCGCCCTCTGACATACCCGCAGTGATGGTGCGGATGCGACCGTTTCTCGGGCAACTGGGCACGACGCCGTCGATGCCGTTGCCAGACTCGCATAATGCGGGTGATTTTGGCTCGACCTTGATTGGCGCCCCGCACCAATACGCGGTGACGGCTGAGCAGTTGGATGAGCATCGCACAGACGGGCACATGGATATCGATGCGGTGCGCGATGGCGCGATTCTGCTGACTCCGGTCAAGGTGCCGGGGGCGGGCGTCTATATCGGCGACATGCATGCGGGGCAGGGCGATGGCGAGATCGCGGGGCACACGATGGATGTGGCTGGCAGCGTCACATTGCAAGTCGAGGTGATCAAGGGGCGCACCCTTGCAGGTCCGGTTCTGTTTCCCTGGCTTGACGATCTGCCCCCCATGGCGCGACCCTTCAGCGCCGATGAAAAGGCGAAAGCCATCGCACTGGCGCGGGAATGGGATATCGACCAGTTGGAGGAAACGGCTCCGATCTCGGTTATCGGCACTGGCCCGACACTAAATCAGGCGATCGAGAACGGGCTGGCCCGCACCGCCGATCTGCTTGGCATGACGGTCCCCGAGGTGCGAAACCGTGCCACCATTAACGGGGCTATCGAAATCGGTCGTGCGCCGGGCGTCATTCAGGTGACATTCCTTGCGCCGCTGTCTGCATTGGACGCAGCCGGAATCGGGAAATTCGCACGCGAGCAATACGCGATTTAACAGGAAAGAGATGACGCCGCGGCAGTCTGCAATGACCTATATCAAAGCGGACTGCCGGATGCCGTTTATTGTAAACGGGTTCGCGCGCTCACACGAAAGCTACTGATCGGAGGACACACATGAAACCGACGAAAGAGCAATCACTATGGATGTATGAAACCATGGTGGTCAGCCGCCGCTTCGAAGAAGCGATCGAGAAGATCTATCTTGAAGGCAAGACTCCCGCGTTCAACATGGCCAGCGGCCCGATCCCAGGTGAAATGCACCTGTCAAACGGGCAAGAGCCGGTCGCGGTGGGCGTTTGTGCGCATCTGGATGCCAATGATATCGTGACCGCAACCCACCGCCCCCACCACCAGGCAATAGCCAAGGGTGTTGATCTGAAAAAAATGGCCGCCGAGATTTTTGGCAAATCGACCGGCCTGTCTGGCGGGCGGGGCGGACACATGCACTTGATCGACCCGGCAGTGAATTTTTCATGCTCGGGCATCATCGGTGAAAGTTGCGGCCCTGCTTGCGGGGCGGCCCTGTCGCGCAAGATGCAGAACAAACCGGGAGTCGCGGTTGCATTCCTAGGCGAAGGGGCCGCGAACCAAGGGGCATTTCACGAAGCGCTCAACCTTGCCGGGGCTTGGAACCTTCCGGTTGTTTTCGTGATCGAGGACAATTCCTGGGGTATTTCGGTTCCCAAGTCCGAAGTCACGGCGGTGGCCCGCAATGACGTGCGCGCAGCAGGCTATGACATGCCGGGGCATTACATTCCCGGCAACGACCCTTATGCGATTTTCAACATCGCAGGTGAGGCCATTGCGCGGGCGCGAGAAGGCAAGGGGCCGACGCTGATCGAGGTGGAAACCTATCGGTTGGCAGGGCATTTCATGGGCGATGCAGAGCAATATCGCCCGAAGGGTGAGAAGGAAGCGCTGTTTGCCAAGGATCCGATCCCCAAAATGCGCGAACGCCTGATCGCCGAGGGCCACGCTGCCGAGAGCCTGGACATGCTGGAAAAGCGCGCCGAGGCCCGCGTGGCCGAAGCGATCTCCTTTGCCCGCGACAGCGAATATGCGCCGGAAACCGATGCGTTGACCGCCGTTTTTGTTTGATTTTCCGACCTCCAAAAATCTGTGGCATGAAAGGATTTGACCCATGCTTGACCAGCCAACAAACGAACGCCGTCTGACCATAGCGCGTGCGATGGCCGAGGCGATGCAGCAAGAGATGCAACGTGACCCCACTGTCTTTGTGATGGGCGAGGATATCGGCGGCTTCGGCGGTATCTTCGGCAATACCCGCGGCCTGTTCGAGGAATTCGGCAAAGAGCGCGTGCGCGACACCCCGATCTCTGAAACCGGCTTTATCAGCGCCGCCGTGGGCGCGGCGATGGACGGTATGCGGCCTGTCGTCGAACTGATGTTCGTCGATTTCTTCGGCGTCTGCTTTGACGCGATCTACAATCAGATGGCCAAGAACACCTATTTCTCGGGCGGGAACGCATCCGTTCCAATGGTACTGATGACTTCGACGGGGGGCGGCTATTCGGATGCGGGCCAGCATTCGCAATGTCTTTACGGCACCTTCGCGCATCTGCCGGGCATGAAGGTTGTGTCGCCCTCGAACGCCTATGACGCCAAGGGGCTGATGACCGCCGCGATCCGCGACGACAATCCGGTGGTCTACATGTTCCACAAGGGGTTGCAGGGCATGGGCTGGCTGGGCACCGAAGCTGGTGCAACCGTGAACACGCCCGAAGAAGAATACACCGTCGAGATCGGCAAGGCCAAAGTGGTGCGAAAGGGCACCGATGTGACGCTGGTCGGCCTTGCCATGGGTGTGCATAACGCGCTGAAAGCCGCCGACAAACTGGCGGAGGATGGTATCAGCGCCGAGGTTGTCGATCTGGTTTCGCTGGTCCCGCTGGATCGGGAGACGGTGATCAATTCAGTTGCCAAAACCGGTCGTTTGATCGTGGTTGATGAGGATTACCACAGCTATGGCGTGTCGGGTGAGATCATCGCGACCGTGACCGAGCACGATATCTCGAAGCTAAAGGCATCGCCTGCCCGTGTGACCTTTCCAGACGTGCCGATCCCCTATGCGAGGCATATGGAGCAGTTTTGCCTGCCCAATCCTGACAAGATTGTCGCCGCCTATCGCAAGATGTAGAATTTCGTCGCAAGTACAGGAGCGAATGCATGGTGACCGACGTGAAGGTGCCGAGAGACCTTTGGCAGGATGACGGTATGGAAGCCGTCATAACCAACTGGCTGGCAAGTGACGGATCAAATGTGCGCAAGGGGGCGTTGATCGCCGAAATCATGGTTGAGAAATCGCAGTTTGAGGTGACCGCGCCTGCCGATGGCGTTCTGACGATCACGAAACAGGACAACGACATCGTGCGCAAGGGGGACGTGATCGGGACGATTGCTTGACCATGACAGCGCTGGACAGTCCGATGCGAGAATTGGCGCTTGCCGACGCACTGGAGTGGGAAGCCGCGCGCTTGGCCGACATTGCGGGCGGACGCGCTGGTGCTGCTGCTCTGCTTTGGTCCTGCGAGCGCGCGCTGGTTGCGCCCGCAAGCCTAAGCCGACATCCCAATTTTAAGCGCGCATATTCACGCGCTAACGAGGCAGGTTGGCCGGTCCATCTGCGTGCCACAGGCGGCGATCTGGTGCCGCAGGGTCCTGAAATTGTGAACTTGTCGTTGTTGTTCCGCGCGCCTCTGGGCACAGCTTCCGGGCTTGAGGATGCCTACAGGCAACTTACCTCTCCGATCCGCGAGGCACTTTCCCAGGCAGGCATAAGCTCTTGCCACGGATCTGTGGCGGGTGCCTTTTGTGATGGCCGGTTTAACATAACCGTTATGGGCCGGAAATTCGCCGGAACCGCTCAGCGCTGGCGCCCGATGGCGGGTGAAATGGCAGTTCAGACCCATGCGATGATGTTGATACGCACCCCGGACGAAAACACGATCACGACGCTCAACCGTTTTTATTTCGATTGTGGAATAAAACGGGTGATCCATGCTAGTGCACATGTCGGATTACAAGACTTGGTTCAACTGGACGAGAAGAAAGCTACGCAGCACCGTTTCCTGTGCATGATCGCTGATCGAGCGCATTTTTGGTCGGCGCCGCGATTGTCATGATGGAATCCGATCTGGGAGGGCACTGTCGCGGGCCTCAAAGCCGCCCGGTCGTGAGAGCGAAAAGTGGGCCGAAAATTCGCGCTGACCAAAGCCAAAGTGCACCTTGCGCAGGCGGCCATGTCAAACCACGATACCTCCGTCGCGCAGCTCGCCCACGAGCTCGGATTCCGATCTGTCGGCTCTAACGGGGAGCTCAGGGACAACGGAAGACGCGTGCTAGCTGCCTAACGTACGATCTTGCACTCAGCCGGAAAGGACCCGAGATGGCCGCAGTTGCACCTTTAGCTGATTGGCACTGTGATGTTCACTATCGCACCGCTCCGTTTCCGCAACTTGCTTAGCTGAATCGAGTAGTTTCCCGTACAGGCCTTGTCTTGTGATTAGCGGTTCTGGAAAAGTTCTGGATCCTCAATAGTCTTTTGAGCCAACAACAGACTGCATCCGAGGCTGTCACCCAGTTCGGCGGCAATCGAGCGGCTTAGCCAGCGCGTCCAGAAGCCGTGCTGATGGTGTCCGACGACGACAAGATCCGCCTCGGTCTCGACGGACACTCTGGTGATGGTTACAACCGGGTCGCCGAACGCAAGCTGGACCTGAGGAGAAAGCCCCATCTCCGTCAGTCTCTTGCGGCCCTCTTCGAGGATTTCCTGCAGATCGCGCTGCAGTTGGCCAAGTGCGATGGCATCCGCCCCAATCGCATAAGCATTGCCCGAGCCGGTCTCGACCACTGCCAGCAAGGTCACGTTTGCGCCCGTGATCTGCGCAAGGCGCGCTCCTTCTCGCAGGGCCAGTCGCCCCTCCCGAGAGCCATCATAGCAGAGCAGGATCTTGGCATACACGGCTTGTTCTCCTGTTTTGGAATGGGACTTGAAATATGGGTGTCTTCATAATAATTAGCAAAGCAATAATTAGCAAGACATCCAGAGACATGGGTCGATGACCGTTACACCAGACTTGGCCGAGACCTTTACGCGCGCTCTTGCAAGCGTGTCTCGTCAATGGAAGCGCAGACTCGACGCGCAGTTTCGCCACTTGGATCTTTCTCAGGCGCGTTGGGGTGTGATCCTGGAACTGTCCCGGCACCAGGATACAACCCAGATCGAACTGGCACGCATCCTCGGCATTGAAGGGGCGACGCTGGTGCGCTTGCTGGACGGTCTGGAAACGATGGGGCTCGTCGAGCGCCATCCAAGTCCCGAGGACAGGCGCGCAAAGAAATTGGTCCTGACCGAACCTGCGATTGTACTTCTTGAGAGGATGAAGTTGATCGCCGCGAGCAATCGCTCGGAAATTCTTGAAGAAATTCCGGCTGATGATCTTCTCACTGCGACCAAGGTACTGGAGCAGATTGCAACCCGGCTGGAGAAGATGGGTAATGACGAAAATGGATGAGATCAACCCGGCGGCACCGTCCACTTTGGAGAAAGATGAGGCCGATACACCGGCTCCCCCCAAGTCTGCTGCACGGCGTAGCCGGGTGAGATGGACCCGGCTCGCGCTCACGGCAGTGGTTATCGGCGCTGTTGTCTGGCTGGGGACGCCATGGATTATTGCTCGCTTCACTCAAGTTCATATCAACGATGCCCGCATCGCAGCCACCGTCGTGACCGTATCGAGCGAAGTCGCTGGACGCGTTACTGAACTTCCAGTGCTCGTCGGAGATTGTGTGGCCGCGGGTGACGTTCTTGCGTCGATCGACACGGAATCATCACAATCTCAACTCGCAGCTGTCATCGCAAAGCTCGCCGCAACAGACGCTCAACTTGATGAACTGGAGAAACGCAAGTACATGCTTAACGCGCAGCTTGCTGCGCGGCGGGACGCGGCCACCGCTGGTATCGCGGTTGCCGTTGCAAATCATGCATCAGCGCTCGCCGTCCTGCGGAATACGCAAACCCGACACGACCGAGTGGCGAAGCTTGCTGAGCAGAATGTGTCTTCGCAACAGGCGCTCGACGAAGTGACTATGGTCCTGGATTCGGCAACGCAACAGGAGCGCGCAGCCTATGCGGCAATCGAAACTGCACGGGCAAATCTTGCAATCGTCGAAGCGGATGCAGCCCAGATCGCCGTCTTGGACGCCCAGATCGACTCTGTCAGGGCCGGGCGCACCGGGATCGAGGCGGAAAGGCGTCTCAAGGAAATCGACCTTGAGCATCGTAGGGTTGTCACCAGCGTTGACGGCATCGTTGATGCAACTTTCGTTGATGTCGGCGAATACGTCACCCCAGGCACCAGACTGTTGATGTATCACGCGCCCGAGAACATCTGGATCGACGCCAATGTCAAGGAAACGGAGTTTTCCAAACTCCGGGTGGGGTCCGCAGCCACCATTACCGTGGATGCGTTTCCCGGTCGGACATTCGAGGGTGAGGTGATCGGTCTGGGTGGCGCTGCAACGAGTCAGCTTGCCCTGCTTCCCAGTCCGAACCCATCGGGCAACTTCACCAAAGTCACCCAGCGGCTGCCGATCCGTGTCTCGATCGATGCCGAAGGTATGGAAATGCGGCCTGGAATGATGGTTGAGATTTATGTCGATGTCGCAGGTTGAGCGCTATTTCGAGAGGTTCGGCCCTGCCTACAAGTGGTTTGCGACCGGCACGATCATGGTGGCGACCATCTCAGTGGTTCTCTCGACCACCATTGTGAACGTCGCCATCCCGGCGGTCATGGGTGCTTTCGGCATCAGCGCGGTGCAGGCACAATGGATTTCCACGGGCTTCCTCGCGGCCATGACCGCTACGATGCTCCTGGCAGATTGGGCTGATCGGGCCTTCGGGATGCGGCTCACCATGAATGTCGCGATGGGCGTCTTTCTCGTCGGTTCGGTCGTCGGTGGCCTCGCCCCGAATGAGACTGTCCTGACCCTGGCGCGCGTCGTGCAGGGCGCGGCAGCGGGAATTGTTCAGCCGCTTGCAATGATCATGCTGTTCAAGGTCTTCCCACCCGACAAACGCGGCGCTGCGATGGGGATCTACGGCGTGGGCGTGGTGCTGGCCCCCGCCTTGGGGCCTTGGATCGGTGGCGTGTTGATGGATGCCTTTGACTGGCGCTTCGTCTTTTACCTTGGCCTTCCCTTCGCCGGGATCGCCATCCTGCTGTCGAACATCTTCCTGCCGGGCCGCGAGCAGAGTGGGCCGCTTCCAGCCTTTGACTTTTTAGGTGTTGCGACTCTGGCGGTCTTTCTCGCCTTCCTTCTGAGCACATTGTCAAACGCTCAGCGGCTGGGATGGGATTCGAATATGACACTTCTGGGCTTCGGGGTGTCCGCCGTCTCGGTCGTAGTTTTCATCCTGTGGGAATTGCACACCGACAAACCCATGCTTGACATGCGGCTATTTGCCAATTTCGCCTTCGTTTCAGCTTCGGTGGTATCCTTCATCATGGGGGCAGGGCTTTTTGGCTCGACCTATCTCTTGCCGGTCTTCGTCCAGCAGATCCAAGGCATGACTCCGACGCAAGCGGGCCTTCTGCTGATGCCCTCCGGCTTTGTGATGCTGATCGTCTTTCCGATCGCAGGACGCCTTTCCGACAGGGTTCCAACCGCAATCCTGATCGGCATCGGCATGGCGATTTTCGCTTGGTCGTCGTGGTTGATGGCGGATGCAAACATCAACACAACCTTCTGGACGCTTGCGTGGTGGACCGTGATCTCCCGGGTGGGTCTGGGATTGGTGTTCCCGGCGATTTCATCTGGATCCCTGCAAGCGCTGCCGCGGCATCTCCTGGGACAGGGCTCCGGGGCGTCAAACTTTATCAGGCAGTTGGGCGGAGCCTTCGGAGTAAACTTGCTCACAGTGTTCATCGAGCGTCGGACGGTCATGCATGCGGATGCTTTTGCCGCGACACAGACCAGCGACAATTCCACCACCGTGGAACTTCTGCGAGAGGTGGCGGGCTTGATGCACGCGTCAGGGCTGCCCGACATGCAACTCTTGCCTGCGGCCGTATCTTTCCTCGGACAGACTGTGGTGATTCAGTCGTCAAACGCTGCATTTCAGGATGGCTTCATGGTTGTCTTCGGGATCTTCGTTTTTGCACTCGTTCCGACATGGTTCATGTGGCGGGCCAGATCTTAGGGTATCCGTCTTGATCAAGCTATTTTTGGTGTCCATTTGCGGTCTTGCTGGACGAGCGTGGGATTGCCTATGTTCTGCGCACCGGCTGGTTCAGCCCGGTCCACATGAAGAGCCGGGAAGCACATGGCGTGCGGGCCTTGCTCAGCACCCGAAAAGCATTGCTCTACAAGACAATCGATCTCGCAAATGAAGTGCGCGGGCTGTTGAAGATTTTTGGCCTCCGTCTCCCCAAGACAGTGCAGCATGGCAGCTTTGACGGCCTCGTCCGTCCGATGATCGAAATGGATGAGGTCTGAGAACGGCGGTGCGAAAGTCGGCCACGGTAGCGGCGGGATGAGCCTGCTGCGGGCGGTGTAAAAGTCGTCCACCTTTACCCTTTCTGGTGACAGGGAGGGCGGGAGGATTTTCACTGTGGATTTGTATCGGAAGGTTCGGCTGGCCTGTGCTGAGGGCATGAGCCAGCGTGAGGCGGCGCGGCATTTCAACATCTCGCGCGACAGCGTAGCCAAGATGATGGCGTTTTCGGTTCCGCCCGGGTATCGGCGGTCGGCACCGGTCAAGCGACCGAAGCTGGATGCCTTTACCGGGGGCTACACGATCGTGAAGGATTACATGCGACAGCGCGAACGGCTCGGCCGCGAGATGTTTGTGCTGTTGGCGCATCCGCTCGGTCATGCCCAGGCCGACTTTGGCGAGGCGGTGGTCGTCATCGGCGGCATCGAGCAGAAGACGCATTTCTTTGTGTCGCGTAGCCCTTAATTGGGCTCTGCCTCACTTTGTGTGGCGCAACTATCCTGAAACTGGAGAATGCAGGAGGGATAGTTGTGAGTTCGAAGCAGCACTGGTCGCCCGGGAGCGATGTTGTCGTTCAAAGCGTTGAGCGAAGTGAATCCGGCGGGTGGATTGTATCTGGCGTCTTGGCACCCAACGGCATTTGCCCAGACTGTGGATTGCATTCACGCCGACGTCACGGCTGGCGGCGTCGGCGGCTGCAGGATTATCCCGCGCATGGAGACGGGGTAACAGTTGATCTCGCGGTTTGCCGCTGGCGATGTTTGGCGCCCGCTTGCCCGCGCCGGACTTTCTCGGACCAGATCGCCTCGATTGCGCGTCCTTTTGCGCGGCGCACCTCGCGTGTCGGGGAGGTTGTCAGCCATCTTGGGTATGCGGCTGGCGGGCGGCCTGCCGAGCGGCTCTTGCACCGTTTGGGCCTTGGGGTCAGCGAAGACACGGTGCTTAGGCAGCTGAAGAAGCGTGCTCAGGGCACGCGATTTCCCCGGTCATCGCAGCCGCGCTGTGCATCAAACCCTGCGGACAGCTCACCGCGGATCAGGCGCGGAAAGTCGACGCGCTCAAGGCCGGTGCGCCCTCCTTCGCAACGATGCGCAGCCTCGCCATGCGGTTCAGCGGTATCCTACGTGGCCGCGCAGCAGACCCGCTCCCTGCATGGATCGACGACGCGATCGAAACCGACCTGACGCCCATCGTGCGCTTTGCCCGCACTTTGAACCGGGACTTCGATGCGGTCAAAAACGCCATAGAGATGCCATGGAGCAACGGCCAAGCAGAAGGTCAGATCAATCGCCTGAAGACCCTCAAACGCGCCATGTATGGCCGAGCTGGTCCAGAATTGTTACGGGCGAGAATGCTACCGTTTCGCCACACAGATTGAGGCAGAGCCTGATTTCCTTACACTGTGCTCAGTCAGAGAAACATCGCCGGACATCGCCCGCGCGTGCTTTACAAGGACCAATACTGCCTTCCCCAAAAAACACATGGGTAATATGCATAAAGTATCTATTTTGCACATATAACAGATCATAGCACCGTTATAATGACGATTTAGGCAGATCCCTCAACATTACCAGAGGCGGCAAAAAACCTTAGGATGATCTCTGGTTCTTGCCCGGCCCGATGGAAGAGACGCCCGGGATCTGTTCCCGGGCCCCGGGCGGCTCCTGCATCGCCAGCCTTCGGCAGATGAGGTGCAAGGCGCTGCTACATTCGGTCCGTCACTTCAAAACGCTGCTCATTCATTCGGATTTTCACTTTAGAATTTTGAACCAGATATCAAACCTAAAGGGATTCCTATATCACCACTGGCTCTAAAACCGCACCATAAACACCCTAATCTACTTAATCTCACAATCTCCACGAGCTTTTGCGCGTAGATAGGGAAGGATTGTTCGAGATAGCCCAGAACATAGTCGCGCGGCGTCAAGGCACCCTCGACGAGCTCGTCTTCTGCGTCCATCGTTTCAAGCCGGCGTTTCAGCAGGCTCTCACCCGTCGAGACCACCAAGATAACGCAAGCGTTGCCTGCCGCCAGATCGTCCGCGATGGCGCGGATGATGGTCGGGGCCTTCATGCCCAGCAGGAGATGGTTGAAGAAGCGCTGTTTCGTGCTCTCGAAGCAAGACTTGGCCGAGGCGCGAGCGGCCGAGGCATTGGTCTCGCCCGAGGCGTCCGTGACGCCAGTGGCGGTCAACGCGGCGTCGAGATTTTGATGAATCGTCCGAAACGAGATCGCGTATGCATCGTAGATCTCGATCTGGGCCGGGGTGAGCGCGTGTTCCAGCACATCTTATTCCACGCCATCGAAGCTGAGGGCGCGGGCCGTGTAGAGGCCGAGCGTCTTGAGATCGCGCGCGACCACCTCCATGGCGGCGACACCGCCTGCCTCCATCGCCGACACAAAGCTCTCTCGGCTCGGGAAGGGATATTCGGGGCCCTTCCCCCAGAGCCCAAGCCGCGCGGCATAGGCGAGGTTGCGCACGCTCGTGGCACCCGTGGCCGAGATGTAGAAAACGCGAGCGCGGGGTGCTGCCAGTTGCAGGCGCAGACCTGCAAGGCCCTGCTGCGAGGGTTTGACCCCCCTGCCCTGCGCTGACCCGGCCGCGTTCTGCATGGAATGCGCTTCATCAAAAGCCAGCACGCCGTCGAAGCCTTCGCCCATCCAGTCGAGGATTTGGCGCAGCCGCGTGGTGCCGCATTTGCCCGCCGAGCGCAGCGTGGCGTAGGTGACGAAGAGGATACCGTCGCCCATCGGGACGGGCTGGTCCGGTTTCCATTTGGAAAGCGGCTGGATGTCGGCGGGCGAGCCGCCAAGATCGGTCCAATCGCGGATCGCGTCCTCGATAAGCGTGGCGGATTTGGAGACCCAGATCGCCTTGCGGCGCCCGGCCAGCCAGTTGACAAGAATGAGCCCCGCGCATTCGCGGCCCTTGCCGCAGCCGGTGCCATCCCCGAGGAAATAGCCAAGGCGATAGGCACGTGCGTCTGGGTCATCATCGGCGCGCGTTAGCTTGGTCTGGTCGTCATCGATCGTAAACCGCCCCAGCAGATCACGCCCATGGGCATCATGCGCCATGATGATGGTTTCCAGCTGCGCCTCGGAGAGATGTCCCTCCTCGATCAGCCTGGCAGGCAGGCGCAATTCCGCACTGGCCCGGCCTGAGGGCACGGGCGGTGCCACGGAAGCCATGGCGATGCTTTCGACCAGCGGCGTGGGATGTTCCTGCGCACCCGCGATCTCGATCCGCTGCGGACGGTAGCGCGCATAGATGTTCGAGACGGGCGTGTTGTCGCGCGGGACATCGAAGCGTGTAAAGCTGAGCGGACGGACGGCATTGGCCCGGGGTTTGGAGGCGGCGACAGGCGCAGCGGCGGTCTTGCGCGGGGCAGATGATGGAACGGTCGGCCGAGCATGAGGGATCGCTTCTGCCCGTTGGGCGGGGCGCATCTCGGGCCGGGTTGCGGCCACGGCGTCGACAAAAGGAAGGGCTTCGTCCAGATCGCACACACTGGCGCGGATCATCTCGCGGTCCTCCTGCACCTTGTCGAAGACCATGAGTTGGGTTTCGACAGAGGTGCCGAGCTTGCGATAGACCTGTCCCGGCATCGTCAGCGCCAGTCGCGGCGTCAGGAGACCGCGGGCGCGGGACCAATGCGCGGCATCGCGTTCGGGCGTGAATCCCGGCGGCATGATTACCACCAGCCGGCCGCCCGGTGCCAGGCGCTTGGCAGCCGCGATGAGATGCTTGGCGGCGATGTGCTTGTCCCAGGAGCGATCGACCGAGGAGGCGAAGGGCGGGTTCATCACCACGACATCGGGTAGAACCGGCGCCTGCAGCAGATCATCGATATGCTCACCATCGTGACCCGTCACCTCACCGCCGAAGACCGCGCGCAGGAGGCGCTGACGAAAGGGGTCGATCTCGTTGAGCAAAAGCGTGGCACCGGCCCGGGCGGCGAAAGCAGCCAAGGCACCGGCGCCCGCCGAGGGCTCCAGCACAGTCTCGCCCTTGCGAATGGCTGCCGCCCGCACCGCCAAGGCGGCAAATGTCAGAGGCGTCGAAAACTGCTGCAGCCGGATCTGTTGCTCCGACCGCCGTGTCTCGGCTAGGAGCCGTGAGGCGAGGAGCTTTGCGGTGGCAATGTCACCTGCCGCTCCGCCCTCCCGCAGCAGCACCCGGATGGCCGCGGCCTGCATCAGGTCGTAGGCCATGCGCCAGTCCCAGGCACCGCCGGCATCACTGCCATGAAACGTCTCGCGCATGATGCGCGCGAGCGCTGAGCTGCGCAGGGGTTGATGGTCGATCTCCGCGCCGATTTGCGCCAGCGCAGAGGTGA
>NZ_JAINWI010000034.1 GCF_021021435.1 Seohaeicola saemankumensis
ATGGTCGATCTCCGCGCCGATTTGCGCCAGCGCAGAGGTGAGATCAGCGTCGGAGATTGGGAAAGGCGGGTTTGCCGGATTGGGTTTGTTCATGGGGGTTTCCTTTGGATCAGGGTCTGAGTTCCAAAGGACAAAAAGCCCGCTTTGACTTTTCGCGGTGATGAGGTCAGACCGCGCTAACCTCCAAGGCTTGGTCAGGACTTGGGTTCGACCTGCCGTTTCGCATCAATAAATGCCTGTGCGGCCTGCATCACCTGAACCTGTGAAGTTCCAGCGCGTGCATCCTCAAGCGCGGCCTTTACCTTCATGCGAAACCACGCGTCATACGCATTCGCTTCAGCGGCCACGGACATACTCCTCGAGACCCATACCCAGCAGCTTGCCGAGGTCATCGGGCATGTCTGCAACGCGCACAGCAATTGGGAAACGGTGCCCCGTGAGGTCAGGCGCGCATTGCTCCTCTAGTCCGAGGTGCTGCCTATCCTTTTCCGTTTCGTCCATTGTGCTTTCTCCGACCGTATTATCAGCCGATGCTACATCCTCCGGCGTGGCGTCGTAAACGATAATGCCAAAGGGTCACAGCAAGCTGGCCCACTTACCGATCGGGCACCGCTTCAAGGGATTTCTCGAACCGCTTGTCCGCCGCTGCAGCTTCTTTCAAGAGCGCGTCGAAATTGTCAGGTGGATTGCCATCTTCCAACATCCCTTTGAACGTCGCATATGCATCCGTCTTGCTGCCGTAGGCGCGCAGGGTCTTGTCGTCATTCACCCATGCCACCACGATGACCTTCGCATCGCTGTTGAAGCGGTAGAACAACCGATACTGCTGGAAGAATTTCGCCCGGAACCAGTGCTTGCGGTGATCGCCGAGTGTGCCACCTTGCCGGAAGGCGGCGGCACCCGGATCTGCCGGTATGGCCTCGGTGACCAGCTTGAAGATGGCGGCCAGCCGTTTCGTGCAGTTCTTCTTTTGCCAGGTCTTGGGATCGCGGGCCTTGCGCGCCTCGACCTCCAGGGTCAGCCCTTCGATCTGGTCCAGAAAGAGCGGATGCGCATAAATCGACCATCCGT
>NZ_JAINWI010000035.1 GCF_021021435.1 Seohaeicola saemankumensis
AAACTCTCGGTATGAATGAGGGAGCTTCGGGGGGCAGGTCAGGTTGGCTGCACAGAAGTCAGTAGTCGACGGCTTCGTAAGCCAATCTGAAGGCCAACTACTAAATGAGTACATCGAGGTAGAGAGCGGCAAGCGGAACTCCCGGGAACAGCTCCAGAGTGCGCTTGAAGAGTGCAAGCGAAGGGGGGCCACCCTCATCATCGCTAAACTCGACCGTCTTGCCCGAAACGTTCATTTTATCTCTGGGTTGATCGAAAGCGGCGTTCCCTTTCGAGCAGTAGACATGCCTGAAGCAAACCGTTTTGTGCTTCATATCATGGCCGCCGTAGCCGAGTATGAAGGCAGGGCAATCTCGGAGCGCACTAAAGCAGCTTTGACTGCGGCAAAAGCTAGAGGTGTCAAACTTGGCAAGTCCTGCCAAGCGCTTGCGGACAAGAAAATGATTGATGCCGATGCCTTCAGTGGCAAACTGGGTCCCTTAATAAAGCAACACAAGGCTAGTGGATTGTCGGTTCGAAAGATCGCGGAACGGCTAAATTTGGACAAAGTGCCGTCCTATACAGGTGGTAAGTGGCACTCTTCGACGGTTCAACGGGTATGGAAGCGCTACGAAAATCGCAACCTGCTACCAGAGGGAAGTTCCTAAACCCCCCATGTCAATAGTAAGACGAGATGCATTTGTCAGGCGGCTTCTGCCGGATCTAGAAATTTCAGGTGAAAACGCGTTCATTGACCGTATTCAGCTGGATGTTGGCAACTGGGCGTTAGTCGGGGAAGAGGACCAAGTCCTAGATGCTTTGTCGCAGTTGCGCGAAATAGAGGTTTACTCTTCAGACGGTGAACCGGTTTCACTTTTCAACAGTCGCGTTCTGCAACGGGTTTCCGATGCACGAGACCTGAGGTTTCGCACAACCACTGACAGCGATGCGCTCAACCGAACAAGCCCGCTACTCGCGGGAAGGATAAATACGGCTTCCTGGCGTAGTCAAACTGTTTCACGCCGCCCAAACGAAGTTGCTAGGTTAGTCTTTGAAACTCATTTGAACCTGACCCGCTTCGTACAGGCGCAGCAATTGAAGCGGATCACACATTTGGCGCGACCGGCGCTGGCAACGGACTACGTGTTAGCTATAAGGCCAGAGGATGAATGGTATGCAGATGAACTACCGCTTCGTCCCGCAACGAACATAATCATAGGGCCAAACAAAAAGTACGCTTTTGCTTTGCGGCATCCACGAACGCAACAGGCGCGAACTTATTTCACGTTGGCTTTGGGAACATTGTCTAGAGCGCTCGAAATTTCCTTCGCCGGAACAGGTGCTTCCTATGAGTATCTGCCACATTTAAACTTACGTGAAATCGAATTTTACTGGGAGTTCGATAGCGATAATCCAGTTGAATGGGTCTTGTCGATGACCGAGGTCGTGGCTCAACACGGCGTGAGGTACGGCGAGGTGATGTACGAGACCCAGCGGTCATCGATCGAAACGCAAAATCAAAGCCCATGCTTGAGGATTGGTCTAACTCGTGACATCGACATAAAAATTTATGCCAAGACGACCCGTCGCGTTAGGTTCGAGGTGACACTATCAGGCGCTGCTATCTACAATCACGGCGGACGTCGCACCCACACTACAGTTGAAGGGGTTGTCGGTTTGATCCCGGCGCTGGCAAATGAAGCCGCCTCTCGCATCAGGCCTTTGCTGCAATCGATTGCAGCGGACCCGCCGCCCCCGGGTAGCTTCACAGCGCTAAATCTTATGCATCTGATCACGCGTGCAAGTTCTGACCCGCATGCTGCTGAGGCGATCATTGCCTCTCTGGTCACGTTTGGTCGCGTTTCGCCTTATCGGAACGATCCCATTCTGAACGCAGTCCACATGCTGAGAGACCAAGGCGTTCTTAGAAACCTAGGCGCGAGAAGTCGCATCTACATCGTCACCGATGCCTACCGCGATGCCTTGGCAAATTTGCGAAGGTATCGCTAGGTTTCAGCCGACAGTTGCATAAGACTATTCTGGCTGCTTAAGTGGCGCAGAGCAGCCGTTTTTTAGCGAGACAGGTTACAAGTTCAACGATTATTGATCGGGGCACCCTTTATGGCCAGACCACCAAAAACGTCACCTCAGGTAACGACCTATGCCCATGATGACCGACGGGTGATGAACCCAGAGGTTGGACTGGTAAAGCCTGAGAACGATCCGGATGGCGGCAGGGCCGCGTGGTCCTACGATCCACACATTGATCCGGCGCTACAGTTCGATATGGGGCGGGCACAGATCGAAAGCCTGATCGATGATGCTCTCGCTAGCGGCGACAGCGACAAGATGCGCGATGCTCTCAAAGAGCTTAAGCGGATGCAGGCTCCGTATCTCAACTGGGCAGGAAAGGCTGAGAGGACATCATTCGAGATCGAAACCGTGTCACTGCATGTGCATGAGCGCATCGATCCAGCGACCATTCTTGAAGGCATTAAAAAGCGGATGGCGGACGGTGGTATGGCCGAGGATCAACTCGACTTTTTTCATCCTGCTTTTGAGAACAAGCCACTTCGCGAAGCATTGGGCTTCTACAAGCACGACAAGGACTGGTCGAACCGCCTGATTTCAGGCGACAGCCTGTTGGTCATGAACTCGTTGCTGCAAAAGGAGAGCATGCGTGGGCAGGTTCAGATGATCTACATCGACCCGCCCTACGGAATTAAGTACGGTTCAAATTTTCAGCCGTTCACCAATAAGCAACCGAACAAATCCACAGACAAGGATGAAGACCTGACCCAAGAGCCTGAGATGATCAAGGCATTTAGAGATACTTGGGAGCTTGGCATTCATTCGTATCTTACGTATCTGCGCGACCGCTTGATGCTTGCGAGAGAGCTTCTGAGCGAAAGTGGATCGGTGTTTGTCCAGATTTCAGATGAAAATTTGCACTTGGTTAGGCAGCTGCTGTCCGAGGTTTTTGGCCCAAAGAATTCTATGTCTTTGATAAGCTATTCCACGACCGGTGGATTTGCATCGTCGGGTCTCAGCAGGACTGGCGACTATATTTTGTGGTACGCAAAGGACAAAGAGCAGGTCAAATTCAACCGGCTGTATCTGGCGAAAGATAAGAAAGAGGCCGCACGTGGAGATTACGATCAAGCTATTTTCGCTAATGGAAGCCGAGGGGCATTACCGAAAGACCAACGTGCAGGTCTAGAACCAATCCCCGAAGGTACGAAAATTTTCACAGATGACAATCCAACTTCCCAAGGTGAAGGCGCTGCTACCGAAAACTGGGAATGGTACGGCATGAAGTTTCACCCCGGTTCCGGCAATCATTGGAAAGCTCCAGTGCCTCACGGAATGCGCCGCCTTACAAGGGCAAATCGCTTCATGATTACTCCGCGTGGAAAACTTCGGTACATTCGTTTCTTCTCAGATTTTGATCAGGTACCAGTTACTGACACATGGTTCGACATCGCAGGGGCGGTACAGGATCGATCCGATCCGAAAGTCTACGTTGTTCAGACAAGCAACAAAATCATCGAACGCTGTTTGCTTATGACAACTGACCCCGGCGACCTCGTGCTGGACCCAACTTGTGGTTCGGGCACTACCGCTTATGCAGCTGAAAAATGGGGTCGCCGTTGGATAACGTGTGATACATCACGAGTAGCTGTCTCGCTAGCAAAGCAACGGTTGATGACAGCCTCATTCGACTATTTTCAGCTACGTTATCCGCATGAAGGGCTAAAGGGCGGCTTTGACTACAAGACTACGCCGAGGGTGATGCTAGGCCAGATCGCCAACAATCCAGACATAGACGCGATCTATGATGAAGAGCACCCAAAGATTGCCTCTGCGCTTGATAACCTAAATGCTGCTCTTCTTGCCTCTCCCCCTAATGCGATAATTCCTCTGCAAGGAGCGAGGCGCGGCAAAAAGGTCCGTTTCAATGACGGTGACAAACTTCACGAATGGGAGGTGCCGTTCGAATGGCCTGAAGATTGGCCAGAAACTGCAAAATCCGCGTTTAATGTTTTTCATAGCGCAAGACGTACAATGCAAACTCGCATTGATCAAAGCATCGCTGGAAACTCGAACCAAGAAACGCTTTATGATCAGCCTCACCTCGACAAGACAAAGTTGCGCGTGACCGGCAAATTTACGGTCGAGGCTGTGCCCGCACCGGTGGTCATGGGATTGGAAGAGGCAGAAGCCATCGGTGAACCGGATGACAGCATTGCTCGCTCTGGCGCGACTTCGCGGCAAGCCACATGGCGGGATGAACTGCTCAAGACAGGTATACGAGGTAAAGGAGGGCAAATGATTGAATTTGCTGATCTGGAAGTGATACCCGGCCTCAAGAACCTGCATGCCAGCGGTTCACTGGCGGAAAGCGGTGACCGCGTTGTCGTCAGCTTTGGCCCCGAGCATGCGGCACTTGAGCAGCGGCAAGTCGAACTGGCGTTGCAGGAGGCCGAAAAGCTGCGCCCAGCGCCCAAAGTTGTTGTTTTCTGCGCCTTCACCTTCGATCCGGAGGCGGCAAAGGACATCGATGAGTTGAATTGGCCCGGTGTAACGTTGCTCAAAGCGCAAATGAACACCGACCTTCTGACCGAAGACCTAAAGAAGAAACGCGCGAGCAACCAAAGCTTCTGGTTGATGGGGCAACCGGACGTGGACCTGCGCAAGCGCAAAGACGGTAAATGGGAGGTCGAGGTCAATGGTTTCGACTATTTCAACACCAAAACCGGAGAACTGGACAGCGGCGGCAAAAGCAAAATCGCTATGTGGTCGCTCGACACTGATTACAATGAGCGCTCGCTCTTTCCGCATCAGATATTCTTCCCGATGGCTGGGGCGAAAGACGGGTGGAACCGTTTGAAGGCTACGATCCGCGCTGAGTTGGACGAAGACATGCTAGACCAGTTCCACGGCACCGTTTCGCTGCCCTTTGAAGCCGGGGAAAACACAAAGGTAGCGGTCAAGATCGTGGATGACCGGGGCATCGAAAGCCTAAAGATCATCGCGTTGGACGATTGATATGTCGCTGATTATCAACAAGCCAACCGAGGTGCCCCAGAAGTATTGGGATAAGGTCCATGACGGCAAGCTTGAGCTGAAGCACGAGCGCCGCCCGGCAACCTATGAAATCATCAACACGCGCGATCAGACGCGGCGGGTTGAGGAAATCGCGTTGGTGAACACGATCCGTGGCCGCGTCGATCAGTGGCGTGAGGCGGGTTATCCGGGCGTCACCATCGTGACCCGCAAGCTGTTGGATCACTGGAACGACGAGACTGCGCGAGAGTTACAGTTCTATTTTTGTCAGCTCGAAGCCATTGAAACCCTCATTTGGTGGGTCGAAGGGGCTGCGGAGTACAAGCAAGGCATTTCTATCCCCGGCGATGGCGGGCCTTGGGAGCGTCTTTGCAACAAAATGGCGACCGGCGCTGGCAAAACCACTGTGATGGCGATGATCATCGCGTGGCAAGTGCTCAACGCGGTGACTTATCCAAAGCGGAACAAGGATTTCAGCCGCGCGATCTTCATAGTGGCCCCAGGTATCACGGTGAAGGGGCGGCTTCAGGTGCTCCTACCGACCGATGACAGCTACTATGATGAGTTCAACATCTGTCCAGACAACGCATCGCGGCAGAAATTGAACCAAGCCGAGGTTCTCATTGAGAACTGGCACACGCTTATGCCAGCAAAAGAACCCGAACGCTCAGTCGTAAAGAAAGGCCCCGAGACCGACGAAGCCTACACACGCCGCGTTCTTGGCAAGCTGGCCGAGTTCAAAGACATCGTCGTTATCAACGATGAGGCTCACCATGCCTACAGGCAGAACCCCGCTGACAAAGTGGGCAAGAATAAAGCCAAAGAAATGGGCTTGGATGTTGATGAAGCTACCAGATGGATCGAAGGGCTGGACCGACTGCACAAAACGCGTCGGATTTCCCGGTGCTTCGACTTGTCAGCAACGCCGTTTTCCCCGTCAGGAAGAGCTAGCTCAGATCACGCGTTGTTCACGTGGATCATATCAGACTTCGGTTTGAATGACGCCATCGAAGCCGGATTGGTCAAGACGCCGCGCGTGGTCGTCCGCGATGATGCCATTCCGGATGCGGCGACCCTTAAACCGAAGCTTTATCATATTTACCGAGACAACTCAGTTTCAGAGGACCTCAACCGACCGGCCGAACCCCACGAAGCCCTCCCACAGCTCGTACAGCAGGCGTACACGCTGCTTGCGGCGGATTGGCGGGCCTACCGGCAGAAATGGGCCGAAGACGGCCACTACGCTCCTCCGGTGCTCCTAACGGTATGTAACCGAACAGAAACCGCAGCGAGGATCGAACACTATTTCAATTCTGGAGAAGCGTACTGGCCCGAGCTGCAAGCGCCGGAAAAAACGCTCCGCGTCGACAGCAAGGTGCTGGAAAAAGCGGAAGTCGGAGAAAAAGCAACTGCGGACAAGCCTTACGAAGAACGTCTTCACGAGATTATCAAAGCATCACCTTTGCCGAGCACACGCAAGGCTGAGTTGCTGGAGCTAAAGAAAGAAGAACTGCTTCGCGAAATTGTGGACAATGTCGGTAAGCGGAACGGAGCAGGGCAAAGCCTTCAGAACGTGATTTCGGTTGCGATGCTTTCTGAGGGGTGGGACGCAAAGAATGTAACCCACATCATGGGGTTGCGGGCGTTTACCTCCCAGCTTCTGTGTGAGCAGGTAATCGGGCGTGGATTGCGGCGTGTCTCATACGACAAAGAGGTCGGCGGGGAGCGGGACGGGTTGTTCGTGACTGAGTATGTGAACGTTTTTGGCGTTCCGCTGTCCATCTATCAAGACACCACTGGCGATCCGACACCACCGCCTCCACCCAAACCGAGCGTTCAGATCGAAGTAGTCCCAGAGCGCGCAGAACATGAACTTCAATGGCCGAATATTCTGCGCGTTGACCACGTTCTGAAGCACAAGCTGGAAGTCGATTGGGACAAGCTATCTGCTTTGCAGCTTGATCCAGCTTCCACGGTGATTTCAGCCGAGATTGCCCCAGCCATGACGGGCGCTTCAGACATGAGCCAGACTGTTCCAATCGATCTGGAAAAGGTTCCGGAGGGTTTCCGTCTTCAGCGGCTGACATTCCTTGCTGCACGGAAGTGCTTTGCGGGCATGGCTGGAAGCTTCGTGGGCCGAGAAGAGATGCTGCTCAAGCAACTCATAAAGCATGTCGAGACCTATATCGCCTCGGGTAAGCTCGAAATCCCTTCGCTGTTTCACCAAGAACCACTTCGCAAACGCATACTTATCGGTCTCAACATCGACCTGATTGTGCAACACGTCAGCCAGTATCTGCGACAAGAAAACCGTACCGCGCTTGAGCCAATCTTCGATGAGGATGAGCCGATAGGTCGAACAGGCGACATGCGGACGTGGTATACGACCAAGCCAACGATTGTGGCCACAAAATCGCACATCAGTCATGTCGTCGGCGATGCCGGTTGGGAAGGTTATGCCGCAAATGTTCTGGAGAAATCAGACAAGGTTCGATCCTACGTCAAGAACGATCATCTAGGGTTCGAAATCTACTACCTTTGGAACGGCTCGAAGCGTCGCTATGTGCCGGACTTCATCGTTGAAGCCAAGAGCGGCGGCTTCTTGGTTCTTGAAATAAAAGGTCAGAAGTCACCACAAAATGATGCGAAACATGCAGCTCTGGAAGAGTGGGTGGCGGCAGTCAACGAGGAGAAAAGATTTGGGCAGTGGTCTTGGTCAGTGGCTTACGAGCCGCACGAGGTGGATGATATTGTCGCGTCAACTTGGCCATAAGAGCAGGATAGGCAAAAATGGACAATAATATCTTTGATACGCTTGAAGTTAGAATGCCTTGGACGCTTGCCAATCGGGCAATGAAACGGGCTGGGCTAGATGGATCGCAAGGCTGGGACGGAGCACGTCAAAAGTATCAAGATGTCGATCACGCTGATGCAGAGAATTTCTTGAAGGATCTTCTTCGACAGCACGCCCTGTGCGGCGAAAAGATGACAAAGTTGTATCCGGTAAAGGAAGATGTGCTAAACGAGCTGAGGGAAGCAATCGACGGGCTGGAGGTTGCGGAACATGCATTCACAGACAAGTTTCCGTTGGTGCTCAGTGAAGCACAACTAGGAGAATTCAATTCAGAACCGGTGCTAGTCAGCGTAGAGCGTACTGACGACGGAATTGGTGCTGTCTATGCAACCACCATTAAACTAACGTCGCGGGAGGAGATACCAATCAGCGATGTTTTCGAAGACCCTGAGGCCATCAAAGAAAGATACGACGAGGTTATTGGTCTCAAATTCCAGTCTGTTCAGCTGTTCAACGTGATCTGGGTTCCTCACCATGATGGCTTTGTAGAGGTTAGAACTGATTACCCAAAGGGTATGCGGCAAGAACTGGTCCATGAAATCCAATCGCAGTACAAAGCCATCGCCAATAGCTTGCTGACCGAACCCGGCCTTGATCAGCCAATCGACCTTTTCCCGCTTATCGAAGCTATGTACGAGGACGAGGACGAAGGCATTGTCGTAGAGCTAAGTTTCAAGACCTCGACGGCATCAATCAAAAATGAGAAGATGCGTCGCACTAGGTTGTGTCTGCGAAAAGAACTGTATCACAAAGGCGGCAAAGACGCACTCGGTACCAAGATCGAACCCTTCAAGGTGAGTATCCGATGGGCTTTTCAGCATGATGGGCAAGACTACCATCCGGAACTTACGCTGGCCGGAACGTCTCGCGGGCAGCAGACTGTGGCAGGAACCGTTACGGGGCAGCTCGTATCAGGCGCAGTCATCAAGAACTGCACCGGAAACGTTGACTATGAACACGTGAAAGCGAGGCTGGTTCATCACTTGAGCAGTGGTGGCGACAAACAACCAGACTAGGTCTGACAACTGTGCAACGCGAAGAGCTACAGCAGGGAATTGAACAGAACTGGGGGCGTTCTCCGGTCGGTGAGATGTGCTTGTTGCTTGTCGAGCGCATCTTGTCGATCAAACCTGACCTGCCCCCCGAAACTTCCCGCGTTCTAATGTAGAGT
>NZ_JAINWI010000036.1 GCF_021021435.1 Seohaeicola saemankumensis
ACTCTACATTAGAACGCGGGAAGTTTCGGGGGGCAGGTCAGCTGAAGTCATGCTTGGGGCGAACGGACGGGATGCTACATCCCGCCGGGGACAATAGCGCATCCATGTGGAAACGGGACCGTGGCCAAGGCACATATGTGGGAATTGTCGCGTTCTCTCTGCCACCGATCAGCGGGGTGGCGTAGCGTTGTCGCCAGATTGAAGAAACGCAAACCGAACTTTCATAGTCTTGAGGAAATCGACGAATGAGCCTGCCCAAAAGTATGAAGGCGCTGGTGCTGCGCGACTATGCGGGATGGCAAAGCGCCGCCGTCGAGGATGTGCCGTTGCCCGTGCCCGGCGAAAGGGATGTGTTGATCGAGGTCGCGGCGGCCTCGCTCAATTTCGCCGACCTCCTGATGATGGAAGGCAAGTATCAGGTGAAACCCGATCTGCCTTTCATAGCCGGCCGGGACGCGGCCGGCGTTGTGGTCGCCGCCGGTCCGGGTGTGACAGGATTTAAGGTGGGCGACCGGGTGTGTACTCAGGATTCGACAGGGGCGTTTGCGGAATACGACTGCTCGCCTGACTGGTCATGCACGGTTCTGCCGCCCGAGATCGGGTTTGAGGACGCGGCCGCCTGCGCCACGGCGATTGCTACGATGGCCGGCGCGATGAAGCTGCGCGCTGATCTGAAACTGGGTCAGAGCGTCATCATCACGGGCGCGACCGGCGGCGTCGGGTCAATGGCGATCCAATATGCGCTGTTGCTGGGCGTGCGCCCGATTGCCGTGGTGTCGAACGAAGAGAAGGCTACGCTGGCCCGGTCGCTCGGGGCTGAGGCTGTGGTGTTAACCGCAGGCATGGCGGATCCTGTCCAGGAGGTCCGGCTTGCGATCCGGGAGCAGGGGTTCCACCATGTCGATGCCATCATCGACATGGTCGGCGGCAACGTGGGCGAGGGTGCGTTGCGCTGTGCCCGGCCCGGCGGACGGTATGTGATCGTCGGCTTTGCCAGTGGCGATCTTCCGGCGCTGAACGCAGGCTATCTGCTGGTCAAGGACGTGATGGTCTTTGGGTCTTCTCTGCAACGGCTGATGCGCGCGCGCGATCCCGAACTGACACAGGCGGTGCACGACGCCTTTGCCGCACTAGCCGTAGGCAAGCTGAAATCACAGATCGACGAGATTTTCCCTCTGTCCGATTTCGCGGCCGGTTTCGAGCGCATGGCAGGACGCCAAGCGCTCGGCAAGGTGGTCTTCTCGGTTGGTGCGGCCGACTAACGCTTAAACTATCGCTCGGTATTCACGGATACTGGGCGAATTAAGAAAGAAGCGTACGCGGTCTACTGCTGGCCCGGTCCCGTGGATCGGGTCAGTATCGGCTCTATGTCCCCCTGACGTGACGGGACCGGCAGCAGCCCGATCACGCCTACGGAAACAGCCCCGGCCAGTCTGGCGGAGAATGTCAGCCGCAACGGGGCGCGGCTCGATTGCGCGTTGAGCGCCCCTGCCCTAACCAGCGCGGCGGAGACGTTGCGCGCCTGTCGTTCCCCCACGCCCAACAGCCCCGGCAATGCTGCACGCGGGAACTCCCCGGTATAGAGAGCCTCTCGCAGCACCGGCCACGCCCCGGCGGGCAGCCTGCCCTGCGCGGTTTCCTGCGTGGCCCAGGCCTCGATGCACCCGCGCAACTGGTCGGGGCGCATCAACCCCTCCATAAAGCGCACCTGATCCAGGCAGGTCTCCAGAAAGAAGCGCGCGAACTCCGCCAGCTGTTGTTCGGACAGCGCGCCGCGCCCGTCGGCGCCCCCGTGGCTTGGCTCATCCGCGGCCATCAGGCGGCGCTTGTATTCCGCTTCGTTCCGCGCGAGGCCCCTGCTCACCGACCACAAACCGGCCGAGCCGGCAGCCGTGCGTGCGAGACCATGCGCCCCACCCGGCCGTTGAGATCTGCGGACGGATGCACCCACATCAAGCGATGATGCGCACAGGCCAGCCCAAGGATGCCCCCTGCCCGGCCCAGCATGGCATAGCGTTGCTGCATATGCTCCAGCAGGCGCGGCACCGCCTCGGCCTCGGGGGCGACATGCCGCCCGACGCGCACATGCCCGGTGCGCAGGGCGCCGCCCTCGATCCGGGTGCCGTCCTCCAGCACCAGCAGCAGGCTTTCGGGCAGATTTTCGCAAAAGCGCGCATGGATTTCGCACAGGCTTTCACGCGCCATCGGATGCGCGCGCAGGCCGCCCGAATCCACCCATTTCTGCACCCGGATATGGGCAAGCGCTTCGAGTTGGAGGTCACGCTGTTCCGGCTCCCTGCTGAAATCGGCGGCAAGGGCGCGTTCGATGTCATGCGGGTGGGTGTCGAACCCCTCGATCAGGTTGGAATAATAGCAGTTCATGGCGCGAACGGCGGCGGCCAGGGGGGTGCGCAGCCCCTGGGGCAAACTCTCACGCAGACCGGCGGCGGCGGCGCTGAGCTCGACCACCAGATCATCGAGGGCCGCGCGGTGGCGCGAAGCTTCCTCCGGCAGCAGCGGCTCAACCGAGGTGACCGACCAGCCAGTCATGAAATCATTTCCCCCTCTACTGCCGGATCAAGTGCCGGTTCTCTCCCGCATAATCCCCTTTAGCACAAGGCGTTTACGCGCGTTAGCCAAAATCCGTTTCCCGATCCACTGCCGGTTCGGATGCCGCATTCATGCGACACGATCCGCAGAATCGCTTGCGTCGAATCGGGACTGTTGCGTTAACCTTCTGAGGCCATAAATCACAACAGAACTTCGATAAGGGCACACTACATATGGTTCGTTGAAGGCTCCTACGAGATCTGGGAGGTCGCCGGTTTCTGCTTTTGATGAAATCGTCTAATGCAGCAGTCCCCCCCACCATCATGTCCGCGCACCTGCTGGTCGTGCAGGGCCGCGTCCAGACCGATGGGCGTGTCATTCACGTGGTCGCCGATCATCTGGAAGACCGCTCCGACCGGTTGGAAAGCCTCTCTCAGGACGACATGCCCGGCATCACCACACGCGGCGACCACCCGATCAACCCACTGCCCGGACAAGTCGGCGTTCGCGCCCATCCGCGGAACGTGCGTGTCATTCCCAAATCGCGCGATTTCCATTGAAGCGGTGGCCGTACTCCGGTTGTCGAGTGTCGCTTTGGCACTGCCCGCGTTCCGCAACCGGGCTGTCCTGACCCTAGATCGTTAAACAATATTGGGTACGGCTGCTCGTGGGAAGTACCTATAGTGTACCACCTTACTCGCCAGGCCTGCGCGGGACCGGATTTTTGAGAAAACGCGATACACTGTGCGGGAGCCCAAATGCCTGTCCACGTTGAACTTGCGCGAGGGTTATCCACACAAAACCCGCTTGCCGAACGCATTCGGTGCTGACAGCCAAAAATCGGACTCAGTAGCCTTTGGGTATATCACGATGAGGAATCCGAATGTCCAAGAATCAAACCAAATTCTCGCATTTCAGAGCCTGTCTCAAAGGCATTCAGATAGACGAATTCATACTTCAGCGACTGCCATAGCAAATTTGGCCTTCAAGTCAGGCGAGTGGTTTTTTCGTTTCGTCATTTTGGATCATCTCTTTCACAAGTTGATCCACCTTAACTACTGGTCCGAAATCCTGAGACCACCTCTGCGTGTTCCGTGCCTATAGGATTGCGCGACTCAACACATGTATGCGGAAGACGGGTCGTCGCATTGCTGGAAACGCAATCTCATAACATATTCTGTTCAACAAATACGGACTGGGGCCATGCGGATCCCGACCCATCAAGAAGGGATGAGACGTGAACATGTTCAAACTTGGCGAAGATCAGACCCTGGTACAAGACCTTGTCCGGCGTGTGGCCCGCGAAAAGGTCGCTCCGCGCGCGCAGGAGATCGACCGCACGGCGGAATACCCCCATGACATGTTCGAGATGTTGAAGGAGCTTGGCCTATTCCTTCTTCCCTTCCCCGAAGAATACGGTGGCGCGAACTCCATGCTGTCGGCCTGCGTCGCGGTCGAGGAATTCGGGCGTGTCTGCTACAATACCGCCTATCTACTTCTGGTGCAGTGGGTGCCGATCGGAGCCATTCTGGCTGGCGGCACACAGGAACAAAAAGACCGTTACCTGCCCGGCCTGGCCAAAGGTGAGCTGCGGGGGGCCCTTTCCCTGACCGAACCGCAAAGCGGATCTGATGTCTCGGGGATCAAGACCAAGGCTCGCAAGGACGGGGGCGACTACATCCTTGATGGCAACAAGATCTGGTGCACCAATTCCGGAATGGCGGATTTTGTTCTGGTTGCGGCCAAGACAGGCACTGGCGATGAACGTGGCAAGATCAACCTGTTCATCGTCGATACAGACACGCCCGGTTTCAATGTTGGCCCCAAGGAAGACAAGATGGGCGCGCGCGGCGTACCGTCCCATTCGCTCTATCTTGAAAACTGCCGCGTCCCCGCATCGGCAATGTTGGGAGATGAGGAAACAGGCTTTCGCGTTGCTATGGCCGCGCTGAACGATTCGCGTCCGATCATCGGCGCTCGGGCAGTCGGGTGTGCGCAGGGCGCGCTGGATCATGCGGTGGAGTTCATTAAAAACCGCCATGCCTTCGGCCAAACCATCGCCGACTTCCAGGGGATAAAATGGATGGTCGCGGACATGGAAACGCAGACTGCCGCCGCCCGCCTCCTGGTCTATCAAGCGGCTGCGGCCTTGGACGCAGGCGTCAAAGGCAAGGAACTCGCGCATTTGGCAGCAATGGCAAAGACCTTCTCAACCGACACTGCGATGAAGGTTGCAACGGATGCGGTGCAACTTTTCGGCGCGGCCGGCATATCCAACGAGTACGGGATTAACCGCTATTTCCGCGATGCTAAGGTGCTCCAAATCATCGAAGGTACCAACCAAATTCAACGCAACATTATCTCTCGCTCCGTATTGGCCTGAGTTTTTAAGAAGGAAACACCCATGGAAACCCTCGGCCTCGGCCTGTTTTTCGAAGACGTCACCGTCGGCCGCACTTTCAAGACGATCGGGCGGACCATCTCGGAAGCTGACATCATCAATTTTGTCACCTGCACGGGCATGACCGAAGTGCTCTTCACAAACAGCGTCTTTCAAGAGGAAGAATCCCTCATCAAGGGCCGCGTCGTGCCATCTGCCCTAGTCTACACCTTTATGGAGGGTCTGCTGGTCCAAAGCACTATGCAGCACACTGGATTTGCTTTTCTAGAGATGTCCTACAAAGTCGGCGGGCCGACCGTTGCAGGCGACACGATCCACTGTGAAGTCGAGATCGTCGAGGCGCGGCGGTCGAAGAAGCGGCCAGACAAAGGCATCGTAACCAGCCACAACCGGGTCATCAATCAGCGGGGCGAGCTCGTATTGGACTACAAGCCGACGCGTATGGTCAATGCCCGCACAAAGGGAGAATGATCTTGACAGACGCTCCTGATCCCCGTCGCGGGCCATTGTCCGGCCTTAGGGTGGTTGATCTGACGATCAACGTCCTAGGGCCGGTCTGCACCCAGATTCTGGGCGACATGGGCGCAGATGTCATCAAGGTCGAAGAGCCCAAAGGAGACTACACCCGCCATGTCGGTCCCCGCGTCAGTGATGACATGGGAGCGCTCTTTTTGGGTCTGAACCGGAACAAGCGGTCAATTGTCTTGAACCTCAAGGATTCACAGGACTTCGTGGTCTTGACCCGTCTTCTTGAGACGGCGGATGTCATGGTTCATGCCATGCGGCCGGGGGCCATCGACCGGCTGGGTCTCACTTATGATAAGGTCCGTGCAATCAAGCCGGACATCATCTACGCGTCGGCGACTGGTTTTCGCCCCGGATCGTCACGCACGGAAACACCCGCCTATGACGATGTGGTGCAGGGCTTGACCGGAACCGCGGCCATGAACGGCTGGCGCGATGGTGTGCCCGACTACCTACCAACCGTGATTGCCGACAAGCATTCGGGCTATGTTCTGGCCAATGCCATTACCTCGGCACTATTCTGGCGTGAACGGACTGGCGAAGGTCAGGAGGTTCACGTGCCCATGATGGAAAGTGTCATTGTCTTCAACCTTCTGGAACATCTCTGGGGGCGCGCCCTGCCCGCCACAGGCGGCAAAGCGGGCTACACTCGGCTGATGAATGCTGATCGCAGACCTTACCGCACGGCGGACGGGTATCTGTGCGTCATGGCCAATACCGATGCGCAATGGCAACGGTTTCTCGAGCTGCTTGGCCATGGCGACTTGGCGCGCGATCCACGTTATGAACGGACTCAGCAACGGTCGGCAAACATCCAAGATCTCTATGCCATCGTGGCCAAGCGGCTGGTGGACCGCACCACAGCCGACTGGGGCGCGGCGCTGGATCAGGCCGATATTCCGAACGGTCCAGCCAGCACCTTCGACGAGTTGTTCGAAGATCCCTATCTGTTGGAAACTGGCTTCTTCGAGACCAACACGCACCCGACCGAAGGTGCGATGACCCTGCCGGGAATCGCGCCTAGTTTTTCGGCCTGCACCCCGTCGATCCGCCGTCTGCCGCCCCGGCTAGGCGCCGATACCCACGAAATTCTCAATGAGCTCGCGCAGACACCAGACTGCAACAGACACGAAAACGATTTAAAGATCCGATCACGACTATGAAACCACTTTCCGGCACCCGTGTTCTGGATATGTCGCGTATTCTGGCCGGTCCTTGGCCGCGCAATACCTCGCCGATCTCGGGGCCGAGGTCATCAAGGTTGAACGGGCAGGCGTAGGAGAAGATGCGTGCCAGTACGGTCCGCCTGTCGCTCAGCGGGCCGCCGGAACGATGAGCAGCGAAGATTTCGCCGCACATCTGGTGCAGTCGTAGCAAGTCGTCGCTGATTTTGGATATCTCGAAACCGAAAGGGCAGGAGATTATCCGCAAGTTGGCCGGCAAATGCGACATTCTGGTGGAGAGCCGCCCCGGCTATGATGCGGTCTTTCAAGGCATGTGCAGTTTGAACGCGGTTATCGGCATAATTTCAGCGCTCTATCACCGGGCTGCGGCGGACGGCATGTTGTCCTCGCCCAATTCAGCCCCGGTGCAGAAATGTTTGCCTTCGGCTTCAATCAGCACCGCGCGGACGGCTATTGCACAGGCAGTTGAACACGTCGGGACGCGCAAGCTGCAACACGATTGTGCTGTCTTTACGAAAAGTCTTGTTAAACTGGTTCATCGGGTCGCACGCTCGGAGTATTAGGAAGGGCACAAATTGCCTTGGTTGT
Organism: Seohaeicola saemankumensis; assembly: GCF_021021435.1. Classification (GTDB taxonomy): domain Bacteria; phylum Pseudomonadota; class Alphaproteobacteria; order Rhodobacterales; family Rhodobacteraceae; genus Seohaeicola. The sequence continues at coordinate 7,249 of NZ_JAINWI010000036.1, forward strand.
CAGCACAAGTTGACGAACATCCGGAGGTATCAAAGTGAAATACCCAAATGGCTAGACAAGAACATGACCAGGCGAAATCCAGTCCTTCTGCGAAAACGCGCCGCGATCCGCCACGATCGATCAACCGCCTGCTCGGTATTTTCGAAAGGATCGCAGAAGTCACCGAGGTCGGTATGAGCCTGACGGATATCAGCGTAGCTCTCGACGCACCCAAGAGTTCTCTTCTCATCATGCTCAGGCCACTTGTGGATCAGGACTATCTGATCCACAAGTCCAACACCTACCGACTTGGTCCGCGCATGTTCCAGTTTGCGTCAGCCATCCTGGCCAACAGCCGATTTTCCAGCCTCGTGCGGCATCACATGACGCTGCTGCGGGACTGGACCGACGAAACTGTCATCTATGCGACCCTCGATCTGGACAGCCGCCGCATCGTCTACGAGGATGTTGTCGAAGGTAGTTCGCTTATCCGCTATGTGGTCAATGCGGGCGCCAATCGTCCGGCCTATCCGACAGCGAGCGGGCGCGTTCTGATCGGCCACGCCCCGACGGAATGGCAGAACAGGTATTTTGCGGATCTCCAGGCTGACAAGCTGACCAGCAGGACCATCACCGATATCGCTGGGATACAAGCCGCGGTCAAGGAATGCCGGCAGCGCGGGGTCTGCTTCACCGACGGCGAAGCGATAGACGACGCCGCCGGTGTCGCAGCCCCTGTCCGTGACCGGTCCGGAGAGGTGATCGGTGTCCTGGTGCTCGGGGCGCCGCGCGAACGCGGCGTCGACCGCCGCGAGCTCTACGAACGAAAGACAGTCGATGCCGCAGACAGGCTGTCCGTGGCAATAGGCTACCGCCCGCCGGTCTGATCGGGAAAGACGGCTTGCGCTTTCTCTTGAAGTCGGCAATGCCTTCCTGCACCTTGGGCCGGATGCCATAAGACTGGTATTCGACAAGATAGCCGATCAGTAAGCTTCCGGCCCCGCTCGTTTTGCCAGTTTGCGTTCTCTTTTCAGAGACAGAGGGAGGCATGTGGCTCGGTTTAGAGTATCCGTCTTGATCAAGCTGTTTTCGGTGTCCATTTGC
>NZ_JAINWI010000037.1 GCF_021021435.1 Seohaeicola saemankumensis
TCCGAAACACGCCCCGAGGGACGTGCAGGTCTTCAGCCTCAAGCGAAACGTCATCAGCCCTCGGTCTTGCGCTGCTGACGATGTGCGAGGTGCGCACCATCCCCAGCCCGTAACGATGCGGATGGGCCGCACTCTGACGGACTGGGTAGAGGGATAACGGTGCTGGCCGCCGCAGACTGCCGATCGCGCTTGACCGATCGCACGCGCCATGAGACATGACGAAAGGGCCGCGCCAAGCGCGACCCCCTCTCTTCAATCCTGCGCAGTCTTCTTCGCCGGGTCAGCAACCCGCATGACCGTCAGGCCTTTCGCTTCCGCCTTCTGCCCGAGGTTCAGCGCGACCCCGTTGCCGCCGAAGAGAACAACCCCCGTCGCCGCGAACTTGTCGTCCAGCATTTCGTCGTTGCACTTGAACGGTGCCGCCCGCCCATGCGCGGACCAGCGAGGATCAAAGCGCGCCTGCGCGACCCCGCGTGCCCGGGCCCACCGAGCCGCAATCATCTCTGCCCCGTGCTTGCCACCCTTGTGGCAGAGGAAGATCTCCTGGTTGCGGTTCTGCTTGATCCGTTCGCGAACCTTGTCGAGCGTGTTGAAGATCACATCGACATCTGCCCAGTCGGTGGCTCCTGAAACGATCAGGGGCACCCCCTCGACTTTCGACTTCTCGGCGGTTTCACGGTCGTGCTGCTCCAGGAGCTGCCGCGCCTCGAAGACCGCCCCGGTCTCTTGCGCCCGGATGCTTGCGCGCGACCCGGCTGCCGGGATGAAGGCGTGGCCCGTCTCGATCTCGTAGCATTCCGCCGCTGCCTCGCTCATCACCTCGATGGCGCTGACAATCTCGCGCAGCTGCAGAAAGCGCGCCTGCGCCTCTTCGAGCGCGGTCTCGGCGATCTCCGATCCGTCATGGGATTTTGCCAGCGCGCCGATCTTGTCGGCGGTGCGGTCGACCTCCTTGCCGAGTGCCACCTTGCGGCGCTGCAGGATCGTCGCGAGCCCATGGGCCAGCGGTTCGATTTCGGCTTCAAGCCCAGTCCCGCGCAGCTGACCGAGCAA
>NZ_JAINWI010000038.1 GCF_021021435.1 Seohaeicola saemankumensis
TTCGGCTTCAAGCCCAGTCCCGCGCAGCTGACCGAGCAAAGCCTCGAAGCTCTCGCGGATAATGTGGTCGGTCAGGATGTGATCTTCCGGGATCGGCAGCTGCGCGTCCTTCTCGGTCAGTCCGAAAAGCTCGATGGTCTCGTAGGTGTTTGCGGTGTCGTAAGCCATGTCTGGTCTCCAGTGTTCGGTTATAGAGCCACCACGTGAGTGTGGGGGCATGGCCGAATACCTGGTTTCCGAATCTGCCCGGGTCAGGGACGGCGCAGCCGCCGGCTTGCCGGGCGCAAAAGTTTTCTGCGCGCAGCACCCGACACACGCGCACCCTCACGCACGGGACCGCCCCGCCCCACAGGCCCCGCCCTCGCCGAAAAGTTTTGCGATCCTTGACGCGGGCTGATTTGGGGGCCATCCGGAGGATATGCTTACACGCTCATGTGTGTGTGTTTTGACGGTAGGTTTGCCCGACCCGAGCAGGCAAACGGCCTGACCGGACGCGGGAGACGGATGAAGCGGCGGGATCGTTTTGCCCTGCAAAACAGACCAGAGCGCAATCCGGCGGAGCGGCCGGGGAGGGACGTGCTCGCGAGGCGGGCAAACCGGGATGCCAGGCGCGACGCCGCGGTGAGGCCGCATGGCCGAATGCGCGACGGACCGAAGGGCCGTTCTCCCCTGCGACACGCGAAGCCGAGCTGGGGAGGCCGGAAGTCTCAGACCAAGGTTGATGTGTAGGTGACGCCGCTGCAGACTACACGGATTACTTTTCGAAGCACTCCACGTGATGGGCCGGGAACGGACTGGCGGCTTCATGGCAATGAATGCAAATAAGGAGACATCCCTCTTTGCCATGGTTCGGTCCTCCCGAAATTCTACACCTAGGGAGCGACGCATTGGACTGCCCCTTTCACGGTAGACAAGCCCTGCCTCATAAGGTGGGTTTGGATGGGTGACTCAGTTGTCTTGCTTTTGTCAGCTTGGTGACATTCGCGCCGTTGCGAGCATCAGTTTTGTGTCAACCGGCGACGAATTTACCTTCCCGAACACAACCAATGATTGCTATCATCTTCGCAACTTACAGGGGGACTGGATGCGTCTAGGTAGTATATCCATTCGAAATTTTCGGCGCCTGAATGATGTGTCCGTTGATTTCGAAAGCAAGGAAACTGTTTTTGTTGGCCCGAACAACAGCGGCAAGACTTCTGCGACGGCTGCCATTCGAAGCTTTCTCGGGAACCGGGAATTCAAGATTCATGACTTCTCCATTCTCGCAATTGCCTCTATCGACGCATACGCTCCAGGGAACGAATCCAGCCTACCCCAAATAGAACTTGATCTCTGGTTTCACATCGATCCGGACTCAATTGCGTTCGGTCGGGTCTTTGCCCTGGCAACGAGCCTTTCCGCTGATTTCTCGGAAATCGGGATGCGCTGCTCGTTCGCTGCGGATGACGCAGCAGAACTCTGGAAGCATTACGATGCAGCTTTCCCGACAAAGGAAGACGGTACCCGCAAGCGCCCTTTGAGCTTCTTCCTTGGAATGGAAGGCAACTTGAAAAAGTATTTTGGCATCAAGGTGTCCTCGCTGGAAAAGCTGGAAGAGGAATTCGTGGCAACGGCACTCTCCGCGCAAGAAGGCAAGAAGATTGTCCATTCTCTGCTGCGCGTCGATTTCGTTGATGCCCAGCGAAATATTGACGACGAGAATGCCGCGAGGAGCAACAGACTGTCAGACGCCTTTGCGACGTATTACCGGAGAAACCTGGAGCAGGCGGAACTGGCCGAAGAAGCTATAGCGATCATTGAACAGAATAATGAAAATCTGACTAGGCACTACGACGAACGCTTCAGACCCCTGATGACAATGATCGGAGGTCTTGGCCTTCCCTCCGACAACGACCGCGCGATGAAGGTCGTTTCGACACTCAGTTCGGAGGTTGCGTTACGCGGTAACACCGAACTCTTCTACGTCGATGCCAGCACCAGCCATGAGCTACCCGAGGCCTATAACGGACTGGGTTTCAAGAACCTGGTGTTCATGGCCATTCAGGTCGATCATTTTTATCGGCAATGGCTCGCGACCGAAGACAACCGTCCGCTGTGCCAGATGATCTTTATCGAAGAACCGGAAGTGCATTTGCACGCTCAGGTCCAACAAACATTCATTCGCCAGATGTGGGACGTGCTCACCGCTGACGCACCAGAAGGCGAAAGCAAGCCCCAGCTCACAATCACAACCCACTCGTCGCACATCCTGGATACCGTGGATTTCTCAAAAATCCGCTACTTCCGTCGGTGCCATATCAACGGTGAACAGGAGGGAGTGACCTATCAGGGAACGACCGTGCACAGCCTTCGCCAATTTCAACCTGAGCCACTTGAATTGGGCGGCGATATGATTGAACCAGAGGAATCACTTTCCTTTCTCAAAAAATATCTGAGACTTACGCATTGCGACTTGTTCTTCTCCGATGCTGCCATACTCGTTGAGGGGTCTGCGGAAAAACTGCTTTTGCCGCGCATGATTGACATATCGGCGCAGAATCTGAACAAAAAATATCTTACCATTCTGGAGGTAGGTGGCGCTTATGGGATGCGCTTCGCCGGATTGTTGGAATTCCTCGAAATTCCCTATTTGGTCATCACCGATATCGACTCCGTTGATCCCGCGAGAAACCGGGCGAGTTGCGTCGCTACCCATCCGGGAGCCGTTTCGTCGAATGCGACTCTGGGGTATTTCTTTGGAGAGACGAGAGTTGCCGAACTCTCCGGCAACACCTTCGACGATTGTCTGCAAGCTGAAGGGATGCGTTTTGTCGCCTATCAAAAGCCAGTAGAAGTTAACCGTCAGGACAATGCTCAAACCTTCCACGGGCGAACCCTTGAAGAAGCCTTTGTCTTCGAAAACCTCGACCACTTCCATGCCGATGGACTCAGTATCGGCATTGACTTGCCGGATGGTCGAGCCGAATTGCAAGAGGCCGTCTGGCGACGCATTAAAAGCGATACTTTCAAAAAAACAGAATTTGCTATGGATGTCCTTGCCTTCGAAATACCGGCAGGCGGGGATGAAGAAGCGAATGCGGGAAAGAACCGGGACTGGAATGTTCCCCACTACATCGACGAAGGCCTAAAATGGCTGGAGACACGTCTCTCCCAAAACCTGGGAGCCGGCGAATGACGGCAAAACTCAAGCCAACTGAGGCCGATAAGAAAATTGCTGAGTGCATCGCCAAGGACGTTTCATTTTCGGTTATCGCAGGCGCTGGTTCAGGCAAAACCACATCGCTCGTTGAAGCTCTGAAAGGAATCCAGAGGTTCCGTGGAAACGAGCTTCGGAAAAACGGTCAGCGCGTGGTGTGTATCACATACACAAACCGTGCCGTTGGAGTGATTTCGTCGCGTCTAGGTTTCGATGACCTCTTTTACGTTTCCACTCTGCACGGGTTCCTTTGGGCGGAAATCGCGCGCTTCCAGGATGCTATTCGGGAGACCCTTCGTGATGCGATCGTCCCGCAACATATGGAAAAGGCCCGCGAGAAAGACAACGGGGGGACGTCTCAGGCCGCTCAAAAAGCGAGGAAAGACCTTGAGCGCCTGACTGCCCAACTTGCTGCGCTAAACGCGCATAAACCGCCGATATGCTACGAAGAAACCGTTATCAGCGACTATTCCAAATGTGTCCTGAACCATGATGATGTTATTGACGTCGCGGCCTATCTAATCACGAACAAACCACTCTTGCGCAAAGGCCTCGGGTTCAAATACCCCTACATCTTTGTCGATGAAGCTCAAGACACCTTCCCGCAGGTCGTCGAGGCGCTCAATGCTGTGTGCGCGGACGAAGGGTTACCAATCGTCGGATATTTCGGCGATCCGATGCAGCAGATTTACGATAAGCGTGCCGGAGGTTTTGCCGGTCCAAAAGGCTCCGAAAAGATTCCGAAGGAAGAGAATTTTCGAAGCTCAACCTCGGTGATCGACCTTCTCAACAACTTCAGAACCGATCTGAAGCAGGTTCCGGGTGGGAAGAACTCCGACGTTAAGGGCAGCGTCTTGATTACGATCGCGCAGGCTCCCGACCCTGCCGGTCCACGGAAAACCTATACCTCTGAACAACTCGATGAGGTAACGGCGAAGTTCGAGGAAGCCGTTGAACAATGGGGATGGACCGATATTACTCCTGTAAAGAACCTTTTTCTGGCACGCCAGATGATCGCCCGGAGGCTCGGATTCGTTACACTGCACAAGCTCTTTACAGGTGACTATTCGTCGTCCAGATCCCAATCCGACTATGAAGACGGCACGCACTATCTTCTCAAACCCTTTGTGGATGGCATTTTTTCTTTGGTCGATGCATCCCGCAACAACTATCCTAAGAAGCTGATTGAAACACTCCGAAGAATAAGCCCTGCTTTTGACGACACTGGAGCGAACAAGAGCAAAACCCTCAAACAGATGCTCGAGGAAGCCTCAAAACACGCCGCTGCTTTGGCAGAAAAATGGGAAGGCAATACGGTCAAAGAAATTCTGGAATACTGTAGCGCGAACGCGCTTTATCAAATTTCGGACCGCCTTGCAGCTCAGTTAGCTCGCGCTCCCCGCCAAGCTTATGACTCCGGCAATGAGGATCACCAAAGGGAAAAAGGAGATTGGCTGGCTGATGAATTCTTCAAGCTGAAGGCTGACGAACTCGAAAAGTACATCGAATTTCTGGATGAAAATTCTCCTTTCAGTACGCAGCACGGCTCGAAAGGCGAAGAGTATGAAAACGTGCTGGTCATGATCGACGATATCGAGGCAGCCTGGAATACCTACAGCTTTTCGAAAGTTCTGACCCCTGGTGTCGCGGGCAATCCGACCGACCGGCAGCAAGAACTTACTCAAAAGCTGGCTTATGTCTGTTTTTCACGGGCGGAAGTGAACCTTAGGATTTTGATGTTTTCGAAAGCCGCGGAAGCGGCCAAAAAAGAACTGGTTGAGCGCGGTTTGTTCCAGGACAGCCAGGTTTCAATTTTGTAGGTACCGGACAGATCCTTATGCAGATTCATTTTTTCACATCGATCGTTTTCAAAGTTGTCAAACCATGGAACCGTCCCTGATCTAGCCGCCACGCGCCCGCCCTCAACATTACGTTAATATACTATTGTATCGCATTTGCACCAGATCGCAAGCGGTTGGCGTCCTTGACGCAAACGGACATGGAAAAAGGGGAACCGTGGTCCCACGGCTCCCCTTTCGGTTCAGATCGTCTTCTCTCACGCGCTAGTCATGCGACCAGTGACAACCCCGCGCCCGTGTCCTGCGGCTGCTCACCGCTGTCGATGAACGGGATGATCGAGAAGGTCTGCCCGCCGCGCTGTTCTTCGTTCTGCACGGCGTTGACGCGCAGGTCGCCATCAGGCGTGTTGATCAGCAGCGACAGGTAGTCATTGCCCGTGCGGCTGCTTTTGGCCATCCAGGCCGAGCCGACGCGGATCGATGTCCCCCGGGGCGAGCTGACCTCGATCCGGTAGTCAGGGTGGGTCTCCTCGGTCTTGTAGCTGTTCTCGATCAGCATGAACTCCAGATCGAACATCATGTTGGCGATGTAACCGGTGAAGGCGTTGTCGGCGTCCATGGCGGTCAACTCACCTGAGATCGAGCCGGATTTCATCAGGCCGTTCGAGACCAGCGGGATGATCTCGAACTCCCCGCTTTGGGCCGCGCGCGCCTCTTTCGTCTGCACCGCGTTGACCCGGAAGGGGCCGAGGCCGACATCGAGCTGCATCGAGATGTAGGGGTTGCCGCTGGTATTGCCGGTCTCGTTCCAGGCTGTGCCGATGCGCACCTTGCGGCCTGATTTGTTGACTGCCGTCACGTCAAAATCCGGGCTGCGTTCGGACATCTTGGCCCGTGCCTCCAGCTGGATGGCGATATCAAAGCGCGTCGAGTGGATCATGCCGGTGTACTGAGCGGCTGCGGTCTCGACATTGCGGGTGAGGGTTCCTGCGAACATGGGATGGTTCCTTTTCAGATTGGTCGGTGCCTGACGTTCTTGCCAGCGCATCCGGGATTGCTTTCTCGACCCCTTGAGGGATCACAAATCAGAAAGCTCGCTTTCCTTTCAGCCCCACCCACGGGTCAGGCCCGCCGTCCGAGTGGGTGTGCCACCGGGCCTCCGGGTGCGACGCCTCTCCGCTGCCCGTCTGGTCTTGATTGGCTGCCCGGATGTTCCGCGCCGTTATCCGATCGCGCGATGAAGAACTCCGTTTCTTTTCCGTTCAACCGGTGCCCGCTCCGGTCGGTCAGACCGATGCAGCTGCCGTTCGGCAGATAGGTGATGAGGTACTGACCGAGCCGGTCCTTGTGGACAACGTAGCCGGTATTGGCCCAATGCACGGTCTGGCCGGCATCGACGGCGGCCTTGATTTCATCGAGTGTCATGCGAACCTCCTTACGAAGAATGATGGGGAAACGACGCAAGAAGCCCGATCTTCCATGCAAGATT
>NZ_JAINWI010000039.1 GCF_021021435.1 Seohaeicola saemankumensis
CCCCTCACGGCGACGCAGAGACGCGACGTTGTTGACCGGACGGAACGAGGTAGCTGAGTTACTGAGGGAGATCCGGGCGAGGATTTGGGGATAAGTTGGGCGGGTTGCGCTGACATAGTTTGGCGCTCTCGTGTGATTTTGTCTTCTGGGTTTAGGCCCGCGTTTTTTGACATTGATAGTATCTGAAGAGATATGTGGGCGGTTTGGTTCAGTTCGATGGATCAACGTCTGTATATCGCGCTAGTAGGGGCGACCCGATGATCTAGTGTCAGCTTCACTGTTTGAGTGGCTTTCGGTTTCTGATGAAACCTGAAGTACATCAAACAGAGAAATTTTGGTGTTTACCTCCGTTCCTAGCCGGGTGGGGGTGCTGCTGAGTTGTTTGTGGTCGGCAACGTCCTCAAGTAGCGAAGTGGTAGGACATCAAAGATGTGCAGAGGTTCGAACGTCAAGGATATGCCAGCGATGGCATTTCAACTTGAGAGTTTGATCCTGGCTCAGAACGAACGCTGGCGGCAGGCCTAACACATGCAAGTCGAGCGGCACCTTCGGGTGTAGCGGCGGACGGGTTAGTAACGCGTGGGAACGTACCCTTTTCTACGGAATAGCCTCGGGAAACTGAGAGTAATACCGTATACGCCCTTTGGGGGAAAGATTTATCGGGGAAGGATCGGCCCGCGTCTGATTAGATAGTTGGTGGGGTAATGGCCTACCAAGTCTACGATCAGTAGCTGGTTTTAGAGGATGATCAGCAACACTGGGACTGAGACACGGCCCAGACTCCTACGGGAGGCAGCAGTGGGGAATCTTAGACAATGGGCGCAAGCCTGATCTAGCCATGCCGCGTGAGTGATGAAGGCCTTAGGGTCGTAAAGCTCTTTCGCCAGAGATGATAATGACAGTATCTGGTAAAGAAACCCCGGCTAACTCCGTGCCAGCAGCCGCGGTAATACGGAGGGGGTTAGCGTTGTTCGGAATTACTGGGCGTAAAGCGCACGTAGGCGGATCAGAAAGTTGGGGGTGAAATCCCAGGGCTCAACCCTGGAACGGCCTCCAAAACTCCTGGTCTTGAGTTCGAGAGAGGTGAGTGGAATTCCGAGTGTAGAGGTGAAATTCGTAGATATTCGGAGGAACACCAGTGGCGAAGGCGGCTCACTGGCTCGATACTGACGCTGAGGTGCGAAAGTGTGGGGAGCAAACAGGATTAGATACCCTGGTAGTCCACACCGTAAACGATGAATGCCAGTCGTCGGGTAGTATACTGCTCGGTGACACACCTAACGGATTAAGCATTCCGCCTGGGGAGTACGGTCGCAAGATTAAAACTCAAAGGAATTGACGGGGGCCCGCACAAGCGGTGGAGCATGTGGTTTAATTCGAAGCAACGCGCAGAACCTTACCAACCCTTGACATCCTTGGACCGCCAGAGAGATCTGGTTTTCTCGTAAGAGACCAAGTGACAGGTGCTGCATGGCTGTCGTCAGCTCGTGTCGTGAGATGTTCGGTTAAGTCCGGCAACGAGCGCAACCCACATCCCTAGTTGCCAGCAGGTTAAGCTGGGCACTCTATGGAAACTGCCCGTGATAAGCGGGAGGAAGGTGTGGATGACGTCAAGTCCTCATGGCCCTTACGGGTTGGGCTACACACGTGCTACAATGGCAGTGACAATGGGTTAATCCCAAAAAGCTGTCTCAGTTCGGATTGGGGTCTGCAACTCGACCCCATGAAGTCGGAATCGCTAGTAATCGCGTAACAGCATGACGCGGTGAATACGTTCCCGGGCCTTGTACACACCGCCCGTCACACCATGGGAGTTGGGTTTACCCGAAGGCCGTGCGCCAACCTCTTCGGAGGGAGCAGCGGACCACGGTGAGCTCAGCGACTGGGGTGAAGTCGTAACAAGGTAGCCGTAGGGGAACCTGCGGCTGGATCACCTCCTTTCTAAGGATGTTTCTAGCATGACCTTTGCGTCGCCAATGCGCTCAAGTAGCGAAGCGGTAGCGCAAGATAATCGTGAAGCACTTAGCAAGACCGGCATACAAAGCCGGTCAAAACGGTTGCCTTTTCAAGGTAGCCATGGACCGAGCCGTCCTCATATCTCTTCAGAATAATCACAGACCTACCGGTCTGGTCTTTGGGTCGGTAGCTCAGGTGGTTAGAGCGCACGCCTGATAAGCGTGAGGTCGGAGGTTCAAGTCCTCCTCGACCCACCAACGTCCTCTTTGCGTCAGCGAAGATGACGGGCGGCAGTTGATTGCATAGCAATCGACGAGAGCCTTCCGGTACGCAGCGCGCCGCAAGTTGCTTTGCAACTCGCTTCCCGCGCTCGTCGAATTGGCTGTGCCAATTCAACGTTGGGGCCTTAGCTCAGCTGGGAGAGCGCCTGATTTGCATTCAGGAGGTCAGGAGTTCGATCCTCCTAGGCTCCACCAAGTCTTTTGCAAAGCAAAAGACGCCGGCCTGGCAGTTGATTGCGCAGCAATCAATGAGAGGGCCATTCTTCGGCGGTTCCAACAAGATCAGAAGCATGTCACTTCAGATCACGACCCCGATTAGACCGCCAAGTACTGCATCCAGTGTTTGGCCGTCCAATCGGACGCAGGTGACGCAAGTCGCCGTCTTTTACATCGTATAGAGAGATACATATCAACACTGTTTGGTATTCCCGCGTTAGGGACATACCTCAGTCTTGTGCCAAGCCTTCGGGCGCGGCGAGCATGTGATCGGGCTGTTTCCTCGGCCTTCCACATGTCTGCAGGCTGAAACGAACAGAGTTGTCCAAGTCAAGTACACTAACCAAATGTCTTGTTGACCTGCACGGGTCGGCAAGGCGGGAAAGTATGCTTTTGATCTAGAAGAAGTCTTGCTTTTTCTGGATCAAATCAAGCGCGAGAAGGGCGTTTGGTGGATGCCTTGGCAGTAAGAGGCGATGAAGGACGTGATACTCTGCGATAAGCCATGGGGAGCTGAGAATATGCTTTGATCCATGGATTTCCGAATGGGGCAACCCACCTGAAATTGTGTTATTGTTACGCTCCGGCGTGATCAATAATGCGGTTAACCAGGTACTTTTAACCTGAATACATAGGGTTTTAAGAGCAAACCCGGGGAACTGAAACATCTAAGTACCCGGAGGAAAGGACATCAATAGAGACTCCCCTAGTAGCGGCGAGCGAACGGGGACCAGCCGAGTCCTGAGAGTGACCAGAACTGTTTGGAAAAGCAGGCCATAGCGGGTGACAGCCCCGTATGGGAAGCTCAATGGAACGTATTAAGTAGGGCGGGACACGTGAAATCCTGTCTGAAGATCGGGGGACCACCCCCGAAGGCTAAGTACTCCTTACTGACCGATAGCGAACCAGTACCGTGAGGGAAAGGTGAAAAGCACCCCGACGAGGGGAGTGAAACAGTACCTGAAACCGAACGCCTACAATCAGTCGGAGCTTGACTGGACTCTAATGACAATCTACCCGACAGGCAGTTTTTGACGCCTCGAGGGAGAACCGACATGTCAGATCTTGCCGTTGTTACCGATGGCACCTTTGCTGTTGTCGGGCTCGTTCTGGGCCTGATGACTATGGGCACACAACATTGCCCGAATGAAGGTTGCCTGGCCAAGAACACACGCACACCCTATGTTGCCGCTTCTGTCGGTGACGTGGTGTTCCAGGAAGCGACCGTGGGTGAAGAATTTTACCTGCGCAAGCAAACCGGCGTGGCCCGTGGCCCGTTCCAACTCACCTACGGCGCATCGGTCACCGATGCAGGCGGGGTGTGGATCGGGTTTGGCAATACAACGACATATACGACCGCGAACAATCGCTGGTATGCACAGTTCCACACAATGCCCGGGCTTTACGTTCAGGGTGACGAGGTGGATCTGGGTGGTGCCATCCAGTTCCGGTCGGGGATCGAAATCGGATATGAGAACCGCGCAGGGGTGCGCATGGGCCTGTCGATCGACCACCGGTCGAATGCAGGGCTCGACAGCCGCAACCCCGGCCTTGAAACCGTACAGTTTCGAGTCTCCATCCCGATCGACTAGTTGGTTCAAGCCCTCAAGCAGCGAAGCTGTAGGGCAGGTATAAAGATTATTATTAGTGTCCAGTCTTGTGACGGCGTACCTTTTGTATAATGGGTCATCGACTTGGTCTCACGAGCAAGCTTAAGCCGTTAGGTGTAGGCGCAGCGAAAGCGAGTCTTAATAGGGCGTTGAGTTCGTGGGATCAGACCCGAAACCGAGTGATCTAGGCATGACCAGGATGAAGGTTAGGTAACACTAACTGGAGGTCCGAACCCACACCTGTTGAAAAAGGTCGGGATGAGTTGTGCCTAGGGGTGAAAGGCCAATCAAACTCGGAGATAGCTGGTTCTCTGCGAAATCTATTTAGGTAGAGCGTCATCCGAATACCCCGGGGGGTAGAGCACTGGATGGGTAATGGGGCCCCACAGGCTTACTGATCCTAACCAAACTCCGAATACCCGGGAGTACTAGATGGCAGACACACAGCGGATGCTAACGTCCGTTGTGAAGAGGGAAACAACCCTGACCTACAGCTAAGGCCCCCAATTCATGGCTAAGTGGGAAAGCAGGTGGGACGACCAAAACAACCAGGAGGTTGGCTTAGAAGCAGCCATCCTTTAAAGATAGCGTAACAGCTCACTGGTCTAAATAAGTTGTCCTGCGGCGAAGATGTAACGGGGCTCAAGCCATGAGCCGAAGCTTAGGATGCCGTAAGGCATGGTAGCAGAGCGTAGTGTGACATAGTATCTATCCTCTTTAGCCCCTCTCGGGGGGCCTTGGAGGACAAGATACTTTCTGTGAAGCCGGCGCGTGAGCGATCCGGTGGAGAGATCACTAGTGAGAATGATGACATGAGTAGCGACAAACAGGGTGAGAGACCCTGTCGCCGAAAGTCCAAGGGTTCCTGCTTAAAGCTAATCTGAGCAGGGTAAGCCGACCCCTAAGGCGAGGCCGAAAGGCGTAGTCGATGGGAACCAGGTTAATATTCCTGGGCCAGGAGGATGTGACGGATCGAGACTGTTGTTCACCCTTATCGGATTGGGTGGGCCGCTGATCGGTTCCTGGAAATAGCCCTCCATGAGATCGTACCCTAAACCGACACAGGTGGACTGGTAGAGAATACCAAGGCGCTTGAGAGAACTATGTTGAAGGAACTCGGCAAAATACCTCCGTAAGTTCGCGAGAAGGAGGCCCGGTTTCTAGGCAACTAGAGGCTGGGGGCACAAACCAGGGGGTGGCGACTGTTTACTAAAAACACAGGGCTCTGCGAAGTCGTAAGACGACGTATAGGGTCTGACGCCTGCCCGGTGCCGGAAGGTTAAAAGGAGAGGTGCAAGCTTTGAATTGAAGCCCCGGTAAACGGCGGCCGTAACTATAACGGTCCTAAGGTAGCGAAATTCCTTGTCGGGTAAGTTCCGACCTGCACGAATGGCGTAACGACTTCCCCGCTGTCTCCAACATAGACTCAGCGAAATTGAATTGCCTGTCAAGATGCAGGCTTCCCGCGGTTAGACGGAAAGACCCCGTGCACCTTTACTACAACTTCACACTGGCATCAGGCCAAGCATGTGCAGGATAGGTGGTAGGCTTTGAAGCAGAGACGCCAGTTTCTGTGGAGCCTCCCTTGAGATACCACCCTTGCTTTGCTTGATGTCTAACCGCGGTCCGTTATCCGGATCCGGGACCCTGTGTGGTGGGTAGTTTGACTGGGGCGGTCGCCTCCTAAAGAGTAACGGAGGCGCGCGAAGGTTGGCTCAGAGCGGTCGGAAATCGCTCGTTGAGTGCAATGGCAAAAGCCAGCCTGACTGCGAGACTGACAAGTCGAGCAGAGACGAAAGTCGGCCATAGTGATCCGGTGGTCCCAAGTGGGAGGGCCATCGCTCAACGGATAAAAGGTACGCCGGGGATAACAGGCTGATACTGCCCAAGAGTCCATATCGACGGCAGTGTTTGGCACCTCGATGTCGGCTCATCTCATCCTGGGGCTGGAGCAGGTCCCAAGGGTATGGCTGTTCGCCATTTAAAGAGGTACGTGAGCTGGGTTTAGAACGTCGTGAGACAGTTCGGTCCCTATCTGCCGTGGGTGTAGGATACTTGAGAGGAGTTGCCCCTAGTACGAGAGGACCGGGGTGAACGTTCCACTGGTGGACCAGTTGTCGTGCCAACGGCAGTGCTGGGTAGCTATGAACGGACAGGATAACCGCTGAAGGCATCTAAGCGGGAAGCCCCCCTCAAAACAAGGTATCCCTGAGGGCCGTGGTAGACCACCACGTCGATAGGCCAGAGATGTAAGCGCAGCAATGCGTTCAGTTGACTGGTACTAATTGCCCGATAGGCTTGATTTGATCCAGTAATAACAAGACTTAACAAAGTCCAAAATTACGGCTCAAAAGCATACACTCCAATAAAACAGTCGTACGCGACTTGGACAACAAACCCCTCTATAAAAAAAATAGAGACGTATCTCGTTCCTTTCTCGGTTTGGTGGTCATAGCACGAGCGAAACACCCGGATCCATTCCGAACCCGGCCGTTAAGCGCCGTCGCGCCAATGGTACTGCGTCTTAAGACGTGGGAGAGTAGGTCACCGCCAAACCTAGTAAGGAACGAAAATCAATATATGTAACTCTCAACGATCTAAAACACAAAACCAGCGCGGGATGGAGCAGCCCGGTAGCTCGTCAGGCTCATAACCTGAAGGTCGTAGGTTCAAATCCTACTCCCGCAACCA
>NZ_JAINWI010000004.1 GCF_021021435.1 Seohaeicola saemankumensis
GTCCGGTCAACAACGTCGCGTCTCTGCGTCGCCGTGAGGGGGGTTCTACGGTTTGATGCGGTGGGCCGCAAGTGCTTTTTTCACAAACGTCATAATTTTTTCATCCAGCCCTTTTTTCAAGGTTTTTGAGGGGGTTAGATTGCAGGAATTGCGCCAGGCGCTCGCTTTGAGAAACAATATTGCCCGCCCTGCGCAGGGTCATCGACTAGATGTTGCGTTATCCACAGGCCTGTCCACAAACGACCTACGATCCGTCGCAGACTCATCCGCCAGTTCACCCCCCAAACCGTGAAGACTCGACGTGGCGGGGTCAGTAGAATGAGTCGTTCCAGCCGCCAAACAGCGCACGGAGCGGCCTAACAGCCGCGAGTCGTTCTTAATCTGCCCGTTTTTAATGCAGAGATTCGCCGCTTTTGTCCGGATTGGCTGCGAATCTTGAACAGCGGAACAGGATCAGGCGCGCGACATGCGGGACGCGATCATCCCGAATGGCAGACGCATTGCGAGCAGCATCACGATGGCCACCAGATAGAGCAGCGGTTCGATCTGGAATCCTTTGCTGAGCATCACGAAATGCACCGCGCCCAGTAGCACCGCTATATAGGTGAGTTTGTGAAGCTGCCGCCATTTCGGCCCCAACCGCCGCACCGACAAGTTGTTCGAGGTCAGCGCCAAAGGCAGCATCAGCAGAAAGCCGATCATCCCGATGGTAATATAGGGCCGCTTCACAATGTCTGCCCAGATGCGAGCAGGGGTCTGAACATCCAATACAAGCCAGACCAGAAGATGCAGGGCCACATAGGTAAAGGCCAGAACGCCGATCGCACGACGAAAGCGGATCAGGTTCACACCCGCGAACCGTCGCAAAGGGGTCACGCAAAGCCCCGCGATCAGCAACTGCAGGGCAAACAACCCCAATTCATGTTCCAGCGCCTTGATCGGCTCGACCCCCAGCCCGCCGGTTAGCCCAAGATACAGGAACCACGGCGCAGGCAAGAGGCCGACCATATAGATCAGCCACACTGGCACGCGTCGGACCGCGCCATTCACACGCTCCGCCAGCATTTCTCAGAAGAACTCCCGCAGGTCCATGCCCGCATAGAGGCTACCCACCTCGTCGGCATATCCGTTCATCATGAGCGTCGGCTCGTTGCGCGCGAACAGACCGCCGCCGACACGCCGCTCGCTCGCCTGCGACCAGCGGGGGTGATCCACTTCGGGATTCACATTACTATAGAAGCCGTATTCCCGCGGCGCGGCCTTATTCCAACTGGTGGGGGGCTCGCTGTCGGTCAGCGTGATCCGCACGACCGACTTGATCGACTTGAAGCCGTATTTCCAAGGCACAACCAGACGCAGGGGCGCGCCATTCTGGTTGGGAATGTCGCGGCCATAGATGCCGGTGGCCATGATCGTCAGGGGATGCATCGCCTCGTCCAGGCGCAAGCCCTCGACATAGGGCCAGTCCAGCACAGGAAATCTGACACCCGGCATTTCTTCGGGGCGAAGCAGGGTTTCAAAGGCCACGTGTGTCGCACCGGACTGGACACCAGCCATTTCCAGCATGTCGGCCAGTTCAAAGCCGTTCCACGGAATCACCATCGACCATGCCTCGACACAACGGAAACGATAGATGCGTTCCTCGACGGTCATGCGCGCCATGATATCCTCGAAGGCATAGTCCCCGGGGCGGTCCACCATGCCGTCGATCTTGACCGTCCAGGGCGCGGTCGTCATCTGGCCTGCATTCTTTGCAGGGTCACCCTTGTCGGTGCCGAACTCGTAGAAATTGTTGTAGGTGGTGATCTCTTCCCAGCTATTGGGGGCAAGCTGGCCGTCTTGTGCACGGCCCTGCCCCGCCAAGCCCGCAAGACCAAGCCCCGCGATCCCTGCCAACAGGTTGCGCCGGTCAAGGTAGAGGCTTTCGGGGGTCACATCCCGTTCTTTCAGGTCTGACTTCCAACGATAGGCCATATACTGCTCCCTCACATTATTTGAGGAGATCTATCCCAAGTTTCGCTTTCGGCAAAACCACGATGCCTCACATTGGCGTGGTTGGGTTGTAACTTGGTCGGATCTTGTTCATCGGGATCGACTCGCCATTCGTCTGAACAAGCCGCACATGCCTGCGCCGCATCAGCCGCGGTTCGGACACGCCAACAGAATGGGCGATGGTCTCGACCTCCTTGATGATGGACTTTGCGTAATTGGCGACTTTCTCGAACTTGTCCTCGACCACCAGTCCTGCCTGTAATTTCGGATCATGCGTCGTTATTCCCGTAGGACAGGTATTGCGATTGCATTTCAGCGCCTGAATGCAACCAAGGCTGAACATGAAGCCGCGCGCCGATGTCACAAAATCGGCCCCCGCGCAAATCGCCCATGCGACATCCGACGGGTTCACCAGCTTTCCACTGGCAATGATGCGGATACGCTCTTTCAGCCCGTGGCGATCCCGCAGGTCGACGATCCGTACCAGCGCCTCGCGCAGGGGCATGCCAACAAGGTCGATCAGGGGCATGGGCGCGGCACCGGTTCCTCCTTCGCCACCATCGACAGCGATGAAATCGGGCGCCGAATCCGGCCCGCGCGCATTGATCAGTGCAAAGAAATCTTCCCATGCCTCGGACGAGCCGATGACGGTTTTGAACCCGACCGGCTTGCCCGTAACCTTGCGGATATGCGCCACCGTATCCAGAAGCGTTTCGAAACTGTCGATTTCGGGGTGGCGGTTCGGAGAGACACTATCGCGCCCCAATGGAATTCCCCTGATCTCGGCGATCTCGGCATTCACCTTCTCACCGGGCAGGATGCCGCCTTTGCCCGGCTTCGCCCCTTGCGCCAGTTTCAGTTCGAACATCCGCACCTGTGGATGCTCGGACACTTCGCGCAGTTTGTCGTCGGACAGATTGCCATGTTCGTCCCGGACGCCGTATTTCGCGGTGCCAATCTGGAAGACAATGTCACAAGCACCTTTCAGATGGAAAGGTGACAGGCCGCCTTCACCTGTGTTGAGCCATATCCCCGCCTTGGCCGCACCACGGCTCAGCGCCTCGACCGCCGGACGCGAGATCGCGCCATAACTCATCCCCGAGATATTGAAGATGGATTTCGCGCGATAGGGAATCGCGGCTGTCGGACCGATTATCATGGGTTGCGTGACCGAAAACTGATCATCCAGCGGCGGAAAGACCGCATTGACGAAAATTGCGGTGCCGGGAATCGACAGATTGCGGGTGGACCCGAAGGCCACCGTGTTCCCCTGCCCTTTGGTCGCATGATAGACCCAGTCACGTTGCGCGCGGTTGAACGGCATTTCTTCGCGGTCCATCGCAAAGAAATACTGGCGAAAGAACTCTCCCAATGCGGTAAACAGATGCCTGAAACGGCCGATTACCGGATAGTTGCGCCGCACCGCATCGCCAGTCTGCACCTTGTCCACGACAAAGAAAATCATCGCCGCCAGAGCCGCAACGCCCAGAACCAGAACGAACAACAAGGCGAGCAGAAGCAGCGCATTCATCGCGAAATCCATATATTTAACCCTTTTGATTTGTATCAAAGCACCTAAAGCCGCAAAGCTTAGACTGGTTATATTGTGAAACAGCGGCAAGACATCTTCTTGCCGAATTCGGCCTTGTCGGGCCTTCAGGGAGGACACCGTGATGAAAAGATTGATGATGAGTCTGTGCATGTCCGCATTTGCTGCAACCACTGCGCTGGCGCAGGACATGGTTACCTATACCACCGATCAATCCTTTGACGACGTCGTCTTCGGACTGGAGAACGCGATCATCGGTGAAGGACTGGTGATTGATGCAACGTCCCATGTCGGCGATATGCTCGAAAGGACAAAGGCGGATGTGGGATCGGATGTCACGATTTTCGTGAAGGCCGATGTCTACAGCTTCTGCTCGGCCCAAGTGTCGCGCAAGGTAATGGAAGCGGACCCTATGAACATCGTCTTCTGCCCCTATGACATTTTCGTCGCCGTCTCGCCTGACAAGCCTGACCAGACCATGATCGGGTATCGCAGCTTTCCCGAAGGCCCAATGAAAGAGGTCGAGGCGCTTCTGGACCAGATCGCACGCACCGCCATCGGGCAGTAGATCAGATCAACCTAAAGCGGATTTGTTCACGGCTCACTCGCGCCTGATCACAAGGATCTTATTGGAAAACACATCGCGGCGCGGCTTAGGGCGGTGCCGTTTACTGTCAAGCAGGATCGGCGGGAATCCCCGCTGAACCAATGTCGCATCTCGGGAGTAGTCCAAGTGTTGCCAATGAAGGCAGCCCTTAACAGACTATGGAGACCAAGATGTTCCGCAGAACCTACCTTGCCCTCACAACAGCCGCTCTGATGGCTGGTCCCGCATTCGCCGATATGCATTCCAAGGATATCGTCGATACAGCCGTGGAAGCAGGCTCTTTCACAACACTGGTCGCAGCCGTCGAAGCCGCAGGTCTGGTCGACACGCTGAAGGGCGGGGGCCCGTTCACCGTTTTCGCGCCGACAGACGAGGCCTTTGCAGCACTGCCGGAAGGCACTGTCGAGGATCTGCTGCTGCCAGAGAATATCGACCAATTGACAGCAATCCTGACCTATCACGTCGTTCCAGGCGCGGTGATGTCGGGTGACCTTTCGGATGGTATGACCGCAACCACTGTTCAGGGTAGTGACATCACCATCATGACCGAAGGTGGCGTGACCATTAACGGTGCAAATGTCGTCACAGCCGATATCAAAGCGTCAAACGGCGTGATCCACGTGATTGATGCAGTGATCCTGCCAGAGTAATTTCGGGTTCACGATACGGAAACAAAATAAATTAAAAGCGGGCCTTTGTTGCCCGCTTTTTCTTTGATTACCACGTTTCTGCCGTTTTTCGTTCTCAATTTCGTCAAGGTTTGCCAAATTGCTTTTGCGTCAACAGGTTGTCGTGGATAGCCTGCCAACAAGAATCTGGCTAGTTCAAGCTTGTCGCGCAGTTGTGAGTTACAAGTTTTTCGGAGTATGCGATGACGACGATTATTGAAACGGCAGATGCTGCACTTGGTGCGACATCAATTTATTCACTTGTTGAAGGCGACGTCCTTGAAGGCTCAATCGACATAGACGATAGCGGCGATACAGTCACCGCATCCCTTGTTGCAGGCGAGACCTATACTTTCTCATTGGTAAGCAGCGGTTTGCCAGACCATATTTCGCTTACCTATGACAACGGGCTGGAATCCGGCAGCGTCACAGGCGGCTCTTTGATCGAGAATGATTCAAGCACCCTGATCCTGACATTTACCGCCACATACACCGGGACCTACAGCATCTCCATGCTCGGCACTGGCGGGATTGACTACAGCCTGTACTTTGGCCCCCTACCTTCTACCCCTTCTTTGGTGCCAACAATTGGCGATGATGTGCTGAGCGGCTCGTCAAGCTCGGATGTGATTGACCTTCTGGATGGCAATGACAGCTATTCGGGCGATGGTGGTTCCGACCGCATCTTTGCCGGTGCGGGCAACGACACGGTGTCCGGCGATACCGGCAACGATCTGCTGGAGGGTGGCGACGGGTTGGACGTTCTCTACGGTGGCACTGGCCGCGACAGGCTGTTCGGTGGCGCCGACGATGATATGCTGGATGCTGGCAACGGTGACGACCTGCTGGAGGGCGGCACAGGCCATGACACATTGCTGGGCGGAGCCGACAATGACAGCCTTTCGGGTGGGGATGGCGACGATGTCCTTAATGGCGGCAAAGGTGACGATCTCCTGACCGGCGGCGCAGGTGCGGATGTTTTCGTGTTCCGCAGCGGTTCCGGTGGCAACACGATCTCTGATTTCCAGGTCGGGCTGGACAGGATCGACCTGTCTGGATCGGGGTTCTGGGACATTTTGCAACTGGCCCTGTCGGACAGTTCAGGCGAGACACACATAGACCTTGGCAGTGGCGCCTCTATCGCGCTTGCGGGCGTCGGCCTAGAGTCGCTGACAGCCGCTGATTTCATTCTGGATGAAGCACCCAAACCTGCCCAACCAACCGAAGGTGGCGACGTCCTGTTCGGCACCGGCAACAATGATGTCATCGACGCCGGCGCAGGCAGCGACAAGGTCTTTGGTGGCAGGGGAAATGACCAGATCATCGGCGGAACCGGTGAAGACCGCCTTTACGGCGAAGAGGGTCGCGATACCATTGAGGGCGGTTCCGGTGCAGACAATATCTACGGTGGCGGCGGGAATGACACGCTGCACGGCGCATCCAGCAACGACCTGATCTATGGTGGAAACGGGGCCGACTCCATTGATGGCGGCGCTGACAATGACCGCCTATATGGCGACGGCGGAAGTGACATGCTGATCGGCGAAAGCGGGAATGACAAGCTTTACGGCGGCGGCGGGACCGACCAGCTTTTTGGCGGTGCAGGTAAAGATACGCTGGAGGGTGGTGTCGACAATGACGTCCTTGATGGCGGGCTTGGCGCGGACATCCTGACCGGTGGTTCGGGTACGGATGTGTTTGTCTTTGCAAACCGTATGAACAAGGACCGGATCACCGATTTCGAAGACGGGCTGGACAGACTAGATTTCTCGGCCTTCGGTTTCTTCAACATCTCCAGCCTGACGGTCACACAGGTCGGATCGGCCACGGAAATACGTGTAAACTCTGGGAACTTGGTTCTTCTAGACAATGTCGATGCAGCGCTTATCGACAACAGCGATTTCTTCTGGGCGTTGGATCCGGGCGATTTCAACGTCGGTTAAATAGACAGGACAAAAGGGAAAGGCCCGCCGATATGGCGGGCCTTTTTTTGGTAGCTTATGACAGCAACTTCGTTCCAAGAAGAGATGGGTTAGTGAATAACCGCATCATCGGGCTTTGTCCGGTTCGACGCGGCAACACGATCCCCGATAATCAGACCTTCAGCGCCTGCTGACACGTTAACAACCGATCCGTCCTTCACATCGCCGGCCAGCAGCATTTCAGCCAGCGGATCCTGCAACGTGCGCTGGATCACCCGCTTGAGGGGGCGCGCGCCGAACACAGGATCATAGCCTTCATCGGCCAGCCATGTCTTGGCACTTGCATCCAGTTCCAGCACGATCTTGCGCCCGACCAACCGCTTGAGCAACCGGCGCAACTGAATCTCGACGATTCCGTCCATATCCTTGCGCGTCAGGCGGTCGAATATGATGGTCTCGTCCAGACGGTTCAGGAACTCGGGACGGAAATGTGCTCGCACCGCATCCATCACGTCACGCTTGGCTGTCGACGCATCCGCACCGTCGGGCAACTGGCTCAACGCTTGCGCGCCGAGGTTCGATGTCAGAACGATCAGCGTTTGCTTGAAGTCGACCGTGCGGCCCTGACCATCGGTCAGAACACCGTCATCCAGCACTTGCAGCAAGACGTTGAACACATCGGGATGGGCCTTTTCCACCTCGTCGAACAGCACAACCTGATAGGGCCTGCGGCGCACAGCTTCGGTCAGCACCCCGCCCTCGTCATAGCCGACATAGCCCGGAGGGGCACCGATCAGACGCGCGACCGAATGCTTTTCCATGAATTCGGACATGTCGATACGGACCATCGCGCTGTCGTCGTCAAACAGATACTCGGCGACTGCCTTGGTCAGTTCTGTCTTGCCGACACCCGTTGGCCCCAGAAACAGGAATGACCCCAGCGGACGGTTCTCATCGTTCAGGCCTGCGCGGGCGCGACGGACGGCATTGGAAATCGCCTTCACCGCTGTGCCCTGCCCGATCACGCGGCGGCCAAGCTCTTCCTCCATCCGCAACAGCTTGTCGCGTTCGCCTTCCAGCATCTTCGATGTCGGAATTCCTGTCCAACGCTCGACCACCTGTGCGATCTGCTCAGGGCGCACGGCCTCTTCGACCATGACGCCATCGGCCCCGACTTCTTCCGCATCTGCAAGCTTTTTCTCTAGCTGGGGGATCACGCCGTAAGACAACTCGCCAGCTTTGGCCAGATTGCCCTCGCGCTTGGCAATCTCCAGATCGGCGCGCGCGCGGTCAAGCTGCTCTTTCAGATCGCGCGCACCCGCCAGCTTGTCGCGTTCCGCCTGCCATTTCGCTGTCATCTCGGACGAGCGTTCAAGCAATTCGGCCAGATCTTTTTCCAGCGTGGTCAGACGATCCTTGGAGGCCGCATCATCCTCAAGACGCAGCGCTTCGGATTCGATCTGCTTTTGTAGGATCTCACGATCCAGTGCATCGAGTTCCTCGGGTTTGCTGTCCACTTCCATTCGCAGCCGACTTGCCGCCTCGTCCATCAGGTCGATGGCCTTGTCGGGCAAGAAACGGTCGGTGATGTAGCGATGGCTGAGCGTTGCCGCAGCCACCAAAGCCGAATCGCTGATCCGCACACCGTGGTGCAGCTCATACTTCTCCTTGATACCCCGCAGGATCGAGATTGTATCCTCGACCGTGGGTTCCGATACCATTACAGGCTGGAAGCGCCGCGCCAAAGCCGCGTCTTTTTCCACGTATTTGCGATATTCATCCAGCGTGGTGGCCCCGACGCAATGCAATTCGCCCCGTGCCAGTGCCGGCTTGATCAGGTTGGCCGCATCCATGGCCCCATCGGATTTACCGGCACCGACCAGCGTGTGCATCTCGTCGATAAACAGGATGATCTCGCCCGCAGCATTCGTCACTTCGTTCAAGACGGCCTTAAGCCGCTCCTCGAACTCGCCGCGATATTTCGCACCGGCGATCAGCGCACCCATGTCCAGCGCCATCAGGCGTTTGTTGCGCAGGGATTCCGGCACATCGCCGTTCACGATCCGCAAAGCAAGCCCTTCGGCAATTGCGGTTTTCCCAACACCAGGTTCGCCGATCAGCACCGGATTGTTCTTGGTGCGGCGGCTGAGAACCTGCATCGCGCGGCGGATTTCCTCGTCTCGGCCAATGATAGGGTCGATCTTGCCGGCCTCGGCGGCTTCTGTCAGATCACGCGCATATTTCTTGAGGGCGTCATATCCTTCTTCAGCACTCGCCGTATCAGCGGTGCGGCCCTTGCGAATGTCATTGACCGCTTCGTTCAACTTCTGTGCGGTCACACCGCCCGTCTCAAGCGCCTCTTTAGCGGTAGATTTTACCATGCAAAGCGCCATCAGGATGCGTTCGACCGGAACAAAACTGTCGCCCGCCTTGGTCGCGATCTTGGATGCCTCATCCAGAACCTTGACGGTCACATTGTCCAGATAGACCTGCCCTGCATCACCCGACACTTTGGGGAATTTAGAAAGGGTCAATGCCAGCGCATCGTTGACGCGTGCGGTATTACCTCCGGCACGTTTGATCAGGTTGCTCGCAAGCCCCTGTTCATCGTCCATCAGCGCTTTCAGAATATGATCCGGTGCCAGTCGCTGGTGTTCCTCGCGCATGGCGATCGTCTGCGCCGCTTGAATGAAGCCGCGCGACCGTTCCGTGAACTTGCTCAAGTCCATGGTCTCTCTCCTTTTTCAAAGCGCCCGTGGTGTATGGTGCCCGCCCTTGCGGCACACCTGTTTACGGGCCTCACAAACAAGATGGTTGCGCGGCGCAACCTGTTCAAGACCTTGCTTGCTGCAAATCAGAGGACAATTTGAAAGACTCGAACTTTTACCAATCATGCCGCAATTCAGCAGCGGTCGATCTCAAAAGATAACTGATCATCTTAACCGAGATCATTGGTGTTCATTTCGCAAATCGACATAGCCGGAATCAAGGTCGAAGCGTTGGACAGCAGTTTGCATGCTCAGGTCGCCATCACAGCCGATAGTGGCCGCGTGCTGGTGGACTGCCAGATTTCCACCGACCCGATAGAGCCTGCCACCCGCCGATCCGCCCTGATGCACGAATACCGCAGCGGCAAACGCCAAATCCACATCGCGGAAGGCCTGCTGGCTTGCCACATGCGTTCAGCGGCCCTTGGGTTTCAACAAACTCGGAGGCCGGATCGCCTCAGCGGCTTGGAACAGGCTGAATGTCTGGTTCACGTAATTAACCACCCCTGACAGCTTTTCCATATAGGCGTCCAGTTCTGGCGTGCGCTCTGCCTCGACCATCTGGATCGGGCGGTCTGGGGTGTTTCCCTCAAACTGGCAATAGAACAACGGCTCGCCCCGCCGCAGCACAAGCGGTTTGTCAGTGTCGTGCCACTCGAAAGCCCACATCAGGGGGCGCGGCCAGATATTGACCGGAAAACGTCCGCCAAAGATAGTGCCGGGCAAGGGATCAGCGCGGTAATGGGCAAAAGTGCCCAGTTGCGTCAGATACAGAACCTCGTCTGCGATAAAGCAATATGGCAGCGCCATCTGAACGGTTGGACGATCCGGATAGCGCCACTCGACCTCGTTCACCAAAGTCAGCAACTGACCCAGTTTGCTACCACGCACGGGCGAGGCGCCGCCCGCAAGATTGACCAGCACAGGCTTGCCCTTGTCATCGCGCTTGAACCCGATGTTCAGATCAAATGGCGATTTGACCACGAAATAGCGGCTTTCCATCTGCACAACCGCCGGACAACGAGATGCAGATTTGGCGTGCCCCTTGTTGGTCTGGCGCGAGGTCAGCCTTTCAGGGGCCTCATAAAGGATGCCGCCTTTATCGCTGGTCAGAAACCAGCCTACGGTGATCGGTCCACTTTTGGGATCTGTCTCGTCCCGGTCATATGTCACTGAAAACTGCATTTTACCTCGCACCGTCTTCAGGGAATGATGCTGTGCGCGGCCGCTGCGGTCAATCTCAAGTCTTGCCCGACCGTGGGGCAACAGCTAACACCGCCCGAAACCGGATGGAAGGAAGCCCGCCATGACCACTGCCGATGACCGCCTGATCGTAGCCTTGGACGTGCCAAACGCGCTTGAGGGGTTGGCCTTGGCCGAAAAACTGGGGGACGCTGTCAGTTTTTACAAGATCGGTTTGGGCATGCTGACAGGCGGCGGCCTGGCTTTGGCGAACGAGTTGAAGCAGGAGCAGGGCAAGCGCATTTTTCTGGATATGAAGCTGTTTGATATCGGGGCGACCGTCGAGGCTGCTGTGCGCGGTTTGGCGCAGTATGATCTGGACTTCCTGACCGTGCATGGTGACCCGCATGTCGTGCGCGCCGCGCGCAACGGGGTGGGCGGCAAGGAAATGAAAATTCTGGCCGTGACCATTCTGACCTCGCTGGATCGCGCCGATCTGGATGCAGGGCTGATCAAGGCAGGCGATGTGACCGATCTGGTGCTAGAGCGCGCAGCGCTGGCGTTCGACGCTGGCGCGGATGGCGTGATCGCCTCACCGCAAGAGGCTGCGTTGATCCGCGCCTTGCCACAGTCCAAAGGTCGGCTGATCGTGACGCCGGGTGTGCGCCCGACAGGGACCGACAAGGGCGACCAGAAGCGGATCACCACTCCGGCGCAGGCGGTGATGAACGGTGCGGATCACATCGTGGTCGGTCGCCCGATTTGGCAAGCCACCGATCCGCGTCAGGCGGCGCTGGATATTCTGGCGGAACTGCGCGGGATCTGACCCGCGCAGGTGTCAGTTGTCATTGATGTCGCGGTCCCAGATTTTGACTTGTCCCTTGCGGATACCGACCAGTCGCCGCAGTACGACCCACGCGGCGAGCGAGGCCACCGCGAAGATCAACAGCAAGACGTAGAAGTTACCGCCCAGCAAACCGATCAGCAGCAATAGTCCGACAAGTGCCGCCCCGATAGCAAAGCCCAACAGGATAAAGCCGGGCAACATCACCTCTGCCACGGCCAATGTTACGCCAATGACGATCCAAACCCACCATTCCTGCCAGAGCGCCATCAGCCGCGTCCTTTCAACAACGAGAATGCGTTGCCAAATGCCTCAAGCGCCGAGGCTGGCAAGAGGATCGTCTGCTTTCCGTCACCCGTCGCCACGGCCTGCAGCGCCTCGACCTGTTTCAGGGCAACTTGATATTGCGCCGCTTCAAGCCCGTTTTCCTTGATCGCAGCAGCGACAACACCTGTGGCATAGGCTTCGGCATCTGCCTCGACGCGGCGCGCTTTGGCCTGCTGTTCAGCGGCGTAAAGATCGGCATCGGCAGCCAGTTCGACGGCGCGCTTGCGGCCCTCGGCTTCGGTCACTTGTGCACGGCGGGCGCGTTCAGCGTTCAACTGTTGTAGCATCGCGGCACGGGTAGCTGCATCAAGGTTCACATCCAGAATTTCGGCCCGCGTCACCTCGATCCCCCAGTCATCGACCATGGCGACCACCTGATCACGAATCTTCTGTATCAGATCAGCGCGGTTGGATTGCACCGCATCCAGTTCGATCTTGCCGATTTCCGACCGCACGATCCCTGCCACGGTCGTCGCAATGGCCCCGTCCACGTCACGGATACGGTAAACGGTCTTTTCCGGCTCTGTGATGCGGTAGAAAACCGAGGTTTCGACCTTCAGCAGCACGTTGTCCATCGTGATGGCGTCCTGCTCGGCATTTGGCAACTGGCGTTCCAGAACGGAAATACGATGCGCAACAACGTCCAGAAACGGAATGATGAAATTGATCCCGGGGCCCAGAACCGTGCGGAGGCGACCGAAGCGTTCGACCACATGCTTTTCCGACTGGGGCACGATCTTGATGCCTTTGTAGAGCGTTACGATTACCAGAACAGCAATCGCCAACCAAACGGCATTGCCACCCAGAAGATCTGTCAAATTCTCGTCCATGAAATCCACTCCTTGAGATGGCCGTGACAATAGCCTGATGTGACGGTCAGGGGAATCGGCGAATTACATGCGGCTGGCCAGATAAAGCCGCAACCTGTCCTGAAAATGCGGAATTGCCAACGGATCTGCCAGATAGGCAGCGGGCGGCATCAACCGCCAGCCCTGCCCCTCATCGCCAAAGACAACCTCATTCACCCGCGCGGCCTCCAGATGGGCTGCAAAGAACCAGACAGGACCAAGTCGTCCGCTGAACCGCTGCCCCCAACGCAACTGGCTGCTGTCAAGCGCCAGACCCAGTTCTTCGCGGGTTTCACGCAATACGCAATCTTGCGGATTTTCATCCCCGTCACGCCCTCCGCCGGGCAGATCCAACCGTCCGGGCCAAGGAATGTCAGGACGGTCATCGCGCAGGATCACCGCCAGATGGTCGCCAAGAAACAGGGCAAGCTTTGCCCCGACAAAAGCCGCGCCCATGATATCGGTTTCCTGCTCCATTTCTGTTCTATATGCTGGAAAGCAGCGTCTACCCATCCCCCACGCTCGGAAATTTCCCGATGTCATGTCTGTGCCGTGATTGTCTGACCCGTTTCGATGCGGCCGCACGCTGTCCGGCTTGCCGCAGCCCGCGCATCATCAGCCATCCCGAACTGGACAGTCTGACCATCGCGCATATGGACTGCGACGCTTTCTATGCCTCGGTCGAGAAACGCGACAACCCCGCGCTGGCCGACAAACCCGTCATCATCGGCGGCGGACGGCGTGGCGTGGTCTCGACCGCCTGCTATATCGCGCGGATCAAGGGTGTGCGATCCGCCATGCCGATGTTTCAGGCTCTCAAGCTCTGCCCTGAGGCGGTGGTGATCAAGCCGCGGATGCAGGCCTATGTTGATGCCTCGCGCGCAATCCGCGCGATGATGGAGGAGTTGACCCCCGCAATCGAGCCGCTCTCGCTGGATGAGGCCTTTCTGGACCTGACAGGCACTGAACGTCTGCATGGCGCGCCGCCTGCCGTGATGCTGGCGCGGCTTGTGCGGCGCATGCGGACTGAACTGGGACTGACCGGATCAATCGGACTGAGCCATAACAAATTTCTGGCCAAGGTCGCGTCAGACATGAACAAGCCGCATGGGTTCTCGGTGATCGGGCGCGCCGATACGGCCGCCTTCCTGCGCGGCAAGCCGGTCCGGATGATCTGGGGCGTCGGGCAAGCGACCCAAGCCGCGCTGGAGCAGGCAGGTATCCGCAGTTTCGACGATTTGCTGCGCTGGGAAGCGCGCGACCTGACAGCGCGTTTCGGCAGCATGGGCGACAGGTTGTGGCATCTGGCCAGGGGGCAGGACAATCGCCGCGTCGCGCGCGACAGCCCGATGAAATCCATCTCGAATGAAACAACATTCGACGCGGATACATCCGATCCTGATATTCTGGACGGCCATATCTGGAGGCTGGCAGAAAAGGTCGCAGACCGTGCCAAGGCCAAGGCGCTGGCTGGGAGGGTAGTGACCCTCAAGCTAAAGCAGGCGGACCACCGCATCTTGACGCGGCGACACAGTCTGCGGGATGCAACGCAACTGGCAGACCGGCTCTATCATGAAGCGCGCGCGCTGTTCGATCAGGGGACCACAGCAGGCCCCTATCGTCTGATCGGTGTTGGACTGTCAGAACTTGTCGCGGAAAGTGCTGCCGATCTGTCGCATGACCTGCTTGATCCGCAAGCGCAGGCACGCCAACGCGCCGAGCGTGCAACAGACGCGATTCGCGCGAGGTTCGGCGAAGACGCCATTCTCAAGGGTCGGGCCTTGCGATAGCGCCTGTCACCTATTCCGCAGCAAGCCTTTGATCACGCGCGCCGATCTCGACAATCCTTGAAATCACACCCGTCAGGATCTTCTGGAACGCCACGAAGTTGCCGTTCGGACGGATCAACTGCTCGTTCATATAAAGCGCACGGTCCACTTCGATCTGCACCACATGCTGCTGACGGATAGGGCGACCGTAGTGCTGGGTTGTATAGGCCCCCGCGAATGGTGCATTGCGCGCCACGACCAGCCCCGTGCCCTCGAATGCCGCCTCAATCCGGTCCACGACCCACCCAGAGGCCGAAGCGCCAAAGCGGTCGCCCAGAACAATATCGGGCCGGCGCGCGCCGGACCGAGCAACGCCGTCCATCGCCTCATGCGGCATCGAATGGCAATCAATCAGGATGGCCTCGCCGAATTGGGCATGCGCCTCGTCCAAAAGACGTTGAAGCATAATGTGATAGGGTCGCCAGTAGCGCGTGATTCTGCCCTGCACCTCGTCCAGAGGCAGCTTGCCGCGATAGA
This sequence comes from Seohaeicola saemankumensis, assembly GCF_021021435.1. Taxonomy (GTDB): domain Bacteria; phylum Pseudomonadota; class Alphaproteobacteria; order Rhodobacterales; family Rhodobacteraceae; genus Seohaeicola. The sequence goes on from NZ_JAINWI010000004.1 coordinate 15,014, forward strand.
TCGACCGACCACCCGCAACGACGCGCGGCACCACACCAAGCCCCGAAGCAATACGCGGATTATGCGTGGTGCTGCGAATTCCGTCGATCAAGGCAGGGTCAAGCTCGTCCGCGCTGCGATTCAGGTCGACAAACGCCCGAGGGGCGGCCGCCAGAAGCAATGGCGCTCCAAAAGACGGGGCCGCTTCATAAAGCCGGTCCACAAAGGCATCCTCGGATGTGCGGATGGAATGTTCATCCAGCAGCGTGCCGCGCAGAAATGACCAAGGATAATCACGGCCGCTATGCGGAGAGGCAAAAACAACGCTGCTGCGCCATTGTTCGGGCCGGATCAGGCGGTAGGCATCCTTGGTCATGCTGTATCCTTGTTCTGGCCCTATCATAGCGCGATAAATCGCTTTGCCAAAAGCCCTTGATCCCGCCTGCGACTCCTTTTATAGACCACGAACCGGCGCGGATTTCCGCGCCCCTCTTCGTTTGAGGGGCAAGGGCCTGTAACGGTATCATGGGTGATTAGCTCAGTGGTAGAGCACTTCGTTGACATCGAAGGGGTCACAAGTTCGAACCTTGTATCGCCCACCATGATTTCTCCATTCCGGATACGGGATGTTCGACCGGCTCCTCGCAAAAGGGGCTTTTTCACCGTCCTGCACTAGCGGGGCAAGGCAACCACAAGGCGCAAGGCCCGCGCCGCGACTGATAGGAGATGACCATGAAGGTCAAGAATTCCCTCCGCTCGCTCAAGAACCGGCATCGCGATTGCCGTGTCGTGCGCCGCAAAGGCCGCGTCTACGTGATCAACAAAACGCAGCGCCGGTTCAAAGCCCGTCAGGGTTAAGAGCTTCGTATAGAAAAGAAAAAGACCGCTTTTCAGGGCGGTCTTTTTTTATGTCTTCCCGGCAAGAACCTCAGATTCAACGCATGTCAGTCGTAAACGCGCTGGTCCTCGATCACCTTGCCATCATTCGGCAGGCTGCCTGGTGTCATAAGTTCGATCTTACCTTTTAGTTTCAGCACCTCGGCCACGGTACCTGCATAGGTATCCGCACTGCCGCCATTGGCCTCGATCTGCACGGTCATCACATCCATCTCACCGTCACGGCTGGCAATGACGCGGGCTCGGCTAATTTCGGCGTGTTTCGCGACCAGTTGGGCCACCTGTTCGGGGCGCACGAACATCCCCTTGATCTTGGTGGTCTGATCCGCACGGCCCATCCAGCCCTTGATCCGCATATTGGTGCGACCGCAGGGGCTGCTTCCCTCCATCACCGCAGAAAGATCACCCGTTGCAAAACGGATCAGCGGATAATCGGGATTGAGAGAGGTCACAACGACCTCGCCCACCTGACCGGGGGCTACGGGATTGCCGGTGCCGGGGGTCACAATCTCGACGATCACACCCTCGTCCACGATCATCCCTTCCTGCGCCTCGCTTTCATAGGCTATATTGCCCAGATCGGCGGTCGCATAGGATTGCAGGCACAGGATACCGCGATCCTTGTATTCCTGCCGTAGCGACGGAAACAGCGCCCCGCCGCCGACAGCCGCGCGTGTGATGCCGAGTGAGATGCCCATCTCGTCGGCTTTATCAAGGATCACCTTCAGGTAATCCGGCGTGCCGGCATAGGCAGTGACACCGACATCGCGGCTTGCAGTGACCTGCAATTCGGTCTGGCCTGTGCCAGCAGGCAGCACGGCCGCACCCACCGCGCGTGCACCCGATTCAAAGATCATGCCCGCGGGCGTCAGGTGATAGCCAAAACAGTTCTGCACGATATCCCCGCGCCCTATCCCGCAGGCATGCAGGAAACGGCCCATACGCCACCAGTCATGCTCGGTCCCGCCGGGTTCGTAAATCGGGCCGGGAGATTGGAAAATATGTGCGAAACCGCTGGCCGGCCGCGTGGTCAGACCGCCGAACGGGGCAGTCGATGCCTGCGCCCGTCCCAGATCGGACTTCCGCAGGACAGGCAAAGCCGCCAATGTCGCAACCGACGTCATCGACGCAGGCGTTACACTGTCCAGCGCGCCCGCATATCCCGGTAGCGCCTTTGCGCGCGCGATCTGGTCAGGCAAGGCCTTGGCAAGCGCCGCCGCGCGCTGGTCTGCGCTGCGGGTCTCCAAATCGTCAAAATAGCGGGTCATGGCGGGAAAGCTTTCAGGATGGTTGGGAATGGTCCGGATCGTTTGCGAAATCAACTCAGCCAGCGCTTGCGACGACGATAGGAACGCACGTCGCGGAAGGATTTGCGTCCTTCCTCGGAAACCCCCAGATAGAATTCCTTCACATCGGGGTTTTCGCGCAGGTCGGCAGCTGGGCCATCCATCACAACGCGACCTGATTCCAGAATATAGCCGTAATGTGCAAAGCGCAGGGCGACGTTGGTATTCTGCTCGGCCAGCAGGAATGTATTGCCCTCTTTCTCGTTGAGGTTCTTCACGATGGTGAAAATCTCTTCGACCAGTTGCGGGGCCAACCCCATGCTGGGTTCATCCAGCAGGATCGTTTCCGGCCTGCTCATCAAGGCGCGACCAATGGCCACCATCTGCTGCTCGCCGCCCGAGGTGTATCCGGCTTGGCTTTTGCGCCGCTCTTTCAGGCGCGGGAAATAGTTGTAGACCATTTGCAGATCGGCCTCGATCGCGCCCTTCCCATCCTTGCGGGTATACGCACCGGTCAACAGGTTTTCCTCGACCGTCAGATGCTCGAAGCAATGCCGTCCTTCCATCACCTGGATAACACCTTTTTGCACCAGATCGGTCGGGCTCAGGTTCTGAACGCGCTCGCCACGATACAAGATACTGCCTTTTGTGACCTCGCCGCGTTCCGAATGCAGCAGGTTCGAGATGGCCTTGAGCGTGGTCGTCTTGCCCGCACCGTTGCCTCCCAGCAGCGCGGTGATCCCGCCCTTGGGCACTTTAAGCGACACGCCCTTGAGCACGAGGATCACATGATTGTAGATCACCTCGATATTGTTGACCTCAAGAAGGGTCTCTTCGGTCCGGCCTGCGTCCAGCATCATTCACGCTCCGTTGGAGCAATTTCAGAAAAAGTTGACTGACTTTTTCGATTCGAAATTGCGTTGTTGTCAGATTCCTGAAAGCCCCCGTCACTTGGCCGGGTCACATCCAGTCTTCTTCTTGCATCAAGTATCCAAAATCTGCGGGCAGCCACAGGGACTGCCCGCAGTGGGGCACGCTTACTCGCAGCGCGCGGCGATGTTGTTCTCGGCAGCATAGGCAGCCGAATCTTCTGCGATCAGCGGGTTTAGAACGTCCTGATCCGACTGGAAGAAGTCAGTGATCAGGGACCATTCGCCAGCCGCTGCATCCCACTGCTTCACGGCACCAAAGCCGTCACCGCCGTGGTTTTCGCAAGATACGCTGAAAGTCGGTCCGAAGTTCGGCAGGCCGATCGCGGCCATCTTCTCTTCGGTGATCTCAAGTGCTTCCATACCGTCGCGCATCATCGCAGGTGTGATCTGGGCTGTGCCGTGGATTTCCTGCGCGGTCTTGGCGGCTTCGACAGCCAGCATCGCGGCATAGAGACCACGGTTGTAAAGCACGGTGCCCATCTGGTCACCCGCGCCTGCCGCCTTGCCCGCATCCTTCACATACTGCTGAAGATCGGCGTAGAGCGGATAGTCGGAGCCGAGGTTGTGGAAGGTCAGCGCCTTATAACCGTTGGCGCCTTCGCCTGCAGGCAACACGTCATTTTCGGAACCGGACCACCAGATCCCGATGAAGTTTTCCATCGGATAGCGGATGTTCACGGCTTCCTGAATGGCGACCGAGTTCATCACCCCCCATCCCCACATCAGGACGTAGTCGGGACGCTCACGGCGGATCTGGAGCCATTGGCTTTTCTGTTCCTGACCGGGGTGATCGACCGCCAGCAGGGTCAGTTCATAGCCGTGCTTCTTGGCCAGTTCTTCCAGCGTGCGGATCGGTTCCTTACCATAGGCCGAGTTGTGATAGACGAGCGCGATCTTCTTGCCGCTGATGTCGCCGTTGTTCACATCCAGAATGTGCTTGATCGCAATAGACGCACCATCCCAGTAGTTGGCAGGATAGTTGAAGATATGGCTGAAGGTATTGCCGTTCTTGGCAGATGTCCGGCCATAGCCCATCGTGTGCATGGGGATATTATCAGCGGTTGCCTTGGGGATCAGCTGATAGGTGATGCCCGTGGAAAGCGGTTGATAAACCAGAACGCCCTGGCCTTTGGTGGCCTCGTAGCATTCCACACCTTTTTCGGTGTTATAGGCCGTTTCGCATTCAACAAGGTTGATGCGCTCTCCACCGATGCCGCCGTCGCGTTCGTTCATCAGGGTGAAATAGTCCTGATAACCATCCGCGAAAGGGATGCCGTTGGCCGCGTATGGCCCTGTACGATAGCTGAGCGCCGAGAAGGTCAGCTCTGCCATCGCAGGTGCCGCTACCATCATGGCCGCGGTCACCGCAGTGATCAGTTTCAGTTTCATCGGGTTATCCTCCCTTGGTTTTTCCGATGGTGGTGTCCGAAGGCAAGCCCTCGAATATTTGCCTAGCCCCCGCCCTAGTGCGGGAAGGGCCAGAGGCGCAATTTTTCCTTGGTCACGCGCCAGAGTTGCGCAAGACCATGCGGCTCGGCGATCAGAAAGATGATAATCAATGCGCCGACGATCATGAATTCCAGATGCGCGGCCAAGTCCGTAGGCCAGCCCAGGCCACCCACCAGGAAGTTTTTGAGGAACACAGGCAAAAGCACCAGGAACGCCGCGCCCGCGAAGGAGCCGAAGATCGAGCCCAGACCGCCAATGATGACCATGAACAGCACAAGGAAGGATTTCTGGATGCCGAAGACCTCACCGACCTCGACCGCGCCGAGATAGACCGCGAAGAAAAGCGCGCCAGAGATACCGACAAAGAAGGACGACACGCCAAAGGCGCTGAGTTTGGCACGCAGCGGATCGACGCCGATGATCTCGGCAGCGATATCCATATCGCGGATAGCCATCCATTTGCGCCCGAAAGAGCCACGCGTTAGATTGCGTGCTATGATTGCGCTCACGGCCAGAAAGACCAGACAGAACAGGTACATCGCCCATGCAGGAGCGCTGGGTCCGGAAATTGCCACACCAAGAAGGGTGCGCTCAGGGGCCGAGATCTGACCGGATGCGGAATAGTTGTAGAACCAGGACACGCGGTTGAACAGCCAGACAAGGAAGAACTGCGCCGCAAGCGTCGCCACGGCAAGGTAGAACCCCTTGATCCTCAGCGAGGGCAAGCCGAACAGCAGGCCCACAAGTGCGGTCATGACACCGCCCATCAACACGCTGAAGAAGATGTTGAACTCGGGCAGGCGGAACAAAAGCTCGCCACCCCACCAGATGTCTACGCCAGTCATGAACTTGTAGCAGGAATAGGCACCCACTGCCATGAAACCGCCTGTACCAAGGCTGACCTGTCCGCAATAGCCGACAAGGATATTCAACCCGATCGCGGCAATGGCGTAGATCAGGAAGGGCATGAAGACCGCATTGACCCAGTAGTCATTGAGCAGAAAGGGAATAATCGCAAAGGCGATGAACAGCACCACGTAGTAGCGGTAGCGGTCGAATTTGATCGGGAAGGTCTGGTTGTCATCCACGTAGGATGTCTTGAAGTCGCCTGCCTCACGGTAGAACATATGCCCTTACCCCTCTTCGCGGATTTTCGACATGTGGCGCAATGCAGGCGCCTCATGTGACAGTTTCAGATAGGCGATCATGCCCGTGACGAAGCCCAGACCGGCCAGAAAGCTGGCTATGGTGATCTGCTCTGTGCTTAGGTCTCTGGCTGTCAGTGCCAGATAGCCGAAGGCCCAGAATCCCGACCACGCAACCACATTGATGATGGCGATAAGCTTGTTCATCGTCAGACCCTTTCGATGATCTTCTCGCCGAACAGGCCCTGTGGCCGGAACACGAGGAAGATCAGCGCCAGCACGTAGGCAAACCAGTTTTCGGTGGCCCCGCCCATCATGCCGCCAAGGGTGAATTCGAACAGTTTCTCACCCACACCGATGATCAGACCGCCGACAATCGCACCGGGGATCGACGTAAAGCCGCCCAGCATCAACACTGGCAGCGCCTTGAGCGCCATCAGCGAGAGCGAGAACTGCACGCCCGATTTGGCGCCCCACATGATACCGGCGACCAGCGCCACGAAACCGGCGATGGACCAGACCAGAATCCAGATGAAGTTCAGCGAGATCCCGACCGAAAGTGCCGCCTGATGGTCGTCGGCTACAGCGCGCAGGGCCCGACCCTGTTTTGAATACTGGCTATAGACGGTCAGGGTGACCACAAGGATCAGCGCCACGATCGAGGCGACAATATCCAGATTGTCGATGAAGAAGCCGTAGCCGAACATGCCAAAGGTCACTTCGTCCAGTGTCGCGTTCATCCCTTGCGGCAAACCGACGTCCAACGTCTTGAGCTGTCCGCCCCACATTAGATCGCTTGTGCCTTCAAGGAAATAAGCCAGACCGATCGTGGCCATGAACAGGATGATCGCTTCCTGATTAACCAGATATTTGAACACAAAACGGTTCACTGCCCAAGCCAGCAATACCATCACGGCCATCGTCATGAGAATCGCCAACACTGCGGGAACATGCCAGCCGAAATGGTGGACATTGGTGCCAAGGATCGCATTGATCAGGTGACTGAAGGGCACCTGCCCGTCCATGATGCCAACCAGCGTGGCTGCCGCGAACAAGGCCATGACGCCCTGCGAATAGTTGAAAATGCCGCTGGCCTTGTAGATCAGCACAAAGCCCAGTGCGACAAGCGCATAAAGAACGCCCGCCATGAGGCCGTTCATAATCACTTCAGCGGCGAAAAACAGTTGTTCAGGCATGGGGAATGCTCCCTATGAGGCGGTGAATGGCATGGGCAAACTCAGTCATGAGCCACCCCAAGATAGGCGTCGATCACGGCCTGGTTGTTGCGAACCTCGTCAGGGGTGCCGTCGCCGATTTTCTTGCCGTAATCCATCACGACAACGCGGTCGGACAGATCCATAACCACGCCCATATCGTGTTCAATCAGTGCGATGGTGGTGCCGAATTCGTCGTTCACATCAAGGATGAAGCGGCTCATGTCCTCTTTTTCCTCGACGTTCATGCCGGCCATCGGCTCATCCAGTAGCAAAAGCTTGGGCTCTGCCGCCAAGGCGCGTGCCAGTTCGACACGCTTTTTCAAGCCGTAGGGCAAACGCGCTACAGGCGTTTTGCGGATCGCCTGAATTTCAAGGAAGTCGATAATCTTTTCCACGACTTCGCGGTTCTCGACCTCTTCCTGTTCTGCTTTGCCCTTCCAGATCGCCTGCGCTATCATGCCCGTTTTCATATGGGTCAGACGGCCAGTCATCACGTTGTCCAGAACGCTCATTCCTTCGAAAAGAGCGATGTTCTGAAAGGTGCGCGCAATGCCCTGCTGCGCGACCTGATAGGGTTTCATCTGCGGGCGCTTTGTGCCGCGAAACCATACCTCGCCCTCTTGCGGGACATAGAAGCCTGAAATCACATTCAGCATCGACGACTTGCCCGCACCATTGGGGCCGATGATCGCACGGATCTCGCCTTCGCGGATATCGAAGCTGATATCGGTAATTGCCTTCACACCGCCGAAACGCAGCGTGATGTTTTTCATTTCCATCATCACTCCACCGATCTTGCGACCGTCGGGTGTGACATATCCCTCTGTGCTCATGTCGTTCATTCTGCTGCCATCTTCTGCGTCGAGCCCGATTGCACCGCTGCGTCGCGGATTTCGAGCGTCGCACTGATGTATCCCTTGCGCCCGTCCTCGTATGTCACTTCGGTGCGAGTGCTGACCCGCTCCGATCCGTCATAAAGCGCGGTGATTAGGTCGTTGTATTTCTCTTCAACGATCCGGCGGCGCACTTTGCGGGTGCGGGTCATTTCGCCATCATCCGCGTCCAGTTCCTTGTGGAGGATCAGGAAGCGGTGGATCTGACAGCCGGACAGCATCGGGTCTTCCGCGATCGAGCGGTTGACCTCTTCGACATGAGCCTGAACAGCATCCAGAACACGCGGGTGCCCTGCCAGTTCCTGATAGGAGGAATACGAGATGTTGTTGCGCTCGGCCCAGTTGCCAACAGCGCTCAAGTCGATGTTCACGAAGGCCATGCAGCGTTCGCGGCCATTGCCATAGACAACCGCCTCAAGGATGTTGGGGTAGAATTTCAGCTTGTTCTCGACATATTTCGGCGCAAACAGGCGACCATCGGCCATTTTACCCACATCTTTGGCACGGTCGATGATCCGCAAATGGCCCGATCCTTCCTCGATAAAGCCGGCGTCGCCTGTCGCCACCCAGCCGTCGGCATCCTTGGTATCAGCCGTGCTTTCGGGGTTCTTGTAGTAATACTCGAACACACCCGGGCTGCGATAATAAACCTCGCCGTTGTCGCCGATCTTCAACTCCACACCCGGCGCGGGAACCCCCACGGTATCGGAGCGAACCTCTCCGTCAGGTTGCATGGTGATGAAAACGGTAGCTTCGGTCTGACCATAGAGCTGTTTGAGATTGATCCCCAAGCTGCGGTAAAAATCGAAAATCTCGGGGCCGATCGCTTCGCCTGCAGTATAGCCGATCCGCACACGGCTGAAACCCAGGGTGTTTTTCAGCGGGCCATAGACGAACAGCTCGCCCAGCTTGTATTTCAGGCGGTCGAACGAACCGACGGGTTTGCCGTCCAGAATGTCCGGTCCGACGCGGCGCGCATGCGCCATGAAGAAATCGAACAGCCACTTTTTCATCCGGCTGGCGTCTTCCATCCGGATCATCACATTTGTCAGCTGTGTCTCGAAGACGCGCGGTGGAGCGAAATAATAGGTCGGCCCGATCTCGCGCAGATCGGTCATCATGGTTTCGGGACTTTCGGGGCAGTTGACACAGAAACCTGTCCAATAGGCCTGCCCGACCGAGAAGATGAAATCGCCAACCCATGCCATCGGCAGATAGGCCAGGATTTCCTCTCCCGCGCCAAGACTGTCGAAATCGGAAGAGTTCTGCGCGCTTTCGATAATGTTGCGATTGCTTAGCACAACCCCTTTGGGCTTGCCCGTCGTGCCCGAAGTATACAGCATCACGCAGGTGCTGGTCATATCCAACTTGGCGCGCCGCCGTTCCAGTTCGGGCAAGAATTCGTCACGTGCGGCGTGACCCTGCTGCTGAACATGACGGAACTCATGTAGATGCGAATGGTCATATTTCCGCAAGCCGCGCGGATCGAGATAGATCATATGCTGGAACTGGTGCAGGCGATCCTGAATCTCGATCACCTTATCCACCTGCTCCTGATCCTCGACGATCACGAAACGCGCACCGCAATGGTCCAGAACATAGGCCATCTCTTCGGCGGCTGAATCCTGATAAAGCGGAACCGGCACTGCGCCGACAGATTGGGCCGCGACCATAGACCAATAGAGATGCGGGCGGTTGCCCCCGATGATGGCAATGAAATCGCCCTCATTCACACCAAGATTGATCAGGCCCAGCGCCAGACTATCCACCTCGCGCTGGACGTCTTTCCATGTCCAGCTCTGCCAGATGCCATATTCTTTTTCGCGATAGGCCGGTTTGTCCCCGAAACCTTGTGCGTTGCGCTGCAACAGCGCCGGTATGGACACAAGTCCACCGGTCGCCTGTGACGACTGTGCCAATTCTGTTCCTCCCTTAAGCCCGCTCTCCTTCGGGCCGGCGACCACCTTGTCGGCGATTCTTTACCGATCTTCGATGGTGCACCTGCTAAGCTCTACGTCAACTTTTTCCTGATGATTTCTCAATTGTAACGAATTGTAACAGGCATTCCGTGGATCGTGGCACTAGGCGCAGCCGATGCATGGTGATAGCCATATCGGTCAAAAGGGTTGGGGATGAGCACAGGAACAATTGATACGTCTGCAATGACGATGGCGGGCCTGAACCTGATCCAGCAGGCGCTGTCGATCTATGACAACGCGTTGCGGCTGGTCGTCTGCAACCGCCCATTCCGCGACATGTTCGATTTGCCGCCCGAACTGACCACACCGGGCGCGCGGTTCGAGGATACGATCCGTTTTCTGGTCACGCGCGGCGAATACGGTCAGGTCTCGGATGTTGAGGAGGCTGTCAGGATCAGGGTCGATCAGGCCCGCGCTTTTGCACCGCATTACATGGAGCGCCTACGACCGGACGGGCGCAGCATCAGCGTCGAGGGGTCGCCGCTGCCGCAAGGTGGCTGGGTGACGGTCTATACCGATATCACCCGTGTGAAACAGCAAGAAACGTTGCTGCGCGCGCGGTCGGAGGAATTGAGCGACAAGGTGCTGGCTTATGCCGAGGAGTTGAGCGCGACCAACCGCAAGCTTGAAGCCACGATAACCGCACTGGAAGAGGCGAAGCGGCAGTTGACGGAAACCGAGGCCCGCACCCGCCTGACAACCGAGATGATGCCCGCGCATATCTCACATGTCGGCCGCAACCGGCGCTACACGTTTTCAAACCGCAAACTGGGGGTGGTGATGCCCGGGCGTCCGGCAAATATCCTTGGCTTGCCAATCGACACAGCCTTGGGAGAGGCCGCCTATGGCGCGATCCAGCCGCATCTGGATGCCGCCTTTTTCGGAACCGCATCCGTATTCGAATTCAACGACGAGGAAAGCTCGCGCCGCATCCGCGCGGCCTTTACCCCTGACCGCGCCACCGATGGCCAGATCAACGGCGTCTATATCCTGTCGATGGATGTGACCGAGGAAACCCAGGCCCGTTCCGCCCTACAACAGACAAAGCGGCGCGAGATGGCGGCGCAATTGACCAGCGGAATGGCGCATGATTTCTCGAACCTTCTGACGATCATCATGGGCAGCCAGTCCAGACTGCAACGCCTGTCCCTACCGGCAGAGGCGCGCGATCTGGTGACGGCAACGCTATCCGCAGCGCATCGCGGCGGTAGCTTGCTAAACCGGATCGCCGATATCACCGGCGCGCGGGAATGGCATCCGGTTCCGGCCGATCTGCGGGTGATGCTGTCCGATCTCGACACGCTTGCAGCATCGGCCCTGCCCGATGGGATCCGCTTGATGATCCAGAATGATATCGCCTCCGATGCCCTGATGCTGGACACAGGCATGTTGCAGGATTCCTTGCTCAACCTCATCCTGAATGCCCGTGACGCCTGCGGCGGTCGTGGTGAAATCAGGCTCAACGTGTTCGCTGTGCAGGGCACATGGGCAGATTTTACTGTCACCGATACAGGGCCCGGATTTTCGGAAAGCGCCTTGAAACACGCATTGGAGCCTTTCTTCACCACAAAGGGTGGCGAGGGCACAGGGCTTGGGCTGGCGATGGTCTACGACATGGTCAAGCTTGCGGGCGGACGTGTCTGGATCGGCAATACCGAAGAGGGCGGCAAGGTCAGCCTTCGTCTGCCGCTACGCCCCGCACCATCCGCGCTGGCGCCGGGACTGGTACTGTTGGTCGAGGACAGCCCCGACCTGCGCGCCGGAATCCGCGAGATGCTGCGCGAACAAGGCCATGCGGTAATTGAGGCCGCCAGTGTCGACGAGGCTTTGGCGCTGTTGTCCCAATTGCCCGATATCACCCTGATCCTGTCCGATATCACCTTGGAGGGCGACGCGACGGGGCTGGACCTGCTGGACCGCCTGCCCGCGATCCATCCGCCTTGCCGCCTCATGACGTCCTTGCCCAAGGACCACCCTTGCCATATCGCAGCAACGGGCAGGGTTCCCGTCCTGATGAAGCCCTTTACTGCAACCGGCCTGACCGCTTTCTTGCAAAACTCCGGCGAAACTAAATGACTGCACCACTTGTCACCATTCTGGACGATGAACCTGCGATCAGGACAATGCTGGCCGATGCGCTGAACGAAGCCGGATTCCGCACCATGAGCTTTGGGCGCGCCACCGAATTCGAGGCGGCGTTGAAAACCGCCACACCCGATATCTGTCTTGTTGATCTGTCCCTTCCCGACAGGGATGGTCTGACACTGGTGCACCGGCTGGCGCTGGAAAAAGGTGCTGTCGTCATCATCATTTCGGGGCGTGCGCAGGTGCAGGATCGCGTCACCGGTCTGGAACTGGGGGCCGATGACTATATCATCAAACCTTTCGATCCAGCGGAAGTGGTCGCTCGTATCCGTGCCCGCCTGCGCCGCGGCCAGCCCGCGACGCAAACCGGACAGACCGCACGGTTCAACGGCTGGACCGCGCATTTCGATCATTACGCGCTTGAGGATGAAAGTGGGGTGGAAACACCTTTTTCCCACGCGGAAGGCGAAGTACTACGCCTGTTTCTGGAGCGACCCAAGCGTTTGATCTCGCGCGGGATGATGCAGGAAATCCTTGGCGGTGCGGCGGGTGAAAGTTTTGACCGCGCGATGGATGTCCGTATATCGCGGTTAAGAACGAAACTGCGCGAAGACCCGAAGAACCCGCGACTGATCAAGACGATCTATGGCGCGGGCTATATCTTTGTCGGGGACGTTGAATGGCTGGGGTAGATCGGGGCGCTGCCCCGGACTCGGGGATATTTCGGGCAAGTAGAAGCCGCATCAATTGGCCTTCGCCATGTGCGGCAAGGCATGTGCCATGACCTGAAGCCCGGTCAGAAGATCATCCTCGGCGGTATCCTCGGTGAAAGTATGACTAATGCCGCCGATGGAGGGGACGAACATCATTGCCACAGGCATCAGAATCGCAACATTGGTTGCGTCGTGCAAAGCGCCAGAGGGCATTTCGCGCCAGCGGTCGGGGGCTTTTGCCTTCGCGGCAGACGTCAGGGCCGCGCGCAGGGCGGGGTCCATCGTGACAGGTTCCAATCCCATCATGTCGGAAAAGGACAGGGCCATGCCGGACTGCCCTGCGATTTCGGTGGCTGTCTGGCGGATGACGTTCTCCATTCTTTTCAAACGCGAACTGTCCCCATCACGCCACTGCATCGAAAAAGTCACGCGCCCCGGCACAATGGAATGCGCGCCGGGATGCAGGCTGACGTGACCGATTGTCCACACGGATTGCGGCGTGACGATATTGCGCAAGCGGTCGTTCAAAGCCGCGTTGAAAGCCGACAGCGCCTGAAAGGCATCGCGGCGGCGGTGCATGGGCGTTGTGCCTGCATGGCTCTGCTCGCCCACCAGCGTGATCGTCATATCGCGAATGCCGACGATATCCGTCACAATCCCGACGGCCTGCCCCGCTTCCTGCAGCCACGGACCCTGTTCTATATGGCATTCGACAAAGCCGGTAAACCGCGCCGGATCGACGGCATCGCCTGCAAAATGGGCCATCGCCGCGCGCTTGTGCAAAGGAGACGCCCGCACTGTCCGTCAAGCTATCGGCGCGATCAAGCGGCAGCTGGCCTGACCAGATCGCACTTCCGGTCGTGACGCCAAAGCGACCTTCCTCGTCCTGAAAATTCGCTACGGAAATGGTGGGGCCGCCTCTTTCCTGCGATGATCGCGCCAATTCCAGCGCCATGACAACACCTAACGCCCCATCCAACCAGCCACCTTCGGGCTGGCTGTCGCTATGCGATCCCATCAGAAGCGACTTGCCCTGCGCGAGCCCGAAAAGGTTGCCCACCGCGTCAAAGTGCGGCTCCAGTCCCGCATCGGCCATGCGCCCCGCCAGCCATTCCCGCGCGGCAATATCTGCCGGTGAATAAGCGGGACGGATGACCCCTTTGCCGACACCCGATGCCCCGAACCGGCGCAGATCGTGCAGATCCTTCAAGAACCGTTCGCCGTTCACTCGCATCACCTGTTCCTCCGCTATGTTCGGCCATGAGCAAAACTTCACGGAACCGGAATGTCCATCCGCTGTTTCGCAGTTGTCTTAGCCTTGGCGCTCACTTAACTCTGCCGCGCAAGCACAGGGAGACAGACAATGTCGCAGATCACCCTTGTCCGTCACGGGCAAGCCCAAACCAAAGCGCGGGATGAACACGAGTATGACAGCCTGAGCGCGCTTGGTCACCAGCAGGCGGCATGGCTGGGCGAGCATCTGTCCGAGACACGCGAAAAGGTCAGCCGTGTCTATTGTGGCACCCTGATCCGGCATGTCGAAACCGCCTCGGCCATGGGCGCGGAAACCCATGCCGAGATCATTCAGGACGCACGCCTGAACGAGATGGAGTTTTTCACGCTGGCAAAGCTTTACGGTGTGCAACATGCCGTGCCTCTACCGGATACACGCGAAGAGTTCGTCACCTATATGCCGCGTCTTCTGATGGCATGGGAGGCCGGAGAAATCGAGAACCCGCCCGAGAGTTTTGTAGAATTTTCCGAGCGCGTGACCGATGCCATTGCCGAGATTGCCGCAGGGAAAGGTCCAGCTCTTGTGGTCACGTCGGGCGGGCTGATCGGGATGGTGTTGCGCCAGACCATGGGGCTTGGCATGCCCGCATTCGCACGGGCCTGCATTGCCATAATGAACACTTCGGTCCACCGTCTGCACCGGCTGGGACAGGACATGGCCCTCACCCAGTTCAATGCGGTACCACATCTGGACCGCCCCGACCGGCAGTATGCACAAACGCATCTTTAAGCCGCCTGCAAGCTTGGCTATGGTGCAGGCCGATCCTGAGAACGAAAGACGCCTGAATGACACATCTGTGGGTGCGCGCCGAACAACGCGCCAATGAGGAGCGGGTGGGCCTGACCCCTGATGGTTGCGCCGCACTGATTGCCGCAGGAATACGCGTTACAATAGAGAAAAGCGATGTACGCGCCTTGCCGATTGACGGCTATCGCGACGCCGGTGCCGAGATCGCCGCGCAGAACAGCTGGCCTGCCGCGCCCGCCGACGCGATCATATTCGGCCTCAAGGAACTGCCGGACGATGGCACGCCTTTGCCGCATCGTCACATCATGTTCGGCCATGCCTTCAAGGGCCAGCCCGCCGGTCAAGCACTGCTCAAGCGGTTCAAGGCAGGCGGCGGGACGCTTTTTGATCTTGAATATCTGGTGGACGAGAACGGCCGGCGTGTTGCGGCTTTCGGCTACTGGGCAGGTTTTGCAGGGGCCGCCATTGCACTAAAATGCTGGATTGCCCAGCAGGAGGGCGGCATCTGTGATCCGGTCGGTGTCTATGCCGGACGCGATGCGCTGGTCGCGGATCTGACCGCCACGATGCCGCGCAATCAATCGCGGCCACGTGCGATTGTTATCGGCGCTTTGGGGCGCGTGGGAACGGGTGCATCCGATCTTTGCGAGGCCCTAGGAATGCAGGTGACACGCTGGGACATAGCCGAAACCGCCAGTGGCGGGCCGTTTCCGCAGATATTCGAGCATGAGCTTTTCCTTAATTGCATTCTGGCGCGCCCCGGAACACCGGTATTCGTGCCTGAAAGCGCCTTGAGTGCGCTCCATGACCTGCGCGTGATCGGTGATATTGCCTGCGATCCAACCAGCGATTTCTCTCCGATCAAGGTCTATGACCGCACAACCACATGGGATGCGCCTGCGTTGCGCGTGCATGATACACCGCCACTGGATGTCACGGCCATCGACAATCTGCCGTCCATGTTGCCTGTAGAAAGCTCGCAGGACTACGCAGACCAGCTTCTATCGACACTGCTATCTCTGAACGACCTTGAAACCGGTGTCTGGGGACGTGCCAAGGATACGTTCCAGACCCATTTGGCAAAGATTTGACATGACCCCTCTCTATATCGGATATGCTGCTGCCATTCTTGGTACGATCTGCTGGATTCCGCAGGCCCTGCAGGTCTGGCGGACGCGTGACACGCGTAGCCTGTCGCTGATCGCACAGATCCTGTTTCTGGCGACGGTCTCTCTCTGGCTGGCGTACGGCGTGATGATTGTCGACTGGCCGTTGATCCTTGCCAATGTCGTCTCGGTCACAGCGATGATCGCCATTGTATCGGCCAAGCTGAAGTTCAAATAACGAAAGGATAACCCATGACCATCCATTGGTGCGGCACCGGCCTCTCGGCCATTCCCGGCTTGCGTCGACTGATCGAGGCAGGACATGAGGTCACCGTCTGGAACCGCTCGACCGACAAGGCGCGCAAGGTCGTGGGCGATCTGACCGACCGGATCAAGGCCTTTGACATCGAAGCGCTGGGCGCGGAATTGTCCAAAGGCGATGTTGTTGTCTCGATGCTGCCTGCCGAGTGGCATGTGCCACTGGCGAAGCTGTGCCTTGAGAAAGACACGCATTTCGTATCATCTTCCTATATCGCACCGGAAATGCGGGCACTAGACGATGCGTTTCGCAACAAGGGCTTGTCTTCGGTCAACGAGGTCGGGCTTGATCCCGGCATCGACCACCTGATGGCGCATCATCTTGTCGCGGAATACCGCGCCTCTGACGCTTATGATCCGGCCAATGAAATCTCTTTCCTGTCCTATTGCGGGGGCGTTCCCAAGATCGCGAATGCGTTCCGCTACAAATTTAGTTGGTCGCCGTTGGGCGTGCTGAAAGCGTTGCGCTCGCCGTCGCGTTCAATCCGTAACTTTTCCGAGCTGCGCGTGGATCGCCCGTGGAACGCGCTGAGCAGCTATGACGCGCCACTACCGCAAGCCGAGACCTTCGAGGTTTACCCCAACCGCGATTCAGTTCCCTTTATCGAGGATTACCGCTTCGACCCCGCATGGCCGGTCCGCGATTTCGTGCGCGGCACGCTGCGCCTCAATGGCTGGTCGGACGCATGGGCCGATGTCTTTGCCGAGATCGAGTCATTGTCCGGTCCTGAAGGCGACGCCCGGCTTAAAGAAATGTCAGACCAGTTCTGGGCCGAGAACGCCTATGACGACGGCGAGCCTGACAGGGTTGTTCTTTGTGTGGAATTGAAAGCGGCAAAAGATGGCAAGATCGTATGGCACAAATCTTACGTCATGGATGCCTGGGGTGATGCGCGCGGCACGGCCATGGCGCGGCTTGTGTCAGTACCGGTGTCGCTTGCGGTGGAGGCTGTTCTGACGCGTGCCGTGCCCGCAGGCGTCACTGCCGCACCGTCCGATCCGCGACTTGTCGGCAAGTGGATGGATGAAATTGGCCGACTGGCGCAACATCTTGCGATTGTGGACCGCACGACTGTCTAAAACGGCGCAAAGCGCCCTTTGTGCCAAATAAAAACCCCGCTCCGGACATCCGGAGCGGGGTTTTGAACAACGGGGAGCTGTTCAACTCTGACGCGGAGGGAGGAACCACGTCAGAACATATGTTTTAGCGCGGCGAGAAGGTTACGGCGCTGTTGTCGGTGGGTGCGTTAAAGCTGTAAACGGTCACCTCACCATCTTCCGCAATTGCTTCACGGCCAGGATTGATGATCAGGCTAGCGTCGACCGTCAAGGGTACACCGGCTGTTGCAGCGATGGTGTCGCTGTCCGAAATACCGCGGTCCTGCTGGAATACGATAACGCTTGCGGGCTCCGAACGGGTAGCCAGCGTGTCGTCTGCGACCATATCACCTGCGTAGGCAGCGGTTCCGAATGTGGCGGCGGCGATAGCGGTCATAATAATGCGGTTCATTTTGTAACTCCATTTTTCTGGTTACGATCATTTTCGATCTGCAGCCAATATGGACCTGCACGAGCGCACATTCAAAACACACCCGCTCAAGGGAACGTGTGATCTTGCGATCTTGAAAGATGAAACTAATTCTCTAGCGGCACATTTTGAAATATTTTAACAACAATTTCAGTATTTTACGATTATATTTCTATGAACTCACATGAATTATTACTCACAGGTCACGGTTCCTCGATAAGCGCGACAGGGAATTTGTGATGATTGACCCAACGTCCAAACTGACGTGAAATGCGGTACTGTGCACGAAGTTTGTGCAATTTTGCACATTAAAGCAAGAAACCCAGAGCATCCCGTGCTCTAAAATGGCTAACCTCCTCGAATCAAATCATCTTCTTCGTCTGTGGCGGACATCCCCAGGGCGTCCAGCCCGTTTTCAAGATGGTCGGACAGATGCGGCGTGCCCAGCAGGTAATCGGCTGTCGGGGTGGTTGCCTCTTCTGCTGCAGTCTGGATCGCCTCGGCCAGTTCTTCCGGCTCGAAAGAGCCGCGACCGATCCACATCAGGGCGACAAGGCTGACTTGCTCCTCGTCGCTCAGGCGTTCGATAAACGCGCGCAACTCGCCTTCGGCACGCGAAAGTTCGCGTGACATCAGCACGACTTGAGCAACTTTGTTGATGGAAATTTCCAGCATGGCGGGGTCCTCCTGTTGGCACTATGCCAGACAGTCCTGATCTCTCCAAACGGAAGCGTCTTTGACCTCAAGCAAACAGGCGGTAATAAAGCCAATCCGGCATGAATTGCGACATGCGGAACAACCAGCTGAAAATGCGCGGGAAACTGCGCTTGAACGTGCCTTCATCATTCATCAGCTCGAACATTTCCTGTGCGGCCTGATCCGGCTCCATCAGGAAGGGCATGGCAAACTCGTTCTTGTCGGTCAGGCGCGTGCGGATGAAACCGGGGTTGGCGACCTGAACGCGCACGCCTGTTTTCCGAAGGTCGGCATAAAGGCTTTCGGCCAGCGACATCGTGCCCGCCTTGGATGCGGCATAGCCGATAGCACCGGGCAAACCACGAAAGCCAGACAGTGATCCTGTGATGACGAC
This sequence comes from Seohaeicola saemankumensis, assembly GCF_021021435.1. GTDB lineage: Bacteria > Pseudomonadota > Alphaproteobacteria > Rhodobacterales > Rhodobacteraceae > Seohaeicola. Next base: position 33,672 of record NZ_JAINWI010000004.1, read on the forward strand.
ATGGCCTGAATCGCGTTCGACCATTTGCGGCAACACCGCGCCAACGGAACGAATGGCGCCGGTAAAGTTGATGTCGGCCATGGCTTCCGCCTGACCAGTGTGCCACTCTTGCGCCTTCATCGGCCAGTAGACACCTGCCAGATAGACCATACCGTCGATCTGGCCGATCTGCTGCATCGCTGCCGCCAGGCTGGCGCTATCACTGACATCAACGGTCACAAATGACGCCTTGCCAGGCAGTGCCGCCACCAGTTCCTGCAACCGCTCCTCGTTGCGTGCGGAAACGATCACCTCGACACCGGCGCTGCTGAGTTTATGGGCGAGCGCGGCCCCCAAGCCTTCGCTGGCACCGATCAGCCAATACCGTTTTCCCTGCCAATCAATCATACCGCATCCACCTTCCGCATTGTGGCCACCAGTTCGGCCACGGGTATCCCGAATTTGCGAAACTGGCTTCGGTTCACGACGGTACCATTCGGGGCCAGATACATCCAGTCCACGGTATCCAACACATGACCGCCAGCATCCTCGGGCAAACGGATCCGGTAGTTCAAACGCACCGCAGAGCCTTGCATGACGCCGATGCCTGTTTCCACCAGATCATCCGCATCTGCCTTGATGCGCCCGTCATTACCAAGCTCGAGCCGCCATTCACGGTCTTGCGTTGCACCGCTGTCATAAATGAAATGTTCACGCATGATGCCGCGGTTTCCGTCCCAGCGCGCCTCGAACCTGCCGACAAACCGCGAAGTAACACGTCCGAGAGGGCCGTAAATAACGCCTTCGCAAAGTATCGGACCGTTAAGGTGCTCTCTTAGGTCAAACTGGAGATTGCCGCCCTCATAATCTTCGGGGCGCTGCGCCACGAATGACCAAAATCGCGCCTTCGCCCATAGAATTGCCAGAACGCCAAAGGCGCCGAGGAACGTGAAGAGAATTGGATCGGCCATCTAGTCCTCCTTCCAGTGAGTGGTCGCAAGCAGTCCGATGGCCAACAGCTTCAGGACACAGGGCACCAGACCATAGGCAAGGCTCAGCGCCCAAAGCGCGCTTTCTGTATTCTCGGTTCCGGCACGGAACCCTGCGGTTTCAAGGGCCGGCAAAAGAGCAATCGCGGCAAAGGCCAGCGACAGCTTGGACACAAAGGACCACAGCCCAAACGCGCCCGATGCCCCCGGTGCGACCCGCGCCATACGCGCAGAAAATATTGCGGGCAGCAGGGTCATATCCGCGCCCAGCGCGGCACCCGACGCCAGACAGATCAGGCCAAAGGCCCACACATCGCCCGCCCCCAAGGTCAGGGCGAAGGCGAAGGCGATGATCGACAGCACCATCCCAGACATCAGCACCTGTTTGGGGCCAAAGCGTTCGGCGGCACGCCCCCAGAAAGGGGCCGCGATCGCTGCTGAAAGGAAAAACAGCAACAGGAATGGCCCTTCCCAACCGGGCGCGGCAAGGCGGCTTTCGACGAAGAAGAGAAACAGGGTCGAACTGACCGCGACGGGTGCTGCATTCACCAAGGCGATCAACAGCAGGCGGCGCGCAACCGGATCTTGCAGAACCGGTGCAAAACCACCCTCGGGGATCTCGCCCTCGCTGCCCCATTCACGGCGCATCACCCAAAGCGCTGTCAGACCCAGAATGGCAAACCCCAAGGAAAAGCCGATGAACCCGCCCAATATCACCGGCGCAACGGCCGCAACACAGACACCCAGCAAAGCACCGGTTTCGCGCCAGCGCGCCAGACGCAGATGCCCTGCACCTTCCAGCCTGCCGCCCGTCTGGACGCCTTGGGCGTAGAAACAGATCGTCAGAAAACTGAAGGCGGAAAAAACGCCTGCCAGCATCAACGCGAACCAGATCAGTGGGGCGACAGGCGGCGCAACGGCGAACAAACCCAACATCGAGACAACCATAAGCGCCACGCCAAAGGTCACCGCCGCTGCCCGCCAGTGCCGCAAGGCACCTGCCAGTCGGCCCAGCAACGGGTCCTGGATGACATCGAACAGGCGCAGTCCAAACAGGACCGCCCCCAAAGCCGCCAGCGAAACGCCGTATTCGTCGACATAGAATTTTGGCGCATGGATATAGATCGGTAAGCCCGCCGCCGCGAGCAGCGCTGCAAATACGCCGTAGGCCGGAAGCGAGACCTTCCAGACGGTCATCTGCTGACCTCTTCCGCAGGAGGTTCTGGACGCGGGCGATAGGTGGCACCCTTCCACCAAAGCTTGAGCGCCTGCCAATGAATCAGGGCTAGCACACGGCGTGACCCGAACGGCCGACGCAACACGCTACGCAAAATGCTTGCGTTGCTGATGGGTTTACGCGCGCCAACAAGTGTTGCGATCACACCGCCATTGCCGCCGGTATAGTCGATCCAGATGCCGATCCGGTCAGGACGGATATCAAAGCGGAACTCGTAACCTCCATCAACAGGCTGAAAGGGGCTCACATGCATAAGCTTGGTGGCCCGCAACCGATCCTCGGACGTGATGACGCCATGATCTTCGGGCAGGACCAGATAGGAATGGCGATCCCCGAAGGTATTGGTCACCTCGGCAATAACCGCGCGCAACCCGTCATCCACATCATGACACAGCCAGAAAGAGACGGGGTTGAACACGTGGCCAAGAACGCGGGGTTGGGTCAGCAATTCGATCCGGTCAGGCGTCTCAACCGCATTGGCTGCCAGAACATCGCGGACCCACGCAGCCCCGCGGCCCTGCTTGGGCACGCCCCCGTGATCCATGTCCCACAGCGAGACAAGGTTGCCCTTGTTCCTGCCGAACAAGGCAGGCGACATTGCTGGCTTTTCAGCATCCAACAGTACATAGTCGACACTGTAGCGAAAGGCGTTTTCGATACCGCCCTTGCGACCATGCCAGGTATATCCTGCGATATGATCGATCCCGTTCACTGCGCCGCTACCAGCGCAACATCTGTTCGACGCAAGGCTTCCACGACATCGACAGCGCTGGACAGCCCGTCCTCGTGAAAGCCGTGCCGCATCCACGCGCCACAGAACCATGTGTTGCGAGTTCCGTTGGTCAGGCGCACCCTGTCCTGCGCGGCCAGCGCTTCCAGATCATACACAGGATGGCGCAGGGTGACGCGGTCATAGACCAGATTCTCGCGGATCGGGCGCGTGCTGTTCAGCGTTACGAAATGCGGATCGTCCTTCGGGATAGGTTGCAACGAGTTCATCCAGTAGGTCAGGTCGATCTTGTCTGTCTGCTTGCCCACCACTTCTGTGTAGTTCCACGAAGACCAGACCACCTTGCGCCGCGGCATCACCGACGGGTCGGCATGCAGCACGATATCGTTTGGCTGATAGGCGATAGCACCAAGATTGGTTTTTTCTTCAGGCGTAGGATCTGCGAGCAAACGCAAGCTATCATCCGAATGGGTCGCAAAGATCACCTCGTCAAAGGTTTCCCATTCGCCGCCCTGCACTTTGATTTCGACGCCGATATGCGGACGGCGAACCGCGTCTACCGGTGTTCCCAACCGGAAGGTCACGCCCTGCTCTTTCATCGCGTCACCAAGGCGGCGGACATATTCGATGGAACCACCCTGCACCGTATACCACTGATGCTGCCCTGTTGTGTTCAGCAGGGCGTGGTTCTCGAAGAACTGGATCATGGCATGGGCCGGAAACTCCATGATTTGCTCGACCGGCGTGGACCAGATCGCGCCGGACAAGGGCAGAAGGTAATAGTCGCGGAACCAATCGCCTGTTCCCAGCTTTTCCAGAAAATGCCCGGTGGTCAGGCTACGGTCCCGTGCCACATCAAGGGCATTTGCGTTGAAGTGCAGGATGTCTCGCACCATGCCGATAAACTTGGGGTTCACGATATTGCGCTTTTGGGCGAACAGAGCAGGCAGGCTTGTCAGGGCATATTCCAGCGCACCGCCCTTGAGCGAGGCCCCGAAACTCATGTTCGATTTGGTGACAGGCACATCAAGCCTGTCGAACAGCGCGGCCATATGCGGATAGTTGGCGTAGTTGAACACGATAAAGCCTGTATCGACAGGCTGATCACCGCGTTTTCCCGCCATGATGGTTCGGGCATGCCCGCCAAGCCGCGGTTCTGCTTCGAACAGTGTGACATGATGGGAATCCGCCAGCATATGCGCCGCCCCCATCCCTGAAATACCTGCTCCGATGACGGCGATTTTTTTTGGGGCAATACGGCCCGCTTCAAATGGCATCTAGGTTTGGCTCCGGCTGATTCACTGGGGTAGTGCAAGAGTTACGTTGAAAGTCCGCATTTGGATGAAACACAAAACAAATTATGCTTGGCGGTGATCCGAACAGATTTGGCCTGCGTATTCGTTGGTATGTTCAACATTGTTGATCCTTCGGAGCCAAATGTTGCCTCGTCCCCGGCTGCCCAGCATGCTAGGACAGAGGTCAGTAAAATGTTGTCCGAGAAGGCGCAGCCGTTGGCCACAAAGACAAAATACGATCCGACGGATTGGATCACCCATATGTCTCGGATTCGGGACGATCAGGACCAGACGGCCTTTGCCGAACTGTTCATGTATTTCGCCCCGCGGGTGAAATCTTTCCTGATGCGGTCCGGTGCTGACGCGACGCTGGCCGAGGAATGCACCCAAGAGGTGATGGCAACCCTGTGGCACAAGGCGCATCTTTTCGATGCGTCGCGGGCATCAGTCGCAACATGGGTGTTCACGATAGCCCGTAATCGCAAGATAGACGCGCTACGCAAGCAGCGCCGTCCCGAACCCGAAGATCTGGTTTGGGGCCCCGAGGAAGAGCCTGACCAGGCAGATGTCCTGAGCATGCAACAGGAAAGCGAACAACTGGGGCGCGCAATCGCCGCCCTGCCCGACAAACAGAAGGAACTGATCGAAAAAGCCTACTTCGGCGATTTGTCGCATAGCGAAATTGCAGAACAGACCGGCCTGCCCCTTGGCACGATCAAATCCCGTATCAGATTGGCGTTGGACCGACTTCGCCATGAAATGAAGTGAACACGCAGATGAATAATGTGAAACACCACCTGACCGACTCGTTGCTGATGGCTTATTCAGCTGGCAACCTGCCCGAGGCGTTCAATCTGATCGTCGCCGCGCATGTGTCCATGTGCGATGAATGCCGCGCGCGACTGGCAAGCTTTGACAGCGTGGGCGGCGCGCTTCTGGAAGAAACCGGAACCGCCAGCATCGACGACAACAGCTTTGCCGAAACCATGCGACTGATCAATTCGGGCGCGGTATCCGACCCGATCCGGCAGCCACAAGAGAAGGCGGCGAAATCGGTGTTGCCCGCACCGCTGCGCGACTACATTGGCGGTGATCTGGACAAGGTGAAATGGCGCCCCATCGGTATGGGTGTCAAACAAGCCATCCTTCCCACCTCGAAAGAAGCGTCTATCCGCCTGCTCTATATCCCTGCCGGCACGGCGGTACCGGATCACGGGCATCGCGGGATGGAACTGACCCTGGTGTTGCAGGGCGCTTTCGTGGATGAAACGGACCGCTTCGGCCCTGGTGATATCGAAATCGCTGACGAAGACCTGAACCACACCCCGATTGCCGATATCGGCGAGGATTGTATCTGCCTTGCGGCCACCGATGCGCCATTGCGGTTCAACAAACTGATTCCACGTATGGCACAACCGTTCCTCAGGATTTGAGGCGTCAGCTTGGGCGAATTTTTTTGAAGGCGGTCCATGCGAGGCCGCCTTTTTTGCTTTGGGCAATGCCCTGCGCTCAGGTATCGCGGCGCAGCCCTTGTGCCAGAACCAGAGGCGACGCATCAGGGGCAATGTCGGGCACGACATCCTCGAAATCGAAGTTATCCAGCCTTTTCGCACGCCGCCCTGCCTTGTCGGCACTGATCTTGATATCCGCAAGGTCGCGCGAGGCCTGCCCGAAATGACGGTCCAGATTCTCGACCCTTTGGCCCAGCCGGTCCATGTCCTGCGCCAGAAGCCCTAATTCACGTCTGATGGCTCCTGCCTGTTCGCGCATCCGTGCATCCTTGAGGATGGCGCGCATCGTATGCAGCGTCGCCATGCATGTGGTGGGTGACACGATCCAGACCCGTGCCGCGAACCCTTCGCGCACAAGTTCGGGGAAATTGGCGTGCAACTCGGCATAGACAGCTTCGGAAGGCAGGAACATCAGCGCACCATCAGCGGTTTCGCCCTCGATGATGTAACGCTCCGATATTGCCTTGATATGCGCGCGCACAGACTGGCGCAGCAGGCTGGCAGCGCGATTCAGATCGGCGGGATTGTCAGCGCGGCGCAGCGCCTCATAAGCTTCAAGCGGGAATTTGCTGTCCACGACAATGGGACCAGGCGGATTGGGCAAATGGATCAGACAGTCAGCGCGCTTGCCGTTCGACAGCGTGGCCTGCATCTTGTAGCTGTCGGCAGGCAATGCCTTGCCGACGATATCGTGAAGCTGGATTTCGCCAAAAGCGCCGCGCGTCTGCTTGTTTGACAGGATGTCCTGCAAAGACAACACATCGCCTGACAGCTTGGTGATATTGTCCTGAGCCTTGTCGATCGCCGCAAGGCGTTGTTGCAACTCGCCCAGCGATTGCTCTGTGCGGCGGGCGGAACCGTGCAAGGTCTCGGTCATCTGTCCTGTGACATGGGCCAGACGCTGTTCCATCAGGCGGATCATCTGCGCCTGCGAGGCAGCCTGCGCCTCGGCGACATGCGACAGACCGCCGGAGAGTTGTTGCTGCCCGTCACCCAAGCCTTGCACACGGCTGGCCATATAAGCCATCTGCTGCGCCATTGGGGCAGCAAGACGGGCGGAACGCGCTGCGGCGCGCAGAGCAAGGATCAGCAAGATCACAACAAGCAAGGCAATACCAAGCCCTGCCAGAACCAGCATCACCGCCGGATCATCCAGCGCATAGCTTTGCCCGCCAATCGTAATCATCGCCGCCCGAAAAGCCGTTCGATATCGGCCAGCTTAAGTTCGACATATGTGGGGCGGCCATGGTTACATTGGCCGGAATGTGGCGTTGCTTCCATCTCGCGCAACAATGCGTTCATCTCCTCGGCGCGCATGCGGCGTCCCGACCGGATGGAACCGTGACAGGCAACACGGCTGAGGATCGCGTCAAGCTGCGTCCGGACGCTTGCAGAACTGCCCTGATCAGCCAGTTCATCAAGGATATCAAGGATCATGGCGCGGGCATTGACCGGCCCCAGCAAAGCAGGCGTTTCGCGCACGGCAATTGCACCGCCGCCAAACGGCTCGATCCCCAGTCCGAGTTTTGCCAGATCATCCGCATGCTCCAACAAACGGGCGCAGTCGGTAGGCGACAGTTCGACAATTTCGGGGATCAGCAGCGCTTGGGCCGCGATGCCGTTTTCCGCCATCTGACGTTTCAGACGCTCGTAGACCAACCGTTCATGGGCCGCGTGCTGATCGACGATCACCATGCCGGTATCTGTCTGGGCGATGATATAGTTTTCATGCACCTGCCCGCGTGCGGCACCCAGGGGCAGTGCGGTCTCTTCGACCTCGGGCGAGGTCTCCTCGACCCGCGCGGTATAGGTCGCCGGCATGTCGGCAAAACCGGGGGCCTGCGCCGCATAGGCGGCCTGCCTTGCAGCAGGGCCGGGCCTGTCCATCTGGTAAATGCGTGCAGGCTGGTGATGGCCAACGGGTTCGGGCCGGAATGCACCCAAAGTGGCCGCCGCGACAGTGGTTGAGGCGCGGTGTCCCGCTTCGGCCAATGCGTGGCGCAGGGCCGTGACGATCAAACCACGCGCCAGACCGGGATCACGAAAGCGCACCTCGGATTTGGCGGGATGGACGTTCACATCCACCATCTGCGGATCGCAATCCAGAAACAAAGCGGCTGCGGGATGCCGGTCACGGCTCAGAAAATCGCTATAGGCCCCACGCAACGCGCCGATCAGCAAACGGTCCTGAACCGGTCGTCCGTTCACGAAAAGGAATTGCGCCACCGCGGTGCCGCGCGAATAGGTGGGAAGTGCGCTATAACCGGTCAGGTGAAAACCGTCGCGCTCCGCGTCGACCTTCAAGGAGTTATCCGCGAATTCGCTTCCCAGCACGCGGGCAAGTCGGCCGTGCAATGCGTCGAACATATCACCAGTCTCGGAATCCGCACGAAACAGCACGCGGCCTTCACCACCACCAGACACATCGCGTAGTATGAAGCTGACAAAAGGCTCTGCCATGGCAAGGCGCTTGATGATGTCGCTGACGGCCTGCTGTTCGGCACGGTCCGATCGCATGAATTTTAGCCGTGCTGGGGTGGCATAGAAGAGGTCGCGCAGTTCGACAACGGTGCCTGCTGTCAGGGCGGCGGGTTTAACGGGGCCGATCTGCCCTCCAGCCACGGCGATTTGCGCCGCTTCATACCCTTTGGCGCGACTGGTCATTGTCAGCCGTCCTACCGCCCCCAAGGATGGCAACGCCTCGCCACGGAAACCGAAGCTGTTGATATTGAGAAGATCGGTTCCGTCGATCTTGGAGGTCGCATGTCGTGACAACGCAAGCGGCAGATCATCCGGTGCCATGCCGCAGCCGTCATCTGTAACGCGGATCAGGGTCTTGCCACCATCGGCCATGGCAATGTCGATGCGCCGCGCGCCCGCGTCCAGCGCATTCTCGACCAGTTCCTTGACCGCCGAGGCAGGGCGTTCCACGACCTCACCCGCAGCGATCCGGTTGATCGCGGCCTCATCCAACTGACGGATGACCGGACGAGTATCGCCTATATTGGGGTTTGCCTGAGCCATGCCCCAAGACTTAGCATGTTGTGATCCGATTCGACCACAGGTCAGATCAACCGCCTGTTGCGGCCTTGTACCAAGCGACGATGGCTGCGCGTTCATCATCTTCCATATAGGAAAGGTTCGCAGGCGGCATGGCGTGGCTTACGCCGGATTGCAGGTAGATGGCGCGCGCCGCACCGGCGATATGCGCCTCGGTATCCAGCCGCACGCCTTTCGGGGCCCAAAGCAACCCCTCCCAGAAAGGTTCCGCTGCGTGGCACATGGAACAACGCCCCATGACGATATCATGCACCTCGCTGAAACCCTCTGCCTGCACGAAACGCAAGGTGGCACCCTGCGCTTCTTCGGATGCCTCGGCGCGGAACATGGGTGCCGTGCTTAGCCACATGATCGCGATAAAAATCAGCACAGTGGCGGCCCATGTCCAGGTCGGGTTACCGGTACGCGCATGCATCGAGTTGAAGTAATGCCGGATCGTCACACCCATCAGGAACACCAGGCTGGCGATGATCCATGTGTTTTCGGTGGCAAAAGCCAGCGGGTAATGGTTGGACAGCATCAGGAAGATCACAGGAAGCGTCAGATAGTTGTTATGCGTGCTGCGCTGCTTGGCGATCTTGCCATATTTCGGATCGGGTTTGCGCCCTGCGATCAGGTCGGCGACCACCACCTTCTGATTGGGAATGATAACAAAAAAGACGTTCCCGCTCATGATCGTGGCGGTGAATGCGCCCAGATGCAGCATGGCGGCACGGCCTGAAAACACGCTGGCGTAGAAATAGGACATCGCCACCAGAACGACAAACAGGGCCAGCATCAAGCCGGTCTGGTTGGCATCGACAAAGACCTTACAAAGCGTGTTATAAACGAGCCAGCCAAAGGCTAGCGATGCCAGCGAGATACTTACCGCCTGCCAAGTGGCAAGCTCCATCACGGCAGGGTCGATCAGATAGAATTCCGCGCCAAGGTAGTAGACCAGCACGAGCAGGATAAAGCCGCTCATCCACGTCCAGTAGCTTTGCCATTTATGCCAGATCAGACCGTCGGGCATATTCGACGGGGCGACCAGATACTTCTGGATATGGTAGAAACCGCCCCCATGGACCTGCCATTCCTCGCCATCCGCACCAGAGGGCAGATTGCGGTCGCGGTGCAGCCCCAGATCAAGCGCGATGAAATAGAAAGACGATCCGATCCACGCGATCGCGGTGATCACATGCAGCCAACGGATCGCAAATTCCAGCCAGGCGCCCATTGCAGCCAGATCGTACATCGCGCTCTCCTTAGAACAGGGGTTTCAAGCAGGCTACCCTTAGCGCGACTTGTTTGTTAATCCTTCCAATAACCGCAAGAGTTTCAAGCAAAGACTGATAATGGCTTATGTGAACAATATCCGGATGTTCCTGCGCGTCTATGAATTGGGCAGCATGAGTGCCGCCGCGCGTGATCAGCGCACATCACCTGCTGTTGCGTCGTCGCGGATTGCCGAGCTTGAGAAACATCTGGGGGTCCGCCTGTTCAACAGGACAACGCGCGCGTTGAACCCGACCGAACACGGGCGGATGTTCTATGACGGGGCCGCGCGCATCCTACAAACGATCGACGAGGCCGAGGCCGAGGTCATGGCCGCCACCCAATCGCCACGTGGAACCTTGTTCGTGTCAGCGCCTTTGGGCGTGGGGCGCCGCTTTATCGCGCCTGCCGTTCCGGGGTTCAAACGGGATTATCCGCAGATCGACATACGCTTGCGCCTGTCCGACAGGGTGATCGACGTTACTGGTGAGGGGCTGGACATGGCCTTTCACCTTGGTCCCTTGACCGATAGCGATCTCAAAGTCCGCGTGATTGCCGATTGCCCGCGCGTCTTGTGTGCAGCGCCAGATTATATTTCGCGGCGCGGCATGCCGGAAGACGGCAACGCCCTTCTGCGCGAAAAACACGATTGCCTGAACCTGCGTTTTCCCGGTGCCAAGGAATTCCAATGGACGCTCCAGACGTCGGACGGTCCAAGGCGATTCGACGTATCGGGGCCTTTGGAGTCCGATGATGGCGATGTTCTGACGGGGTGGGCATTGGACGGGGCCGGAATCGTGATGAAGCCGATCTTCGAGGTAGCTGAGCATCTTCGCAAAGGCACGTTGGTGCCCGTAGCAACAACCACCCCGCCGCTGCCTACGCAACTTGCCTGCCTATCGCCCAGCCGGAAATATCGCGATCCCAAGGTGCAGCGCTTTACCGACGTTATGATCGCCCATTGTAAAGAAGCGCTGGCGGGCCTTGATACCATTCCAGTCCAGCCATCCAGATGAAAGGAAGAACCCTATGAAGACCGAAGCTATTGGCGATGCTGTTTTCGAGACATGGACCGCCGCAGAACTGGCCGCGGCTTTCGATCGCAACGATGTAGTCGTGATCGACGTCCGGACGCCGCAGGAATACATGTTCGAACATATCGAAGGCGCGCTGCTGATGCCGCTGGCCTTTTTCGACGCCGCGAAACTACCGGGGCAGTCTGACAAACGGATCGTGTTCCACTGTGGTTCCGGTGTGCGGAGCGAAAGGGTCTGTCGTGCTGCGATTGACGCGGGTGTGACCCGCATCGCCCATCTGGAAGGCGGGTTCGCTGCTTGGAAGGCTGCGAAACTGCCCCATATCGGGACCAATATGGCGACAGGAGCGCCCCAAAAAGTCAGCTGAGATCGACGAGGCGCACACTATCTGGTCCGCCGGTCGGACAACGGCGCCGAAGCTACGGACCAGACAGGATGCTTCTGCAGTCTGGCAAACCTAACACCCGCGCCTTTCCAGAGTATTAACCGCATTGAAAAAACCCGAGCGTCACCGCCCGGGTTTTCCTTTGCCAATCTATGGGAGGACAGATTAGCCTTTGCTGAATTCAGGATAGGCTTCCATTCCAAGTTCGGCCGTATCCAGACCGGCGATTTCGGCCTCTTCGGATACGCGGATACCAACCACCATTTTCAGGATAAACCAGACCACAGCGGTCGATACAGCCGCGAAGATACCGATCACGAGAATGCCATAGATCTGCGTGCCAAAGGACGCTTCAGAGTTGGTCAGCGGCACGGCAAGTGTGCCCCAGATACCGGCCAGAAGGTGGACCGGAATAGCGCCGACAACATCGTCGATCTTGAGCTTGTCAAGAAGCGGTACGGTCAGGACCACAATCAGACCACCGACGGCACCGATCAAGGTTGCTGCGCCCAGGGTCGGCGTCAGCGGCTCAGCCGTGATGGCCACCAGACCGGCCAGAGCACCGTTCAGCACCATTGTCAGGTCGGGCTTTTTGTACAAAAGCTGGGTCAGGATCAGCGCTGTCACTGCACCGCCTGCAGCAGCGGCGTTTGTGTTCGAGAAGATACGACCGATATCAGCCACATCGCCTGCCGAACCCATCGCAAGCTGCGACGCGCCGTTGAAGCCGAACCAACCCATCCACAGGATGAACGTACCCAGCGTTGCGAGGGCCAGATTGGAGCCGGGCATCGGAACGACGCGGCCATCTTTGCTATATTTGCCCAGACGCGGACCAAGGATGATTGCGCCAGTCAAAGCTGCCCAACCGCCAACCGAGTGCACGATGCTGGAGCCGGCAAAGTCGGAGAAGCCTGCTTCGCTCAGGAAACCGCCGCCCCAGCTCCAGGAAGCCTGCAAGGGATAGATGATTGCGGTCAGAACGACGACGAAAACAAGGAAGGGCCACAGGCGGATACGCTCGGCCAGGGCACCCGACACGATTGACGCAGTTGCGGCGACGAACATCAACTGGAAGAAATAATCCGAGCTGGTTGCCGCATATTCGGCATCGTCCGCATCAGCCAGCGCGATACCGACATCTTCGAGAACTGCCACCATCGGGAACAAGGCCGAGAAGACACCCTCAACCGCCCAGTCACCCAGCGGATACATCAGGTTATAGCCGATCAGGTAATACATGATTGCGGCGATCGAGAACAACGCGATGTTCTTGGTCAGCTGCATGGTCACGTTCTTGGAACGCACCAGACCCGCTTCGAGCATGGCAAAACCGGCCGCCATCCAGAAAACTAGAAAACCCCCGATCAGGAACAGCAATGTATTGAAAATCCAGACGACTTCCGGCGAAACGGCAGCTACCTCTTCGGTAGCGTCCTGCGCCAGACCCAGACTTGGCAAGGCGATCAGCGTCGCTGCAAGTCCCAGTTTCGTGATACGGTTCATGTTCATTTTTCCTTTCCCCCGGCGCGGTTAAACCGCGTCCTCATTGGTCTCGCCGGTCCGCACGCGCACAGCTTGCGAGACATCCAGCACGAAAATCTTGCCGTCGCCGATCTTGCCGGTCTTGGCGGTCGTCGTGATGGTGTCGACAACCTGATCGGCCATCGCGTCGTTCACCACGATTTCAAGTTTCACCTTGGGCACGAAATTCACGGCATATTCAGCGCCACGGTAGATTTCGGTATGCCCGGACTGCGATCCGAAGCCCTTGATTTCAGTGACCATCATGCCGCGCACGCCGATATCGGTCAGTGCTTCACGGACCTCCTCGAGCTTGAACGGCTTGATCGTTGCAATGATGAGTTTCACCTTTGTCCCCTTCGTCTGGAGCGGGATCAGGCCCGCATGTTGCAGTTGCAGCAAAACGGGCGAAAGCGTGTGAAAGGAAGATAAACGGGGCAAACCCGTCTCGGATTCCCGGCTTTTTGCCTAATATTTGTGCGTTAAATATTTTTCGCCCACATTCTGAGCTAAACAAAAAGGCATTGTCTGCTGCGGCATGGGTCAACATTTCCCACGCGCATCGCTATATTGCCCAAAACAACAAATGTCAGGCATCGCACAGCATGAGTGATTCAGGTCGCAGGAAGCCCCCCTTGGTGGCGGACAAGCGCAGTCGCGCGCAACCACCCGCAAAAGCGGCCAAACCCGCATCTGCGAAATCGGCGAGCCGTTCGGGACGCAAGACACCGGCACGCAAGAAAAGCGGGCACCGCAACCCTGTGGTCCGCTTTGTCGTAGGGATTTTCAGCTGGATATGGCGGTTGGTCTGGGGGTTTTCCTGGCGCGTCGGCCTTGTGGCAGGCCTGATCCTTTTAGGGGCTGTAGGGTATTTCTACACGACCCTGCCCGATGTAAACACGCTGCTTGACGGTCGCCAACGCGGATCGGTCACCTTGCTCGACGCGGATGGCAAGGTATTCGCTTGGCGCGGGGATCAGTTTGGCGGCGTCGTCAGTGCGGATGCGATCTCGCCCCATCTGAAGAATGCTGTCATCGCCACCGAGGATAAAAGGTTCTACCGTCACCTCGGAGTATCGCCGCGCGGTATCGCCGGTGCGATCCGTATCAACGTCAGCGAAGGCCGGAGCCCATTGTCGGGCAATGGCGGCTCTACCATCACGCAGCAAACAGCAAAGCTTTTGTGCCTTGGGGTGCCCTACGATCCGCAGGTCTGGAAAACCGAACAGGAATACGAGGCCGATTGCCGTCGCGGTTCCCTGTCGCGCAAGATCAAGGAGGCGGTTTACGCCTTTGCGCTCGAGGCAAAATATACCAAGGACGAGATCCTTTCAGTTTATATCAACCGCGCCTATCTGGGTGGCGGCGCCTTCGGCGCCGAGGCTGCCTCGCAGCGCTATTTCGGCAAGACTTCGGGCCAGGTCAGCCCAGCCGAGGCTGCGATGCTGGCAGGCCTGTTGACCGCGCCCACCAGCCTTGCTCCGACAAATAATCTGGAGCGGTCCCAGAACCGTGCGGCGGTGGTGATCAGGTTGATGCGCGAACAGGGCTATCTGACACAAGAAGAGGCCAGCAACGCGCTTGCCAATCCTGCCAGACTGTCGGAAGCCGCCGAAGCCCGCGCAGGCGGGTTCTTTGCGGATTGGGTCATGTCGTCCGGCCCCGAATTCTTTACCCGCAACACGACCGAAGATGTCGTGATCCGCAGCACACTCGACCCGCGCATCCAGAAAGCCGCCGAAGAGGCGATGCAATTCATTTTTGAAAACAAGGTGCGCGAAGGCTCAAAGGCGCAGGCGGCCATCGTCGTCATGTCCGCAGACGGCGCTGTGCGCGCAATGGTGGGCGGGCGCGATACGCGCGTTGTGGGGGCATTCAACCGCGCAACACAAGCGCGGCGACAGACCGGGTCGGCCTTCAAACCCTTTGTCTATGCCGCGGCATTAGACCTTGGCTATTCACCGAACGACATTGTGGATGACTCACCTTACTGTGTGAACATCGCCGGATCGGGAGAGTGGTGTCCCAACAACTATGACCGCAGCTTTAGCGGGCAGGTCACACTGACCGAGGCGCTAAGCCGTTCCTTGAACGTGCCAGCCGTCAAGGTCGCGCAGAGTGTGGGCCTTGAACTCGTGCGCAATGTCGCCGCGCAATTCGGCATCCAGTCCGATCTGGCTGCGGGCCCAGCGCTGGCGCTTGGCGCGTCCGAGGCGACCTTGATCGAAACAACAGGCGCTTTTGCTGGCATTCTGAACGGTGGTTCGGCTGTCACGCCTTACGGCCTGATCGAACTGCGGATGCGCGACGACGACGAGCCGCTGATGACCGCAACAGGCGGTATGGGAGAGCGGGTAATTCGCCAGGAGGCCGCCGAACAGCTGACATGGATGTTGCATCAGGTGACCACGCGCGGCACCGGCACAAGGGCCAACCTGAAAGACCGCGAAGTCGCAGGAAAAACCGGCACGACCCAAGCGGCACGTGACGCATGGTTCGTCGGATATTCGGCTGACTACGTGGCAGGCGTCTGGATGGGCTATGACGACAATACCCCACTGACGGGCGTGACCGGCAGCGGATTGCCGTCAGAGATCTGGCACGAAGTGATGGTGCGCGTTCATGATGGCCTGCCTGCGCGCCCCTTGCCGATGCAGGCGCCGGTTACACAGGCCCCTGTGCAGCAACCCAATAGCGGACAGGCACAGGGCCAATCCGGCGGTCGCACCGCCCAACCCGAAACACAGAACGCCATCGAACAATTGTTCCGTGACCTTTTCGGCAGTCGCCGGAACTAGGCCTCACTGAAAGCAAAAAGAAGCAGGCGCGCCGGTCATGGCGCGCCTGCTTCTTTTTCCCAGCGGTCAGATCGTCAGACCGCAGCGCGCAAATCGGCAATCATCGCGTCGATATTGCCACCGCGACGGTCCAGCATCGCGCCGATCTCGGTCCTTTCTGTCAGCAGCATGTTGATCCCCTCAATGAAGAGGTTGAAAAACAGGTCCTTGCCGCTGCGGTCGGATACCAGAAAAGTCACCTCGAAAGGGGCTTGCCCGCGCAAACGGGCCAGACTTTTGACCTCGTAGAAATTCTTGATGGCCCGCGCGCCCTGCACCTCGATCTGGCCGCCGATAAACTCGCGGAAGCGCTTTCCGTATTTGACCGAGATGTAGCGCCTGAAAGTCACCGTGAAGTCGCGCATCTGCGCGGAGGTTGCGCGCCGCGCGTCCACACCCAAAGCATAGCTCGCAATCGTCGGAACATCGGCGTAGCGGGTAAAAATCCTTTCGAATTCCACATACATGGCCTGCTCGGACTTACCCGATGCAATCACGCCGTTGATATCGGCGACCAGCGCATCAACGAGCGTTTTTGCGCGCGCTTGGGTCATGGCATGGGCGGTTTGCGGCCAGCCCAGCCCCATAATGGCCGTTCCGGCCCACGCGGCTATCGAAGCAATCGCAAAGCGTCGGTTTACTTTATTCAGCATAGGGGTCCTCATAGGGGTCGTCATAAGGGTCCGTTGTTCCAATAGCATATGGGTCGTCATAAGTCGCATCGCCAGACCTGCCCAGCGCGAACCGGCGGCTTTGCAGGTAAATCAAGCGTGACTGCGCATAGCTGTCGGCGCTGTCATACAGGACGGAATCGATCGTGTCACCGAAACGGCCACGATCGCCGACAATGTCCAGTACGCGCACTCCCTGACGGTACTCGTTCGTTGTGCCTGACATGGCGTAAGACAACGGGTTTGTGAAGAAGTCGACCACCATGCCAACGGTATCGCGTTCGGTTGATGGCCCACGGAACGGTGTTTCGACATAGTGGCCCTCTCCGACCCCCCAGACATGCAGGGTTTCGCCAAAATCAGTGTCGACCTCGGACACACCTGCCATCTCGGCAACATCCACAAGTCCGGCAAAACCAAGCGTCGAGTTGAGGGCGAACCGGTAGGTATTGGTGATCGCGCCTTTGAAATTCCCCTGCAGCAGATTGTTCACAACAAGACCCGGACCGGACAAGTTGTCCGAGAAGTTGTTCACCATCATCCGCATTTCCGGCGGCAGCACCTTGTTGTATCCGCGTGAGGCGGGACGCAGAATAGCCTGATCTATGGATTTGTTGAAGGCATGAACCTTGCGGTTCCGCTCCTCGAACGGATCGTTGATCCCGTCCCGCGCGACATATCCTTCGGGCGTCGCACAGGCCGACAGGGTCGCAACCAACAGAAACGGGATGACAACGGCCTTGCCGAAGTTGCGCAGCGAAAGGGCGGGCATAATCGTGGGCGTTTGCGACACTAGATATCTCACAGGTTATATGCTTGTGTTTCAGGAGTCTGGTCGAATTCCTGGCCAGCGGAAGGGGCGGTTTTGCAGCACTAAAAAGGTGCTGCACTTAACCCCATAGTAGGGTTTGTTCTTATAACGTCCACCCGTTGGACGAAAGGGAGCAGTCGGTAAAACCGGCAATTTGGTGGTACGAGTGGCGGGAAACGGTAGATGGTAAAGACGGATTCCGCACGAGGGCGCGAAGAATTGCGCGCGGCAAGGCGTGCAGACCACCATCTTTATTGGATCGTCGGACTGTTCAGTGTCTTTGCCAACCTCCTGATGCTGACCGGACCGCTCTATATGCTGCAGGTCTATGACCGGGTGCTTGGCAGCAGGTCTGTCGCCACGCTTGTCGCTCTGACGGTGCTTGTTGCATTTCTCTATGCGGTGATGGGTCTACTGGATTTCGCCCGCGGTAGAATCATGGCAAGGGTCGGCGCACGATTCCAATCGGGCCTTGAACGGCGGGTGTTCGATGCGGCCTTGCGAAAATCGGCGCTCGATCCCGGCCATACACAAGGGCCGGGGTTGCGCGACCTTGACGCGTTGCACCGCCTCCTGACCTCTCCGGTCGCGATGACCGTTTTCGATATACCTTGGACGCCAGTGTTTCTGGTGGGAATCGCGGTGTTTCATCCTTGGCTGGGATATCTTGCGCTTGGCGGCGGGGCACTGCTGGTTTTAGTGACACTGGCGAATCAGATCCTGACACGCACCCCCGTGGCCAGCGCCAATTATTCGCAAGCGCGGGCCGACACCATCGCAACGCAAACACGCGGCGAAGCCCGGATGGTGCAGGCAATGGGGATGAACGATGCTGTCTTCACACGCTGGCAACAGGTGCGCGATACTGCCTCAAGGCATTATCTGCAGGCCGCCGATCTTGGCGGCAGTTTCGGGTCAGTCTCGCGGACACTCCGGCTTTTTCTGCAATCCGCGATGTTGGGACTGGGCGCCTTTCTGGTGATCAGGGGCGAAGTGACGCCGGGCGCCATGATCGCGGCGTCCATTCTGCTTGGGCGGGCGCTGGCCCCGATAGAACAGGCAATAGGCAGTTGGACGCTTGTCCAGCGCGCGGTCAAAGGCTGGTCAGATCTGGCGCAACTGCTGTCCGATGTGGCACCCGAAGAAGCGCGTACCGCCCTGCCGGTTCCGCGCGCCCGTCTCGAGGTTCAGAGCCTTACGCTGATCCCTCCGGGCGAGAGATCACCGGTGCTCCGCATGCTCAGCTTCACGGTCGAACCGGGGCAGGCGCTGGGTGTTATCGGACCGTCCGGCGCAGGCAAGTCGACGCTTGCCAGCGCAGTCACCGGCATGTGGCTGCCCGCAACTGGCAGCATCCGGCTGGACGGAGCAACGCTTGATCAATACCCCGCAGCCACGCTGGCGCAGCATATCGGCTATCTCCCGCAGCGGGTGCATCTGTTCGATGGCACGATCGCCGAAAACATCGCGCGGTTGTCCTTGCAGCCCGACCCAGCGCTTGTTGTCGCAGCAGCCCAAAAGGCCGCAGCGCATGAGATGATCCTGAAACTGCCCAACGGCTATGACACCGCAGTTTCGGTTGCAGGCGGGCGATTGTCCGGCGGCCAGCTCCAACGGATTGGATTGGCAAGGGCCATGTATGGTAATCCGGTGATCCTTGTTCTGGACGAGCCTAATTCCAACCTCGACAATGAAGGATCGCAGGCGCTGAACACGGCGATACGCAGCCTGAAAGCCGAGGGCAAATCGGTCCTGATTATGGCGCACCGGCCTGCCGCGATACAGGAATGCGACGTGATTCTTGTGCTGGAAGCGGGCGCGCGTACAGCATTCGGCCCAAGGGATGCCGTGCTGAAGCAGGTGCTCAGCAATTATAGCGATGTCCAAAACAGCCTTGGCCAGAACATTGCTGGAGGGGTAGGATGACCCCTGACCGACACAGGCGCGTTTCTGTTCGCGGCCCCGTTATCGTAGGGCTTGCGGCCTTGTTGCTGCTTCTGGGCGGGTTTGGCACATGGGCTGCCATTGCCAATATTGCCGGTGCGATCGTAGCCAATGGACGTATCGAAGTCGACCAGAACCGGCAGGTTGTCCAGCACCCTGATGGCGGCGTCGTTCAAGACATTCTGGTGAGCGAGGGGATGCGCGTGACCAAGGATCAGGTGCTGATCCGGCTGGACCCTTCGGGCCTGATGTCCGATCTGACCATCATCGAAGGCCAACTCTACGAACTGATGGCCCGCCGCGGCCGCCACGAGGCCGAGCGGGACGCGCGGAACGAGGCGGTATTCGATCCCCTCTTAGTGGCGGCTGCGGCATCCAACCCCGATGTCGCCTTGCTGGTGAATGGTCAGCGACAGCTTTTGCAGGCGCGCGCTACATCGCTTGCCAGTCAGGTCGAGCAACTGACCAAGCGGAGCCAGCAAATCGAAACCCAGATTACAGGGATCGCAGCCCAACGCGACGCACTGGGCTTGCAAGTGGGGTTGATCGAGCAAGAGCTTGCAGACCAGCAAAGCCTTCTGGATCGCGGTCTTGCCCAAGCCAGCCGTGTTTTGGCGCTACAACGCGAACTGGCCCGCCTGAACGGAGATATCGGGGCGCTGACCGCCGAAACCGCCACCGCCGAAAGCCGGATCACCGAAACCGCGATCGACATTCTGCGCCTGACCGAATCGCGACGGGAAGAAGCGATCACCCGTTTGCGCGATCTGCAATTCCGCGAGTTGGAGCTTCTTGAACAACGCCGCGCACTTTTGCAGCAAATGGAGCGGCTGGAAATTCGCGCGCCCGTAGCAGGGATCATCTACAGTCTGCAGGTCTTTGCCCGCCGCGCCGTGCTGCGCGCTGCCGATCCCGTGCTTTTCATCATTCCGCAGGACCGTCCGCTGATCATCATGGCGCAAGTGAACCCCGTGAATATCGATCAAGTCTTTCCCGGGCAGGAGGTGACATTGCGATTTACAGCCCTTGACCAGCGACGCACGCCTGAGTTGACGGGACGGGTTGTCCAAACTTCAGCCGATGCGTTTACGGACGATGCCGCAGGCACATCTTTTTACCGCGCCGAGATCGCTCTGGAAAAAGGCGAGCAGGCGCGTCTACCGGCGGACACAACCCTGATACCCGGCATGCCGGTTCAGGCGTTTATCCGTACCAGCGACCGCACGCCGCTGGACTATCTGATCAAGCCGTTGTCTGATTATTTCAGCACAGCCTTGCGCGAGGACTAAGGCTTGCGGCCAGCGCGCCCGAACCGCTACAGCGCGCTACATCGCGGACCGGCTTTCAATTTTGCAAGCGCTGCAATCTGCCTTCTCTTTGCGGTTTCAATCTCTGGCCAAGCCAGCTAGCGTCCGCCGCGAACCACCTTTTGAAACGGAGCATGTCCATGACCAGCATCCTTGAAACACGTCTTGCCGATCTTGGTGTCACCTTGCCGAACGCGCCGGCACCTGCTGCCAATTATGTGCCCTTCGTGCAGTCGGGTGATCTGGTTTTCGTATCGGGACAGATCTCGAACGGACCAGACGGATTCATCACCGGCAAACTGGGTGCGGACATGGATGTGGCTGCAGGTGCTGCAGCCGCAAAAACCTGTGCAATCAGCTTGCTGGCGCAGTTGAAGGCCGCTTGCGACGGCGATCTTGATCGTCTGGTGCGGGTCGTCAAGCTGACGGGCTTTGTCAATTCTACGCCTGATTTTACCGACCAGCCCAAAGTGATTAACGGCGCGTCCGATTTTCTGGTCGAAGCATTAGGGGATATCGGGCGGCATTCGCGCTCTGCTGTATCGGCAGCCTCTTTGCCTCTTGGCGTCGCTGTGGAAATCGAAGCCATTTTCCAGATCAGATGAGCAGGTTGCCTGAAGACTTCCTGAAGGCCCCGATCGCGCATCGCGCGCTACATGACCTGTCAAGAGGACGGCCCGAGAACGGGCCCAGCGCAATCGAGGCTGCCTGCAAGGCGGGCTACGGGATCGAGATCGACTTGCAACTCTCCTCTGACGGGGTGGCGATGGTGTTTCACGACTACGATCTCGGGCGCCTGACAGATAGCAAAGGTGCGGTTCGACAAGTAAGCGCCGCAGCCTTGGGACAGATCCGACTGAAAGGTGGAACCGACACGATACCGACGCTTGAACAGGTACTGGATCAGGTAGCAGGACGTGTGCCGCTGCTGATCGAGATCAAGGATCAGGACGGGGCTATGGGCGCGCGTGTCGGCGCTCTTGAGGCAGCGGCGGCAAAGGTGCTGGGCGGTTACAAGGGTCTTGTGGCCGTCATGTCCTTCAACCCGCATTCCATGATTGCCATGGCAGCGCTTGCGCCCGACATTCCACGCGGGTTGACCACGTGCGACTATGCGGCCGAGGATTGGCCCCTGCTGCCCAAAGGCACACGGGACCGCCTGCGCGCGATCCCAGATTTTGACGCCGCGCGCGCCTGTTTCATCAGTCACGATGCGTCTGATCTGGAAGCAACGCGCGTTGCAGACCTCAAGGCACGCGGTGCCGCGATTCTGTGCTGGACGATCAAATCAGCCCGCGAAGAAGCACAGGCACGACAGATCGCACAGAATGTCACGTTCGAGGGCTATGCCGCTGCAATCCCTGCTTGATCGGCCTTGCCACCGCTCCAGATAGAAGGGCGTGCATAGGGGGCGCACCGTCATGACGGATGACACCATCGAAATATCTATGTCAGGAAACCTGTCCGAGATCGGACAGGCGGAATGGGACGCCTGCGCCTGTCCTGAAACCATGGATGGCGGGCGGCCCAATGACCCTTTCACGACGTGGCGGTTCCTGAAAGCACTAGAAGACAGCGGGTCTGTTGGCGCGGGTTCGGGATGGCAACCAAGTTATCTTACCGCCCGCCAGAATGGACAGATGATTGCCTGCGCGCCGATGTATGCCAAGTCGCATAGTCAGGGCGAATATATCTTTGACCACAACTGGGCTCATGCCTTTGAGCGAGCGGGCGGGCGATACTATCCAAAGTTCCAGATCGCCGTGCCGTTCACACCGGCAACGGGGCGGCGTTTATTGACACGCCCCGGATTCGAGGAGGCCGGACAAGCCGCATTGGTGCAAGGTGCGGTGGAACTTGCCGCCAAGAACCGTCTGTCCTCGCTCCACATCACCTTTTGCACCCAGCCCGAAGCCGAGGCAGGCGGTCAGATGGGGCTGATGCAGCGTGTGACCCAGCAGTATCACTGGGAGAATGACAGCTATACCGATTTCAACGGCTTCCTTGCGTCGCTGTCATCCCGCAAACGCAAGATGCTTCGCAAGGAACGCGAGCGGGCACAGGGTTTCGGCGGGCAGATTGTCTCGCTGGCCGGCGACCAGATCGAACACTGGCATTGGGACTATTTCTGGCGGTTTTATCAGGACACCGGCGCACGCAAATGGGGCACGCCCTATCTGACGCGCCGGTTTTTCGAGATTGCACAGGAAACCTTGCGCGATGACATGCTGCTGGTTCTGGCAATGCGTGACGGTTTGCCCGTGGCCGGTGCCCTGAACTTTGTCGGTCGGCAGGCGCTTTTCGGCCGCTATTGGGGGTGCACCGAGGATCATCCCTGTCTGCACTTCGAGCTTTGCTACTATCAGGCCATGGACTTTGCCATCGCACAGGGACTGCAGCGGGTTGAAGCTGGCGCTCAGGGCGAGCACAAGCTGGCGCGCGGCTATCTTCCGGTGCCGATCCATTCGCTGCATTGGGTGGCCGATAGTGGTTTTGCAGACGCGATTGCCCGTTATCTTGCGGCCGAGCGTGCAGCCGTCGAGGAAGACATCGAGGTTCTGACGGCCTATGGTCCGTTCAGACGAACGCAAATGGAGGAACAGGAATGACCGAACGCCTCAGCGATACTGGCCGCAAAACCATGCTGGAACCTTTGTTCGAAACAGGTTGGCGCATGGTGGACGGTCGTGATGCCATCATCAAAAGCTTCGAATTCAAGGATTTCACCGAAGCCTTCGGATGGATGACACAAGCCGCACTTTGGGCCGAAAAATGGGGGCACCACCCCGAATGGTCCAATGTCTACAAGACTGTTACTGTTGTCCTGACCACGCATGATGTAGACGGGCTATCCGCACTGGATGCGAAACTGGCGCGCAAAATGGATAGCATCTGACCTCAAGCAAGACACAGACCAAGGAATACCCATGCAAGATCTGCTGACGACCGAACTCTGGAACGGAACCACACTTCAGGAACTGCTGACACTGGAATTTCTGGCGTCACTG
Organism: Seohaeicola saemankumensis; assembly: GCF_021021435.1. Classification (GTDB taxonomy): domain Bacteria; phylum Pseudomonadota; class Alphaproteobacteria; order Rhodobacterales; family Rhodobacteraceae; genus Seohaeicola. The sequence goes on from NZ_JAINWI010000004.1 coordinate 57,251, forward strand.
GCCGGTTCCGTGCTTGGGGCGGTGGCGATCATTCTGGGCGGGTTCATCCTTGCAGGATGGGCACATAACCGGATCGTGGGCCTGACGCGGCGCTATGCGCGGCTTGATGCGACCCTGTTCAACTTTCTCGGCAGTCTGGTGCGCTATATCATTCTGGCGTTTATGGCCTTGTTTGTTCTCAACACTTTCGGGATTCAGACAACATCCATCGTCGCGCTGATCGGTGCTGCAGGTCTGGCGATCGGTCTGGCCCTGCAAGGAACGCTGTCGAATGTAGCCGCAGGGGTGATGATCATTCTGTTCCGTCCTTTCAAGAACGGGGATTTTGTCGAGGTGGCGGGTCAGTCCGGCACCGTGCAAGAAATCTCCCTGAACTTTACCGAAGTGTCTTCGATCGGGAATGTGCAGGTGATCATTCCCAACAGCCAGATCTGGGGCAATGTGATCACTAACTACTCTGCCTACAGCACACGTCGCGCAGAATGGATGTTCGGTGTCTCCTATGGTGCCGATCTGAAAAAGGCGGAAACGATCATCCGCGATACGATCATGTCTGATCCCCGCTCTAAAACCGATCCGGCGCCGTTTATTCAGGTCAACAACCTTGGCGATTTCTCGGTCGATTTTCTGGTGCGTGTCTGGTGCGATGCGTCGGAGTTCTTCCAGTATCAGGCCGATATGAAGCGCGCAGTCAAAGAGGCGCTGGATGCCGGCGGGATCGATATTCCGTTCCCGACCAGGACAATGATCAACGCCGCCTGACGCGAAAGAGCAAAGAATTGTCCGACAATTGCGCTCTCGGGCACGTGAGTTGCAATCCTTTATATCGTGTGCGATATAATCTCTAGCGATGTAAATATTGGAAGGAGACCACCATGTCTGTCGATGTCAAATACAGGACAAAAGCCACCGCAACAGGCGGGCGCGATGGCCATTCAGCGACCGAGGACGGGGCAGTGGATGTGAAACTGGTCACCCCGAAAGAGTTGGGTGGCGCGGGAGGTGACGGGGTCAATCCCGAACAGCTTTTCGCCACGGGTTACGCCGCCTGCTTCATGGGGGCGCTGAAATTCGTCGCCAGCCAGGACAAGGTCGAACTGTCCAGCGAGTCTAGTGTGTCGGCCGAAGTCGGCATCGGCCCACGCGCAGATGGTGGCGGGTTCGGACTTGAGGTTGATCTGATCATCACGCTGCCGGGCATCGAGGCTGATATCGCCGATGACCTGATCGCCCGCGCGCACGTTGTTTGCCCCTATTCGAACGCTACCCAGAACAATATCAGGGTCGGTTTGTCACGCGGTTGACCGCGCACTGGTTCTGATACTGAAAAATGACATCCCCCGCCGGGCGACGCCTGACGGGGGATTTTTTGACAGATAAGGTTGCTGGATCAGATCGCTGCCAACAACGCCTCTCCGCCAGAGATATCGCAGGTTCCGGGGCTTTCTTCGGGGTGGAAAACGGTAACAACACCGTCGTCAACCAGCATAGCATAGCGCTTGGAACGCGCGACCAACCCTGCGGGCGGCGCATCGAAACTCATACCGATTGCTTTTGTGAACTCACTTGATGCGTCAGACAGCATCGAGATCCCTGCCTCGGTTGCGCCTGTGACCTCGCCCCATGCTTTCATCACGAATGGATCGTTGACGCTGATGCAGATGATTTCATCCACCCCTTTTGCAGCGAATTCATCCTTGGTGCGAATGAAGCTTGGCACATGGGCGGAATGGCAGGTCGGCGTGAATGCCCCCGGCACCGCGAAAAGCGCAACCTTGCGCCCTTTGAGTTTCTCGCCCAAAGCCACGGCTTCCGGGCCTTTGTCACCCATCTTCACGAGCTTTGCGTCGGGCAGTTTGTCCCCTGTCGAAATCGTCATCCTGTTCCTCACCTTGGGTTTGCGTTTTCCGGTTCCACCGATATAGGGTGCCGCGCAACGCGAGACCAACACTTTCGAAAAGGAATGGGCATGACGCATGTGGTCGTGATCGGCGCCGGACAGGCAGGATCGTCACTTGTCGCAAAGTTACGCAATTCCGGATTTGACGGAAAGATCACCCTTATCGGCGCAGAACCCGTGCCCCCCTATCAGCGCCCGCCCCTGTCCAAAGCCTATCTTCTGGGCAATATGACCCTGGACCGGCTGTTCCTGCGTCCGGCAAGCTTTTACTCCGAGCACCGCATTGAGCTGCGTTTGAACCAGCGCGTGACAGGCATTGATCCCGTGGCGCGCACGGTTTCGGTCAACAGCGATGTGCTGGTCTATGACCATCTGGTCCTGACCACTGGGTCGGAACCGCGCCGCTTGCCCGCCAGCATCGGCGGGGCATTGACGGGCGTTTACGTGGTCCGCGATCTAGCGGATGTCGATACAATGGGTCCGCAGGTGACCGCTGGCAAGCGCGTGTTGATCGTGGGCGGCGGATATATCGGATTGGAAGCGGCTGCCGTAGCCGCCAAGCGCGGGCTTGAGGTGACGCTTGTGGAAATGGGCGACCGCATCCTACAACGCGTGGCGGCACCCGAGACGTCCAACTATTTCCGCGCCTTGCATCAGGGCCACGGCGTGACGATCCGCGAGGGTGTCGGGCTAGAGCGACTGTTGGGCGAGAAACACGTTACAGGGGCGCGCTTGTCGGATGGCACGGAGATGGAGGTTGATCTGGTCATCGTCGGCGTGGGCATTACACCTGCCACCGCTCTGGCCGAGATGGCCGGACTCGATATCGAGAACGGGGTCAAGACAGATGCACAGGGGCGCACATCGGACCCCGCAATCTGGGCGGCAGGTGACTGCGCCTCGTTCCCGTGGCACGGCGGGCGCATCCGTCTGGAAAGCGTGCCGAACGCCATTGATCAGGCCGAATGCGTAGCCGAAAACATCATGGGCGCTGCAAAAGATTATATTGCAAAGCCGTGGTTCTGGTCCGACCAGTTTGATATCAAGCTGCAGATTGCAGGATTGAACGCAGGCTATGACCGGACCTTCGTGCGTCCGGGCGAAAAACCGGGCAGTCAATCGGTCTGGTATTATCAGGGTGATAACTTGCTGGCCGTAGACGCCATGAACGATCCGCGCGCCTATATGATCGGCAAGCGCCTGATCGAAGCGGGCCAGTCACCTGCGCCGGACGCGATCTGTGATCCCGACATTGCCCTCAAGTCGCTGCTGCCCGCGTGAGGATCGTTGCAGGCCGGTTCAAGGGGCGTGCCTTGGCGGCCTTGGGCAAGGGCGACCCTGCCGCACACCTGCGCCCCACCACTGACCGGACCCGTGAAAGCCTGTTCAACATGCTGGCAGGCGGACGTTTCGGCGATCCGGTGACGGATGCGCGCGTTCTGGACCTGTTCGCAGGCACCGGCGCGCTGGGGCTTGAGGCGCTTTCAAGGGGAGCCGCGCATGTCACTTTTGTTGATGACGGGAGGAAAGCGCTTGGCCTTATCAGACAGAATATCGCGCTTTGCGGCGCCGAAGCCGATACGAAAGTCATCAAACGCGATGCCCGCCGCCTTCCTCGCAACGAGGATGCTGTTTTCGATCTGGTGTTTCTTGATCCGCCCTATGGCAAGGCGCTGGGAGAGCAGGCAATCACGCAAGCCCTGAACACGGGCTGGATTGCCGAGAATGCCCTGATCGTGTGGGAGGAAAGCGCCGCGATCACACCGCCAGATGAGTTGAGCCTTCTCGACAGTCGCCGCTTTGGCGACACGGTGATCAGTATTTTGCAGCACTGACAGCACCCGTCAGCGCGGGGGCGAAACACGACGCTTGCCCGCGTCGGAAACGGCAAAGCAGTACGGCTTGCGCAGGTTCAGCTTGCGGTTACCCAAGACCGGAAGACCGATGGCCACCCGCTATATTCCCCTGTGGACCCGCTTTGCCCCAACACCCGGCGTGCGGGGCTTTGCGACCCTTCAGGGGTTCGAGGCCATTACACGCGGCATCCTGATCTCCGTCTTCCCTCTCGAGATGTATCGCGCGTTGCAGGACGCCCAAACAGTCTCGCAAATCTATTTCATGATCGGGATCACTTCGCTGACCGCGGGATTGATGGTCCCGTGGCTGAACCGCAGGCTGCCGCGCCGCTGGATGTATACTACTGGCGCGCTGCTTTATCTTTTGGGGTCAATGATCGCCGTATTCGGTGGCACCGAGATGATCATGTTCGCCCTGCTGTGCAACACGCTGGCGACGGTGATCACCTTCGTCTGCTTCAATGCCTATGTGCTGGATTACATTTCCCGCGCCGATCTGGGTCAAGCGGAATCCATGCGTATGTTTTACTCGGCATTGGGCTGGACGGTTGGTCCTGTGCTGGGTGTTACGCTCATGGCACTGTGGCGGCCTGCGCCATTTGTCGTGGCAGGCTTATCCGCCATGTGCATGCTATCAGTGTTCTGGGCGATGCGGCTGGGCAATGGCAAGCTGATCAGCCGCGCACGTGCGCCTGCACCCAATCCGCTGGCTTTTCTGGGGCGTTTTTTCCAGCAGCCGCGTCTGATCTCTGGCTGGCTTTTTGCTGTGATCCGGTCCTGCGGATGGTGGGTCTATGTGGTCTATCTGCCGATTTTCGCCGTCGAATCCGGACTGGGCGAGGCGACAGGCGGGATCGTTCTGTCCATCACCAATGCCACGCTGTTCCTGACGCCCTTCATGCTGCGCTTTGTGCAGGCCAAGTCGATCCGGACAGCGGTGCGCTTTGGTTTTTTTGCTGCGGGAACGTTGTTCATTCTGGCAGGTGTGGGCCATTGGCTACCCTGGGGGGCTGTTGGCGTGCTGATGGCCGCTTCGTTTTGCTTGATCCTGCTGGATGTGTGCGGCGGCCTGCCTTTCCTGATGGCCGTCAAACCGTCAGAGCGGACCGAGATGTCGGCGGTCTATTCCAGCTTCCGCGATGTATCGGGCATCCTGACTCCGGGAGTCGCGTGGCTGGTGCTGCTGGTCACACCCTTGCCCGGCGTCTTTGTGGCCTGTGGTGCGGGGCTTGTGCTGGCTTGGGGCATTGCGGGCAGGCTGCATCCACGACTTGGCCACGCGCGCATTCGCATTCCAACTACCTGAAACTGACGGAATTACCCGTAGGTCGGATGAAACCGTCCCGCAGGGGACATGGTGAAAATCTCGCAGCCTGTCGCAGTCACGCCGACGGAATGTTCAAACTGCGCGCTCAGCGACTTGTCGCGGGTCACGGCTGTCCAGTCATCTGCCAGCACTTTAGTCTCGGGACGGCCCAGATTGACCATCGGCTCGATGGTGAAGAACATGCCTTCTTCCAATACGGGTCCGGTGCCGGGGCGTCCGTAATGCAGCACATTGGGCGGTGCGTGGAATACGCGGCCAAGGCCATGACCGCAAAAATCGCGCACAACGCTCATCCGGTGACTTTCAACAAAGTTCTGGATCGCATGGCCGATATCGCCGAACGTATTCCCGGGCTTCACCGCCTCAATCCCAAGCATCAGCGCATCATGGGTGATCTCGATCAGGCGTTCGGCTTTGCGGGGCAAAGTGCCTGCCGCATACATGCGGCTGGTGTCTCCGAACCAGCCATCCACAATGACTGTCACGTCGATATTCAGGATATCCCCGTCTTTCAGCTTCTTGTCGCCGGGAATCCCGTGGCAAACCACGTGATTGAGGCTGATGCAGCTTGCGTGCTGGTAGCCTTTATAGCCGATCGTCGCCGATTTCGCGCCCGCTTGGGTCACTTGATCCTCGATGATACGGTCCAGTTCGCCTGTGGTCACGCCCGGTTGGACATGGTCGGCGATCGCATCAAGGATTTCTGCCGCAACCTGTCCGGCACGGTGCATGCCGGCAAAGTCGCCGACTTCGTGTATGCGGATGCCATCCCGTGTAAGTCGGCCACGATGCTGATCGTTCAACGCCGGTTCTCCGTTACGAATAGATATTTTTCCACTATTTAGGCCGAATTGGTGCAAGTTGCCAGACCTGCCGGACAAGCCCTCGCAAAGGTGCGACAATCCTGTAGCGGTTGCTGCGACCTGTCCGATAGCAGAAGGGTTGGAAAGCCCTGCCCCTTGCGCCTATACCAAGACAACATCGCATCAAAGGATATCTCCATGACCAACCCCACCGCAGCCATGATCGTGATCGGGGATGAAATCCTGTCGGGCCGCACGCGTGACAGCAACATGCATTACCTTGCGGCAGAGTTGACCAAGGCGGGGATCGACCTGCGCGAAGTGCGCGTAGTCAGCGACGATGCCCCAGCCATCGTCGCGGCTGTCAAAGCCTTGTCAGGCAGTTTTACCCATGTCTTTACCTCGGGCGGGATCGGTCCGACCCATGACGATATCACTGCAGATTGCATCGCGCAGGCGTTTGGCAGATCCATCGACGTGCGCGACGATGCACGCGCTTTGCTGGCCGCACATTACGCCCGTACGGGGGGCGAGTTGAACACGGCACGCTTGCGTATGGCGCGCATCCCCGAAGGTGCGCGTCTGATCGAAAACCCTGTTTCTGTTGCTCCGGGATTCATTGTCGAGAATGTGCACGTCATGGCGGGCGTTCCGGCTGTGTTTCAGGCCATGGTCGCCTCGGTGATTCCCACCCTGACGGGTGGTGAGCCGTTGCTGTCACAGACGCTTCGTATCCAGCGGGGCGAAGGCGATATCGCGGGGCCGTTGGGCGAGTTGGCCAGCCGCTATCCCGATCTGATGATTGGGTCCTACCCCTTCCAGACCAATGGGGCTTTCGGGGCCAATATCGTTATCAGAGGTCAGGATGGCCGCCGCGTCGATGCCGCGATGGCCGAATTATCGAGGCTTTTTCCGGCATGACACCTGACACCGCCCATCTTTATAACGTGATAGACGGCACATGGCCTGCAGCCGCGACAAAACAGACAGGGCCGTTCCTGTTGCGTCGCGGGGATGGTGGCGGGCAACGGGTATCGGCAGCTACAGCTTTGGCTCCCGCGTCCAATAACGCGATAGATGCCGCAGAGACGGCGATGCTTGCGATGGGTCAGCCGCGTCTGTTCCAAATCCGCGCAGGCGACGATGCTCTTGATGCGGCCTTGGCCGCCCGCGGCTATGCGGTCGTCGATCCGGTCAATCTTTATCTCGCGCCCGTCGCACAACTGCTGACCGACCAACCACCCCCTATCACGACCTTCGCCCTGTGGGAGCCATTGGCGATCCAGATCGACATATGGGCCAAGGGCGGGATCGGGCCGGGACGGATTGCCGTGATGCATCGCGCCAAGGGGCCGAAAACCTCGATCCTCGGGCGTTTGAACGACCATCCCGGTGGTACTGCTTTTGTCGCTATCCATGACAATATCGCGATGGTCCATGCCATTGAGGTGTTGCCGCACCAGCGCCAGCAAGGCATGGCCCGATGGTTCATGCGGTCGGCGGCGCTCTGGGCGCAGGAGCATGGCACCACGCATATTGCTGTTGTCTGCACCCGCGCCAACAGAGCCGCAAACGCTCTCTATGCTTCCCTCGGGATGGCACTTGTGGGACAGTACCATTACCGTAAACATCCCGACGACATGAAGTGAGGCCCGCATGACCAAAACTGATCAACCCATCGCCCTGAACCTGCCCCCCGTCGATCCGCTGCCGCCAGCGACACAGAAATATTTCGACATCTGTCAGGAAAAGCTTGGCATGGTCCCGAATGTTCTGCTGGCGCATGCCTTTGATATCGACAAACTGAACACGTTTACCGCGCTTTACAATGACTTGATGCTTGCGGATAGCGGCCTGAGCAAGCTTGAGCGCGAGATGATTGCGGTCACGGTCTCGTCGATCAACCGCTGTTTCTATTGCCTGACCGCCCATGGTGCCGCCGTGCGGCAATTGTCAGGCGATCCAAAACTGGGTGAGATGCTGGTCATGAACTACCGCGTTGCACCGCTGGATGCGCGGCAACGGGCAATGCTGGATTTTGCAGCGCTGGTGACTACGGCCTCGGCCACGATCGAGGACCATCACCGCCAGACCCTGCGGGATGCGGGCTTCAGCGACCGCGACATCTGGGATATCGCGAATGTCGCGGCGTTCTTCAACATGACGAACCGCGTCGCCTCGGCCACTGATATGCGTCCCAACGACGGATACCACGCGCAGGCTCGTTAGAGCGTCAGGATGCGGAAGAAACAGCGGATCGTCGATCTATGCGACTATAGCCCCAACAAAGCAGGTCTTTGCTGTGTGGTCAGTCTTTGGCTTGCCTTGGCAATGCCAGACCAGGGGCAGGCGCTGGATCTGGCGCTGCCCTTCAGCAACCAGACGACAACGCAGGTTGTAACGGCACCCGACAGTCATGCCTTGGCGACCGGGGTTTTTGTGGGTGGAAAACTGCCTGTAAAAGTTCTGGAGGGTCAGGTCGAACGGCAGGTTCTGCGCTTGCCAGGGCAGGCGCTCACAACCTTGCAAATGCTGGCTCCTTTGCGTGAGCAACTGACAGAGATGGGGTTCGATATCCTGCTGGATTGCCATGCCGCCGCCTGTGGCGGGTTCGATTTCCGCTTCGCAACCGAGGTGCTTCCAGCGCCGGATATGTATGTCGATCTGAACGATTTTCGCTACCTATCCGCCCAACGCGGCGGGCAGGACCATATTGGCCTTCTGATCAGCAGCGCCGCAAATGCAGGATTTATCCAGATCATCCGTGTCTCGTCAGGCGAGGATGCCTCGGCCCTGCGGATCACCGGACCGGGCGATTTAGCAGAAGACCGCGTTGCGCCAGAGGTTGCACGGGACACGGTCGGGCAGACCGCAACTGCGCCTGCATCGGCGGCGCGCGCGTCCGAGCCGCTATCCCTTGTCGACAGCCTGCAACGGCGCGGACATGTCATCCTGTCCGATCTGACATTCGATACGGGTTCGTCCCAACTGGCACAGCGGCGATTCAGAACTTTGGAAAGCCTTGCAGCGTTTCTGTTGGCCGATAGTACGCGCCGGATAGCCTTGGTCGGTCACACCGATGCGGTAGGGGCTTTGCCCGGCAACATCACACTTTCGCGACAGCGGGCAAGCTCGGTCCAGCAGCGACTGATCGCGGAATATGGCGTACCTGCATCGCAATTGACGGCAGAGGGCATGGGCTATCTATCGCCCATCGCGCCGAATACCAGTTCAGCCGGACGCGAGATCAATCGCAGGGTCGAGGCTGTATTGCTCAACACCGAATAAACAAGCGGTTTCGCTTTTACTTTGTCCTATAGTCTGCATATGGCCCATGGTTCGTGCCGTGATCACTGCCCCCGGATCAAGATTGCACGCAAATCGTTTACATTCGTGCCTGTCGGCCCTGTCACGAAAAGCTGGTCAACAGCATCAAAAGCTGACCAGGCATCATGCGCAGCCAGCATCTGCGCGGGATCTATACCCGCCTCGCGCATGCACTTTACTGTGTCTCCGTCGGCAAACGCGCCGGCATTGTTCTCGGATCCGTCGATACCATCTGTATCGGCGGCCAATGCTGCGATACCTTTGCATCCCTCAATCTGGACAGACAAGGACAACATGAACTCGCTGTTGCGCCCGCCGCGTCCGGCCTTGTCCCTTATTGTGACCGTGGTTTCCCCCCCTGACAGCATAACGACAGGCGGCACAAAAGGACGTCCGCGCATCAGCACTTCACGCGCCAAGGCGCCGTGCATACGGGCAATATCGCGCGCCTCGCCTTCGATCGCATCAGACAGGATGACAGCCTCGATCCCTGCGGCACGCGCAACCTCTGCCGCTGCCTCAAGCGAGCGTGCAGAGGATGCGATGACATGAACCTCGTTTCGGGCGAAGCGGGGATCATCGGGCTTTGGCGCGTCTTCAGGCGCATCAGCCAGATACCGTGCAATTCGTTCGGGCAGGATAATGCCGTGATCACGCGTTGCGACAAGCGCCTCGGCGCGGCCAAGCATGTCAGGCACCGTCGGGCCCGAGGCAACCTGCGCCGGATCATCGCCCGGAACATCAGATACGATCAGACTGATCACATGGGCCGGATAGGCCGCCGCGGCCAGACGCCCGCCCTTGATTCGGCTGACCTGCTTGCGGATCACGTTCATCGCCCCGATCGGTGCGCCAGAGGCCAGCAACGTCTGGTTCAGTGCAACCTCGTCCGCCAGCATCAGACCCTCCGCCGGTGCCGCCAGCAAAGCCGACCCTCCGCCACAGATCAAAGCCACCACCAGATCATCGGGGCCAAGTCCCGATACCGTCTCGAACAAGGCCTCCGACGCAGCCAGACTGGCCTTGTCGGGAACCGGATGCGCGGCCTCAAGCACGCGGATATGTCGTGTCGGGCAGGCATAGCCGTAGCGCGTGACAACGGTGCCCTCGACCGGCGCATCCCACAGGTCCTCGAACGCAGCAGCAAGCTGTGCGGCCCCCTTGCCAGCGCCGATCACGATGGTGCGGCCTTTGGGTTTCGCGGGCAAACGGGCGGCTATAGCCTTGTGCGGATCGGCAGCAGCGACCGCCGCCGCAAAGAGTGAGGACAGCAGGTCGCGGTCTTGCGAGTTCATTTTGCGGCTTTCTGCAGAAATGTCAGACACGCCCCTTCCAGGGCACCAACCACTTTTCCGCCATTCGCATCAGGATGTCGATTCCATAGCCTATAATCCCGATCAGAATGATCCCCATGATCACCACATCCGTCAGCTGGAACCGGCTGGCCACCATAATCATCATGCCCGCACCTTTTTCCGCCGCCACCAATTCTGCCGCAACCACCGTCCCCCAGCAGACGCCCATCGCGACCCGCGCACCTGTGAAAATCTCCGGTAGGGAATTGGGCACAATCACGTGGCGCAGGATCTGCCATTTGCTGGCCCCAAGTGAATAGGCGGCGTGCACTTTGGCGATAGCGACACCCGACACCCCTGCCCGCGCAGCAATTGTCATGATCCACAAAGCAGCCAGAAACAGCAGGATGATTTTTCCGGTCTCGCCGATACCGGCCCAGATAATCACCAGCGGAATCAGTGCCAGGGGCGGCACAGGGCGCATGAACTCCACAATGGGATCGAACCAGCCACGAAACCAGCCGGACAGGCCCATCGCATAGCCAAGCGGAATGCCCACCAATGCGCCAAAAACGAACCCTGCAATGACCCTGTAAAGCGACCAGCCCAAATGTTCCCATAGCGTGAAGTTCTGGTAACCGCTGGCCGCAATCTCGCCAACACGGGCCACAACAGTTTCGGGCGGAGGTAGCCAGATAGGTTCCATCTGCATGCCCTTGGGCGGGCTGAAATTCAGCGTCCCCCGTGCTGTCACACTCACATTTCCGGCTGGCGTATCGACGGACTGGCCGGGCTCGACCGCGCGCCCCTCGATTGCAACAATTTTAGCTCCGTCGGCGCGCGTGATCTCGTCATTGTCGTCCCAGACCACCAGTGCCGAGCGCATGATACCGACGGCAACGGCATCATCGCGGGCAAAACCCTCGTTTTCAGAGATTTGGGGCAGCTCGACATTTTCCCCGACCGGATGCACGCGGGCAAAGACGATGGCATCGTCGCGTGTGCCATCAGGGGTCTCGACCGTATAGGTGAATTGCGTATCGCCAGCGAACGGACCGGGCACATGGATTGGTGCCCACTTGCTGCCCGTGAACGCGCCCCAGATCAGGAATATCGTCAGGACCGAGATGATGCTGGCCGCGCGGTCGGGGCGCACGGCGCTTTCGTCGCCGAAGGTTACTGTCTTGAGCGAGGTGAAATCATGCCGCTCGCGCAGCCGGTTCACACCCGTGCGGATCAGGACGAAGCTGCCGATGAATATCGCCAGATAAATCAGCAGCGGAATCATGCGCCTGCCTCTACGCTGCGGCCCATGATCTCTTCTTCCATGTCCCAGATCATGCTTAGGATCTCCTCGCGCTTGGCGGCAAAATCCGGGTGTCTCTTGACGCTGCGCAGATCCTGCCCCACGCCCATTTCGGCAAAGGGAAGGTTGTATTCGCGGTGGATACGTCCCGGACGCGGGGCCATGACCAACAGGCGCTCGCCCAGCAGCAGCGCTTCCTCGACCGAATGGGTGATCAGGATGATCGTCTTGCCGGTCTCTTTCCACAGTTTGAGGACAAGGCCCTGCATCTTCTCGCGGGTCAGCGCATCCAGTGCACCCAAGGGTTCATCCATCAAAATCACATCCGGATCATTGGCCAGACAGCGCGCCAGCGCCACGCGCTGCTGCATGCCGCCTGACAGCTCATAAACCGACTTTTCCTTGAAATCGCGCAGGCCCACCACATCCAGCAGATGGTCCACATTGCTTTTCCATTGCGCCTCGCGCTGGCCTGCCATGCGCGGGCCAAAGCTTACGTTATCACGCACGTTCATCCATTCGAACAACGCGCCTTGCTGAAAGACCATTCCCCGCTCCGCAGCGGGGCCGGAGACCCTTTTGCCGTTCAGGGTGATCTGCCCTTCGGTCGGGGCCAGAAATCCCGCAACGATGTTCAGAAGGGTGGTTTTACCACAACCTGAGGGTCCCAGCACACTTAGCAACTCGCCCGTATTGAGCGTCAGGCCGACATTCTGCAGGGCCTGAACATGGCTGCCATTCGGCAGATCGAAGCGCATGGAAATATTATCAATGCAAAGTGTCGACACACCCGCCCCTTCCTGATCCGGTCAAGCTTGCCCCTTGAACAAGGCCATATGATACCGGTTTCTTCTTGCCTGAAATATCTCCGCCGGAGGCATCTTGCCTCGCCGGTCACGTCAAGCCATGTGGCAGGGGCGGCGTTGACCGCCCCTGAACGATGGACGGCTTACATGCTGCTTGCACTGGCCAAAGGGCCGGTGTTGACAAGATTGTCGTAGCTCTCCAGCGCCGACGGGATGCTGCCCGCTTCGACAAAGACCTGCGCCACGCCTTTCATAAAAGTCTGCGCGCCCCCACCCAGCCATTTCCCATCAAGCTGGTCTGCCACTGTCGGAAAGACAAAGGTATCGATGGTCGCCGCTGTCGCGTCCAGATCCATACCGGCATCCTTGGCAATCACAGGCAGCATCGTGTCGCGATTGGCTGGATCGGCCCACATCGCATTGGCATCTGCCGTCACCTTGAGGAACTTGGATACCAGATCTGGGTTTTCCGCCACGAAATTTGCAGGCGCGCTGGTCACGTCAAACACCAGAATGCCAAGTGCTTCTTTCTCGGCCCCTGTCAGCAGGACATTACCATGCTCAAGCGCGCGGCGCAGCGAACCGCCCCAGCCGCAGAACATGTCGACAGCGCCTTGCGCGATGGCGGCGGCGCCTTCGGGCGGGGCCATGTTCACAATCTCTAGGCTGGCCAGATCAACGCCGAAATGGTCCATCTGACGCAGGAAACCGTAATGCGCGGCCGTTCCCAAGGGTACAGCCACTTTCTTGCCTGCAAGATCGGCTGTTGTGTCCTTGTCAATTTCCAGAGCGCTGGCCACGACGCAGTTGTCATTGTCGGCATAGGACACGGCAACATCCACGATCTGCAGATCCTGCCCCGCACTTGTGGCCACAACAAAGGGCGGAACACCCTGACTGACCGACAGATGCACATCGCCCGAGGCCATTGCGGCGCTCATCGCGGTGCCGGTGTCAAAGGCCCGCCAGTTGACTTTGACGCCCATAACCTCGTCATAGGTGCCCATCTCTTTGGCATATTGGAACGGCATCGGCCATTCGGTGAAATAGGCGACCGTGATTTCGTCCGCCGCCATGGCAACAGTTGCGGTCGTGCTCAGGGCAAGGCCAGCGACTGCACCCATCATCCTTGATTTGAGTTTCATTCATAGCTCCCGTTTGTGTTGCGCCACCTGTCTTGGTGATCTGTCAATTTTGCAGGGAACGACCGGAGCGTTTTGACCGCCGGATCGCGACCGCTGTGATTATCGGACTGGAAAAGCCGATTCCGATCAATGATTTTCTGGAAAGCCCACGGCTGTGGAGACTGTCGCTCCTGTGTTTTCATGCAATCAGAAAGTTATTTTCAATTTATCTTCAGCGCCTTGGAATTAGCGCCTAAATGGCAGGCAGATGGAGGCACAGCATCTGGCCTTAAACTTGATTTGCATCTGGTCCTATTTCTTTGGGTCAATTTGCGTGTGATACTGCTGTGGAACGTCCGCTTTGTCGCGGACCCTCACCTTTTCAGACAGATGGAGCGGCACAATGATGGACGGCAAGTTCGACAATGATATTCAGGCAGTTGTGGACGCCGACCGCGCCCATGTCTGGCACCACCTGAGCCAGCATAAACCCTATGAAACAACCGATCCGCGCATCATCGTCGAAGGCAAGGGGATGCGCGTCTGGGACCAGAAGGGCAAGGAGCATCTGGATGCCGTGTCCGGTGGTGTCTGGACCGTCAACGTCGGCTATGGCCGTGAACGGATCGCCAATGCCGTGCGCGACCAGTTGATCAAGCTAAACTATTTTGCCGGGTCTGCCGGTTCCATCCCCGGCGCAATGTTTTCAGAACGTCTGATCGAAAAGATGCCGGGGCTGAGCCGTGTCTATTACTGCAACTCGGGCTCCGAGGCGAACGAGAAGGCCTTCAAGATGGTGCGCCAGATCGCGCACAAGCGCTATGGCGGCAAGAAGCACAAGATCCTGTATCGTGACCGTGACTACCACGGCACCACGATCGGCTGCCTTTCGGCAGGCGGTCAGGACGAGCGCAATGCACAATACGGTCCCTTCGCGCCCGGATTCGTGCGTGTGCCGCATTGCCTTGAATACCGTGCCACCGATCAGGGCGCACCCGTGGAAAATTACGGCGAATGGGCGGCTGACCAGATCGAGGCAGTCATTCTCGCCGAAGGACCAGATACAGTGGGCGCGATCTGCCTCGAGCCTGTGACTGCGGGCGGCGGCGTGATCACGCCACCCGATGGCTACTGGCCCCGCGTTCAGGAAATTTGCCGCAAATACGATGTTCTGCTGCATATAGATGAGGTGGTCTGCGGCGTCGGTCGCACCGGCACATGGTTCGGCTACCAGCAATACGGTGTGCAACCCGATATGGTGACCATGGCCAAGGGTGTGGCCTCTGGCTATGCCGCCATCGCATGTCTGGTCACGACCGAGGCTGTCTTTGACATGTTCAAGGATGATGCCACCGATCCGCTGAACTATTTCCGCGATATCTCGACCTTCGGGGGCTGCACCGCAGGTCCGGCGGCGGCGCTTGAGAACATGGCGATCATCGAAGAAGAAGGCCTGCTCGAGAACACGACCAAGATGGGCCATTACATGCTGGACCGTCTAGCAGAGCTGAAAGACAAGCACGCCGTTATCGGCGACGTGCGCGGCAAAGGTCTGTTTCTTGGTGCGGAACTTGTCGTAGATCGCAGCACACGCGCGCCGGTGCCGGAAAAGCAGGTTCAGATGGTGACAGCGGATTGCATGGCACAGGGCCTTATTATCGGCGCAACCAACCGTTCGCTTCCCGGTCTGAACAACACGCTGTGCTTCAGCCCCGCATTGATCGCCACCAAGGATGACATCAACGAGATCATAGACGGCGTTGATGGCGCCTTGACTCGCGTCTTCGGCTGATACGCAACACCTGCATTCTGCAAGAAAGGTGCGGGATAAAATCCGCGCCTTTTTCATAAGGCCAGTTTACGTCGCCCTTAAGTCCACCTAGGCTGAACTTATGGCGATCCCTGTCGAAACCTTTTTCCTTGATCCCGTGGCGCAAGGCACCTTGCAGGCGCGCATCCAGCAAATGATTGCGGGGGGCATCCTGTCAGGGCGATTCCGGCGTGGCGAAAAACTGCCCTCGACACGGCGGCTTGCCGTGCATCTGGGGATCAGTCGGATCACGGTGACACTGGCCTATACCGAATTGCTGGCCAATGACTATATCGCGGCGCGTGGCCGCTCGGGTTACTTTGTGTCAGACAATGCCCCCGAACCGCCACCCACGCCCAACACCGTTATCCGCAGCGATACTGTCGACTGGACACGCGCGATCGGGCAACGTTTCACAGGCGGTGCGACTCCTGAAAAGCCGCAGGACTGGGCAAGCTTCCGTTACCCGTTCATCTATGGTCAGGCAGACCCGACCCTGTTCGATCACGCCAACTGGCGGCTTTGTGCGGTGCAGGCCTTGGGCGCGCGGGATTTCACCGCACTGACGACGGATTACTACGATCAGGACGATCCGCAACTGATCGAGTTTATTGCCCGTCACACCTTGCCCCGAAGGGGAATCATCGCGCGCCCTTCCGAGATACTTGTGACTCTGGGCGCGCAGAACGCGCTTTGGCTCACGGCGCAAGTGTTGCTGACGCAGCGCCGGTTGGCCGCGATTGAAGACCCCTGCTATCACGCGCTGCGTGATATCCTGATGCAATCGCGCTGTCGGTTGGCGGCCTTGCCGGTCGATGGGGACGGGCTGCCCCCCGATTCGATACCGGATGGAACGGATGTAATCTTTACCACCCCAAGCCACCAATGCCCCACCTCGGCCACGATGCCGATGGTGCGGCGCCTTGCCTTGCTGAACCGTGCCCGTGATCTTGATGCCATCATCGTCGAGGATGACTACGAGTTCGAGATGTCCTATCTCGCACCTCCATCGCCCGCGCTGAAATCGCTCGATCGGGACGGGCGTGTCATCTATGTCGGCAGCTTTTCCAAATCCCTGTTTCCGGGGTTGAGGCTTGGTTATCTCGTGGGGTCCGAAGCCTTCATCCGCGAGGCCCGCGCCCTGCGCGCCAGCGTATTGCGCCACCCCCCGGGCCATATCCAGCGCACCGCCGCCTATTTCCTGTCGTTGGGTCATTACGACGCACAGATCCGCCGCATGGCCCGCGCTCTGGCCGACCGCCGCCTTGTGCTGGAAAAGGCGATCCAGCGTCACGGATTGACGATTGCGGGACGTGGCACCTTCGGGGGATCGAGTATCTGGATGCGAGCGCCCGCCGCGGTCGATACAACCGAACTGGCCTTGAACCTACGCGCCAAGGGTGTCCTTATCGAGCCCGGTGCGCCGTTCTTCGCCGGAGAAAGACCCCCGACACAGTTCTACCGTCTGGCCTATTCCTCGATCCCGTCAGCACGGATCGGGGATGGCGTACGCCTGGTCGCCGAGGCACTTGCATGAGGTCAGGGAGGTCTCAACTGGCCTTAGTTACCTCCTTCAACTGGTCCTATCTCCTGCCCTTTGTGGGACTTAATCTGTCATCAGGCCGACATTGGCCTCTTTCCCGTAGTCCGGAGTCCAAGACATGAAAATGACCACTGAAGAAGCATTTGTGAAGACCCTCCAGATGCACGGGATCGAGCATGCTTTCGGCATTATCGGCTCTGCTTTCATGCCGATTTCGGATCTGTTTCCGCGCGCGGGCATCACCTTCTGGGATTGTGCCCATGAAGGCTCGGGCGGGATGATGGCTGATGGCTACACGCGCGCGACCGGCAAGATGTCGATGATGATCGCGCAGAACGGCCCCGGCATAACCAATTTCGTGACTGCCGTGAAAACCGCCTACTGGAACCATACGCCGCTCTTGCTGGTCACACCGCAGGCTGCGAACAAAACCATCGGCATGGGCGGCTTTCAGGAAGTCGAGCAGATGGCCCTGTTCCAGGATATGGTCGCCTATCAGGAAGAGGTGCGCGACCCGTCCCGCGTGGCCGAGGTGCTGAACCGCGTGATCCTGAACGCACGGCGCATGTCCGCGCCGGCACAGATCAATATGCCGCGGGATTACTGGACTCAGGTGATCGACATCGACCTGCCCGAAATCGTGACATTCGAACGCCCCGGCGGTGGCGAGGATGCCGTACAACGCGCCGCTGACCTGCTGTCCAGCGCACGCTTTCCCGTGATCCTGAATGGTGCGGGCGTGGTGCTGGCAGGAGCAATCCCCGCGTCGATGCAACTGGCCGAACGACTCGATGCGCCAGTTTGCGTAGGCTACCAACACAATGACGCCTTTCCCGGCTCGCATCCGCTGTTTGCCGGACCTTTGGGCTATAATGGCTCAAAGGCGGGAATGGAATTGATCGCAAAAGCCGATGTGGTTTTGTGCCTTGGTACGCGCCTCAATCCTTTCTCGACCTTGCCGGGCTACGGGATCGACTACTGGCCCAAGGACGCAAAGATCATTCAGGTCGATATCAACCCCGACCGCATCGGCCTGACCAAGAAGGTCAGTGTCGGGATCATTGGGGACGCAAAAAAGGTGGCGGCATCCATCCTCGAAAAACTCTCGCCGACAGCGGGCGATCAGGGTCGTATCGAACGGAAATCCCGCATCGCGCAGACGAAATCGCAATGGGCGCAGCAACTGTCCTCGATGGACCATGAAGACGACGATCCTGGCACGAGCTGGAACCAGCGCGCCCGCGCCGACAAGCCCGACTGGATGAGCCCCCGTATGGCATGGCGCGCGATCCAGTCTGCCCTGCCGCGCGATGCGATCATCAGTTCGGACATCGGGAACAATTGCGCCATCGGCAATGCCTATCCCAGCTTCGAGACGGGTCGCAAATACCTTGCCCCCGGCCTGTTCGGACCCTGCGGCTATGGCCTTCCCTCGATCATCGGGGCCAAGATCGGGTGTCCCGATACACCGGTTGTCGGCTTCGCCGGTGACGGTGCATTCGGGATCGCGGTCACGGAACTGACCGCGATCGGCCGACCGGAATGGCCCGCCGTAACCATGGTTGTGTTCCGCAACTACCAATGGGGCGCGGAAAAGCGCAACTCGACTCTGTGGTATGATGAGAACTTCGTCGGCACCGAACTGGACGAGCAAGTCAGCTATGCCGGCATCGCCCGCGCCTGCGGATTGCAAGGCGTGCAGGCCAAGACAATGGATGACTTGCGCGCAGCTCTGACCAAAGCCATCGAGGACCAGATGCAGAATGGCAAGACGACATTGATCGAGGCGCTGATAAATCAGGAACTGGGCGAACCGTTCCGGCGTGACGCGATGAAGAAGCCGGTCTCTGTTGCAGGCATTTCAGCAGCCGATATGCGCGCACAGCAACCTGTCTGATTGCGGTGGCCAACCGGACCCTCAGCCTGCTTCTTCTTGCTGGAAATATCCCCGCCGGAGGCTGCGCCGGCGGGGATATTTCCAGACGACTGCATGATTTTCAGAACAAACGTCTTGCGCTCTTGCCTCGTTCGCAAAGCCGTGTTCGATTGAGACCGTTATGAAAGAACCGTTTCCCTTCCTGTCTCCTGTCAGTGCCGCCGCCCCGCGACGGCTGCTGGATCAGGCGCGTGGCCTGCCTGTCCCGCGTGTGGCGCTCGTGAATGCCGGCAGCATCAACGCGCTTCAGGGTATGCGCGAGGCGGCAGATGCGGGCTTGGCCCATCCTGTCCTGATCGGCGACGCCCCAAAGGTCCGGCAAATCGCTGAACAGATCGGCTGGGACATTTCAGCCCTGCGTCTGATCCATGCACCCCATGCCGCGGCCAGCGTCCAAGCCGCCGAGCTTGCGCGCCTTGGTGAGGTAGATGCGATCATGAAGGGGCAGATACACACCTCTGTCTTTTTACAAGGTTTGCTGCCGCGTTCGGCAGGGCTTCGAGATGAACATACCCGCTGCGGCCATGTCTTTCACATCACTGCCCCCCATTCCGACCGCCCTCTGATCCTTACGGATGGCGCATTGAATGTGGACCCTGATATTCCTACCCGCCAGGCCTGTTTGACCCATGCCGTAAGACTGGCGCAGCAGTTGGGCATTGAGCGTCCCAAAGCGGGTATCCTGTCGGCCAATGAAGACCCGCTCCCGTCGCTCCAGAACTCCATGGATGCGGCTGTGATTGCGGCTTGGGCGCAAGCAGCCTTGCCGCAAGCCGAGGTTGCAGGGCCGATGGCCCTGGACTTGATCTTTTCGGCCGAGGCGGCGGCGGCAAAGAACTATGTCTCTCCGGTCGCGGGGGATGCCGATATCATGCTGACGCCGAACATCACCACGGGCAACGCCATCTTCAAACTGATGGCGCTTGGCATGGGCTGTTGCGCCGCTGGGCTGGTTTTGGGCTTGCGTGTTCCGGTCCTTCTGACGTCACGTGCACAGACAGCGCCTGCGCGGATCGCGTCGGCTGCTTTAGGCGTCATTGCTGCAGGGGTCAGGCTATGATCCTTGTGGTCAATGCAGGCTCGAGTTCAGTCAAGATCGAGGTCTTCGATCTGGCCCTGAATTCGGTTGCCAGCAGCGCAGTCTCTGAGATCGGCAAGGCCGCGCGCCTCAAACTCGCAAGGCAGAGCCGGCCTGTGGCCGCGATGGATCATACGGATGCTCTGACGCATCTGCTTGATGCTCTGGCAGTTCAGGGTATCCCCTTGTCGCAGCTTGTCGCGGCGGCACACCGTATCGTGCATGGCGGGGCGGAACTAACCGCGCCCGTCCGCCTGACGCCCGATATTCTGGACAAGATCGCGGACTGCAACAGTCTTGCTCCGCTGCATAATCCGCATAACCTGTCCGGCATAAACGCGCTTCTCCGCTTGGCCCCCGAACTGCCCCAGTACGGCAGTTTCGACACCGCTTTCCACGCCACGAATCCTGATGTGGCTGTGACCTATGCAATCCCTCAGGCTGAGCGCGACAAGGGTATCCGGCGCTATGGATTTCACGGTCTCAGCTATGCGGGGCTGGTTGACTCTTTCCGCAGCGATCTGCCGCGCCGATTGCTGGCGCTGCATCTTGGCAACGGTGCAAGTCTTTGCGCAATCCTTGAAGGGCGCTCGATTGCCACCTCGATGGGCTATTCACCGCTTGATGGTCTGGTGATGGGCAGCCGCGCCGGCAGCATTGACGGGATGGCGGTTCTGCGCTTGGCCACCGATCACGGCATTGATCGCGCTGCCCATCTTCTGAACCATGACAGCGGGTTGCGGGCACTGGGCGGCACCAATGACATGGCGCAGCTTCTGGCGGCCGATACAACTGACGCCCGGTTCGCCGTGGAACATTTCTGCTATTGGGCGGCGCGTCAGGCCGGATCGGCCGTCGTCACGATGGGCGGGCTGGATGCCATTGCCTTTACCGGCGGCATCGGCGAGAACGCTGAAAGCGTACGCAACCGTATAGTATCGCATCTGGCCTGTTTCGGCCCTGTGCCAGTCCATGTTGTCCCGGCAGAAGAGGAACGCCAGATCGCGCGTGATGCCTTGGCTTTAATGGGGCAAAAGCCAGCATGACCCAACCGCTTCTCGACACCTCGCCCCTTGTGTCGGACGAGATCCGCAAGACGACCTGTTATATGTGTGCCTGCCGCTGCGGGATCAATGTGCATCTCAAGGACGGCAAGGTTGCCTATATTGAAGGGAATCGCGACCACCCTGTGAATAAAGGCGTGCTATGCGCCAAGGGTTCGGCCGGGATCATGCAGATCAATGCACCCTCACGCCTGCGTGCGCCGCTGAAACGCGTCGGCCCGCGCGGATCGGGCACGTTCGAGGAAATCAGTTGGGATGAGGCTCTGGAGCTGGCGACCTCATGGCTGAAACCGCTGCGCGAGACCGCCCCCGAGAAGCTGGCTTTCTTTACCGGACGCGACCAGTCGCAAAGTTTCACGGGTTGGTGGGCGCAGCAATTCGGCACACCGAACTTCGCGGCGCATGGCGGGTTTTGCAGTGTGAATATGGCGGCTGCGGGCATCTATACGATGGGCGGCGCCTTCTGGGAATTCGGCCAGCCTGATTGGGAGCATACAAAGCTGTTCATCCTCTTCGGCGTGGCCGAGGACCATGACAGCAACCCGATCAAAATGGGCATCGGGCGGCTCAAGGCGCGTGGGGCGCGGATCGTTGGCGTCAATCCGATCCGGTCGGGTTACAACGCTGTCGCCGACGACTGGCTGGGGATTACACCCGGTACAGATGGCCTGCTGATCCTGTCGCTGGTGCATGAATTGCTGCGGACCGGCAGGATCGACCTTGATTATCTGTCGCGGTATACCAATGCGCCTGTTTTGCTGAACGGCGATCCCAAGTCATCCGAATACGGGCTGTTTCTGCGCGACGATGTCGGCAAGCCGCTTGTGATTGACCGTGTCACCGGCAAACTGACTGCCTTTGACCAACACGGTGTTCGCCCCGATCTGGCCGCGAGTCATCGTCATGCCGGTATCACCCACCGGCCTGTCATGCATCTGCTGGCAGAACGCTATCTTGATCCTCAATACGCGCCCGAAGCCGTCGCCAAGAGAACTGGCATTCCAGCCCCGAAAATCCGCGCTCTGGCGAATGAGATTGCCCATACCGCCTTTGACGATCCTGTCATCCTGCGGCGCGAATGGACGGATTTCCGTGGCGAGACCCATCAGACCATGGTGGGACGCCCTGTTGCCTTTCACGCGATGCGGGGGATTTCGGCACATTCCAACGGATTCCAGACCGCCCGTGCGCTGCACATACTGCAAATCCTTCTGGGGGCCGTGGAAACCCCCGGTGGAATGCGCTTCAAGCCGCCCTATCCCAAGCCCGCGACGGCCCATCCCAAGCCGCATTGCAAGATGACACCTGGTGCGCCGCTGGATGGCCCGCACTTGGGCTATGTGCAGGGGCCGGATGATCTGTGCCTCAAGGCCGATGGCAGTGCTGCGCGGATCGACAAGGCATTTACATGGGAAAACCCTATGTCGGCGCATGGCCTGATGCATATGGTCATCAGCAATGCCCATGCGGGTGATCCCTACAGGATCGACACGCTGTTTTTGTATATGGCAAATATGTCGTGGAATTCCTCGATGAACACAGGCGGCGTCATGCAGATGCTGACCGATACAGACGATAACGGCGACTATGTGATCCCGCGGATTATCTATTCGGATGCGTATAGTTCCGAAATGGTTGCCTATGCCGATCTGATCCTGCCCGATACGACCTATCTGGAGCGGCATGATTGTATCAGCCTGCTGGACCGCCCGATCTCGGAGGCCGATGGCGCAGGGGATGCGATCCGCTGGCCGGTCATTGAACCTGACCGCGATGTGCGCGGCTTCCAGTCCGTGCTGCTGGATCTGGGGGCAAGGTTGGGTCTGCCCGGAATGCTTGCCGCCGATGGCAGCCCCAAATACGCGGATTATGCGGATTACATTGTGAGCCACGAGCGCAAACCCGGTGTCGGCCCCCTGGTGGGGTGGCGCACGGGTGACAGAGGCCTGACCCACGGGCGCGGCCTTCCCAATGCCGCGCAACTGGATGAATATATCGCGCATGGCGGATTTTTTGTGGCGCATGTGCCCGAAGATGCCGCCTATTTCAAACCGTGGAACCGCGCCTATCAGGATTGGGCCGTGGGAATGGGTTTCTACGACAAGCCCGAACCCTATCTGTTCCAGCTTTACGTCGAGCCCTTGCGCCGCTTCCAACTGGCTGCGGAAGGCCACGGTTCATGCCAGCCCCCTGACCATCTGCGTGAAAGGATCAAGACTACATTGGACCCGCTGCCGATCTGGTATGCGGCCTTGGAAGACGGTCATGCCGACCCCGAGGCGTTTCCGGTCCACGCGCTGACCCAGCGGCCCATGGCGATGTATCACTCATGGGGTAGCCAGAATGCTTGGCTACGCCAGATTCACGGTGTGAACCCGCTTTATGTACCAACCAAGCTTTGGGAGCAGCATGGGTTTGCCGAAGGCGACTGGGCGCAGGTCACGTCAGCGCACGGGGTGATCACAGTGCCCGTCGCCCATATGGCCGCATTGAACGAGAATACCGTCTGGACATGGAACGCGATCGGCAAACGCAAGGGAGCGTGGGCACTGGATGACAAGGCACCGGAAGCCGAAAAAGGGTTCTTGTTGAACCATCTGATCCACGAATTGCTACCGCCGCGCGGCGACGGCCTGCGCTGGTCGAATTCCGATCCGGTCACAGGACAGGCCGCTTGGTTCGATCTGCGCGTCAACATCGAGAAAGTACCTGCCCCTGATCGCAGTCAGCCCGCCTTTGCAGCCGTAGATTCACCTGTTGGCAAGGGACCAGACACATTGGCATGGAAGGTAGGAAAATGAACCCGATGCAGCGCACACTTCTTGTGATCGCGGTTTTTGTCGCCTTGATCGTCGGCAGTTTCATCTGGTTTATTGTCACATGGGACGCAGCCAAGGAAAGTCCGGTAACGCAGCTTCCGGTCTTGCAGACCAAGGTGCGCGACGTATGACCAGTTTGCCTGACAGCACCGAACGCAAGCTTGGCCTTGTGATTGATCTGGACACCTGCGTGGGCTGTCATGCCTGCGTTGTGTCCTGCAAGGGCTGGAACACCGAAAATTACGGTGCGCCGCTATCGGACCAGACCCCCTACGGTGCGGACCCGTCCGGCACTTTCCTGAACCGCGTTCACAGCTACGAGGTGCAACCCGCCCAAGGTGCCGCACAGTTGGTGCATTTTCCGAAGTCCTGTCTGCATTGCGACAATGCCCCCTGCGTCACGGTATGCCCGACCGGTGCAAGCTATAAGCGGCAGGAAGACGGAATCGTTCTGGTGAACGAGGATGCCTGTATCGGTTGCGGATTATGTGCATGGGCCTGCCCCTACGGCGCACGGGAAATGGACGCGGCTTCCAAGGTGATGAAGAAATGCACCCTTTGTGTGGACCGCATCTACAACGAGAACCTGCCCGAGATAGACCGCGTTCCCGCCTGCGTGCGGACCTGTCCCAGCAATGCACGCCATTTCGGTGATCTTGCCGATCCTGACAGTGATGTCAGCCGTCTTGTTGTGGCACGCGGCGGGATGGACTTGATGCCCGAACAGGGCACCGCACCGGTCAACAAGTATCTGCCACCACGGATCAAAGACAGGCTGGACCGGATAGACGATGCCGATGTTCTGGAACCTTTTCTGGATGTTGTGACCGATCAGCCCAAAGGGTTTCTCGGCTGGCTCGACAAGGCGCTGGACAAGATCTGACATGTATCCTGCCCCCTCAATCATCGCCTTCTCGACATTGTCAGGTCTTGGCTTCGGTCTGATGTTCTGGCTGGGCATCGGTATGCCCGGATCAACGGGGCTGGTGGCGTTTGTATTCTTTGCCATCGCATATGTCTTGGCCGGTGCAGGTCTGATCGCGTCCACATTCCATCTTGGGCACCCTGAACGCGCGCTGTTGGCCTTCACGCAGTGGCGGTCAAGCTGGCTGAGCCGCGAGGCGGTCGGTGCCGTTGCGGCACTTGCGGTCATGGGGCTTTATGCTATCGGTCGGGTATTCTTCGCGGCATCCTGGATACCCATTGGATGGCTGGGCGCGGCCCTGTCGCTGATGACTGTGCTGACCACGTCGATGATCTACGCACAGATGAAAACCGTTCCCCGCTGGCGTAGCCCGCTCACACCCGCGCTGTATCTGGCTCTGTCGCTGGGCGGTGGTGCTTTGCTGGCAGGGCAGGTTACTTGGGCGCTGCTCCTGATTGGCATGGCGGGCCTGTTGCAACTGGCGTGGTGGTGGCACGGCGACCGTGCCTTTTCGGATGCGGGCACAACGATGGCCAGCGCAACGGGGCTTGGCCATATCGGGCGTGTTAGCGCGTTCGAGCCGCCACATACCGGCCCGAACTATCTGCTGCGCGAGATGGTCTATGTGGTTGGCCGCAAACACGCGTTCAAGCTGCGGATCATCGCCTTTGTGCTGGGCTATGCGCTGCCTCTGGCCTTCCTGCTTGTCACGTTCAGTCATTGGATGGGTCTGCTGGCCGTGCTGAGCCATATTACAGGCATTCTGGCCTCGCGCTGGCTGTTCTTTGCCGAGGCCGAACATGTTGTCGGCCTCTATTATGGCAAACGCTGATCAGCGCGCAGAGGTCTTGCCGCGCATGCCATCCCACCACCGCCGCACCTTTCCGCGCCGGTCAACCACATGATCGGTTGCAGCCTCGAACGAGTCACCGATATCCTCTAAAACTGGGTCAATCCGCGCGCGCCGAAAGCGACGCCAGCGAACCCAGATGGCCCATGAGACTGCCGCCAGCAATGTGAGGATCGTGATGTTGATCCACGGAATGATCGTGACATCGGGGCTGTCGACACGCCAGATCTTGATCGCATTGGGATAGATCGACAGGAATTCGTTGCGCCAGCCATAATGCCGGATCACAACCCATTGCGCTTGTTGCCCGCTGGTCGACCGGCTTTCAAGATCGGCGGCCTGTGCCTGAAGGTTCGAGGTGTTGAACTTGAAATAGGGTGGCCAACCCCATCCTGTATCCTCGTTGCGATAGATCATCGGTTTGTCATTGGTGCGAAAAGTCTGAATGAAAAAGACATCACGGTTCTGCGGGTTCACAGCATCGCCCGTCTGGGCATTGGCCCAGAAGATAGAATTCTCGCCAAAGTCGATACGTTCAAGATAGGTGTCGGTGATCCGCGCAACATCATGCTGCGGCAGCGTGTAATGCAGAAATGATCCGACCAGCAGCCAGAAAACCCCGATGAACGTCCATTTCACGTAAACCATTACATTTCCCTTCAGGTGAAATTCACCAGATAGATCACCACGGCGATCGTCACAACAGGAACCACATACACACCCCATAGCAGTTTGCGGCGCAACGAGCGGTCATAGATCTTGAGGCCACGCCGGACATAGGCGTTGCGATCTCCACGCCGGATATCCTCATCCCATTTTTGTCGCAGCTTGGATTTGCGGACAGAACGGGAATAGAGCGACAGCGAAATGTAAACCACTGTCAGGACAATGAAGCCTACTATGATCAATCTTGCCAGTGCCAGCATCCCCAATTCCCCATGTCACCGCAGCATCATGCCCCAATCAAACATCCGGTACACCCGCTATCTCCACCTGAGCACGATAAGCCCGAATTTCAAGCGTTTAGCACGTGACCGGTGAATACGGTTGCACCTATTGTCCCTACCGCATTAGCCTGCTTTCAAACTACAGGGGGTCCCGATGTCAGATCTGTTTTTTTCCGCAACACCCGACAGCGTCGAGGCTGATGTCGAGCGTCCCGCTGGCGACCGCGTGATCGCGGGTGACCCGGTCTTCACGTCATGGACACTCGAAGATCGCGACGGGCTTTACTGCGGCATCTGGGAATCCACGCCCGGATGCTGGCGGATATCCTATGGCGAATGGGAGTATTGCCGCATCCTGTCAGGGGTCTCGATCCTGACCGAGGATGGCGGCGCACCGGTCACAGTGAAAGCCGGTGACAGTTTTGTCTTGCGCCCAGGTTTTCAGGGCACATGGGAGGTGGTCGAGACAACCCGCAAGGATTTTGTCATCCGCCTCTGATCTGTCCGATGCCGTCCAAGACTATGCAGCAACAATGAAGGTTCCTTTATGACCATAACGACCCGCACCGGTCCGCTCAACCTGATCACGGATGTCGCTGGTCTGAGAGTGGGGAATGCCACCGATCCAACCATAAAGACCGGCGCGACAGTCCTGCTGGCCGATGCGCCTTTTACCGCGGGCGTTCATGTGATGGGCGGCGCACCCGGCACACGCGAGACAGACCTGCTAGCGCCAGACAAGACGGTGCAACAGGTTGATGCACTGGTTCTGTCAGGTGGTTCGGCCTTCGGGCTTGATACGGCGTCCGGCGTCGCCGATGCCTTACGGCTTATAGGGCGCGGCTTTGCCGTTGGTGCCCATAAAGTGCCGATCGTGCCTGCAGCAATCCTGTTCGATCTGAACAATGGCGGCGCGAAAGACTGGCAGGACAACCCTTACAAAGCATTGGGACGGCAAGCGCTCGCGCAGGCAGGTTCGCAGTTCGACCTTGGCAGCATTGGCGCTGGTGCCGGCGGGATCACCGCAAACCTACGCGGAGGTCTCGGTTCGGCCTCTGTAGTTTTACCATCGGGCCATACCGTCGGCGCGCTTGTTGCCGTCAACGCGCTGGGCTCGGCCACAGTGGGCGATAGCCCGCATTTCTGGGCCGCCCCATTCGAGATGGGCAACGAGTTCGGCGGGCTGGGCGTCGCGCATCACTATCCCGATCCGCATATCCCCGTGACCAAGCTGGCCAGCCACGCCAACACGACCATCGGCATTGTCGCCACCGATGCGGACTTGACGCAGGCGCAATGCACGCGCATGGCAACCGCAGCCCATGACGGGTTTGCTCGCGCGCTGGTGCCGGCCCATACCCCGATGGATGGCGACCTGATCTTTGCCGCAGCCATGGGGACGCGTCCCCTGGAAAACCCGACTGCCGACGCTCTGGCACTGGGTCATGCAGCAGCGACCTGTATGGCCCGTGCCATTGCGCGGGCAATCCATGCGGCACAGTCTTTGCCGGACGATACCAAACCCAGCTGGCAGGACCGTTTCGGGCAGAATTAGACTCGCAAGGCCACGATCATCTTGTCCTAAACACTCATTCTTCCAGCGATGCTCAACCAAGCAGGTGCTGCACCATCCCGCTTTCGGGATCTGCCAGCGCGTCGATCACATCGAAATGGTGTTTGCCCTTGTCCACCACATGCGCGCAACCCCAAGCTTCGGCAAGCAAGCGCGCCTGATCCAGAAAAACGGGGCGTTCCTTGGCACCGACCCAGACCGTCACCGGCACAGGCAACCTATGATCCAGCAACACCGGGCTTTCGGCGATTGCTCCGGCTTCATCCAGACGGAAATCGTTATTCATGCTCGTCCGCAAAAGCGGGCGAAGGTCTGCTACAGGCGAGATCGGCATGACATGCTGCAACCGCGCCGCAACAGCGTCGGGCAACAAACCCGGCTGCAGCATGCGCGCCACAAGATGTCCGCCTGCGGAATGGCCTGACAGCACAACCGGACCTGCCACCATGGCCGCTGCCGTGGTGATCGCCTGCGCGATCTGTTGCGTGATATCCGCGATCCGCACCGCAGGGCAAAGGTCATAAGAGGGCATGGCAACCACCCACCCCCGTGACAGTGCGCCGGCTGCCAGATGCGACCAGATGCTTTTGTCGAACCGCAGCCAGTATCCGCCATGCACGAAGACCATCAGCCCCTTGGCGTCACCCGCCGGATAGAACAGATCGAGTCGCTGGCGCGCGCTGTCACCATAAGACAGATCAAGATCCGCCAATCCCTGTTCCAGCAGGCCTTCGCGCAAGCCTTCCGCGGCGCGTGCCCAGCGCGGGGGGTAGTCGGCAGCCCCCGGAATATAGGCCGCGTTGGCATAGGCATCATCCAGATCCGTCATTCACTTTCTCCGTCCTGCTCTGGACAAGCCTAGCGCCAGATGCTTTGCCTATGCCACCTGATAATTGGAGGATCCGCCATGCTGGACAGCAAGACAGACCTGAAATCCCTGCTCAATGACCCGTCCCTGCTGGCCGAGAAAGCCTATCTCGACGGCAAATGGGTCGATAGCGAGACAGGGGCGACTTTTGAAGTCACAAACCCTGCTCGCGGTGACGTCATCGCCCACGTCGCCGATCTGAGCCGCGCGCAGGTGGCGCAGGCCATCACCTCTGCCCAGAAAGCGCAGATTGAATGGGCCAAGCATACCGGCAAGGAGCGGGCGATCATCCTGCGCCGCTGGTTTGATCTGATGGTCGAGAATACCGATGATCTGGCCATGATCCTGACGGCCGAACAGGGCAAGCCGCTGGCTGAGGCCAAGGGCGAGATCGCTTATGGTGCCGCGTTTATCGAATTCTTTGCCGAAGAGGCCAAGCGTATTTATGGCGAGACCATTCCCGGCCACCAGCGCGACAAGCGCATCACCGTGATCAAGCAACCGATCGGTGTGGCTGCGTCGATCACCCCGTGGAACTTTCCGACAGCGATGATCACCCGCAAGGTGGCACCCGCATTGGCCGCAGGCTGTGGGTTCGTCGCGCGCCCGTCTGAATTGACGCCGCTATCGGCGCTGGCGATGGGTGTGCTGGCGGAACGCGCAGGCATTCCCGCCGGCGTTCTGAATATCGTGACAACGACGGATGCGTCCGAGACCGGCAAGGAATTCTGCGAAAACCCCACGGTGCGTAAGCTCAGCTTTACCGGATCGACCAACGTGGGACGCATCCTGTTGCGTCAGG
This sequence comes from Seohaeicola saemankumensis, assembly GCF_021021435.1. GTDB lineage: Bacteria > Pseudomonadota > Alphaproteobacteria > Rhodobacterales > Rhodobacteraceae > Seohaeicola. The sequence continues at coordinate 87,210 of NZ_JAINWI010000004.1, forward strand.
CTGCGGATCAGGTGATGAAATGTTCGATGGAACTGGGCGGCAACGCGCCGTTTATTGTGTTCGACGATGCTGATCTGGATGCCGCCGTGGAAGGTGCCATCATGTGCAAGTTCCGCAATAACGGGCAAACCTGCGTTTGCGCCAACCGAATCTACGTACAGGCCGGTATCTATGACGCCTTTGCCGCCAAGCTGAAAGAGGCCGTGGGCAAGCTCAAGGTCGGTGACGGGCTTGAGGCGGGCACAACTCTCGGGCCGTTGATCAATGCAGCCGCCATCAAGAAAGTGCAAAGCCATGTCGCAGATGCTACTGCCAAGGGCGGTACGGTCATCATGGGTGGCGATCCAATGCAGGGGCCGGGCAACTTCCTGCCTCCTACAATTGTTACCGGCGCGACTCGCGATATGATCGTCGCAACCGAAGAGACCTTTGGCCCCTTCGCGCCGCTTTTCAAATTCACCGATGTGGACGAGGTGATTGATCTGGCCAATGACACGATCTTCGGCCTTGCCGCCTATTTCTATGCCCGCGACCTGAGTCGCGTCTACAAAGTGGCGGAAGCCTTGGAATACGGCATTGTCGGCGTGAATACAGGCATCATCTCGACCGAGGTCGCGCCCTTTGGCGGTGTCAAGCAATCAGGCCTTGGCCGCGAGGGTAGCCGCCACGGGATCGAGGATTATCTCGAGATGAAATACATCTGCATGTCCGTGTAACCGACGGGGAAACCCACCCAACAACAAGCAGCGGCGCGTTGATCGTGCCGCCGCCAAAAGGCGCCAATGACACCGCTCGCTGCCTATGTCGCGCTGTTCGTCAGCGCCTTTACTTCGGCCACGCTACTGCCCGGATCGTCCGAGGTGGTTTTAGTCGGCTTTCTGGTGACAGGTATTGGCGATCCCGTCACCTTGGTGCTGGTGGCGATTGCAGGCAACCTGATCGGGTCCATCGTCACATGGGGCATGGGCCGCTATGCGGCAGAGTTTCGGGATAAACGCTGGTTTCCGGTTTCGCCTGACCAGTATGGCAAAGCCGAATCTTGGTATGCACGCTATGGCAAATGGACCCTGCTTTTTGCCTGGGTGCCGGTGATCGGCGATCCGTTGACCGTTGTTGCCGGTGCCATGCGTGCACGGCTGGCACTTGTGATCGTTCTGGTCGGTCTTGGTAAAGCAGGACGATACATTGCGGTGGCGGGTGGCTACAGTTTTTGGGCCAGTTGATAAAAAGGGTCCGCGGAACATCTCCGCAGACCCGCTTCTGGATAGGTGTGAAGGCCTCAGTTAACGGCTTTCGCCTCGAGCACATCCTTGTCGGTCGCGTTCTGAGCCGATGCGTTTGCGATCTGGATGCGACGGGGCTTCAACACCTCGGGGATCTCGCGCTTCAGATCAATGTGCAGCATCCCGTCGGCATGGCTGGCGCCTGTGACACGCACATGATCGGCCAGCGTGAAACGCCGCTCGAATGCACGGGTAGCTATTCCGCGGTGCAGGTAGGTGCGGCCTTTCTCGACCTCTTCGCCTTTGCGTGCCGCGACGACAAGCGCGTTCTCCCGCACCTCGACCGTCAGGTCATCTGCGGCAAAACCGGCCACGGCCAGCGAGATGCGATAGGCATTCTCGTCCGTCTTTTCGATATTGTAGGGCGGATATGTCGGCTGCGGCAGATCGCTGGTAAAGACATGGTCCATCAGGTCCGCGATCTGGTCAAATCCGACGGTTGCACGGTAAAGCGGTGCAAGATCATAGTTTCGCATGGGTTATCCTCCATCTGAGCGATACCAAGTCAAAGCCTTCCCAAAGGGACAGGCAAACGTCCCAAGGCCCTTGAGTGGCGCCTCGGTATTCCAGATGTGGGAAAGAAATTCGCTGCTTTCAAGGGCAGGGTTGGGCACGCATTATGGCCGGACGAATTTGGCCCCAGTATCGCGTTGAACACCGCCCGGAGTCACGCGGTTCGCGTCGGGCGAGGCATGCAAAAAAACGCCCCCGCCTTCGGCAAGCTGCGCTTTCAAGCGGTCCAGTGGTTCTTGCAACTGGGTGCCGAGAGCGACCTTGGCGCCACGCACTTCGGCTTTGGCCGAAACGACCGATACAATCCGCACGCCATCGGGCCCGAACGAAAAAATCGGTGCTCCGGATGATCCGAAATCGACGGAACAGGACATGATCAACACGCCTTCTTGCTGCCCCATGACAGCGCACATTTCCTGAAGTGAGGGCGCATCGGCCCGATCAAAGGCATAGGACACAACGCCAACGCGATCCCCCGTGCGTGGACGGGCATCTGTCAAAAAGGGCACGACAGTGGTTGTCCGGATCGGTTGCTGTAGTTCAAGTAGCGCGACATCGTTCCGCACCCGCTGCGACACAACATCGCCGTCAAAGGTGTAATCCGCATCGATAACCGCACGGCGCACCCAGCGATAGGCCTCGGCGCGGCCGTTTCGCCAGCCAGCGCGAAATTCGATCTTGCTGTGGTCGATCCGTTCACCAGTGCTGCGGTCGAAAAGACAATGGGCCGCTGTCAGAACCAGATCGGGCGCAATCAGCGCGCCGGTGCAAAAGCCCCGCCCGTCGATATCCAGACGGCCAACGGCCTCCCAACCACGGGTCTGATCGCCTGTATCCAGACGCGTCAGTCTGGTCTCCTGCGCTGTCGCCTTGGTCACGCCAACCGATAGAAGGGCGCAAAACAATCCGATGGCAAAGCTCAATCCGCGCGGCATCATAATTCCTCGAAAGTCCTGATACCCAGATAGGATCGAATTCCGGCCAAATTGCGACTGTTTTCAGCGAAGAATAGGGATCTTCGGCTGGTTTTTTCCTTGGGCTGTAAAAGCAGGGGGCAGTGGACCACCTGTTGCCCAGTCCAGAAGCTCGACCGTGTGCACAATCGGTACTTGCGTGGCTGATCCGATCTGCATCATGCAACCGATGTTTCCAGCAGCGATCACATCAGGGTTGCGTGCCTCAAGGGTCTGGACCTTGCGATCCTTCAACTGTTTGGAAATTGCTGGCTGCATCAGGTTATACGTACCGGCAGAACCACAGCAAAGATGGCTGTCAGCGGGTTCGACCACCGTAAACCCCGCCTGCTTAAGCAAGTCTTTGGGGAATGTCTTGATCTGCTGGCCGTGTTGCAGCGAACAAGCCGCGTGATAGGCCACGGTCATCCCCTTGTTGTCGCCCCTGGGCAGATCAAGGCTGATCAATACCTCGGACACGTCCTTTGCGATCGCCGAAACCCTTTCCGCATCAACCGCCAGATCGGTGTTGCGGAACATATGGCCATAATCCTTGACGGTCGTGCCGCAACCGCTCGTGTTGATTACGATGGCATCCAAACCGCCCTTGTCCATCTCGGCGGCCCAAGCGCGGATGTTGCGTGCGGCTGTCGCATGGCTTTCCTTTTCCTTGCCCATATGATGGGTCAAAGCCCCGCAGCATCCCTGCCCTTCGGCAATTACCACTTCGCAGCCATGCCTTTGCAAGACACGGATGGTGGCATCGTTGATATCTGTGTTCAACGCGCGTTGGGCGCAACCTGTCATCAACGCCACGCGCTTGCGTTTGGGCGCTTGTGCGGCAAATGTCTGCGGATCATCATTGCGGCTGACCGGAGGGATGCCCTTCGGTGCCATCTCGAGCATGGCGCGCAACCGCGCGTCCGGCATAAGCCGTGCCAACGGCCGCCCGATCTTGGCCCCCAACAACGCCACACGGAAACGCATCGGATATGGCAGAATACGTGCAAGAACCCAGCGCAACAGCCTGTCACCAAGCGGGCGCTTGTAGTGCTCCTCGATATAGGCGCGGGCATGGTCGACAAGGTGCATATAATGCACACCCGAGGGGCAAGTCGTCATGCAGGCCAGACAGGACAGGCAACGGTCGATATGCTTGACCGTCTTTTCATCCGGCACGCGGCTGTTTTCCAGCATGTCCTTGATCAGGTAGATGCGGCCACGCGGGCTATCCAATTCGTCGCCGAGGATCTGGTAGGTCGGACAAGTGGCGGTGCAGAAACCGCAATGCACACAGGACCGTAGAATCTGGTTCGAACGCGCAATAGCTGGGTCCGTAAGCTGTTCGGGTGTAAAGGTCGTTTGCATGTCAATTCCCCGTCAGTGCGCGCAAGAAGGCCGAAATCGCAAAAAGAACCGCAACTGCCGCCAAAGCATAGCCCCAGACCGGCAACTTCGCGCCAAGGATACGATGGGTGAGATGGGCAAGCGCCGCCAGAGCGACACCCGGGGCAGCCATAAGCGCATAGGTGCTCGTCAGGCCCTGATCCTGTTCTCCGCCCGAGGCGACCCAGAGGATCGACAGCAAGGCAGTGGCAATACCGATGCCAGCCGCAGCCTGCCGCCCCGGTTGTAGCATGCAAAGTGAAATGGCGACCACGACAGGCACGATGATGATCAAAATCATGATACGATAGCCCGTATCATATCCGTGTCTGTCGCAAAAATTCCGCGCGGGTCAAACTTGGCGCGGATACCGGCACTCAGGGCGGCAATAGTAGGCGATTCCGGTTGCTCCACAGGAAGGCGTGCCAATGTCTGCTCATCGGCCCGCAGCAATGTCGCATGACCCTGAAAGCCCGCGATCCGTGTGCGCAGGTCTGTTCCGGGGGCCATACGCAGCCAGACCAGACCACCGCCCCAATCATAAAGCGCCGCTTCGGCCCCCGAGCGGGCCACGATCCCCGGTGCATCGCTGGGCTTGACCGACAGCCGCCAGATATCGCCCGCAACACCGTGAAAGGGAGATACGTCGCGGATTTTTGGCCACACCTCAACGCTTTGCTCAATGTCTCCGCCCAGCATTCCGCGCAATTTCTCTGCGCGATAGGCGACTGATCCGGCAAATCCCTCGATCCTCAGGAATGTTCCTTGTCCAGGCCAATGCGCGGCACCGCTTACCTCGTAGGGAGAGCCGAGCGCTTGCGCCATGGCGCGCACTGCCGCGGCATCGTCCAGACCCACGATGACCAGCGTGCAAACCACTTCCGTGCGCGGAAGCACCTTGAGGGCAACCTCACTCAGCACGCCGAGCCGCCCCTTTGAGCCGGCCATCAGTTTGACCAAATCATAGCCGGTGACATTCTTCATCACCCGCCCACCATTCTTGAGGATGCGGCCCGACCCGTCCACAAAGCGCACACCCAACAGGAAATCACGCGCAGCGCCAACCTGGATCCGGCGCGGCCCGCTGACATTGGCCGCGAAAACCCCGCCGATGGTTGGTGTGCCGCTTGTTCCCAGTAATCCGCGATGATCGACTGGCTCGAATGGCAGGCATTGACCCTCGGCCTCAAGCGCCGCTTCGATATCCGACAGCGCGGTGCCAGCTTGTGCCACCAAGGTCAGCGATCCCGGCTCGTAAAGCGAAATCCCTGACAGGCCCCGCGACGTCAGAATATCCGCGCGCGGCGCCATCGCAGAACGTGTCCCGCCGCCGATCACCTGCATGGGCTGCTTGGCACCTGCAATCAGTTCTGCCAACTCGGCCTCGGTCCGGGGTGTGATCATTTTCATCTCGCCATAATACTCCGGGCGACCGGGGGCTGGCCCCCCGGTTCTTCTGTCAGGCCGCACGCCGCGCGTCGGATGCGGCCAGCGGGAAAACCTTGGCCGGATTCAGCAGCCATTGCGGATCGAATACATCCTTGACCGCCATCTGGATGTCCAGATCGTCGGGCGCAAATTGATCCACCATCAGATCGCGTTTCTCGATCCCCACGCCATGTTCGCCGGTCAGACAACCGCCGACTTCCACACACAGCTTGAGGATATCGGCGCCCAGCGCCTCGCATAGTTCCAAATCACCAGGCTTGTTGGCATCGAACAGGATCAGCGGGTGCATATTGCCATCACCGGCATGGAACACATTGCCCACGTCCAGCCCGTATTCCTTGCTCATCTCGCCAATCCGGCGCAGCACATAGGGCAGTTGGCTAACGGGGATCGTGCCATCCAGGCACATATAGTCGTTGATCTGTCCCATCGCCCCGAAGGCCGATTTGCGCCCCAGCCAGATACGCGCGCTTTCATCGGCGGATTTACTTTCGCGCAGCTCGACAGGATGGTGCCGCCGTGCAATGGCGATGATCTTGTCAAGCTGCTCGTCAATCTCGGCATCCGAGCCTTCCACCTCGACGATCAGCAGCGCCTCGCAATCGGGATAGCCCGCTTTGGCGAACGCCTCGGTTGCGCGGATGCAAGGGCGGTCCATAAACTCGATTGCCACCGGCAGAACACCGGCCTTGATGATGTCCGAGACACATTCGCCCGCCACCTCGTTGCTGTCGAAACCCATCAAGACGGGGCGCGCGCCCTCGGGCTTTCGCAGGATACGCAAGGTTGCTTCGGTCACGACGCCCAACTGACCCTCGGACCCGCAGATGACACCCAACAGGTCCAGCCCGCCGGCATCCAGATGCGCGCCGCCAATCTCGACCACGGTGCCATCCATCAGCACCATCGTGACACCCATCAGGTTGTTGGTCGTTACACCGTATTTCAAGCAATGCGCCCCGCCCGAATTCATCGCGATATTGCCCGCAATCGCGCAGGCCAACTGGCTGGACGGATCGGGCGCATAGAAGAAATCGCTTTCCTGTACCGCGCCCGTCACGCTCAGGTTTGTGCGGCCTGACTGAACGCGAATAAACCGGTTCTCGTAGTCGGTTTCGAGAACAGCATTCATACGGGCCACGCCAAGGATCAGACAATCGGCTGTCGGCAATGCGCCCCCCGCCAGCGACGTGCCCGACCCGCGGGGCACGACCGGCACACCCATCTCGTGGCAGATCCGCAGGATATCCGAGACTTCCTGCGTGGTGGATGGCAGAACCGCCACCATCGGCGGACAACGATAGGCCGTCAGGGCATCGCATTCATAGGCGCGGGTTTCGGCCTCAAGATGGATAACCGCATCCCGAGGCAGCACGCGCAACAAACGCTCGACCAGTTGGGGTTTCTTGGCCAGAATAACGGGATTCGGGGTCGGCATGTCCATAGATGATGCTCCTCCTGCGTATTGGTAAAAAAATATAACCAATTTATCCTATCTGGCAAGTGCCGATGTGACCAGTTAGGATTCGCCTATGACATGGATGGACCGCCTTGGATTGTTCGGACCGCTGGATATTGCGGGACTTGCCCTTTTGTTCGGGGGCTGGTTCCTGATCGGGTGGCGGATCGAGGCCTTGGGGGGCCGACGTCCGTCCGTATCGATCCTGATGGCCGAATACCGGCGCGAATGGATGCGGATGATGGTCAGCCGCCAGACACGGATGTTTGACGCGCAAGTGCTGAGCACGCTGCGTCAGGGGGCCTCCTTCTTTGCCTCTGCAACAATGATCGCCATCGGCGGCGGTCTGGCACTGGTCGGCAATGCCGAAAGACTGCAAGGAGTGGCCAGCGATCTGACAATGACCAGCGACCCGATTTTCGTCTGGGAGGTCAAGCTGCTGGTGACCCTGTTCCTGCTGTCCAATGCCTTCCTCAAATTCGTCTGGTCGCACCGGTTGTTCGGGTATTGCGCGATCCTGATTGCGGCTGTGCCCAACGAAGCCGACGATCCCAGCGCCTTTCCTAGGGCCTCCAAAGCTGCCGAGGTCAACATCACCGCGGCGCGCAGTTTCAATCGCGGTCTGCGCTCGGTCTATTTTGCATTGGCAAGTGCGGCATGGCTCGTCGGCGCATGGCCTCTCGTCCTGACAACGCTGGTCACGTTGGCTGTGCTGTGGCGGCGCGAGTTCGCATCCCAATCCCGTGCGATTCTGACACAACAAACCGACGGTTTGGGCTACACGCAGACGTGACGCCTCTTTCATGCTTCGGACTGCTAGATACACACCATGATCACACATTCCACAATCTTACCCCTGGCAGCCTTGCTGCTTTCCGCTTTGCAGGTTCGCGCAGACTCTCCTGCTGTGGTTGGCGTAACGACGGGACTGGCAGGAATGGGCTGGCGCTTTGAAGTCACCATTAGCCACCCTGATTCCGGCTGGGACCATTTCGCCGATGGCTGGGAAATACAGGACAGCCAAGGCAACAGGCTGGGCTGGCGCCAGTTGCTGCATCCCCATGTGAACGAGCAACCCTTCACCCGCAGCCTGAACAATGTGATGATCCCCGACGGTACGAAAGAAGTTTTCATCCGCACCAGATGCGCACGTGACGGATGGTCGGATCAGATAACAAGGGTCGTCCTTGAGCGTTGAACGCCTAGCGACGCCCCTCGCGCAGCCAAGCTCCCACGATCAGTGCTAAGGCCAGCAGCAAGACCAGCCAAGCCGGAAGCAATGGCGTCTGGCGCAGATCACGTGTCTCGAAAGCCTCGCGCGGGGTCAGACCGATCCAACCGCGACCTGCGGCAGGGCGTCCCGCGCTGACCTCGCGGATTGACGGCAGGCCTTCGACCAGGGGCAGGACACCACCGCGGAAACTGTCGATCGCGGGTTGCATCACGTCGCCGGTGGCTATGGTCCTTTCAAACTCGCGGGGTGCGGCAGGGCCAAGACCGATAACCGCAGATTGATCACCGTTTTCCAGACGATAAAGCCCGATTTCAGGCCCTTCATATTCTGCCTCGAACCGCCCGGGACTGATCTCGGTCAAGGGCACCTCAACCTCTTCACCGCTTGGCGTTATCACCGTGACAGGGCCTGCGCTGTCTTCGAGCGTCCGCCGGATGATTCGCATCCTTTGACCGACAGCCTCGGCCCATATCGCCTCTTCCTCGAGTTCGGGTTCCTTCATCATCCAATGGGCAAGGCGCCGCAGCAATTCCAGTTGAGGGCCACCGCCCTCATAGCCACGATCCCAGAGCCATGCCTGATCAGAAGCCAGAAGCGCGATGCGCCCCTCGTCGACACGGTCAAGGATCAGCAGGGGGCGGTCGTCCACACCGGACATCACAACATTGCCGCGCTCTGTCTCAAGATCAATCTGGCGCAGCCACCGGCCCCATGGTTCGTCACTTTCGGGCGCGAGACCCGCTGTCACAGGATGACGTTGCCCCAGATCGGTTATTTCGGGCACGTAGCCTTCCTCGATCACGCGCGCTGTCGGGCGCGCCGGCAAGACGGTTGATAGCGGCGAGCGATAGAGAGAGGCCGCTGTTGCGAAATCAGGTCCTGCGGCGACCAGAACGGCACCACCATTACGGACATACTCCGCCACATTCTCAAGGTAGAGCGAGGGCAGGATTCCGCGCCGTTTGTAGCGGTCAAAGATAATCAGATCGAAATCCTCGATCTTCTCCATAAACAGTTCGCGCGTGGGGAAAGCGATCAGGGACAATTCCGAGACCGGCACCCCATCCTGCTTGTCTGGCGGACGTAGAATGGTGAAGTGCACCAGATCAACCGAGCTGTCGGATTTCAGCAGGTTGCGCCATGTTCGCCCGCCGGCATGCGGCTGCCCTGATACCAGAAGCACGCGTAACCGGTCACGCACGCCGTTAATCTGCACCAAGGCTGTATTGTTGCGATCTGTCAATTCGCCTTCGGCTTCGGGAACCGTGAACTGGATCACGTTACGCCCGCCATGGGGCAGCGTCACAGGTAATTCAAAGGACCGCCCGATCTCGACATCATAGCGCTGCGGCTCTGCGCCATCGACCGAGATATCAAGCGGTGCCGAGGTCGCATCTTCGGGAAGGGCGCCCATATCCTCGATCCGCAGGGTCAGAGTCACAGGTTCGCCCAGAATAGCGAAAGCCGGTGCATTCTCGACAATCAGACGCCGGTCCCAGTCATCGGGCAGGCCGGTATGAAGCAGATGCAAAGGGGCAGGCAGATCGGGGGCCCGGTCCATGTCATGTATATGCCCATCACTCAGCGCCACGATCCCCGCAATACGTCCGCGCGGCTCTTGCGCCAGCGCATCGTTCAAAGCTGTCATCAACAAGGTGCCGCTATCCCCGTCGCCGTCAGGCACTTCGATCCGGCGCACCTCGGTATTGGCCCGCGATTTAAGTTGCTGCTCAAGAGCATCGGCGGCGGTCGTAGTTCTTTCAGCGCGGTCACCCAGTGCCTGGCTGGACGAGCCGTCTACCATCATCAGCACAATATCGGACAATGGCGCACGGTCTTCTTCCTGCCAGCTTGGACCGGACAAGGCCGCCAGAACGACGGCGCCTGCCAGAAAGCGCAGGGACCAGCCCTTCAGGCCACGCGCAAGAGCAAGTCCCGCTGCCAACAGGACAATACCGCCAAGAATAGCCAGAATCAGCCAAGGCAGAAGCGGGTCAAAGATAATCTGTCCCGTCATTGACCCAACCTGTCCAGAAGCGCGGGCACATGGACCTGATCGGATTTGTAGTTACCTGTCAGCACATGCATCACCAGATTGATCCCGAAACGATAGGCCAGTTCGCGCTGCCTTTCACCGGCAAAGCCGCGGCCCACCGGAAACAGGGCATTGCCGCGGTTATCCAAAGCCCAAGCGGCAGCCCAATCATTGCCACCGATCACGACCGGCGTTACACCGTCATTTAGGTTGCGAAACGGCATGCCTTCGATCCTTTCGGCATCAGCCGGTGACGCCTCGACCCAGACATCGCGGGCCATGTGACGGCCCGGAAAATCCTGCAGCAGATAAAATGTCCGCGTGATCACGTGGTCTTCGGGGATCGGCTCCAATGCTGGAATATCCAGCGGTGCGGCCAGTTGCTGCAACTTTCGTCCATTTGGGCTGGCAGCGCCAAATCCGGCCACATCGGCATCGCGGGTATCGAACAGGATCATCCCGCCAGAGCGCAGAAAGCGGTTCAGCTTTTCATAGGCTTCGGTGGATGGCGTCGGTTGATCGGGTGTGATCGGCCAGTAGAGGAAAGGGAAAAGGCCGATCTCGTCGGTTTCGAGATTGACGCTCATCGGTTCTGCTGGCTCGACCGAAGTTCGGAAAAACAATGTCTCGGACAGGCCGCGCAACCCTGCAAGCGCCATGTCATCAAGCCGCGCATCGCCGGTCAGGATATGGCCAAGTCGCAATTCGGATGTTGCCGCGATGGCAAACTCGTCTTCGGCTAACGTTCCCTGCTGCGCCACCGCGTCCTGTGGTAGCAGCATGACTGCCGCCAGCAGCGCCGCCACACCGCGCGCGCGCAGCAAGCGCCCCGACAAAGCAAGCGAGGCAATCACATCGGCCAGAAGCAAAGCCAGAGCCGTCGCCAAAAGATAACCAGCCAACGGAGTTTCCGTCGGACGCGCCAACCCTTCAACCGGAATCCGCGCGGGCCATGTCGCCATGGTCAGTACACTTTCGGCGGTCATGACATTGCGGGCAATACGGCGATCCCCGCCATCATAGAGACCGGGACGCAGATCAGCGCCAAGCGGTTGCGACAAAAGCAAAGCGCCATCGACACCCGGCAAGGTCTGTGCGTCCTGCACACGGCCGAAACCGTCAAGCACAGTCACCGGTTGCCAGATCGTACCCTCCAACTCGTCGGCTTCCATCCCCTGCCCCAGCGACGATACCGCAAGACGGTCGAGCATCCGCACAAACAGGCCCGAAAGCGGCAGGCTGGACCATTCGGCATTGGCCGTCACATGTACAAGAACAACCTGCCCCTGACCGATGGTCTTGCGGGTGACAAGCGGCGTGCCATCCGTCAGTTGTGCAATGACACGGTCGGCCAAGGTCGGATCAGGCTGCGCCATGATCTGCGCCGAGATCGTCACATCGTAGGGGATCGGCAGGCCGAAGAACGGACTGTCTTCGTTGAATGGGGCCAAGGTCTTGGGATCACCCCAACTCATGGCGCCGCCAACCGACCGGCCGCCCGCACGCAAACGCACAGGCATCAAGGGGTCTTCCTCGGTCCGGCTGACTTCGCTGGCAGCAAGGCGGGGTCCAGCGAAGCGCAGCAACAATCCGCCACCATCAATCCATTCCAGCAGCGACACTTCCTCGGATGGTGACAAGGTAGCTACATCGGCAAGAATGATGACATCGGGATTGGCAGGCAGCACATCGGCAACGCCACCCTCCAGCAGATCGGCATTCGGCTCCAGCGCCTGACGGAGATAGTGCAGCGGCGAGAGCAGCTCCAACCCCTCGCGATCCGCACGACCGGCGACCAGCGCAACCTCGCGACGGCTGAGACTGTCATCTGACAGAACCACAGCCCCTGCGCTACGGAGGCCCTCGATCTCGAAACGGGTAATACGGGCACGCAATTCGGCGGGCAGGCTGGCCTCGGTAAGAGCCTCAGTTTCGCCGCTGTCGAAAACCAGCGGCAAGGTAGCCAGAATACGCGGGACGCCTGCGGGATCAAGTCCGTGAGCCGCGATGCTCAGTTCCTGTTCCGGCCCCTGTCCAGCGCGGCGAGCGGAAAGTTCCAACACACCGTCCTGATAGACCGCAGGCAACAGCGCAAGCGGGCTGCGCCCTGAAGCAAATACACGCACAGGGCCGCGGCTTTCCAAGGCTTCTAGAAGCTCATCGCGCTGATCAAATGCCAGCCCGTCGGTGAACCACAGTGTCTCGAAGCCGCCTTCGGGCAGGAGTTCGACAGCACGTGCAACCATCTCGGGTGTTGCCTGCCAGGGTTGCGGGGCCAGCCCCGCCAACCTGCTGCGCCAGAGTTCGGCAGACTGGAAGGCGGGTTCCTCGGGCGCAGTCAAACGCAGAACCGCCGCCGTGCGCCCCTCGCGTCCAGCTTCTGCCAGTAACCGGTCTGCCAGTTCGGCACGACTGTTCCAGTCTTGCGCGCCAGCCCAACCGCCATCCATGACGATCAGAACAGGGCCTGTTCCGACGTCGCGATCGGCTTGCGGATTGAGCACCGGACCGGCCAGCCCGATAATCACGGCCGCAACAGCCAGCATCCGCAGCAGCAACAGCCACCACGGGGTTCTATCCGTAACCGTTTCATCATCCTTCAGCCCCAACAGCAGTGCCACCGCAGGAAAACGGCGGCGGATCGGGGCGGGCGGGACAGCACGCAAGATAATCCACAGGATCGGCAGGGCCAGCAAAGCCAGCAATAGCCACGGCGCTGCAAAACCGATGGGTCCAAACATCATGTGCCCGCCCCCCGTTCCAGTGCCCGCCAGATCCGCAGAAGCGCGGATTGCGCCGAGGCATCGGTATGGTGGCACTGGTACTGCCAACCTGTTGCCGCGCACAGATCTGCCAAGGCTGCTTTGCGTTCCGTCAGGCGGTCCAGATACCGGCCGCGCAGATCGCCCGCTTTCAGGGTTTCATGCGCGATTGTGCCACCTACGCTTTCAAAGATCGTACGGCCTTGAAAAGGAAATGCTTCTTCCGAGGGATCGAGCAGTTGCAACAACACGCCGCGCACACCGCGATCCGCCGCTTTGGTCAGCGCCGCCTGCACTGGTGCAATGTCGGACAGAAAATCGGATACGAACATCGCCCGTGCTAGCGGTATCATCGCCCGCGCTTCGGGGATGCCGTAGTCGGCGTCGTCATCTTTCGAGAACATCTCGGCCAGGCGCAGCAACTGGGCGTTGCCACGGCGCGGCGGCAGGGTTGTTCCAGTCAACCCGACACGTTCACCGCCACGCACCAGAAGTACAGCGACAGACAGCGCCAGAAGGCGCGCCCGATCGGTCTTTTCAGGCAGGTTGGGGTCTGATGTAAAGCGCATCGACGCAGCCTGATCAACCCAGAGCATAACGCTTTGGGCTATCTGCCATTCGCGTTCGCGCACGAATTGCGTGTCACCGCGTGCCGAGCGGCGCCAGTCGATAATTCGCACCGGATCGCCTTGCTGGACAGGACGGTACTGCCAGAAATCATCCCCTTGTCCCGCACGACGGCGACCGTGCTCCCCCAGAAGCACGGTGCCTGCCAAATGGTCGGCCCGTGCCAGAAGCGGTGGAAACCGTGCCGCCTCGGCCTCGGCTCTTGCGCGCAGGGTCAGGGGATAGTTCACGCAGCCGCCTCAATCCGCGTGATGCGGGTGGCCGTTTCGGTGATCAGGCCAGTCAGGGTGTCGCCACGGGCGCGGGCGGCAAAATTCAGGGCCATCCTATGTGTCAGCACCGGACGCGCCATTGCAACCACATCCTCAACCGAGGGGGCCAGACGACCCTGAAGCAAGGCGCGCGCCCTGACAGTAAGCATCAGCGCCTGCGCCGCACGCGGACCAGGGCCCCAAGCCACGGTCTGGCGCACACGGTCATCGGCGGTTGCATCTTCGGGACGGAAGGCGCGCACCAGATCAAGGATCGATTCCACCACGGCATCGCCCACAGGCATCCGGCGCAGCAATGTCTGTGCCTCAAGCAACTCGGTCTCGCTGAAGACCTCGTGCGCCTCTTCCTCGGCGACGCCGGTGGTGGCGATCAGGATATCACGCTCGGTCGCGCGGTCGGGATATTCTACGTCTATCTGCACCAGAAAACGGTCAAGCTGCGCTTCGGGCAGAGGATAGGTGCCTTCCTGCTCAATGGGGTTCTGTGTCGCAAGCACATGGAACGGCTTGCCCAAGGGACGATCTTGCCCAGCCACCGTAACACGCCGTTCCTGCATCGCCTGAAGCAGGGCAGATTGCGTGCGCGGGCTGGCGCGGTTTATCTCGTCCGCCATCAAAAGTTGGCAGAAAATTGGACCTTCCACAAAGCGGAACGCACGGCGACCTTCAGAATCTGTTTCGAGTATCTCGGAGCCGAGAATATCTGCGGGCATCAGGTCGGGCGTGAACTGCACACGGTTTCCATTCAGGCCCATCACGGTTGACAGCGTTTCGACCAATCGGGTTTTTCCCAGACCGGGCAAACCGATCAGAAGGCCATGCCCGCCGCATAGAAGGGCCGACAGAGTCAGGTCGACGACCCGCTCCTGCCCGATAAAACGTCGGGTGATCGAGGCCCTTGCCTGCGCCAGCTTGTCCTCAAGCGCCTCGATACCTGCGACCAGATCGGCGTGATCGGACATGACAATCCCTCCTTTGAGAACTATGTCTTTATGATGATAGTATCGCGCGAAAGGGAAATGGCAAAAGCAATGAGCGGACAAATGATCGTGACCCCTTCTGCAGAAGGCATTGCTGCCTCTGTGAAGGCAGCCAAAGGGCGGGGCTTGCCCCCTGTGCATCTGTGGAACCCGCCCTTTTGTGGCGATCTGGACATGCGGATCGCACGGGATGGCACATGGTTCTATCAGGGAACGCCTATTGGCAGGCCTGGTCTGGTCAGACTGTTCTCGACCATTCTCCGGAAGGATGGTGACAAGTATTTCCTTGTCACGCCGGTTGAAAAGGTCGGGATCACCGTTGATGACGCGCCTTTCGTTGCCGTTGATTTCGATACAACCGGCACGGATCACGACCAACAACTGACATTCCACACCAATGTGGGCGACAGCGTCACTGCTGGACCGGAAACACCGCTCCGCTTTGTGCGCGACCCGGATACCGGCGAGCCTTCGCCCTATGTCATGGTAAGGGACGGGCTTGAGGCGCTGATAGACCGCAAAAGCTTCTACCGTCTGGCCGAGCTTGGCACCGAGCATGATGTCGATGGGCTGTCGTGGTTTGGTATTTGGTCAGGAGGGGCTTTCTTCGGGATGATCCCTGCCGGCGATTTGCCCTGAATCAGAGCCTGTTGAGGCCAGATCGGATGTTGAGCGCATCAGTAGAAAGGGCACGCCCGGCAGCGTGCTGACCAGAAACATCACACCGAATGCGACGCTGGCTGCAAAGCCCTCGGTTGCCGTCGCCCCAATGACGGGAAACAGCGCGGCAGCGGCCCCTTCACGTAAGCCCCAACCGCTGACCGAGATCGGTATCAACATGGTGAACAAGATCAGCGGCACAATGATCATAACACCCGTCAATGGCAGGGTTGTGCCCGCTGCCTGCGCGCAAAGGGCAAAAGCCAGCAAGTTCAGAAGCGTGGTTCCAAGGCTCAGCATGACCTGACGCGGCAGCACATCAGGTGCCAGCACAGCGCTGGCGAATGCTGCGGTCCAGTCACCAAGCTGACGAGAGGAGGCATTCTCACCCCGCCCCATCCACCACAGACTGATCGCTGCAACCAGCATCCCCAGTGCAGCAAGAGCGATCATTCGCAGCACCCAACCGGGCAAGGCCGGCTCAACCGCGGTGATCCAGACATAGGTGACCGCTGCAATCGTCACGAGATAGAGCATCAACTGCCCTGCCAGCCTCTCGAATACCACGGCTTGCCCTGAGCGCTTCAATCCCGCCTCGTGCCGCGCGCGGACTGCCCTGCTGGCATCACCCACGACACCACCGGGCAGGGACTGATTTACCAGTAACGACAGATAATATTCTCGCACTGCGTGCCCTACAGGGAACGATTGCCCCAGATGCTGCGCGGTCAAACGCCAGCGCAAGGCGGATAGAACCGTCTGCCCTGTCAACGCAGCGCAGGCCGCCAGCAGCCAGAGCGGATCAGCCGAAACAACCAACGACATAGCCGTAGCACCGTCAAAGCTCTGCCATAACAGGAAAAGGATCGATAGCGTCACGACCAGACGCAAGGCTTGCATGAAGCGAGGGCGGGTCATGGCGCGACTACCCTCCGTTGACCGGTGTGATGCCAAACAGGTTGGCCCCTGCAGGCGGTTCCGTTGTGAAAGCATCAAGGATCATGTCGCGCATTGCCTCCATCGGAAGAATGGGCGCGCCGCTGGCGGGGATCAAACCCGACGTCCAGCCCCAGTCAGCGATATTGTCCAGCAGGTCGGGTGGGCCGATCAGGTGCACGGGCACATCAGGTCGCTCGTCCAATGCGATGAAGCCTGCCGCCTGATGATCACCGAGCACAATGATCAAGGGCGGATTCGCGGCATGACGCGCGGCGTATTCCACGACAGTTTCCAGCGCGTAGGTGATGGATTGACGGTACTGGGCGCGCACCCTGTCGTGATCACGCCAGACAACATCAGGGCGGTCTCCGGACTGTGCCATCTCGTTGAAGACGGTGCCGTCGCCGATATCCTCCCACGGGATCAGTTGCGGGATCGGCACCCATGGCGCATGGGACGAGATCAGCGCCACCTGCGCGAAGAGGTTGCGACCGGAAGGTTCATCGCGCAACAGCCGATCTATAGCTGCCAACGTGAACTGGTCGGGCATGGTCACCCAGTTGAAGGGCAATCCGCGATATCCCAGATCTTTCGCGGGCAAGACAGTGTCAAACCCCATCAACGCGGATTCGGGCCAGTCCAGCGTAATTGCTGGCATCACGGCAGCGGTGTGAAAACCGGAGCGCGCTGCGATGTGGAACAATGTTTCGCGCCCGCTGGCCATAGCCGCCTGATATCGCGCCTGCCCGTCAACACGCATACCGTTGGCAAATGTGGCATGGGCCAGCCAGCTTTGCCCCCCGCGCGTAGGCGACGTCAGAAAGGCCGAGCGCATCTCGAGTCCTAGACCGTCCAGCCTGCGGGTCGCATCACTGAGCAATGGGCGATGCTGGTCCGCGTAGAAAGGAGTATCCATACTGGTGCGGCCATAGCTTTCGACGAACAGCACCAGAACGTCGCGGTCGATCCTGTCCAGCAAATCGGCACGGTCAGCATAGGGGTCGTTTCGCGCCAGTTCGTTGAACGCCCGCAGATCGCCAAGGGTCCTGCCAATCATCGCAACACGCTCGACCCCGACGCGGGCGGTGAACGCTGTGCCGGGCGGATTGAACGGAATGGGCCATCGCGCCATGATAGAGCCGATATCGGCCACCGCGAGACCCAGCGCCAGAACTGCGCCGCCACCCGCAACGATCCGCGCAGGGCGCGGTAGCGGCAGACGGGCCCAGACACCCATGGCCCACCACAGAACGGCAGCAACCAACACAACGCCGAGGATGGTCGCGCCAGCCGCCCCGATAGCCGCAACCAAGCCGATTGATCCCATCGTCAGCCTGAAAGCTGCTGCGATCAGCGGCATGTCGCCCACCGGATTGAAGCCCCGCGTGAAAGCAGTGAACATCGCGAAATCGGCAGATTTCAGGAAGACGATCACCACTAGAACCGCTACAAGGGTCGCGCGCATCAAGCGTCCGATCCGGCCGTCACCGATCACCGGCAAAGTCAGAAGCAGCAAAGGCCATTCCAGAGCCAGAACAAACAATGCCGCGGGCGTCATGGCCGCAGGGTGGTTTGGCTGGATCAGGACAAGATGCAGCACAAGTGCTGCAAGCATCGCTGCTCCCACCCTGCGAGGCGTTACCGACATCACGGCCTGTGCCTCCAGAGCCAGATCGTGTCGCGCCCGAAGGACCAGATCAGGGCCAGCGCTGCGCCAAAAGCGATCCACTGCGCCAGTGCCTCATGTAGAAGTGGCAGTTGCAAGGCGATCAGCGCGGCAATTTGAACGACGCAGACCAGTTTGCGCCCGAACCTGTCGGGCAACGGGGCCGAGAGCCAGGAAAACGAATAGGACGATGCGACAAAGGCATAGCGCATCAACCCCAGAACCAGAACAATCGGCCCGACCATACCATCCGCAAAGGCATGCAGCGCGAGGATCAAAGCAAGGGCGGCGTCGACTTCCATATCGAAGCGCGCGCCATAGGCGGAAGCCAGCCCGCTGCGTCGCGCCAACCAGCCATCCACGCCATCGAGCGACAAGGCACAGGCAGAGATAACGACAACAGCCCAATCACCGATTGGCGCTGTCGCCGTATCGCCCGTAAGAAGTGGCGTAAGAAGGCTTGCGCCGAGGCCCGCGCGCAGGAGGGTCACGGTGTTGCAAGCCCCGAACTGCGGGTGCGGGTAATGCACCGGCAGCTTGACCCACAGCAATAACGACCCCGTTATGAACAGCGCAAAGGCGAAGAAAGCTTCCGGTTCTGCGGGAAACAGAACAACATGCAGCCCGCACATGACGGCAAGAGTCGCCGAAAAACCGAGCAAAAGACCGGTTCTAGGCCGCAAAACGGCGATATTTCCGAAAGAGTTGGCCATTTGCGGCAAGTTGTTCATCCAGCAAAGATAGAGCCCTGCAAGCGCAGTCAAGATGGCTGGAAACGGCTGGTGCTGCGCGGGCTATAGCGAAGCCCAAATTGCGCAAAACTTGACCGTGGGCCTTGGCCGACTACTTGCTGTTGTTGGGGATACCGAGGAAGGCATGAAGCTGCAACAGGATCATTACAAGGCACCTGCGCGCTGGCTGCACTGGACTGTTGCAGCACTCGTTTTGGCCATGATCCCTGTCGGCGCCCTGATGGTGCAGGAGGGGCTGGGGCGATCCCTTCAAAACAGCCTTTTTATATTCCACAAAAACACTGGTGTCATCGTCGGGCTTCTTGTGACTGCGCGTCTTCTTTACCGTTGGCGCAACCCGCCACCGAAATTGCCGCAGGGCCTGCCACTCTGGCAGCGGCGCGTCGCTTTCTGGACACATGCGTTTCTGTACACCCTCATCGTGATTATGCCGATCTCGGGCTACGTGCGTGTTCGCTCGGGTGGTTTCCCGATCGAGTTGCTGGACGCGATGGGAATTGGGACCTTGCTTCCCAAGTCGGATGCCGTGGCGAATGCGGCGAAGTCGCTGCACTACGCAGGCGCTTGGGCGCTGGTCATTCTTGTTGCCATGCATATCGGCGCAGCATTGCAGCATGCCTTGATAAAACGTGACGGGGTGTTCGAGCGGATGTGGCCCCGCAAGGACTGATCAGGCCGCAAGTGGCAGCAAAAAGGACATGGCCCGCCCGTGACGTTTCAAGCAAGACAGTCAGACATTCTGCGCGCCCGCGCGACAGCGACGCCGCTCAGGCGCAGGACGGCTGTTCCCGCAGCGCGCCGCGTCTTTATTACGCTGACAATCGGTATGACATGTGCGGTATCCTTTTGTGTCGCCTTTCACATTGCTGACTGGACGGTCTGGTCGGTTCTGGCAATGGCACTGGTCGTACCAAGCCTTCTATGGATTTCGGGCGGCGCCGCGACGTCGTTGACCGGTCTTCTCTGTCCTCTTCCTGCTTCCTCTAAACCAGTGGAAAACTGGCAGCCCGCCGGTCAGACGGCTGTTTTGATGATGCTTTGCCGCGAAGATTCGCAAAAGGTGGCAGGGTCCATGTTGGAACTGTCGCGCCAGATCAGCAAGGCCGGATTGACGGGCCACACCAGACTGATCGTTCTATCGGACACGTTCGGACAGGATGCAGTCGCGGCCGAGGAAGCTGCATTGCTTCCACTGATCGCGGACGGAAGGATTTCCTATCGGCGCAGGTATGAGAATACCGGACGCAAGCCCGGAAACATTGCCGAGTGGTTTGACCGCGAAGGGCGTGCCTATGCCCAAATGCTTGTTCTGGATGCTGACAGCCGGATGAGCGGGGCAAGGCTGGCGCGGATGATCTGGCGGATGGAAAGCCAGCCCGGTCTTGGTCTTTTACAGGCAGGAATGACGCTTGTTCCGGCACAAAGCCGGTTCGGTCAGGTGCAACGCACAGCGTCGCGATTGCTTGGGCCCCCGTTTTCAGCGGGGCTGGCAGCATGGACAGGCGATACGGCCAACTATTGGGGTCACAACGCGCTGATCCGCACAGCGGCCTTTGCCGCCGCTGCCCACCTTCCCCGCCTGAGCGGGCCGGCTCCCTTTGGTGGCGATATCCTGAGCCATGACTTCATCGAGGCCGCCTTTGTCCGACGCACAGGCTGGGCCGTGGCCTTTGACCCCGACGCAGTCGGCAGCGCCGAAGACGGGCCGCAGGAACTGGCCTCTTTTCACCGGCGCAACAGACGCTGGTGTCAGGGAAATTTGCAACATATCCGGCTGATTGCCACGCGGGGCCTGAATCCGCTTAGCAGGTTGCATATTGCATCGGGCATTTTCAGCTTTCTGGCGGCACCCGTCTGGCTGGCGCTTGTGGTCCTGATGGGGTCAGGTCTTGTCGTTCTGGAAAGTCCCCTGCCCTTCGTGCTGATCCTTGCGATACTGCTGCTCCCCAAGCTTTCCGGTCTTTGGCGGCTGGCGGGACGTGGGGCCACGGCATGGCGGCGACGCATTGCCCTGCGTGCGTTCGGGGGGGAATTGCTGCTGTCCAGCCTGTTGGCGCCCATCGTGATGTTGCATCACACGGCATCGGTTCTTGCTGTACTGGCCGGCGCGGATTGCGGATGGAAACAACCTGTGACGCGGGGTGTACGCTTGCCTACGGGATTTGCAGAGGCAGCAACGGGCTTTGCCTTGGTTGGCATGGCCGTGCTTTTCAATCCGGAGGCCGCAATCTGGCTGGTGCCAGTCGCAGGACCGATGATTGCCGCGCCTGTGCTGGTCCGCTGGATGGACCAGATCAAACCGCTGCTTCGCCCAGCATGACCTTTGCCGCGAGAGGGCGGTGATCAGAGGCCAGGCGAATCCCCTTCCCGTCCAGAACATCCATGCCCGTCACCCGCCCAGGCTCTGTTGTCATGATACGGTCCAGTGGCAGGAAGGGGCGCCCAACGGGAAAGGTGGCGCGGGCCGGACCATGCAACCTTTGCCCCAAAAGGCGCGGGGACAGGGCCAAACCACCCCAAGGCCGCCACTCGTTCAGATCGCCGATCAGAATCGTCTGTCGTGGCGGGCGGCGGCGCAAGTGCTGGGCAATCACCCGCATCTGGGCAATCCGTGCGACTTGACCCAGTGACAGATGGGTTCCGATAATCCGGAACGGCCTGCCGTCACGCATTGCATCGACAACCACAGCACCGCGATGACAATGGCCCGGTAAGTCCAGGAGAACACTATCCTGCACCATGATGTGCGGGGCAAGAAACAGGATCACCCCCAGAAAGCCGTGACTTTCCGGCCCCCACCGCAAACCGGCCTCGGATTGGGCATGCACAAGACCGGTTTCCGCCTTGATCCGTGACAAATCCAGAAGGCCGCGATGCGGGCGGTGATCCTCGTCTGCTTCTTGAAGAACAAGGATTTCGGTGCCGGGTAACGCGACTTCGGAAAGCAGTACATCCACTGTACGGGATGGATCGACCTGCCCATCTTGCCCCTTTCCGCGATGGACATTCCAACTGACACAAGCAAGCTCTGGCTGGGTCATCACGTTTTCAGGAAAGATATGAGGCGGCACGTCTTGGCGCAGCGAGCGGCGTGTCGTGGACCGGCAGGGTCGCCTCGGCAGCCGTGGGTGACAGGCCGCAATCGAACAGGACATCCGACCCCAAAGAGAACACGCGTGTATCGGGACGGATGCAATCGGCAAGCTTCAGACTGGGCGAGGCTGTCGTCAGCGCCGCTGGTCCGGCCCCGATCAGCAACGGGGCCACAGCCACCTGAAGGCGCGTGAGCAGGCCTGCTTCCAAAAATCCTGCAATGGTAATTCCACCTCCTTCGATCAGCAGGCTGGACAGACCGGCATCGTGCAGTGCGTCAAGGATGTCTTGCGGGCGGATGACACCGCGTTTCAACGGTAGGCGGATGATCTCGACCCCGGTAGGGCGCAGGCGATCACAGGCCTGAATCACCACACGGCGCGCACCATCCGCGCGCAACACGGGCGCATCGTCAGGAAGCCGCCCCTTCGGGTCAATCACGATTCGCGCCGGATTGGGGCCACTACACAGCCGCACGGTCAAGCGCGATCCGTCATGCAGGGCGGTTCCAACGCCGATGACAACGCCGTCAACAAGCGCCCGCATCCGGTGCAAATGTGCAAGACCGTCCGGCCCCGACACATCGCGCGCATCGCCTGATACGGTGGCAACACGACCATCCAGCGATTGACCGATCTGGGCAGCCGTCACAGGCCCCAGATCGCGCCGCGCGAGGGGGCCATATAACGCCAGCGCAGATTTTTCCTCTGCTGACCAATCACCACAGCATGGACAAGCCTGCCCTGCACGGACCGCAAGGATGCGTTCCCAGACAGCGGGGGTGACGTTCACGCTATGCATTTCAGTCCTCCTTGATGGCCAGTCATGCGGCACCAGCGGGCAAGGCCAGAAGGTCGCGGTGGCCGATACGGCAAGCGGCGCTATCCACGTTTCCACTGCGTAAAGCGCCCCAGCCGAGTGCCTCTGCCGCGCCAGCCTGATGTGCAGCATCCGCAATACCGGTCACAAGCTCGCGCTGTAGTGCCGCCTCTGAGGAGCCTAGCCGCCACGGGCTTTCGGCCTGCAACACGCTATAGCCTGCAGCGGTGAATATCTTGGCGATCGCATCGGCGGCATCAGGCCCCAAGGCTGGGCCGAAACCCTTGTCACCGCGTTGGTGCGTGTTGAAAGCGCGCGTCACAATCGCATCCGCCGGATCAGCAGGGGTCCAATCCATCTGACCATCATAGTTTAGTGCGGCATAGAAAGGCAGTTTGTAACGTGACAGCCGGTCTGCCAGCGCCTTGACCCAATCATGTGAACATAGATCCAGCAGGGCCGATGCTGTGACCAGACCTGCCCCGTGTAACGGCAGCGCGTCCAGTTCACGCAAATCAATCCGGTGGGTCGTAGCACTGTCATCGCGACCCGTCGCAGCGGTTGCGGCATGGGCCAGAAGTTCTGGATCATTGTCGATCAACCGCCATTCGGCAGGTCTTGCCAACCGGCCTTCAAAAGCCCGTATCGTCGATCCTGTTCCGCATCCAAGATCGACGATCACGGGGTTTTCACCCGCTGCTATTGCCGCATCGGCCAGCAAAGCGTTATCCCGCGCCGCATGGTCGGCGGGTTCGCGCAACTCCAGCCATGCTGCGGAAAAACCCATGGTTCAGATCTCCGCCTCGAACCAGCCGCGTGCCAGATGGCTTTCATGCAGCGTGATCCGCAACCGCTTGACACGCCCCGCATCCTTCAACGCGCCAGAGCGGACCTTGGCTGCCATCTCGTGGAAGATATGGCCCGACAGGAATTCGGTCGTTGTAAAGATGCCTTTGAATTCTGGCGAATCGTCCAGATTCTTGTAGCGCAAAGGCTCCAAGACCTCGGCCAGTGCTTCGATCGCCAGTCCGATATCGACGACCAGACCATGTTCGTCGATGTCAGCGGCAAAAAACGCGGCGTCGACGGTAAAGGTGGCGCCATGCACCCCCTGCGCTGGCCCGAACAGGGGCGAAGGAAAGGAGTGGGCGATCATGATGTGGTCACGAACTTCGACGGCGTACATTTCAGTTCCTTAGATGGGTTTCAATACCGGATGCGGTGGCACAGAGTTTCGGGCGCGGCAAGGATACCTGCATAGGCTTTTGGCAGGTCGCTAAAGGCGGTCTCGCCGCTGATCAGCGCATCGCAGCGCGGGTCAAGCAGAAGCTCCAGCGCTTTGCCGATGCGACGGGCATAGGTCCAGCGCGGCATGCGCGGCGCGGGGACATGCCCGACTTGCGAACTGACAAGGCGCAGACGGCGGCTGTGAAACGCACCTCCAAGTGGGACCGCGATGTGCTTGTCTCCGTACCAGCTTGCCTCGACCACGGTTGCTTCCTGCCCTGCAACCGCAAGGGCCAGATGCAAACCGGATTCCGACGCACTTGTGTGGATCACAACATCGCAATCCTCCGGTGCGGCAGCGGCCAACGCGAATTGCACATCAAGCGCCGCAGCAAGGGCTGCCCGCTCTGGGTTGATATCAATCAGGGTCACATCCGCGCCGGGGAGCTGCGCGGCAAGATAGGCGACAAGCGCCCCAA
This sequence comes from Seohaeicola saemankumensis, assembly GCF_021021435.1. Taxonomy (GTDB): domain Bacteria; phylum Pseudomonadota; class Alphaproteobacteria; order Rhodobacterales; family Rhodobacteraceae; genus Seohaeicola. Next base: position 111,798 of record NZ_JAINWI010000004.1, read on the forward strand.
CCACGCCTGCACCAATGACAGCAATACTGTCGCCAGCGCCTGCCCCACTGTCCCACAGGATATTCAGCGCTGTCTCCATGTTGGCGGCCAGCACTGCGCGCTCCGGCGGAAGCGCGTCGGGCAAGAGCGTCAGGGCAGTTTCGGGCAAGCGATAGCTTGTCTGATGGGGAAAAAGCGCGAAAACCGTCCGGCCTGTCAATGCGCCCTCGGCAACGCGCCCAACGTTACAATACCCGTATTTTACAGGGAAAGGAAACTCCCCCTCCATGCCAGGTCCGCGCATTCGCGTGTATTCGGACAGCGGCACATTCCCACCGGCCACAAGATTTTCCGTGCCACGGCTGATGCCCGAAAATAGTGTCTCGATCAGCACGCCGCTTCCCATCAGGCCGGGCCTTATCTCGGCGTGATACGGAGCGGTGCACCAAAGGGCTGTGGTATCGTTCATTTCAGCAGATGTCCCGACTTTGCTGCTTTTGTCGCAAGATAGAACGCGTTTTGCTTGGTCTTGCCAACCTCAAGGGGAACACGTTCGGCGACGTCAATTCCCTGCGCGCGCAGCATCGCAACCTTGGCCGGATTGTTTGTCAGAAGCTTGACCGAAGCGACACCCAGCCGCGACAGAAGCGCTGCGCCGATACGGAAATCCCGCTCATCATCATCGAAACCAAGGTGGTGATTTGCCTCCACCGTATCCAGACCGCGATCCTGAAGGGCATAGGCACGCATCTTGTTGGCAAGACCAATGCCGCGGCCTTCCTGATTGAGATAGAGCAAAATACCCGCACCTGTTTCGGCCATCGCCGCGCAAGACGCCTGCAGTTGCGGGCCGCAGTCGCATTTCAGGCTGCCAAGTACATCACCTGTAAAGCAGGCCGAATGTAGCCTGACCAGCACAGGAGTGCTTGGATCAGGCTTACCGATCTCGATCGCATAGTGCTCGATTCCGCCATCATCGGGTCGAAATACATGAACACGTCCGGCTTCGGAGACAGACATCGGCAAGCGCGCCGAAGACACGGGAAACTGCACACGCTCGCGTGCCAGTTCGGTTAACACCTCTGTGGCATCAATGATCGACAGGCCGTGGCGCAACGCCTCGGCATGGCCGTCCGCGACTAGCAGAACAATAACAGCGGGCAAAAGCTGTGCGGACTTCGCAAGTGCGATCGCCGCGTGATGGATCGTGTCGCCTGCATGTGTTTTCGGGGTCATGTCGATCTGCCCACCACCGATCGGCAGGGGGGTGGCTTGCGGGTCCGCAAGTGCCGCTAACCATCCAAGAGACGCGTTTTGCGGGATACCGAACCACAGAACATCCGCCGCGGGCAGATCTCTAAGACCGAGTATGATAGCACGGTGACGCGTCATCGCCATCTCTGCTACGCCGCCTTCGTTCATCAAAGCTGCATAGCGTTCCGCGCTGAGCACTTCAGACGCAACAACAATTGCACAAGCGCCTTTTGCCGAAAGCACGACAGGCACGCCAAGCCGTATGTCACTTTTGACGCGCATCAATCTTTCGATTGCGCGCGGCGCAAGCGGAGACATGACAGAAGATTCTGCCATGCGGGCAGGTTGTAGAACATTCATGTGACGACCAAAATTCCAAATATCCCTGTCAAAGTAGTGTTACATACAGCCAGACAAGCCCGCCCGCAGGATTTCCATAAACGCCGCGCGGTTTTGCGCGGTCTTATGCTTACACGGGGTGAACGCATGCAAAGTTGCGCTAGATCCTGCGCTGGCGACGATTAAGATACACAAACAGGGAGAAAAGGTTTGGGACTGTCAGTCTGGTTGGGTTTGCTGCGATCCTTGGTGATCTATAACAATCCCCTAAGAACCGTTCCCCTGCGCCGTTTCTACAGCGGTCTGTTGAACGAGGGCGATCTGGTGTTCGATGTGGGCGCACATGTCGGCACCCGTGCACGCGCCATGCGCGCTGCAGGGGCGCGGGTCGTAGCATTGGAACCGCAAGCGCCTTTTTCCGGCTTTTTACGCCTGACCCTGCCGCGCGACATCCGCCTTGTCGAAGCCGCTGCTGGGGGGGCCGAAACCGTTGCCAATATGGTGGTATCATCATTGCACCCCACAGTGTCCTCCCTGAAAGAGGATTTCGCAACCCAAGCGGGGGCCTCCCCCGGTTTCGGCCATGTCCGCTGGGACCGCAGCCAGAGGGTCAGGGTCACAACTCTGGACAAACTGATCGAAGAAGAAGGCATGCCCCGCTATATCAAGATCGACGTCGAGGGGTTCGAGCTTGAGGTGCTGTCGGGCCTCAGCCAACCGGTCGAGATGATATCGGTGGAATACCTGCCCGGCCTTCCCGCGCTGACACTATCGGTCATCGACCGGCTGGCTACGTTGGGAGACTATCGTTTCAATCCCGTACTCGGGGAATCGGGTCAGTTCATGTGGGACGCATCGCGCGATGCGGGTGCGACCAAGGACTGGTTGTCCGGCCTTCCAACTGCGGCCCCCTCAGGCGATCTTTACGCGCGCCTGTCGGGCTAGGCACGCAAAATAGCAGCAAATTCCCCGAACAAGCGCGGCGTTGCCGTGAGGACCGTGCCCGATTTCTGCGGGCTGTCGGCAATGTCCAACGCCTCGATACGCGCACCGGCCTCCTTCAGGATGACCAGACCCGCTGCGATGTCCCAAGGGCGCAACCGCCGTTCCCAGAATCCGTCCAACCGTCCCGCCGCGACATAGGCCAGATCCAGAGCCGCCGCCCCCATCCTGCGCACTCCTGCGCAATGGGGCATCAGACGCGCGATATCGCTGGCATGATCGCCTATATGGTCCATTTCGCCAAAAGGTATCCCGGTGCCGAATAATGCAGACCCGAGTTTACCCGTATCCGACACCTCTATCGGTTGGCCGTTCAAATTGGCACCACCCCCCAGACGCGCGGAAAAGGTCTCGGATTTCACAGGATCATGCACAACGCCGACCCTGCGGATACCATCGACCTCAAGCGCGACCGAAACGGCCCAATGAGGAATACCGCGCAGGAAATTCGTGGTCCCATCCAGAGGATCGACAATCCACCGCCGCGAAACAGAGACTGTTTCGCCGGTTTCCTCGCCCAACCAGCCATCGGCGGGATTTGCCTGCAAAAGGGTCTCTCGCAGACAGGATTCCGCCTCAAGATCAGCTTGAGACAGGAAATCACCAGCCCGTTTTTGAGTAACCGCCAACTGTGCGGGGGCCGCCCAATAGCGCATCAGGATTGCGCCTGCTTTTGCAGCAGCTTTCTGTGCCAGCGCCAGATCCGCCTCATCCCGTGCAAGTAACGTCATGTGGCAGCCCCAAGTGCCGCATCAAGCGCTTGGCCCGCGATATCGGCGGTCTGCGACCAATTGGTCAGCCCCGCCCCGAAACGTCCCGCCTCTGCAGCCATGGCCTGATACATGTCAGGCGTTGTCAGCAAACTGCGCAGCGCGTCCGCAAAAGCAGCGGGATCATCCCGTTCAACCAGCAACCCTGCTTGCAAGGGCACCGTATCGGGCACTGCCCCCGTCCGGCAGGATACGATTGGCAAACCATAGACAAGTGCTTCGTTGAAGACGATGCCATATCCCTCGTAGCGGGTGGCCAAAGCGAAAATAGCCGCTTGACGATAAAGACCTTCCAGTTCCGTATCTGAAACGCGGCCCGCAAGATGCAGGCGATCTCCCAGACCCGCACGCAGGATGCGGTCTTGCAACGCTTCCGAATGTCCTTTCTCCCACGGGTTGCCGACAATTTTGGCCTGCCATTCCAGATCAGCAATCCGCGCCAGTGCGTCGATCAGCACATCGTGACCTTTTCGCGGATGCAGGATGCCTACCGACAGAATTAGGGGCGGTTCGGATTTGTGCGCGCCCCCGCCGGCCTCGATCTTTGGCTGCGCGATCCCTGGCAATGCGACATGAATTTTGTCGGAGGGTACATCATACTGCTCGATCAGACTCGCCCGCGTATGGGGACTGGGCACAAGGATACGCGCCGCGAAGCGTAGATTATCACGCTCTGTCCGCCACAGATGGTCCTTCTGCTCGTCCGGAAGACCGCTTTCCAAGGCAAGGGGGTGATGTACCAAGGCCACGATAGGCGCCTTGATCCGCGCCACTCCGGCCGTTTCCAGTGCGCCAAAGGCAAGGCCGTCAATGATGACCGGGCAACTCTCCGGCAGGTCTTGCAGCGCCTTTAGCGCCCTGTCCATATCCGAGGGGGTGGCGAAGGGAAAACCGTCGGGCAAACGGATCAACCGGATCTCGCGCCCCGCGCTCCTCAATTCCTCAAGAACACGCAGATCATAGATATAGCCCCCCGTCAGGTTCGTGATGTCGCCGGGAACGGCCATTGCTGCTGTCTTCATGGGATCGCCCTTGCCGGAGGATATTCACACCGCGAGAACGGACTTTAGCGCAGGCCCTGTCACAGACAATGCCTCTGCCCAAAGATCAATGGAAACCGGTCCCGTTCGTGGTGCGCAAAAAGACAAAAGGCCCGGGCATTTCTGCCCAAGCCTTTGATTAGTGGTGAGCCGTGCAGGATTCGAACCTGCGACCCACTGATTAAAAGTCAGTTGCTCTACCAACTGAGCTAACGGCCCACTAGAGCGCGCTTCTAGAAAGACGCGGGCAGAGGGTCAACCCCAAAATCCACCTTTGACTGCGGCATACTGGATAAACCTTGCAGAGCGGAGTATATGCGCGCCATGACGCTGGATCACGCAACAGGTTTGCCCTTCATGAAAATGCACGGGCTGGGGAACGACTTTGTCGTACTGGACGCGCGTGCGCAGGCTGTTCAACTGCGCGAGGGGCTTGTCAGGCTGATCGCGGACCGGCACCGGGGTATCGGATTTGACCAGCTTGCCGTGATCTCTGAAACGCCGGATGGCGACGCGCAGTTGCTATTTTACAACGCCGACGGATCGACCTCGGCGGCTTGTGGCAATGCGACACGCTGCATTGCGCGCTATCTGATGGATGAAGGCGGGAAATCCTCTCTGACGTTGATCACGGAACGTGGTAAACTGCGTGCTCTTGATGCGGGGGGTGGTCTGACATCGGTCAACATGGGACTTCCCCAGCTGGTCTGGAGCGATATCCCGCTGGCGGGCCCAATGGATACGCTGGAACTGCCGATAGAGGGTGCACCGACTGCCACCGGCATGGGGAATCCACATTGCACCTTCTTCGTGCCTGATGCCGACGAGGTCGACCTGGAAGCACTTGGTGCACAGTTCGAGCATCATCCGCTTTTTCCGAAGCGCACCAATGTCCAATTCGCTACGGTAACTGGCGCTGATCGCTTGCGGATGCGAGTCTGGGAGCGGGGCGTAGGTGTGACACTGGCGTCGGGTTCATCGTCCTGCGCTACCGCCGTGGCTGCTGCGCGGCGCGGGCTGACAGGGCGGCGTGTCGTGATTGACCTTGATGGCGGCACGCTTGAGGTGGACTGGCGCGAGGATGGCGTCTGGATGACTGGCGCGACGACGCATGTCGCTTCGGGCTATCTGACCCAGGCTTTTCTGGACAGCGCGACATGACGTTTGCCCCTCCGAAGTTCACAACGCTGGGCTGCCGGCTAAATGCCTACGAGACCGAAGCGATGAAGGATCTGGCCGCGCAGGCCGGATTGGACGGCGCGGTGGTCATCAATACATGCGCCGTCACTTCCGAGGCCGTGCGCAAGGCAAGGCAGGAGATTCGCCGCCTGCGCCGCGAGAACCCCGATGCCCGCCTGATCGTGACAGGCTGCGCCGCACAGACCGAGCCGGAAACCTTTGCTTCCATGCCCGAGGTTGATCTGGTGATCGGCAACACCGAGAAGATGCAGCCCGAGACATGGGCGCGCCTCTCGCCCGATTTCATCGGCCAGACCGAACGTGTGCAGGTCGATGATATCATGAGCGTGACAGAGACCGCAGGTCACCTGATCGACGGATTCGGGACGCGCAGCCGCGCCTATGTGCAGGTCCAGAACGGCTGCGATCACCGCTGCACTTTCTGCATTATACCTTACGGTCGCGGAAATTCCCGCTCGGTCCCTGCCGGTGTTGTGGTGGATCAGATCAAACGTCTGGTCGATGCCGGTTACAACGAGGTCGTTCTGACAGGAGTTGACCTGACAAGCTGGGGCGCCGATCTGCCCGCCGCTCCGAAACTGGGCGATCTGGTCATGCGAATCCTGCGTTTGGTGCCTGATCTGCCACGCTTGCGGATCAGTTCCATTGATTCGATCGAGGTCGATGACAACCTGATGCAGGCCATCGCCACCGAACCACGACTGATGCCACATCTGCATCTGTCGCTACAGCATGGTGACGACTTGATTCTCAAACGGATGAAACGGCGCCATCTGCGCGACGACGCTATCCGCTTTACTGAAGCTGCGCTGAAACTGCGGCCCGACATGACCTTCGGGGCGGATATCATTGCAGGCTTTCCGACCGAGACAGAGGCGCAATTCGAAAACTCGCTTCGGCTGGTCGAGGATTGCAAACTGACATGGCTGCATGTCTTCCCCTACTCCCCCCGTCACGGAACGCCTGCCGCGCGGATGCCAGCCGTTGCGGGGCCCGCTATCAAATCGCGTGCCGCACGCCTGCGCGCTGCGGGTGATGCGCGGGTGGCGCAGCATCTTGCAGGGCAGATCGGTCAGACCCACCGCATCCTCATGGAAAATCCTCACATGGGCCGCACCGAGCAGTTCACCGAGGTGACGCTGGACCGCCCCCAGCCCGAAGGCCGGATCATCACAGCCAGAATAACCGGGGCGACCGCAACACAGTTGACTGCCCAAGCCTGAACGACGTCTCTTCTTGCTTTCAATATCCTCGGGGGAGTCCCGCAGGGACGGGGGCAGAAGCCCCCTGCTTGGCAGTTTACACCCTCACAGACCGGGCCTAGTGTCGCGCCCGTATCTCAGGGAGGAATACGCCAATGAAACTCATCTCGTCCCCTGCCTCGCCTTTCGTGCGCAAGGTGCACGCCGTGCTGCACGAAACTGGCCAACTTGCCGATGTCGAGGTGATCGGTGTCAAAACATCTCCTGTGGCAACCGCGATGGACGTTGCCGCCGCAAACCCTTTGGGCAAGATCCCCGCGTTGCTGCGCGATGACGGGCCTGCGATTTATGACAGCCGCGTCATCACGCGGTTTCTGGATGCCCGCGCAAGCGGCAAACTGTATCCACAGGCGCGTATCTGGGAAATCCTGACGCTTGAAGCGACGGCTGACGGGATCATGGATGCGGCGGTACTGATGACCTACGAGCGGCGCATACGCCCCGCCGAGCGGGTTTTCGAGGACTGGATCGAAGCCCAGTGGGGTAAGGTCAGCGGCGCGCTTGATGCGCTGAATGACCGCTGGATAAGCCATCTGGAAGGACCGCTATGCATGGGACAACTCGCTATCGGCTGTGCTCTTGGCTATCTCGATTTCCGACATGATGCGCGGCAATGGCGCAAGGACCGTGGCGCATTGGACGATTGGTATGCTGCGTTCTCACAACGTCCCTCTATGATCGCGACCGCACCGAAAGACTGATTGCCTTTTGAGCCTTTCCACAACGCAAAAAGCCCCGCTGGTTCTTGGCGGGGCTGTTTGATTGGAACTTCGGACGTCGCTGCAAGCCTTGATCAGAAGCGGAAAGACACCCCGACATTGACCGCGTTGCTGATCAGCCGAGTATTGAGCTTTCCGCCACCTTCCAGATCGGCCTCGTTATCCGAGATCGTGAACTGGTACTCGCCAAAAACAGCCCAACGGTCGTTCAGATCATAAGACGCACCCGCAGACAGTCGCAGGGCGGGACCTGTATACTGGTAACCATAGGTGCGGTTGCCATTCTCGGTCACATCGACATGCGGCACGGCAATCCCCAATCCTACGCCTGCATAGGGTGTGAAACGACCGGACGCCCAAAGACCGGGCCAGCGTTTTGCGATATTCGCAGTGACGATGTTGTGCCCGTCCGTGAATTCCAGCCTGTTGAATCCCGCAGGCATATCGCCAGTCGGCGCGTAAAACTTGGCATGGGTGAATTCGACACCGTAAGCGATGTTGTTGGGCTGCCACCACATGATCCTTGCACCGTAATAGGGCGGCATCGACAGTGACTTGCCCTTCCATCCGATGTTTTCATCGAAGGACGATCCATCTGCCCGTTGACCGCTGACGCTGCTATGCGGGGCGGTCTGCACCCCGCCATAAATGCTGATTTCCGTCTGCGCCACAAGTGGCGAACTTGAGAGCACCAGTACGGCAACGAGGGATATAAAACGGTACAACATCAGGTAGGCCTTTCACGCAGGGTCTTTCGCAATTGACTTCCTAGTATGTCAATCGGACGTTGTCAGCATAGGCGCGGTAGAGTGGCATCACAATACGGCACAGGTGTATCAATAGTCGCAGTTTGTCACACTCGGCCATTGTCTGCTGGACGAGTCGTGGTTGCCCCGCTACATAGCGCCTTGGAAAAGCTGCGCTTGTCGCGGCAATACCCTTTATTTGGCCACTACCGGCCTTGGAATGGAGAAAACCTCGTGTCCCACGCAGAAGATCACGAAGGCACCCGCAGAGATTTCCTTTATTACGCCACCGCAGGCGCAGGTGCCGTGACCGCAGGTGCAGCCATCTGGCCGCTTGTCAACCAGATGAACCCATCGGCCGATGTGCAGGCATTGGCCTCGATTCGCGTTGATGTTTCCGGCGTCGAGCCAGGCACACAGCTGACGGTGAAATGGCTGGGCAAGCCCGTGTTCATCCGTCGCCGGACCGAAACCGAGATCGAGGAAGCGCGCGCAGTTGACCTGAGCCAGCTTCCCGACGGCAATGCGCAAAACCGCAATGACATGACGCTGGACGCCTCCGACCAGAACCGCGCGCTGGACGAGGCCGGTGAATGGCTGGTGATGATCGGCGTCTGCACCCATCTGGGTTGCGTTCCCATCGGCGATGGTGCTGGTGACTTCGGTGGCTGGTTCTGCCCCTGCCATGGTTCGCATTACGACAGCTCCGGCCGCATCCGCCGTGGACCGGCACCCGAGAATCTGTGGATTCCGGTCGCCGCGTTCGAAGACGACACAACGATCAAGCTGGGTTAAAGGAAACGCATCATGGCTGGAATTCCTCACGACCATTACGAACCAAAGACCGGTGGCGAGAAGTGGCTGCATTCGCGCCTGCCCATCGTCGGTCTGCTCTATGACACCATCATGATTCCCACACCCAAAAACCTGAACTGGATGTGGATCTGGGGGATCGTCCTGACATTCTGTCTGGCGTTGCAAATCATCACCGGGATCATTCTGGTGATGCATTACACGCCGCATGTAGACCACGCTTTTGCATCGGTCGAACATATCATGCGTAACGTGAATGGCGGGCATATGCTGCGCTATCTGCACCAGAACGGTGCACACCTGTTTTTCTTTGCCGTGTATCTGCACATTTTCCGCGGTCTCTACTATGGCAGCTACAAAGCCCCGCGCGAGATTACGTGGATCATCGGCATGCTGATCTATCTGCTGATGATGGCAACCGCGTTCATGGGCTACGTTCTGCCTTGGGGCCAGATGTCCTTCTGGGGAGCGACTGTGATTACCGGCCTGTTTGGTGCGATCCCCTTTGTCGGCGACGCGTTGCAGACATGGCTGCTGGGCGGACCCGCAGTGGACAATGCTACGTTGAACCGCTTCTTCTCATTGCACTACCTGCTGCCGATGATCATTTCGGCGCTGGTGGCCGTTCATATCTGGGCGTTCCACACAACCGGCAACAACAATCCGACCGGTGTTGAAGTGCGTCGGACGTCGAAAGAAGATGCCGAGAAGGACACGCTGCCCTTCTGGCCCTACTTCGTGATGAAGGATTTGTTCGCCCTGGGTCTGATCATGGTCATCTTCTTTGCCGTGGTCGGTTTCATGCCCAACTATCTGGGACACCCCGACAACTATATCGAGGCAAACCCCTTGGTGACGCCGTCGCATATTGTGCCTGAATGGTACTTCTTGCCCTTCTACGCGATCCTGCGTGCCTTTACTGCCGATGTGTGGGTTGTGATTGCAGCAAACTGGATCACAGGCGGCATCATCGACGCCAAGTTCTTCGGCGTGCTGGCGATGTTCGGTGCGATTGCTGTAATGGCGCTGGCCCCCTGGCTGGACACAAGCCGCGTGCGTTCGGGCCGGTACCGTCCGATGTTCAAGTGGTGGTTCGCCCTGCTTTGTGTGGACTTCGTGGTTCTCACATGGGTGGGTTCGATGCCTGCGGAAGAACCATATGCCACGATCTCGCTGATCGCATCGGCCTACTGGTTCGCCTACTTCCTTATCATTCTGCCCCTGTTGGGCGTGATTGAAAAACCGCTGGCCGCTCCTGCGACCATCGAAGAAGACTTCAAGTCGCATTATGGTGCCGCCTCCGGCACCCCTGCCGAATAAGAAAGGACACGGGATGATACTGAGAAAGATTGCGATTGCCGCAGTTGCCGCCCTGTCACTTTCGGGCGGGGCAGGCCTTGCCGCGGGCGCTGGCGGCCATGTCGAGAAAGTCGATTTCTCGTTCAAAGGGCCGTTTGGCGCTTATGATCAGAATCAGCTGCAGCGCGGGCTTCAGGTTTACACTGAGGTCTGTGCAGCTTGCCACGGATTGCGCTATGTCCCACTTCGGACACTGGCGGACGAGGGCGGACCGAACATGCCCGAAGATCAGGTGCGCGCGTACGCCAACCAGTTCGAGATTTTCGACGCTGAACTGGACGATTTCCGCGCGCGTGTGGAAACCGACCATTTCCCGATGTCGAACCTTTCGAATGCGCCGGACCTGTCACTGATGGCCAAGGCACGGGCCGGTTTCAGCGGCCCCTACGGTAGCGGCATCAACCAGTTGATTAACGGTATTGGCGGACCCGAGTATATCTACTCGCTGCTGCTGGGATTCACCGGTGAGGAAAAGACTGAAGCAGGTGTGACCCTTTACGAGAACACGGCCTATCCGGGTCAGTGGCTTGCTATGGGGCCGGTCCTGTTCGAAGACCAGCTTGAATTCGCGGATGGCTCCAGCAACTCGATGGAAGCCGTGGCAGAAGATGTTGCCGCGTTCCTGATGTGGACTGCAGAACCCAAGATGATGGCCCGCAAACAGACTGGACTGGTTGCTGTTCTCTTCCTTTCAGTGCTGACTGTGCTGCTTTATCTGACAAACAAACGGATCTGGATGCCTGTGAAGCGCAAAGAAAAGAACGCCTGATCAGTTCTTTCAAAACCAAAAAAACCCCGCCTTGTGCGGGGTTTTTCTTTTGCTGACGCTTTTGTCTAAGAGATTACCCACCGCCCAGATAGTCCGCCAGTGCAGGCGGTGGGTTGTTCAGAAGCGGTCCTGTCTCTTGCGGGGCAAACGCCTGACCTTCAGACACCAGAACCGTCAACGGCGCGATACGACGCGCATCCGTCGGATCATGGCTGACCATCAACAGGGTCGCGCCAGTTTCACCGGCAAGTCCAGCGACCAGATCCAGCATCTCTGACTTGAGGGCTGGACCCAGCGCCGCAAAAGGCTCGTCCAGCAGAATCAGGGGGCATCGCTGCACCATCACACGCGCCAGCGCCACACGCCCCTGCTGCCCACCCGAAAGCGTCCCAGGCTTGCGCCCCTCCATACCGTCCAGTCCCACACGCCTTACTGCTTCGGCAACGCGGTTCTGATCCTCGGCAGTCAGGCGCAGATCGGGGCGGATACCCAATCCGATGTTCTGGGCGACTGTCAGATGCGGAAAAAGGTTGTTGTCCTGAAACAGCATTGCAACGGGCCGTTGTGCGGGCGGCAATCCGGTGATGTCGCGCTGCTCCCATATGATGCGCCCCGCGACCGGTGGAAAGAATCCCGCGATCACATTCAGTAAAGTTGATTTTCCGGCACCGGATGGGCCAATGACGGCCACGATCGAACCCGCCGGAATCGCAAAATCCGCTTGTAACCGAAAGTCGTCCTGCCGGATATCAAGCGCTTCAAGCCTCAACATCGCGGCGGCCTCCCCGATCAAAAGTCCAGAACAGAAACAGGCTGATGGCCAGTAGAAGCAGACCGGCACCTGCTGCGGTATCCATCCGGTAAGCCCCCATCAACCGCAGGATTTCCAACGGCAATGTGGCCCGCTCTGGGTCCGCGAAAAGTGCGATTACCCCCAGATCCCCCATAGACAGAGCCGCCGCAAGTCCCGCTGAAAAACCCAACGGACGGCGCAAACGGGGCAAGACCAGCAAACGCAGGCGCGATAGGCCTGACATTCCCAGACTATCCGCGAGCGGTCCATAGTCACGGACAATATCCCGAAGTGCAGGCACCAGAACACGCAGGGCAAAGGGAAGGGCGGCCAAGGCGTTCACCAAAGACGTCAATACAAATGCCCAGCGTGCTGGATCGCTGAACGGATTAATCAGCAGGAAAAGGCCCGTGCCGATTACCAAGGGCGAGACTGCGACACCTATAAGGGCAATCGCCTCGGTCCTGTGGCGGGCAAGTGCCAGATAGGCCAGACAAAGCGCCAATATGATCGCAAACAAGGTAGATGACAGCGCCATGACGACGGACACGATAGCGGCGCGCCAGACCTGAACGGGCAAGTCCAACAGACCCGGAAGGCCGCGCCAGATAACAGCGGCGAGGGGGATTAACAGGAACAGCGCCGCACACACAAGCGCCAAGGCATCCAGAATGCGCAAGTGCCAAACCTCGGCCTCCCAACGGCGGAAGGGTCGGTCCAATCCACGTCCGAATCCGTTGATATGACCAAACCTGAAGGCCAGCAAAGCCGCGACAGTGACAACCGCCATCTGGATGACCGCCAATACCGCCGCGCGTCCGAGATCAAAGTCGAATCGAAAAGCCTGATAGATCGCAAGTTCCACCGTCGTCGCACGTGGACCGCCGCCCAGCGTCAAGGCGACCGCAAAGCTGCTGAGGCAGATGGCAAAGATCACCATCGCAGCCCCCGGCAATGTCGTCCGTAACATCGGCATTTCCAACTGGCGAAACACGTCTGAAGGCCCAAATCCAAGGCTTGCCGCAAGACGGAACCGTTCGGACGGTATGCCTTGCCAGCCTTGCAGCAGAAAACGTGTCGCAAGTGGCAGGTTAAAAAATACATGCGCCAGCACAACGCCGTGCAACCCATAGATCTGGACAGGTGGAAGACCGATCCCGCCTAGCGCCTGATTGACGATACCGGCACGACCGAAAACAGCCAGAAGGCCAAGCACGGCGACGATGACAGGCAGTATGAAAGGTGCGCCCATCAGCGTGACCAGAAGCCCGCGCCCGCGAAACCTTCGCCGCGCCAGCGCACGCGCCACCGGAACGGCCAGCACAACGCTGAAGAGGGCCGATAACAGCGCCTGAAGCACGGTAAAGCGCAAGGCGGCCCAGTCCGATGGTCCGGGCATGCTGCCGCCTCCCGCACGCCAGAACACAGCCAGCAAGGGCAGCAGGACAACACTTGCAACAAGTGCCGCCGCCACCCATCCCGGCCAATGGCCCGAGTGACGCAAGCCTAGCGGGACAGCGCGCGCAGCCATTCGTCCAATGCCAGATCCCGCAGCGCCCCGGCTTGGTCTATCGGTGCAAGAATGGCCGTTTCAGGCTGGATCAGGGTCGAAAACCCGTCCGGCAAACCTCCATCGGGTAGCACCACGGGATACATCCAGTTTGTCGTCGGGATCACGGACTGGAAGGCATCGCCGAGCATGAAGCGCAGGAACTGATCAGCCAGTTCAGGCTGATCGGTGGCCGCCAGTTTACCCGCAACCTCTATCTGCATGTAGTGGCCTTCCGAGAACGGCAACGCGACCTTGCTGTCGTCCTCTTCGGCGATCAGATGATAGGCGGGCGAGGTCGTGTAGGACAGAACAAGATCGGCCTCGCCTTCCAGAAACAGCCCATAGGCTTCGGACCAACCGGGTGTGACCGTCACGATATTGTCGGCCAGTGCTGCCCAGATTTCTTCGGCCTCGTCCCCGAAAACGGACTTGACCCACATCAGCAACCCCAAACCAGGGGTAGATGACCTTGGGTCCTGAATGACGATTTTCTGCTCGCTTTCCGCCAGTTCGCGAAAGCTGGTCGAATGGGCTTCGCCGCGATTGCCGACAAACGCGAAATAACCCCAGTCATAGGGCAGAAACAGCGGGTCGTTCCATTCCAGTGGAAGATCCAGATCGGTCTCGATCGTATGGGCGACGAAAAGCCCCGTTTCACGCGCGGCCGAGATCAGGCCGGTATCCAGACCCAGCACGATGTCCGCATCGCTACGGGCACCCTCAAGCTTGAGCCGCCCCAGAAGTGCGGCACCGTCACCTGCACCGACAAGGTTCAGAACACAGCCGCATTCGGTCTCGAATGCTTGCTTGATCGCAGGACCGGGGCCCCATTCAGACAGGAAGCTGTCATAGGTGTAGACGGTCAACTGTGGTGTTTGGGCCAATGCCGGACTTGCCGCCAAAAGCGCTGCAATTACCAGATGGGGCTTCATTCATTCCTCCTACGATCCGGCAGCGGGTCAAGTCTGGAGGTGGTCCATCCCTTCCCTCCGCCGGTCCTAACCGGTTCAGGTTCAACGGGTTCGCCAACCGGCATCTCAGCGCAACAACAGGTCACGCACCCCGAGGTGGAGCCAGCCTAGTGCTGCATCAAAGCCCCTTCAAGGCAAAACCGCTTGAGGCAAGGACAGCGCAACGCTAGACCAAGCGCAAAGGAGCGCTGCACATGAGTATGAACAGCTTTGGCCATCTATTCCGCGTAACAACATGGGGTGAAAGCCATGGGCCCGCATTGGGTGCCACCGTCGATGGCTGCCCTCCGGGAGTGCAAATTGACGAGGCGATGATCCAGCAGTGGCTGGACATGCGAAAACCCGGCCAGAACAAATATACGACCCAGCGCCGCGAGGCGGACGAGGTGCGAATCCTGTCCGGTGTGTTCGAAGGACGAACAACAGGCACGCCCGTCCAGTTGATGATCGAGAATACCGATCAACGGTCCAAGGATTACGGTGACATCTCCGAAAAGTTCCGCCCCGGACATGCGGATATCACCTATTGGCAAAAATACGGTATCCGCGATTATCGCGGCGGCGGGAGGTCCTCGGCGCGCGAGACTGCCGCACGCGTCGCGGCAGGCGGTCTGGCACGCGCTGCATTGGTCCTGCTGGCACCCGAGGTGCAGATTAGCGGCTATATGACCCAGATCGGCCCGCACGGAATCGACCGCGACCGGTTTGATTGGAACGAGATTGCCCGCAACCCGTTCTGGACGCCGGATGCACAGGCTGCCATGGTATGGGCCGATTATCTGGACGAATTGCGCAAGTCGGGTAATTCGGTCGGGGCGATTGTCGAAGTTGTGGCGCGCGGGGTTCCTGCGGGTCTGGGTGCGCCCGTTTACGGCAAGTTAGACACTGATCTGGCGGCCGCGATGATGTCGATCAACGCCGTCAAAGGCGTCGAGATCGGCGAGGGCATGGCGGCTGCCATGCTGACGGGCGAGGAAAATGCCGACGAGATATTCCTCGGCAATGATGGCAAACCTGTCTATTCCTCGAACCACGCGGGCGGCATCCTTGGGGGGATTTCGACGGGGCAGGACATTGTGGTGCGCTTTGCTGTAAAGCCTACCTCGTCTATTCTGAAGCCACGCCAGACCATCACCAAGGGCGGTCAACCTGCCGAGATCATCACCAAGGGTCGCCACGACCCCTGCGTCGGGATCAGGGCAGTGCCGGTCGGCGAAGCGATGATGGCCTGTGTGATCCTTGATCATATCCTGCTTCATCGCGGACAGATCGGCGGCGCAGTAGGCGAGACCCGCGGGCGCATCGGCTAGAATTGGGCGCGATCCTTATCATCACCTTCCCGATCTTTGCGCTGATCGGTGTCGGCTATGGTGCCGTGCGTATGGGACTGTTCGCGTCCTCGGACATGAAGGTTTTGGGCAAGTATGTGCTGAACATCGCGCTGCCTGCCCTCCTGTTCAATGCGGTGGCATCGCGCGAGTTGGGCGATGTCTTGAACCTTGGCTACATACTTGTCTTCGCCTTCGGGGGTTTGTTGACCATCGGTGTGGCCTTCGCATGGTTTACCCTTCAAGACACCGGACCCGCACGGCGTGCGATTGCCACGATGGGAGCTGCCTGTCCGAATTCCGGCTTTGTCGGCTATCCCGTCATGCTGCTGGTTTTTCCCGATCTGGCTGGCGTGGTTCTGGCCCTGAACATGGTGGTCGAGAACTTTCTGCTGATCCCGCTCTGCCTGATGCTGCTAGAAGCATCGCGCGACCGGCAGGGGAAATCCCTCATGCGGATCGCGGGCCAGATCATTCTGAACGTGCTTCGCAGGCCGATGGTCATTGGTTTGATGCTGGGCCTTGTCGTGATGCTGACGGATTTGCCTGTGCCGCAGATGGTGACCCGCTTGATGGACGTTCTGGCAGCGTCGTCCAGCGCCCTTGCGCTGTTCGTGATCGGCGGGTCACTTGTCGGACTGCCCGTCATCGGACAACGCTCGCTGGCCGTGCAGATCATGGCTGCGAAACTGCTGTTGCATCCCGGCCTGACGACTATCGTTCTTGTCTGCCTGCCCTTGACCGGACTTCCGATCCTGTCGGGCGACATGGCGACAGCGGTTATCCTGTCCACCGCCATGCCGATGTTCGGTATCTATACGCTTCTTGCGCAGGACTACGGACACGAGGGTATCGCATCGCTCGCCCTTCTGGGGGCCACGGTTGGTGCGTTCTTTACTCTCAGCGCGTTGCTGGCTGTGCTGACCTGATCACGCGCTGGCAGCTTCAAGCGCCGTATCCATCAGGGCCTTGATCTCGGCCCGCCCGGTCTGCGCCACGATGCGCCCCAGTTCCCGATCGCCGCGCAGCACCACAAGGGTCGAGCGGCGCGGGATCTTGAGGTCCTGTACGATCTGGGAGCGACCATACTCATCCCAGTCCACGTCGATGAAGGTAATCTTCTCCTCATAGGCGGGGCTTTCGGCCTTGAGCGCTTTTAAGACGCGTTCCTGCGCGGCGCAGGTGCTGCACCAACTGGCTTTGAAATCCAGAAACACAGTTTCATCGGCAGCCAGCCGCGCGGCTAGCAAGTCGGGTGTATAGGGCAGACCAGTGGCGCGCACGGCCAAAGGCATAGCTAGGGTCACAATCGTCGTCGACGTAAGAGCAATGAAATCGCGGCGGTTCATGTTGTTTCCTTCATCGTGGTGAATAGGGTTAAATGGCAACGGAAAGGTCTACAAACCAAGCTGGCAGAACGCCCAGCAACCAGGCATCCAGCAGGTGATGCAAGCGCAGAAGCAGTGCGACACCGACAGCGATAAAGACAGCCCCCATGAAAGGACGGGCATTCTCGGCAATCCGGCGCATCAACGGCTGGTGCGTTACCAGGGCAGCGCGAGCACCATAGCCCAGCGTCAGGATCAAGGTCGAAACGCCGGCAGCAAAAGCCGCCATGATTGCCGCAGCCCAGAGCAAGCTCTCGCCCTGCGCGGCGAGCGCGATAGCGCCGCCCAATGTGGGGCCGATACAGGGCGACCATACCGCACCCAGTAGCAGGCCACCCCCGAACTGGCCTTGCAGGCCGGTGCTATCCATCCGGTCCATGCGGGCATCCGCACCGCTTGCCAGACCAGTTGTTGCTATCGAGAAGGCCATACCGAAACGGGGCGCCAGCAGGATCAGCCCGAAGCCGATCATCAGGATCGCACCGGCCTGCGCGATCAGTTCCTCGGTCAGGCCAAGCGCAAATCCGAAGGCCGATACAGTGATCCCCAGAACGACAAAAGACAGGCTCATCCCTGCGGCCAATGCGACGGGTCCAAGCGCACTTGCCTGCAAGTCCCCGGCCAGCACGATGGAAAGCACCGGCAAGACGCAGGGGTTTATCAGGGTCAATAGCCCCGCCAGATATCCAAGGAACAGCTCCATCCCGCGATCTAGGCGCGCGGGATGACTTTTGTCATTACACGTTGACCTGAAACGCAATCACGTCAGCGTGGGAACTTGCTTCAAACCGCAGGTTTCTGGCGTGACAGTTGCACCGCCAGAATACCGCCCGCAATGATGATCACACCAACCACATCGGCAAGACCTAACGACTCGCCCAAGAGAACCGCAGCAATCGCGACACCGAAGAACGGGTTCAGGAAGTGGAAGGTCGCCGCCTTCACCGCCCCGATCTGGTTCACTAGCGTGAACCAGACCCATGTTGCGGCCAGACCGGGAATAAGGGTGGTGTAAAGGAAAGCGACAACAAGCTGCCAGTTCCATGTGACCTCAACAGTCTCCAGTGCCACCGACGCCACGGCCAGAACTGCCGCACCCACGAACATCTGCAAGCCGACGATCATCATGACATTGCCACCCGATGACGCGCCGCGCACTGACAGGGTTGCGACTGTCAGGGCTGCCGCCCCAAGGACGCAGAGTGTCAGCCCGTAAAGATCGACACCGGCATCCAGCCTTGCGCCCATGATCAGCCCGACCCCGAGAAAGCCCAGCACAAGCCCGATCAGGCCAAGTCGCGGCAGGCGTTCGCGAAAGATTGCCCATCCCGCGAAGGCCACCATCAATGGCATGCTGGACGCGATGATAGATGCCAGCGACGCCTCAACTGTCTGCATCGCTACAAAGTTCAACCCGAGATACAGCGCATTTTGGCATATGCCGAAAATGATCGTGGCCTTCCATTGCGCGGGCGTCAGACGGAAGGTCTGGCCAAGTGCCAAAGCGATGGCAACACCGATGATCCCCGACAGAAAAAACCGCAGGGCAAGTGACCCCAGAGGAGGCGCATACGCGACGATAACCCGTGCGGAAGTGAAGGCAGATGACCACATGAGGGCAAACAACATCCCCATGACAATTGCGCGAATATTCAACTTGCTGTCTGCCTGTCTGCCTGTCTGCCTGAGGGTCATTCTTGCGACGCATGGCCTGAAAAGCAAAAAGGCCGCCGTGGGGGCGACCTTTTCGGAAAATCGTCAGGGATGCAAGATCAGCCGTTAACGCTGTCTTTCAGAGCTTTCGCAATGGTCATCTTCACAACCTTGTCAGCGTCTTTCTGCATCTGCTCACCCGTGGCGGGGTTGCGGACCATGCGCGAGGGACGCTCGCGGCAATAGATCTTGCCGATACCGGGCAGGGTTACTGCGCCGCCGCCGCCAACTTCACGGGTGATGATCGAAACAACCGCATCCAGCGCGCTGCCGGCGGTTTTCTTGTCTGCGCCCATCTCTTCAGCCAGAGCGGCAACAAGCTGGGTCTTAGTCATCGGTTTTGCCATTTCTTGGTCTCCTTAAACTGCCCGATCTGTTGGGGCTCATTTGCGATATTTAACTGTATCTCGTGTCTAAACACAACGAATAGTGGCTCAACACAAGATCAAAACGTGCCGAAAGTGGGTTTTTTCGTGGTTCAGGCGGTGTTTTTTGCCCTTCAGAGGAACGCGGTCTCGTCAAAACTGCGTAATTTGCGGCTGTGGATACGCGCAAGCGGCATATCCCGCAAGCGTTCCATCGCCCGAATACCGATCATTAGATGCCGTGCGACCTGTGTTTTATAGAAGTCCGAGGCCATTCCGGGCAGTTTCAACTCGCCATGTAGCGGTTTGTCCGACACGCAAAGCAACGTGCCATAGGGCACCCTGAAGCGGAAACCGTTGGCCGCGATGGTCGCGCTTTCCATATCAAGCGCGATCGCGCGGCTCTGGCTCAGACGCTGGACAGGGCCTGTCTGATCACGCAATTCCCAGTTGCGGTTATCAACAGACGCAACCGTACCTGTCCGCATGATCCGCTTGAGGTCGTAATCCTCAAGCTGGGTTTCCTGCGCAACGGCTTGTTGCAGCGCGATCTGGATTTCTGCCAAGGCAGGGATTGGCACCCAAATTGGCAGGTCGTCATCCAGCACCTTGTCCTCGCGCAGGTAAGCATGGGCCAGCACGAAATCGCCAAGGCTTTGGGAGTTGCGAAGACCCGCACAATGGCCAACCATAATCCATGCATGCGGACGCAGCACCGCAATGTGATCCGTCGCGGTTTTGGCGTTCGACGGCCCCACACCGATATTGACCAACGTGACCCCCGCCCCGTCAGCCCGTTTCAGATGATAGGCTGGCATCTGCGGCACCTTGTCGACAAGTGTCAGCGGGGTATCCGGATCACTGATCTCGACATTTCCAGTGCTCACGAAACTGGTATAGCCGCTTGCAGGATCGGCAAGGGCGCTGCGGGCATAGGCCTCGAATTCGGACACGTAAAACTGGTAGTTGGTAAACAACACATGGTTTTGGAAATGTACCGGATCGGTTGCGGTATAATGCGCCAGCCGCGCCAGCGAGTAATCCACGCGCTGTGCTGTAAAGGCCGCCAGAGGCTCAGTACCATCCGGCGGCAGCTTGTAGGTTCCGTTGACGATATCGTCGTTGGTATTGCCAAGGTCAGGCACGTCAAAAACATCGCGCAGGGTAAATTCTGCAGCACCTTCCTGCGGCACTGTCATGGAAGGATCGTTCGCAACGGCAAAATGCACCGGCATCGGGGTCTCGGACAGTCCGATCTGGACCGGAACGTCGTGGTTATGGATCAAAAGGCCGATTTGCTGCTCCAGATATTTGCTGAACAGATCAGGCCGTGTGATGGTTGCCGCATGTGCGCCGGGACGCGACACATGGCCAAAGCTCAAACGACTGTCGACCTTGGCATGGCTGGATGTGACAATCCGTATCTCGGGATAGAATGCGCGGTACCTGCAACCAGGATGACCCGACTGCATCGTTTGTGCGAACCGGTCGCAAAGAAATCGCGTGGCGCCCTCATATAGACGGCCAAGATGCGCCACGGCTTCTTTCGGATCAGTAAAGCTTGCAGGTCCAGGTAAATCAGGCGTGATCACCTGCATGTCGTTCTGGTATCGCGTCATCATCTGCCCCGGCATTCTGTGCCACCACTGGCGGGCAGCCTATCAGCACACCGTGACATTTCAGCACCCTGTGATCAAGGTGATCAAGCAGCGTCGAAATCCAGAACCAGACGGTCACTCGTGGGCCGCGCCTGACAGGCAAGGGTAAAGCCTGCCTCAAGCTCCCAAGGTTCCAACGAATAGTTTACCGCCATCTCGGCACTGCCTTCGGCAACCTTACAGCGGCATGTGCAGCACATTCCGCCCTTGCAGGAGTAGGGCAGCTCCAGGCCCTGCCGTTCGGCTGCTGCCACGACGTTGTCGTCGTCAGCTTCGACCTTGAACTGGCGCCGCGTTCCGTCCAGCACCACCTCGACGGTGACACCATGCACGGCGGCTGCCTCGGCCTGGGCTGACCGCGGCGCGCGCTGAACCTCGCCCGCCTGAAAGAAGCGCTCGAAATGCACGTGGTCTTTCGGAATACCCTTGGTATCAAGCATCAGCGCAACATCGTCGATCATATCGCCGGGTCCACAGATAAAGATCCCATCCGCCCCGGCCAGATCAACTGCTCCTGCTTGCGCCAGCGCCGCAAGCTTGTTGCCCGTGATACGACCATTGAGCAGCGCCACATCCTGCGGTTCGCGGCTGAGGATATGGATCATGGTGAAGCGGTCCACATAGCGGTCCTTCAACCCGTCGAGCGCGTCGCGGAACATGATCGAGCCGGTATTCCGGTTGCCATAGACCAGTGTGACTTCGGCCCCTTGCGCCAGCGCGTCAGCGGCCATGGCGACCATCGGCGTGATGCCGGATCCGGCGGCGATCAACACGACCCGTGTCGCGCCCCTGCAGGTGAACCGGCCTTCCGGTGGCATCACCTGTATCCTGTCTCCCGGTTTCAAGCTTTGCGCAAAGCTTGAGAACGCGCC
This sequence comes from Seohaeicola saemankumensis, assembly GCF_021021435.1. Taxonomy (GTDB): domain Bacteria; phylum Pseudomonadota; class Alphaproteobacteria; order Rhodobacterales; family Rhodobacteraceae; genus Seohaeicola. Next base: position 133,690 of record NZ_JAINWI010000004.1, read on the forward strand.
GCCCTCGACATGTTTGACACCGACGGTCAAAGGTTTGCCCGGCAGACTGGCGATCGAGTATGAACGCCGGATATCCTGATCTTCCACAATGGCGCGCAGGGTCAGATACTGCCCGGGCACCCATGCAAAAAACTTGTCTAAAGCTTCTGGCACATCAAAGGAAATCGCCACGGAATCGGGCGTTTCAGCACGCACCTCGCGGATGGTCAGTTCGTGGAACATGTGCGGGGTCCTTCTGTCGTCAGATGCATTTGAAATAGTCGAAAGGCTCGGCACAGGCGCGGCAGCGGTAATGCGCCTTGCAGGCTGTCGATCCGAACTCGCTTAGTTTTTCAGTGTCTGTGCTGGCACATTTCGGGCAAGGCACTGTCACCTCGCCGAACAGAGACCGGATCGAACCTGAAGATTTCTCGGGCGGTGCGATGCCGTATTCACGAAGCTTCTCGCGCCCATCCTCTGAAATCCAATCGGTGGTCCATGGCGGGCTGAGCAGGCGTTCGATTCTGGCCTCGAAACCTGCATCCCGCAAAGCCGCCTCGACTGCCAGTTCAATCGCCAGCACGGCGGGACAGCCCGAATAGGTTGGTGTCACTCCCGCCACGGCCACGCCGTTATCGACCCTGACCCAGCGCAATATGCCCAATTCAGCCACTGTGACGCAGGGCACTTCGGGGTCGGGGACAGCGGCTGCCGCCTCCCATGCCGCCTCGGCGCTGCCCTGCCAGCAGACAGTCACCAGCGCGCTCCGGGATGGGCGCGGTGGACGACCTGCATTTCAGCCAGCAAATGGCCAAGAGTTTCGTTGTGGATGCCCTGCCGCCCACCACGCTGGGCATAGGCCGCTTCAGGCTGTGCCAGCAACGCCTCGGCGAACACCTCGGCCACGGTGCGATCCCATGTGGTGCGCAGAGCATCGCGCAACGGCAGGACGCCTGCCGCCTCGGCCTCTTGCGCAGCGTCCGAACTGTCGAACAGTTCGTCTACATAGATATGCAGCGCCTCGACCGCGTCGCGCATCCGTGCGGCGCTTTCATCGGTACCGTCACCCATGCGGATCACCCATTCACCCGCGTGCCGGATGTGGTAGGCCATTTCCTTTTCCGCCTTGCCCGCGACCCCGCGCACGGTCTCGTCCGTGCTGTCCAGCGCCGCCAGCCAATAGGGGCGCATGAACGCCGCAAAGTAGAACTGGCGCAGCATCGTATGGGCAAAATCCTCGTTGGGGCGCTCGACCAGCAGACAATTGCGATATTCCCGCTCGTCGCGCAGATAGGCCAGATCATCCTCAGACCGGCCTTTGCCTTCCAACTTGCCCGCGTGATCATAGAGCGTCCGCGCTGTGCCGATCAGGTCCAGCCCCATATTGGGCAGGGCCAGATCCTCTTCCAGCATCGGCGCATGGCCGCACCATTCGGATATGCGGTGGCCAAGGATCAGATGATCGTCGGCTATTTCCAGCAACGCTTCGAATTCAGCCATTACATATGCCCCACATCGTCAGGGATCTCGTAGAAGGTCGGATGCCGATAGATCTTGTCGGCGGTCGGCTCGAAATTCTCGGCTGTCTGGTCAGGGTCAGATGCTGTGATCGCTGCCGAAGGCACAACCCAGATCGAATTCCCTTCGCCGCGACGCGTATAGACATCGCGTGCCGATTGCAGGGCCATCACCTCGTCTGCGGCATGCAGGCTGCCGACATGTTTATGCGCCAGACCATTGCGTGGACGGATGAACACTTCCCAAAGCGGTGTTGTCGCAGTCATCGCCTGCTCCTTCTTCTTGCATGAAATATCCCGGGGGAGTCCCACAGGGACGGGGGCAGAGCCCCTATTTGTGTTACTCGGCTGCGATCTTGCGCGCGCGGCGCTTTTCGGCATGGGCAAGGGCTGCCTCGCGGACCCATGCGCCATCTTCCCACGCCTTTTTGCGGGCCTTGATCCGGTCGCGGGCCATCGGACCGTGGCCTTTGACCACCCGCCAGAATTCATCCCAGTCGATGGGGCCATGATCGTAACCACCCTTTTCCTCGTTCCATTTCAGGTCGGGGTCAGGCAGTGCCAGGCCAAGATATTCCGCCTGCGGTACGGTGGCGTCTATAAATTTCTGGCGCAATTCGTCGTTGGTAAAGCGCTTGATCTTCCACGCCATCGACTGGTCGGAATGCTGGCTATCCGCATCATGCGGGCCGAACATCATCAGCGATGGCCACCACCAGCGGTTCAGACTGTCCTGCGCCATCGCCTTTTGTCCGGGCGTGCCTTGGGCCAGTGTCATCACAATCTCGTAGCCCTGACGCTGGTGAAAGCTCTCTTCTTTACAGACACGGATCATCGCGCGGGCATAGGGGCCAAAGGAACAGCGGCAAAGAGGAATCTGGTTCATGATCGCCGCGCCATCGACCAGCCAACCGATGGTGCCCATATCAGCCCAGTTCAACGTCGGATAGTTGAAGATCGAGGAATACTTGGCTTTGCCCGACAGCAATTCTTCTGTCATCTCCTCGCGGCTGACACCCAGCGTTTCGGCGGCGGAATAAAGGTAAAGGCCATGCCCGCCCTCGTCCTGTACCTTTGCCAACAGGGCGGCCTTGCGGCGCAGGCTTGGCGCGCGGGTGATCCAGTTGCCTTCGGGCAGCATGCCGACAATCTCGGAATGCGCATGCTGGCCGATCTGACGCACAAGCGTGCGGCGATAGCCCTCGGGCATTTCATCCTTGGGTTCGATCTTTTCCTCGGCATCAATACGTTGCTGGAAACGTGCCAGAAATTCCGGCGTTTCCTCGGTCCGGCCATCGGCACCGATCAATCCTTGTGAATACATGGAAGTTCCTCCGTTCGCGCAATCATTATATGTTACGAAAATCTTATATCAAATCACTTTTTGTAACGCTTGCTTTCCTGCGTTGACCGACACATCTATCGCGGATGGAAAAAACACTTTTATCCTTTGGACATGGCTACTCGGCGCGGGCGCTTGCAAGGCGGCTTTTGCCTCAGGGTTGGACCGTGTTCGGTACGACTCGCAACCCCGATAAGGCGCGCGCTTTGCGGGCAGAAGGCGTGACCCCGATTCTCTGGCCGGACGGTGATGTCAGGGTGGCTTTGTCGAAGGCAAGCCATGTGTTGTGTTCTGCCGGCCCCGAAGCCGAGGGTGATCCCGTTCTGGCCCTTTTCCGCGAGCATATCGCGCGGGCCGCGCCGCGTCTGACATGGGTCGGCTATATGTCGACAACTGGCGTTTATGGCGATTTCGATGGTGACTGGGTTGACGAAGACACCCCCCTTGCCCCTTCAACTCGTCGCGGGCAATTGCGTCTGGCCGCTGAACGAGAATGGCAGTCCATTGATGGGTTGCCCCTGCATATTTTCCGGCTGGCCGGTATTTATGGTCCCGGAAGAGGCCCATTCGAGAAAGTCCGCAACGGCACGGCGCGCAGGATCATCAAACCCGGTCAGGTTTTCAGCCGCATCCATGTCGATGACATCGCGCAGGTGCTTGAAGCGTCGATCGACAGACCGGAGAGTCGCGCAATTTATAACCTGTGCGACGACGATCCGGCCCCGCCGCAAGACGTGATCGGCTACGCCGCCGAACTACTGGGACTGCCTCAGCCCGAGGAGGTCGCCTTCGAGAAGGCAGACCTGACACCGATGGCGCGCAGTTTCTACGCCGAGAACAAGCGGGTCAGGAATGACCGGATCAAATCGGATCTCGGTATTAAGCTGATCCATCCAGATTACCGCCATGGCCTGAGGGCCTTGCTTGCCGAGGAAACATCGTGACCCTGATTTCTCCCTTGACGCCAGAAGAAGGCCGACCGGACCCCGAGATACAGGTGTCATTGACGGCACTTCTGGCCGCCATCCGGCCAAAAGCCAATGAGGAGTGGCTGACGCTTGGGGAAATTCTGTCCCGTATCGGGCAGCGGTCTTTCGCCGCAAGCTTGCTGGTGATCGCGCTTTTGATGGTCTCGCCGCTTTCGGCAATTCCCTTTTTGCCGTCACTCGTGGCGGTCGTGATCCTTCTGATCGCAGGTCAGGCCATTCTGGGACGTCATCACCTCTGGCTGCCACGTATCCTGATGCAACGCAGTGTTTCCGCCGAAAAACTGGCGCGCGCCGTGGACTGGCTGGCCAGACCGGCAGCATGGATAGACGCGCATCGCAGCGGGCGCTGGGTCGTTCTGACGCTCTGGCCGATGTCGTCACTGGCCTATCTGGTGATCATCGCAGTTGCCCTGACATGGCCGCCTTTGTCTTTCGTGCCGTTTTCGACGACGCTGAGCGCGGTAGGTATGGCCATGCTGGCCGCAGGGCAAACGCTGCGGGATGGCATTTTCGTCCTGTTCGGCTATGCCTATCTGACTCTGCTGATCACTGGCGTCAGCGTGGCTGTAGCAGGCGTTCTATAGCGCCTAACCGTGCCGCGACAGAACCTCGACACCCAGAACCTGCAGGACTTTTGCCTCGATATCTGCAGCGTTCAAGCCTGCCGTGGCATACATATCCTCTGGGTTGGCATGGTCTATAAACGTATCTGGCAACACCATCGCGCGGAACCGCAGGCCGGTATCAAAGACACCTTCATCTGACAGAAGCTGCGCGACATGACTGCCGAAACCGCCAACTGCCCCTTCCTCAATCGTGATCAGTGCCTCGTGGTCCTGCGCCAGTTGCAGGATCAGGTCTCGGTCCAGCGGCTTGGCAAAGCGGGCATCGGCCACGGTCGGCGTGACACCCCGCGCCGACAGGGCCTCACAGGCGGTCCTAACCTCGGACAGGCGCGTGCCGAATGACAGGATGGCTACGCGTTTGCCTGTCTGGATCATACGGCCTTTGCCGATCTCGAGCGTCTCGCCGCGCTCGGGCATCGTCACGCCGGTGCCATCGCCCCGCGGAAAACGGAAGGCAATGGGACCGTCATCATGCGCCGCAGCCGTTGCAACCATATGCACCAGTTCTGCCTCGTCCGCAGCGGCCATTACGACAAAGCCCGGCAGGTTCGCCAGAAATGCAACGTCGAATGCACCCGCATGGGTCGCGCCATCGGCACCGACCAAACCGGCACGATCAATCGCAAAACGAACCGGCAAACGCTGGATCGCCACATCATGCACAACCTGATCGTACCCACGTTGCAGGAAGGTTGAATACATGGCGCAGAAGGGGCGCATCCCGCCCGCCGCCAATGCCGCCGAGAACGTCACGCCGTGCTGTTCGGCAATACCCACATCGAAACAACGCGACGGGTAGCGCTCGGCAAACAGGTTCAGGCCGGTACCGTCCGGCATTGCTGCTGTCACCGCGCAGATACGGCTGTCGCGTGCAGCCTCATCCAACAAGGCCCGCGCGAAAACCGAGGTATAGCTAGGTGTGTTGGACGGTGCCTTTTTCTGCTCGCCAGTCAGTACATCGAACTTGGCGGTGGCATGGCCACGATCGCGCGCAGCCTCGGCAGGGGCATAGCCTTTGCCCTTCTTGGTGATCACATGGATCAACATCGGGCCCGTCGCGCGGGCCTTGACCGTCCGCAATACAGGCAACAACTGATCCAGATCATGTCCGTCGATGGGGCCGATATAGGAAAAGCCCAAAGCCTCGAACAAGGTGCCGCCTACCGCGAAACCCTTGAGCAGGTCCTTCGCGCGCTTGGCCCCTTCACGGAAAGGCGGCGGCAGCAGACTGACCGCACCCTTGGCCGCCGCCTTGAACTCCTGAAACGGCTCGCCCGCATAAAGGCGGCTCAGGTACGAGGACAAAGCCCCCACCGGCGGGGCAATCGACATCTCGTTGTCGTTGAGGATCACGAAAAGCCGTTTCTTCAGGTGACCCGCGTTATTCATCGCCTCGAACGCCATGCCCGCTGACATCGACCCGTCACCGATCACCGCAATCGCATCACCCAGCCCGCTATCTATGCTGCCACCCAGATCACGCGCCACGGCAAAGCCCAGTGCCGCACTGATCGAGGTCGAGCTATGGGCCGCGCCAAAGGGATCGTAGGGCGACTCGGACCGCTTGGTAAAACCGCTCAATCCGTCTTTCTGGCGCAGGGTACGGATACGGTCGCGCCGTCCTGTCAGGATCTTGTGCGGATAGCATTGATGGCCCACGTCCCAGATCAGCTTGTCCCGCGGCGTATCGAACACAGCATGGAGCGCCACCGTCAGTTCCACAACACCCAGACCGGCGCCCAGATGCCCCCCCGTGACCGACACAGCCGAGACCGTTTCCGCGCGCAGTTCATCAGCGACGCGCCGCAACTCTTCGTCCGAGAAACGCTTGAGGTCGGCAGGCAGATGGACCTGATCCAGCAGCGGTGTTTGGGGTGTGTTCGTCATATCGACCCCTCCGGGGGTTTTTCGTCCTAGCTGTCGCGGGCAATAACGAAGCGTGCCGCATCCCGCAAGCTGTCCGCCTCGGGGCCGTAAACGGACAACGCCACTATCGCGCGATCAATGAGGTCGCTTGCGCGCTGTTGCGCGCCTGCAAGACCCAAAAGCGAGACAAAGGTGGCCTTTCCCGCATCCGCATCTTTCTGAAGCCGTTTGCCCGCAATATCCTCGTTGCCCGTCACATCCAAGATGTCGTCTGCAATCTGGAAAGCAAGGCCCAGCGCTTGCGCATAGTGCCGCAAGGGTGCCGTATCAGCGCGCGCCATGAGGGGCCCCGCCGTAGCAGACCACTGGATCAGGGCACCGGTCTTGCCGTCTTGCAATGCGATGATCTGGTCCAGCGTCAGCGGGGTCGCAGCAGTCTCGGCCGCGATGTCCAGTGCCTGACCCAGAACCATGCCCTGCGCGCCTGCGGCTTGCGCCATCGTCAGCACCAGATCGGCGCGCACTGCGGGATCGCGATGGCATTCCGGCCGCGCCAGACATTCGAAAGCCAGGGTCTGCAAGGCATCACCGGCCAGCACAGCGGTCCCTTCGTCCCATTTGATATGGACGGTTGGCCGGCCACGTCGCAGATCGTCATCATCCATGCAGGGCAGATCGTCGTGCACAAGACTGTAGGCATGGACCATTTCGATCGCTGCGGCGGGCCAGATCGCTTGCGCTGGCGGCACACCGTGCAAGCGCGCCCCTTCCATTACCAGAAAGGCGCGCAACCTTTTCCCGCCCTGACAGGTATAGCGCATGGCAGGGGCAACGGGGCCTTCAAGCGGCGCCATCACATCATCCAGATGCGCCTGCACCTGTGCTGCAACATCGTCTAGTCTTGCGCGGAACACTTACAGCCCTTCAACAGGCGTGGTGCCGACTGGCTGGCCTTCACCATCCAGTGTGATCGCGGCAACCTTCTCCTCGGCTTCTTTGAGCTTGGCCTCGCAACGCTTCTTCAGCTCGGCCCCCCGCTCGTAAAGATTGATGGATTGATCCAGCGCGACATCGCCACGCTCAAGCTGCGCCACGACAGTCTCAAGCTCTTTCATGGCTTCTTCGAAGCTCATCTCGGATACGGGCCTGTCTGTCATGCAATCCTCGTCAAATCGGGTTGTAGTGACCATAACGACGCCTCCGCCAAGGTTCAACAGGCCAGCAGCTCAAGTCACCTGACCAGTTGACCGGACATGTCAGCCTGCCCATGATCGCCCGCATGGATATCGTCACACCCCATGCCCAGCAACACCCTGATCAGGCCGCCGCAGCATTGGCGCACCTGTCGGAACTGATTGCGACAGACCCTGCATTACAGACTGCCGAGGTGGGACGTATATTGCGGCTTGTTCCCAAACGCAGGGCCATCGTAGCGGGTTGGCTGCACGGGTCACCGGCCGTGTTCCGGTTGTCTCTGCATCCTGATGAAACGGCCGGATTTGCACGACAGTGGAAAGAACTGCAACGGGCCCAGAGCTTCATGGCGGCAGGGCAGCACCGGATCGCGGCACCGCTCGCCTTGGCAGCGGAAGGACAGGTGCTGGTCGTCAGCCTTGCTCCCGGCCATCCGATGCTGGAACTGGTCTGGGGACTGGAACCGCCCGAGCGTCTGGCACATCTGCGAGCAGCGGCGCAGTGGTTGTCTTGCTATCAGGCACCCACAACCGAGCATTCGCCTGTTTTGTGGAAGGGCTGGTTCAAAAAGGCCGAAGCGGCACTGGCCCGTCAAACGCATGCGTCCTTGCAGGAAATGGAAGCCCGCGTCTTGCGGCGGATGAAGGCGCTTGGCCGCCGTTTGCAAGAGCAGGAAAGCTGGCGCACGGCCATCGGGCATGGCGACTTCCACCCCAACAACCTCATTGTGTCGGAAGGCGTGCTGAACGGAATCGACCTTGGCGGGTCAAGCCGCATCCCGATTTACAAGGACATGGCGCGGTTCCTGACGCATATGGCGCGGCGCGGCACTACCATTTCAAGCGAGCGGCGCTTTGGCGTGGATGCCGCCACCTATGCGGCTTTTGTCGATGCCTTCGCACTGGACCGGCGCGAGGCAGAGCTATGCCTGCCCTTCATGATCTGTTTCGAGACCCTGATCAGGGTCGAACATCCCGATATGCCACCTGCGCGGGTCAATCACGCCCTGACAATGGCCAAGGCTTTGCAGGCCGATATCAAAGCGGTTCTGTAGCACAAAGCAGGCGTCAGCCGCCTTTTGCCATCAGGATATCCACATGCGTCGCAACCGACAGCGCGAGCGCGTCAAGATCATAGCCGCCCTCGAGCACGGATACGATCCTTCCGTCGCAAACCTCACCGGCCAGATCACAAAGACGGTTGGTCAGCCATGCGAAATCCTCGGTCGTCCACCGCAATTGGGCCAGAGGGTCGTCCTTGTGCGCGTCAAAGCCTGCCGAGATCAGGATCAGCTCGGGCTTGAGCGCGCGCAGGATGGGAAACACCCGACCCTCATAGGCTGTCCGCATCGCGGCTCCGCCGCTGTCAGGCTCAAGCGGGATGTTGAAGATCGTATCATGCGTCCCGCGTTCATCCTCTGCGCCGGTGCCGGGCCAAAGCGGTGACTGATGGGACGAGAAAAACACCGCGCGCGGTTCGTTCCACAAAAGATCCTGCGTTCCGTTACCGTGATGAACATCGAAATCCACCACCGCGATACGCGACAGGCCATAAGTGTCCAAGGCATGTTTAGCAGCGATCGCTACTGTCCCGAAGAGACAGAACCCCATCGCAGTCTCGCGCTCTGCGTGGTGTCCGGGCGGGCGGGCGGCCACGAAAGCATTTTTCACGTCACCCGTCATCACAGCATCAACAGCGGCAACAGCGCCGCCAACCGCCCGACGCGCTGCCTCGACCGAGCCGCGCGACATATGGGTGTCGGCATCAATCTGGTTCCAACCCGATGCAGGCTCTGATGACGTGATCCGGTCGATATAGGTTTGTGGATGGCAACGCAGGATGTCCTCATCCCCGGCCAATGGCGCTTGAAACCGGACCAGACTGGCAAAGCGGCCGCCCTGCAAGGCGCGCTCGACATATGCCAGACGCGCCACCTGTTCCGGATGTCCCGGAGGCGTCACGTGTCCCGAAAAGGCTTCATGCGTCCAAAGCCCTGTTGTCATGGTATACTTCCCCTGTTCATCTTTCCAAAAACACTCGATCCCGACCTCTGGCTGCGATCAATCCGGTGCGAGCATGTAACCGGCCCCACGCACGGTTTGCAGATAGCGCGGCTGTTTGGGATCGGCTTCGATCTTGCGGCGCAGACGTGTGATCTGCACATCGACCGCGCGCTCTTGCGCCTGATCACGGTCGCGGCCCAGATCCTCGACAAGCTGCATGCGGCTGACCGGTTCACCCGGACGGGCCGAGAATATCCGCATTAACTGCGCCTCGGTTGCGGTCAGGCGGATCAGCCCGTCACCTTGCCACATTTCTCCCCGCTCGATGTCATAGCGCACGGCCCCCAATTGCAACACCTTCGGCGCCGTATTCACAGGAGCGGCCTCAGGCATGCGGCGCAAAATGGCGTTGATCCGCAACAGCAGTTCTTTCGGCTCGAAAGGTTTGGCAAGATAATCGTCTGCCCCCGCCTCAAGCCCAGCGATGCGATCCGACGTGTCGCCTTTGGCCGTCAGCAACAGGATCGGCGTCTGCATGGTTTCACGCAAGCTACGGGTCAGGCTGACGCCGTCCTCGCCGGGCATCATCACATCCAGCACGATCATGTCAAACTCCAGCCCTGACAGGACACGCCGTGCATGCCCGGCATCCCGTGCAGCCGACACCATGAACCCGTGCCGCATCAGGAACTTTTGCAGCAGCCCGCGAATTCTTTCGTCATCGTCCACAATCAGCAGATGGGAATCCTGTCTGCTCATATGCCGCTTTCCTTCAGGGCCTGATACTTCCGGCGCAATTCGGTATCCATCATCGATTCCAGAACCTGCCTGAAACCCGCAACAGCTTGCGGGCCTGCCGCTCGATAGGCGGCCCGCATCCGTGCGCGCTGCGCGTCCGAGAGTTTGCGCTCCAATGCGGCGCCAGCCTCGGTCAGGTAGAGATGACGCTCGCGCTTGTCAGATTTGCCTACTTTGCTTTGCACAAGCCCGTCTTCTACTAGCGTTCTAAGGACACGGTTCAGCGATTGTTTGGTCACGCCAAGCAGGATCAGCAAGTTGTTCACCGTCGTTCCCGGCGCGCGGTTGATGAAATGGATCGCGCGATGATGCGCCCGCCCATAAGCCAGTCCGGCAAGAATGCGGTCGGGATCAGCAGTAAAACCTCGATAGGCGAAAAACATTGCCTCGATCCCTTGCCGCAACTGTTCGTCCGTCAGGAACAGAAGCGTTTCACCACCTGGTGCGTCTGACATCATGCCTTCCCCCCTTGGTTTGGACTGGTATGGTTCAGCTTTTGCTGTCGCGATCCGTTTCAAAACCGCACAGGATCAAGGCAGTTTAAGTCAGTCTTGTTGACATTCCAAGAAGTAACTGGTAGCGAATCGCAGTTTCCGCGCAACTTTATGTCCGATGTGGACGTAATTCACGCAACTTTCAAAAAAGCACGCTAGGGAGTGACACATGGCTGGGTATGACGATCGCGACGGCAAGATCTGGATGGACGGGCAGTTGGTAGACTGGCGCGCGGCCAATGTGCATATCCTGACCCATGCCATGCATTATGCAAGTTCGGTTTTTGAAGGCGAGCGTTGCTATAACGGCAAGATCTTCAAAAGCCGCGCACATTCCGAGCGCCTGCATTTCTCGGCAAGCTGTCTGGATTTCGATATCCCCTATTCCCTGGATGAGATCGAAGCAGCCAAGAAAGCTGTGCTTGAGGCCAACGGCCTGACCGACGCCTATGTGCGTCCGGTTGCATGGCGCGGCGCTGGCGAGGATATGGGTGTTTCCTCCGCGCACAATCCGGTGCATCTGGCCATCGCGGTCTGGGGATGGGGCAATTACTATGGCGATGCCAAGATGAAGGGCGCGAAGCTGGATATTTCCAAGTGGAAGCGCCCCTCGCCCGAGACCATCCCCGTGCATGCCAAGGCGGCAGGGCTTTACATGATCTGCACCACGTCGAAACACACGGCCGAAGCCAAGGGGTGCTCTGACGCGTTGTTCATGGATTATCGCGGCTATGTGGCCGAAGCGACAGGTGCCAACATCTTTTTCGTCAAGGATGGCGAGGTTCATACGCCGCTGCCGGACTGCTTCCTAAACGGTCTGACCCGCCAGACAGTGATAGGCATGCTCAAAGACAAGGGCATCACGGTGCATGAGCGGCACATCATGCCCGAAGAGATGGAGGGCTTCCAGCAGTGCTGGCTGACCGGCACTGCCGCCGAAGTCACACCCGTGGGGCAAATCGGCGATTACAATTTCGAGGTTGGCGCACTGACCCGAGACATCGCCGAAAGCTACGAAAAGCTTGTGAGAAGCTGATCCTTTCCTTCGGCCGAATAGAAAGGGACGCCGCTGCGCGTCCCTTTTTCAATGTCAGTCCGGCTTCATCCCACGTTGAAGCTTGGCCATACCGCCGATCCAGCGGTCGTAATTCTCGACCTTGGCGCGCATGTAATCTGCGACAGCGGGATGGGGCAGGATAACAAAACGCTCATCCCGGATACCGTCAATGGCCGCCTCCGCGACAGCCTCGGCGCTCAGGACTCCATCACCCAGTTGGGGACCGTCGGGGATACCTTCAAGCATTGGTGTTGCCACACCCTGAGGGCAGAGCATCGACACACGGATACCATCGTCGCGATGCCCGATCGCAAGGCTTTCGGCAAAGCCCACAGCCGCGTGTTTGGTCGTTGAATAAACGGCTGACCCGACTTGCGACAACAGACCCGCAGCTGAAATCGTATGAAGAAAATACCCGCCGCCCCGCGCCTTCATGCGCGGGATCAGAACCCGCGCTGCATGGACGTGAGCCATGACATTCACAGCCCATGCGCGGCCCCATACCTCTGGATCGGCAAAGGCGATGTTCTCGAATGTGCTGTCCATACCGGTCGCGATTCCAGCGTTCGAGCACATGATATCCACAGGGCCATGGGCCGTCTCGACATGGTCGATCAGGCGGGCGATCTGGTTAGCGTCCGAAACATCACAAATGAGCGCCTCATCTACCCCTTGCGGGGTATCATCGGGCAAACGCAGATCCGCAATAACCACTCGCGCAGCGCCTGCGCGCGTCAGGGCTTGCGCCAATGCCAGTCCGATACCCTGCGCTCCGCCTGTAACAAGCGCGACCTTGCCGGTGATCTCCATCAGGTCAGCCCGGGGTCATCCCGCGCATCCGCTCGGACCGGCGGCGCAGAAGTTCCACGGTGGTCAGCAAGGCGATCGAGATTACAACCAGAATGGTCGCAACGGCCAGAATGGTCGGGCTGATCTGTTCGCGCAGACCGATGAACATCTGCCAAGGCAGTGTTTTCTGACCGGCGGAACCGACAAGGAGCACCACAACGACCTCGTCAAACGAGGTGATGAAAGCGAACAGACCACCCGAAATCACACCCGGCAGGATCAGCGGCATCTGGACCCGGAAGAATGTTGTAACCGGATTAGCGCCCATATTAGCCGCAGCCCGCGTCAGCGAGTTGTCAAAGCTCGACAACGTCGCGGTAACAGTGATGATCACGAAAGGTATCCCCAATGCAGCATGCGCCAGCACCACCCCCGCATAGGTTCCTTGCAGCCCTAGGTCCGAGAAGCCGAACGGGCGCGAGTAGAAAAAGAACATACCGGCAGATGTGATAATCAAGGGAACGATCATCGGTGAAATCAGCAATGCGGTGATCTGCTTGCGGAATGGCACATGCGGTTGCGTCAAACCGATCGCGGCCAAAGTGCCCAAGGTCACCGCAAGAAGCGTGGCCAAAGGCGCGATGATCAACGAGTTGGTCAGCGCCTGTATCCACGAATAGTCGCCATTCGCGCCCATGAAGTCCCGATAGTGCTTTAGCGAGTAACCCTCGGGATCAAGCCGCAGCATTTCCGGCGTGAAGGTAAAGAAATTTTCGGCGTTGAAGGATAGTGGGATGATGATCAGGATCGGAAAGATCAGATAAAAGAAGACCAGCCCGCAGATGAGGCGGAAGGTGTAAAACCAGATGCGCTGGCCGGTAGTTGCGTAAATTGGAAGTCTCGAGGCCATATCAGTTATCCCAGCTTCACGTTATCGACGCCGACAAGCTTGTCGTAGATGTAGTAGAGGACCAGAATGACCACCAACATCAGCGTTCCCAATGCTGCAGCCAGTCCCCAGTTTCCGGATACGGCGAACTGGAAATAAATCCGGTTCGAGATGAAAGTGCCATCTGCGCCACCTACAAGCTCCGGCGTGATGAAATAGCCGACAGCCAGAATGAACACCAAGAGAGCGCCCGCGCCGATACCTGCCGTGGTCTGCGGAAAGTATACGCGCCAGAACGCAGTCCAGTTCGAGGCGCCCAAGGATTTCGCCGCGCGCAGATAGGAGGGTGGGATCGTTTTCATCACGGAGTAGAGCGGCAGGATCATAAACGGCAGCAGGATATGTGTCATCGCGATGATCACACCTGTCTGGTTGTTGATAAGCGGTAGCCGTTCGGCAAAGCCCAGCCATACCCAGAAATTGTTGATGACCCCTTGATCCTGCAGCAGGATTTTCCAAGCCGAGGTTCGGACCAGTAGTGAAGTCCAGAAGGGCAGCAGCACCAGTATCAGCAACAGGTTCGAGGTTCGCACGGGCAGGTCTGCGAGCAACCAGGCGACGGGGTAGCCCAAGGCCAGCGTACAGAATGTGATCAGCAAGCTCAGGCCCAGCGTACGCAGCATCAGCTTTTGATAGATGCGTTGATCGGGGTCTTTGAACCGAATTCCCTCCGAAGTGCGTTCAGCGTCGAAGGCAGCAAGGAAATAACTGGTCGTATAATACCCCGAGTTGGCTTTGATCGAGGCCCAGTATTCGATATTGCCCCAGTCATCATTCAGGTCCAGAAATTTTTCCTTGAACGGACCATCGTTCTCAAGATCCCAGCGAGAAACCGGCCGTCCTGCACTGCGGAAAAGTGATGAAAATCCGGGGGATTCGTAATTGAAGCGGCGGCCAAGCTGTGTATGTGACCTATTCTCGAAGGCAGCCGCCAAATCGATCGCCATACCGCGATAAACCTCTTCGGGCGGTGTTTCACCCGAACGCGGATCCCAATCCTTTATCGAAGCGACAACATTCGGCATCAGGTCGGGGATATAATCAACGCCCGCTGTATTCTGCACAGAGCGCATCAGCATCGAGCCGATAGGCGCAACGAATGAGACCATGACAAAGACCAGAAGCGGGGCGATCAGGATCAACGCCCGTATCTTCTGTTTTCGCAAGGCCTGATTCAGGCTCTGTTTCAGCGGTTTTCCGTCTGCAGACAGAACCGGAGCGTCAAGCGATGCGTCGGACATATGTTTCCCCGTCAGTATAACTGGCACCTGTTATCCGATGCCTTTTCTGGCCTTGGCAAAATCGGTCTACTACCGGCTTAGCGAAGGCCCGCGCAGCGGCAAACCGCGCGGGAAGTGGAAGAGAGCCGCAAAGCGCTCTTCCTCAAGTGCTACGATTACTGCAGTAGCCATGCCTGGAATTGAGCATCCAGATCGTCACGGTAGCTGGCCCACCATTCGAAGTTGAACACGAAAGTGTTCACCGAGTTGGCAGGATCGGTGGGCATGTGCGGCTTCATGTCGACGCCAAGTTCGGCATGCTGACCCACCAGCGGTGCGGAGGATGCGCGTGCGGGACCGTAAGAGATATAGGCGGCCTGATCAGCAAGACGCTGGGTGTCGGTCGCGAACTCGACGAAATCCATCACACGGGCCAGACGGTCTTCAGGCAGACCGGCGGGAATGATCCAGCCGTCCAGATCGAACATCTGCCAATCCCACAGCATACCGATCGGCTGGTCCTGCTCGACGATGGCCGAGAACAGACGACCGTTATAGGTCGAGCCCATCACGACTTCACCATCTGCCAGAAGCTGCGGGGTTTCCGCGCCGGCCGACCACCAGATCGTGTCGTCCTTGATGGTTTCCAGCTTTGCCAGCGCCTGTGCTACGCCTTCAGGTGTTTCGAGGGTGTCATATACATCCTCGATTGCGACGCCATCGCAGATCAGCGCCCATTCCATGTTACCGATCGGGCGCTTTTCGAGCGAGCGCTTGCCGGGGAATTTTTCGGTGTCGAACACATCGCAAACCGACGTGGGGGCTTCGGACACCAGATCAGTGCGGTAGCCGAAGGTGGTCGAGAACACGATCTGCGGGATGAAGCAGTCACCGATCAGTGTATCGCCGAAATCCTCGGACGCGGGCGTACCATCGGGGGCTGCGGCCAGCATCTCGTCGGGGTTGATCTCCATCGCCAGACCTTCATCGCACAGGCGCAAGCCATCGGCGGCGGTCACGTCTACCAGATCCCATGTGATGTTGCCTGCTTCGGACATGGCCCGCAGCTTGGTCACCGCCTCGGCCGAGCTTTCGTCGGTGATGACGTTCAGGCCGGGATTATTGGCAACATAGGGTTCGATATAGGCTTTGACCTGGCTGTTCTGATAGGCCCCGCCCCAGGATACAACTGTCATGCTGTCGGCCATGTTATCTTGTGCAAAAGCGGCTGCCGCCACCATCGTGGCCCCGGTGGCCAGAAGAGTTGTCTTGAGTTTCATATTACACTCCTTGTTTAAGCCCGTTGTTCTGCGCGCCTTATCCCACGGGCTGGGCAAAGGCACCTTTCCAGCGCTCAGGCGTCGAGCGCGCGGCAATCTTCCGGAAGCCAGCCGATTTCAATCTGCTGCCCCGGTTTCAGACGCACCTGATCGGGTGCGTTTCTCGTCTTGACGACGAAATCTTCGTTTCCGGCTACCCGCAGACGGGTGCGGAAGATGTCGCCCATATAGATGAATTCCAGCACTTCGGCCTTGAGGGTATGGGCGCCGGGTTGCAGGCGGTCCTTGTTGAACTCGACCCGCTCGGGACGGATCGAGACCCGTGTACGTTCTCCGACCTTAGTCACGTTGACGGGTTTGGCGTCGATCACCTCGCCACCATCCAGCTTGACGATGCAGGTATCGCCTTTGATCTCCTGCACGACACCTTCCATAGTGTTGTTCTCACCGATGAATTGCGCGACGAAGCTGTTTTGCGGCTGTTCATACAGCACATCGGGCGATGCAAGCTGCTGGATTCGTCCGTCATCGAACACGGCGACACGGTCCGACATCGTCAGTGCTTCGGTCTGGTCATGGGTGACATAGACCGTGGTAATGCCAAGATCATGCGCCAGACGCGTGATCTCGAATTGCAGGGTTTCACGAAGCTGCTTGTCCAGCGCGCCCAGCGGCTCGTCCATCAGGACCAACTCTGGCTCGAAAACCAGCGCACGGGCCAGTGCGATCCGCTGCTGCTGGCCCCCTGACAGTTGCGCAGGACGACGTCCGCCGAACTTGCCCATTTGCACCATATCAAGGGCACGCTTGACCTTCTCTTCCCGCTCGGACTTGCCGACTTTGCGGACTTCCAGAGGAAAAGAAAGGTTTTCGGCCACGGTCATATGCGGAAACAAGGCATAGTTCTGGAACACCATCCCGATGCCACGTTTGTGGGGCGGAATATTGTTGATCGGCTTACCGTCCAGAAGGATTTCTCCGTGCGTGGCCGTTTCGAAACCTGCCAGCATCATCAGGCAAGTGGTTTTGCCAGAACCGGAAGGTCCGAGCATGGTGAGAAACTCACCCTTGGGCATGGTCAGGTTAAGGTCTTTGACGACCAGAGTTTCCCCATCATAGCTTTTTTGCACACGCTCAAAAGCCACGAACGCATCGTTCGCACTTGATCCAGCCAAAGCAGGCTCCCCGTTTGTTGTTGTTGCACGATCTGCGCCGCGCATTCGTCTAAGACTAAAACGTGCTGTCCTGTTGGTTGCAACCCTTTTGCAGTCCTAATTTGTCAAAACGCCAAACAGCAGGCCGTTTGGCTTTCTATAGCCCCAATTATAGGCAAATTGCCTGACAGCACTGTCAGCCGAGCTCCTCGGAAATGGCTTTTGCCGTTTTTTCCACCACCTGATCGGCCTCGGCTTCGGTCAAGCAGAAGGGCGGCGCGAATCCCAGAATGTCGCCCTGTGGCATGGCGCGCCCGATGACACCGTGGCCTAAAAGTGCTGCTGCAACGCGTGGCCCGACCTTGTCGGAGGCATCAAACAGTTTTCTGCCGTCACGGTCGCGGACGAACTCGACGGCGCAAAGCATACCCTCGCCACGCACCTCGCCGACATTGGGATGATCCGCCAATGCAGCGCGCATCTGCGCATTCAGATAGGTTCCGACTTCGCCTGCGTTCCGGATCAGGTTTAGGTCATCCAGCAGCTTGAGATTGGCAACCCCTGCCGCCGCCCCTACCGGATGCGCCGAATAGGTCCAGCCATGACCGATCGGTCCGTTCTCATCGGTGCCCTGCTCCAGCACCTTCCACATCTTGTCACCTACAATCGAACCCGAAAGGGGCGCATATGCAGAGGTCAGGCCCTTGGCGATGGTGATCAGATCAGGTTTGATACCGTAGTGATCCGATCCGAACATGCTGCCCAAGCGGCCAAAGCCGGTCACGACCTCATCCGCGATCAACAGGATATCGTGCTTTCGAAGAACCTCCTGAATGGCAGGCCAGTATCCTTCTGGCGGGGGAACGATCCCGCCAGTGCCCAGAACCGGCTCGCCGATGAAAGCGGCAATCGTGTCTGCCCCTTCACGCGCGATCAGCGCCTCAAGTTCGGCCACCAGATGGGCGGTGAATTGCGCCTCGCTCATGTCGTCATGAGGACGGCGGAAGTAATAGGGCGCGTCGGTATGGATCACCTGCGCCAGAGGCAGGTCAAACTTCTTGTGGAACAGCTCCAGTCCGGTCAAAGATCCAGTCACCAGCCCCGATCCGTGATAGCCACGCCAGCGGCTGATGATCTTCTTCTTCTCGGGTCGTCCGAGAATGTTGTTGTAATACCAGATCAGTTTGACGTTGGTTTCATTCGCATCCGACCCCGACAAACCGAAATAGACCTTGGACATCCCCTCGGGCGCGCGGTCCAGTATCATCTTGGACAGTGTGATGCTCGCCTCGGTCCCGTGACCGACATAGGCATGGTAATAGGCCAATTCGCGCGCCTGATCGGCAATTGCCTCGGCAATCTCCTGACGTCCGTAGCCGACATTGACACAGTAAAGCCCCGCGAAAGCATCCAGCAGGCGCGTCCCGTCACGGTCGGTGATGTGACAATCCTTGGCTGTCGTGATGATCCGCTGCGGGGCATTACCACGCGCGAATTCAGCAAGATGGGTCGACGGGTGAAAAAAGTTGTCGCGGTCCCATTGGGCCAATTGGTCATTTGTCAGCATTTCCAGCTTCCTTAGGCGGTGTTCTGAGAATTCATGTTGTGCACAACCTTTACAGCTATGCGTGTAACGTCAATCATATATGCCTATTTTTTATAGTATTTCCTAAAAACGACAGGGGCATTTCGTTTTTAGGATGGTCAAGATGTGCACAAATTTGTTGATCTGCGGAAAATACCAGCAAGGAAAGCACGTATGTCCGTTCCGCCAATCCCTTTTGCAGACCTTCCATTCTCGGCCGAGGAATATAGCCGCCGCCTTGATCTGACCCGCACGGCAATGGCCGAACGCGGTATCGACGTGTTGTTTGTCGAAGACCCGTCGAACATGTCTTGGCTGACAGGCTATGATGGCTGGTCGTTCTATGTGCATCAGGGTGTGATCATCACCCATGACCGCGATCCGGTGTGGTGGGGGCGCAATATGGACGCGAACGGCGCCAAGCGCACAGCATGGCTGCCTCACGATCACCTGCGCCCCTATGATGATACCTATGTGCAATCCAACGAGCGCCATCCAATGCAGCATCTGTCCGCGCTGCTATGCGAGATGGGGTTTGAAGCGGCCTGTATCGGCGTCGAGATGGAGAATTACTATTTCTCTGCCAAGGCCTATGTCACCATGCTGACAGAGTTGCCTCGTGCCACTTTGGTCGATGCGACCGCCTTGGTGAACTGGCAGCGTGCCGTCAAGTCTCATGAGGAAATTACCTTCATGCGCCGCGCGGCGCGGATCGCCGAAAAGATGGTGGACACCGCAATCGAACGCGCTCGCCCCGGCGTTCGCAAAAACGACTTGGTGGCCGAAGTGATGCGCGAGGCGATCATCGGCGTCGGCGAGGATTGGGGCGACTACCCTGCAATCGTGCCGATGTGCCCCTCGGGGGCCGATGCCTCTGCGCCGCATATCACGTGGAACGGCGGAGAGTTCGAGAACGACCAATGCACCTTTTTTGAACTGGCAGGCGTCTATCGGCGCTATCATACACCATTCTGCCGCACGGTTTATCTGGGCACACCGACAGACGAGGTGAAACGCGCCGAGGCCGCACTGATCGAAGGGCTTGAGGCAGGCTTGCAAGCAGCACGCGCCGGCAACCGTGCCTGTGATATCGCCGATGCCTTGGCCCGCCCTCTTGAGGCTGCGGGCATCCAGCGCGGTGCGCGCTGCGGCTATCCCATCGGGATCAGCTATCCCCCCGATTGGGGCGAACGCACGATCAGCCTGCGGTCGGAAGACCAGACCGTGCTGCAACCCGGTATGACGTTTCACTTCATGCCCGGTCTATGGATGGATACATGGGGGATCGAGATTACCGAATCTATCCTGATCACCACGGATGGTCCGGCTGAAACCTTCTGCAACCGTCCACGGCGGATTTTTGTGAAGACATGACAACACTCACGCGCACCCGCGACATTCTAGGGGATCTGATCGGATTTCCGACAGTCTCAGCTGACAGTAATCTGGACTTGATCGACCACATGGCCAACCTGCTGTCGGATGCGGGTGCGCATGTCGATCTGTTCCACGACGACAGTGGCACCAAAGCCAATCTGTTTGCCACAATCGGACCGGATCGGGAGGGGGGGATCGTTCTATCTGGCCATTCCGATGTGGTCCCCGTGACCGATCAGGACTGGACAAGCGATCCGTTTCGCATGGTCGAAAGGGATGGCGCGCTTTACGGGCGCGGCGCTTGCGACATGAAGGGTTTTATCGCCGCGGCGCTGGCAATGGCCCCTGACTATGCCGCACGAAACCTCAAGCGCCCCATCCATCTTGCCTTTACCTATGACGAGGAAGTCGGATGCCTTGGCGCGCGATCTCTTGTGCCCGCTTTGCAATCACGCGGAATACGCCCCGCGATGGCCATCGTCGGAGAGCCGACAGATATGCGGATCATCGAAGGCCATAAGGGCTGCTGTGAATACACGGTCGAATTTCGCGGGCTGGAAGGCCATGGCTCGAACCCTGATCGCGGCGTGAACGCGGTAGAATACGCTGTGGCTTATGTCGCGCGGCTGATGGAGTTGCGCCATCAGTTGCGCCATCGCACCCCTGTCGGCAGCAGGTTCGAGCCGCCCTGGACAACGATCAATATCGGTCGTCTTGCTGGCGGTGTTGCCCATAATGTCATCGCCAGCCGCGCCGAACTGGATTGGGAAATGCGCCCCGTTCAGGATTCGGATACCGATTTCGTCAAAAAGACACTGGCAGATTATTGCAATGACGTCCTGCTTCCTCAGATGCAGGCCGTCTGTCCCGAGGCCGATATCACAACATATATCATCGGCGAGGTCTGCGGGCTTGAGCCCATGGACGAGAACGAGGCGAGGCGGCTGGTTGCCGAACTGACAGGAGCCAATGGTGCGGATGTAGTCGCATTTGGCACCGAGGCAGGCTTGTTCCAGCAGATGGGTCTATCGGCCGTGCTTTGCGGGCCGGGCAGTATCGAACAGGCGCATAAAGCGGACGAGTTTGTGTCTCTATCCCAATTGGATCAATGTCTTTCAATGCTTCACGGGCTGGGTGACAGGTTGACCCGCTATGTCTGATCACTCCGATGCGCGTAGTCGTTTTCTACGCCTGCATGACGCGCTGCGAACGCGGATCTGCATGCTTGACTATCCGCCTGGCACCCGCCTGTCCGAGGAAACCCTTGCAGCCGAATTCGGCACCTCGCGCACACCGCTCCGGCGGGTTCTCGCACGCCTTGAGGACGAGGGGCTTGTCATCTCGCAGCACGGCGTGGGTACGATCGTCACAGACGTCGACGCAGAGGAGATGGCGCGCACCTACGATCTGCGGCGTGAACTGGCAGGGCTTGTCGGGCGGCTGTCACCGGTGCCCGTTTCGGACGAAATCATCAAAGAGGCCGCGGACTTTCTCGACGCGGGGAAAATCTTGCTGAAGCAACCCGACACCCGTGCGCTGGCGGAGTTGAATATGGACTACTTCCATTTCGGCACCTCGCTGACCAATAACTTGGCGCTGCGCGAAATGTCCGAGCGGCTGTATTACCGCACGGCAAGGATCTGGCTGACCGCAACGCCGCGTCTGGACCTTGCCGAAGAAACGGCAATCTTCGTCTCGGAATTGCGTGACAGTTTTCAGGCGCTTGTGGCAAGGGACGGGCAGGCAGCCGCAGATGTGCGTCGCGCCCATATCTCGCTTTGTATCGCCCGATTGAACCGGCACATGGCGTGACCGGCACGCCCTGTATTTCTTCTTGCTTCAAATATCCAACACGGCCCTGACACATAAGATCAGGCCGGATTAGAGTCTTTTCCGGTTCAGTTGGCCGCGACCATCAGGCCGTCGTTTTTCAACTGTTGATGCGCTTCATCCAACGATTTGCGGGCGCGTTCGATCAGGATATCGGCCTCGTCACGGGTCATGACCAAGGGCGGGCTGATGATCATCCGGTCACCGACATGGCGCATGACCAGATTGTTGGCAAAGCACCTCTCGCGCACGATATAGCCCACGGTTCCGGGCTCAGACGCAAACTTGGCGCGGCTTTCTTTGTGGGGTGTCAGGGCGATGGAACCCATCATACCCACGATCTTGGCCTCGCCGACAAGCGGGTGATCCGTCATCGCGGTCCACAACTCTTTCATATAGGGGCCGATATCGTCGCGGACATGTTCGACGATGCCTTCCTCTTCGATGATGTTGATGTTTTCAAGCGCGACCGCTGCAGTTACGGGATGGCTGGAATAGGTATAGCCGTGATTGAATTCGCATGCCCCAATGACGCTGGCCACCTCGTCGCAGACGATCGAACCGCCAATCGGCTGATATCCCGAAGACAAACCCTTCGCGATTGTCATGATATGCGGCCTGATGTTCACGGTCTGGCTTCCGAACCAGTTGCCAGTGCGCCCGAAACCGCAAATCACCTCGTCCGCGATCAGCAGGATCTCGTACTTGTCGCAGATGCGCTGGATCTCGGGCCAGTAGCTGTCTGGCGGCACGATCACACCGCCCGCGCCCTGGATCGGCTCGGCGATGAAGGCAGCGACCTTGTCTTCGCCCAGATCGTGGATCGCCTGTTCCAATTGGCGCGCGCGCTCTAGCCCGAACTCCTCGGGGCTCATGTCGCCGCCTTCGGACCACCAGTTGGGCTGGTCGATATGATAGACATCGGGGATCGGCAAGCCGCCTTGCGCGTGCATACCGGACATGCCCCCCAGCGACGCGCCCCCAAGGGTCGAGCCGTGATAGGCATTCTTGCGGCTGATGATCACCTTCTTGTCCGGCTCGCCCTTTTGTGCCCAATAGGTGCGGACCATGCGGATGTTGGTGTCATTCGCTTCAGAGCCTGATCCGGCATAAAACACGTGGTTCAGATCGCCGGGCGCGATTTCCGCCAATTTCTGGCTGAGTGCGATGGCAGGCACATGGGTCGTCATGAAAAAGGTATTGTAATAGGGCAACTCCTTCATCTGACGGGCCGCGACCTCGGCCAGACGCTCGCGCCCGTAACCGATATTCACGCACCACAGGCCGGCCATGCCGTCGATGATCCTGTTGCCATCGCTATCCGTGATCCAGACACCATCGGCGCGGGTGATCACCCGCGCGCCGCGTGTCGCCAATGCCTCTTGCGTCGTAAAAGGGTGCATGTGATGCGCGGCGTCCAACGCCTGAAGTTCATGCGTTGGCATATGATTGGTGATCACAGTCATGGTGGGCCTCGCTTGGTCAAGAAATCGGTCAGGGCGACCCTGTGGCGGGTCACATCGCTGTTGGCAACTAGAATATGATCAAATTCTGAAGTGTCAATCGAATCAGTTTGAATGCTCGCGCAAATCCAGCATCTCGCGGATCTGCTCCATTCCCTGCAGCATATCCTCGCGCATGGCCTTCGCAGCGCCTTCGGAATCACCGGTCCGCATGCATTCCAGCATATCCTTATGCTTGTCCGGCAGGTTCTGGGTTCCGATCCGGCCGATCACCACCCGCAGGGATGGCCCGAACCTGAGCCACAAACGTTCGGCCATTTCTGCAAGGATCGGCGCCTCTGCAAGATTATAGAGAAAGGCATGAAAACGATAGTTGTTCTGCAAATAGGCGCGCAGATCTCCGGCGACTATCGCGCGGTCCAGCTTCTTGTCGATCTCAGTCAGCTGGTTCAGGTCAGACGGTGTTGCGCGTTCTGTGGCGCGCAACCCCAGATGGGATTCAAGCCATTGTCTTGCAAATATAATTTCAGATATATTGGCGGCTGTAAGTTCCGGAACACAAACACGCCGATTGCCCTGAAACACCAACGCACCCTCGGCTGTCAGACGGCGGATTGCCTCGCGGACCGGGGTCATGCCCGCGTTCAGGCGGTCCGCCACACCCTGAATCGTCAGGGCCTGCCCCGGCGCTATTTCGCCAAACAGGATCTGGTCGCGCAACTGGCGATAGATCACCTCATGTGCAGGCGGGTTCGAGGCCGCATCTGTAAGAGTGGTCATTTTCCGTGCACCGTCTTCCATTCTGCCACTTTTCCCTGCGCTAGCCCAAGACACCCGCTTGCGAGTTTAGCGGTGTCGTGAAAACATTACCATATTGCCTAGAGGCAGAAACTTTGATCAAATTCCAGAACGGGGACGGAAGATCCTCAATCTATGATAGGGAGTTACTTGATGAGACATCACTTGCTGACCATGACTGCGACTATCGCGCTCATGGCAGGCGCTGCATCGGCGCAGGAAGTTCGCGTCTACAACTGGTCCGACTATATCGACGAAGCCTTGCTGGCAAAGTTCGAGGCCGAAACCGGTATCAAACTGATCTATGACGTCTTCGACAGCAACGAGGTTCTGGAAACCAAGCTGCTGGCCGGCGGTTCGGGCTATGACGTTGTTGTGCCTTCCGGAACATTCCTGCAGCGTCAGATCCAAGCGGGCGCCTTCCAGGAGTTGGACAAGTCCAAGCTGCCCAATTTGGAAAACATGTGGGACGTGGTTTCGTCACGGACCGAGCAGTATGACCCCGCCAACGCCTATTCGATCAATTACATGTGGGGCACCACAGGTATCGGTGTGAATGTTGGCAAGGTCACCGAGATCCTTGGCGAGGACGCGCCAATCGACAGCCTGTCGCTGATCTTTGATCCCGCCAATGCCGAGAAACTGGCAGCCTGCGGTATCATGATGTTGGACGCGCCTGCAGAAATGATCCCTGCCGCGCTCCAGTTTCTGGGCGAGGACCCAAACAGCCACGACCCCGAGGTCATCGCCAAGACCGAGCCGGTGTTCATGGCGATCCGTCCACATATCCTGAAGTTCCACAGCAGCGAATACATCAACGCGCTTGCAAATGGTGATATCTGCGTGGCGCTTGGCTGGTCGGGCGACATCCTTCAGGCCCGTGACCGCGCAGCCGAGGCCGATAACGGGATCGAGATTGCCTATAACGCGGCCAAGGAAGGTGCACAGATGTGGTTTGACCAGATGGCCATTCCCGTTGATGCACCCAACGTTGAAGGCGCCCATGCTTTCCTGAATTTCATCATGGACGCCGAGAACATGGCTGCGGCATCGAACTATGTCTACTACGCGAACGGAAACCTCGCCTCGCAAGAGTTTCTGGTGGAAGACGTGATCGGCGATCCCGCAATCTATCCCTCCGAGGAAGCGCTGAACAACCTGTTCACGACGACACCTTGGGATGCGGGCGTCCAGCGCACTGTGACCCGCCTTTGGACCAAGATCAAATCGGGCACCTAAGACCCGGCAACAAAGGCTCGCGCGGCTAACGCGCGGGCCTTCACAATATTCAGGACAGGGTTCGGCATGGCACAGACCGTTTTCGCCCCGTGGGATGATCCGCAGGCAAAGCCTCTCATCCAGTTCAAGAACGTGACCAAGCGGTTCGGCGATTTCACAGCTATCGAGAACCTGACGCAGGATATCTACGAACGAGAGTTCTTCGCGCTTCTGGGTCCGTCCGGCTGCGGCAAGACAACACTGATGCGGATGCTTGCCGGTTTCGAGAATACCAGCGAAGGGCAGATATTGATCGCAGGGCAGGACATGGCCAATGTCCCTCCAAACAAGCGCGCTGTGAACATGATGTTCCAGTCCTACGCGCTGTTCCCGCATCTGAGTATCTGGGAAAACATCGCTTTCGGTCTGAAACGTGAAGGCAAGCCCAAAGACCAGATCGCCGCGCGCGTTGACGAGATGTTGCGGCTGACGCGGCTCGAAAAATTCGCCATGCGCAAACCGCACCAGATTTCGGGCGGCCAACGCCAGCGTGTGGCCTTGGCACGC
This sequence comes from Seohaeicola saemankumensis, assembly GCF_021021435.1. Lineage (GTDB taxonomy): Bacteria > Pseudomonadota > Alphaproteobacteria > Rhodobacterales > Rhodobacteraceae > Seohaeicola. Next base: position 159,785 of record NZ_JAINWI010000004.1, read on the forward strand.
AGCCTTGCAAAAGCCCCCAAACTGCTGCTGCTGGACGAGCCATTGGGCGCGTTGGACAAGAAGCTGCGTCAGGATACTCAGTTCGAGTTGATGGACATTCAAGAGAAGACAGGCACCACTTTCGTCATCGTGACCCATGATCAGGAAGAGGCGATGACAGTCTCCAGCCGCGTGGCTGTGATGGATGAAGGCCAGATCATTCAGGTCGCGACCCCTGCACAAATCTACGAGGCACCGAATTCTGTCTATGTGGCGGATTTCATCGGTGACGTGAACATCATCGACGGTGTCGCCACGCCGGAGGGTGATGCCTATCACATCGCTTGGGCTGAAGGTCAGGCACCGTTCACGGCCAAGACAGCGACACGCTTTTCCGAAGGTCAACGCTGCTATCTTGCCATCCGGCCCGAGAAGGTGGGGATCTCGGCGGATCGTCCTGCAGATATGGCGAATGCTGTGCAAGGACAGATCATCGACATCGCCTATCTGGGCAATATCTCAACCTATCATGTGAAGCTTGCCAACGGTCAGATGATGAAGGCACAGACGGCCAATACGCGCCGCCTGTCGCGCCGTAGCTTCACTTGGGAAGATCGGGTCTGGCTGTCATGGACGGACACTGCTGCCGTCGTGCTGGAGAATTAGGGCAATGCGGCGCTTCATCCTGATCGCAGTGCCGTTCATCTGGCTGATGGCGCTGTTTCTGGTGCCTTTCGCTATCGTGCTCAAGATATCCTTGTCTGATATCGCGCTTTCCATTCCGCCATATACACCCCAACTGGACCTTACCGAGGGTTGGGCCGGTATCAAAGCGTTTTTCGCGGAACTGGACTTTGAAAACTATGTCTTTCTGACGCAGGATCAGCTTTATTGGAAAGCCTATGTCTCCTCGCTCCAGATTGCCCTGATCTCGACCATTCTGACGCTGCTGGTTGGATATCCAATCGCCTATGGCATGGCCCAGGCCCCCGATGAATGGCGCGCAACCCTTCTGCTGCTGGTCATATTGCCGTTCTGGACCAGCTTTCTGATCCGCGTCTATTCGTGGATGGGCATACTATCGAACGAGGGGTTCCTGAACCAGTTTCTGCTCTGGACAGGTCTGATCTCGACGCCGCTTGTGATCCTGAACACGAATACGGCTGTCTATATCGGCATCGTCTATACCTATCTGCCCTTCATGATCCTGCCGATCTACGCGGCCCTCGAGAAGATGGACGGTTCGCTTCTGGAAGCGGCAGAGGATCTTGGCTGCTCACGCCTGACCGCCTTCTGGTTGGTCACCATACCGCTGTCCAAGTCGGGGATCATTGCGGGCTGTTTTCTGGTCTTCATTCCGGCGCTGGGCGAGTTTGTCATCCCCTCGCTTCTGGGTGGCTCGGATACATTGATGATCGGCAAAGTGCTCTGGGAGGAGTTCTTCTCGAACCGTGACTGGCCTGTTGCCTCTGCAGTGGCCGTTATCCTGCTGCTGATCCTGATAATTCCCATCGTGCTGTTCCAGCGCAACGAACAGAAGCAGCGAGAGATGGATCAATGAGACGGTTTTCATGGTTCAACGCCACTTCGCTGACGCTGGGATTCGCGTTTCTATACCTGCCGATGATCATCTTGATTATCTACAGCTTCAACGCATCCCGACTGGTGACAGTCTGGGCGGGCTTCTCGACACAATGGTACGGGACCCTATTACAGAACCAGTCTTTCCTTGATGCGGCATGGGTCACGGTCAAAGTGGCTATCGCCTCGTCCACGATCGCAACGGTTCTGGGCACAATGGGCGCCTATGTTCTGGTGCGCGGGGGGCGCTTTATGGGGCGTACCGTGTTTTCCGGCATGATCTACGCACCGCTGGTGATGCCGGAAGTCATCACCGGTCTGTCACTTTTGTTGCTCTTCATCGGGATCGGGCTTGATCGCGGTATCTTCACCATCGTTCTGGCGCATACGACCTTTTCGATGTGCTTCGTGTCGGTAGTTGTGTCCTCGCGGCTGGTCAGTTTTGACAAGTCACTAGAAGAAGCAGCACTTGATCTAGGTTGCTCGGCCTTCGATGCGTTCCGCCTTGTGACCTTGCCGATCATCGCACCTGCGGTCATTTCAGGCTGGCTATTGGCGTTCACGCTGTCGCTTGACGATCTTGTCATTGCGTCCTTCACCGCAGGACCATCTGCCACGACCTTGCCGATCAGGATATTCTCGGCCGTGCGGTTGGGCGTGTCACCAGAAATCAATGCTCTATCGACGATCATGATCGCCATTGTCACGATAGGGGTGATCACGGCGTCGATCCTGACCAAACGCAGCAGTCTTGCCAAACAGAATGACGAACAGGCGGCCGCCCGCACCTCATGACGCGCATTTTTCCTGCCTATGCCTATGGGGAAGGCCCTGTCGCGGACTGCTACTGGGCGCAAACCGTCGCAGTTAGCCAAGCAGATTTTCTGGCTGCGACAGGCGATTTGTCCACCGAAGTCGTGATCATCGGCGCAGGTTTTACTGGCCTGTCAGCAGCGCTGCATCTGGCACAGGATGGTGTCGATGTGGTTGTTGTTGACGCGATTTATCCGGGATGGGGTGCATCAGGGCGCAATGGCGGTTTTTGTTGTCTTGGCGGTGTAAAGGCCAGCAGCAAGGAAATCGCAAAGCGTTTTGGTGGTGCCGCCCTGACAGGCTGGCGTCAGGCTGAAAAGGATGCTGTCGCATTGGTCAGGGACATCCTGACTACGCACGGGATCGAGGCCGACACCCATTCGAACGGCGAAACCATCCTTGCGCATAATCAAAGCAATGCCCGAGCCCTGCAGGGTGATGTCACACGCATAAAGGCCGAATACGGAGTTGATGCCACATGGCATGACCCTGCCGCGTTGAAGGATCTGGGAATGTCGGGTCCTTTTCATGGCGGGCTGACCATACCGGTGGGTTTCGGTCTGAACCCACGCAAATACATCGCGGGACTGGTCAGTGCGGCGCGCAATGCCGGTGCACGGGTCTACGGCGATAGCGCGGTGCAGAGGATCGCGCAAAGGGATGGCTATATCGTCGTTGGAACAGGTCAGGCTACGATCCGCGCGAAGCGTTTAATACTGGCAACAAACGGCTATTCTGCCGAGGATCTACCCCGCTGGATGGCTGGTCGTTACCTTCCTGCACAGTCTAACGTGTTGACCACGCGCCCCCTGACCCAAGCCGAACTTGATGCAGCAGGGTGGACCAGTCGGCAAATGGTCTATGACACCCGCAATCTGCTGCACTACTTCCGGCTGATGCCCGACAATCGCTTTCTGTTCGGAATGCGTGGCGGGTTGCTGGCCTCGCCCGAGGCAGAAGCAGGAATCGCCAGACGTGCCCGCGCCCATTTTGAAACGATGTTTCCAGCCTGGAAGGACGTTGAAACCCCCTATAGCTGGAGCGGGATGGTCTGCTTCTCGTCTAATCGGGTGCCCTATTGCGGACCGATCCCCAGTCTCACTGGTGCGTTCGCAGGTTTTGCCTTTCACGGTAACGGCGTGGCAATGGGCACCTATACCGGCGCTTTGCTGGCCGATCTGGTGCAGGGCAAGACCACAAGTCTGCCTTATCCCGCAGTCATGCAGGCCAGTGCGCCACGCTTTCCGTTGGGACGGTTCCGGCGCGCGCTATTGCCTGCGGGCTATGCGCTTGCCGGGCTGCGCGACCTTTAGGCCTGATCAGCCTTGCGGCGTCATTCCCGAACGCGCCTTCTCGCGCTTCAGACCCAGCACATGTTCGCGCCAGATGATCATGACGCCTGCCAAGATCACCAATGCCGCGCCGACCAGCATCTGGACTGTCGGCACCTCGTCGAAAATGAAATATCCGATCAGAATCGCAAACAGCATCGAAGCATAGTCAAAAGGCGCCACCACGCTGGCATCTGCAAAGCGATAGGCCGAGGTCAGGAATATCTGGCCAAGCCCGCCCAGAAGCCCCGCTATAATCAGCAACATGGCTTCAAATGGCAGCGGCACGACCCAACCGAAGGGCAAGGTCAGCAACGACAGACCTGTTGCTGTCAGCGAGAAGAAAAACACGATGGCCGATGTCTGTTCGGTCTGCACCAGCTTGCGGACATAGATCTGCGCCAATGCAGCGCATACTGCCCCCATCAGAACCAGCATGGCGCCGAGGGCCGCAGCGCTTTCAACGGTCGGTCCGGAAAGTATCGAGAGACGCGGAGCCAGTACAACCACCACGCCCACCATACCCAGCGCCACGGCAAACAACCGGAACGCGCGCACCTCTTCGTTCAGAAACATGGCCGCAAACACGACCACAAGCAGCGGGGCGGCGTAGCCGATGGCGGTCACCTCGGGCAGAGGAAGCAATCCGAGCCCTGCGAAACCCAAACCCATGGCGGCAGTTCCGACAAAACCGCGCCAAAAATGTCCCAGTGGTGAGGCAACACTGAGTCCTGTCCGCAAATCTCCACGCATCCAAAGCCAACCCAGAATGACCGGCATGGCAAAAAATGACCGAAAAAACACCGCCTGCCCCGCCGGGACATGATGCGCGGTTGCCTTAATCATCGAGGCCATCGTTATGAAAAGAAGAACCGAGCAGATCTTTAGGGTAATTCCCTGTAATGGTTGCATAAATCTGCATTCCTTCTGAGCGGCACGGGGATGCTGAACTGTGTGGGGCAAAAGGTCAATGCTGCTGATAGACATCTTGCGCGATAGATTACTGGCGGCTCGCGTTTGGATTGAAATCAACTATCGGCGGAAAACATCCAGCCACTCGGCAGGTTCCCGCCTATCTACTCACATTTTCTTGTTCGGACAAAGAGTAAACAACCCTTGCGAATAAACGGGATCAGGCTCATTTGTGCCGAGATCGTTGCTGTGCAGGTGCATTGCTCTCTCCAGCGACGACCCCGTAACGAAAGGATGGGACTATGAAACTTACACGTACACTTATCGCCGCTTTTGGCGCGACTGTAATTGCGGCACCCGCATTTGCTGGCTCGGCAGCTCCGGCCGCAATGGAACCGATGATTGAAGCACCTGCGCCCGTCGCAATGACCATGGGTCGCGACTGGACTGGCGGTTATGCCGGTCTGCAGCTCGGCTATGCGGATATCGGCACTGACTCGGCAACTGGCCTTAGCGGTGATGACGTTATTGGTGGTCTGACTGCAGGTTATGACTGGGACTTCGGGAATTATGTACTTGGTGTGGGCGCTGACGCCGACATCGCGGACATCGCCGTTGGTGGTGTGACGCTGGAGCGCGTTTATCGCCTGAAAGTCCGTGGTGGTTATGATCTGGGCAACGGTCTGCTGTATGCGACTGCCGGTGGTGTTGGCGCAGACATTGATGGTCTGGGCTACGATACCGGTTACTTCGTTGGTGCAGGCTACGAGCACATGGTCACGGACGCGATCTCGCTGGGCGGTGAAGTGCTTTACCACGAGTTTGACACTTTCAACGACACAGCTATCGATGTCGATGCAACGACCTTCCAGGTTCGTGCAAACTACCGTTTCTAATTGATTTGACCTTCACGGGTCTTGTCAGAAAGGGCGCCCTGATGGGCGCCCTTTTCCATTATGTGCCGCTCGAAACCAGATGACGAATTAAGTCTATAAATATAAAATCTCGAATAACGTTGCAGAGAAATATACTCCGTTTGCTATGATTATGAGGAATACCGCAGCTGAACCGACATCTTTCGTCTTTTTGCCAAATTCCGACCATTCGGGTGAAATTTTGTCGACGATCATTTCAACTGCTGTATTCAGCGCCTCTATTACCAAGACAGCTAAAAACAATAGAACGAACAGCAATAGACGGCTAGCACTCGCCCCCGCGACAATCAAAATGGTCAGGCCCAGCGCGCCACCCAGTAGTTCCAGCCGGAAAGCGACCTCTTTCCAGAGGCATCTTAGACCGGCCAGAGAATAGCCAAATGCCGCGATCACATGGGCAGGGCCCTTGGTCTGCTTCGGCTTAGCGGGTTTCATATCCATCCCCACAGCAAGCAAGCTGAACGCGGCACCAGTTCACCGGCGGGGCAAAACCCAGTTCGGTCGCGGGAAATGGCAGGTATATCCATTGGGCAGACGTTCCAGATAATCCTGATGCTCCGGTTCCGCCTCCCAGAAATCGCCGACGGGCTCGACTTCTGTTACCACTTTGCCAGGCCAGATGCCCGACGCTTCAACATCTGCGATCGTGTCGATGGCTTCCTCGCGCTGGGCATCGTTCACAAAGTAGATCGCCGAGCGGTAGGACAGCCCGATATCATTGCCCTGACGGTTCAGCGTGGTGGGATCATGGATCTGGAAGAAGAACTCCAGCAGTCTGCGATAGGTGATCCGGTCGGGATCAAAGAAAATCTCGATCCCTTCCGCATGGGTGCCGTGGTTACGATAGGTTGCATTGGGCACGTTGCCGCCGGTATAGCCGACACGCGTTTTGGTAACCCCGGGCAATTTCCGGATCAGATCCTGCATCCCCCAAAAGCATCCCCCTGCCAGAACGGCGCGTTCCTCATTCATCTGATGTCCTCCACCTGATCCAGATATTCGCCATATCCCTCGGCTTCCATATCGTCACGATGGACAAAGCGCAAAGAAGCTGAGTTGATGCAATAGCGCAGACCTCCACGGTCGCGCGGGCCGTCCGGAAAGACATGGCCGAGATGGCTGTCGCCGTAGGTGCTGCGGACTTCGACCCGCTGCATTCCAAGACTGTTATCGGACAATTCCGTGACATGGGCAGGCTCGATCGGTTTGGTAAAGCTGGGCCAGCCACACCCGCTGTCATATTTGTCAGAGGATGCAAAAAGCGGCTCGCCCGAGACAACATCGACATAGATCCCCGGTTCCTTGTTCCGCAACAGCTTGCCTGTGCCCGGCCGTTCTGTGCCGCTTTCCTGTGTGACCCAGAATTGTTCGGGTGTCAGGCTGGCCACAACATCTTGGTTTCGTTCATATTTCGGCATCACGGTCTCCATGCAGTCAAGTCTTGCCTGTGAAAACTGCGCTTTGCAGGCAGGCTTTCAAGGGATACGGCTTATTCATCTTGCAACAAATACTCAAAACAAAGTGACGATTTTACCAATCCATCACGACTTTGCCGGCATCGCCAGAAAGCATCGCGACAAAACCGTCCTGATAGTCGTCAATCCCGATCCGGTGCGTGATCAGGCCGCTCAGATCAAGCCCGCCCCGCACAAGAGCGATCATCTTGTACCAGGTCTCGAACATTTCGCGCCCGTAGATACCCTTGATGTGCAGCATCTTGAAAATCACCTCGTTCCAGTCCACGGCAAAGCCTTGCGGCGCGATCCCGAGCAGCGCGACCTTACCACCATTGTTCATGAAATGGATCATGTCGCGCATTGCAGGCGGTGCGCCCGACATTTCAAGACCGATATCAAAACCCTCGGTCATCCCGATCCGCGCCATCACGGAATCGAGCCCCTCGTCATCCGCCTTGACCACGTGCTGCACACCCAGACGGCGGGCCAAATCAAGACGGTAGGGATTGATGTCCGTGATCACGACACGCTGCGCGCCGGCCCTTTGCGCCACCAAGGCCCCCATAATCCCGATAGGGCCTGCACCTGTCACAAGAACGTCCTCGCCCACCAGATCAAAACTGAGGGCGGTGTGCACCGCATTGCCGAAAGGATCAAAGATAGCAGCGACCTCATCGGGGATTTCAGGTGGAATAGGAACGACATTCGCTTCGGGGATAGAGAGATATTCGGCAAAGCTACCGGGTCTGTTGACCCCGACGCCCTTGGTATTGCGGCATAGATGCCCGCGCCCTGCGCGGCAATTCCGGCAGATCCCGCAGACGATGTGGCCCTCGCCCGAAACCCGAGTGCCAACGGCGTATTTGCTCGCCGCAGAGCCTGTTTCGACGATCTCGCCCACGAATTCGTGGCCGACAACCATCGGCACGGGAATCGTTGCTTGCGCCCATGCATCCCATTTCCAGATATGCACATCAGTGCCGCAAATCGCGGACTTCCCGACCTTGATCAGCACATCGGACGGGCCCGGCTCGGGAACCGGAACGCGTTCCATCCACAGACCCGGTTCTGCGCGCGCTTTGACAAGCGCCTTCATCTGGTTGCTCATGCGATGACCCCCATATCGCGGCCAACGGATTCAAACGCATCAATGGCACGGTCAAGCATGTCCCGACTAAGGGCGGCAGACATCTGGGTGCGTATACGATCCTGTCCACGCGGCACGACCGGAAAGGAAAAAGCAGTCACAAACACGCCCTTTTCATGCAAACGGGCCGCCATATCGCGCGCCAGTTTCGGGTCGCGCAGCATCACAGGGATGATCGCGTGCTCGCCCGGTAGCAACTCAAAGCCAAGCGCACCCATCCTTGCGCGGAAATAGGCTGCGTTCTCCCACAAGGTCGCGCGTAGTGCGTCGCCTTGTTCGAGCATATCGAAAACCTTGAGACTTGTTGCCGCGATCACAGGTGCCAGAGTGTTCGAGAACAGATAGGGGCGCGAGCGCTGCCGCAACCAGTCCACAACAGGTGCGCTGGCCGCAGTATAACCACCGGAAGCCCCGCCCAGCGCCTTGCCGAGTGTGCCTGTGATGATATCGACCCTGTCTATGACACCACAGGCCTCTGGCGTGCCGCGACCTGAAGGGCCGACAAAGCCCACCGCGTGACTATCATCAACCATGACCATCGCATCATATTTGTCCGCCAGATCGCAAACCTGCGCGAGCTTGGCCATGTAACCATCCATCGAGAAAATTCCATCCGTCGCAATCAGACGGTGGCGCGCGCCTGCGGATGCCTGCAACTGCGCCTCCAGATCGGGCATGTCGGAATTTGCGTAGCGCAGCCGTTGCGCCTTGCACAGCCGCACACCGTCAATAATGCTGGCATGGTTAAGCGCGTCGGATATGATCGCATCCTCTGGACCAAGTAGTGTCTCGAACAGGCCGGTATTAGCATCAAAACAGCTGGAATAGAGTATGGAATCCTCCGTTCCTAGGAAGGCCGCAATCCGCGCCTCAAGCGCTTTGTGCTCTTCCTGCGTGCCGCAGATAAACCGAACCGACGCCATGCCGTAGCCGTATCGCTCAAGGGCTGTCCGCCCTGCCTCGATCAGATCGGGATGATCCGCTAGCCCGAGATAGTTGTTGGCGCACAGGTTGATTGCCTGCCCGTCGTCGGCCAAAACAACCTCACCGGATTGACGGGACGCGATGACCCTTTCGGCCTTGTACAGACCCTCATCGCGCAGCCCGTCCAGTCGTTCTGCCATATCCTCGTCAAACCGATCCGCCGCACGCATTGTTATCTCCCTGTTCTTTCATCCCGTCAGCTTAGCACGCGATGGGGCGGGCCTCACGCAGCTTTCGGTCTGGTGCCGGTCAGGTTTCGCCGGTTGCCACACGTGGGCGGCCGCTGGTCTCGACAGTCAGAACCGCTTCGATGAAAAGATCGCGCGCCTCGATCTCGGCGCGGCGAATGTCGCGCGAGCAGGTCGTTCGTATATCTGCAGCACCTGCAGACCGCGCCTGTTCTTCAGCCTCACTCCGCAGGATGTCTTCAAGTCGCGCCATTGCCGCTTCGGAATCTCCGAAGTCTTCTGGACCTGATTCAAGGTGCACACGGTACTTTCCCTCGGTTGGGGCTGTAACAGTGCCGCTTTTCCGAAAAGTCACCATACCCACGACAGCGCCGATCGCATTCGCAACATCGGCATGTTCAGGCAGGATCATGCTGGTATTCAGCCGCGCCCCGACCGCGGGATAGTAGCTTGAGGCAGACGCACCCAACCCGATGACCTTCACGGCAAGACCAGCGTGAAGGGCAACCAGACCGCGATGCCCCGACAAGCCCCGCTGGGTTAGCACATGGTTTGCCAGGTCGGCAGGCGGCAGGCCAAAATTCTTATGCTCCTCGGTAAAAGCGGTTTCTAGCAAAGCCACAGTGGTTTGATGGGTCAGGCGTTTCACAATCATATGTGCCATTTCAACGGCGTCGCGGGCCAGTATCTCGCCAGCGCCTGTTCGCCGGCAACCAAACAGGCGCAAGGCCTTTTCCGCCGCCTTCCGATCCCACGACTCCAAACCACCCAATACATGGCTTGCATCAGACGGTGTGACACCGGCGATCTGGACCAGACCCCGCGCCACCAGTCTTTGCAGTGCCTGCCCTTCAAGCCGCGTCTTCAGGATCGAGCCTATCGGATGAACCGCCCGCCCGATCCGGTCCAGCAAGGCAAGATCGCGTTCACCCAATCCTCCGCTTTCAATATCCGGAATGGCACGGACGAACCGGCCGTCATGTTCGCTTGGAACAGCACTGCGCAACTGGGCGTCCAGCGCATCATGGACAGTATCGGGGTCATCCATGGCGATCAGACTGACAGGCAGCAGGCGACGCGGCCCCAAAGTCACACCGCCCTCCAACCCGTCCGAGACAAAATGCACCTCGCTGTCCCCCCCCAGACCGAAGGTCCGCATGGCAACCGCCTCTACCATGGTTCTGTAGGGTCCGACACGAGCACCATTCGGATCAATTGCGGGTCTACCTTGGCGCAAAACGGCGATATCAGTGGTTGTTCCACCAATGTCGGATACCATCGCCTCGTCGGCTCCAGTCAGCCAGCGCGCGCCAACAATGCTTGCCGCAGGGCCACTCAAAATCGTTTCGATCGGCCGTGCCTGGGCCTGCACGGCCGACATCAGCGCACCATCGCCGCGAACAACCATCAAGGGTGCGTCGATCCCGATCTCGGCCAGCACATCCTCGGCCCTTCCGATCAGACGATAGGTCATACCGATCAGGCGCGCGTTCAACACTGCGGTCAGCGCCCTTTTGGGTCCGTTCAAGCGTGCCGACAAATGATGCGAGCAACTGACCGGACGACCCGTGATGCGCGAGATCAGCGCAGCGGCGCGGTTCTCATGGTCAGGATTGCGTGTGGCGAACTGTGCCGCGACCGCGAAACCGGATACACCGCTCACCTCATTCAACCAAGCCTGCAACGCGGGCAAATCCAGCGGGGCAACCTCGACTCCGGCGTGGCAATGCCCGCCTGACAGGACAAGAACCGGATCACCACGCAACGCATCGGCAAGTCCGTGCGTTTCAAGATCGCGCGCGTTGAAGCCGATATAGACCAGACCAACGCGCCCGCCCTGGCCTTCGACCAAGGCATTCGTCGCAAGCGTAGTCGACAGCGACGCCATTGCTATCTCGCTTGGCTGGACATCGGCCTGTGCCAGCACGGCGCGTACGGCTTCACCGATGCCAAGGGCAAGATCGCTGCGGGTTGTCAGCGCTTTGGCGGATGCGATGACATGCGCTTCATCCTTGATCAGCACAGCATCGGTATAGGTTCCGCCTGTATCCACACCCAGCAGCAGCGCCATGGGTCTCTCCTTTCATGTTTCCTTGATGCGGTGTAGCGCCCGGCTGCCTCTATACCATCCCGTTTGCGGCAGGTTTGAGTCGCATCACAGCCCAGCGCGCCGCGTCAGCGACTTCAGATGCGGGATCTTCCGTCAATTTCTGCGCTGCATCAGTCAGCGACGGATTGCCCGAATTGCCAATGGCATAAAGCACGTTACGGATAAACCTGTCCCGCCCGATGCGCTTGATCGGAGAGCCGGAAAAGAACAACCGGAAACCGGCGTCATCCAGCAACACTAACGCCGCCAATGACGGGGCCTCCAGTTCCGGCCGCGCGTGATAGCCGATTTCGCGGGCCGCGACTGCAAACTTGTTCCACGGACAAACAGCAAGGCAATCATCACAACCATAGATGCGATTGCCCATCAAGGGCCGCAAGACTTCGTCGACCGGGCCTTTATGCTCGATTGTCAGATAGGAAATGCAGCGCCTTGCGTCCAGTTGGTAGGGCTTGGGAAAAGCGTCCGTCGGACAGATATCCAGACAGGCGCGGCAGGAGCCGCAGTGATCCACCTCGGCTTGATCGGCGGGTAGATTGAGGGTGGTGAAGACCGATCCGATAAAGAACCAGCTTCCCAAATTCCGGCTGACCAGATTTGTATGTTTGCCCTGCCAGCCCAGCCCGGCAGCTTGCCCCAAGGGCTTTTCAGGAACGGGGGCCGTGTCCACAAACACTTTAACCTCACCGCCTGATTGCCCGATCAGCCAGCGCGCCAATCGTTTCAGGCGCTTCTTGACCAGATCGTGATAGTCCCGGTTCTTGGCATAAACAGACACTGTTCCGGCGTTATTTTGTAAAAGCGTTTCCATCGGATCAACGTCTGGCGTGTAGCTTTCGCCCAACACGATCACGGATCGCGCTTCCGGCCACAGTGCTGCAGGATTACCCCGCCAATGGCTGCGGTCGGCCAACCATTCCATCTGCCCGTGGTAACCGGCTTCAAGGAAGGCCGTCAGACGCGGCGGCACTTCCGGTACATCCCAAGGCCGGCAGATATGGCAGGCGTCAAACCCTTCAAGGCGGGCCCGCGCGATCAAGCGGGCCTTCACATCCTCCATCGGGCAGTCGCTTCTTTTTGCACGAAATATCCTCGAGGGTAGGCCGCAGGCCAGGAGGCGGAAAGCCACCTTTCTACACTGGATATCTCAGAAATCGAGATCGGCATAATGTGCTGGAGGCGGGAAGCCCGGAACCTGATCCGCAAGGATCGAGCGGAAAGCAGGCCGTGACTTGATGGTTGCGTACCAGTCCTTGACGGATTGCGAGCGGTTCCAATCGACGTCGCTGATGTAATCCAGTGCCGACAGATGAGCGGCGGCGGCGAAGTCAGCCAGCGACAGGGAGCCGCCAGCCAGCCAGCGTCTATGGTCCAGCAGCCATGCCATGTAATCAAGGTGGAACTTGATCGCCTTGGCACCGTCTTTGACGTTACGGCTGTCAGGGAATCCGCGCGACATGATTTTCTTGTTCACACGCTCGTAAAGAAGTTTGGAGGTCACTTCGTTATGAAATTTGTCGTCGAACCATGCCACCAGACGGCGCACTTCGTAGCGCTCGTCACGTCCGCGGGGCATCAAGGCCGGTTCGGGATAAGCCTCTTCGAGATATTCGCATATCGCAGCACTTTCCGACAGGGTTTTGCCGTCGATCTTGAGAACCGGCACTTTCGCTGCCGGATTGCGGCGCAGGAAGTCCGGCGAGGGTTCCCAGTAACGCTCTTCGACCAGTTCGCATTCGATACGCTTTTCCGCAAGGCTTAGCCGGACTTTCCGGCAGAACGGAGAGAGAGGAACATGGAAAAGCCGCGCCATGAGAAGTTGTTGCCTTCAATTCTAGGGTTGCCCCCCCTGCATGCCTTGCCGCGAAGGGATTTTCAATCCTCGAAACAGGAAGCACGCCCATCGTTGGCAATCAGTTGCGCCCCGTCCTGAATGACTGCGATGCGCCTGCGTTGGGCCGCGGTCGGCACAGCAGCCGATCGTGCCTTGGGCGCAGGCAGTACCATGGCAAGGCGTGCGGCCTGATCAGCCGTCAGACTTTCCGGTCCAGTATTGAAGTATTGGTACGATGCCGCGTGGACACCGAAAACGCCTTCGTCGAATTCCGCAATATTCAGATAGACTTCCAGAATGCGGCGCTTGGGCCATGTCAGTTCGACAACCGGCGTCAACAACGCCTCCAGCATTTTCCGGCTCCATGATCGGCCATGCCAGAGAAACGCATTTTTGACAACTTGCTGGCTGATCGTGGATGCGCCCCTCGTTGCCCCGGAATCGATCGCGGTCTTTATCGCGTCAAGATCGAAACCCATATGGAGACAGAAGTTCGCGTCTTCCGCAGCAACGACTGATCGCAACATGACCGGCGCGATATCGTCGGCATCGACCCATTCACGCTCTATCTCGCCGAGATATCGTTTCTCGGACTGCATATAGAGCGTAGTGAGAGGATTGATCACGCGGTAGGAGACGACCCAAAGCAAAATCAGGGCAAACGCAACCAGAATGCCACGTAAGAGACCCCGACGCAGCGCGCGCAGAGGAGCAACCCGCCAGAGGGAGGGGGACTTTTTCGTGCGGGATGTTGTTTTCTTGCGTGCCACAGCGTCAGCTATAGGCAAGGCAGAGCCGTTGTAAAAGCCCGCTCATGCAACCAGCAGCATCGCTTCGTATGACTTGGCAATACTGCGGACAGATTTCCAATGATCCTGACGGGTCTGTGTAGCCAGTTCAGGGAAGAGATTGAGTATCTCCGTCCTTGTGTCGTTGGCACCGGAAATCAGGTAATCACCGGGATGAAGGCTTTCAGTTGCAGCGCCTTCGGCAAAAATTACCTCATGGCGATCCATCAGAACATGGACATAGGTTACTTTTTCGCAGGGGGCAGCGCAGATGGTATCGCCGTTGACAAGATGCTTGGCTGGCACAAGCACCTCTGGTTCGGCAAAATACATCTCTGCCCGCCAACCGGTTACCAGAATCCTGTGATTGGGTGACACAAGCAGGGCGCGCGTATTTCCATGCACTTCCGGCATAAAGCGGATCGGCGCGAGACGCCCGCGCCCGTCTACCGTCACCCGCCCGACCCAACGCACCGGACGCATGCCGCTGTCGCGCGTTAAAAGCAGATCACCTTCTGTCAGGGTTTCAACAGGTTTCGGGCCTTTCGAGGTAAAGATCATCGTTCCCGCAACAAAGCAGGGTACGGGCGGCAATTCGTATTGTGTTGACGTGTTCACAAAAGTCGATGAGCGGAAGTTGGAAGAAACCAGCACAGAACCGTCTGTTGGCATGAACACCGCAGACGCGCCTGCACGGTAGAAAGTGACACCTCTGATGGTCACATTCTGGTTGTTGATACGCACGGTAATCGTATCTCCCATCCAGACGCTGGTGACGGCGAAACCACCGATAGTATCGCCTTGTCCTGTTCCAATGGATCCGTTGTCATTCTGGTCTGTCGCGGCCAGGTTCACAGGGTTCAATATTGTTCCGCGCCCCGGAGGATTGCCGGGGTCCATCACAAAGAAAGCGAAACTGTAGTTCAGGGGCATTCGGCCACTCCACGTGTCTGGTATAATCACCTTTAACGAGAGTATTTGTTTCAATTACATCGCAATTATGGCCAAAAAAGAAAAAGCCCAGCGTATTAACGCCGGACTTTCAATTACTTAAATTTTCTCGCCCTAAAGACGACTTATTCCGCAGGCACTGACTTTTCGCTGACGGTCAGAGGGTGTGGAATATGAACCAACATCTCTTTCGGGCAGACTTGGATGAAGTGCCCAAGCTCGGCTTCCCAATGCTGCAGGATGTCGGCAGCACGGCGGCTGCCGGTCTCGCTCAGGTGTCTCTCGACCAGAGATTTCAACTGGTCAACCCAGTAGGGCACCGTCACAGGACAGGTCACCAGGGTTTCAAGGTTCATCATCTTAGCGGCGAGGCCATCGGGATCATACAGATAAGCCATGCCGCCGGTCATACCTGCCCCGAAGTTGGCGCCAATCCCGCCAAGGATCACCGCGACACCGCCGGTCATGTATTCACAACCATTGCTACCACAGCCTTCGATCACGACTTTCGCACCAGAGTTACGGACCGCGAAACGTTCGCCAGCGCGCCCAGCCGCGAACAGAAAACCATCTGTCGCGCCATAAAGCACGGTGTTGCCGATGATCGTGTTCTCGGACGCGATCAGAGGGCTGGCCATTGGCGGACGCACAACAATCGTGCCACCCGAAAGGCCTTTGCCGACATAGTCATTCGCGTCGCCCGACACTTCCAGCTTCAAACCGGGCGCTGCAAAAGCACCAAGACTCTGCCCCGCCGATCCCGTCAGTTTGACGGTCAGGTGATTTGGCTGCAGCGCGTTACGCATTCCGAACCGCTTGACGATATGGCTCGAAACGCGCGTTCCCACAGTACGGTCCGTATTCTGCACCGCGTAGGAGAGTTGCATCTTCTCGCCTTCCTCAAGGAAACGCGCAGCATCACGCACGATCTCAGCATCCAGCGTGTCAGGCACGACGTTACGTGGCTTGGCGCGGTCATAGACGATATCACCCGCACCATCGACGGTGATCAGCAACGGGTTCAGGTCCAGATCGTCCAGATGCGCGGAACCACGGCTGACCTGCGACAGCAGATCGGCGCGACCGATCACGTCATCCATGCTGCGCGCACCGATACTGGCCAGAATCTCGCGCACTTCCTGCGCGTAGAAGGTGATCAGGTTGACCACTTTATCAGCATTGCCGGTAAACTTGGCGCGCAGCGCTTCGTCCTGTGTGCAAACACCCACGGGACAGGTATTGCTCTGGCACTGGCGCACCATGATGCAGCCCATAGCAATCAGGGCAGCAGTACCAATGCCGTATTCCTCGGCCCCCATCATCGCCGCCATGACAATATCGCGTCCCGTCCGCAAACCACCATCGGTCCGCAGCGTGATCCGGTCGCGCAGGTTGTTCATCGACAGAACTTGATGCGCCTCTGTCAGACCCATTTCCCACGGCAGGCCGGCGTATTTGATCGACGTGGCGGGCGATGCACCTGTGCCGCCGTTGTGACCCGAAATCAGGATGATATCGGCCTTGGCCTTAGCCACACCTGCAGCAATTGTACCTACGCCCGACTGTGCCACCAGCTTTACGGTGACCTTTGCGCGTGGGTTGATCTGCTTGAGGTCATAGATCAACTGCGCCAGATCCTCGATCGAATAGATGTCGTGATGCGGCGGTGGGCTGATCAGGGTCACGCCCTTGGTCGAGTGCCGCAGACGCGCGATCAGGTCGGTGACCTTCATGCCGGGCAACTGCCCACCCTCACCGGGCTTGGCACCTTGGGCAACCTTGATCTCAAGTTCCTCGCACTGGTTCAGGTATTCGGCGGTCACACCGAAACGACCCGATGCCACCTGCTTGATCTTGGCGCTGGGGTTGTCGCCATTGGGCTCGGGTAGGAAATGTGCCGGATCTTCGCCACCTTCGCCGCTGTCGGATTTGGCCCCGATGCGGTTCATCGCAACGTTCAGGGTTTTATGCGCCTCAGGCGACAACGCGCCAAGCGACATGCCTGGCGTGACAAAACGCTTGCGGATGGACGTGATGCTTTCCACCTCTTCAATCGGGATCGCAGACCCCAACGGCTTGATCGCCAGCAGATCGCGCAGATGGATCGGCGGCATCGCCTGCATCTTGGCGGAATACTGCTTCCATATCTCAAAGCTGGCCTTGTTGCAGGCCGTTTGCAGCAGATGCATCGAGGTCGCTTCCCAAGCGTGCGTCTCGCCGGATTTGCGCGCTTTGTAGAAGCCGCCGATCGGCAGAACGTCCTGTCCACCGCGCCAGCCTTTAACATGCACTTCTTCGGCTTTGCGCTGGATACCGGTTACCCCGATGCCGCTGATCCGGCTGGTCATTCCGGGGAAATACTCGGCGCACATGGCGCGCGACAGGCCGACTGCCTCAAAGTTAAGACCGCCGCGATATGAGGACAGAACCGAGATTCCCATCTTGGCCATGATCTTGAGAAGACCCTGATCAATCGCCTCGCGGTAACGGCGCATTGCCTGCGTCAGCGTGCCATCAACCAATCCGCGCGCGATACGGTCGGCGATGCTGTCTTCGGCCAGATAGGGGTTCACGACAGTCGCACCGCAACCGATCAGGACCGCAAAATAATGGGGGTCTATACATTCAGCAGAACGAACATTCAGAGAGCAGAAGGTTCTGAGACCCTTGCGTGTCAGGTGCGAATGCACCGCACTGGTCGCAAGGATCATCGGCATCGCAACGCGGTCGGCTCCCTGCTTGTGATCGGTCAAGACCAGATGCCCCGCACCCGAGCGCACGGCATCTTCGGCCTCGGCGCGAATACGCTCCAAGCCCTTGCGCAGAGCGTCATGGTCATCGCCGGCAGAGAAGGTGCAGTCGATCTCGACAAGCGGCGCATTGAAGTTGCGCGTCACCTCATCCCATTGGGCATTGCCGACAAAGGGGCTGTCCAGCACGAGAATCTCGGTCTGTGCTGAGCTTTCGTCGAGCACGTTCTTGAGGTTGCCGAAACGAGTCTTCAGGCTCATCACACGGAATTCGCGCAAAGAGTCGATGGGCGGGTTTGTTACCTGGCTGAAGTTCTGGCGAAAGAAATGCGACAGTGGGCGGTATTTCGACGACAGGACAGCCGCAGGTGTATCATCCCCCATCGAGGCCAGCGTTTCCTTGCCATCCTCGGCCATTGGCGCAAGGATCTGCTCAAGCTCTTCGATGGTGTAGCCTGCCGCGATCTGGCGCTTGCGAAGTTCCGCACCGCTGAACATCGCTGTCTCGGTGACTCCGGCAAGAGCCTCGTCCAGCTCGTTGATCTTGCCGACCCATTCGCCAAATGGCTGGGCTGCCGCCAGACGGTCCTTGATCTCGGTATCGTGGAACAGCTTTCCTTCTTTCATGTCCACGGCAATCAGCTGACCCGGCCCAAGCGCACCTTTTTCGCGCACGGTCGCTTCCTTGATCGGCACCATTCCAGCCTCGGACCCAGCAATCAGCAGGCCATCGCCCGTCACGACATAGCGCATCGGGCGCAGGCCGTTCCGGTCAAGACCCGCGCAGACCCAGCGACCGTCGGTCATCGCAAGTGCGGCAGGACCGTCCCACGGTTCCATCACCGAGTTGCAATAGGAATACATGTCGCGCCAGCTTTCAGGCAGTTCAACCGCCTGCTTGGACCACGACTCGGGCACCAGCATGGTTTTCGCCATCGGCGCAGAGCGGCCAGCGCGCACCAGCACCTCGAACACGGAGTCGAGTGCGGCGGAATCCGAGGACCCTGACTGAACGATCGGCTTGATGTCTTCCGCAAGATCCCCGAACGCGCCCGATGCCATCCGGATTTCGTGCGATTTCATCCAGTTGACGTTGCCGCGCAGAGTGTTGATCTCGCCGTTATGGGCCAGCATGCGGAACGGTTGTGCCAGCCACCATTGCGGGAAAGTATTGGTGGAATAGCGCTGATGATAGATCGCAAAGGCGGATTCGAAACGCGGGTCCAGAAGGTCGGGATAGAATTCCGCAACTTGTTCGGCCAGCATCATGCCTTTGTAGATGATCGACCGACAGGAAAGGGAGCAGATATACATGCCCTGGATACCGGCAGCGATGGCGGCTTTCTCGATCCGGCGGCGGATCACGTATAGCTCGCGTTCAAAAGTCTCCTCGTCGACACCTTTGATATTCGAAATCAGGATTTGCTCGATTTCGGGGCGTGTCGCGTTGGCTTTCTCGCCCAGGCAGGTGACATCGACCGGCACATGGCGCCAGCCATAGATGTAATATCCCATCCGCAGAACCTCGGTTTCCACGATGGTCCGGCAAGTTTCCTGTGCGCCGAAATTTGTGCGCGGCAGAAAGACCTGACCGACAGCCATCAGGTTATCGGTTTTGGGTTCGTGGCCTGTGCGGCGGATCTGGTCGTAAAAGAAGGGAACGGGGATTTGCACGTGGATACCCGCGCCATCGCCGGTTTTACCGTCCGCATCCACGGCACCGCGATGCCAGATCGCTTTCAGAGCGTTGATCCCGTTCTCGACCACTTTGCGCGACGGCTTGCCGTCAATCGACACGACAAGCCCCACACCGCAGGAAGAATGCTCTTCTTCCTCGGCATAAAGACCGTTTTCAGCCATCCACTTGCGCTTGGCTTCTTCAGCGGCGGCCCAGCTTTCATCATACTTGGTCATAGGTTCAACCTTTCATCCTGTGCCGGGTCGGGCGTCTGGCCCTGTCGGAGATCAAATTCTTTGCTGTGCAAGGGCACTTCGTCCTTGCGAAAGCCGATTACTCTGCCGCGACTGCGCGGGCGCCGGTGTTGAGGTAATCCAGAACCGCCTGCGCCGAGTCGCGCCCGTCGCGGATCGCCCAAACAACCAGACTGGCACCGCGCACGATGTCGCCCACGGCATAGACACCATCAAGGCTAGTTTTGCCGCTTGTGTATTCGGCGCGGATCGTGCCCCAGCGGGTCACATCAAGACCGTCCACACCCCAAAGCTTGGGCAAATCCTCGGGTTCGAATCCAAGCGCCTTGATCACCAGATCGGCCTGCTCGACATAGTCGGCGCCCTCGATCACCTCGGGTGACTGGCGACCGGACGCATCAGGCGCGCCCAGACGCATCTTTTGCACCATAACACCCGTCACCGGATCACCGACAAAGCCTTTGGGCGCGCTCAGCCATTCAAAAACAACGCCTTCTTCCTCGGCGTTCTGCACCTCGCGCTGGCTGCCGGGCATATTCGCGCGGTCACGACGGTAGAGACACTTCACCGATGTTGCACCCTGACGGATCGCTGTCCGCACGCAGTCCATTGCCGTATCGCCGCCGCCAATCACAACGACGCGCTTGCCTGTGGCGTTCAATTCGCCACTGTCGAATTCAGGCACATCATCGCCAAAGCTTTTGCGGTTACTGGCGGTCAGATAATCAATGGCGCGCACGATCCCGTCGGATTCAGAACCCGGACCTTCCAGATCGCGTGTCTTATAGACACCGGTTGCGATCACAACAGCGTCATGCTTTCCGCGAATGGCGTCAAAGCTGATATCTTCACCGACATTGCAGTTCAGCACGAATTCCACGCCACCTTGTTCAAGCTGGTCATTGCGACGCGTCACAACGTCTTTCTCAAGCTTGAAACCGGGAATGCCATAAGTCAGCAATCCGCCCGCACGGTCGTAGCGGTCATAGATTGTCACCTGCACACCGGCGCGGCGCAGCACATCTGCTGCGGCCAGACCGCCGGGACCGGCACCGATAATGCCGACCGATTGATCCCGCTCCATCGCAGGAACAATCGGTTTGACCCAGCCCTCTTCCCAGGCCGTGTCGGTAATGTATTTCTCGACTGCGCCGATGGTAACTGTGCCGTGCCCAGATTGCTCGATCACGCAATTGCCTTCGCACAGGCGGTCCTGCGGGCAGATCCGTCCGCAGATCTCGGGGAATGTGTTTGTCGCCTGACTGATCTCGTAGGCTTCCTGCAAACGCCCCTCGGCTGTCAGACGCAACCAGTCGGGTATGTTGTTGTGCAGCGGGCAATGGGTCTGGCAGTAGGGCACACCGCATTGACTGCAGCGACTGGCCTGCTCTTTTGCCTTTGTATCGGCGTATTCGGCGTAGATCTCGTTGAAATCCTCACGCCGTGCAGCCGCTTCACGCTTCTGCGGCATGTCACGGTCTACAGAGATGAATTTCAGCATAGGTTGCTTGGCCACGACGAAACTCCGATCAGGTCTGGGTCGCGACCTTGTAAACGAGGTCTGAAACGATTAAAAGTCAGCAATACTGACCTTTATTACGATTTATTGACGTGAGCGCGAATTGATAACGTTTTTTTCACTCATTTTAAGTCCGTATCGGACCTAAAGCATCTGTTTCCCCTTTCTCACAAGACCTTATAGAATAGCGGTTCAAGTCTCGAAGGACGTTCAATGCCTCTCTTCCATCTCTTCCTTGTTGCCGTGATCCAGGGCCTGACCGAGTTTCTACCGGTTTCTTCATCTGGTCACCTGATTCTTCTACCGGCGCTCACCGGAATGCAGGATCAGGGTCAGGTTATAGATGTCGCCGTTCATGTCGGAACGCTGCTGGCTGTGATTCTCTACTTCTGGAGTGATGTCCGGATGGCCCTGTCCGGCATTCCCCGCCTGATGCGTGGCAAGGTCGATACCCAAGGTGCATGGCTGGCCATGTGTCTGGCGATTGCGACAGTTCCTGTGGTGATCGTGGGCCTTATCCTCAACCTAACGGGGCTGGACGAGATGATGCGCGGGGTGGCTGTCATCGGCTGGACGATGCTGATTTTCGGGTTGGTGTTATATTGGGCAGACCAAAGCGGAACCAGTCACAAGACTGCCGCGCAATGGTCGATCCGAGATGCAGTGATCATGGGTCTGTGGCAGGTGATCGCGCTGATACCGGGCACGTCGCGCTCTGGTATCACGATCACAGGCGGGCGTTTATTGGGCTATGCCCGACATGATGCGGCACGGTTGTCCATGCTGATGTCGATTCCGACGATCATGGCATCTGGTGTACTGCTTGGCGCGAAAGTTGCGGTCAGCGCAGATGTGGCTGCCGCGCGCGACGGTGCCATTGCCGCAGCGTTCGCATTCTTTGCAGCCCTTCTGGCACTCAGCCTGATGATGCGCTTGCTGCGGACAGTCAGTTTCACGCCATACGTGATCTACCGCGTTGCGCTGGGTATCGTGCTGCTGGTTTATGCCTATCGCTGACAGTTGTCAGGACTGCCGCAAGTTCTTGGCAGAAGCCTTGATCGCCGCGTATTGTCCAGAAGGGCGATAGGGCCAGAGGTAATCCGGCAGGACCGCCTCCAGCGACACCGGTTCTATGCCAAGATCGGCAAAGCCTTTCGCACCCTCCCCGACCACATTGTCACGCGCAAGATTGCGAACCTGATCACGGGTGATCTGTGCGGGCACCAAACCGAGTGTGATCTTGTTCAACATGTCAAAGCCGAAACCCATCAGGCGGGCAACCGGAAACGGGATGTTGATGATCATACGGCGCCGCTGGATCACCTCCAGCATCTGGCCCATCAGTGCGCGGAATGTCGATACGTCCGGCCCGCCCAACTCGTATATTCCGGGGGCGGCTTTACCCTGCACCGCCAATGCAGCGGCGCGTGCAACATCATCTACATAAACCGGCTGGAACAGCGTTTCTGCACCGACCACGGGCAGAATAGGGCCCAATTGCGCCATACGGGCAAAGCGGTTGAAGAACTGGTCTTCCGCGCCGAAAATGATCGAAGGGCGCAAGATGACCGCATCCGGCATATGCTTCAGCACGGCCTGCTCGCCCAGCGCTTTTGTGCGGGCATAAGCACTGTTGGAACCGACATCAGCGCCGATGGCCGAGATATGCACCATACGGGTGATTCCCGTTTCGGCTGCGATCCGGGCCACACGGCCAGGACCTTCGGCCTGAACTGCATCAAAGCGGTTTTTACCAGCTTCGGCCAGAATGCCCACGCAATTGACTACGGCATCGGATCCCTGCATCACGGCGCGCACACTGGCTTCGTCACGGATGTTGCACAGAACGGGCTCGACCTGACCCGGAGTGCCATAGGGTTTCACATGCATCGCCTCGTTCGGGCGACGAACCGCGACACGCACGCGCCAGCCTTCTTTCGCCAGACGGCGCGCAATGTAGCGGCCTACAAAACCTGATCCGCCATAAATGGTGACGAGTTTCGACATGATGCAGCCTCCGGCCCTGAAATCCTGCCTGTTCCTACCCCCAGTCTGCGCTTTGGACAAGGCGTTACAGGGTCGCGGCCTGCTGACACTTGCGACGCTTTCGCCGGTTGTCGGAAAAATCCGACGAATCCTCGTTGACACCGATTTGCGGCACAGATAAACGCCGGTTTCACGACACCTGTGCCCAGGTGGCGGAATGGTAGACGCGCTAGCTTCAGGTGCTAGTGTTCGCAAGGACGTGGAGGTTCGAGTCCTCTCCTGGGCACCATTCCCTCCGCGAAGGGAATGATAATGACGAACCATCTTTACAAGAACGATCTGCCCAACAATCTGGATCTTGGTCCAATCGTAGCTATCGACTGCGAAACGATGGGGCTTAACCCGCATCGTGACAGACTATGTGTTGTGCAGCTTTCGGGCGGTGACGGCCACGCGCATATCGTGCAGATCGGGATTGGCCAGACAGAAGCGCCTAATCTGGCGGCGCTTTTGCAAAACCCCGATATTCTCAAACTGTTCCATTTCGGTCGTTTCGATATTGCCGCGATGTACAATGCCTTCGGTGCGCTGGCGCAGCCTGTCTATTGCACAAAGATCGCCAGCAAGCTGGTCAGGACATTCACAGACCGTCACGGGCTAAAATACCTGTTGCAGGATCTGGTGGGCGTCGACGTGTCAAAGCAGCAGCAACAAAGCGATTGGGGGTCGGTCGATCTGTCGAATGCACAGTTGGATTACGCTGCATCCGACGTGCTTTATCTGCATCGCCTCAAGGATGCTCTGGACAAGATGCTGGTGCGCGAGGGGCGGGACGAGATGGCAAAAGCCTGTTTTGAATTCCTGCCGATACGCGCGAAACTGGATCTAGCAGGCTGGCCGGATATGGACATTTTCGCACATTGATGGACAAAGCACAGATATTTCTGGACACCGCACGCCGCGTGATCCGCACCGAGGCCGAAGGGCTTGCACAACTGTCCGATGGTCTTGGCAACGAGTTTGCCCAAGCGGTCGAGCTGATGCTGGGCGCGCGCGGGCGGGTTATCGTATCGGGCATGGGCAAATCCGGCCATGTCGCGCGCAAGATCGCGGCAACGCTGGCCAGTACCGGAACGCCGGCGCAATTCGTCCATCCTGCCGAGGCAAGCCATGGCGATCTGGGGATGCTGACAGCCAGTGATGTCTTGCTGATGCTGTCGAATTCGGGTGAAACGCCGGAACTGGCGGATATGATCTCCTATTCTCGCCGCTTCAATATTCCGATGATCGGGGTCGCGAGCCATGCAGATTCTACGCTGCTAAAGCAATCCGACGTGGCAATCACCCTGCCCCGCGCCGCCGAGGCTTGCGGCACTGGTGTCGTGCCCACGACCTCGACGACAATGACGCTGGCGCTGGGTGATGCCCTTGCCGTGGCCCTGATGGAGCATCGCCAGTTCCAGCCCGAGGATTTCCGGAATTTCCATCCGGGCGGCAAGCTGGGTGCACAACTCAGCCGTGTCAGCGACCTCATGCACCGTGACTCTGCCCTTCCGCTTGTCTCTGGCGACACGCCGATGGGGGAAACTCTGCTCGAGATCAGCCGCAAAGGTTTCGGTGTTGTTGGCGTTACAGACAGTGCGGGCCTATTGTCCGGTATCATCACCGACGGCGACCTGCGGCGCCACATGGATGGTCTTTTAGCTTTGACCGCTGCAGATGTGATGACCCCCTCGCCACGCACCATCAGCCCTGATGCACTGGCCGAGGCAGCAGTGGGCGTGATGAACGAGCGCAAGATCACATGTCTTTTCGTGATTGATCCGGCAGAGGCTGGCAAGGCGGTCGGTTTGATCCATATCCATGACTGTCTGCGCGTGGGTCTGGGCTAAGCCATGGCCCAGCGCGATGATCTGCGGTCCCGCATCATCAACTGGCTGAAGATACTTCTGCCCTTGGCAGCACTTGGCCTGCTGTCGACCGTTTTTCTCCTGTCGCGCACATTGGACCCTACCAATTCCATTCCCACAAGTCGCGCCGATCTGGAATCGCGCACCGGCAATCAGCAGATTTCAAGCCCTTCCTTTGCAGGCAAAACCGACGAGGGCCATCTGGTTGCCTTTGTTGCAACCAAGGCAAGTGTGGACCCCGATCAATCGGACAGGGTCATCGCCGACACGATGGCGGCGCAGATCGACATGGTTGACGGGGGACGGATCAATATCACATCGGATACGGGAACCGTCGAGGATCTGGCAGGTCTGGCCATTCTTGAGGGCGATGTCGTGCTGACCAGTTCAACCGGTTACCGGATCGAGACAGAACTTCTGACAACGCGGATGCGGGAAATCGCGGCGGAATCAGGTGGTGCCATCACGGGAAACGGGCCCCCCGGCCAGATTGACGCCGGAAAAATGACGATGACATCCGATGCACAGACGGGCGATATCCATTTGCTTTTCACAAATGGCGTCAAGCTGATATATGATCCTTCAAACTAAGGAATTTCCAGTCGTGCAGCTTCGTCGTCAGCTATTGTTCATCCCTGCCCTCGTTCTTGCCATTACTGGCCTGCCAGCGGTGATTTTGGCACAAACCACAAATCTGGCTTTCGGAACCATTCAGCAGGACACATCGCTGCCGGTCGAGGTTACGGCCGAAAGTCTGTCTGTCAGCCAGACGGATGGAACTGCGATCTTTACTGGTAATGTGGTGATCATTCAGGGCGAGATGCGTCTGGCCGCCCCTCGGGTTCTTGTTGTCTATGGGCAGGCGACCGATGCACAGGAGGCTCGGATCGCGCGGCTTGAAGCGACAGGCGGCGTAATCCTGATCAGCGGCCCGGACGCCGCCGAGGCAGAGCGGGCTGATTACAACGTCGATGATGGCGAGGTGGTCATGCGGGGCAATGTTCTGCTGACGCAAGGTGCCAGTGCGCTTACCTCGGACCTGATGACAGTGGATCTAGCTGGCGGAACCGCGCAGATGGACGGGCGGGTGAAGACGATCCTGCGCGGGGCGGATTGAACATGACCAAACCACATTTGACTGTCACGCAGGGAACATCGGGCCTGCGGGTCAACCACCTTCGGAAAAGCTATAAAAAACGCGTGGTGATCCGCGATTTCAGCATGGAGCTGAACCGCGGTGAGGTGGTTGCGTTGCTCGGACCGAACGGATCAGGCAAATCGACAACTTTCTATGCGATCGCCGGTCTGGTCTATCCCGAAGGCGGCGAGGTCACGATCGACGGACGGGATGTGACCAACCTGCCAATGTACCGGCGCGCCAATCTGGGGATCGGATATCTGCCACAGGAAATGTCGATTTTCCGCGGGCTGTCTGTGGAAGACAATATCGCAGCGATCCTCGACATAACCGAAAAGGACAGACACAAGCGGCGCGAGCGACTGGAAGAGCTGCTGTCCGAATTCTCGATCGAACATCTGAGGCGCGCCCCTGCGCTTGCGCTTTCCGGCGGGGAACGCCGCCGTGTCGAAATCGCGCGCTGCCTTGCAGCAAATCCGCGGTACCTGCTGCTTGATGAACCCTTCGCAGGTGTAGACCCGATCAGTGTGGGCGATATCCGTCATCTTGTGTCGGATTTGAAAACGCGCGGAATCGGCGTTCTGATCACAGATCATAACGTGCGTGAAACGCTCGAGATCGTCGATCGCGCCTATATTCTGCATGATGGCATGGTGCTGATGTCGGGAACACCTGAAGAAGTCGTCCATAACGAAAATGTCCGTCGCGTCTATCTTGGCGAGGGCTTCCGCATTTCCTGATGTTTTGACGGATTGGCGACGGTCCGCACAGCCAGTGCATGTCCCGGCAGATTTCTTCTGATTGACAGACCCCCATACAATCCACTCCAATGGAAGGATGACAGTTGTACATGGCACCTCGTTCCTTATCCTTGCCTTGTCAAAGCGACGAGGCACGAGGCAGATTTCGCAACCGTCAGGTTCCATCAGTCGGGTATGACCGGACCGGAGCCATGTGCTCCGGAACGGCCTCCGGCATGTCGTGCAAAGGAGACATGATGCGCTATCAAATCAGTGGCAAGCAGATCGATATCGGCGAGGCCCTACAATCCCATGTAAAAGACGAGATGGGCGTCGTAATGACGAAATATTCGCAGCGCCCGACCGATGCGACGATCATATTCTCTAAATCAGCACATGAATTTGTATGCGAGGCGACTGTCCATCTGTCCAGCGGTCTGACTGCTGCGGCAAAGGCGCATGCCACCGAAATCTATGCCGCTTTTGATGCCTGCAACGAGAAAATGGACAAGCAGTTGCGGCGTTACAAACGGCGCCTGAAGGATCATCATCGCGAATGGACCGAGCCAGTTGAACTCATGGGCGCGTCCTCGTATATCCTCGCGGCTGAGGGGAATGATGAGGATTCGGAGCCTGACACGCTGCAGCCAATGATCATCGCCGAAATGGAGACGAAAATTCCGTCTTTGTCGGTGGGTCAGGCGGTGATGCAGATGGAGCTTGCTGGCGCACCGGTTCTGGTATTCCGGAATGAAGGAAAAGACGGTGTCAATGTTGTATACCGTCGGGATGACGGCAATATCGGCTGGATTGACCCGCGCTAGGGGGTGTAAGGCACCCTGCAACCGGAGCAGTGAACACGCATGAAGATTTCGTCCATCCTCAGGCCCGAGGCAGTGAAAGTCATATCCTCGACCACGAGCAAGAAACGTCTTCTTCATGATCTTGGAGAAATGGCGGCATCTGTCTACAAGATTGATGCCGCCACCGCTGTCGAAGCCTTGATGGAACGTGAGACACTGGGCCCCACCGGTGTGGGACACGGGGTGGCCTTGCCACATGCGCGGATACCGGGGCTGGAATCTGTCCAGGGAGCCTTCATTCTTCTTGAAAAGCCGATCGACTTTGATGCGGTGGACCGCGCGCCTGTAGATATCATCTTTGGCCTGTTCGCCCCTGAGGATGCAGGAGTCGAGCATCTTAAGGCGCTGGCCCTTGTGTCACGGACACTGCGCGAAGCCACCATTTGCACAAAGCTCAGGGCGAATAGTGATACAAGCACGCTTTACACGATCCTGACCGAGGCGCAGACGTTCCAGACTGTCTGAAAGGCTGTTATCCCTTCGTCCTCCAAGGACCGAAGCCAAACGTGATATAATCGCGTTGATACACCGTGCTGGCCAGATCCTCGATCTTGCCATCGTAGATTTCCGAAAGTGCAACGGGCGTGTCCGCCGGTGCCTCTTGCGGCGCGGGCATATCGGGATGTCCCAACTGCTGGGCAAGCGCTGGCAGATACACCTCGATCTCATCCTCGCGCAGGATCATGTCAGGCATCAAAAATTGCGCGTATCCTTGCAAAACCTGCATCTGCGTCGCCCATGATGCATCCACCCGCACCATCGTCTGACCGGCAAGATTGACCTTCAGGAACTCTAGAAACGCGATGAATGCCTTGCGGTGCTGGTCAATACCATATGCGGCATCGGGACCATTCTCGGGGATGTCCAGACCATAGGATTTGCGGAGAATTTTGCGGATTTCGGAAAAATGGCCCGGACCAGTCATCAGGATTCGCTTGCAGAAAACAGCATGGGCACGCGCAACGGGATGGCGCAAAACGGTAAAGCTGCGATGGCCGGGATTCTGGCGCATCCATTGGCGAAGCGACTTCTGAGTGAATTTGGTTTGCAACGCGTCGGTCTGCACGTTGTCCAGACATGCCATCCACCCGGTCACCTGATCCTCAGGCCCGGACCGGATTGGCAAATACAAAAGCGGCGCCCGCGCTGCGGCCACATAACCTGGCACGGCAGCACCGCGACGCGGTTCAAAATTCGGGGTTCGGGACAGATTGAAACGATCCAGCCGCGCCAAAGCCTCGGCCATCTGTTCGAAGTTGCTGACTTTTTCGGACAGAGGCTGCGGGTTCTGTTTCTTAAGGCTTTCGTCCAGACTTTCCAGTTGATGATCCACACCAAGGAACCGTGCCAGCCCGTTCATGACGGCAACGTCCTGCAGGTCTTCATAGGCGACATAGAACGCCGTCTGTCCTGTAATCTGCAAGGCATTCAGCAGTCGGGTTTGAAACGCCTGCAACGCGGTCAGATGCGTCTCGAACTCGTCTCGATCAAATACCGCAATCCCTTCTTTGCGTTTTTTCACATTGGTCAGTTTCCACTGGCCTGTCGCCTGCGCGATCTTCCACGAGACATAGCTGTCTACCGGATTGCGGGTCAGAATAATCTTGGCGCAGCGCGGGTCGGGCAGGGCGATATCCAGAACCCGCGGGTCATGGTCATGAAAGAACCGGAAACCGCCCAGCCCTTCGGTGCCATGCTTGACAGCTTCGATCAAACGGGCGGGGTTCGCATCACGCATCGGCTGGGTGATGCCGAGGATCTCGGTCTTGTTCGGATAGCCGATGAAATGCGGATTGAATGCCTCGCCGTGGCAGGTCAGTTCAGGATAGGCGTTGATATTCGTCTCAAGGAAATTCGAACCTGTCCGCATTTCCGCAAAAACGATGAAGTAGTCAAATTCTTGGACCATGTTCAACGCACCAGATAGGGTCTGCGCGGCGATTCCGGCGCAGTTTGCAAGTCGCGCGCCACAGGAAAGTCACCCATCAGATAGGGGTGCATCCCTTGGTTTTTCAGGTTTTGCAGGAATTGTCCGAAACCCTCCAGATCCGCCATCTTCGGCACCTCCGACAGGCGGCGCAGGCTGCGATTGCCGATCTCGTCAAGAATGGTCTGCAAGGGTTCCATCGGTGCCTCGATAAACTCAGCCATGGTCCAGATCCGTACCCGTGCCTTGGCATAGGGCGTGCGCAGAATATCCAGATGATCGCTTTCGATCCGCTGGAGCAGAGCGGCATCCTTGCGGATATCCGCAAAGTTGCGATTGGATTTGAAAAGTGGAACCGCCCATGCACCTGAAATGACAGAAATCTGCGCGTTCGGGTCTTTCACAATTTGCCAACTGATCTGCTGGGAGTCCGACGGTCCGAACTGGAAACACTGCCGCTCGCCCCGCGTGTTCCAGATCAGGTTGCACAGAAAAGCGCGCGGGTTGTAATCGCGCAGCTTCGCGCTGTCGCAAAGCGCGCCATTCATCACACGGTTCCCTCCGGCAAACGCGACACGGTCGGGGCCGAACAGATGGCCGTGCACGCGCGCACCGGTGGCGCGCCCGAGCCATTCCTCGAAATCCTCGAACAGGTCCGAGAACCCCTCGAACACCGAATAGGGGCTGGAGGTAACGCCGTTCTCCCACCCTTCGTTCGGAAAGCGGCTTTGCATATAGAGTCCCGCGCGCCCACGTGTCCGGCGTTCGACGGCTTTGGCAAAAATCCGGTCGATCTTGCCAGGGTTGGGCTCTGTCCGTTTCATAGCGCCTGCAGCGTCAGTCAGAAACACCTCGTAGAGGCGATTGGCATGGGGCCAGATCTTGCGCGCAACGAAACAGTCCGACCGGCGCAGCAACTGCAGGTGATCATCATAAAAGATGTGCGGCTTGCCCTGGAAGTCGAACTTACTCAGCGTCAGCGAGCGGCTTTCGATCTGGCTGGAATAGAGCCTTGCAAGCGACTGGAAATAGCTTTCATCGGGTATCCAGACATGCCGGAAGAACCTGTCATACGCCGCCCTTTCAGGGTCTTGCAGAATTGCCGACAGGGTTTGACGGGACAGACACCACCATTGGCTTCCCATATGGGGAACCAGCCCGTTAGGCATCTTGCGCGTCAGGCCAAACTTGCGCTGAAATTTGACGAAACTGTCGAACAGGTAGCGGTGGCGTTTCCATGAAAACGGAAAGCGCAGCGTAAACCGCTCCTGATCAAGGCCACCCACTGTCCAGGGCACATCGGCTGTTGTGGCGCTTTCGATGAAATCCGTACGCGGACGTGCTGCAAGATAGTCGATCAGTTCCTGCACCGGCCTCAAAGGGAGGCATGACCCCGAGGCAAGATAGACGTGTCGTACGATCGGAAACTCTTCCAGCATCATTTCAGATGCGGCTTGGGACGCGGCCACAATGCCCCATGTTCCCCATTCACACCGATGCCGCTTGCAGAAGCGGACCGCTTTCAGATCGGACATGGACGTAACAAAGGCGTCGTAGGTCTTTTTGGACACTGATTTGTCGACATGGATAACCACAGGACAACCGGCCGCTGCCCAATGGCGCGCGACCTGTTCCGCACGGCCAAGCGCCGTGTGCACCAGCATCACGATCCCGACGCTCATGCCCAGTTACCCTTGGACATCAGACCAAGAATCTCAAGCTGGCGCCAGTTGATGTATTTCTCGGACCACTTGCACCACAGATCGGGATTGGATTTCAGGTTCTCTGCATAGGCCTTGTATTCCACGGACGCCGCATAATGCTGTTTGCGGGTCAGTTCCTCGGCTGCTTTGGCTGAAAAAGTATCCAGAAATTTGGCATGGAGGAGCACGCCGCTTGCTTTTTCTCCACCCCATTCATCGTAGACCAGATTCAAACCGCGCGGCAAAAGTGAATGGGTCGAGCTGACATAGGTGTATCGCTTGTCCCATTTGACCAGAGGTATCTTGTTCAGCGCAGGGGCTTTCTCGGGCCTGTCGGGAAAGAAGACACGGCTGCGCGGTCCCCCTTGTATCCACAGATTGCCGAACCGCTTGTTGCGCGAGATCGTGTAGTTTCCGGCGTCAAACCAGTTGGCAATCTCGATAGGGTCTTGTCCCGGCTTATAGGGTTGCGCGTCCAATGGACCTTTGGGGTACATATCCAGCAGCATCGCCGAGAAAGATTTGATCGAGGACGCATCAAGCCAGTCTGTCAGTGCCCGCAAAGGGCGCGTGTCGCAGAACGGGTAAATCAGGAACTCATCACAGTCGACCACCAAGGACCAATGGCCATCTGCATATCGGGACTGCAACCGGTTGAGCCAATCGACACCGAAACGTGCGCGTTTATAGCTGTGACGCGTGTGCCAGAGCGAGACATCGGGTTGGTCCGCCAGATATCCTATCGACCCGTCGGTGCTGTCGTTATCGACCAATAGAAAATGGTTTACACCCATATCGCGGTAATACTGGAGGAAGTATGGCAAGCGTATCTGCTCGTTCCGCAAGGTCGAGAATAGCAGGATATCGCCCGGAGTAATCTTTCCGGTGCGGTCCGACACGCAGCGCAATTCGCGTCTTTTGCGCCATGCACGCAAAAGCCAGCGCTTACGCTGCAACCGCAGGCGATATGATTGCCAGACGCCCAAACCCTGCCCTTCTTACCTGCGCACAGACCCTTCAAGGGTATGCCACTCAATCACAACCGGCTTAACACAGTGTTGAAATGGGAGCGCCAACTTGGCGCTTCAAACCCTTTGTCTGCGATCTGCCCGATTTTTTGGCCCGATGCCATATTTAGTATTTCTTTCCGCCAAAGATACCTGTCCTGAATGCTTGCGTAAACGGGATAATCGCGCAGGATTTCCCGATAGATTTCAAGGTCGTTGCAGATCACCTGCACACCCTGTGCCAAAGCTTCGGCGGGAGGCAGGCCAAAGCCCTCGGCATGGCTAGGAAACAGAGCGCCCCGCGCGTTCCGCAGCAATGCGGCTATCTGCCCGTCGGTCAGGCCCGACATTTCGAAAACATGGTGGCCCATCATCGGATCGCTGTCCAGACGCGCGAAGACATCGGCGTTGTTCCATCCACGGCCACCGCAGATCAGAAGTTGCGGAATCTGGTCGGGTGGCAAAGCGGTTGCCATTTCTTTCCACAGGTCCAACAGGAACATATGGTTCTTGCGTGGCTCTATCGTCCCTATCGTGACGAAATACGCCTTATCCGGATCGAAATCATCAGGGAAAACCGGATGCGGATCAGGAACCGGCACCTCTATTCCCAAGCCTGCCACAAGTGTTTCCGGGACCTTTCCGCTGACAGACATGTGGCGGATCACATCGCGGCGGGTCTGCTCGGAGTTGCATAAGATCAAGGATGCATGCTGCCGCACCTGATCCAGCATCAAACGAAAGCGGTCGACCGAACCACTTCGCTGGAATTGCGGGAAATCCAGAGGAATCGTGTCATGGATCAGAACGGCGACAGGCCCGCCCAAAGCATTTGTGGTTGCACGCAACCCATGCCCGTTGAGATTGGCGTGACCGACATTCACATAGCTTGTGCCCTGCGGCAACTTGCGCCGCAGCGTGTGCCGCAATCGAAATGGAAGACAGCGCGCCACTGCGATCCGGCGCAGATCGGCCTCGGCGCGCTGGCGCGCATCAGGCAAGTTGCGCCGCATGGATGATAGCCTGTCCACCTTACCCCAAGGAACGTGGCCCTCCAACCGGTCCAGCAAGGCGCGGCAACCCTGTCTGTCAAGTAGGACAAAGCCCCAAGCAGTACGGACCAGTGCGAAAACAGGCACTGTTTCGGTCAGAAATGCCCTGAGATAGGCAAGTTCGACCCTGTCTATTCCAGTTGGTATACGGCCTGCGCGGCTGACAATACGCGACAGATCCAATAGCCGCGCCGGAACTGTATCAGTCACTGTAATGCCCAGTTTGATGCCAGCGCCAAGCATCGGCAATCATTTTATCCAGTGTTGACCGTGTTGGAGCCCAACCCAGTTCCTGCTCTGCGCGGGTCGAGCCCGAGACAAGCTTAGTGCAATCACCTGCCCTGCGCGGCCCTTCAACAAAGGGAACCTCGCGGTTGGTCACGGCACGGGATTGCTCGATCACCTCACGGACCGAAAAGCCGCTGCCAGTACCCAGGTTGAAAATGCGATTTCCGCGACCCTGTTCCAGCCATTTCAGACCCAAAACATGCGCATCGACCAGATCACAAACATGGACATAATCTCGAATGCAGGTTCCATCCGGCGTCGGATAATCGGTGCCAAAAATGGTCAGTGCCGCCCGTTTTCCATCTATCGCATCCAGCATCAGGGGGATCAAATGGGTCTCGGGCTGGTGGAACTCACCGATCTCTGCATCCTGATCCGCGCCAGCGACGTTGAAGTAGCGAAAAATCACATGATTGAGGCCAAAGGCAGCGCCGAAATCGTGCAGCATATCCTCGATCGCGCGCTTGCTGGCACCATAGGCGTTGATCGGATATTGCGCGCTATTTTCATCCAAGACCACATTATCCTGATCGCCATAGGTCGCGCAGGTAGAGGAGAACACGAACTCCATGCAACCCGCTGCAACCGCCGCTTCCAACAAGCAAATCGAGCCTGATACGTTGTTGTTCCAGTACTTTCCGGGATCGGACATGCTTTCGCCCACCTGGCTCAGCGCGGCAAAATGCATAACCGCAACGGGCTGATGGGCGGCAAAAACCTGATCCAGACGGCCGCGGTCGCGCAGGTCGCCCTGTTCGAACGGCCCGAACTTGACCGCGTCCCGCCAACCCGTGGTCAGATTGTCAAATGTTACTGGCAAATACCCTGCAGCCAGAAGAGCCTTACACGCGTGCGAGCCGATATAGCCCGCACCACCGGTTACCAAAACAGACTTCACGATTCAGCCTCCCGGCAGGGTTATTCAGCCGCGAGATCTTGCGCCACTATTTCGCGCAAGTAGCGTGCAAGATCCTCGCGGAGATCCTCGCGCGACAGACCGAAAGACACTGTGGCCTGCAAGAAACCTGCTTTAGATCCGCAATCAAAACGCTGCCCACGGAAGCGGTAGCCGTACACGTTACGACCTGCTTCGATCTCTTGAGCGATGGCATCGGTCAGTTGGATCTCACCGCCGGCACCGGTCTTCATCCGGTTCAAATTGTTCAGAACCTGCGGATTCAGGATATAGCGACCGATCACCGCAAGGTTCGATGGCTGCGTTCCTGCAGCGGGTTTTTCAACCATGCCCTTGATAGACACAACTGCGCCCATGTCTTCCTTGATGTCCAGAATACCGTAGGACGACGCCTTTTCAGGTGCCACATCCATAGCGGCCACGATGTTGCCGCCTGTTTCGGCATAAGCCTCGACCATCTGTTGCAGGCAAGGCTTCTCTGCCGCGATGACGTCATCTGGCAGGATCACGGCAAAGGGTTCATCCCCAATCAGACGTCTTGCACACCAGACAGCATGCCCCAAGCCCAATGCTTTGTGCTGCCGGATATAGGCGATCGCGCCGCTATCCATGTTGGTTGACTTAAGGATATCCAGAAGATCGGTTTTACCCTTCTTGCGAAGCTCGGATTCCAGTTGAGGCGCGTGATCGAAATAATCCTCAAGCGCGCCTTTGCCCCGCGAGGTGACAAAGATGAATTCCTTGATACCGGCAGCGCGCGCCTCATCAATGGCGTACTGGATCAACGGACGGTCCACCAAGGTCATGATTTCCTTTGGAACCGACTTCGTCGCTGGCAGGAAGCGGGTTCCAAGCCCGGCGACAGGGAAAATGGCTTTTGTAACTTTTTTACGCATTTCTATTCCTTGGAAGACCCGCGATTCAGCGGTCGTGATTTACCTTAGTGTTACCACTCTTTGGCTCATCTAATCACGACAAAAGATCAATAACAGGACCAAGGCAAGAATCCGCTGCAAAGCGTGTCGGAATCTGCGCGCAGAACGGTCAGAAACGGCTGCGCCCGATGCGGTCCATCTCGCGATTTACGCGGCTGGCAAGGCGCCACGGAGAAAACAGGGAATCAGTACGCGCACTTTTTCCCCAGAGGCCGCCTGCCTGCTCCCAATAACCGTCCGGATGAAACCGGACAGTTTGATACAAAGTGGTCCGCGAGAAGAGGAACAGAGAGACACTGCACTCCTCGGCGACAGCTGCTGCGGCTTGCGCTCGCAGCTTCGCGGCATTTGCCAAAAACCCCTTGATGATTCGTACCCCGCCGCTGGAAAGTGGCTGAAACGGCAAGAAGTCGCTTTGTGCTGCGGGCAACGGCCAGGGATGGGTCAACGGACGCATCCTGCCATCCTCGATTCCGGTCTGCCAGCTTTTGACAAGACGGCGGATATCGCGCGGCTCTAGCAGGCCCTTCACAAGTTGCGAGATGACCCTTGTGCGTTGCTCGTCGAAATCGGCATCCAGAAGTGGACTGTGATCCAGTTCGGGACAATGTTTCCTCAAGAAAACGGCGCGGGATGCAGCGATCTGGTGCAAATCGCGCACCGCGCGATCCTTGCGGCGCGTATTGCTGGCGGCATAGCCGTGATGCACCTGCGCCAATGGAACTATGGCTGTCGAAACCCCCATATTGCCCAGCCGCATATTGAGATCGGTTTCATCCAGATAGAATTTGAAGGCAGGGTCAAATCCACCCATTTGCGCCAGAACACTGCGTCTTACCGCCATATTGGTGCCTTCTGTCTTGACGGCGGTGCCTGATGGGGGTGTCAGGATCGTCGCGTTCTCACCAGTCAGTGGAAGATCCTGTTCGTGACCACGATGGTCTATGATTCGTCCGCCCCATTGCAGCGAGATACCGTTGCGTCCCAGAACATGGCCACCGGCAGCGGCAACGGCAGGGTCGGCAAAGGGTGCAGTCAGATGATCAAGCCAGCGTGTCTCTGGCTGGGCGTCATCGTCGATAAAGGCCACAATCTCACCAGCCGCCTGGCTCGCACCGCGATTGCGCGCGGCTGCAATATTGGCTTCGTCGAAAGGCACTGACTTGATCATCGGGGAAAACGGTAGCTGCTCGACCGCTTTCAAACCGGCGGGATCAGCAACAACAATCAACTCATAGGTCGGATATGACAGACGTGCGAGCGCCTTCAGGCAGAGGGTCAGCTCTTCAGGCCGTTGCCGGCTGACGATGACAACACTGACCTGTAGCTGCGTCATTCCATGCCCATTTCCGCCATCATGGTCTCGATTCTTCCGACATCCTCAGGATTGTTCAACTCCCAGAACTGACGCCCTTTTGCCTCAACCTCAACGCAGAGAATCTTGCGGCCATTCTCGAGAAAACGAAGTTGCTCCAGCCCCTCGAGTATCTCAAGCGGACCTGTCTGCCAGTTTCCATACTCCGCCAAGGCGTCAGGACGGTAGGCATAGACACCGACATGATGGAAAACTGGTGTTTCCTCGGTCTCCGCGTAGCTGCGCGAAGTGAAGGGAACAACCTCTTTCGAGAAATACAAAGCGTGTCTGTTATTGCTGAATACTGCGGTAGTCCCGCCGACACGCCCATGTTTGCGATCCGTCAGAAAGCCGTTCAGCGCGCGGCCGTCGCACCGCAAAACCGGCGTCGCAACCTGTGCGCCGCGATCACAATCAAGCCCTGCGATCAGATCCTCGACAAACCAGTGCGGCGTTAAAGGGGCGTCGCCCTGCAAGTTTACGACCATGTCATAACCACCTCCCAACGCTTCATGCGCCGCGGCACAGCGTTCTGTTCCGTTCTGGCAGTCGGCTGAGGTCATCACGATCTCGGCGCCGAATGCGGTGGCAGCCTCGGCTATCGTGTCGTCATCGGTTGCCACCACGACGCGATCAACGCCCTGCACCTGCATTGCGGCGCGCCATGACCGTTCGATCAGGCTCTGTTCACGCCCGCCTGCGCCTTTCAGGGCGACAAGCGGCTTGCCGGGATAGCGCGTAGAGGCAAAGCGCGCAGGGATGACAATCAAGACTGACATCAGGGTTTTCTCAGCTCCACTCCGGGTGCATAGGCGATAAAAAACGGGTTGAGATATCCCTGTTTGCCATAGGCAAGCTGGCTGTGATCATCAAACCGGACGACATGACCGCCGGCACCAGACAGAACAGCGTGACCCGCCGCAGTATCCCACTCCATTGTGGGTCCGACGCGCGGGTAAAGATCGGCTTCGCCAGTCGCCACAAGACAGAATTTCAGGGACGAACCCGCGCTTTTCATGTCTTTCACCGCGTATCTGGCGATGTAGTCATCGGTCGCCTGATCGCGATGCGATTTCGAGGCAACCACCATCAGGGCACTGTTGTCGGGCGACGAGACCTTGATCGGTTTCACCTGACCGACCAGGTTCGGGGCAAAATCACCTGTTTCCTCGACCGCGCTACCATCGGCTTGCGTAAAAAACATGCGGCCGCGTGCTGGGGCATAGACCACGCCGCGAGTCGGAATTCCCGCTTCGACCAAGGCGATATTGACCGTGAAATCCCCACGCCGGTTGATGAATTCCTTGGTGCCATCCAAAGGATCGACAATCAGGAACCTG
Organism: Seohaeicola saemankumensis; assembly: GCF_021021435.1. GTDB lineage: Bacteria > Pseudomonadota > Alphaproteobacteria > Rhodobacterales > Rhodobacteraceae > Seohaeicola. The sequence continues at coordinate 198,155 of NZ_JAINWI010000004.1, forward strand.
TCGGCGCGGACGGCATGCGATGCGGCCTGTTCCTCCGTAACCAAGGCTATCTCGGGAAAAGCGGCGCGCAATCCTTCGGAAATCAGCGCATCCGCTGCTTCATCTGCTTCTGTGACCGGACTTGCATCGGATTTGGTCTTCACTTCAAAATCGTCAGCATTGTAAATTTCCATGATCCTTTTGCCTGCTTCTATGGACAGGCGTCGCATCACGTCGGTCAGCTTCTGGTAATCCAAACACATTCTCCCACAATCTTGGCTCTTTGGAGGCTGGATTGTTGTTCTCTTAATCCATCGTCTTTATGGTGAAAGGCGCAGTAAACGGCAAGTGTTCCGCCATAGGCGCGCTTCGCAATCCGGATCAAACAGGCAGTAGCGCGGTAATGTTTCAGCAGTCCACATTCAGGCAAACAGGCCTCGGCGCAGCGATCACTATCGCAGAGCTGGTGTATCACAGTATTGTCCGCAGTATCCGGAAGACCCACGGCAATGCCATGATGGCAATTCTGATGAACATGCTGCAAGCCGCGATCTTTGTGATTGTGTTCTATGTCATGTTCACGGTGCTAGGATTGCGTGGTGCCGCCCTGCGCGGTGACTTTCTGCTTTATATCATGTCAGGCGTGTTCCTATACATGACACACACGAAAACCATGGGCGCTGTCGTCGGATCCGAGGGGCCCGCATCACCCATGATGCAACACGCGCCGCTCAATACCATCATCGTGATCGCCTCAGCGGCACTTGGAACGCTTTATATACAAGTCCTTTCGCTGGTCGTGATCCTGTTCCTCTACCATGCGGCCCTTACGCCGATCTCGATCGATCAACCTATCCCTGCATTCGGAATGCTTTTAATTGCATGGTTTACCGGCGTGGCGGTCGGCATAGTCTTGTTGGCGCTGAAGCCTTGGTTTCCAACTTTTGTCAAAATCTTCTCGACTATCTATCAACGGGCAAACATGATCGCCTCGGGCAAGATGTTCGTGGCAAATACTTTGCCTGCTTTCATGCTGAGCCTGTTTGATTGGAACCCCCTGTTCCATGCAATCGACCAAGCCCGCGGTTTTATCTTTATAAACTACGTGCCCCGCTACAGTTCGTATGAGTATGCCATCATCGTCGGACTTGTTCTGCTGATGATCGGCCTCATGGGCGAGTTTTATACGCGCCGCAACGCCTCGGTCAGCTGGGGTGCGCGGCGCTGATCACACCACGACACGCAAGGTCAGGTTAATACGCCCGCCGCGCGGCAGCAAACGGGACGATCCGAATCGAATCCTGTCAACCCCGTGAAACGCAAGGCGCGCGTCACCACCCATGCGGATAACATCCCCGGATGTCAGCCAGACAGAGGCTGTCTTACCTCCACGGCTTGTGCCGCCCACGCGGAAAAGTCCATCATCGCCAAGGGACACAGACAGCACTGGCCAGGAAAAATCTGCTTCATCCCTGTCCTGATGCAAGCCCATGCGCGCACCCTCTCCATAGAAGTTGATCAGGCAGCAGTCCGGCTTCCGTGTCTCGCTGACCAGCGCGCGCCACAGATCCAACACGCGATCCGGTATCGCAGGCCACGCCATGCCATCGGGATGCATAGTCTGATACCGGTAGCCTGTCCTGTCCGAAACCCAGCCAACGCGCCCCGCCGAGGTCATCCGCACAGACATGGGCGTGCCGCGCGCCGTGACAGGGCGAAACAGCGGCGCCTGACGGATGACAAAACGCAGATCCGCAAGCAGTGCTTCCTGCTCACGTGGTGGCAGCAGCGCCTGAAAAACATCGATTCCATTCATTCTAAGGGATGGCTGGATCATCTTTTCTCCGGCTTGAGGGGGTGAAGGTCGAAAAAATTAGCCTAGAATTGCAAAAAGGTCTTTGGTCCGGCGCTTGCAGCGTCTGTGACCCCTCCTTATATACGCTCGGAAGCGTGTTGGACGACCCTTGGAAAGCGGGGCGTTCTACACAAAACAGGATCGGGGCGTGGATGCCGAAACGGGTCCGCATCTCGTGCAATCGCCTTGAAGTCAGAAGGGATCGAAGAACATGGCCAAAGTCATTGGTATTGACCTGGGAACCACTAACAGCTGCATCGCCATCATGGATGGTAGCCAGCCGCGCGTGATCGAAAACGCCGAAGGTGCGCGTACAACGCCCTCCATCGTCGCATTCACCGAGAATGAGCGTCTTGTCGGCCAGCCCGCCAAGCGTCAGGCGGTGACAAACCCCGACAACACCATTTTTGGTGTAAAGCGCCTGATCGGCCGTCGCAACGATGATGCGGATCTGGCGAAGGACAAGAAAAACCTGCCATTCACCGTGATCGACGGTGGCAATGGCGACGCATGGGTGAAGGCCCGTGGCGAGAAATACAGTCCCTCGCAGATCTCTGCTTTCATCCTTGGCAAGATGAAGGAAACCGCCGAGTCCTATCTTGGTGAAGAGGTGACGCAGGCCGTTATCACTGTTCCTGCCTATTTCAACGATGCTCAGCGTCAGGCAACCAAAGATGCAGGCAAGATCGCCGGTCTTGAGGTGCTTCGCATCATCAACGAACCGACTGCTGCGGCTCTTGCCTACGGTCTGGACAAGAAAGACAGCCAGATCATCGCGGTCTATGACCTTGGCGGCGGTACATTCGACGTGACCATCCTTGAGATCGACGATGGCCTGTTCGAAGTGAAATCGACCAATGGTGACACATTCCTTGGCGGTGAAGACTTTGACATGCGTATTGTCAACTATCTGGCGGACGAGTTCAAAAAAGAGCACGGCGTCGACCTGACGCAAGACAAGATGGCGCTGCAGCGTCTGAAGGAAGCTGCCGAGAAAGCAAAGATCGAGCTGTCATCGTCCAGCCAGACCGAAATCAACCAGCCGTTCATCTCGATGAACAGCGCAACGGGCCAGCCTTTGCACCTTGTGATGAAGCTGACCCGCGCTAAGCTGGAAAGCCTTGTCAACGACCTGATCAAAGCGTCGATGAAGCCTTGTCAGGCTGCGTTGAAAGATGCGGGCCTGACCACAGCGGATATCGACGAAGTGGTTCTGGTTGGCGGCATGACCCGTATGCCGAAAGTGGTCGAGGAAGTGACCAAGTTCTTCGGGAAAGAGCCACATAAAGGCGTGAACCCCGACGAAGTCGTGGCGCTGGGTGCTGCGATTCAGGCCGGTGTTCTGCAAGGCGACGTCAAAGACGTTGTTCTTCTGGACGTAACGCCGTTGTCGCTGGGTATTGAGACATTGGGCGGTGTTTTCACCCGCCTCATTGATCGCAATACCACAATTCCAACCAAGAAAAGTCAGGTCTTCTCGACCGCCGAGGATAATCAGAACGCGGTGACAATCCGCGTGTTCCAAGGCGAGCGTGAAATGGCATCGGACAACAAGATGCTGGGCCAGTTCAATCTGGAAAACATCCCACCCGCACCGCGCGGCATGCCCCAGATCGAAGTGACATTCGACATCGACGCCAACGGCATCGTGTCGGTTTCGGCCCGCGACAAGGGCACCAACAAGGAACAGAAGATCACGATTCAGGCTTCGGGCGGCCTGTCTGACGATGATATCGAAAAAATGGTCAAGGACGCTGAGGAAAACGCCGAGGCTGACAAGAAGCGCCGCGAGTTGGTGGAAGCCAGGAACCAGGCTGAAAGCCTGATCCATTCGACCGAAAAGTCGGTTGAAGAGCATGGTGACAAGGTTGACCCAACGACCGTGGAAGCCATCGAACTTGCGATCGCTGCGCTGAAAGACGAGCTTGAGACTGACAACACCTCCAAGATCAAATCCGGCATCCAGAACGTAACCGAAGCGGCGATGAAATTGGGCGAGGCTATCTACAAGGCCAGTCAGGACGCTGACGAGGACGACTCGATGTCGGCACAAGGACCGCGCAGCAACGATGACGATGATATCGTTGATGCCGATTTCGAAGATCTGGACAACGACAAGCGCGCGTAAGCGTCTCGCGGAACAATCAGGAGCCGGTCCGAATCAGACCGGCTCCTGACGTTCCACATGAGGGGGATCCCCAATGGCAAAACGTGACTACTATGACGTGCTTGGCCTGGCGCGCGGGGCCTCGCCTGACGAGATCAAAAAAGCTTATCGTACGAAGGCCAAAGAGCTTCATCCCGACCGAAATTCTGACAATCCCGATGCGGAGTCGCAGTTCAAGGAGGCCAACGAAGCCTACGAGATCCTGAAAGACGCCGAGAAGAAAGCCGCCTATGACCGCTATGGTCATGCTGCCTTTGAGGGTGGCATGGGTGGTGGCGGGCGACCCGGTGCTGGCGGTGGTCAAGGTGATTTCGCCAGCGCGTTCTCGGATGTTTTCGACGATCTGTTCGGCGACTTCATGGGTGGGCGTGGCGGCGGACGTGGCCGTGCCGCTCGTGGGGCCGATTTGCGCTACAACCTGCGTATCACGCTGGAAGAAGCATATTCAGGTCTACAAAAAACGATCAATGTTCCGACGTCTGTCGCATGCTCGTCCTGTAGCGGGTCAGGCGCCGAAGGGGGCGCTGAACCACAGACCTGTCCGACTTGTTCCGGTATGGGCAAGGTTCGCGCGCAACAGGGCTTTTTCACAGTCGAGCGGACATGCCCGACTTGTGGCGGTTTGGGCCAGATCATCAAGAACCCCTGCAAGGTGTGTTCTGGTCAGGGTAGGGTGCATAAGGACCGCGCGCTTTCGGTCAATATTCCGGCTGGTGTCGAAACAGGCACCCGTATCCGTCTGGCTGGCGAGGGCGAGGCGGGAATGCGTGGCGGACCAACCGGCGATCTTTATATTTTTATCGAGGTCACGAAGCACGATCTTTTCGAGCGCGAGAATATCAACCTATTCTGCCGCGTCCCTGTTTCGATGGCCACGGCAGCACTGGGCGGCGATATTGAGGTGCCGACAATCGACGGTGGCCGCAGCCGCGTAAAGATACCTGCAGGCAGCCAATCAGGCCGCCAGATGCGCCTACGCTCCAAAGGGATGCCAGCTTTGCGCGGTGGCCCTGCTGGAGATATGTTTATAGAACTCGCCGTGGAAACACCGGTCAATCTGACAAGTCGCCAGAAGGAACTTTTGCAGGAATTCGAGGACCTGTCCGAGGATAATAATCCCGAAAGCAAAAGCTTCTTTTCATCTGTCAAACACTTCTGGGACAGCATGAAGGGCTAAGCCAAACTAAGGCGGCCAGGGGTCAAGGGCGTGCAGCATCGGTGCTGCGCGCCCTTTTCGTTTGATAGGCTGGGTGCCATGACATGCTTTAGGAAACGGTCAATCAATTTATGCAATCCTTGCAGGATGAGCACAAAAACTGCCTTTTCCGAATCGCCGCTGCCCCTGTTCCTGTGTGACGAAACACAGGACACTTGTGCTTTGTCACAGGGTAGACTGCCCTCCTATATTGCCGACCACAGAAGGCGGTTGCGCGATCGTTTCCTGACCTGTGGCGCTGCGTCACTTGCGGATTATGAGATGCTGGAACTGGTTCTGTTCCGGGCGATTCCCCGTCAGGACGTCAAGCCTTTGGCGCATAAGCTTTTGGAAGTCTTTGGTGATTTCAACCGCGTATTGTCCGCACCGCTATCGCGACTGGCCGAGGTAAAAGGCGTCGGCGACGCGGTGATTACGGAACTCAAGATTATCGAAGCCGCAGCGCAAAGACTGGCGCGCTCCCGTATCCTGAAACAGCATGTCATATCAAGCTGGGACGCCGTGTTGGATTACTGCCACACAACGATGGCCCATCGGGATACAGAGCAGTTTCGCGTGCTGTATCTGGACCGGAAGAACGCGCTTCTTGCCGACGAAGCCCAGGCACAAGGCACTGTTGATCACGTGCCTGTCTATCCTCGGGAAGTGGTCAAACGCGCGCTGGAACTGAACGCGTCGGCCTTGATACTGGTGCATAACCACCCATCCGGTGATCCCACTCCATCCGAAGCGGACATCGCCATGACGCGACAGATACAGGCCGCTGCCGAAGCGTTGGGCCTTACGCTTCATGATCATCTGGTTATTGGCCGGTCTCGTGAACTCAGCTTTCGATCGGTGGGTTTGCTGTAGACCCACGCTATCTGTTCAACGCAGCCAGACTTCGACGCGGCGGTTCACCTGCCTGCCCCATGCGCCGTCATCGCAGGCCATCGGCAGGGCTTCTCCAAAGGCTTCAGTTGTCAACTCTACCTGTGCAAGATCCGCAGTCTCGGCCGCGATCATCACAGCTTGCCTCACAGCATCTGCTCGGCTTTGGGAAATCGCCTGATTGGCCCTTGCGGGGCCTTCTCCATCACTGAACCCGACAAAGACCAAGCCGCGGCCATCATAGCTGCCGTCTTCCAGCCTGCTTGCCAGTTGCCCTACATTGGCGCGGGACTGGGCATCCAGCCGCGTCGAACCCGCCTCGAAACGGAAGGTTGTACTGAGCCGTGTCATCTTGCCCAGAACACCCGCCATGCGTTGCAACTCTTCCAGTTTAATTTCCGAACCGGCTTGATTGATCGCGTTCACAAAACGGTCGCCTTGTGCCGCAACGGGAATAGCTTCGGGCGCCAGATCAACAAAACCCGCCCGCCGGATGACCAACTGTGCCGGTGCGCTTTGCGTGTAGAACAGAAACTCCCGCGCCAAACGGGGCAGGCGGCGGGCAGGCACATACAGAAACATCGGTGTTGTCAGTGGATAATCCTCGGTTTTGACTGTGTGACGGGTGGCGCGCAACGCAAAGCCGCATGCGCCCGACAGCCCCAACCGGCGAGCAGGTCCTGTTTCAGCGGCACTGGCAAGACCAAGCCCGAAAGGGTCTGAAGAGACCGCCAGCGCAAGTGCGATATCGCTGTCATGGCGTTCAATCTTGTCAGATAGTTCGGAACCGAGGGGACGCAGCAGCTTTTCAACCGCTGCCTGTGCCAAACCCGAGTCAGCATTCCGCAAATGCAAACTGATCGGTGCGTCAGGCCCGCCAAGCGCGGACCAGTTGTCGATCTGGCCAGCAAAGACTCGTGCAAGATCGGCAGTAGGAATCCGGTCCAGCGGCAGGGTACCGGCAACAACAGGCACAAGTGCATCCAGCGCCAGCACACGGAACCGCCCGCGTGCCCGCAAATCGCCCAATCCGGCCTCGCGCGCCAGCAACGCTTCTTCCCGCCGTATCTCGCGCAGGGACATCACGATGTCCGCCTCGTTGGCCAGAAGGTCCGCGAAACCTTCGTCTGATGACGTTGCCCTGAAAAGGAAACGCCCCAGATCGCGACCGGTTTCCCGATCCAGAATCAAATATTCGAAATGCCGATCATCGAGCGTTTCCCGACGCACGCCATAACCTTCGCGCAGGGCAAACCCCTCGACCAAGGCAGGCAAGAGCAACTCGGCCATCGTCGCCGCGCCGGAAATTGACAAACGCGCAACATAGCCTTCAAGGCTTGGACATGCCGGACCGTCGCAAAGGACCCCGCTTCCGTCGACTGTCAATTCGCCATAAGTGGTTTCGATCCGGTAGAATTCGCCGTCAAATCCCAGAAGCGTTCCGGTTAGTTCAACGGCACCGTCGCGTGACGTAAGGGTTATGTCCTGCGCTGCCGATGGTGTCGCAAGCATCAGTGCTAGCCACATCACACCCGGCTTGCAGGTAAAAAATGAAAAAAGTGCGGCCCTTATTGCCGCACATACCTGATACATGGTGCTGCCCCAGTTCGTTGCACGCTAGTTGCGGGCAATCTTCAGGTCTTGCAACAGGTTTTTCAACACAAGAAAGTCGCCAATCGCCTCGCATCCGGGCATGTCGACGGTCAGGTCCGTGACTCCTAATGCGCCGCCGCCGGTTATTTGCAGGGCTTGCCCCTCCAATTGCCGTCCGCAGGTGTCGGCAGACACCTCCGTTTCGACGGTCAGAGCAACATTGCCTAGTGTAGCCGAGGTGCCGGAGGGGAATGTATAGACCTGCGCCTGCAATTCCAGATCAGGCATGATCCGCCCATGTCGGGTCACAAAGCCACCTTTGCCCAATGCGGCATCGGCAATGTCGCGCGGCGCTCCGATCCAGATATGACCTTCATCGCCATAGTCTGCACCGAATTCAAGGGCATGTATCTGCAACTCACCCGGACCCTGCCACTGCACAACCACACGATCATAAACATCAAGTGACGTGACTTCTGCCTTGGCCATAGCTGAGCGGCCACTTGCGAAAGAGGCCATATAGACTGCCGCTTGTGACAGCGCAGGCATTTGGACAGCCAGACGTCCGTTCATATCTGTGGACTCGGACACCATCATCCCGTTGTGGTGCAAGGTCACACGGGCATTCGGTTCGCAGGGCACGTCCAGAGTCAGATCAACCATAGCAGCCGCTACAGAACGCGCCTCAAGGGTCGCGACGCAAGTCAAAGCACCAGAGTGAACCGCACCACCATCTGCTGCGGCCAGAATAACGCTTTCGGGAAGATCATCCCGCCCCATGCTGGCGACGGTTGGCCGTTCGGGCGCAATTCTTGACGTGTTTCGTGCATCGCGGCCAGAGGTTACAAACTCGGAAGACGCCGAAGTGTAGGCAATCGACGTAAGTTCGCTGGGCGATATCTCGGAAAACGGCCCGTCCTCGGCAAGCTTTTGATCAACCACCAGCGACATCGGGGGTTTACCCAACGAGGCTTGATGACCATACCGCATCTCGGCGACAGGCGAGGATTGCATCATGAAACCGATACCCAGTGCCGCGAAAAACGTTGCGCAAGCAAGGATAGCATTCTGAATTCTAGCCATTAGCGTCTCCACAATCACGTCGGGATTGCGGAATACATGCCAAATCAAGCGGGCATCACTGTGTCCGATATCAGGTCAGTTTCGGGCGTAACGACACTTTGGCGTTAAATCCGCCGAATTACAGGGGTAAACGGCCCTCAAATGAGGCGACTCTGTGTCGCCTCAGGCCAGACGCCCATGACAATGCTTGAATTTCTTACCCGACCCACAAGGACACGAATCGTTCCGGCCAGGATTACCCCAGGTTGTCGGTTCGCTCTCGTCGAAGCCTTCCAAGGCAACGCCAGTGGCATCGGGGTCAGGCTGCGGCTCTTGATCGGCCTTGGCTTTCGCCGCCAAGGCAGCCTGTTGCGCCGCGTATTGGCGGACCATCTCCTGCTGTTCCTCTTCTGTCAGCGGGCGAATCTGTGCCAGCTTGCGAGTCACATCCTCGCGAAGGCTGTCGAGCATCGACTCGAACAGTTGGAACGCTTCGTTCTTGTACTCGTTCAGCGGATCACGCTGCGCGTAGCCGCGGAAACTGACCACAGACCGCAGATGCTCGAGCATCAAAAGATGTTCACGCCATTTCGCGTCGATGGTTTGCAGCAGGATCTGCTTTTCGATCTGCCGCATATTATCGGCCCCGAAAGCAGCAACCTTTTCAGCAATATATTTCGCGGCCGCTTCTTCCAGACGCTCGGTGATCTGTTCATCATCCACGCCCTCTTCGGAAGCCCAGTCGATCACCGGAACGTCGATACCAAGGTTCTCGACGCATGCGGCGTGCAAACCCTCGACATCCCATTGGTCGGCATAGGTCTTGGGCGGCATATACTGCTCGACCAGATCGTCGATCACCTGGCTGCGCATATCGTTGATCGTTTCGGACAGATCTTTGGCTTCCATGATCTCGCGGCGCTGGCCAAAGATGACCTTTCGCTGCTCGTTCATGACGTCGTCGAATTTCAGAAGCTGCTTGCGGATATCAAAGTTGCGGCCTTCCACCTTGGCTTGCGCCCGCTCGAGTGACTTGTTCACCCAGGGATGCACAATCGCTTCGCCTTCCTTCATCCCAAGGCTTGAAAGCACCTTGTCCAGACGTTCAGATCCGAAAATCCGCATCAGGTCGTCTTCTAGGCTTAGAAAAAACGACGACCGGCCCGGGTCACCCTGCCGACCAGAGCGGCCGCGCAGCTGGTTATCAATCCGGCGGCTTTCGTGTCGTTCTGTCGCCAGAACAAACAGGCCACCCGCTTCTTTCACGCGCGCCTCTTCTTCGGCATGTTCGGCTTCGATACGGGCGCGCAATTCGTCTGGATGCGCTTGCGGATCGGCGGACATTGCTTCCATCACCTTGAAGTCGACATTGCCGCCAAGTTTGATGTCGGTGCCTCGTCCGGCCATGTTGGTCGCGATGGTTACAGACCCGAACTTGCCTGCATCGGCGACAATCTGCGCTTCCTTCTCATGCTGACGGGCATTTAGAACGTTGTGCGGGATATTGGCGTCACTCAGCAACTGGGACAGGGATTCCGACTTTTCGATGGAAGTCGTGCCCACCAGAACGGGCTGGCCCTTGGCATTCGCTTCGCGGATTGTTTCGACGATCGCATCGTATTTCTCGCGTGCCGTGCGATAGACCGCGTCATCCTCGTCCAAGCGTGCAATGGGGCGGTTGGTCGGCACCTCGACAACACCCAGACCGTAAATCTCGGCGAATTCGTCGGCTTCGGTCAGGGCGGTACCGGTCATACCTGCCAACTTGTCGTAGAGGCGGAAATAGTTCTGGAACGTCACCTGCGCGAGGGTCACGTTCTCGGGCTGGATCTTGCAGCCTTCTTTCGCCTCGATCGCCTGATGCAGACCGTCTGACAAGCGACGCCCCGACATCATCCGTCCGGTGAACTCGTCGATCAGCACGACCTCGTTGTCGCGGACGATGTAATCCTTGTCCTTCGTGAACAGCTTATGGGCGCGAAGGCCCTGATTTACGTGATGCACGATGGTGGTGCTTTCCGGATCATAGAGCGACTGATCCGGCGCCAGAAGGTCGCGATCATGTAGCATCTGTTCCAGCGCCTCGTTGCCCTCGTCGGTGAAGGTTACGTTGCGTGTCTTTTCGTCCAGCGTGAAATGATCCTCGTTCAGTTCGGGGATCAGTTTATCAATAGCCTGATACAAGTCCGACCGGTCCTGCGAAGGCCCGGAAATGATCAGCGGCGTGCGCGCCTCGTCGATCAGGATGCTGTCCACCTCGTCGACGATCGCGAAATAGTGGTAGCGCTGGTTGATCTGGTCGAGACTGGATTTCATGTTGTCGCGCAGATAGTCGAACCCAAGTTCGTTATTGGTGGCATAGGTGATATCTGCACCATAGGCGATCTTCTTCTCGGATTCCGGCTGCTGGGGATAGACCACACCGGTTGTCATACCCAAAGCGGCATATACCTTGCCCATCCAGTCGGCATCGCGTCGTGCAAGGTAGTCGTTGACGGTAACGATGTGCACGCCCTTGCCGGACAGCGCGTTCAGATAGGCAGGGAATGTTGCAACAAGGGTTTTACCTTCACCGGTCTTCATCTCCGCGATGTTGCCCTGATGCAGGAAAATGCCGCCCATCAACTGCGTATCGAAACCACGCAGACCCAATGCGCGACGCGCACCCTCACGACAGTTTGCGAAGGCTTCGGGAAGGATGGCATCCAGTGCTTCGCCTTCCGCGATACGTGCTTTGAATTCAGCTGTCTTGTCGATCAGACCCTGATCGGAAAGTGCCTGAAACTCGGATTCCAACGCGTTGATTTTGTCAATCAGCGGACGCACCGATTTAATCTTGCGGTCATTGGGTGTGCCGAACACCTTCTTGGCAAGAGTTCCGAGTCCCAACATATCAGTTCCGTTCCGCTCATTGACAGAGTTGTGCAAGCCATCTGCTTGCCCGCTCTTTCCGCAACACATATGAAGAGGCGGGAAAAGACAGCCAAACCTGGCCTCAGGGCGATGTAAGGGGCGGCTTCATAACTGTCAACGCCGGGGGCTGGATGCGCCCGTTACAAAGGACGAATCCATGCAAAAACCGACCCGAAACGCCTTCACTTCCTTGTCAGCCGCCATTTTGATGGCTTGGGCGACTGTCCCCGCCATGGCGCAGGACGCGCCCGATGCTGACAGTGTGATCGCCACAGTCAACGGAACCGAGATCACGCTGGGTCAGATGATCATGGCGCGCACGACTTTGCCGCAGCAGTATTTATCTTTGCCGGATGATGTACTGTTCAATGGAATTCTGGACCAGCTGATCCAGCAAACCGTTCTCGCGCAGACCTTGGGCGACGAGATGCCGCGCCGCGTGACGATCTCGCTCGAGAACGAGCGGCGCGCGCTTCTGGCCGCTGCTGTGGTGGATGACATCCTTGCCGGCGCCGTCACTGATGAAGCCCTGCAGACAGCCTATGACGAGCTTTATGCCAATGCAGAGCCGACACAGGAATGGAATGCTTCACATATACTGGTCGAAACGGAAGAGGCAGCAACCGCCTTGATCCAACGGATCGCCGACGGCGAGGAATTCGAGGCACTGGCGCGCGAGGCGTCCAGTGATTCATCAGCCTCCAGCGGAGGACAGTTGGGTTGGTTTGAATCGGGCATGATGGTCCCCGATTTCGAGGCCGCTGTGATTGCGCTTGAGGTGGGAGAGGTGTCCGACCCTGTGCAGACGCAATTCGGCTGGCATGTGATCACGCTGAACGAGACCCGCGAGCGTGATGTTCCAACGCTGGAGCAGGTCACCGAGGAACTGCGTCCGCAGGTCGAGCGTGCCGCCGTACAGGCCGAACTGGATGCCCTGACTGCGGCCGCAACTGTCGAGCGGCAGGATGAAGGCTTTGACCCCGCGTTGATAAAAAACCTCGATCTTCTGGAGAATTGAGCGATGGGCAAGATTACGGTGGTCTCTCCGCTGGCACCAAAGTCTTTTCCGGCACTTCCGGTCATCGACGGGGTTGAGTTTTCTGCGGCACAGGCGGGTGTCAGGTATCAGGGACGAACCGATGTCATGCTTGTGCGTCTGGCACCGGGCACGACGATGGCTGGCGTGTTCACACGCTCTGCGACACGCTCGGCTCCGGTGCTGGATTGTCAGGCCAAGATCGGTGCGGATAGCACAGATGGCGCCGCAATCATCGTGAATTCGGGCAATTCCAACGCCTTCACGGGCAAGAACGGCGTCGAGTCGACCCGTGCCGTTACCTTTGCCGTGGCCAAGGTTCTGGGATTACCCGAAGCGCGTGTTTTCTCCTCCTCGACCGGTGTGATCGGAGAGCCGCTGCCGCATGAACGGATCACAGCGAAACTGTCCGAGCTTTCGGAAACGCTGGACGAAGGCGCGATTGCTGCTGCCGCGCGGGCCATCATGACGACAGACACATTTGCCAAAGGTGCCTCTGCCGAGGTCAGTATCGGCGGAAAAACCGTGAAGATCGCCGGTATCGCGAAAGGGTCTGGCATGATCGCGCCGGATATGGCGACGATGCTGGTCTATTTGTTTACCGATGCGACGGTGGGCCGGTCCGAACTTCAGGAAATGCTGGGCGAATTGACGGACGTGACTTTCAACTGCATCACGGTTGATAGCGATACCTCAACCTCCGACACGCTATTACTTGCTGCCACCGGCACATCGGGCGTGATCGTCAACCGTGATACAGCGGCATTCCGCGACGCGCTGCACGGGGTCATGCTTGATCTGGCGCATCAGGTTGTGCGCGACGGCGAAGGCGCGACGAAGTTTGTCGAGATCGCGGTAACGGGTGCAGTCTCAGATGCAGATGCGAAGACGCATGCGATGGCAATTGCCAACTCTCCTTTGATCAAGACAGCCATTGCCGGTGAAGACCCGAATTGGGGTCGGGTTGTCATGGCAATCGGCAAATCAGGCGCTGCGGCTGACCGTGATCTTCTCAAGATCCGATTTGGCGATGTGCTGGTTGCGGAGGATGGGTGGGTGTCACCAAGCTATAGCGAAGCCGAGGCTGCGGCGCATATGAAAGGCCAATATCTGCGTATTAGTGTCGATCTTGGTCTAGGGCAGGGTAAAAGCACTGTCTGGACCTGTGACCTGACGCATGGGTATATCGACATCAATGCCGATTACCGGTCCTGAAGGGTGTCCCCTGTGAAGCTTGTTCTGGTCTCGGCAGTTGCGCTGATTGATGCGGATGGTCGGGTGCTGCTGGCGCAGCGCCCTGAAGGAAAATCCATGGCTGGTCTATGGGAGTTTCCGGGCGGAAAGGTCGAACAGGGCGAGACACCCGAAGCGGCCTTGATCCGCGAGCTACATGAAGAGCTGGGAATCAACACCTGGTCAAGCTGTCTTGCGCCACTGACTTTTGCCAGCCACAGCTACGATGATTTCCACCTTCTGATGCCGCTGTTTGCCTGCCGCAAGTGGGAAGGAATCGTCACACCACGCGAGGGTCAATCCCTGAAATGGGTGCGGGCAATCGACCTGAAGTTGTATCCGATGCCGCCGGCGGATATTCCGCTGATTCCCATTTTGCGCGACTGGCTGTGATCTAGCGCCCTTTCAGGCTTCGGCTTTGTCGAAGACGTCAGGGTTTGAAACAGCTTTCGGATAGATCAGACAGAAAATTGACGATTACCGGATACAATCTTCATATTTAGATACACTTTGTAATCTTTTTTGAGGTAATTTTTCGTTGGGCATTCTTGGGAGGATGTGAATGCTACGAACCATTATTCTAGGAACGTGTGTTTCTGTTCAGGGGACCTATGTCAGGACCCTTTCAGATGGTCGTGTACAGGTCCGTGTAGGATCGCGTGAATTCGTCGGCCTTCCTGTTCTTAAACAGGCCGCCTGACATCTTGATTTGAACGAAAAAGGGGCAGCCAAAGCTGCCCCTTTTTGCTTTCATCCATTGGTCCCGACAATCAGGTCAGATTGCGGACAACTTCCTCACGCTCGAAAATCTCGATGACGTCGCCGGGACGGACATCCTCGTAATTCTCGAATGCCATACCGCATTCCTGACCCGAAGTGACTTCTTTGACCTCGTCCTTGAAGCGTTTGAGCGTCTTTAGGTTGCCTTCGTGGATCACAACATCATCACGCAGCAGGCGCACACCGGCGGACCGGCGGGCAACGCCTTCTGTGACAAGGCAGCCAGCCACTTTGCCGACGCCGGACACTTTGAAGACTTCCTTGATCTGGGCGTAACCGATGAACTTCTCGCGGATTTCATTGCTCAGCAGACCGCTTGCGGCCTTTTTAACATCATCAACAAGATCGTAAATCACCGAATAATACCGGATTTCGACGCCCTTCTGGTTTGCCGTGTTGCGGGCAGAGGCGTTTGCACGGACGTTGAAGCCCATGATCGGCGCGCCTGACGCTTCGGCCAGACCCACATCGGTTTCGGTGATGGCACCAACACCCGAGTGCAACACGCGGACGCGCACCTCGTCGTTGCCGATTTTCTCCATCGCCTGCACGATCGCTTCGGCAGAGCCTTGCACATCGGCCTTCACCAGAATTGGCAGTTCGGCTACGGACTGATCCGCTTTGGCCTTGGCCATCAGCTGGTCCAGCGTTGTTGCGGCACCAACAGCCGCACGCTTTTCCTTGGCAGCATTCGCACGATACTCTGCGATTTCCCGCGCCTGTGCTTCGGTTTCGACCACGTTCAGCACATCGCCTGCTTCCGGTGTCCCGTTCAGGCCCAGAACCTCGACCGGAACGGAGGGTCCAGCCTCGGTGATACGCTCGCCTTTGTCGTCGATCAGCGCACGGACTTTGCCCCACTGCTCGCCGACCACGAAGATATCGCCCTGACGCAGCGTGCCTTTCTGGACCAGAACCGTCGCGACGGGGCCACGGCCCACATCCAGTTTGGCCTCGATCACGGCGCCTTCTGCAAAGCGGTTCGGGTTGGCCTTGAGTTCAAGAATTTCTGCCTGCAGCGCGATGGCTTCAAGCAGATCGTCAAGACCCAGACCTGTCAGGGCCGAAACCTCGACGTCCTGCACATCGCCCGACATCGCTTCGACAACGACTTCGTGCTGTAGCAGATCAGTCCGCACTTTCGTGGGATTCGCTTCGGGCTTGTCGATCTTGTTGATCGCCACGATCATCGGCACTTTGGCCGCTTTGGCGTGGGCAATCGCCTCGACCGTTTGCGGCATAACAGCATCGTCAGCGGCTACAACCAGCACGACGATATCCGTCACGTGCGCGCCGCGTGCCCGCATCGAGGTGAAAGCCGCGTGCCCGGGTGTGTCAAGGAAGGTCAGCAGAGCGCCCTTGTCGGTTTGCACCTGGTAAGCGCCGATATGCTGCGTGATCCCGCCTGCTTCCGAAGCAACAACCTTCGCATTCCGGATAGCATCCAGAAGGCTGGTCTTGCCGTGGTCAACGTGACCCATGATGGTGACAACCGGCGGACGCGGCTTCAGATCCTCGGCGCGATCTTCGACCGAGGCAATTACGTCTTCCACATCGGAATCAGACACGCGCACAGAACGGTGGCCGAACTCCTCGATGATCAGTTCCGCTGTATCCGCGTCAATGGTCTGGTTCTGGGTGACCATCATGCCGTTCTGCATCAGCGCTTTGACGACGGCACCAACCCGTTCGGCCATACGGTTCGCAAGTTCCGACACCATGATGGCTTCGGGCAACTGGACCTCGCGGACAATTTTCTCGCGCTCGACATTGCCGCCCATTGCCTTCTGGCGGGCACGCTCTTGCTTGCGTTTCATCGCGGCCATGGATTTGGTCCGGCCACCTTCGCCACCCGACAAAGCCTGATTCAGTGTCAACTTGCCGGAACGACGGCTATCCTCGCGCGCCTTTGCGGCACGCGCATCGCGATCGGTCGGATCAGGCTCGCGTTCTTTCTTGCGCGCAGCAACCGGCGGAGCCTTGGCAGCGGCACGGCTGACAGGTGCGTCTTCGGCAGGTGCCGCAGCAGCAGCGGCGGCACGTTTAGCCGCATCTTCGGTCTCGCGGGCTTTGCGCTGCTCTTCTTCGGCCTTGGCTTTCAGCGCTTCCTCGCGCTCACGCTCTTCGCGTTCCTTGGCTTCCGCTTCCTCACGGCGACGGGCGCGCTCTTCCTCGCGGGCTTTTTCGTCAGCCTCGCGCTGGATGGCTTCCTCGCCCTCACGCGCCTTGGCGGCTTGAAGCGCCTTCAGGCGGCGCTCCATCTCGGCATCCGAGATTCCGGCAGGGCGTTTTGCGGGATCGCCCAGCGCCGGGTTAGGAACCGCACCGCCTGCGGCTGACTTGCCCGCACCCGGTTTCGGTACCACAACGCGCTTGCGCTTGGTTTCCACGACGACATTCTTTGTACGTCCATGGCTGAAGCTTTGCTTCACGTTACCCGGGCGTGCGCCCAGACCACCTACGCCCAATGTCTTTTTACCGTCGTTGTCGTTCATATGGCTCTTCTATCCTTTTTGACGGTCTTGCCGCCATCCGGGGCGCGCAGACCTTTCAGTCTTGCCGCCTCCTCTACAACACGCGGGGCCAAACCTCCAGCGGCAAGCACAACGTGTATTACAGTTTGTCGCCCAAAGGCCATGCCCAGCTCGTCTGCTGTCAGCCAACCGATAAACGTACCATCGGATGGGGTGCTCAATTTCGACTTGCCGCGCTCTGACCCGTCGCTGGCCTGAATCAGCACTTGCGCGTAATCCTTGACCAGCCAATCTTTCACTTTCTCGTAGCCGCTGACCGCTTCGCCCCCCTTGCGGGCAAGGCTGATCAGGTCAACCACGCGCCGGACAAGCTGTACCTCGACCTGATCAATCAGATCTTCCGGCACGGTGACGACCTGCTTGGCGGCGCGTGCAAAGAGGTTCTTCTTGACCGCCTTATCAAGTGCCGACCGTTCAGCCGATACATAGATGCCGCGACCCGGCAGCTTTCCCATGATATCGGGAAAAACCTGACCTTCAGGCCCCACAACAAAGCGGATCAGCCCGAATTTCGGCTGTACCTCGCCCGTGGCGATACATTTCCGTTCAGGTCCGTCGTCCCGGTCCTTGCTGTGTCCGCCACGTGTCATCCGGTTAATCAGAGGCCCTATATCAGGCCTCCGCCTCCTCTTCTTCGGTGTCGTCTTCTTCGCCCGCCAGTTCAGCAGGGTCTACCCAACCCAGCATGACACGCGCAGTCATGATCATGGACTGCGCCTCGGCCAGAGACATATCGAATTTTTCCAGCAAGCCTTCGTCTTTGATACGCTCACCGTTTACAGTGGTCCAGCCGCCGGCCAGTTCCCAGTCAGCACAGGTGGCAAAGTCTTCCAGCGTTTTCACGCCATCTTCGGCCAATGCCTCGATCATCTGGGGTGTCAGGCCTTCAAATTCAACCAGACTGTCCTCGACTCCCAGTTCGCGAGCGTGATCCATCGCGGCTTTGGCAGCCGCCTCAAGCGTGTCGCGGGCACGCATCTGAAGCTCGCTTGCGGTGCTTTCATCGACACCGTCAATGACAAGAAGTTCGTCCAAATCGACATAGGCCACTTCTTCCAGATTGGTGAAGCCTTCGGCAACCAGAAGCTGGGCAAAGAACTCATCCAGATCCAGCGTGTCCATGAACAGCTTGGTCCGCTCTTCAAACTCTTTCTGACGACGCGAGGATTCCTCGGCTTCTGTCAGAATGTCGATATCCAGACCTGTCAACTGGCTGGCCAGACGCACGTTCTGACCGCGACGACCGATTGCAAGGCTCAGTTGCTCGTCCGGAACGACAACTTCGATCTTGCCAGCTTCCTCGTCGATCACGACTTTGGACACCTCGGCAGGCTGAAGCGCATTCACAAGGAACGTCGCCTGATCCTCGTTCCACGGAATGATGTCGATTTTCTCGCCCTGAAGTTCGTTCACCACCGCCTGCACGCGGCTGCCGCGCATACCGACGCAGGCACCCACAGGGTCGATCGAGTTGTCATAGGAAATAACTGCGATCTTCGCGCGGCTGCCGGGGTCGCGGGCGACGGCTTTGATCTCGATAATGTTGTCGTAGATCTCGGGAACTTCCATCTTGAACAGCTCGGCCATGAACTGCGGATCGGTCCGGCTGAGGAAGATCTGCGGACCGCGCTGTTCGCGGCGCACATCCTTGATGTAGCAGCGGATACGATCATTCGGACGATAGGATTCGCGGCCGATTTTCTCGTTGCGGCGCAGGATGGCTTCGCCACGGCCCACATCGACGATGACGTTGCCATATTCCTCGCGCTTGACCACGCCATTGATGATGGTGCCTTGACGGTCCTTGAATTCCTCGTACTGGCGATCGCGCTCCGCTTCGCGGACCTTCTGCAGAATGACCTGCTTGGCCGACTGCGCCGCGATCCGGCCCATGTCGACGGGCGGTACTTCTTCGATGAATTCCTGCCCGATCTGGGGGTCGGCCATGTATTGCTTGGCCTGTTCTACGGTGAACTGCGCCTGATAATTCTCAAGCTCATCATCGGCGACCACGGTGCGCACACGGGTAAAGGCCGCACGACCTGTCTTGCGGTCGATCTTGACGCGGATATCCATTTCCGAGCCGTAGCGCGACTTGGCCGCACGGGCGAGGGATTCCTCCATCGCTTCGACGACCAGACCGGGGTCGATCATCTTTTCACGGGCGACGGCCTCTGCGGTCTGCAAAAGCTCCAGCTGGTTGGCGGAAGTGATTGCCATGGTCTCAGTCCTCCTCGGAACCGGTGTCAGTGTCTGTTACTATTTCGTCAAATTGCTCTTCGTCGACAAAACCTGCCGCTTTCCGCTGGCGCAGCATCTCGCGGATCAGTTCATCGGTCAGGATCAGTTTGGCATCGGATAGCCAGTCGAATTTCAACCCGACAGTGCCTTCGTCGATATTGATCAGAACCTCGTCGCCCTCGACGCCGGCCAGCACACCTTTGAAGCGGCGGCGTCCGTCGATCAGTTCGTCGGTCTCAACCCGAGCATCGTAACCCTCGAAAGTCTCGAAATCCTTGAGGCGGGTCAGTGGCCGGTCGATGCCGGGGCTGGATACTTCCAGCGTATATTCATCAACGATAGGGTCTTCCACATCCAGCGTGGCGCTGACGGCTGTGCTGATCTCGGCGCATTGGTCGACAGAGATACCGCCTTCGGGACGCTCGGCCATGATCTGCAGGATCGAAGTCTTGCCACCCATCAGCCGGACGCGCACCAGCTCGTAACCCAGATCTTCGATCACGGGGGTAATGATCTCGGCCAGTCGGCGATCAATGGCGGCTTTGGCGATCAGGTCGTTGGTCATAGGTCAGGCTTGCCTTTCAGGCACAAAAAAACGGGCGCGCGGCCCGTTGATATTTCCCGGTGGTACGGTGGGAGTGGACCCCAGCGCGCCGCTGTTGAAGGGGATATACGCCGCATGGCCTGAGTCTGCAAGAGGGCAAACAGGATTCCCCGACACCTAGCCTTCGGCGATTCGATCCATCACACGCACCAGCTCGGCGCTGATTCCGGGTTCGGACAAGGCGTGACCGGCATTGCGGACCATATGCAATTCGACATTGGGCCAGCCTGCAGCCAGTTTCCATGCGGCTTGCGGCGGGCAGATCATATCGTATCGGCCCTGCACGATGGCCCCCGGAATATGTGCTATCCGGTCAAGCTGATCCAGAATCTGGCCGTCATATTTCAGAAAGGCGCCATTGGTAAAGTAATGGTTCTCTAATCGAGCAAAGGCGCGTGCATATTCGCTGGGGCTTTCGCCGCCGACACCGTTGGAATGGAACGACGCTAATGCATTCTCCCATGAAGACCATGCACGGGCGTATTTTGTTTCAACCATCAGATCGCCCGAAAACAACCGTTTGTTATAGGCGGCAATCAGGTCGTCATGTTCGTTTTCGGGAATCAGGTCGACAAAACGGGCCCATGTTTCGGGCCAGAATTTTCCGGCACCGCCGCCGTAAAACCAGTCAAGCTCGGCCTTGGTGGCCAGAAAGACACCGCGTAAGACAAGTCCCGACACGCGTTCAGGATGAGCTTGCGCATAGATTAGCCCCAGTGTCGCCCCCCAGCTACCGCCAAAGACGATCCATTGATCAATCGCCAGATGGGTCCGGATCAGTTCGATATCGCGCACCAGATGCCACGTCGTATTGTCCCTGACCGAGGCATGCGGGCGCGAACGTCCGCAGCCGCGTTGATCGAACAGGATCACACGGAACACCTTGGGGTCGAAATAGCGTCGCATCGCGGGGCTGCATCCACCGCCGGGCCCGCCATGCAGCACAACAACCGGCATTCCTTGAGGATTGCCGGATTGCTCCATATACACGGTATGGCCATCGCCCACGTCGATCATCCGCTGGTCGAACGGGTCAACCGGCGGGTGCAGATAGTGGACTGCGCTTTTTTGGCCCAAGTATTTGTCCATGGTGAACCTATATGACGAATGGACGTAAAAGAGCACATGGAGAGCAGAATGCAAGCCGGTCAGACCACAGTTGATCCCGCAGAGGTCGCCAAGTTCGAGGCGATGGCCGCAGAATGGTGGGACCCGAATGGCAAATTCAAGCCGCTACATATGCTGAATCCCTGTCGTCTTGACTATATCACACGCCAGATCGCGGGCGAATATGCGCGTGTTTTGTCAGGTGGTGCGCCTTTCAAGGGCTTGCGGATTCTGGATATCGGCTGCGGCGGGGGATTGTTGTCCGAGCCTATGGCCAGACTTGGCGCAGATGTGGTCGGTGCGGATGCAGCACCGCGCAATATCCCTGTGGCGCAGCTTCACGCAGAGCAGTCCGGTCTGACCATCGACTACCGCAACACGACAGCCGAGGACATGGCAGCAGCCGGCGAGCAGTTCGACGTCGTGTTGAATATGGAAGTGGTCGAGCATGTAGCCGATCCACTGGCCTATCTGACCGCCTGCCGCCAATTGCTGAAACCCGGCGGATTGCACATCTGTTCGACGATAAACCGCAATCCAAAAAGTTTTGCGATGGCGATTGTCGGCGCGGAATATGTGATGCGCTGGCTGCCCAAGGGCACGCATGAATGGGCCAAGTTTATCACGCCCGACGAATTGTTCGAACTTCTCCGCAATGCGGGTCTGGAGCCTGTCGACCGCAAGGGGTTTGTGTTTAACCCGCTCACTTGGGTCTGGTCCTTGTCTGACCGCGATCTGAGCGTCAACTATGTGACTGCCAGCCTGAAACCTGATTGAAACAAGAAGCTTTTGGGCTCAACTCGGGAACTCAAGACCTACACGTCAACTGATTCGGCGATATCCTGAGGACAGTTTCAGTCGGCTTCCAGCTTCAAGCGCAGTTCGCGCAGGATCGGAATAGCGGCGCGGACTTTTTCATCGCCAAGCTCTGTAATCAGTTCCGCAATCATCGGTGAAATCGCGTCAAGCGCTGCATCGCGGGCGCGGCGCCCCGCAGGGCTGATCGCTACCATCTTGCGGCGGGCGTCGTCCCAATCGGGCCGGATATGGATGTAGCCGGCCCATTCCAGCTTGCCCAATGTGTTGGTCATCGCGCCTCGCGTGACATGAAAGCTTTTGGCCAATTGTGCAGGACTTCTTTCAGCGCCCGACCGCGCCAGATGGTTCAAGACCGAGAAATGGGAAATCTCCATGCCTTTCGGCAGCACTTTGGACAGCCGGTTGCGGACCAGTTGGTCAGCGGTCAGGATTTCGCTGAACAGGGCGACCGCAAGGGAATTGCTGTTGTCAGACATCGGGCGGGGCAAACTTTCGATCATGCGTCAACGCGGGCACGCGTGTTCTTGCTTGTGCCACAGCGTCTATCTGCAAATCAACGAACGTGATCCCCGGATCGGTGCCCGCATCGACCAAAACCTCACCCCAAGGCGAGATGGCCATACTGTGCCCATGGGTTCGGCGCATTCCGCCTGTCGAAGAAGGGTGCAAGCCAGTCTGCGCCGGTGCCAGTACATAGCAACCTGTTTCGATAGCGCGCGCGCGCAAAAGTGGTTCCCAATGGGCGGCACCGGTGACGGGGGAAAAGGCGGCAGGGACAGTTAATATCTGCGCCCCCGCATGCGCCAAAGCGCGGTGCAAATGCGGGAAACGGATGTCGTAGCATACCGTCATACCGATCTGCGCAAAACCTGCATCTGCCAGAACAGCGCGGTCACCAGGGCGGAATCCGGCTGATTCCCGATAGGTTTCGGTTTCCGACACCTGCACATCGAACATGTGGATCTTGTCATATGCCGCGCAGATCGCGCCGTCAGGTCCGACAAGAAAGGACCGGTTGGCGAACCGCCCCTCGGGATCGTCCGTTTTGAGGGCAAGTGAGCCGATCAGAAGCCAGATACCGGCCCGCTTCGCCTCGTTCCGCAATCCCGCAAGGGTTGGGTCATCATCCTGTGATGAAAGCACGGCCTTCTGATGGGCTCTGCTATTCGAGATGCAATTGGTCACCTCTGGCGTCAAGATGAAGCCTGCACCATCTGCCGCTGCCTGCCGGACCATCTGCGCAACCGTTTCAAGGTTGGCGGCAGGATCATCACCGGACGTCAGTTGCAGCAGCGCAGCTTTCATCGGACGTCAGCCATTGATCATCGCATCAAGCTTGCCCGCATTTTCCAGTGCAAAAAGATCATCGCAACCGCCAACATGTGTGTCGCCGATGAATATCTGTGGCACCGTCCGCCCACCACTAGCGCGTTGGATCATCTCCGGCTTGCGGTCCGGATTGCTGAGCACATCGACCTCGGAAAAGCTGACGCCTTTCTGGGACAACAGACGTTTCGCAGCGTGACAATAGCCGCAGAGAGGGGAGGTATAAATCTCGACAGGTTGCATATCGCGCGTATTCCTTTAGCCACGTTTAACTCTTCCGTGATTTAGGCATCCTTTGCAACGCGCGCCAGTGTAAGCACGAAAACTTGCGCGGCACCGGCGATCAAGCAGGCATCGGCGCAGGCGGCCAGGGTCGCGCCGGATGTCATTACATCATCCACGATCAGGATCGAACGCCCGTGCAACTTCTGACGCCGTGAAGGTGCGACAGTGATGGCCGCGTTCAACATTCTGAAACGGGCATCACGCCCTGCGCCGTCCAGAGAAGCGGTGTGCTTTTTCCGGACCAACAGATCGGGGCAATGGTCCAAGCCGGTATTCCGTGCCAACCTTGAGGACAGCAGCGCCGACTGGTTGTAGCGGCGGTTCAGCATGCGGGTCCAATGTAAGGGCACGGGTGCTATCAGCATACCTGATTTCAGTATCGGCCGCGCCGCCTGTGCCATCCATCCCGCAGCCGGCACGACAATATCCTGACGGTCCCCATGTTTCAGCGCGAGGACAAGTTTGCGACCTGTTCCCTTGTACAAAAGAGCCGCCCGCCCGCGTGTCCAAGGGCGTGCAATTGTCATGCAATCATCGCAGTGAACCATATCTTGCGATGCTTCCTGTCCCGGCAAAGGGGTGCCGCACAGGTCGCAGACAAGGCCACCGATAAATCCGGTCTCGCGCCAGCACGCGGCACACAGCCCAAGCTCGGTTTCGACCAATCCGCCGCAAGACAGACAGGCGGGCGGATAGATCAGCCGCAAGACCGTTTGAAACCTGCCTATCATCTGACTATATCCCGCCCATGACCCAGACGCCCAGTTTAACCGACCGCAAGGCCTTGCTCCGCAACCGCATGCGCGCGGCCCGTGCGCCAGCGATGTTCTTGCAGCGGGAAGCCGCAAGCGAAATCAAGGATCGTCTGGAACTGGTTAACAGGACCTTTACACATGCCGCGGTGGTGACAGGTTTTCCCTCGCTCTGGCAATCACTTATGCCGAACGCGAAACTGGTGCCCGATGACGACGTTCTACCGCTGGAAAAACAGGCCCATGATCTAGCTATCCATGCCCTTGGCCTGCACTGGTCCACCGATCCTGTCGGACAGCTAATTCAGATGCGAAGGGCGCTGAAACCTGACGGGCTATGTCTTGTTTCCATGTTCGGGGGTCAGACTTTACACGAACTTCGCAGCGCATTGGCCGAGGCCGAAGTGCGCGTGACAGGCGGGTTGTCGCCACGCATTCTGCCGATGGCCGAGATACGCGATCTGGGTGGTCTTCTTCAGCGTGCGGGGCTTGCCCTTCCTGTCGCGGACAATATCAGCCTGAAAGTCAGCTATGCCGATCCGTTTGCCCTGATGCGCGATCTGCGGGCAATGGGCGAAGGCAATGCACTGGCAGCACGGCTACGCAAACCCACGCGCCGCGCCGTTCTGGACGAGGCAGCACGGCTTTATTCGGACAGATATGCAGATTCAAACGGGCGCGTAGCTGCAACGTTCGAGATGATATTTCTCAGCGGTTGGGCGCCGGATGCCTCGCAACCGCAAGCACTTCGCCCGGGTTCAGCCAAAACGCGGCTTGCAGATGTGTTGGGGAGCGTCGAATCGAAGCTGCAAGATTGACGATCTGGTCAGAACCTTTATGTCCCCACGTGACCTATTCAAAAAACCCTATGAACGAGGGCCCGCATGCTGGATGCCACCGCGACAGATACAACCCATGTGAATGCCGTAAGGCCGCCCATGTCGGATGCCGACCATCCCAAGGTGACAATGGGAAAGGTTGGCATTCTGCTGGCCAATTTGGGGACACCGGATAATTACGATTATTGGTCGATGCGCCGCTACTTGAACGAGTTTCTGTCGGATCGTCGTGTCATCGACTACAGCCCGTGGCTCTGGCAGCCGTTATTGCAACTGATCATTCTAACCAAACGCCCGTTTAGCAGCGGAAAAAACTATGAATCGATCTGGAATCACGACAAGGGTGAAAGCCCCTTGATGACCATCACCAAGGATCAGACCGCCAAGATCACCGACGCGATGAAAGTCCGCTACGGCGATCAGGTGATGGTGGATTTCTGCATGCGCTACGGTAATCCCTCGACCAAGTCGAAAGTGCGCGCCATGGTCGATGCAGGCTGTCGCAAAATTCTGTTTTTTCCCCTTTATCCGCATTACGCGGGGGCGACATCAGCCACAGCAAACGACCAGTTCTTTCGCGTTCTGATGGAAGAAAAGTGGCAACCTACGGCGCGTGTCGTTGATCCCTATTACGAGCATCCTCTCTACATCGAAGCCTTAGCCCAGTCGGTAGAACGCGCCTATGCAGCGGAAGAGCACAAACCGGAGGTTCTTGTCTGCTCGTATCATGGCGTTCCGAAACGCTATCTGCTGGAAGGTGATCCCTACCATTGCCAGTGTCAGAAAACGACCCGCCTGCTGATGGAGCGGTTGGGTTGGGACAAGACGCAGATCGTCACGACCTTCCAGTCGCGCTTTGGCCCCGAAGAGTGGCTGAAGCCCTACACCGTCGAAGAAGTGGCGCGGCTTGCCAAAGAGGACGGAAAGAAACGGATCGCAGTGATTGCTCCTGCTTTTTCGGCGGATTGCATCGAAACGCTGGAAGAGATCAACGAAGAGATCAAGGAAAGCTTCGAGGAGGCCGGTGGTGATCACTTCACCTATATTCCCTGCCTTAACGATGACGACGCCCATATCGCGGCGCTTTCTGCGCTGATCGAGGACAATCTGAAAGGTTGGCTAGACTAAGGACCGGTCGAAACCGGCGCAGTCACAGGCTGCGCCGATGAACGGCAAACAGGAAGAGCGGACAATAAAAAAGGCGGTGATAAATCACCGCCTTTTCTATTAAAATACCGTGGTAATCAGCTTGCGACGGCTGCTGCAACCACTGCCAGGATCAGCAGGGGAACCAGGACACCGCCACCGGACGAACCAGCGGTCTCTTCAACGATCACAGGAGCTTCCATAACCGGCTCAGCCATGTTGCCAGCATAAGCGGTCGAAGCGGCAGCTGTCAGAGCGGCTGCGAGTACAATTTTCTTCATGTTAACCTCCAGATATTCGGCCGACGTGTGTTGTAAGCACGTCAAGCACCCAAGACGTACCTCGTATTATTGTCTAAAGCAGCAAACCGAAGCAATTGCAAATCCACACACATTCATTCTCTCCACCTCCCGGAGAATGTCGTCAAATTAGCAACACTTGCGTGCCAACATTAGTCAGCGCGAACAGCTCGGCAATATGCTCGTTATAAAGACCAATACATCCGTTTGACGATCTGCGGCCAATTTTGCGCGTATCGTGTGTTCCGTGGATGCGGTAGTAGGTCCAGCTGAGATAGAGCGCATGTGTACCAAGCGGATTGTCCGGACCCGGCGGCACGAAATCAGGCCATTCGGGGTTGCGCTTCTTCATGGAAGGGGTCGGCGCCCAGCTTGGGCCTTCCACTTTGCGAATCACGGACGTCCGCCCGCGCCGCGTCAGATCTTCGGACAATGGCACGCTGGAAGGGTAAAGTTTATAGGTCACCTGATCGTCGGACCAGTAATGCAGCGCCCGCGAATCGATATCCACAAGAACGGCCCCGTTGCGCAGGTCCGAGAAGTAGGGTCTCCAATCCAGAGTACGGAAGCTTGACGCGTTGCGGCGCACGACCTGCGACAGGTCACGCTCTACCTCGACGGTATCAGCGCCGTTCAAGTCTTGCGCGAAAGCTGGCGTGGCAAGTGTTGCAGCGGTTCCGGCCAGAAAGGCACGCCGATTGAAGGCGTTGTCATATTTTTTAGTCATTCTATCACTCCAAGACGGATATTCTGCCAATTAGCCCCAATTTATTGCGGGAAAGACGCAGTCGCAAATCAAACCGGCGTCATTTTGCGCAGACACACCAATGTGGGTTTAATATAAGGCCTCGTCGGGATAAAGCAGGGTTTGATTTTCGAGGATGTCTCAAGATGTTACGACTTTCTGCCGCATTCGCAGCAATTGCTATCTTTCTGGCCGCCTGTGCTGCGCCGCCGACTCCGACTCTTGGTCCTGACGGGCGTCCGCTGCCTAGAGTATACAGAATTTCGGCGAATGACGCGGATGACGTCCAGTTCCGCATGCTTGATTCTGTCAATGCTCTGCGTCAGGCGGCAGGTTCGGGAGCAGTAGAACTGAACGCGCAGTTGACCGCTGCGGCAGCCACGCATGCGCGTGACATGTCGGTGCAGAACCGCCCGTGGCATTTCGGATCAGACGGGTCCTCTCCGATCGAGCGCGTACAGCGCACAGGCTACACTGGCCAGATGCTGGGCGAGACGATCTCGGAGACATACGAGACAGAGCTTGAGACATTGGCCGCCTGGATGGATCAGCCCGATACACGCCGCGTCATTCTTGAGCCTGCCGCGCGAAACATGGGTTTTGCATGGCATCAGGAAGCGAACGGAAAGCTGTGGTGGACCTTGGTGATGGGCAACTGAACCAACGCTACAAATCTTCCGAGACACCAGAAACCCCGGTCATTCCTTGACTGGGGTTTTTCATTTCCGGAAGAAGCCTGTCATGGAAAGATAGAGATGGGCGTACCATCCTGCACCATGAAATAGATGATCTCGATCTCCTCGTCCGTGACTGCGATACAGCCCCACGTCCAGTCGCGCGCGCCGTTCTGGAAAGGGCGGGGGCGACCGTGGATGAAGATATCACCACCGGGTTTCACGCCTGCTTCTTTGGCGCGCGTGATATCGGCTTCGTTCGGATAGGATATGCCCAGCGACAGGTGGAACCGGCTATTGGGGTTGCGTCTGTCTATCATATATTCGCCTTCGGGTGTCCGCCCATCGCCTTCCTGACCCTTGTGACCCTGAGGGTTGAACCCCAGATCTATATCGAATGATGCCAAGACACGGTCGAAATGCATCAGGTGCATTTTCCGTGTCTCTTTGAATACAAGAATACGGGTCACGGGTGGACCCTTGTAGACTTTGAACTTGCTCGGTCCACGCGAGCAGGCAGCCGCCCAAAATGGCAGCGATATAAGGATGAAACGCCTGTTTATCATGTCCGCTCGATCATGCTTTTTTGTTACTGGTTACACTGAAACAGGCTGTTTACCTAGGTAAAATCGTCAAGTCGGCAAACAACGCTACTCTTTGTCGCCGCTGTTCAAACGCTGCTCGATGGATGCCAGGCGCGACAGGACTTCGTCACGATACGCGTCTGTTCTTTCGTTGGTCTCTTCCTGGTGCGCGTCCTGCATCGAGTTCACGACCAGACCCACCAACAGGTTTACCACAGCAAATGTGGTGACCAGAATGAACGGCACAAAGAAGGCCCATGCGTAGGGATAGACTTCCATCACAGGCCGGACGATTCCCATCGACCAGCTTTCAAGCGTCATGATCTGGAACAGCGAATAGGCACTGCGCCCCAAGGTTCCAAACCATTCGGGGAAGAGGTCGCTGAACAGCTTTGTCGCCATAACAGAGCCGATATAGAAAATGATCGCCATCAGCAGAAAGACACTGCCCATGCCCGGCAAGGCGGTGATGAAACCCTCAACCACGCGGCGCAAACGGGGTGCCACCGAGATAACGCGCAGCACGCGCAGGATCCGCAGGGCGCGCAAAACCGACATGCCTTGCGCCCCGGGTACCAGCGCAATCCCGACGATGACGAAGTCAAACAGGTTCCATGCCGACCGGAAAAAGTTCCTCCCGTGAGCAATCAGTTTCAGGACGATTTCAGTCACGAAAATGGATAGACAGATGCGGTCTATCATTAGGATCAGAGAGCCCGCCGCGTTCATGGCTGTATCCGAAGTCTCAAGGCCAAGTGTGACCGCGTTGACGAGGATGACACTAATCACGAAATTGGTCACATGTGGGCTGGCCAGCCAATCGGCCAGTCGGGTCTGATAGGTCATTTGGTACTCCGAACAGGTCCTGCGCGACGTCAGATATGTGGGGCGGTAAAGGCGGCTGCAAGCTCTACATGTGTGGACCACCGGAATTGATCGACAACCTGCACCCATTCAAGGCGATAGCCCGCTGATAGAAGCGTTTTTGCATCTCTAGCGAAGGTCACGGGATTGCACGAAACAAAGGCGATTCTGCCAATACCTGCCTTTGCAATCTCGTGGACCTGCGCCTCGGCGCCCGCGCGTGGCGGGTCGATCACAGCAGCATCAAAGCCTTTAAGTTCATCTGGCAGAAGCGGGCGGCGGAAAAGATCGCGTGTTTCTGTCGAAACCCGCTTTGAACCGCTTGTCTGACGCCAGCCCTGATCCAGCGCTTTCAGCATATCAGCTTCGCCTTCAACGGCGTGGACCTCCGCATCCTGCGCCAGTGGCAACGCAAAGGTGCCGCATCCGGCAAAAAGATCGACGATTCGGGTGGCGCCTGCCACGGCCTCTTTTACTGCGGATAGAAGTGCTGCCTCGCCTTCGGCTGTCGCTTGCATGAAGGCACCGGGCGGCGGGACGATGCGGGTCTGGCCGAATTGCTGGAACGGGGGCTGACGCTGACCGACCAGTTCATCGCCCCAGACCAGACGAGCCAGACGGAAACGCTCTACTTCGGCTGCCAGCGCCACACGCAAAGGACCATCCAGCGGCTTGCCGTCTGTCACCAGAACATCAAGCCCGCCATCACTGTGGGTGACCTGAACAGTCAGTTCACCCTTGCGGCTTGCACCTGAAGTCGCCAATGCCTCGGCTAGCGGCAGGGCGTCAAGCAGTTCCGGAAGAAGCAGTTGGCAATCCGGTATCTGGATCACCGTATCGGACGCACGCGCATGGAAGCCTGCCAATGCGCCCTTCTTGGTGCGCCTGACCGAAACAGCAGCGCGGCGGCGCGATCTTGGTGGCGAGGTCAGGATCGGGCGAAAAGCGGCCTCTATCCCCTGCGCGGTCAGTGCGGCGCGTACTACACCTGTCTTCCACTCTGCCACAAAAGCGTCCGAGGCATGCATCACCTGACAGCCGCCACAGGCTTTGTAGTGACGACAGACCGGACTGACCCTGTCGGCGGAGGGTTTGACAATCCGCACATCATGAAGACGGTCACCGGTTTGCACACCGGTCACCACCTCACCGGGCAGGGTCATGGGGGCGAAAACCGGACCTGCGGCAATCCCGTCACCCTGATGGCCTAGTCGTGTAATGCGATATTCTGTCATGCTGCGGGCATAGCCTGCGCCATGCCCTGCATAAAGCCCTATTCGGCTGCATCCTTCAGTCCGATGAAACCACCGGACTGCCGGTTCCAGTAGCGCGCATAAAGCCCGCCACTGGCAAGCAGGTCGTCATGCGTACCCTGCTCGACGATCCGTCCCTGATCCAACACAATGATACGGTCCATCTGGCTTATCGTGGACAGCCTATGCGCCACGGCCAGAACGGTCTTTCCGACCATCACGCGCTCCAATGCGGTCTGGATCGACGCTTCAACTTCGCTATCCAATGCGCTTGTCGCCTCGTCCAGCACAAGGATCGGTGCATCCTTGAGGATAGCGCGCGCCAAGGCGATCCGCTGGCGTTGACCGCCCGACAGCTTCACACCCCGTTCGCCCAGATGCGCATCATAGCCAAGCCTGCCTTTGTGATCCTGCATATTCGCTATGAACTCATGCGCCTCGGCCTTCTCGGCGGCGGCGATCACCTCGTCTTGCGTGGCATCGGGGCGGCCATAGAGGATGTTGTCACGGGCAGAGCGGTTGAACATCGCGGTTTCCTGCGTGACCATCCCGATCTGGCGGCGCAGGCTTTCTTGCGTGATGTTACGGATATCCTGCCCGTCGATTGTCACGCGACCCTGTTCGGGATCGTAAAGACGCAGCAACAGCGCAACGAGTGTGGACTTACCGGCGCCCGATGCGCCAACGATGCCCAGTTTCTCGCCCGGTTTGACGTCAAGGTCGATATCGGCGATTCCGCCTTTGTCCCGCCCATAGGCAAAACCCAGACCCTCGAACCTGATGCGGCCCTCGGTGACTTCTAGGTCGGTGGCCTTGGCCGCATTGTCGACACGTGTGCGCGGGGTGAGCGTGTGAATGCCATCTTCGATCTCTCCAATATTCGAATAGATCGCCATCAGAGTAAAACTGACCCATCCGGTCATCTGTGCGATCCGGATCGACACGGCCCCGGCGGCAACAATATCGCCCTCGGTTGCCGTGCCTTGCGACCAGAAGACAAGCGTCCCACCAATCAGGAGAATCGGCAGGATGCCTGCCAGTGTCATGAGCGCCACGCGGAACAGGGCCGCCAGCTTGCCGAAATGCAGCGATGTATCCCGAAACTTCTGCATAGCGCCCAATGCGGCGCGATCCTCGTGATCCGCATGTGCGAAGAGTTTGACAGTCTTGATGTTGGTGATTGTATCAACGACCTGACCTGACACCATCGCGCGCGCACCCGCCCGCTTGCCTGCACGTTCGCGAATGCGCGGCAGGAACCAGCGGATCAGCAAGAAATACGACACCAGCCAGACCACAAAGACCAATGCAACCTGAACATTGATCGCCATCAGCAGGAAGATCGACCCGATCAGCGATGCCAGCGCAAATGCGACTACGTTGATCATTTCAACTGCGACATCAGTCACAGCCCTTGCCGTCTGCATCTGTTTTTGCGCGATGCGACCGGCAAAATCATCATCGAAAAACTTGACCGACTGGCCCAGCGTCCAGCGATGAAGGCGGCTGAGAACAAGCGGGTTCACATTCGGCTGCACAATGATCGAGTTTGCTGCCGAGGAAAGCCCGAAGGCCAATGGCCGAAGGATCAGAAAGAACCCGATAGCAACAAGGATCATCACAATATTCGTTGCGCTGAAGAACATGTCGGGTCCGCTGGCAATGGCCCCGTCAATGACCATCCCGAGGATCAGCGCGGTCGCTGCCTCAAGAGCGCCGGCTGCCGCCGACAGAAAGCCTGCCAGCCAAAGCGCTGGCCATGAGCCTGCCAATGCCCAGCGAAAGAACGCACCCAGGGTTTGGGGTGGCGGGCCTTCGGCAAACCGGAAAGGGTCGATATGGGTGGCAGATTGCATCAATGGTCTTTCTGCTTTGATCAATTTCTACTGCTGAAACTAGCCCGTGCCGCCAGCGGTCAAGAAAGCCCTGATCGTTCCGGACTGCAAGACCGGCACGTGGATCAGCGCGCCTCCAGCAATTCCTCGCGCGTCAATGCGAAATCCGAGGCGATCCAAATTGACTTGAGCCGTTCAAGCTCGCGGCCCAGCGCCGGACCTGTGCGCGCGGGCATCAAGTCGGCTGCTCGTAGGGGAAAAACAGCACGTGCTCCATTTTTCGCCGCGTCCAGCGCGCCGTTCTCCAGCGGGGTTTCCATGACGGCACAGCGCAGGAGCAGAATCGCCATCGCATTGTCTGCCCCATGCCGAAAACCCAATTCGCCAGCACCGCGCATCGACCCCAGCTCGTCGCGCAAGGTGCAAAGACGCACCTCCTCCGAACGGCTGAGGCGCAGACGGTTTGCGGCCTCGGGTCCGGTTATCGCCGCCAGCCGGACAAGCCAGTCAAGTGCGCCTCCGATCTGCAATTCCAGATGCACAAGCGGTGCCAAGGCCCTGTCATCGGCACCTGGCAAGATACGGGACAAGACACCGCAAGCACGCATCGCGGCGACAGAGGGTGCCGGATCAGGCGCCGAAAGCAGCTTGCCGATTTCAGCACCAACCCTTTCACGCGATAGCTGCGACAACCCGTCTGTTGCCGCGGCGATCGCTGCAAGGGCCACCGGATCAAGGCCTTCGGCTGTGTCACCATACCATGCGTGAAACCTGAAAAATCGCAGGATACGCAGGTAATCCTCGGAGATGCGGGCCTCTGCATCTTCGATGAACCGTACGCGCCGTGCCATCAGGTCGGGCAGACCACCCAGAGGGTCCAGCACTTCGCCCTCGGTCGTGGCGTATAGCGCGTTCATAGTGAAATCGCGCCGCAGCGCGTCATCTTCAACCCGCGTCGAGAATGCGACGATGGCACGCCGTCCGTCGGTTTCGACATCGCGCCGGAAGGTCGTGACCTCGTGCGGAACGCCCCCTGAAATCACTGTAATCGTGCCATGATCAATGCCGGTAGGCACGGGTCGAAGACCCGCATCCTTGGCCAGTTCCATGACCGTTTCCGGCCTTGCATCTGTGGCGATGTCGATATCGGTCACGGGGGCGCCGATGATCGCATTGCGGACGCAGCCGCCGACAAACAACGCCTTATGGCCCGCATCGCGCAGCATGTCGCAGACAGCGCGGGTTTCGGGTCGGGCAATCCAGTCCGCAGCAATCCGCATCAGGGGTCCATCCTGTCAGCCAAGGCACGCAGAATACGCGCCGTGGCGCCCCAGATGTAATAAGGACCATAAGGCACTGTGAAGTAGTGCCGCCGCTGTCCGCGCCAGCGCCGCGACTGGACAACAAAACGGGCGGGGTCCGTGACATGGGCAAGCGGGGCTTCAAAAACCTCGGCAACCTCGCCCGGTTCGGCGAAAGGGTCGAAATGGGCCCTGACGCGTGCCAGAACGGGGGTCACGATAAAACCAGTCACCGTTTCATGCGCAGGAAGCGTGCCAAGGACCTCGACATTGCTGCGTTGCAACGCGATCTCTTCCTCGGCCTCGCGCAGGGCTGCAGCGATCACATCATGGTCGCCCTCGTCCTGCTTGCCACCCGGGAAGGCGATCTGCCCCGGATGATGTTTGAGCGCCGAGGACCGTTTGGTCAAAATCACCTGCACACCGGACGGACGCTCGATCAACGGGACCAGAACGCCCGCAGGTCGTAAACGGCGGTCTGCGGGCAAAACCACATCCGGATTGAGATCGAAATCCGAGGATGTACGGCCAGTCCGACCCAAAGCCGCGATCACATGGGAGAGTGGATCACTGCTCATTCCCATCCGACCCTTTGGCTTCGAAACCCAGCGTTGCCGGATCAAGCACATAATGTGCCCCGCAAAACTGGCAGTCTGCCGTTACCTGCCCCTCATCCGTGGTCATCGTTGCGATATCCTTGGCCGAGTAGATCGACAGGCTTTGACGCACCTTGTCTTCCGAGCAGGAACAGCCAAACCGGACCGGCTGCGCCTCGAAAACCCGCGGTGCCTCTTCATGGAACAACCGCACCAGAAGGTCTGTCGGAGCGATACGCGGGCCCACCAATTCCAGATCCTCGACCGTGTCCAGCAACACATTCGCACGATTCCAGTTCTCGCCTTCCTCACCGTCCACAAGATCACGGGCATGCAGCAATCCGTCATCGCCAGTGGCTTCCGGCCCTTTCGCGAAAGGCGATGCTTTTGGCATATGCTGCAGCATGACGCCACCGGCGCGCCAGTATTCTCGCACGCCGCGTTCGGTGGATTTTCCAAAGCTGAGCGCGAAGCGGGTCGGCAACTGCTCGGACTGTGCAAAATAGGCCTCGGCGCATGCGGCAAGCGAGCCGCCTGCCAGCGGGGTGATGCCCTGATAGGGGGCCATGCCTTCGCCCTGATCAATCATAATGGCAAAGTAACCTTTGCCGATCTGGTCAAAGGCTGGGCCATCCGTCAGCCTGTCAGCGTCAAAGCTGGCATAAGCGCGAATGCGCGCCGCTTCCCCGTCTTCGGTGGGGCCATAATAATCGGTGGCGATCATCCGCACCGGACCGTTCGACTGGACCTGCAATTGCAGCTTCCAGCGCAGTTTGACTGTCTGGCCGATCAAAGCGGTCAGCAAGGCCATTTCGGCCACAAGTGCTTCGACCTGCGACGGGTAGTTGTGCTGTTTCAGGATGCCGTCAAGCACCCCGTCCAGTCGGGCAACACGGCCGCGAATATCAGACATGTCCAGCTGGAACGGCAATACCGTGTCGTCCCAGGCGATTTTTGATCCAAGTGTCATGGGGTTTCCTTAAGCGCCTTGTCTTGGCATACCGCGACTATATAGGCGGGGCAAGACAGGGGCCAAGGGCATGGCTGCCAGACCGCAGACGCATGGATGGGCAAGATGATCAGACGTTTTGGCGAAACACCACGGCAAGACAAAGTCTACAAGCGCAGGCCAGGAGCCTATGCCATCCTGACAAGGGGAGCCGATTTGCTGCTGACCCATCAGTCGGAACCTTTACCGGAGTTCCAGTTGCCAGGTGGCGGGATTGATCAGGGCGAGTCGCCTGTGGCCGCCCTACACAGGGAAGTCTACGAAGAAACCGGCTGGAGCATCGCCGCGCCGCGCAGGATAGGGGCGTTCCGGCGGTTCACCTATATGCCGGAATACGATCTATGGGCTGAAAAGCTGTGTATGATTTATCTCGCCCGCGCAGTCCGCCGCATCGGACCCCCGACCGAAGCCGGTCATATGGCCGTTTGGATGCCTCCAAGCCTTGCGGCGCAAAAACTGGGCAATGCCGGAGACCGGCATTTCGTAGCGCTGGCACTTGACCGTTTCTCAAGGGGCTAGAACCTTTCCTTCCTCAAACTCCAGTAGGATTGCCGAGATATCATCCGGAAAATCTTCCCCTTTGGCGTGATCCGTCAAATGCCATATCATCGCCTCAAGCAGTGCGGTGCCCGACAGATCGCGCAAGCGGTCCAGCATCGCGGCCACACCTTCCGGACCCAATTCTGCATGCTGTGGATCGGGGCATTCAACGACGCCATCCGACAGGATCAAAAGCCTGTCCCCTGCTGTCAGAGTGCATTCAAACTCTTCGAATACGGCATCCTGTATCAAGCCGACAGGCAAACCACCCTTCCCCAAAACCTCCTGCTGGCCATTTCTGCGTTGCACAACGGGATGCGGATGACCTGCCTGCACCATCACTACACGACCGCTGACAAGATCCACATCTGCAAGTAGAAGGGTAAAGTAGTGCTCTGTCTGCAGCTCTTGCAGAACAAGTTTGTTCAGCATCTCAACGACATGGGCAGGCGGCAAAGCGGCGTAGCTGCCCTCTGCCGTGCGGGACAAAGCGATGTTATGCTCTGGCGAGGATGACGACAGGTAGCCGGCCAATCGTGCTGTCATCAGTGCTGAACTGATACCGTGACCCGAAACATCCAGTGCGAACAGACCGATATGCGCCTCACCCGCGGGATAGAAACCCACCAGATCCCCGCCCACATGCCCCGAGGAACGCAGAAGAAGAGACATGCGCGCATTGCCGAAATCTTTGAACCGGTCACGGATAAGCGATTGTTGCAGCTTCTTCGCCTCGATCAAATCGCTATCCAGCGCATCGTAGAGGCCCTGTAACTCTTGCAGCGCGTCGGCCAGAAGGCGGTTCTTCTCGGTCACCTGCCGCTGCATGTCGATGATCCGCTTTCCGGCACTGATGCGCGCACGCAGTTCGGCGGGATTGACCGGTTTGGTCAGAAAATCATCCGCGCCGCAATCAAGCCCAAGTGCAACTTCGTCCTTTTCGCTTTTTGATGTCAGAAGGATGAAATAGCCGTAGTCGTCGCGCGGTAGTTTGCGGAACGCCCGACAGAACCCCAGCCCGTCCATCCCGGGCATCATCCAGTCGCTTAGTACAAGATCGGGCGGATCAATCACGCATGCCCGCAGCGCGTCCTGTCCGCTGGCGGCTTCGGTCACACGAAAACCCCAACGGTTCAACGAGGCCGCGAGTATCCGCCTTTGAAGACTGCTATCGTCCACAACAAGAACGTGCAGCGGGGTCGCCGCGGCGTCAGCTAAATCCTGTCGGTTTTCATGTGGAAGTTGCGTCTGACCCGCCACCTTTGCCCGCCCCTTTCGCGACCTGAAAAGGCTGTCTAGCCCACAAGGGTTTAACAGATTTTGAATGTTAGAATTGTATTCATTTACAATGCTTTAATCGGCTGTGGTCTATGCTGGACCCCGAAGACTGGAGAAGTCGATGATTGACTGGCAGCGTGTGCGCGATCTGCATGATGAAATCGGTAGCGACGGTTTTGCCGAAGTCGTCGACCTATTTCTTGCGGAAACCGGACATGTCGTCAGCCGGTTGCACGACAACCCCGATCAAAGCGGGCTGGAAAATGATCTGCACTTTCTGAAAGGCGGTGTTCTGAACCTCGGCTTCACGCAGGTCGCGGCGCTTTGCCAGCATGGTGAAAGCGTCGCAGCCAAAGGGCAGGCGCTAGATGTCGATATTGCAGAAATCATCCAAGCCTACGAAATCGCACAAGCGTCTTTTCTGGCTGAACTACCAGGTCAGTTGTCTTGCCATTCCTCAGCGGGGTGATCGTTTCGCCAATATCCGTTGAAGCGTCCTGCGGTGCATGTTCAAGCGGCGGGCTGTCTCGGAAACATTGCGGTCACACAGTTCGTAAACGCGCTGGATGTGTTCCCAGCGGACGCGATCCGCGCTCATCGGGTTTTCGGGCGGTGGCGGCAATTCTGCTCCGGTTGCCAGAAGCGCATTGGTGATATCGGTCGCATCGGCGGGCTTGCTCAGATAATCTGTCGCGCCGATCTTGACCGCAGCAACAGCAGTTGCGATCGCACCATAACCGGTTAGCACCACAATCCGGCAGTCAGGACGCTTCTCGCGCAGCACTTCGACCACGTCGAGCCCGTTGCCATCCTCTAGTCGCAGGTCACACACTGCAAATGCCGGCGGACGGGCTGTCGCGATGGCTTTACCAGCAGCCACCGATCCCGCCATTTCAACCTCGAATCCGCGCTTTTCCATCGCCTTAGCAAGACGTTTCAGAAAAGCGTCGTCGTCGTCCACCAGAAGAAGTGTTCTGTCTTCCCCGATATCGTTCAGGTCTTCAGCCACACGGATTTCCCCCGATCAATAAACGATTGCTTACAGCTATTATAGCGCGTCCCCGCAGGCGTCAAACTGTGCTGCCGCAACCGTGAAGCCCGTGACCTAGATCAACGTGCCTCCAGAAAGCACTGAATTCTGTCGGCAACGTCATCCGCGCGCAGCGCACGCTGGAAAACCTCGATGAAGCCTTCTTGTGGAAAAACCAGATAGCTCATGGTCGAGTGGTCGACGAGATAGTAGTCCTCGTCGCCCACCGCCGGCTCCTGCTTTTGATAGAACGTCCGGTATGCGCGACTTGCAGCACGCACCTGTTCCGGTGTGCCTGTCAGACCCAGCATCCTTTCGTGCAGGTTGGCGGTAAAGTCATTGACGACCTCGGGGGTATCACGCTCGGGGTCGACCGAGATAAAGACCGGTTTTACCATCAAGCCGCGCTCTTCCAGAATGTCGATCGCTTCGGCATTGCGTGCCGTGTCCAGCGGACAGACATCGGGGCAAAATGTATACCCGAAATAGATCAGACTCGGCTGGTCGATCACATCGGCATCTGTCACCGTTGCCCCTGTCTCGTCGATCAGTGTGAACGGACCGCCAATCTGCGACGCTCCGCCCGCTATCGCGGTCGAGCGGCATTGGGCGTATTTGTCGGGTGTCCCTGCAAATTGTGTATAGGCGAAAATCCCACCTGTTATGGCCAACACAAATACGGCGGCTGCAATAGCATAGACACGAAGCATGGCATTCTCCTTTTTCCGGACAGGACTGGCTTTTCATCCGGTCGAGGCTCATATTTACGACTTGGGCCGGACATGCAACGGGACGAAGGCGCGCAGATGACCGATATGGAACTTGGCGTTCTCAAGGGCCGCGAGCGCGGGAACTGGGTGCGCCTGCGCACAATTATCCTTTTGCGCTGGGGCGCGGTCTGCGGGCAGCTCATTGCGCTGTTTGTAGCGCAGCAAGCTTACAGCCTGCAAATCCAGATGGGTTTGTGCCTTTTGGTGGTCAGCGTGTCCGTGATGGGCAACCTGATCGCCATGTTCATTTTCCCCGAAAATAAGCGCCTGTCCGAGACAGAAAATTTGCTTATGGTCCTGTTTGATCTGCTGCAACTTTCTCTGTTGTTGTATCTGACCGGCGGCCTGCATAACCCGTTTTACATCCTGATCCTTGGACCGGTCACGGTGTCGGCGTTGGTTCTGACCCTGCGATCCACGGTTTTTTTGGGTATCACAGCGATCCTTGCCGTAACCCTGCTGGCAGAGTTCCATCTACCCTTGCTGACAGAGCAGGGTTTTTTGCTGCGCGTCCCTGACATCTTTGTGTTCGGAAACTGGGTTGCGATCACAATTGCGGTCGTTTTCCTCAGCATCTATTCGCGGCGTGTGACACAGGAAATGCATTCGATGTCGGATGCTTTGCAGGCAACGCAGATGGCTTTGGCGCGCGAGCAGAAGCTGACCGATCTGGGTGGTGTGGTGGCCGCAGCGGCGCATGAACTGGGAACGCCTCTGGCGACGATCAAACTGACCAGTGCCGAGTTGATCGAAGAGCTGAACGCGTTTCCCGAACTTCAGGATGATGCCAAGTTGATCCGTGATCAGGCCAATCGCTGCCGCGATATCCTGCAATCCATGGGTCGCGCAGGCAAGGATGACTTGATGCTGCGTCAAGCCCCCTTGGGCACTGTGATCCGTGAGGCTGCGGCGCCTCATCTTAACCGTGGCAAGGAGATACATTTCAAGGATGGTCAAAGCGTCGAAGACGGCCAGAACCAGCCACTTGTACTACGTCGGCCTGATCTTGTGCACGGGCTCAGGAACCTGCTGCAAAACGGTGTCGATTTTGCCCGCGCGAATGTCTGGGTCGAGACGACTTGGGACGATGATACCGTTTCGGTTCGGATCATGGATGATGGTTTGGGATATCCTTCAAATATCATGGGGCGGATCGGAGATCCGTTCATGCGCTTGCGACGGAGCGGTCAGGATCGTGCCCAGCGCCCCGGATACGAGGGTATGGGCCTTGGACTGTTTATCGCCAAGACTTTGCTGGAACGGTCCGGTGCCGAGTTGAGTTTTGCGAACGGGCGCGATCCCTATCTTGCCACCACAGAGCAACCGCAGAAATGCGGCGCTATTGTCGAGGTGGTCTGGCCACGCGCCAAGATCGACGCACAGAATGCTGCGAATTCCGTGCCGATGCGAAAAAACAAACGCTTGGAAATTTGAGACTGCGCCGCTTGCCGGTGGCCATCGACATGATCACGCCTGCTCCGCGATTATCGTTAACCGGTCTTTAACAGTTTCGCCTTCAAGCTGCCTCGCGCGCTGTTTTCGGGGGATATGCAATGGGCCTGTTGGACCAGCCACAGAATGTAATGGCTGTTGTTGCTGGATTGTTGTCAGGCGTTCTGCTGTTGGCGCTTCTGGTCACGGTGGACTGGCGCAGGCAGAAGGTATCGCCTGACAAACCAACCGAACACTGGCCCGCCGACGCCGCGTGCAACATCGCCTTTCTTTTCAAGGACCGCGTCCTGATTGAAATGACCGACGGCGCTTCCGAGGTTTTTGAAGATACCAGCGACACTGAAACACCCGATGGTGTTGGTCTGGATGACTGGGATCGCGTCAGGAACGCCCTCTCGCAAAGGTTTGCCGCGCTACCTGAATCCCCGTTGTGGCAGGATGGCAGCGGACAGGTCAATTTGCCCGCACATCATCCCGATGATGGTGCGCTGCTGGTGCTGGACTGGTGGGACAACCACGCAAGACTGTCGTTGATAGAACCCGCACCAGAATCGTTCATTCCCGAAAAGGATGAGGCAGGATGGTTGCGGCAAGCCGTGACGGGCGCGCCCTATCCGATCTGGCAATCCGACTACAGCGGTAAGGTGCAATGGGCCAACACAGCCTATAAGGCCCTTGTCGAGCGTTTCTCGGGCGGACTGCCAGAGGGATCGTCAGACAAGCCATTGTTCGATCCGCCATTCGAAACGGAAAATGCCACCTCATCCTGCAGGGTCTCCATTACACCTGACGGATCGGTTCAGCCCTACTGGTTCGATATTCGTTCGATACGACTTGAATCGGGCTGGATGAACTATGCGACAGACGTAAATGCTGTCGTTAATGCCGAGATAGCACAGCGCAACTTTGTGCAAACGCTCACAAAGACCTTCGCTCAACTATCCATCGGGCTGGCGATTTTCGATCGTAAACGCCAGTTGGCCCTGTTCAACCCGGCATTGATCGACCTGACCTACCTCAGTGCCGAATTCCTTAGCTCGCGGCCCAATCTGCTGTCCTTTTTCGACCAGTTGCGCGACCGGCGGATGATGCCTGAACCCAAGAACTACAGGTCCTGGCGCGACCAGATTACCGATCTGGTGGCGGCGGCTGATAATGACCAGTACAGCGAGACATGGACCCTCCCCTCTGGTCTGACATATCGGATCAGTGGCAGGCCCCATCCCGACGGCGCGGTGGCGTTTCTGTTCGAGGATATCAGCGCAGAGATTTCACTGACCCGGCGGTTCCGCTCGAATCTGGAATTAGCGCAATCCGCACTTAACACGCTTGAACAATCGATCGCGGTCTTTTCGTCATCGGGCGTTCTGGCTTTCTCGAATACAGCCTACTGCACCATGTGGGGCTTGGACGCGGAGGCCGGATTTGCCGATATCTCGGTCATGGATGCCTCGCGACACTGGCAAGCCGCCAGCAAGCCTACTCCGGTTTGGGGTGACTTGCGTGATTTTGTCGTCCAGTTCGGCGAGCGGACAAGTTGGGATGCCGATGTATTGTTACGGGACGGGCGCACCATCACATGTCAGGTGACACCGATGGCGGGCGGCGCAACGCTGGTTCTGTTCGCGCCGAAAGACCAGTGTCCGGTGCCCGTATTGGACGCCGTTTTGCACAGTTCCGCATAGCCATTTGCAGTATCGCTCTTGCAGGCGATTCTGGTCGGGTTAGTCTGGGCCAATGTCGCAGCACCTTCTCAAGTTCACCCTGACCTCACCTGACCAGACCGCCGCTCTTGCCGCGCGGCTTGGGATGCTTTTGCATGACGGTGATACACTGCTGCTGGAGGGGCCGATCGGCGCTGGAAAAACGCATTTCGCGCGCAGCCTGATCCAGTCGCGCATGGAGGTGGTTGAGGATGTGCCCTCCCCGACTTTCACGCTTGTGCAGACCTATGACCTGCCCGACACAGAGATCTGGCATGCCGACCTTTATCGTCTTTCAGGTCCGCAAGAGGTTGGCGAGCTTGGCCTGTCGGACGCGTTCGACACCGCAATCTGCCTTGTCGAATGGCCGGATCGTCTGGGCGCGCTGAAACCGGCGAAGGCGCTGACCTTGACGCTGTCGCAAGGCGAAACCAATGACATGCGCGAGTTGATATTGACTTGGGATGCGCCGTCATGGGACGCCCGCCTGAAAGGACTATCACATGACTGATCGCTCTACTCTTGCTGATCAATTCATTGCGCGAACCGATTGGTCAGGGTCTGTCCGTAAACCACTTGCGGGGGATGCCTCGAACCGGCGGTATGAGCGGTTACATCTGCAGGGGCAAAGCGCCGTCCTGATGGATGCGCCTCGTGAAAAAGGCGAGGATATCAGGCCTTTCGTCCATATTGCGCGGTTTCTATGTGATCTGGGTCTCAGCGCGCCCCGCATTCTGGCAGAGGATGATGTGCACGGGTTTC
Organism: Seohaeicola saemankumensis; assembly: GCF_021021435.1. GTDB lineage: Bacteria > Pseudomonadota > Alphaproteobacteria > Rhodobacterales > Rhodobacteraceae > Seohaeicola. The sequence goes on from NZ_JAINWI010000004.1 coordinate 241,207, forward strand.
TGCTTCTGGAAGATCTTGGCGACGACCTTTTTGCTCGCGTGATCTCGCGTGATCCTGCTTTGGAATACCCGCTTTACGAAGCAGCGACCGATGCGCTGGTGCACCTGCACCGCGCGCCCCCGCCTCAGGGTCTGGCTGCCTATGATCCTGTTGTGATGCTGGAAATGGCCGCCCTTGCGTGGAAGTGGTATCTTGCGGGGTCAAAGCCTGCGGATGGTGCATCCGAACAAGCCTTTCGCGCGGCCTTCGGTCCGGTTTTACACCAACATGCCAGTGAGACCTCGGTTCTCATCCAACGCGACTATCATGCCGAAAACCTGATCTGGTTGCCGGACAGGATAGGACCAGCCCGCGTTGGCCTGCTGGATTTTCAGGATGCGATGGCGGGTCACCCCGCCTACGATCTGGTGTCCGTTCTTCAAGACGCCCGCCGCGATGTGCCGTCCGAGGTCGAAGCTGCCATGATTGGGCGCTATGTCGCGGCAACGGGGCAGGATGAGCCAATATTCCGCGCCGCTTATGCGGTCTTGGGTGTGCAGCGCAATCTACGTATTCTTGGTGTATTCGGCAGGCTTTGCATCATGGGTGGCAAACCCCATTACATCGACCTTATCCCGCGGGTCTGGGGCCTATTGCTGCGGGATCTGGAACATCCCGCGCTTTTATCTGTCGCGGACCTGATCCGTGACGCGCTTCCTGCACCCAGCGACGACATCCTGAAAGGTCTCAAGGACAGATGTGCGACGATCCCCATGCCGTAATGCTGTTTGCCGCCGGTTTCGGCACCCGTATGGGTGCCCTGACCGCAGACAGGCCCAAACCTTTGATCCGCGTTGCGGGGCGGCCATTGATTGATCATGCTTTGGACTTGGTGACCGATGCAGGTCTGCCGCAAAAAGTGGCTAATCTTCACTACAAGGCGGAGATGCTGGTTGCACATCTGGACGGCAAGGGCGTGCAGACATCGATCGAGGAACCGGACATACTGGAAACCGGCGGCGGTCTTCGCCATGCGCTACCCTTACTTGGCAGCCGACCAGTGTTTACCATGAACACGGATGCTGTCTGGGATGGGCCAAATCCACTGACCTTGGCAAAGAACGTATGGAACCCGCAAGAGATGGACGGCCTTCTGGTTTGTATCCGGCCCGACAAAGCCGTGGGGCATACAGGAAAGGGTGATTTTCTGCTGGCTGACGACGGTCGCTTGACCCGCGGACGGGGCTTGATCTATGGCGGCGTGCAAATCATCAAGACTGACGGGCTGGGGTCGATTGCACAGTCAGCATTCTCTTTGAATATCCTGTGGGACCGGATGTTGGAGAAGAGGCGCCTTTTCGGGCTGTGCTATCCGGGAAGATGGTGCGACGTCGGGCGACCGGAAGGTATCACCTTGGCCGAGCAGATGATCGGATACCCGCATGTTTGACCCTAAAGACAAGGTTCGCCTTTTCGGCTTGCCGCCGGGCGCCGATTTTCCCTTGGCCGTGGTCGAGGGCTTTAGAGCCAGAATGTCCGGAAAGCCGCCGGAGGCGTTGGCGCAGGTCCAGTTGATCGTCAACACGCGGCGCATGGCAAGGCGCATCCGCGATCTGTTTGATCGAGGCCCTGCATGTCTATTACCGCGTATCCAGCTTGTCACCGATCTGGGGGACTATGCCGAGCTTTCGCGGATTCCGCCTGCCGTTTCACCCCTGCGGCGCAGGCTGGAAATCTCGCAGCTTGTCTCGCGGCTTCTGGATAGTCAGCCGGACCTAGCGCCCCGCGCCTCGCTTTACGATCTGTCTGACAGTCTGGCGCAGTTGCTTGATGAAATGCAGGGTGAAGGGGTCAGCCCTGACATAATTCGCAATCTGGATGTGACGGATCAGTCCGGACACTGGGCACGCGCACAGCAGTTTCTGGGCATCGTGCAACAGTTTTTCGACGGCGACAGCAACGCGCCCGATCGTGAATCTCGGCAAAGACGCGTGATTGAAACCCTGATCGCCGGTTGGAAAAACAGACCGCCCGAGCATCCTGTCATACTTGCCGGATCGACCGGGTCGCGCCGCACGACGAGGTTGCTCATGTCCGCTGTGGCACATCTGCCGCAGGGCGCAATCGTGTTGCCAGGTTTCGATTTCGACATGCCCGAAAAGGCGTGGTCCGACCTGAACAGCGCTCTGATTGCCGAGGATCATCCGCAATACAGGTTTCGCCTGCTGACGCAGGAGATGGGGGTTGCGCCGTCCGGAGTCCGCCTTTGGTCGGACACGGCAGCACCAAGCCCTCCGCGCAATGCTTTTATGTCGCTGGCGCTGCGGCCTGCACCTGTCACCGATCAATGGCTGTCGGAAGGCCCGAAGCTGCGCGATATCCCTGATGCCGTGGCAGATGTCACTCTGGTCGAGGCACCTTCGCTGCGCGCCGAAGCAATGGCGATCGCCATGCGGCTGAGGCAGGCCGCGGAGGAGGGGGTAACAGCAGCCCTGATTACGCCAGACCGGATGTTGTCGAGACAGGTGACGGCAGCGCTGGATCGCTGGAATATCCTTCCCGATGACAGTGCAGGCACGCCCTTGAACTTGTCGCCTCCAGGTCGGTTTTTGCGCCATGTTGCGGCTCTGTTCCAGCATAAACTGACCGCCGAGGCGCTAATTACGCTCTTGAACCATCCGCTGGCGCATTCAGGGTCTGATCGCGGTCATCACCTGTTGCTCAGCCGCGAGCTGGAATTGTATATGCGCCGGAAAGGGCCGCCGTTCCCCGATGCCGCAAGCCTTAAGGATTGGGCAAAGTCGCGCAAGCAACAGGATGCAACAGAGTGGGTCGACTGGATCATATCCTGTTTCGTCGACAGATGCAGTTCTGGCGACCAGCCGCTATCCGACAGGTTAGCCGCCCATCTGGACCTTGCAGGACGGATCGCACAGGGTGTGACCGGCGAAGGGCAGGGCAAGCTGTGGCTGGAAAAGGCGGGCCGGGAAGCGCGACGCGTCATAGATATGTTGGAACGTGAAGCTGGATTTGGCGGCGTCATGGACGCGACGGATTATGCCGATCTGTTCACCTCGATCCTGTCAGGTGCCGAAGTGCGCGACCGTGACGCGCCGCATCCCGACATATTGATCTGGGGCACATTGGAAGCTCGCGTTCAGGGCGCGGATCTTGTGATTCTCGGCGGGCTGAATGAGGGAAGCTGGCCTGAGATGCCAAGCCCCGACCCCTGGCTGAACCGCAAGATGCGCCACGATGCGGGCCTTCTTCTGCCAGAACGGCGGATCGGTCTTTCAGCCCATGATTTCCAACAGGCCATCGCAGCACCCGAGGTTTGGTTGACGCGGTCGATCCGGTCCGACGACGCACAGACCGTGCCGTCCCGCTGGCTGAGCCGTGCGTTGAACCTGCTGGAAGGTTTACCCGATCAAGGCGGGCCGGACGCTGTGAGACGCATGCGCGCAAAGGGTGCCGAATGGATCAGAAAAACCGAGCTTCTGGAAACCCCCGTCCGGCAAGAGCCTGTATCGCGGCCCTCCCCACGCCCGCCCGTTGATCTGCGCCCCAAGCAACTATCAGTGACCGAGATCAAGCGGCTGATCCGTGATCCCTATGCAATCTATGCGCGGCATGTCCTGAAACTGCGGCCACTGGACAGCCTGATGCAGGCACCTGACGCCTTACTGCGCGGGATCGTAACGCATGATATTCTGGAGGCCTTTATCAAAGGGCTGCATGATGATCCCAACGGCCTGACCGAAGAAGTGTTGATGACGCTGGCAGATGCTGTGCTTGCTCGTTGCGTGCCCTGGCCTGAAATGCGCGTTCTATGGAAAGCGCGACTGTCACGTGCCGCGGGTTGGTTTGTGGCCACAGAAAAAGACCGCCGTGCACAGGCGCTTCCGGAAGCTTTTGAACGGAAGGGGGCGGCTCGTCTTGAAGACCTCGGCTTTACCCTGACCGTCAAGGCAGACCGCATCGACCGCGACGCAGATGGTGCCTTGCATATCTATGACTATAAAACCGGTCGCCTACCGACCAAGGACGAGCAGACATTCTTTGAAAAGCAGTTGCTGCTGGAAGCCGCGATGGCTGAACGTGGTGCATTCGAGGGGATTGATCCCGCACCAGTCGCAAAAGCCGCGTATATCGGGGTTGGAAGCGCCCGCAAAGAACAACCCGCCCCGCTAGAGGACGAACCGCCCGAAAAAGTCTGGCAGGAATTCTCGGCGCTGATCCGCGCCTATTCGGATCAGAGTCGCGGATACACCTCGCGGCGCGCCATGTTCAAAGAAGGCGAGGCAGGCGATTACGACCAGCTTGCCCGCTTTGGCGAATGGGATGCAACGCAAGATCCCATACCGGAGGATCTGGTATGAGGCGGGATGACGCAACAGAACGGCAGGTTCAGGCTGCCCGTCCTGACAGTTCGACATGGCTGTCGGCAAATGCAGGGTCTGGCAAAACCCGCGTGCTCACAGACAGGGTGGCGCGATTGCTTCTGTCAGGGGTGGAACCACAGCATATCCTGTGCCTGACCTATACCAAAGCCGCCGCAAGCGAGATGCAGAACCGCCTGTTCAAGCGGCTGGGAAGCTGGGCGATGTTGCCGGATACAGAATTGCGGGCGGCGCTTCAGGATCTCGGCATAGAGGGTGCGGTTGCGTTTAACGATCTGCGGCAGGCGCGAACCCTGTTCGCGCGGGCCATCGAAACACCGGGCGGACTGAAGATTCAAACGATCCACTCGTTCTGCGCCTCGGTGCTGCGGCGCTTTCCGTTGGAGGCAGGCGTCACGCCCCAGTTCACCGAGATGGAAGATCAGACTGCCAAGCGGTTGCGGGCTGAGATCGTGCAGGACATGGCCGATGGTCAACAAGCCGATCTGGTCGAAGCCATGGCGCATGTCTATTCTGGGCAGGATTTCGACGATCTGACGCGGGGCATTGCCGCCCAGCGCACGGCCTTTCCGCCGGACGTCACGCGCGACACAATACTGGAATGGTTCGATCTTCCGGCAGGCTTCCAGAAGTCGGATCTTATGGGGCAAGTGTTCAATCGTGACGAGCCGGAGATATTGCGCCAGATTGTTCCCGCACTTCTGGATAGCGGTACAAATGACAACAAGGCGGGTGTTCGCCTTGCCGCTTTGAGAGGTACAGACATTTCCGAACTGCCCGAGCTGGAAAGCATCTTTCTGACCGGTCCCTCCGCAAAAGAGCCATTTAGCGCCAAGATAGGGTCTTTCCCTACTAAATCATGCCGCGAGTCCCTGTCCGAGATCATGCCAGCCCTGGATGCGTGGATGGAACGGGTTGAACAAGCGCGGGAAATGCGGATTGCCTTGGATGCCGCTGAAAAAACCTTGGCTCTGCACCGCTTTGCCCGCGCCTTTCTTCCGGCTTACGAGCGTCAGAAACTGCTGCGCGGATGGCTGGATTTTGACGATCTGATCGTGAAGGCCCGTGATTTGCTGACAGATCCAGCAGTAGCGTCCTGGGTCTTGTACCGGCTGGATGGCGGTATCGACCACATTCTGGTGGACGAGGCGCAAGATACCAGCCCTGTTCAATGGCAAGTCATCGAGCGTCTGGCGCAAGAGTTCACCAGCGGTGCGGGTGCGCGCGCCGATGTCGCCCGCACGATCTTTGTCGTCGGTGACAAGAAACAGTCGATCTATTCTTTTCAAGGCGCTGATCCACGGGAATTCGATAGAATGCAGGCGGAATTTGCCCAGCGCCTTGGGAATACCAATCAACCGCTTTCCGCGATGGAATTGGAGTTTTCCTTTCGCTCGGCCGATGCGATCTTGCGATTGGTGGATCAGACATTCCGCGGTCGCGAAGTTTCGGGCTTTGCTGCGGACTCTCTTCACAGGGCCTTCAAAGCCGACATGCCGGGTCGTGTCGATCTTTGGCCAGCGATCGAGAAACCCGACAATCCCGACAAAGGGGCGTGGCATGATCCGGTTGATCAGCGCGGAGAGCGTGATCACATGGTGCTTCTGGCAGAGCGCATCGCGCGCGAGATCCGCCGGATGATGGATCAAGGTCAGATGATCCCTGTCGAGATAGGCAATACCGGCACTTACAAAATGCGGCCCATCCGCGAGGGCGACATCATGATACTGGTGCAGCGACGCTCGTCGTTGTTTCATGAGGTCATCCGCGCCTGCAAGGAAAACGGGCTTGAGGTCGCGGGCGCAGATCGTCTGAAGGTTGGCGCTGAGCTTGCCGTGCGCGACCTGGCCGCCTTGCTGTCGTTTCTGGCAACACCCGAGGATGATCTTTCACTGGCGGTAGCGCTGAAATCGCCGCTGTTCGGATGGGGCGAACAACAGCTTTTCACGCTGGCACAGGGCCGAAAAGGGTATCTATGGGAGGCGCTGCGCCGTCAAACAGATCAGCATTCGGCGACGCTGGCGATTCTTGACGACCTGAGAAATCAAACCGACTTTCTACGCCCCTACGATCTGATCGAACGCGTCCTGACACGCCATGACGGGCGGCGCAAACTGTTGGGGCGGCTGGGGCAAGAGGCGGAAGACGGGATAGACGCCTTTTTGGCGCAGGCGCTGGCTTATGAGCGCGGCAATATCCCCAGTCTGACAGGGTTTCTTGTCTGGATGCAGACCGACGATCTGGAAATCAAACGCCAGATGGATAGTGCAGGGAACCGGATTCGCGTGATGACAGTTCATGGTGCCAAAGGGTTGGAGGCCCCTTTGGTGATCCTTCCTGATTCAGGTCGGCGGGACAACACGATCCGCGACATGATGGTGCTTCACAATGGCAATGCTCTGTGGAAAGCAGCTAGCGATTCAGCGCCCGGCCCCCTGCTTGCCGCGCAGGAGAAACAGAAGGCGGCGCAAGAGGCGGAAAGAGACCGTTTGCTTTATGTCGCGATGACGCGCGCGGAAAAGTGGCTGGTCGTTGCGGCCGGAGGCGATCTTGGCAAGGATGGCAATAGCTGGTTCCACCGCGTGGAAAGCGCGATGCAGGCGACAGGTGCGGTCACCCATGATTTCGGGTTCGGCGCTGGCATGCGGTTGGATAGTGGCGACTGGTTTTTGCCTGAAAGCCAGCAGGAGGCCGAGGAAAAGCCGGTTCCTGCTACGCTTGAGGTGTTCTTTCAGTATGCGTCCCCGAATGCAGCGGCTAAAGCCGGAACGCTAAGCCCCTCGGATCTGGGAGGGGACAAGGCATTGCCCGGCGAAGGTGGTCTGACCGAAGACGCCGCCAAAGAGCGTGGGCATCAGATCCATCTGCTGCTGGAAATATTGCCCGCAATAAACCCTGCTGACTGGGATGATCTTGCGTCCCAGATCCTAGTGGCAGGAGAAGAGCCCGCCCTGCCCGAAGACATCCCATTATTGGTAGAAGAAGCCAGAAAAGTGCTGTCTGCGCCGCATCTCGACTGGCTTTTCACCTCTGATTCCCTGACCGAAGTGCCCGTTTCTGCCAGCATCGAGGCGCTTGGCGGACGACGCATCAGTGGGGTGATCGACAGGTTGATTATTTCCGATCAGCGGGTTCTTGCAATCGACTTCAAGACAAACGCCGTTGTTCCGCATTCGCCTGCGTCCTGCCCCGAAGGTATCCTGCGCCAGATGGGTGCTTATGCAGCTGCGTTGACGCAGATTTTTCCAGAAAGGGAGATCGAGACCGCGATAGTGTGGACCAGCACGACCTCTTTGATGAAACTGCCCCCCGAACTTGTGATGCAGGCGCTGCAGCGCAGCACCATCCCTTGACGCTGACGCGCTGCGTCCATAGGTTTGCGGCCAACCATTCCTACAGGAGAAAGCCAATGGCGACTGTTGCTGTAACAGACGAGACCTTCGACGCCGAAGTCAAAAATTCCGATATCCCCGTTGTGGTAGATTTCTGGGCCGAATGGTGCGGCCCCTGCAAACAGATCGGACCCGCTCTGGAGGAGCTGTCAGCCGAGTTTGAAGGCCGCGTAAAGATTGCAAAAGTGGATGTGGACAGCAATCCCAATGCCGCCGCTGCGATGGGTGTGCGCGGTATTCCTGCGCTGTTTATCTTCAAGGACGGTCAGGTTGTGTCGAACCGCGCCGGAGCGGCGCCAAAAGCCGCGCTGCAAAGCTGGATCGAAGGCTCGATCTGACAGGATCGCTGCCGACTGGAACAGGGCGCCCTTTGCGGCGCCCTTTTTTGTGTGGATCAGACGGGCCAGCCCGACCGTTTCAGCGCCGCACGGATTTGTGTTTCTGCTTCAGGGCGTCCGGCATTGATCGCCATTTTTTGCCAGAACCACCATAAATAGGCTGCATGATCCGGCCGTATTTCGTGAACCGCGCGGAACGCCTCTTCAATGCCCAGTGTCCGCACATTTGCCGCAACATGGTGAAAGTCGCTGCGCGCGAAAAGGACAAAGGGTTTTGCGAAGAAAAGCCCGTTGAAGGCAACAGATGAATTCTGCGTTACGATATAATCGCAGGCGGGCAGAAGACTGTCCATCGCGCCTGTTTTGATACCAAGGCGCGGGTTTTCGTCGACCAGATCATAGACCGCCTGACGTTCGGCATCGGTATAGCTTTCGCCCGGATGAAATGTGGTGATCACCCGCCGGTCAGGGTCATGATCCATCACAGACCTGAGCATCTCGATCGGCGAGGCTGTCTGAAACGATCTTTGCTGAAGAAGCCTTCCCTGCAGCGGCACATACACAAATCCGTCGCGCGTGACCTCTGCCACCTCAGGAAACAGCCGCTTGCGCCAGAATGTATGGAAGCGTCGCGCCTCGATCGGATCAACTTGGGCGGGGTCGAACTCTGTTCTTGCAACATGCCAATCCCAACGCTCTGTCGTGGGTTCGATCTGCCAGAACGGATAGTGATAGACGCGCCGCATCGTCAATGCGCGGCCATGCGTCGGCTGATCCATGTGAAACAGGGCATAGCCGGATCGCAGGGCAGAGGACAGGCGCGCTGCGCTTGAATTGGCGCGATACTCAGCGGTAAGCCCTGCCTCAACCAGAACAGACACGACTTTGCCGATAAAATTATGCGTCCCTGCCATGGCGCTTTTGCGCAGGCTTTCATCCAGATAGAAAGTGACGGTCCGGTCGATCATGATCTGCTGACGGTAAAAGAGCACCGATCACAGAGCAAGCACCGCTCTTGTGCCTTGCGGCCTCAGGTTACATATAGCGGGCAGGAACAGGAGACCTCAATGGCAGACAAGGACTTTCCCGGCTGGCACGGCACGACAATCATCGGCGTCAAGAAAGACGGCGAAGTGGTGATTGCAGGTGACGGACAGGTCAGCCTTGGGCAGACAGTCATCAAGGGCACAGCGCGCAAGGTTCGGCGGTTGTCACCCGGTGGGTTTGACGTTGTTGCGGGGTTTGCCGGATCAACGGCGGATGCCTTCACTCTGCTGGAGCGGCTGGAAGCGAAACTGGAGGCGACTCCCGGACAACTGGCGCGCGCTTCGGTCGAACTGGCCAAGGATTGGCGCACAGACAAATATCTCCAGAAGCTGGAAGCGATGCTGATCGTGAGCGACGGTGCTGACATCTATGTGATCACCGGCGCAGGCGATGTTCTGGAGCCCGAGCATAATGTCACCGCCATCGGATCAGGCGGGAACTATGCCCTGGCCGCCGCCCGCGCCCTGATGGATAGCGACCTGAGCGCGGAAGACATTGCGCGCAAGGCGATGGCGATTGCCTCGGACATTTGCGTTTACACGAATGGAAATCTGACGGTTGAGAAGATCCGGAAGTAGTCCCGTTCACCGGAAGGAATATCATGACAGACCTTACCCCCCGCGAGATCGTGTCCGAGCTGGACCGGTTCATCATCGGCCAGAAAGATGCAAAACGCGCTGTCGCCGTGGCATTGCGGAACCGCTGGCGGCGCAAGCAGCTTGGCGATGATCTGCGCGACGAGGTTTATCCCAAGAATATCCTGATGATCGGGCCCACTGGTGTCGGCAAAACCGAGATCAGCCGCCGCCTGGCCAAACTGGCCCGCGCGCCCTTCCTCAAGGTCGAAGCGACGAAATTCACCGAAGTGGGCTATGTCGGGCGCGACGTGGAACAGATCATTCGCGATCTGGTGGATATCTCGATCGCGATGACCCGCGAGCATATGCGTGAGGATGTGAAATCCAAGGCGCATCAAGCCGCAGAGGAAAGGGTGATCACCGCAATTGCCGGCGAGGATGCGCGCGAAGGTACCCGCGAGATGTTCCGCAAGAAGCTGAAAGCGGGCGAGCTGGATGACACAATCATCGAACTGGACGTGGCTGATACGTCAAGCCCCTTTCCCACCATGGATATTCCCGGACAGCCGGGTAGCCAGATGGGGATGATGAATCTGGGCGACCTGTTCGGGAAAGCATTTGGCGGCCGCAAGCAACGCAAGAAACTGCGGGTTGCAGAAAGCTATGACATTCTGATTGGCGAAGAGGCCGATAAGCTGCTGGATGACGAGACCGTAAATCGCAGTGCGATTGAAGCGGTCGAGCAGAACGGTATCGTCTTTCTGGACGAGATCGACAAAGTCTGCGCCCGTTCGGACGCGCGTGGTGCAGATGTCAGCCGGGAAGGTGTGCAGCGCGACCTTCTGCCCCTGATCGAAGGTACGACGGTCAGCACCAAATACGGCCCGGTGAAAACGGACCATGTCCTCTTCATCGCCTCTGGCGCATTCCACATCGCCAAACCTTCGGACCTGTTGCCCGAATTGCAGGGCCGTCTGCCGATCCGGGTCGAATTGCGCGCCCTTACCGAGGGTGACTTCGTCCGTATCCTGACGGAAACCGAAAACGCCCTGACACTGCAATATTCCGCCCTGATGGCGACGGAAGAGGTGACAGTCACCTTCACCGATGAAGGGATCGCCGCGCTGGCAAAAATCGCGGCCGAGGTGAACCACACCGTCGAAAACATCGGCGCCCGGCGGCTATATACGGTGATGGAGCGGGTATTCGAAGAGCTGTCCTTCACCGCCCCCGACAAGGCTGGCCAAAGCGTCACCGTGGACGCCGCCTTCGTGGATGCAAACCTTGGCGAATTGATGCGTTCTGCTGATATCAGTCGCTACATGCTCTAGCTTTGATGACGAAGCAACGCTAAACCTGACCCTGTAAAACGCGGGGTGGTTTTCATGCGTTGGCTTTTGGTCTTGTCCGTTTTCGTGACGCTGTCCGCGTGCGCCGACAGGGGCTTTGTCCCTTTGACGCCACAGGCGGCAGCGATCGGCACGCCGCATGCCATCTATGTCGCGACGCATCGTAAAGCCGACGAGGTCGGGTGGTACAGCGGCGAACGCGCCAGCGACCTCAGCTATACAAAACTGCAAGTGGTCATCCCGCCCGCACATGTGCCGGGACGTATCACCTATGGCTACACTGCCCCCAATCCCCGCACTGATTTCACGGTCGCTACCAAGCAGGACTACGCCACCGCAGCGCCCTTCCAGGCGGATATCAAAGCCACCCTCGCCGCCTTACCACCAGACCAGCGCGAGGTTCTTCTTTACGTCCACGGCTATAACAACAGCTTTTTCGACGGCGTATTCCGCGCGGCACAGATGAAGCACGACTACGACCTGCCCGGCGTCGCGCTACATTTCTCATGGCCCAGCGCCGCCAACCCTTTGGGATATACCTATGACCGCGACAGCGTCCTTTTTGCGCGGGACGGGCTGGAAAAGGTGCTGCGCGACCTCGCTGCATCCGGTGCCAACAGGATTGTCCTTGTCGGCCATTCACTGGGTACGATGCTTGTGATGGAAAGCCTGCGCCAGATCGAAATCCGCACTCCGGAATGGAGCAAACAGGCACTCGCCGGGGTCGTTCTGGTCTCGCCGGATCTGGATGTCGATCTGTTCAAGACGCAGGCTGACCGTATAGCCGCGCTTCCCGAACCCTTCGCGATTTTTGTCTCCCGCCACGACAGGGCGCTGATGCTATCCGCGCGGATCAATGGCGATGCCGAACGGCTGGGCACGCTGACCGATCCATCCCGTCTGGCAGAATACCCGGTCAGCATCATTGATGTCAGCAGCTTCGCAGACGGGGATGGGGCACGTCACTTCACCTTGGGATCGTCCCCGTTGCTGATCCGTCTGCTCAGCCAGAGCGATGATCTGAACTCGGCCTTTCAGCGCGACACTGCCGGACAGACCGGCCTGTTGCCCGGAACGGTTCTGACAGTGCGCAATGCCACGCAGTTGATCCTATCACCCGCTCTCGTCCTGCAATACGATCAACGCCCCGGTTAACGGTGACGCCGCAAATAGACGTAATAGGCCCCGGCACCACCATGCGACACATGCGCTTCGGTGATCTGCAGCACTGCCTGCGCCAGCGGGGGCATCGACAACCAGTTCGGAACCTGATGCTTCAGAATACCCCGCGGCACAGGGATCGGTCCGCCTTCGTCCCGGTCACGGCCCTTGCCGGTGATCACGAGCACAAGCCGTTTGCCGCTGGCCTGAGCGCGCAGGATGAACGACGTCAATGTAGGATGGGCGCGGTCGATGGTCATCCCATGCAGGTCGATGCGAGCCTCGGGCACAAGCTTGCCGCGCTTCATGCGACCAAATGCTTTGCTATCCATGCTGACGGGTGCCGATCGCAGCCTGTCTATCAGATTTGGCTTTAAATCATGCGGCGCCGCGGATGTCCGCGCTGCCTGCCCGATGGCGAATTCCGGCAAGCGCGGCTTGGCTGTTTTATGTGGTTTTGGCTTGGGTCTTGGGGTCAGATCATCAGCGCGCGGGAGTTCGGGGTGAATCCTGTCGGTCGTCGCGGCGATCTGCCGCCAAAGTTCGACTTCGTCTGGCCGAAGGCGACGCCGGGTCATTCGGGCCCGTCCACCGTCGCAAGCGCATAAGCCCGCTGGATTGGCATCAACACCACCATCCGTCCGGGGTCTTTCAACTGTCCCGCTTCCCGACCCGCCGCATCGCCTGTGCCAAAGAATATATCGGCCCGTTGCGCGCCCTTGATCGCGGATCCTGTATCCTGCGCGATCATCAGGCGGCGCATCGGGTTGGCGCCATCTTTCTCGATCCATACAGGAGCGCCCAAGGGGGTAAATGCAGGGTCTACAGCAATCGTGCGCATATCCGTAACGGAGCGGTTCATTGCACCCAAAGGGCCTTTGTCCGCTGGAACATGGCTGACTTCGCGGAAGAACACGAAAGACGGGTTATGGCGCAAAAGCTCCAACCCTTCTTCGGCATTCCGGCGCACCCAGTTCTTGATGACCTCGGCAGAGACCTGATGCGGCTGGAAAGTGCCGCGTCTGACAAGCTCTGCCCCGACCGAGCGGTAGGTATGTCCGTTCGCACCGGCATAGCCGACGCGTATATTTCGCCCGTTGGGCAGTTTTACACGGCCCGAGCCTTGAATTTGCAGAAAAAACAGCTCGACTGGGTCATCAACCCAAGCAATTTCCAACCCGCGACCCTTCATCAGTTCACTGGTTTCTATCTCGGCGCGTGACAGCCAGACCGACGCGTCCCTCGCCTCGGGTGGCATGCGGTAGATCGGAAACCGGTAACGCGCGCTAGGCGTCAGCGAGCCGGTCAGTTCGGGTTCAAAATAGCCGGTGAAAAGACCCGGTGCATCGTCTTCGATCAGAACCGGCCTGAAGAATAGCTCGAAAAAAGACGCGGCATTTGAATGAAGCCGCGCTTCTGCCTGCGCAACGGCGCAAAGGCTGGACCAGTCGGGGTCTTTCATGTCGGCGCAGGTGTTCAGAAATGCACGAAGGGCTGCGGCATGATCATCCGCAGCCCAGCCGTCCAACTGGCTGAAATCAAGGACCGTATAGGTTGGTTCAGACTGTGCGGTAGAAGCCGTCATTGTCAGCCAACCTATGGCCAGAGCTTTCAGCGTACGGATCATTCGCCCGTGGCGACAAGCTGCCAGTTCGGATCATCCGTGCCCAGAACGCGGGCAAAGGTCCAGATGTCCTTCTGACGCTTGATCTCGTTCGGTTTGCCTTCAACGATCTCGCCATTGCTATCGCGCACGACCGATGTCAATTCGCCCACAAACTTGACCGACACTTCGGCAAGATTGCTGTCCTTGTCGAAAGTAGCATGGCTCAGGGTCATTTCACGGATGCCGATAAACTCGGCCTCGATGCTCAGGCCCTGTTGTTCGCGCACGGCAACAACTTCGGCGAAGGTATCGTAAACATCATCAGCGAGGAATGGCTTGATACTGTCCATATCGCCGCGCTCGAAACCCATCAGGATCATTTCGTAGGCGTAGCGCGCGCCCTGCAGAAACTCAGCCACATTGAACGAGGGCTCTACGCGCTTCATCGCTGCCAGAGTTTTTGCGGCTTCGCTGTCGGGTTCGACATTGTCGATAATATCATGATCCGGCCCGCCTTCGATCACCTCGAAGCCACGCTTGCGCGCAGGCTCGGGCGCGTCGCGGGGAACTGCAGGCTTTTCGAAGCCTTCGCGTGTGCCCAAGACGTTCCTAAGGCGCAAGATCAAGAAAACAGCGATGCCGGCCAGAACCAGAAGCTGAAGTATGGGCGAATTCATTTTAACCTCTCGAGGGGTCAGGCATGGAAAGGAGATAACTTGGTCCTTATGTAGGGGCTGGGATAGGCCAAGTCCACCATGGCCGAGAATGAAAGGAAGATGCAGATGTGGCTTTTCGTTGCATTTGTCGCAATACCGATCCTCGAGATCGCCCTTTTTATACAATTGGGCGGTTTGATCGGCTTGTGGCCAACCTTGGGTATCGTGGTTCTGACGGCCATTATCGGGACTTTTCTTGTCAAGACACAGGGCCGTCTGGCCCTGATGAACCTGCAACGGTCCTTTTCCGAACTGAACGATCCGACGGAGCCGTTGGCCCATGGCGCAATGGTTCTGATTGCAGGCGTGCTTCTGCTGACACCGGGGTTTTTCACTGACGCCATGGGCTTTGCCCTGCTGGTTCCTGCAATCCGGACAGCCGTTTTCCGTTTTCTGAAGGCAAGGGTGAAGGTGGCGCGGTTCGAGATGGGTCGAAACGAACCTTTCCAATCGCCGGACAGGGACCCGTTCCGGTCGCGCGGTCAATCGTCGCATAGGCCCGACATCATTGATGGAGAGTTTCAGGAGGTTGATCCCGGGAAACGTCCAACCCATCGTCCTTCCGGTTGGACCAGGCATTGAGGCTGGACCAAGCGCCTGATAGACAGCCTCACAATATTTAATTCATCCGGAGACTTCCCATGGCCGAGAATGGCGTAGCCGACACATCCGCTCAACCTGCAGCGCAAGCTCCGCAGATGAAAATGAGCATCCTGAGCCAGTTCATCAAGGATATGTCCTTTGAGAATGTGCTGGCGCAAAAAGGCGTCAGCGGCGAGGTTCAGCCAGACGTCAAAGTACAAGTGAATCTGGATGCGAAGAAGCGCACCACAGAGCACCAGTATGAAGTGACTTTGAAGCTTGTCGTTGACAGCTCGGTCAAGGACAGCACTTCGAAACTGTTTCTGCTGGAGCTGGAATATGCTGGGGTATTCCATATCGAAGGCGTGCCGACCGAGCAGATGCATCCTTTCCTGCTGATCGAATGCCCCCGTATGCTATTCCCGTTTGTGCGACGTATCGTGTCCGACGTGACACGTGACGGTGGCTTCCCGCCGCTTAACATGGATATAATTGATTTCGTTCAGCTTTACCGGAGCGAACTGTCGCGCCGTCAGGCAGAGCAGGCACCGACCCCGAACGCCTAAATTTCTGAAACTATCCTAGTTTCTTCCACAATGCGCCGTCGCCCATCGCTTCAATAAAAGCGTCATGGGCGGCGGCTTCTTCTTGCGTGATGCGTGCAGGCAAGGGCGAGGGTCGCGGCTTTGCACGCCACTGCTTATTGGTTGTGACACTGACATCCGACGATGACGCCGTGGACAGAGCGAAATCGGGCTGCCGCCCACCGATCAGTTCAAGATAGACCTCTGCAAGGATCTGGCTGTCCAGCAAGGCACCGTGCAGCGTACGCGCTGTTTCGATCCCGAAACGACGGCACAAAGCATCAAGGGATGCGGGCGATCCGGGAAACTTCTTGCGCGCGATCATCAGCGTATCAATGGCCTGATCCATCGGAAGCAACGGAAGCTTTATCCAGCCCAATTCTGCATTCAGGAACTTCATATCAAATGCGGCGTTGTGAATGACAAGTTTCGCGTTGCCCACAAAGTTCAGAAACTTGGGCCCGATTTCTGCAAATAGCGGCTTGTCGCGCAGGAAATCGTCGCCCAAGCCGTGCACTTCGAACGCGGCTTGCGGCATCGTGCGTTGCGGGTTGATATATTCGTGGAATGTGCGCCCCGTGGGCATGTGGTTGAAAAGCTCGACCGCACCAATTTCTACGATCCGGTCACCTTCTGCGGGCTCGAAGCCTGTTGTTTCGGTATCCAGAACGATCTCACGCATGGGTCATCCGCTTTCTGATATCGGCCAGAACAGATTTGACCTGTTCGGCACCGTGATCAATTGTATCCGTGACAATAACGTAGTCGGCACGGGCACGCTTGTCAGCATCAGGCATCTGTTTTGCGAGGATTGTGTTGAACTGCTCTTCTGTCATCGTTCCGCGCGCCATCACCCGCGCTTTTTGGGTTTCAACATCAATGGACACGCAGACAGTTGCGTCAACGCGTGCCTCACCTCCCGTTTCGAAAAGTAAGGGAATATCCAGCACGATAATGTCGGATTCTGTGCTCGCTATGAAGTCTGCGCGATCCTTGGCCACCAGCGGATGCACGATTTTCTCGATTTTCATCAAAGCTTGCGGGTTTTGCCCAATGATGGATTTCAGCACATTGCGCGATATTGCACCGTCTATGACTGCATCAGGAAATATCGCTGCGAGCGGTGCAACGGCTGCCCCGCCCGCAGTATAAAGCCGGTGCACAGCCGCATCCGCATCCCAGACCGCGCAACCCTGCTCGGCGAACTGTCGGGCGGTCGTGGATTTGCCCATCCCGATCGAGCCGGTCAATCCGATCACAAAGGTCATTTCAAGACAGCCGCCCGTGTTTCCGTGTCAACCGGAGGTCTTTGCCCGAACCAACGCTCAAATCCCGGAACAGCCTGATGCAGAAGCATGCCAAGTCCATCAACGGTCTGGCAGCCCATCTCATGCGCCACGCGCAGCAGGCGCGTCTGCAGCGGTGCATAGACAAGATCGGTCACCAATGCGTTCTTCTGCAACCCGTCGAGCGGCACCCGCAATTCCGGCTTTCCCATCATGCCAAGCGATGTGGTGTTTACAACGGTTGCGGCATCCTCAAGCATATTGCCTGCCTGCACCCAGTCTACCACCTTCAACCGGTGGCCAAAGTCGTGTTGCAGCCCTTCGGCCCTGATGCGGGTCCGGTTGGAAATCAGGATCTCGGGCACGCCGACATCAAGTAGTGATGCGATTACGGCCCGTGCAGCACCTCCTGCGCCCAAGACTGCGGCGGGACCGGCAGACGGATTCCAAGAGGGAGCATTCTGACGCAGATTTTCGATAAATCCGTAGCCATCAGTGTTATCAGCATGGATCTTGCCATCCTTGCGAAAGATAAGCGTATTCGCGGCACCGATCAGTGTCGCACGATCCGTGACAAGATCCGCCAATTCCAGCGCAGCAACCTTATGGGGAACGGTGACATTGACCCCTACAAAACCGGCTTTCGGCAGGGCTTGCAGAACGTCTGCAAGACTGTCGGGGCTTACATCCATAGGAATATAAAAACCAGATAGTCCGAGCGTCTTGAGCCAGTGACCATGCAAGGCCGGCGATTTGGAATGCGCAATTGGCGAACCGATGACACCCGCCAAAGGAATTCTGGGCAGTGGAGCGCTATCAGTTGTCATGCCTCTATATCCCCCCTCAATGACAAATAAGACAAAAGGTCTAACAAGGGCAGACCAAGAACGGTAAAATAGTCTCCGTCAACACGCGAGAACAGGCGCACGCCTTCTTTTTCAAGCTTGTAGGACCCGACAGCGTCCCCGATATCCGGCCAGTTCCTGTCCAGATAACCGTCCAGCCAGCTTTCACTGAAATCCCGCACAAACAGACGGACCTGACCGATATGGCGCCAGATCGGCTTTCCTGCTTCGCAGATCACTACTGCAGAGAGCAAGTTGTGCCGTGTCCCTCTCAACTGAATCAGTTGCGCGCGCGCCTCGTCACGCGAGCGGGGTTTGTTCAGCACTTTACCTTGCAGATCCAGCACCTGATCGCATCCTATGACCAAAGCTTCTGGGTGTTTCTCGCTGATGCGAAGGGATTTCATCTCGGCCAAAGCATCGGCGAGATCGCGTGAGCTTGAACCCTCCGCAAGCATGGCGTCGCGCAGCATTTCTTCATCTACGCGTGGGTTCCGAACCTCGAAAACCAGCCCTGCTTGGGTCAGAAGCTGTGCACGGATTGAAGAGCCAGATGCAAGGATGATCGGTTGCGGCATGTGAATAACCCAGTGGAGCGGTGCAAGGAGTTGTTAGGGATGATTACTGCGAAATTAACCCATCAGGTGCAAGGTGTCGTTGGCCGAGGGATAAGTCGTTTCCTCCAGCGTTTTTCTCAACATGTGTAAAGGATGAAAAGCACGCTGTGGACGTTTTCGACCATCAAAGAAGTATCGGCCATTTTCTCCACAGAAACACTTTGAGGATCTAAGATATAAGTTATTGATAGTATTATATTATATATCAAAAAGCTTCACGTTGCACAAGATATCAAGGTTTTATCTACAGGTCTTGCCTATGGCTTGTCGTTCCGGTGTAAACACGTAATCCACAGGCAGAATGGCACACTACATAAACATCATCCTTTTCTCTTATATATTTATTTTTTAAGAGGGTTCAGCGATCAAGGGGATCACATGACCGATTTTCTGGCTTTGGCATATCCATGGATCAAAGCGTTCCATATCATGGCTGTTATCACGTGGATGGCTGGGCTGTTCTATCTGCCGCGGCTCTTCGTCTACCATGCTGAACAATCCAAACCTGGTGACAGCCGCGATCAGGTGTTCACGGTAATGGAGTACAAGCTTTACCGCTTCATTATGAACCCTTCGATCATAGTGGTCTGGCTGTTCGGTCTGGCGCTTGTGATGACGCCGGGGATCGTTGACTGGTCTTTCGTCTGGCCTTGGACCAAGGCGGTTTCTGTTCTGGGAATGACTTGGTTTCATATGTGGCTGGGTCGGCATCGCAAGGCTTTTGCATCTGGTCGCAATACGCTGTCAGGTCGCAATTACCGGATGATGAACGAAGTCCCGACGATTTTGATGTTCTTGATCGTGATCTCTGTGGTGGTCAAATTCTGATCTGAATTGACTCGACGAATGATTTTAACTACGGGTCTGACAAGCCATCCGTCCGGATGGAGGTTTCCATCTCAGAAAAGACCATGCGCCGCGCTTGTGCCGGTCATCAGGATATTCCCATGAATGACGACGTTGCTGAACCCATCGAACGCCTGAACCTTGCAGAGTTGAAGGCGAAAAGCCCGAAAGACCTGCTTGCCATGGCAGAGGAACTCGAGATCGAGAATGCCTCGACCATGCGGAAGGGTGATATGATGTTCGCCATTCTCAAGGAGATGGCCGAAGAAGGCTGGGAAATTGGTGGTGATGGCGTGCTGGAGGTTCTTCAGGACGGTTTCGGGTTCTTGCGTTCGCCGGAGGCGAACTATCTTCCTGGTCCGGATGACATCTATGTCTCGCCCGAGATGATCCGCCAATACGCGTTGCGGACCGGCGACTCGATTGAAGGTGTTATGAAAGCACCGGAAGAGACAGAGCGATACTTTGCGCTGACCAGCGTGAACACGATCAATTTCGAAGATCCCGACAGGGCACGTCACAAGATCGCTTTCGAGAACCTGACTCCGCTTTATCCCGACGAGCGTTTGAAGATGGAGATCGAGGACCCGACGATCAAAGACCGTTCAGCGCGGATCATAGATCTGGTTGCGCCGATCGGGAAAGGTCAGCGCTCGCTGATCGTGGCGCCGCCGCGAACAGGTAAGACGGTTCTGCTGCAGAACATCGCGCATTCCATCGAACGCAACCATCCAGAATGCTATCTTATCGTCCTGTTGATTGATGAACGCCCCGAGGAAGTGACGGATATGCAGCGTTCAGTCAAAGGCGAGGTTATTTCCTCTACGTTTGATGAGCCTGCAACCCGTCACGTTGCAGTGTCGGAAATGGTGATCGAGAAGGCAAAGCGTCTGGTCGAGCACAAGCGCGACGTGGTCATCCTTCTTGACAGCATCACACGCCTGGGCAGGGCCTTTAACACGGTGGTTCCATCCTCGGGTAAAGTTCTGACCGGCGGTGTGGACGCGAACGCTCTGCAGCGTCCAAAACGCTTCTTTGGTGCTGCCCGGAATGTTGAAGAAGGCGGTTCGCTGACGATCATCGCGACAGCACTGGTCGATACGGGAAGCCGGATGGATGAGGTGATTTTTGAAGAATTCAAAGGCACGGGCAACTCGGAAATCGTGCTTGATCGCAAGGTTGCCGACAAGCGCGTCTTCCCGGCAATGGATATCCTCAAGTCCGGTACGCGGAAGGAAGACCTTCTTGTAGATGCAAAAGATCTGCATAAAACCTTCGTCCTGCGCCGTATCCTGAACCCGATGGGCACCACCGATGCGATCGAATTCCTGATTTCGAAGTTGAAACAGACCAAGACGAACGGCGAGTTCTTTGATTCGATGAATTCTTAACTTTATGTTTTAAAACAGAAGGTTATATCGTTCATGGATACCGTTTTCGCACTGGCGACCGCTTCGGGTCGTGCCGGAGTTGCGGTCATTCGTATATCTGGCCCGCAGGCGCATGCGGCTTGTCTGATGCTTTGCGGTGATCTTCCCGATCCGAGGATTGCATCGGTCCGCGTGCTGCGTGATGCCTCCGGTGTGCGGCTGGATGAGGCACTGGTTGTCGTTTTCTCGCAAGGCGCCAGCTTCACTGGCGAGGATGTGGTCGAATTTCATCTGCATGGAAGTATTGCGGTTGTAAATGCGGTCTTGCGCGTGCTGTCGGAACTTCCTGACTGTCGCACAGCAGAAGCGGGGGAATTCACACGCCGCGCTTTAGAGAACGGACGACTGGACCTCGCGCAAGTCGAAGGGCTGGCGGATCTGATTGAAGCGGAAACCGAAGCCCAGAGGCGTCAGGCGTTGCGGGTTCTTTCGGGTGATCTTGGAAAAGTCGCGGAAGGGTGGAGACGCGATTTGATAAGGGCGGCAGCGCTTCTTGAAGCAACGATCGACTTCGCCGATGAGGAAGTGCCTGTAGATGTTACCCCTGAGGTGACGGAGTTGTTGGCTGGCGTAAAGTCGGAATTGTCACGCGAATGCGCGGGCGTTGAAACAGCCGAGCGTGTCCGGTCAGGTTTCGAGGTTGCGATTGTCGGACCGCCGAACGTGGGCAAGTCAACTTTGCTGAACGCTTTGGCAGGGCGCGAGGCGGCGATTACGTCCGAGTTCGCAGGGACGACGCGTGATGTGATCGAGGTACGGATGGACCTTTCAGGGTTGCCAGTAACTTTGCTGGATACCGCAGGTATGCGCGAAACCACGGATGTAGTTGAGGGAATTGGTATTCAGCGTGCGAAAGAACGGGCGGCGCTTGCGGATTTGCGTGTGTTTCTTCTGGATGAGGGCGCTTTACCGGATTTTTTACCCGAGGATGACGATATTGTTGTTCGTGCAAAGGCTGACCTTCTCGACGACAAGACAGGTGCTGTGTCTGGGATGAGTGGCGAAGGGGTCGAATCTCTGGTAGAGAAAATCTCGACTCGTCTATCCGGTCGGCTTGCTACCTTGGGTGTTGCTACGCGAGAACGGCATCGGGTGGCCATGGTCAGGGCACTAGCTGCCTTGGGTGAGGCGGAGGAACAATTGCGGCTGGGTCCGGATATGTATGACCTTGCGGCAGATGATATGCGACAGGCAATTCGCGCGCTGGAATCTCTTGTCGGTCGGGTGGATGTCGAGAACCTGCTGGATGAGATTTTCTCCAGTTTTTGTGTAGGCAAGTGAGGAATGTTTCACGTGAAACAATCTGATTTCGATGTGATCGTTGTTGGAGGTGGTCATGCAGGCGCAGAGGCCGCGCATGCGGCTGCGCGTATGGGTGCAAGAACCGCATTGGTCACCCTTACCTGCGCGAGTATCGGCATCATGTCCTGTAATCCTGCGATCGGAGGACTTGGGAAAGGCCATCTTGTACGCGAGATTGATGCCATGGACGGCGTTATGGGGCGTGTTGCGGACAAGTCTGGTATCCAGTTTCGGCTGTTGAACCGCCGGAAAGGTCCGGCCGTGCAAGGGCCGAGGGCTCAATCAGACCGAAAAGTGTACCGAGAGGCGATGCAGGTCGAGTTGTCGGGTCGTGAGAACCTTACCGTTATAGAGGGTGAGGTTGTTGACCTGATCATGCAAGACCGCCGTGTGTCAGGTGTAACCTTGGCTGACGGGTCCCAACTTGCGGCCAGATCTGTTATATTGACCACTGGCACATTTTTGCGTGGTGTGATCCATATTGGCGATGTAGCAAGACCTGGTGGACGAATGGGCGACAGGCCGTCCGTCCCGCTCGCGCAGCGCATGGACAGTTTCGGCTTACCTTTGGGGCGCCTGAAAACGGGGACTCCGCCGCGGCTTGATGGTCGTACAATAGCTTGGGACAAGCTTGAATCTCAGCCGGGCGATGCTGAACCCGTCTTGTTTTCTTTCCTCTCAAAGTCCCCGCCACTGCGACAGATTTCGTGCGGTATCACGCATACCAACCAAAAGACGCATGATATCATTCAGAACAACTTGTCCCGATCTGCAATGTACGGAGGCCATATCGAAGGCGTAGGACCGCGTTATTGCCCTTCGATCGAGGATAAGGTTGTCCGGTTCTCAGACAAGCCCTCGCACCAGATATTTCTGGAACCTGAAGGTCTGGATGATCATACGGTTTATCCAAACGGGATTTCGACATCTCTGCCCGAAGATGTGCAGAATGATTATGTTCATTCAATCCTCGGGCTGGAAGAAGCTGTAATTCTCCAACCGGGCTATGCGATCGAGTATGATTACGTTGATCCGCGGGCGCTTGACCTGCGTTTGTCTGTCAAATCCGTTCCAGGACTTTTCCTTGCGGGTCAGATCAACGGCACTACCGGATATGAAGAAGCTGCGGCCCAAGGGTTGGTTGCCGGCTTGAATGCCGCATCGGAAGCCTTGGATAAGGCGCCCGTTCTGTTCAGCCGCGCAGACAGTTATATTGGTGTCATGCTGGACGATCTTGTGTCGCGTGGAGTCACCGAACCCTACAGGATGTTCACATCGCGCGCGGAATTCCGTCTTTCACTGCGAGCAGATAACGCCGATCAAAGATTGACGCCCAAGGCAATGGAGTTGGGTTGTATTGGGCCTGCTCGTGCACAGGTTTTTACGACCAAGATGGAGGCGCTGTCGTCCGGTCGAACGCGTCTAGACGAGAAAAGCTACACACCTAAGGATCTGTCTGCGCTTGGCCTCACCTTTAATCAGGACGGATCGCGCCGGACTGCCTTCCAGCTTTTGGCTTTTCCTGATGTGACTTTCGACCATTTGTTGGCCCTTGATCCAGATCTGTCTGATGTCGATTTGGACACGCGTGAACAGTTGTCGCGCGATGCGCTTTACGCGAACTACATCCAACGCCAACAGCGCGACGTGGATGCGATGCGCCGTGATGAGATGCAAGAAATTCCTGCTGATTTCCTGTTCTCGGGGATCGAAGGTCTTTCCAACGAATTGAAGCTCAAGCTTGATCGCGCACAGCCTGCCAACCTTTTACAGGCCTCGCGGATAGACGGGATGACGCCTGCTGCGTTGACGCTGATACTCGCCAAGCTACGCCAGGCGCGTCGCCGGAGGTTGGCGTGACAAAATTGACGGCAGAGGACCTGAATGTTTCACGTGAAACATTTCATCGCCTTGAACGGTATGTCGCTCTGATCGAGAAATGGACCGCCAAGATAAATCTGGTTTCGAAATCAAGTGTTTCCGATATCTGGACGCGCCATATTCTTGATTCCGTTGAGGTCTATCGGGCTGGACCAAATCAGTTCGGGCGCTGGCTTGATCTTGGAAGCGGTGGCGGTCTTCCAGGTATCGTTGTCGCGATCATGGCGGCAGAGAATGACAATCAGCAAAACGTTTGTCTGGTTGAAAGCGACAGTCGAAAGGCAGCATTTCTGCGTGCCGCCATTCGCGAGGCGGGTGTAGCCGGCACCGTAATCTGTGAAAGAATCGAAGTATTGCCGCCCCAGAATGCTGATGCTGTTTCGGCACGTGCACTGGCGGAACTGGGAACGCTGCTTGGCTATGCCGACCGTCATCTTGCAAAGGGAGGGATCGCCTTGTTCGCGAAGGGCATGTCGTGGGAAAAAGAGCTTGCTATGGCGCGCAATGATTGGTCTTTCAGCTATGAAGCACTGAAGAGCAACACGGAAGAGGGGTCTGTGATCCTGAGAATCGGAGATATTGCGCGTGTCTGATCCGCTGAGACCTACAGGCCCGAGAATTATAGCAATCGCCAACCAAAAAGGCGGGGTCGGTAAAACAACGACCACGATCAATCTGGGCGCGGCGCTTGCAAGACTGGATTGCAAGGTTCTGATCGTCGATCTTGATCCGCAGGGTAATGCATCAACCGGTCTTGGGATCGAGACAGAAGATCGTGAATATACGACTTATGAGTTGCTGCTGGATGATGTCGGACTGTCCGACGTGATCAAGCCAACCGAGACAACAGGTCTTCATATCGTCCCGGCGACTGTTGATCTTAGCTCTGCGGATGTCGAGCTTGTATCGAATGAGAAGCGCAGTTTCCTTCTCCATGATGCGCTTCGTCAGTTTGCGATGGATGCGTTGGAATATGACTACGTTTTGATTGATTGCCCGCCATCCCTGAACCTGCTGACTGTAAACGCCATGGTGGCTGCCCATTCGGTTCTGGTGCCGCTGCAATCAGAGTTTTTTGCGCTGGAGGGATTGTCGCAGTTGATGTTGACGATCCGCGAGGTGCGGCAAACAGCAAATCCGACACTGAGAATCGAAGGTGTTGTGTTGACGATGTATGACATACGCAACAACTTGTCCCAGCAGGTTGAGGCAGATGCACGCGACAATCTGGGTGAACTGGTCTTCAAGACAGTTATTCCGCGAAATGTGAGGCTGTCGGAAGCGCCGTCTTTTGCTAAATCGGTGTTGGATTACGATCCTGAATCCAAGGGCGCTCGTGCCTATGTGGCGCTGGCAGAGGAACTTTTGACAAATCACGGGCGTATTTCAGTTGAAGAAGGGGCCGCGACATGAGCGACAAGAAACCCAAGACCCGCGGTTTGGGGCGGGGTCTATCCGCGCTGATGGCTGATGTTGCGCCGCAAGAAGAGCGCGCTGCTGATGCAGGACAGCCAAGAAAGTCCGACTTTCTGATTGCGATCGAAAAGATTTTTCCTAACCCGCATCAGCCACGACGCCGTTTTGAGAACGAGCAGCTTGAGGATCTCGCGGCTTCGATCCGCGAAAAGGGGGTGATTCAGCCATTGATCGTGCGCCGTCGCGAGATGGCAGAAGGGACATTCGAAATAGTCGCTGGCGAGCGGCGCTGGCGAGCTGCCCAGATGGCCCAGCTTCACGAGCTTCCGGTTCTGGTGCGGGACTTCAACGATACCGAAGTTTTGGAAATCGCCATTATTGAGAATATCCAAAGGGCAGATCTCAATCCTGTGGAAGAAGCCGTTGGCTACAAGCAGTTGATGGAAAAGTTTGGCCACACACAAGAGAAGCTATCAGCCGTTCTTGGAAAGAGCAGAAGTCACATCGCCAACCTCGTGCGTCTGTTGCAGTTGCCGGAAGAGGTTCAGACATATCTACGGGATGGTCAGTTGTCTGCCGGTCATGCGCGTGCCTTGATAACATCGCAGGATCCGGTGTCTTTGGCACGAAAAGTCATCGAGAATGGTTTGTCCGTGCGGGAGACAGAGCGGCTGGCAAAGGCACCAGACCAGTCATCTGCAACGAAAGATGCATCACAGACCAAGACTCGCCAGCCAAAAGACAAGGATGCCGATACGCGCGCACTAGAGGCTGATCTGTCGGCAAACCTGCGGATGAAAGTGTCAATCCAGCACGATAATGGGCAGGAGTCGGGTCTGGTTTCTATTCGTTACACATCGTTGGACGAGCTAGATGAACTGTGCCAGAAGCTTGGCTCCTGACGCCGTTAACCGGCAAGTAACTCTGCAAGGATCGCGTTCAGAACCATACGTCCTTGGGGCGTCACCGTCAGGTTTGAGGCTTGAACGTTGATCATGCCGAGGTCTGAAAGATACTCGATCCGGTCAACAGGCAAGGGTTGGCCGGACAGCGCCTCAAACCGTCTTTGATCAACACCTTCTGTCAATCGAAGGCCCATCATCAGGAACTCGCTTGCCTGATCCGCGCCCGTCAGGGAGGATCTTTCCTTCTCGCTCTGTTCCTGCCCGACAAGATCAAGCCATTTGTTCGGATTGCTCCACGCCTCGGTTGCGTAACGCTGACCGCCAAAAGACAGCCGCCCATGCGCGCCGGGTCCGATGCCTACATAGTCACCATAGCGCCAATAGACCCTATTATGCCGCGATTCCGCGCCTGATCTGGCGTGATTGGAAATCTCATACCCGAGATAGCCTGCATCCTCGCAGATATCCTGTGTCGCTTTGTACATGTCGGCAGACAGATCATCTGGCGGAAGCCCCGTCAGCTTTCCGCGCGCATAGCGATCCCCAAAAGCTGTTCCATCCTCGATTGTCAGTTGATAAAGCGAAAGATGATCAACAGCCATCGCGAGCGCCTGTTTTAGCTCGGTTTTCCAAGAATCTAATGACTGGTTCTGTCTTGCGTAGATCAAGTCAAAGCTGACCCGTTCGAACCGAGCGCGCGCCACGTCAAAGGCGGCCAGGGCCTCTTTCGTGGTGTGGATGCGTCCCAGTTTTTGCAGGTCAGTATCGTTAAGCGCTTGAATTCCCATGGATATCCGGTTCACGCCGCCATCGGCATAGGCTTTGAAGCGCCCTGCCTCGACTGATCCCGGGTTGGCCTCCAGCGTGACTTCCAAATCATTTGCTTGAGGCCAGCGTTGTTTGATCCGCTCAAGCACTGCATGAACCACATCCGGTTGCATCAGGCTGGGCGTGCCACCGCCAAAGAATACCGAGGTCAACACCCGCCCTTGGGTCTGTTCGGCATAGCGGTCGATCTCGGCCAGATAGGCTTGTTTCCAGCGGGATTGATCAATCTCGCGGGCGACATGGCTGTTAAAGTCGCAATAGGGGCATTTGGCCTGGCAGAAGGGCCAATGCAGATAAATGGCGAAACCACCGTTTTGCCAATCCTCAGTCAAAGCAGCCCGCAACGAGTTTTTTGAAAGCTTCGGCACGGTGGCTGATACGGTTCTTTTCCCAGCGATCCATCTCTCCGAAGGTGATGTCATAGCCGTTCGGTTGAAATATCGGATCGTAACCGTGGCCCTGATCGCCGCGCATGGGCCAGACAACCTGGCCTTCCATCACGCCTTCGAACACTTCGTCATGTCCGTCGGGCCAAGCCAGAACCAGTGTGCAGCAAAATCGCGCAGTCCGCGGAATAGGGGCTTTTGCAGCTTCAAGCGCGTCATGTGCACGCCTCATGGCCAAGCTAAAGTCCCGCCCGTTCGGAGTTTCTGCCCAATCAGCAGTATAAACGCCGGGAGCGCCATCAAGTGCATCGATCGCGATACCGGAATCATCGGCCAAAGCGGGAAGGCCTGTTGCCATAGACGCTGCATGGGCTTTGATCCTTGCATTACCGATAAAGGTGCTTTCGGTCTCGTCCGGTTCTGGCAGGGCCATCTCGGCGGCGCCTACGACTGCCACGCCGAAAGGCACCAGAAGATCAGCAATCTCCTCTAGCTTGCCCTTGTTGTGGGTTGCTACAAGAAGACGGTCGCCTGAAAACCTACGCATCAACAGCCGCCAGCTGCGCCTTGACCAGATCCTTGACGCCATGCTCTGCCAGATCCAGAAGTTCGTTCATTTGCGCGCGGGAATATGTCGAACCCTCGGCTGACATCTGCACCTCGATCAGCTGACCGCTGGAGAGCATGATGAAATTTCCGTCAACGCCGGCCTCGCTGTCCTCGGGATAGTCCAGATCCAGAACCGGCTGACCCGCGTAGATCCCGCAGGAAACGGCCGCAACGGGCTCTATCAAGGGATTGCCGGTAACCGCGCCGGTCTTCATCAGTTTGTCCACAGCCAGACGCAGGGCAACCCATCCGCCGGTGATCGACGCGCAACGCGTGCCGCCATCGGCCTGAATCACATCGCAATCGACGGTGATCTGACGCTCTCCCAAGGCGACGCGGTCAACGCCCGCCCGCAGCGAACGCCCGATCAGGCGCTGGATTTCAACCGTACGACCGCCTTGTTTGCCGCTGGCTGCTTCACGACGCATGCGACTGGTGGTCGAGCGCGGCAGCATTCCGTATTCTGCTGTCACCCATCCCAGACCGCTGCCCTTGATGAAGGGCGGTACACGGTCCTCGATCGTTGCGGTGCACAGAACATGTGTGTCGCCCATACGGATCATGCACGACCCTTCGGCATGTTTGGTCACGCCCGTTTCAATTGAAATCGGGCGCATTTCGCTTAGTTTTCGACCTGAGGGGCGCATTTTCGGACCTTTCCTGATTTATCGTCGGGGATACAGTCCAAAGCGCCGAAAACGCAAGCTTGATTGACCTTTCGCACCCAAGCTCTTTAATGGGCTTCCATAGGGGACTTTGTAAATGAAAGAAGGAATGGCCATATTCGATGAGTTGAACGAGCGATCGCGCGAAGTGTTTCGCCGCGTCGTGGAAGGCTATCTTGAAAGTGGCGATCCTGTTGGCAGTCGTACCCTGACGCGTACGATGAACGAGAAGGTCAGTGCCGCGACGATCCGCAATGTAATGCAGGATCTGGAGTATCTGGGCCTTCTGGGTAGCCCCCATGTCAGCGCGGGACGCATTCCGACGCAACGGGGCCTTCGCATGTTTGTCGACGGTCTTCTTGAAGTCGGTGACCTGAACGCACAGGACCGGCAGAAAATCGACGATACGATGGGGAACAACACCTCGGATGTGACCGGAATTCTGGACCGTATCAGTACGGCCTTGTCCGGTGTGACGCGCGGCGCATCCCTTGTACTGGCCCCAAAACACGAAGCCCCGATAAAGCATGTCGAGTTTGTGAATCTTGGACATGAGCGCGCATTGGTGGTTCTTGTCTTCGCTGATGGCCATGTCGAGAACAGGATTTTCACACCACCTGCGGGGCAAACACCATCCTCGATGCGGGAGGCCGCCAATTTCCTGAATGCACTGATCGAGGGCAAGACCCTGTCCGATTTGCAAACGGCCATCCGGCACGAGATCGACTCACGCCGTCAGGAGATCGACAGCCTTGCGCATGCTTTGGTAGAAAGCGGTATTGCTGTCTGGGCCGGAGAGGGCGAAGCGCCCGAAAGGCTGATCGTTCGCGGGCGCGCGAATCTGTTGAATGGCGAAGGCAGTGACGAGGAACTCGAGCGTATCCGCAAGCTGTTCGACGATCTGGAGCGGAAAAAAGACATCGCAGAATTCCTCGATCTGGCGCAGGAAGGAGAGGGTGTTCGCATTTTTATTGGCTCCGAGAACAAACTTTTCTCACTTTCGGGTTCCTCTTTGGTGGTCAGTCCATATATGAACGCTGATCGTAAGATCATCGGGGCGGTTGGCGTCATCGGACCCACCCGTCTGAACTATGGACGGATTGTGCCGATCGTGGATTACACGGCGCAGCTGGTTGGCAGGATGATCTCCGACCGGAGCTAGAGGTGAAGTATGGCAGAGCCGAAGAAAGACGATTTCCTTGACGATATCGAAGCCGCCGAGGCTGAAGAATATGCCGAGGACAATGTAGAATACAGCGATGAGGCCATCGAGCTTGATAGTTTGCGGGCAGAGCGTGACGAGTTGAAAGACCGCTTCATGCGCGCATTGGCCGACGCCGAAAACGCGCGCAAACGGTCCGACAAGGATCGCCGTGAAGCGGAACAATATGGTGGCTCGAAACTGGCGCGTGACTTGTTGCCAGTACATGACAACCTCAAGCGCGCGCTTGAAGTTGTGACAGATGAACAGCGGCAGGCTTTTGGCCCTTTGCTGGAAGGCGTTGAATTGACCCTGCGCGAATTGCTAAGTGTGTTTGCAAAGCACGGCGTCAAAGTCATCAGCCCGCAGGTCGGTGACCGTTTTGATCCGCAGAACCACCAGGCCATGTTCGAAGCGCCTGTTCCGGGCACAAAATCCGGTGAGATTATTCAGGTGTCAGCGGATGGTTTCATGCTGCATGACCGCCTTCTGCGCCCTGCGCAGGTTGGCGTGTCTTCGATGCCTGCAAGCTGACTTTCCGACAGGCTTCAAGAAAACGCAGGCGTTACGGTCTGGACTGTGACGCCTCTTTCAATTCGTAGACAAGGCGCAGCGCATCGCGGGGTGACAGTTCGTCGGGATGTACGTCCTTCAAGCGCTCCTCGACTTTCGATGGTTTCACTGTTGCGGTGGGCTGTAGAGCTGGTGCGGCCATCGAGAAAAGCGGTAAATCGTCAATTATCGCCTTTTGCTTTCCAGCCCCTTCACGCTCGCCCTTTTCTAGTGCATCCAACACAACGCGGGCGCGGTTGACCACGGCTTCGGGAAGGCCAGCCAGTTTGGCAACCTGAACCCCGTAAGACCTGTCCGCTGCACCTTTGCGAACTTCGTGCAGGAAAATCACGTCCCCTTCATACTCTTTAACGGTTACGGTGGCGTTCTCAACACGTTCAAGCTTGCCGGCCAAAGCGGTCAGTTCGTGATAATGTGTTGCGAACAGCGCGCGACAGCGGTTTGCATCATGCAGATGCTCTAGGGTCGCCCACGCGATCGACAGTCCGTCATAAGTTGCAGTCCCGCGTCCGATTTCGTCCAGGATGACCAATGCATGATCATCGGCCTGATTAAGAATGGCCGCGGTTTCGACCATCTCTACCATGAAGGTTGACCGCCCGCGCGCCAGATCGTCAGAGGCACCGACACGGCTGAACAACTGGCTGACAAGCCCGATTGTGGCGTCCGTTGCAGGAACAAAGCTGCCGGTTTGTGCCAGAAGTGCGATCAACGCGTTCTGTCTTAAATACGTGGATTTGCCGGCCATGTTCGGGCCGGTCAAAAGCCATATGTCGGACCCGTCGCCCAGATCGCAGTCATTGGCCACAAAGGGGGCGCCGCCCTGTTTTCTGAGGGCTTGCTCCACCACCGGATGGCGCCCGCCTTCGATCCTCAGGGTGCGCGAGGTATTTACAACCGGTCTTGTCCAGTTCTCGCCGCGCGCCAGATCAGCCAAAGCACAACACAGATCCAATTCCGACAATGCGCGCGCTGTTGCATAGATTTTGGCGGCACAGCCCGAGATATTGTCCTTGAGGCTGGAATAGAGCCGTTTTTCGATCTCAAGAGCATGCCCGCCAGCGTTAAGAATGCGGGTTTCCATCTCTGTCAGGTCCGGCGTCGTAAAGCGCAGTTGATTTGCTGTCGTTTGCCTGTGCCGGAAGGCGTCGGATAGGGGTTCGGACAACATCCTTTCGGCGTGGGTCGCGGTGACCTCGATAAAGTAGCCCAAGACATTGTTATGCTTGATCTTCAGCGAGGGAATTCCCGTGACATTGCTATACTCTGTCTGCATCCGCGCGATAACAGACCTGCCTTCGTCGCGCAGGCTTCGCATTTCGTCCAACTCGCTGTCATACCCAGTGGCTATGAAGCCGCCGTCGCGCAGCTGCAAAGGCGGTTCGGCCACAAGCGCTTGCGCGAGCAGCGCAACCAGTTGCTGATGTCCGGACAAATCCGCCAAGGCGGACTCAAGCAAGGGCGCAAGTTCGCGGTCTTGCAGTACCTTTGCGATGCTTTCGGCTTGTTCCAGCCCGTTGCGGATAGCGGCCATATCGCGCGGCCCACCCCGATCCAGTGCAAGTCGGGATAGCGCACGATCAAGGTCGGGAACGCGGCGCAGGGCGTCACGTATTTCTGTACAAAGGCGGGTCTGTTCAACGGCTAACGCGACAGATTCGAGCCTTTGTTCTACTATATTCAGATCCCGTGACGGGCTGGAAAGCCGACGCTCAAGCAGTCGCGCGCCGCCTGCTGTAACGGTTCGGTCGATCGCAGACAAAAGCGAACCGGCCCGACCGCCAGACAGCGCATGCGTCAGTTCAAGATTGCGCCGTGTCGCTGCGTCGATTTGCATGACGCCAGCCTCGGCCTCGCGCTGCGGTGGGCGTAACAAGGGAAGCTTCCCTTTTTGTGTGATTTCCAGATACGCGACCAACGCACCCAGCGCGGATACTTCGACCCGACCGAAACTGCCGAAGGCGTCAAGCGATCCTACGCTGTAGAGCGAGCAAAGCCTTTTTTCGGCTGCCGTGCTGTCAAAGGCGGTACGGCCCAAGGGTGTTATTGACGCCCCAGATTCAGCGACTATTCCAGCCAGATCGCGTTCCAGCGCTTCGGAAATGACGACTTCGGAGGGCACAAGCCGCGCCAGTTCCGGCCCAAGCCGGACGGGAGCCAACGGCATAACGTGGCATTCACCTGTAGAAATATCGACCCAAGCCAGCGCAGCGTCCTCGCGCACAAGCGAATAGGCACAAAGGTAGTTGTTCCGGCGGGCCTCAAGCAGGGAATCCTCGGTAAGGGTTCCGGGCGTGACAAGCCGGACCACATCGCGCTTGACCACGGATTTCGCGCCGCGTTTCTTCGCTTCGGCAGGATCTTCCATCTGCTCGCATACCGCCACGCGAAAACCCTTGCGGATCAATGTCAGCAAATAGCCTTCGGCAGAGTGGACAGGGACACCGCACATCGGGATGTCCTTTCCCTCGTGCTGGCCGCGCTTTGTCAGCGCGATATCCAGCGCTTGCGACGCGGCGACCGCATCGTCAAAGAACATTTCGTAAAAGTCGCCCATGCGGTAGAATAAAAGCGCACCGGGATATTGCGCTTTGATACCCAGAAATTGCGCCATCATTGGCGTTGCGGCGGCGTGTTGGACTGTCACGGCGTCTCCTTGTTTGCTGGGCCAGACCTTACAAATCCATCAGATCAGGTGAAAGCAAAAACGCAAAATCGTTGAGGCAAGCGCAGCGGCAGGATATGACGCCCTGACCCGCTCAAGGAACAGGCTGACGCTTATGACAAAAACAAGATTGACCCGTGAAGAGGCGCTGGCCTTTCACATGGAGCCGACGCCCGGCAAATTCGAGATCACGGCAACAGTGCCGATGGCAACGCAGCGTGATCTGTCCTTGGCCTACTCGCCTGGTGTTGCGGTCCCATGCGAAGAAATCGCAGCCGCGCCCGAAACGGCCTATGACTATACAAACAAGGGAAACCTTGTTGCGGTCATTTCCAACGGCACAGCGGTTCTGGGCCTTGGCAATCTGGGTGCGCTGGCGTCGAAGCCGGTGATGGAAGGCAAGTCTGTCCTGTTCAAGCGCTTCGCTGATGTGAACAGCATCGACATCGAACTGGATACCGAAGACCCTGAAGCCTTTATCAATGCTGTTCGCCTGATGGGTCCGACCTTTGGCGGAATCAACCTTGAAGACATTAAGGCGCCGGAATGTTTCATCATCGAGCAGCGGCTGAAAGAAGTGATGGATATCCCCGTCTTTCATGACGACCAGCACGGAACGGCTGTGATTTGCGCCGCCGGTTTGATTAACGCGCTGCATATCTCGGGCAAAAAGATCGAAGATGTGCGGATCGTGTTGAACGGCGCAGGGGCTGCGGGAATTGCCTGTCTGGAACTGCTCAAATCTATGGGCGCAAAACATGACAATTGCATCATGTGCGACACCAAAGGCGTAATCTATCAAGGCCGTACCGACGGGATGAACCAGTGGAAATCGGCACATGCGGCGCGCACCGATCTGCGGACCCTGGAAGAAGCGATGCGGGGCGCGGATGTTTTTCTCGGAGTATCCGCAAAGGGTGCGGTGACCGAGGCAATGGTCGCCTCGATGGCACCTGATCCTGTGATTTTTGCGATGGCGAACCCTGATCCTGAGATCACACCGGAAGAAGCCCATGCCGTGCGACCTGATGCTATTGTGGCCACGGGACGGTCTGATTATCCCAATCAGGTGAACAACGTGCTGGGCTTTCCCTACCTGTTCCGCGGTGCGCTGGATATCCACGCACGGGCGATCAATGACGAGATGAAGATCGCCTGCGCAGAAGCGCTGGCTGAACTTGCCCGTGAGGATGTGCCAGACGAGGTTGCCATGGCCTATGGCAAGAACCTCAGCTTCGGGCGGGACTATATCATCCCGACCCCCTTCGATCCTCGGCTGATCTTCCGGATTCCTCCCGCAGTGGCGCGTGCAGGGATGAAAACGGGCGCCGCACGCCGTCCGATTATCGACATGGAAGCCTATGAGGCCAGCCTCAAGGGGCGGATGGACCCGACGGCAAACATCCTGCGCGGCATTCATGCCCGCGCGCGTGCCAATCAGGCGCGCATGATCTTTGCAGAAGGCGACGACCCGCGCGTGTTGCGCGCTGCGGTCAGCTATCAACGGTCTGGTCTGGGCAAAGCTTTGATCGTGGGCCGCGATTATGACGTCAAAGCCAAGCTGGAAGCAGCAGGCATGGGCGATGCCTTTTCCGAGCTTGAGGTGTTCAACGCGGCGAACACCCCGCATCTTGAGCCTTATAAAGAGTTTCTGTACCAGCGCCTTCAGCGCAAGGGCTTTGACCGGCACGATATTCACCGTCTGGCAGCCCGTGATCGCCATGTGTTTTCAGCCCTGATGCTGGCCCACGGGCATGGCGACGGGTTGGTAACAGGAGCGACACGCAAAGCCGCGCATGTGATGGAGTTGATCAATCACGTGTTCGACGCTGATGCCGCGCATGGTGCAGCGGGCATTACAGCACTGCTCCACAAGGGTCGGATCGTGCTGATTGCTGATACATTGGTGCATGAATGGCCGGACGAGAATGATCTGGCCACGATCGCCCAGCGCGCCGCGGATGTGGCCCGCGACCTCGGGCTTGAGCCGCGCGTCGCCTTTGTCAGCTTCTCGACTTTTGGCTATCCACGGTCGGAGAGGGCAGAGAAAATGCACCGTGCCCCCAAGGTTCTTGAGGCGCGGGGCGTCGATTTCGAATTTGAAGGCGAGATGACCGTTGATGTCGCCCTGAACCCCAAGGCGCAAGCTGTCTATCCGTTCCAACGGCTGACAGGGCCTGCCAATATTCTTGTGGTGCCTGCCCGTCATTCGGCCTCGATCTCGGTCAAGTTGATGCAGGAAATGGCGGGGGCGACAGTTATTGGCCCGATCCTGTCCGGTGTCGATCAATCCATCCAGATCTGTTCAACCAACTCGACGGCGAATGACATTCTCAACATGGCGATGCTGGCGGCCTGCAAGGTAGGTTGACCACAGGACAGGAAGGGCGTCGGCGTGGCGATATACAATCTCGGCTCTATCAATGCAGATCTGCTCTATTCTGTCCCGCATTTGCCCGGTCATGGCGAAACAGTCGAGGCCGTTGGGTTTCGGCGTGGCTTGGGCGGCAAGGGGGCCAACATGTCTGTCGCGGCGGCACGCGGGGCGTCGCGGGTGGTGCATATTGGCGCGGTCGGGCCTGACGGGCGCTGGGCGCGCGATCTGTTGACCGAGTATGGTGTCGATACCCGCCACATCGTCACTACAGATGCCGAAACAGGCCACGCCATCATCCTGTTGGAGCCGGAAGGAGAGAATTCGATCGTTATTCATCCCGGCGCGAACCAGCAGATCACTATGGACCAAATTGGCATGGCGCTTGCCGAGGCATCGCCGCAAGAGATCCTGTTGATACAGAACGAGACTAATAATCAGGTGTTTTGTGCCCGAATGGGGTCTGATCTGGGCTTGCGGGTTGTCTATGCGGCCGCGCCATTCTCGGCCGACGCGGTAGCCGCGGTTCTGCCTTTTCTGAATATGCTGATTCTGAATGCAATCGAGGCAGAGCAGTTGCAGGCCGCGACCGGCAAGGGCCCGGATGCTCTGAACGTGCCGGATATAATTGTCACGTTAGGGTCAGAAGGTTGTCGCTGGTACCATCGGCCAACCGGAAAAATACGTGATTTTCCTGCGATCAAGGTCAAACCCATCGACACGACCGGTGCGGGCGATACCTTTACCGGATATCTATTGGCAGGGCTTGATCGTGGCATGCCGATGGAACAGGCGATAGCGCTTGCAACAAAAGCAGCTGCCTTGATGGTCACGCGTGTCGGCACCGCAGATGTGATCCCCGATCTTCTGGAGATCCAGCAAATGGGTCAACCGCCGACAAAAGGCGCTTGATTGCCCCAAAGCTGGCGCACGCGTTGATCACGACCACACCCTTCGCGGTAGCGTTTATAGGCATCCGTTTGTGCAATCGCCCCGAAACGCGTGATCACGCGGTTTGTACCTTTGTAATAGTCCTGATGATAGTCCTCGGCCTCGTAGAACTGCGCTTCTGCTAGAACCGGCGTGACAATCTTCTGTCCCAGGACGGCGCGTGCCTCGGCTATGGCGGCTTCGGCAAGCTGTCTTTCTGCCTGATCAGAGACAAAAATCGCTGTCCGATAGCTTTCGCCGCGATCACAGAACTGCCCGTCCGCATCCGTCGGATCAACCGAACGCAGGAACAGCGACAGTAAATCCGCGCGACTGACACGGTCTGGATCGAAAATGATCTGCACCGCCTCGTAGTGGCCAGTGCCGCCGCGGGTCACCTGTTTGTAGGTCGGGTTTGTTGTTGTGCCGCCGGTGTAGCCGGAAACAACCTCGCTCACGCCGGCGACCCTTTCGAAATCTGCTTCGACGCACCAGAAGCACCCGCCCGCCACGGTCAGGATCTCTGATTCAGCAGCATGGGCCTGTCTTCCCTTCAAGGAAAAGCCCGCCACGATCGCCAGTACCAGAAAGGCCAGTTTTACATCGCTCAATCGTAAGTTCATCATCCATCTCCACCATGTGGCACAAGACTGCATGCGCAAAGGGCCCGTGCAAAGAACCGAATTGTCTTGTCACGCAACGGTGAAAAAGCGTGACAGCTTTTCTTGGATCTTGTTCCGGTCTACCGTCGTCGCAATGACAGGAGGGCCGGATGACTGACCATGTAACCACGCACCAAGCCGCAGAAGACGCCCGCAACGAGACCGTAAAGATCTGGCTTAATGGTCGCATCGTGCCAAAGTCCGAGGCTTTGGTCAGCGTCTACGACAGCGGCTTCATGCTGGGTGATGGCGTGTGGGAGGGGATACGGCTCTACAACGGCGTCTGGGCCTTTCTCGAAGAGCATATGGACCGGCTGTTCGAGGCGGCAAAAGCGATTGATCTGGACATCAGGATGACCCGACATCAGGTAATTCAGGCCATAATAGACACACAATCAGCCAATAAGATGTCTGATGACGCCCATGCGCGTCTTATGGTGACGCGCGGAATCAAGACTCGGCCTTTCCAGCACCCGTCGTTGTCGCGTCAGGGGCCAACCATTGCCATCATAATGGAGCATTCAAAGCCCAGCATTCCGCGTCCGATCCGTTTGGCGACAGTGCCGCATCTGCGCGGCCTACCGATGACGCAAGATCCGAAACTGAACAGCCATTCCAAGTTGAACTGTATTCTGGCCTGTATCGCAGCAGAAAAAGCGGGCGCAGATGAGGCTTTGATGCTGGATGTGCATGGGTTTGTGAACACGACCAATGCCTGCAACTTCTTCATCGTCCGTAAGGGCGAGGTTTGGACCAGCACGGGCGACTATTGCATGAACGGAATCACGCGGCAAAAGGTGATCAATCTTTGCCGCGAAAACGAGATTCCGGTGTTTGAACGCAATTTCTCGTTGGTGGATACCTACGGGGCGGACGAAGCGTTCCTGACGGGGACTTTTGGCGCGCAAACTCCGGTTGGCAGTATTGATGGTCGCAGGATCGGGGAGGGTGAAATGGGGCTTTTAACAAAACAGATCAGAATGCTTTATCAGTCACTGATCCAGCGGGAAACGGCCTGATCATGCGGATTGCGATGTGGTCTGGACCGCGCAACCTGTCGACGGCGATGATGTATTCCTTCGGCGCACGACGTGATTTTGCTGTCGTGGACGAGCCGTTCTATGCGGCATATCTGACGCGCACAGGATTGGAGCACCCGATGCGCGACGCAATCATCGCCTCGCAACCCACTGATCCGGCTGAGGTGGTTACGATGCTCACGGGTCCTGTTCCGGACAATAAACCGCATTTTTATCAGAAGCACATGACCCAGCACATGATCGACGCAATCCCGCGCGACTGGATGGATCAGGTGCGGCACGTTTTCCTGATCCGGCATCCGGCACGGGTGATCGCCAGTTTCGGGGCGAAGTATGACAATCCGACGTTGTCCGATATAGGGTTTTCGCAGCAGACGGACTTGTTCGAGTGGCTGACGGCCCAAGGCGATGCGCCCGTCGTGATCGATTCCGCCGATATCCGGCGCGCACCCGAAGAAATGCTGACCCAGCTTTGCGGGGTACTGGATCTGGATTTCGATCCAGCAATGCTGAACTGGGCAGCCGGCGGGCATCCATCCGACGGCGTCTGGGCCTCGCACTGGTATGGGTCTGTCCATGCGTCGACTGGTTTTGCACCAGCCGAGGGGGAATTGCCAGATCTCAAAGGGGCATCTGGTGCGTTGGTCGAAGCGGCGTTGCCGCATTACAGGCGGCTAGAGGCGCATAAACTTTAGCAATGAAGAACGGGCGGCCACCGGCCACCCTTTACAAATCGCTTCAGGCTCTGTTTAGCCTTTAAGACGCCGATCCCGCGTTGCAATCAACTTCAGACGCAGCGCATTTAGACGGATGAAGCCCTGTGCATCTTTCTGGTCATAAGCGCCTGCGTCATCCTCAAATGTCACATGCGCCTCGGAATAGAGACTGTGATCGGACCAACGACCAACGCAAGTCGCTGAACCTTTGTAGAGTTTCAGGCGCACGGTTCCTGTCACATGCTCCTGACTTTTGTCGATCAGGGCTTGCAGCATCTCGCGCTCGGGCGAGAACCAGAAACCGTTGTAGATCAGTTCGGCATAGCGGGGCATGATGCTGTCTTTGAGGTGGCCAGCGCCGGCATCCAGGGTGATCTGTTCGATCCCGCGATGCGCTTCAAGCAGAACAGTTCCGCCGGGTGTTTCGTAAATCCCGCGGGACTTCATCCCGACAAAGCGGTTCTCAACGAAATCAAGCCGCCCGATACCGTGTTTTCCGCCCAGTTCGTTCAGTTTGGTCAGGATCGTCGCCGGGCTCATCGCTTCGCCATTGATCGCGGTCGCATCGCCGCGCTCGAAGCTTACTTCGATACATTCGGGCGCATCGGGCGCATCTTCGGGGGCCACAGTGCGCTGATAGACATATTCCGGTGCTTGAACGGCCGGATCTTCCAATGCTTTGCCCTCGGACGAGGTGTGCAGCAGGTTTGCATCCACGCTAAACGGCGCTTCACCGCGTTTATCCTTGGCAATCGGGATTTGGTTCGCCTCGGCAAACTCGATCAGCTTGGTGCGGCTGGTCAGGTCCCAGATACGCCAAGGTGCGATCACCTTGATATCGGGGTTGAGCGCATAGGCAGAAAGTTCGAACCGCACCTGATCATTGCCTTTGCCGGTTGCGCCATGCGCGACCGCATCGGCACCGGTTTCGGCGGCAATCTCGACCAGACGTTTCGAGATCAGCGGCCGCGCTATCGACGTGCCCAGCAAATACAGACCCTCATAAAGCGCGTTGGCGCGGAACATGGGGAACACGAAGTCGCGCACAAATTCTTCGCGTACATCCTCGATATAGATGTTTTCAGGCGCGATCCCCAACAGTTCGGCCTTCGCGCGGGCGGGTTCCAGTTCCTCGCCCTGTCCCAGATCGGCAGTGAAGGTTACCACCTCGCAACCATATTCGGTTTGCAGCCATTTCAGGATGATCGAGGTATCAAGGCCGCCTGAATAGGCGAGCACGACTTTTTTGGGCGCGGACATGTGTTTTTCCCCACTGAATGCGTTTTGCGGCGATTATCGGGTTTTGTGACGCAGGGCAAGGCGAAGGGCATGCTACAGCTTTGTCTTGCGAAAGGTCTCAAGCTGCGCCAGAGATCGGGAATGACCGACTTCCAAGACAAGGCCCGCGCTGCCGAACGCGCCATGCGCGAGGTTTTTCCCGCGACGCCGCTCCAGCGAAACGCACATCTGTCTGAACGGTTTGAAGCCGATATCTGGTTGAAGCGTGAAGACCTGTCGCCGGTTCGATCCTACAAATTGCGCGGCGCCTTCAATGCTATGCGCAAGGTGATGGCAGCCGATCCCGACAGGCGGCTCTTTGTTTGTGCGTCTGCGGGCAATCATGCACAGGGCGTCGCATTCATGTGCCGCTACTTTGGGGTCAAGGGCGTGATCTTCATGCCGGTCACGACACCGCAGCAGAAAATCCAGAAAACAGGGATATTTGGTGGTGACGCTGTCGAGATACGGCTGAAAGGCGACTATTTTGACGATACTCTGGCCTCGGCTCAGGCGTTTTGTGCCGAGCAGCGCGGACATTTCCTGTCACCTTTCGACGATCCTGATGTGATCGAGGGACAAGCTTCGGTTGCCGTGGAAATTCTTGATGAATTGGGACATGTGCCGGACCATATACTGCTGCCTGTGGGTGGCGGCGGTTTGTCCGCAGGGGTGCGCAGTTTTTTCGGGACTACGCTCCATTATACCTTTGTAGAGCCTGCGGGTGGCGCAAGTTTTCAGGCAGCGCTGGCGGCGGGTCACCCTGTCAAACTGCCCAAGGTGAATACTTTTGTCGATGGCGCCGCCGTTGCGATGATCGGAAGCCAGACATTCGCCCGTCTCAAGGATGTTGAGCCCAAAGATGTCGTCACCGCAGCAGAAGACAGGATCTGTACCACGATCCTTGAGATGCTGAATGTCGAAGGTATCGTGCTGGAGCCCGCAGGCGCGCTAGCGGTAGATGCGCTTGTGGATGTGGCGGATCAGATCAAAGGTAAAACGGTCGTCTGCATCACGTCAGGCGGCAACTTTGATTTCGAACGCCTGCCCGAGGTCAAAGAAAGGGCCCAACGCTATTCGGGCGTGAAGAAGTACTTCATCCTCCGGATGCCGCAACGGCCAGGTGCGTTGAAAGAGTTTCTGAACATTCTTGGACCCGAAGACGACATTGCCCGCTTTGAGTATCTCAAAAAATCGGCAAGGAATTTCGGATCGGTTCTGATCGGCATTGAAACGACCAAGGCGCAGAATTTCGTCTCTTTTCTGGCCAAGCTTGACAAGGCGGGCTTCACCTACCGCGACATCACCAATGACGAGACATTGGCCGAGTTCCTGATCTGATCTGGTGCCAGATCACATCATCAAGTTCAAAAGCGAATGATGCCGCGCTGTATAGTCGGCGCGCACTTCAACAGGTGATCGCAAACGGATCGACAGCCCGCGGATCAGCGCCTGATCGGGTTTGCCGAAAAGTTTGTCGGCCTCTGTTGTGCCGAAACCTGCAATCTCGACAGCCTCCATCCATGCGCTGATGCGGTCGGCTTGCTTGATCTGCTTCTTGATCGCAGCAGGTATCGTTGCCGGTAGCCCGAAACGGATATGGATTGCTGCGGTCAGGCGGGCGTCCAAATCTTCATAGCCGGGACCTACAGCGGATTTTACCGGGCTGATCATATCGCCGATCACATATTCGGGCGCATCATGCAGCAAGGCGGCCAGTTGCCATTTGGCTCCTACAGCAGGAACCATACGACTGAACAGGGTTTCAACCAGAAGCGAATGTTCTGCGACTGAATAGGCATGGTCACCATGGGTCTGGCCGTTCCAGCGCGCCACAAAAGCCAGTCCATGCGCGATATCCTCGATCTCGATATCAACCGGCGTCGGGTCAAGCAGATCAAGACGGCGACCGGATAGCATCCTTTGCCATGCGCGGGCTGGTTTGGGCATTCTGGTTCTCCGGAAAGGGTGGATTGAGTGATGTATGACCATCCTGAGATCATGCTGCAATAACCTGTACCGCGCGGCATGACAAAACCGGATTGCGACCTATTCTGTGCAGCGTTGTGGCGTGGAGCGAATAATGATAGGCGCAGCGCCAAATAGTTTCATGAAGGGTGCCAAGATGGCCAATGATTATATCATCAAAGATATCGCTCTTGCAGCTTACGGCCGCAAAGAGTTGGATATCGCGGAAACTGAAATGCCGGGCCTGATGGCCTGCCGCGCCGAGTTCGGCGAAAGCAAACCTCTGAAAGGCGCGCGGATTGTCGGGTCGTTGCACATGACGATCCAGACCGCAGTTCTGATCGAAACACTGGTGGCGCTGGGCGCGGATGTACGTTGGGCCTCGTGCAATATTTTCTCGACGCAGGATCACGCGGCGGCGGCGATTGCTGCGGGTGGAACACCTGTCTTCGCGATCAAGGGTCAGACACTGGAAGAGCATTGGGATTACCTCGACAAGTCCTTCATGTTCCCTGAAGGCGCGAACATGATCCTTGATGATGGCGGCGATGCGACGCTTTATGTTCTGCTGGGTGCGCGCGCCGAAGCCGGCGAGGACATCATTCCGGTTCCGCAGTCCGAAGAGGAAGAAGTCATCAAGGCGCAGATCAAAAAGCGCATGGCAGCAAGTCCGGGCTGGTTCACTAAGACTCGCGATGCGATCAAGGGCGTATCTGAGGAAACGACAACCGGCGTTCACCGCCTGTATGATTTGCACAAGAAAGGCCTGCTGCCGTTCCCTGCGATCAACGTCAACGACTCGGTCACCAAATCCAAATTCGACAATAAATAC
This sequence comes from Seohaeicola saemankumensis, assembly GCF_021021435.1. GTDB lineage: Bacteria > Pseudomonadota > Alphaproteobacteria > Rhodobacterales > Rhodobacteraceae > Seohaeicola. The sequence goes on from NZ_JAINWI010000004.1 coordinate 284,194, forward strand.
GGCTGCAAGGAATCGCTGGTCGACGGTATTCGCCGTGCAACTGACACCATGATGGCAGGTAAAGTGGCAGTCGTTTGCGGTTACGGTGATGTTGGCAAAGGCTCGGCTGCGTCGCTTCAGGGTGCCGGTGCGCGCGTCAAGGTGACGGAGGTTGATCCGATCTGCGCGCTTCAGGCTGCGATGGACGGATTCGAGGTAGTGTTGCTGGAAGACGTAGTTAACAGCGCGGATATCTTCATCACGACAACAGGCAACAAGGACGTGATCCGCATCGAGCATATGCGCGAGATGAAGGACATGGCGATCGTCGGGAATATCGGCCATTTCGACAACGAGATTCAGGTGGCCTCGCTCAAGAACCACAAATGGACCAATATCAAGGAACAGGTGGACATGATCGAAATGCCTTCGGGCAACCGGATCATCCTTCTGTCCGAGGGGCGTTTGCTGAACCTTGGAAATGCCACTGGCCATCCGTCTTTCGTGATGTCAGCAAGCTTTACCAACCAGGTGCTCGCGCAGATCGAGTTGTGGACCAAGGGCGAGGACTACAAACCCGGTGTCTATATCCTGCCCAAGGCGCTGGACGAGAAAGTGGCGCGCCTGCATCTGGACCGGATCGGTGTGAAACTGACGAAGCTGGATGCGGATCAGGCGGCCTATATCGGTGTGACACCCGAGGGCCCTTTCAAGTCGGAACACTATCGCTACTGATACTTCGACCTGCCTTTCAGCTAAAAGGCCCGCCATTGGCGGGCCTTTTCCTATCTTGCGTCGCCACAAAACCGTTGAGTGTTGCAGAAGACTCGCTAACGTCAGGCTGGGGCCGACCGGCCGCGCCGTCCTTAGGACAGAATTGAAGACTGACGAGGGAGTTTGAAATGGGAAAGCGTGACGATTTGATCGCCAAATATGCAGACGATCTGAAAAACAAATGCGGCATGCAGCCAGATATGGACCTTTTGACCAAGGTAACAATCGGCTGTGGTCCGGCAATTTACAATCCGGATTCGTCGACTGTGGCCGCAACACAAGAGAGCGAACTGGAAACGGTAAAGGCCAATTTCCTGATGAAGAAACTGGGTCTGCCTGACAGCCCCAAACTGATGGAAGCGCTGCATTCTGTCTTGGATACCTACGGCAAATCCGAGCGGAACAAATACCGTGCCGTCGTGTATTACATGCTGACAAAGCATTTCGGCAAGGAAGCCATCTACAAATAACACACTGATATTATGTGCTAAACACCCGCCTCAGGGCGGGTGTTTATCGTTTTACACAAATTGCAAGAACTTGGCGTTTGTGCCGGGGCTTTGACCGTCCTATTCTCGAACCTATCGGGCCAGTATGGCCGGAACCTAATCCAGAGATCACGTGTGGTGTGTAGGGAGCACGTGGGGTAGCGGGGGGTTCTGGCTGTTGGCCTGTTCTCCCCGCGTTTCCTTTGTTCAGTCAGACAGACCTGCAAGAGCGCAGACAATGCGCCATTCTTCTGCGGTTACAGGCTGCACCGACAGGCGCGAGTTGCGGACAAGCATCATGTCGCCGAGTCGGTTATCCGACTTGATCTGATCAAGTGTCACAGGTGTGACAACCGGCTTTACTGCCTTGATGTCGACACATTCCCATCGGGAATCGTCCGTCGTGCTGTCAGGATGGGCTTTTTTGATTACCTCGACGATACCGACGACCGCCTTTTCTGTTTGCGAATGATAGAAGAAACCGAAGTCCCCGATTTCCATCTCGCGCATGAAATTGCGTGCCTGATAGTTGCGGACACCGTCCCATTCCTCGCCCTTGTCGCCCCGTGCAACCTGATCTTCCCAGCCCCAGACAGTTGGTTCTGTTTTGAACAGCCAGTAGCGCATCACCCGATTACTTTCTTCCACGGTATCAACTCGACGCCCTGAAACAGACCTGCTTTTGAATAGGGGTCGCCGGCGGCCCATTGCATGGCCTGTTCCATATCCGCGACCTCAAGGATTAGCAGGGAGCCGATCATCTGCTCCTCCTTGTCCAGCAATGGTCCGGCCTGACGGACAACGCCGGTTTGTTTGACGTAGTCGAGATGGGCAGCGCGATTGGCCATCCGTGTCTCGAGGGCGCCGGACTTATCGCGGGCGATCAGGGCAACAAACATTCATTCCTCCTTCAAGGGACGGGACAATAGCATTTCCATGGCTTGGCGTAGCTGGACCTTTCCGTCAAGCAGGGCCACTACTGCAGCGGTAATCGGCATGTCCAATCCCAAAGTCTCGGCCTGCTTCAAAGCTGCCCGCGCCGTAGCCGCACCCTCGACCGTGATGGCAGGATCGAAAGCCTCGTTTCGCCCGAGCGACAAGCCGAAACGCATGTTGCGGCTTTGGGGACTGTTGCATGTCAGGACCAGATCTCCAAAACCAGACAGCCCGGACAGTGTTTCCGGTCGTGCACCCAGTGCCTGCGCGAGCCGTTGCATTTCTGCATAGCCACGGGTCATCAGGGCCGCGCGGGCGCTGTCGCCCAGCCCTGCGCCAATGACAGCACCAGCCGCGATGGCGATCACGTTCTTCAGCGCTCCACCAAGCTCAGCCCCGATCGTGTCTGTAGAACGATAAATTCGCAAATTGCCCGTTGTTAGTGTCGCTTGCAGGGTCTTGCCCTTTTCGGCATCTGCGCAAGCCAGCGTCAGCGCGGTTGGAAGACCTCTTGCAATGTCACTGGCAAAGCTTGGGCCTGTCAGGATCGCTGCAACATTGTCTGGCATCAATTCCCGTATGATTGCCACAGGGCCAAGTGTCGTAGAAAGCTCGATCCCCTTGCAGCAAGCCACCAGATCACGGCGATACAAGGCGTCTGTCTCGGTGTTCAGCAGATCACGCAGTTTTTGCATAGGAACAGCCAGCAGAACAGGGCCGGAGTTTTGCGAAATCTTGGCAGTGACCAGAAGGTTTTCGGGAAAAACGACACCCGGCAAGCGCAAAGCGTTCTCGCGCGTGTTTTGCATGGTCTGCACTTGCGCCGGATCACGAGACCACAGGGACACCTCTTTGCCGGCTTCCGCCAGTGAAATAGCCAAAGCAGTGCCGAACGCGCCTGAACCCAGAACGGTAATCATGCCTTGGCTCCCTTCTTTCCACTTCCCAGCAATGTGGGGCTGGTCCGGTCCAAAGGCCAGCGTGGTCTTGCTGCAAGAGTCATGTCGTCACTGAACCCTGATCGGAACCTTTCCAATCCAGCATAGGCGATCATCGCGGCATTGTCGGTACATAACGCAAGGGGCGGGGCGACAAAGCAGACATTTTTTTGGGCTGCAACAGACTCTAGTTTCAGCCGGATCATACGGTTTGCAGCAACACCGCCTGCCACCGCCAGAACGGGTTGATCAGGGTTCTCGGCAAGATAGATATCCAGCGCGCGGCGTGTTTTCTCGGCCAGTACATCGGCGACAGCCATCTGGAAGCCCGCGCAGAGATCTGCACGGTCGCGCCGTGTCAGGCCGCCCTTCCCGGCTATCACCTTGTCGCGCATCCGCAGGAGAGCGGTTTTCAAACCAGAGAACGACATGTCACACCCTTCCCTGTCCAGCAGCGGACGGGGAAAGGTATAGTGGTCCGGATCGCCCCCGAGGGCTTCCGCCTCGACAGCCGGCCCTCCCGGTTGCGGCAATCCCAGAAGTCTGGCGGTTTTGTCGAAAGCCTCACCCGGGGCGTCGTCGATCGTGCCACCAAGGCGGATGAAATCGTCAGTGCCGCGCACCAACAAAAACTGGCAATGACCGCCTGAAGCCAGAAGCATCAGATAAGGATACTCCACTTGATCTGTCAGTCGCGGGGTCAGGGCGTGCCCCGCCAGATGGTTTACCCCGATCAGTGGCAGCCCTGCACCCATAGCAAGCCCCTTGGCGCACATGACCCCCGCCAGCACCCCACCGATAAGGCCCGGGCCTGCGGTAACCGCAATTGCATCCATGTCGGAAAGGGCAAGGCCAGCTTGTGACAATGCCTGTTCAACGCAGAGATCCAGCTTTTCGGTATGGGCGCGTGCGGCGATTTCCGGAACGACGCCGCCAAAGGCACTGTGGAGGTCAGTCTGGCCGAGAACGACGGATGACATGATTTCTGCCGGATCAGTGCCTGTTTGACGCACAATCGAGGCGGCCGTATCGTCACAACTGCTTTCCAGCCCCAATATCTTCAAAGTCGCGACCATTGACCTGCCATCCCTACCATCCACGGTCCTTTCCGTTGCAAGACCATGCGTTGCGAGGTAACACCAGACAAGGATGCAAACAATCCCGGGGCAACGATGACACGGCCTGTGATCCTGCTGACCCGACCAGAAGCGTCGTCGCGCAGGATGGCGGGGATTTTGTTTGCCAGATGTGGCGACAGGGCAGGAATCTGCATCTCGCCACTCATGGAAATCCGCCTTGATCCGCGACTGCCATCGCTTGACGGGATTAAGACCCTTATATTTACATCGGCAAACGGCGTTGCCGCTTATGTTGCGGCAAAGGGACCCATGTCATTGGCCTGCTATACCGTCGGTGAAGCAACAGCGCAGGCGGCGCGGGATGCGGGACTTCGTGCGATTTCCGCTGGTGGCAATGCGGAAGCCTTGATCGCACGTATTCTCGAGGATGATGTCACCGGCCCTATGTTGCACCTACGCGGCACGCACGCGCGCGGTGAAGTAGCCGAAAGGCTCAGCGCGCTGGGCTGTCCGGTCTCGCAGGCGATTGTCTATACGCAGAACGCTATACCGCTGTCGGAAGAGGCCAGGGATCTGCTCGGTGGTGACGGGCCTGTGATACTGCCCGTTTTCTCGCCGCGCAGTGCGACGCTGCTTGGGTCTGGGCCGGTCCGCGCAAAGCTCTATATTGTTGCGATGAGCGATGCGGTTGCGGCGTCACTGCATCTGAATGTTGAAAGTTGTGTCATTGCGGCGAAGCCCGATTTCGAGAGCGTCGCGTCAGAAATCAATCTGCTTCTGGAAAACCAACCGTGGCGGCGCAACTTGCACTAGGCGGCGATGCATAGCTTGAGGCATCTGTTCTTGCGCAGTAGGCTTACCCTATTGAGGACGGAACGATGTATTGAGATTCGAAAGGGTGGCTGGACGTGGCAGACAAGAAGAAGACTTCCAACAAGCAGGATCTGCCAGATGATATCGAAGATGCGATTGTCGTAGACGGGACGACCGAAGAGACTACGAATAAGAATCCACCGGAAACTTCGGCTGATGTACCCGCTACAGATGAGGCGAACGCTATTCCTGATCCGGATGTATCCGCGCCTGAGGTCTCGGCTTCTGGGGATTCAGAGTCTGAAAAGCCGGAAGCCGAAGAAGCACCGCAGACAGAGCAAAGCCCCGAACCCGCTGCGGAAGCGGCTTCTGATACACCGCCCGCCACATCTGAACAGGTTGTTGTTCGCAAAGGCGGCTTTGTCCCGATGGTGCTTGGCGGGCTGGTCGCGGCGGGGATCGGGTTCGGTCTTGCCCATAGCGGTCTTTTGGAAGGCGTACCGCTTCCTCGCAGCGGGTCTGTGCAGGACAGCATGGACAACTTTTCCCAGCGTGTGGGTGCGCAAGATAATGCTCTGTCCGATCTGTCGGGACGTGTCGCCGCCTTGGAGGAAGCACCCGCACTAGAGGTTCCGGAAATACCGGACATGACCCCGATGATCGAGGATATAGCGACCCAGATCGGGGTGCTGGCGCAGCGACTTGATGCATTGGAAGCCCGTCCTGTCGGTGGTTCGGGTGTAATTGATGAAGGCGCACAAGCGGCCTTGGAGCAGACACAGCAAGAGTTGGATGAAATCCGTCAGGCATTGGCGGGCCAACGCGAAGAGCTTGCCTTGCTGACTGAAGAAGCCGCGCGGGAAGAAGAAGCCGCGCAATTGTCGGCCCGTACCGCCATGCAGCGCGCTGCTCTGACCCGTATCCAGACTGCGGTTGATACAGGCACAGGATATGCACAGGCTTTGACAGATCTGCAGGAAACAGACATGGACGTTCCGCAAGCTTTGCTGGAACAGGCCGAAGATGGGGTTCCCACGCTTGCCGATTTGCAATCGTCCTTTCCAGAAGTGGCGCGAGACGCCTTGCGTGCGGCACGCCAGCAAGACAGCGGAGGCGGTGTCACGGACTTCCTGCAAACCCAACTCGGTCTGCGGTCGCTGGAACCACGCGCAGGCAATGATCCCGACGCGATCCTTTCACGCGCCGAAGCTGCCTTGCGCGATGGTCGGGTGGCAGACACACTTGCAGAGCTTGAAGCTCTGTCCGAGCCTGCGATGGCAGTTCTGGACGGTTGGCAGTCACAGGCTGAAACGCGTCTTGCCGCGGTTGCAGCAGTGCAAGACCTTTCACAAACTTTGAATACGAACTGAAGGATAACAGAATGCTCTGGTCGCTACTCAAGATTATCCTGTTCGTCGTACTTGTTGCCGCCGCAACCCTCGGTGCCGCCTATCTGATGGAGCTAGAAGGCGGGGTTCGAATTGCGGCCGCTGGATACGAGGTGAACCTTACGCCGCTCTATGCGGTCATTCTGCTCGTCGCTTTGGTCTTTGCGGTCTGGCTGACTTTGCGTCTGGTTGCGTTGCTGATCGCCATTCTCAAATTCATCAACGGCGATGAAACTGCGATCACCCGCTATTTCAACCGCAACCGCGAGCGCAAAGGCTACCAGGCCCTGTCCGAAGGAATGCTGGCACTGGCTGCGGGTGAAGGTCGTCTGGCCATGGCTAAAGCGAGCAAGGCAGAGCGCTATCTGCACAAACCCGAGCTGACAAACTTGCTGACGGCACAGGCCGCCGAGATGTGCGGCGATCGCCGGAAAGCCGAAGAGGTTTACAAGCGGTTGCTCAAAAACGACGCGACCCGCTTTGTCGGCGTGCGCGGGATCATGAAACAGAAGCTGGCTGACGGTGACAATGCAACGGCGCTGAAACTTGCAGAGAAGGCATTGAACCTGCGCCCGAAACACGAAGAAACTCAGGATGTTCTGCTGCGCCTTCAGGCCAGCGCGCATGACTGGGCCGGTGCCCGCCGGACCTTGGGTGCGAAGTTGAAGCATGGAAGCCTGCCCCGCGATGTGCACAAGCGTCGCGATGCAGTTCTCGCGCTTTCTGAAGCAAAGGAAGTCCTGAGTGATGGCAGCGATATTGCCGCGCGCGAGGCAGCGATCGAGGCTAACAAGCTGTCGCCCGATCTGATCCCTGCCGCAGCCTTCGCTGCGCGGGGCTATATCGAACAGGGCAATGCGAAATATGCGACCCGCGTCGTCAAGAAAGCATGGGCCGCCCAACCTCATCCCGATCTTGCCGCCGCCTTTGCTGCCATTGCGCCGGACGAAACACCGGTGGCCCGCCTCAAGCGTTTCAAGCCGCTGATCGCGCAGCATCCGGACCATGTGGAATCGCGTCTTTTATTGGCCGAACTACACATCGCGAACGAGGATTTCCCCGAAGCTCGCCGCGCTTTGGGTGATCTGGTCGACAAAGCGCCCGATGCCCGTGTTCTGACGGACATGGCCGCCATTGCGCGTGGCGAGGGTGCCTCGGAGGTTGTGGTCAAAGGCTGGCTTGCCCGCGCCCTGACTGCACCTCGCGGACCGCAATGGGTTTGCGACAAATGTCACAACATCCATGCCGAATGGGTGCCGATCTGCGAGAACTGCAAGGGGTTCGATACGCTGTCCTGGACTGCTCCGCCTGCTGGTGTGACCACACCCGCCGCCGGAGGCGAGATGCTGCCGCGTATCGTGGGAACGATCGAGGACCAGTCGGGAACCAACACGGAGGAGGTTCGGGACGCCGAAATCCTACCGGATGAGGAGACTCTTCACAGGCCTATTGATGCTGCGGTCACTGAAGGGGATGTCGCACGAAAATAGGTCTTTTCCAGCAATAATCACGGTGCTATAGCGCCTCTCGCAGTGGCCGCTGTAGCTCAGCTGGTAGAGCACGTCATTCGTAATGATGGGGTCGGGGGTTCGAGTCCCTTCAGCGGCACCACTTGTAAACACCGAAATGCTCAACAAAATCCGAACATATTTGGTTTGTGTGTCTCGGCGAGTTTCGTTTCCCTGATTTTTCTTACCTTGGCATGCGTATCTCTGCTGTGTTGTGGCCCTAAACGCAAAGGCTGTGCTGCAATCCAGCGATCTTGGACGAGGTCTATCCCGGGTCAATCGTTTTCGTAGCCTGTCATTTCGAGATAGCCAATACCGCTGTGACTGCCGGTGACCGTAACCGGTCCTTCCCAATAAGGCACCGAGGTTGTCATCCAGGCATCGGGATTCATTGCCGAAACAACGACATCCAAATTGCGTTCGGGAAGCGTTACTTGCCAGATAATCGGCACATCGCGTCCAGCGACCCCATGCCAGCCTAGCGGGGCCGCGGTAAATGCACCGTCTGGTAAGGCTGTGGTCTGGCCGGTTGCTGTGATCCACGTTCCGGCAGTGAAGTTGCTTGATCCGCGAAGAACAAACCCCATCAACTTGTCGCCGCTGTCGAAGGACAGCGAGAACCAGTCCCAACCCTGTTGGTCCTCGGCCAAAGGTTGCGACGACCATTCCCTGTCGAGCCAAGCCTGACCTGTTACTGCGACATCGCCCTCGGGCAAGGTGAGTGTGCCGGAAAGATCAAAGAAAGGCTGCGAGTAGTAGTAGCTGGCTTGTCCGGCAGCGGATTTCACGGAATAGCCGCCTTGCCCGTGCAACACCAATGGCCCTTGCGCGCGCAAGCCCATATCGAAGGCAAAATCCGTGCCGGAAGCAGTCACCTTCAACTGGTCGAGATTGGGCCCCTGCATGATCCAGTCGTCGATCCACGCCCTGAACGGGGATACTTCGACACCAGCCTGCCCGACACCCCCGCGGGCCAGACGCTCTGCAACATAATGAGCGTCGGGTGTGGTTATCGCGGCATGTCCCATCCAGAGTTGCGGTGTATCCCAACCCTGACCGTCCTCGGGGGCAAGGGCGGAGCGGAACAGGGTCCATTGCAGCCCGTAGGTTATGTTGTCGGGCCCTGTCATATTGGCCGTCAGATACCACCATTCAATCCGGTAGGACGGATGCGCCCCATGATCCGCAGGGAATTCCAGAGCTGTGCCGCGTACCGGATTTGTGAATCCGTCCGCCGTGGTACCAAGCCCAGCAAAGCCCTGCGCCACAGCTTGGACTGGAAGCAAAAGCAGAAAGGCCAGCAATCTAGCGCTCATTGCGGAACACTCCTAACAACTGGGTGGGTGGTGTGCGCGCCAACTTCCATGCCGGCCAGAGGGCGGCCAGCGCGGCAGCGACCAGTGTCAGACCGCCCAGACGCAGGTAATCCAGGGGAAACAGATACATCGGCAGCTTCCAACCGAACGCTTCTACATTCACCACGGCCAGTAGTGCCCATGACAGTGCAAGCCCCAGCGGTAGCGCAAGCGTTGCGGTCAGTGCTGCCAGAACAACCGCCCGCAAAAGGTCCAGCAAGGCAAGCTTGCGTCGCGTGAGACCCAAAGCCCAGACAGGTGCCAACTGCGGAAGCCGCATGGCTGCAAGTGTCAGAAGGCTCATCAGGATCGCAAAACCTGCCACTGCTAGAGTGAGAGCATTCAATGCTGCAGTTACGGTGAAAGTCCGCTCGAAGACCGCAAGGGACATGGCCTTGATTGTTGACTGGTCCGTAATGGCGGCATCGCCAAGGCCTGCATCTGTGCGCAAGGCATCGCGCAACGGCGCGACCTTGTCGGGGCCGACCCGCAGACCGAAACGCAAAGCTCTAACTTCTGGATAGGCTTCGCTGAACAGTGGTTCGGTTACGATAACCTGTCCGATCGGGTTTCCGTAATCGCCATAGACCCCAAGAACAGGCAAAGTTCTTCCCGGAATGATCGTGATCTCGGAGCCAAGATCTAGTTCGGTGCGCCGGTAGAGTTGTTCGTTGATCAGCACGCCGTCACCGCGGGCCAGTCTGTCCCATGCATCCGGCACGGCGTGGAGAAACTTCCAGTTTTCGCGATAGGTGGCATGATCACGGGCGGCATAGATCTGAGCGGGTTGGCCTGCGACCAGTCTGTCCACCCAAAGGAGCGGCAGGACTACATCGGCTTTGTCTTCTGCTACGGCGAGGATGGCATCGGCCTGTGCTGCGCTCTCGGCACTGACATAGAGTTCGGAGGCCAGGCGCTGATCCAGAAAGCCGACAAAGGTCAGCCTGAAAGACGATACCATCGTCGATACGCCCACATTCGCGGACATTGCGAGCAAGAGTGCCATAAGCGCCAGCGAAAGACCCGGAAGCTGTTGGCGTGTGTCAGCCCAGAACCATTGGGTTATCGGGGCACGCGCCTGCCCTTCCGCCAGTCGCAACAGCAGTGACAGGAATGGTGGCAAAACCAACGCGCCGCCAATCAGAAGCGCCCCCAACATCACGAAACCTGCCACAATACCTGTGCCCCAGATGCCTAGTGCTGCAGCCAGTCCCAGAAGCATGATCGCGGCAAAAGCCATACCGCTACCCTGCCGTGCCATGACCCAAGCGCGCGGTTGCGCGCCGCTGAGCAATGGCATCCGCGCTAATGACCATAATGCGCCAAAGGCTGCGACAGCCGTGCCGCCCAAGGCAATAGCCAGGCCGGACAACCACCAGGACGGCCGCAGGCTGAGCTCTCCTGACAGATCGGCCCCATATAGCCCGCGCAGGGTGGCCGCGACATCCGGCAATAGCGCCGCAGCGATGAGATAGCCCAAGGCTACGCCCAGCGCGCCCGCGATCAAGGCCAGAGCCGCCAGTTCGACAGCCATCAGCGCAATCAGCCTGACCAGTGGCGCACCCAAGGCCCGTAATGTCCTCACCATCGGCCTGCGCTGCTCAAAGGCAAGACCTATGGCCCCGTGAACTATAAACAATCCGACCGCAAAGGATAGCAAACCAAAGGCTGTCAGGTTCAGGTGAAAGCTTTCCGTCAATTGCGCCACCTCACCGCCCTGTTGTGGATCGGTCTGGATCAGTTCGGGCGCAATCTGTGCCAAAGGCTGTTGCGTGATTGGCTGGTCCGGCAGGACGATCAGCCGGTCAATCTGGTCGAATCGTTCCAGCAAAAGCTGTGCCACCCCGATATCTGTGAGCGCGGTATTGGGGGCCACGTCCGGTGTTGGCTGCAACGCCGCACCTGTTTGCGGCAGTCTGGCCAGCGTATCGGGACGCGCAAAGATCTGGCCCGCGCCCGACAGGAAATCCCCCAGATCAACGCCATTTCCCAAACGGACCGGACCAAGATCGCGGGGGGCTGTCAGGGGCTCCAACCCGACGATGCGGATTGTGTCCAACCGCCCTTCGACAACAGGCGAAACCGCCCAGCCTGCGCGACGCAGCGCGATATAGGTTTGCTGCGGGATCGGCCCGCCATCTTGCGCGGTGATCTGGCTGTAACTGGCCTCGCCAATCGTTGCAGCGGCAGCGTCATAGCTGCTGCGCGCCTGTTCGTTGATGGCCTGCACGCCGGACCACAAGGCCGTGGCAAGGGCCAGCCCGACCATCAGTGTTAGCAGTTGCAAAGGGTTGCGGCGCCAGTGCCCAAGTAGCGCCGACAGGATGGCCGCTGTCACGTCAAACGCCCCGCCCGCAGATATGCCCGTCGCGGCAGACGCGCGGCAAGCCTCTCGGAATGTGTCACAAGGATCAGGCTTGCGCCGTTCTCGATGACAAGATCCTGCAGCAGCGCCAGCACATTATCCGCAGTAGCTTCGTCAAGATTGCCGGTAGGTTCATCCGCCAGCACCAGTTGCGGGCGCGCGGCCAATGTGCGTGCTATGGCGACGCGTTGTTGCTGACCGCCCGACAGTTGTTCAGGGTATTTGTTCAAGTGGTCGTCTAACCCGAGACGCTCTACGAGCACCCTGACCATTGACGGGTCATGCCGCCCCGCAAGGCGTGCCTGAAAAGCAATGTTGTGCGCGATCGATAGCGAAGGGATCAGATTGAACTGTTGGAATATCACGCCCAGCGACCCGCGCCGCAGGGCTGCACGACCTGAATCGTTCATTGGTGTTAGATCAATACCATCAAAAACAACCCTACCACTATCAGCGCTGTCGAGGCCGCCGATCAGGTGCAGCAGCGTGCTTTTACCCGATCCGGACTCGCCGGTCAGGGCAAGCATGTCGCCCTGTTCAAGATCAAGCGACACATGGTCAAGCACCGCCTTTTCATTGCCGGCATAATTTTTGGTCACATCTGTCAAGCGCAGCAGCATTCTGTTTCCTCCGCTTTTGAAGATGTAACACGCTGTGCGTCGATGGAAAGCAACGCAGACCTGTGCATCGGCATGTTCCGACATTGACTACCGGCCAGGGTTAGGCTCTGGCAACTTGCCTTCAATTTGATCCGTTAATCCCTTCGCAACACATCAGCCGCTAAACCCTTTGATGGGTGAGTTGGAAGGTGGTGGAGATGGGCACGCAGCCAAATGCGGCGCCAGTCATCATCAAACGAAAGAAGGTCATTGAAGGCGGCGGACACCACGGTGGTGCGTGGAAAGTTGCCTACGCCGATTTTGTCACGGCAATGATGGCTTTCTTCATGTTGATGTGGCTGTTGAACGCGACAACGGAAAAACAGCGCAAGGGTCTTGCGGACTATTTCGCGCCTACAGTGGCAATCAGCCGTGTGTCAGGCGGTAGTGATGGCGCATTCGGTGGTGACAGTATTTTCTCGGAAGAGGTGTTGCCGCGGATGGGAACAGGGGCCACCAGCCTGCGGCCTACGGAAAGCGACAAGGCCAGAGGTGAATCCGCAGATGATGGGGTGCGCAAAGACGCGCTTGAAAAGATCAATCAGGCGCTTTTCGACCGTGCCGGACTAAGTGCTATCCAAAGCGCGGCACTTGCACATGTGACAACGCGCCTTTCGGATGAGGGTCTGGTGGTCGAACTTTTTGATTTGCCGGATGCTGTTCTGTTCAATCTCCGGACTGATGAACCAACGCCACTGCTTGAGGAATTGGCATTCATGGTTCAGCAAGCTTTTGCGCTGGTCGTGAACCCGCTGGCGATTGAAGGTCATGTGCATTCGTTTCCGGTAGTGCTGCGCGACAGACCGGTGTGGGGTCTTTCGACAGCGCGGGCCAACCGTATGCGAGAATTACTTGCTAGGCAGGGCTTTGAAGAGGAACGGATCGTCAGGGTTGTCGGGCATGCGGATCGCAAGCTGGCAGAGGCAAATCCGCTGGCCACAAGAAACAACCGGCTGGAACTGATCCTTCTGATGATCCCCGAGTGACCCGAGAGGTGCAGGATGCGGGTTTGAACTATATTGGATTTTAGTCGTTAGCCTGCTGTTAAACGGTTGCCTGTAATGCTGATGGCACGGTGACAGATGCAGCAGAAAGGCGTGTCCATGACGATCTCCTCCTCCTTGAATGCCGGTGTAGCCGGGCTGTCGGTCAATGCCAGCCGGCTTGCGGCCATTTCGGACAACATCGCGAACTCCGCGACCTTTGGCTACAAACGGATGGAGGCGGATTTTCACTCGATGGTCATTTCGCCGAACGGTGGCACCTATTCTGCTGGCGGTGTCAGGGTGACCTCTCACCGCTTGATCGATCAACGCGGGCCATTGGTGTCCACAAGCAATCCGACCGATCTTGCCGTGCGGGGGCGGGGGTTCCTTCCGGTGGCGGCCGCGTCCGAAGTCACGGTCGGAAATGGCAAGCAGATGATGCTGACTACAACAGGGTCATTCCGGACTGATGCTGATGGCTATCTTCGCACGGAATCCAATCTTGTTCTTCTTGGCTGGCCTGCTTTGCCGGATGGCAGCATCCCCACCTATCCGCGCGACACAAGTGCAGGGCTGCAGCCCGTCCAGATCAATGTCAACCAGTTCACCGGCGATCCGACGACACGCATGAGCCTTGGCGTCAACCTGCCGGCTACGGAAACAGGTGCGGGTGAGACAGGGGCATCGCGGGAGTTGTCAGTCGAATACTTCGGCAACCTTGGAACATCAGAAAGCCTTCTGATCGAATATGCTCCGACCGTTCCAACGACAGGCTCCTCGAATCAATGGACAATGCTGATCCGCGACACCGCTTCACCGGGGGTCGTGATTGGCGAATACATCTTGGACTTCAATGATGGGCGAAGTGCGGGTGGCACGCTATCGGCTGTCACGACAGTGTCAGGCGGTGCTTATGATCCGGCACTTGGCTCATTGATCGTCAACGTCGCCGGGGGCCCGATGGAGGTGAATATCGGGCGGATCGGCGCCTCTGACGGGATCACACAACTATCCAACAGTTTCGCGCCGGTCTCGATCTCGAAAGACGGCTCGCCCGTCGGCAATATGACATCGGTTCAAGTGGATGCGAATGGTTTCGTCCACGCCTTTTTCGACACCGGGATAACGCGGCGCATCTACCAGATCCCGCTGGTCGACATGCCGAACCCGAACGGGATGGTCGCATTGGACGAACAAACATATCTGCCCTCGCCCGAAAGCGGAACCTATTTTCTCTGGGATGCAGGGGATGGACCGACCGGAGATATCGTCGCCTTTGCGCGAGAGGAATCCGCCACCGACGTTGCCGGAGAATTGACCGATATGATCCAAACGCAGCGCGCCTACTCCTCGAATGCGAAAGTTATTCAGACTGTGGACGAGATGTTGCAGGAGACGACAAACATCAAACGTTGACCGCAGGTTTGATCGAAGAATACCTCAAACAGTCGAGGAAGATAGAAGATGAGCATTTCCGGTGCCCTTTCCAATGCGCTCAGCGGTCTTACAGCGGCTTCGCGATCTGCGGAGGTGGTCGCGTCCAACATAGCCAACGCTGCTACCGAAGGATACGCTACACGCTCCGTTTCGCTTTCATCCCGTCAAGGCACGACCGGCGGGGTCCGGATAGACGATATCCAGCGTTTCGTAGATAAGGCCCTTCTCGCGGAACGCCGGCTAGCCGATGCAGACCATGAACACAGCAAGGCACTGTCTCAGACTTTCAAAAGGGTCGCGGCGCTTTTTGGTTCCCCGCTTGAGGATTCGTCGCTCGTCATGCGAGCGGCTGTTTTGGAAACGTCACTGGTCGAGGCAGCGAGTCGCCCTGAGTCTCCTGAGAGACTTGCCGGTGTAGTGTTTAATGCAACCGCTCTTGTTCAGAAGATGAACGAGATATCCGATGGCCTGCAATCAATCAGAACGGAAGCAGACCGCAGCATTGCCGATCAGGTGGCGCGGTTGAACCGCGATCTTGAACAGGTGCAACAGATCAATCAAAGGATTGTGTCTTTCGAAGCGCAAGGCGTTGAGACGGCCCCGCTTCTTGACGAGCGGCAAACTCTTATCAACCGGATCGGACAGATCGTCCCTGTGATTGAAGTGCCCCGCGACCGCGGGGCGATTGCTTTGTTCACCCCGGGCGGTTCCGTCTTGCTTGACGGTCCCGCAGCGCGGATCGCCTTCGAGCCTGCGAACCAAGTGGCTCCACATATGACGCAGTCAGCGGGGTTTCTCTCGGGATTGACCCTGAATTCCGTACCAATCAGCACTGACCGAAGGCTTGGTCCAATGCAGGGTGGAAGCCTTGGTGCCGCATTCCAGATACGGGACGAGGTGGCAACGGAGGCCCAAACCCAACTGGATGCTACTGCGCGCGATCTTTTGGAGCGATTTGCTTCGCCAAGCCTTGATCCAACGTTGGTCGTCGGACAGGCGGGGTTGTTCACCGATGCCGGCACTCCATTCGATCCAGCACAAGAAGTCGGACTTTCTGGACGCATCTCCTTGAACGCAAGCGTAGACCCGTCACAAGGTGGCGCGCTTTGGCGTCTGAAAGAAGGAATTGCCGCATCTGCGTCGGGAAATGCCGGTGATGGCGCTCTGTTGAACCGTATGCTGGACACTTTGGCTACAGCGCGCGCCCCGTCTTCTGAGATGTTCAATGCGGGCTCTTTATCTTTTTCCGAATTGACTGCGCGGGTCCTGTCCAATGTCGGTTCTCTGCGCCAGCAAGCCGAGCAGCATCAAAGTTCGGCGAGTATTCGGGTTTCGGCGCTCCAAATCGCTGAACTCGAGAACGGAGTTGATACCGACGATCAACTCCAAAGGCTAATGCTTATCGAGCAGGCATACTCGGCCAATGCCCGCGTCATTCAGACGGTGAATGACATGATCGACAGTTTGTTGAGGATCTGAACATGTCTATGGTTTCATTGGGCGACCTCGCGCAATCATTGGTGATGCGCCGCCAAAACCTGCAAATTCGGCAGGACATCACGCGTTTGGCGGAAGAAGTTGCAACCGGACGAACATCAACACTATCGAGCCATCTATCAGGTGACTTTTCATTGCTGTCTGATATCGAGCGTGGTCTCGAGGTGCTGAAAGGCTTCAAGACTTCTATTGCCGAAGCGGGCCTTTTCACGGACGGAATGCAAAAGGTACTGGGGCAAGTACAAGATATCAGCACTGATCTCTCAACCAACATTTTGAGTTTGGCTGACAGCGGCCTGCCGATACAGAGCTCGGGGCTGTCGAATACCGGTTCAGACGCCTTGGATCAGATGGTAGCTCTGCTGAATATTCGGATCGCGGGGCGCAGTCTTTTTGCTGGGGATGCTACAGATCGTCCCGCTTTGGCCAGTGCAGACAACATCATGTCTGAAATCAGAATGGCGATTTCGGGTCTCGACTCGGTGTCCGACATCCAATTGGCTGTGGCGGCTTGGTTTGATTCTCCATCGGCTGGGTTCGAAGAAACTGCCTATCTGGGTTCTTCTACCGGTCTTTCGCCCTATAGGCTGGATCACGGAGTCAGCGTGGATCTGGATCTGCGTGCCGATTCCGCTGCGTTGCGCTCTGTCCTCAAACAAATTGCATTGGCTGCGGTGGTGACCGATCCGACAACACCAATTTCTGCTACAGACCGTCAGGCAATGGCTCGGTCCAGCGCGATTGAACTGATGAATGCGCAAGCGGGCTTGACGGGTTTGCGGGCAGATCTCGGCTTTGCACAAGCGCGGATTGAGGAAGGTCAGGTCCGGCAAGCAAGCGAGAAAACGTCACTTGAATTGACACGAAACACTCTCCTGTCGGTAGATTCCTACGAGTCAGCGACGAAACTTGAAGATGCACAGACGCGTCTGGAAAGCCTCTACGCCGTAACCGTCCGTCTCTCGCGCCTTTCGCTTTCGGATTTCATGCGATGAAGTTGTTCCGGCTTGTGCCCGCCCCAATCTTGCTTTTGGCAACCTTGTTGCTGCCCGACTTGGCCGGCGCCAATCCTGTCAGAATAAAGGACCTTGTGGAGTTCGACGGTGTCAGAAACAACGATCTTATCGGATACGGACTTATTGTTGGCCTCAATGGAACCGGCGACGGCATTCGCAATGCCCCTTTCACAGAAGAGATCATGTCAAATGTTCTTGAGCGTTTGGGCGCCAATATGGCGGGAGAACAGATTCGCCCGAAAAATGTTGCAGCCGTATTTGTGACTGCCAGCTTGCCACCCTTCTCGCGGGCGGGGGGGCGGATTGATGTCACGGTTTCCGCAATTGGTGATGCCAAAAGCCTGCTTGGTGGTACATTGATAATGACGCCGCTGACTGCCGCCGACGGGCAAATCTATGCGGTTGCGCAAGGTACCGTGATTGCTGGCGGTGCGGCAGCAGAGGGTGAAGGGGGCACCATTATCAAAGGTGTGCCGACATCAGGATCAATTCCGGCGGGTGCAAATGTCGAGCGCGAGATCGACTTTCAGCTATCCAGTCTTTCTTCGCTTAGGTTGGCCTTGCGTGAACCTGACTTCACGACAGCCGGACGGATCGAGAAAGCAATCAACGAGAATTTCAGACGATCTGTCGCCGTTATGCTCGATTCCGGTACTGTGCAGATCGACGTATCTTCAACTCGAATGGCCTCAACAGCACACGCGCTTGGTCGCATTGAAAACATCATCGTCGAGCCTGCGGGCAAAGCGCGTGTGGTGATTGACCAGAGGTCCGGAACGATTGTCATGGGCGAAGACGTCCGTATAGCAAGGGTCGCCGTTTCGCAGGGAAATCTGACACTTCGGATACAGGAAGAGCCATTGGCAATACAGCCCAATCCATTCTCGCCGGGAGAGACTGTCATCGTACCCCGCACGAATGTCAGCATGGAAGAAGACGTAGGAACAGGCTTGGCAGAGATACCGTCCGGAACTTCGCTTTCCGAGGTCATTGCCGGCTTGAACGCGCTGGGCGTCGCTCCGCGTGACATGATCGACATACTAAAAAGTATAAAAGCCGCAGGTGCCCTACATGCAGAATTTATTGTCCGATAGGTGCGTATATACTGCTTTTAAGCAAACAACATTAAATCGAGTTGACATAATGGCAGTAGCCTCTGTGGTTCATGTGCTGTGACCTCAGATGCTCATCTGGCTGAGACCAGGTTCGGAGCTTGAGATTGGCGCGGTTGCGCCAACGGATCAATGGCCGATCTGATTTTGAGAAATTTGACCTGGGTGTATGTCCGAATTGTAAATACGCGTTTCGAAACTTAAATCTGGATAATACCAGCATTCGTACTTCAAATATAGCTTCGCACAAGTGCCCCTGAGATCAGAGACCATCCGTCTGCAACCACGAAGAACGCTAGCTTGAATGGCAGTGATACGATTGCTGGAGGTACCATCATCATTCCCATGGACATCAACACCGCAGCAACAACAAGATCGATGATCAAAAACGGCAGGAATATCAAAAAACCTATCTGGAAGGCGCGTGAAATCTCGGAAAGAAGAAAACTTGGGATCAGCAGAGACAATGGTGCATCAGGTCCTGGCGGAATGGGAATAGTGTCCGGTCGCATGGATGCCATTGACATGAACGTATCGACATCCACTTGCACCGCCATAAAGTTCCGAAACGGTAGAAGTGTTCTTTCAACACCCTCTTCGAGTTCCATACTGTCGTTCAGCAATGGTTGTAGGCCGTTCTCCCATGCAGCAGTGAAAACGGGATCCATTATGAAATAGGTCAGGAACAGAGCCAGGCTGATGATAAGCATATTTGGTGGAGATTGTTGCATTCCCAATGCCTGACGCAGGATAGAGAACACAGTCACTAGAAAAGGAAAGCAAGTCACCATGATCGCTATGCCAGGCGCCAAGCTTAGCAGTGTCACAAGTGCAATCAATTGTATGGTTCTAGCTGTCAAAGCCTCTTCATTTACAATTGAAAACGGGAGGTCTTGGGCGACAGCCGGATCAACTGAAAGAAACACTAAAACTACTGAATAGAATAGCTGTTGCATTCCCGCACCCGACGTCAAGTTCAACTAAAGTCACTTTGCAGGTCAGACACATGTGTAAGCCTTACCGCAAGTTGGCCCTTGTTCTCGCCATCCAACTCCTCCAACTCTCCACGCGCGATTAACGTATCGCCGATGTAGAGCTCTACTGGATCATTGACCCCTCGATCTAATGGCAGAACGGTATCGGAGCCCATTAATAACAGATCCCGAATTAGGGGATTTGCGCGACCAACTGACACTGTTATCTCGATTGGAACATGTGCAAGCAGTGTCGTGTTTTTTACATTTTCGTTGAAGGCGTTCGAATCAATCATATACATTTTCTTTCCTGCTGCTTGCGTAAAATCCTGCAAGTGATAGGGTCATTTCAGAAAAGAGGGACTCAAGGTTAATACTGCGTTCTTCTTCAGAAAAACGAAGATAAACCTGTCCATCGCCTAGAGACGGGTCTTCAATAAAATCAACACAATTACGAATACTCGACTCAACAAGCGGCTCTATTTTTGGTCGATTGGCCGGCGAAGTAATTAATAAAATTCGAGCGTCATTATATTTTTGCATTATACTGATAATTTCTTCTACTACTCTACTTCCTATTGTGTCAGCAGCTAAAGAAGGCAGTGTGGATTTGACAAGCGTTGTGAGTAACGGCTTCATCACCTCTAGTACATGGCTGTATGCATCTTGATAGGTGATAGTCATTTCTTGGAGGTTTCTCGCAAACTCTGATGAAATATGCGTTTGCTCGGTCAAAAGGGCACTACTCGCATCGTCCCAACCAGCTTGATATCCTTTCTCGAAGGCGCCAAGACGTGCATCCTCAACCATGTCTTCAGAAAGATAGATATGCGTTTGATCGGTTTGAGCGTGTTCAAAATCTTCAAGAAGTCGGGCTATGGCCATCACACTTGCCCTCTTCTGTCTTCAAGCCAGCCACGAAGAATTTCGACGGTTTCGTCCTGACGTTCGGCAATCAGGAAACGGAGGCGCTCGACCGAGTCGCCGACCACCGAAACATCCTTGGATTCGAATTTTGCCGGAGTGGGTGCCATTTGTAGACCAATGGGATTGAAATCATCATCTGCTATCTCGCCGGTTAGAGGCGTTAGACTATCGGAGTTCTCGACTTCCTTGGTTGTAGCGAAACTTGGAGCGGTCATCTCATCGCGGAGACCATTGCCACGTAGGATCGGCCGCAAAACGAACAATCCGAGTATGAGAATAACCACGGTCAGTACTGTAAACTGAATCAGTGAAATCGCATCCAGTTGAAGACCTCCTAGTAAGGTCGATGACGACTCTGTTCCTAATGGTTCATTCTGAAGGAACTCCATAGATTTCAACGTGATGACATCGCCGCGACTTTCATCAAAGCCGACCGCAGATGCCACAAGATCGCGGAGGGTTTCCAGTTCTTCGTCAGACCTTGGCTCAAACCTTGCTTCACCGCCGGGTTCAGCAAAAGCGACGCCGTTCACAAGGACCGCAACAGTCATCCTTTTGATTGCTCCTGGTAGCTTCATCAGTTCGCGGGAGGTTTCCGAGACTTCGTAGTTAACTCTCTCGCGGGATTGGTTGTTCGAACTCCGCGCGCCACTACCGGCTTGCGCATCGCCGTCGGGAAGATTGGAGGCGACAGTCACCGTGCCACCAGCCATATTTGTGGAACTGTTGTTCTCCTCTTCGGTGTCCGTACTAATAGCAACGCGGCTGTTGGGATCGAATGACCGCTCTCGTATCGTTTCGGTGTCTGTTTCAGCTGTTATATTCACCTCGACCATTGCGTTTCCAAGACCAACTCTCGCCTCAAGAAGGCGGGTTACGCGCTCACGGATCAAGTTGATGCGCTCATCGCCACGCAGGGTTGATCCGTTGGGGTCAAGAGGTGTGATCAGGCCTGATACACTGTCGATGATTGCAACATCATCGGGCTTCAGTGAAGCGACTGCGGCTGAAACAAGGTATCTGATGGCTTGAGCCTGTTCCTGCGTGAGAGCACCATTCAATGTGGTGACCGTGACCGAGGCAGAGGGTTTTGTCTCGCGCAGAAATGGTGTGCTGCCCGCGCGGGCTATGTGGACGCGCGCTGACTGGATTGCTGGGCTGGTAATGATGGTACGACCCAGTTCACCTTCTTTGGCGCGCCAATAGGTGGCATCGAACATCTGTGCTGTCGTGCCGAAGCCAGTGAGGGAATCCAGTAATTCATAGCCTTGAGCATTGATGGCCGGTAGACCTTCACCCGCGAGCGACATCCGCAAACTGTCGCGCTGAAGCGCGTCCACATAAATCGCAGCGCCGCGGACATCATGCACAACGCTGCGCTGCTCCAGTGCTTGCAATACTTCACCTGCAGCTCGTGCGTCCAGTCCGGCGTATAACAAAGACATCGACGGCGCCGAGGCCAGTTTGCCCAGCCCTAGAATCGCCAAGAACATGATCAAAGACACAATACCGACGACAATGCGCTTTCGGAGATCCAGAGCAGACCAAACATTCAGTATTTGTGGCATTCACACCTCCAGGCTATCGGAGAATTTCACTCTCTCCCGCCCTTATAGGGTGACCCTAATTAACAATCGGTTAGCTCCTCAGCGGTTAGAAGAGAGCAGTCGAAAATGGGGAGTTGCAACAATGGCAAGCGCAGAAGCCTCGGCCGATGCAGTTGACGGGAAATCCGCACGTTGGCCTTTGATAGTTGGTGTTCTGCTGGCCTTGGCGGGTGCCGCAGGTGGGTTTTATCTGGTGTCGGCAGGACTGATTTTGAACGGCGAATCAAAGCCGGTAGCGAAAGCTGCCTCGGACCCTTCTTTACCGGATGTGCGATTTGTGGCCCTTGACCCCATGTTGATTTCTCTGGGTCCAAAATCGAACAACAGGCATCTGCGTTTTACGGCGCAGTTGGAAGTGCCAAGTGCATCGCTATCCGAAGTTCAGAAGATCCTGCCAAGGGTCGTAGATGTGCTGAACAGCTACCTTCGTGCTGTCGAAACTGGGGATATTGAAAATCCCGCAATCCTTTCGAAACTGCGCGCGCAAATGCTGCGACGGATCCAGATCGTCACTGGCGAAGGGCGCGTCCGCGATTTGTTGATCATGGAATTTGTTCTCAACTGACTGGAAAGCCTTATGGAAATGATCGCGGATATCTTGCTCGTTGCTGGTGCCTTGGGGGCAGGTTTCTATTGCTTTGTTCTTGCGCGACGCCTTGCCCGCTTCAATGACCTTGAGAACGGAATGGGTGGGGCGGTGGCCACCTTGTCCGCGCAGGTCGATGATTTGACTCGCGCACTTTCGATGGCGCAAAAAACGGCGACGGCTTCTTCAGGCACATTGGAGAGTTTGACGGAGCGTGCCGATAACGTTGCTCGGAAGCTGGAGCTTTTGGTCGCAACAATGCATGATTTACCAACGGACCCATCCCCAGAACCGACAATATCTGAGTTTGAGAGATCCTCGAAACCTGTGCGGGCGCCGGAGCCAGTATTCATGCGCCATGGAAGCGTAAGCCGCGGGTGATGATTGTGAAGCCTGTTTCAAGAAAAGAAAGTCTCGGCCATCGAACGCTTGGAGTTCTTTCAATTATTGCTGTGCTTTTGATCAGCTCGGCACTCATGCGTTTCAGTATTGGCGCGGGCAAGGCATTTGCAAATGCGGATGGCATAGAGTTGGGCAGTGAACCTTCCGAGCAGGAATGCACGTCCCGACCCGAGCTCGCGGGGTTGCTGGCGGCATTTCAAAGCCGTGAACAAGCGCTTGTCGAGAAAGAAGATCAGATGCGGGCACGCTTGCAGGCGCTTGCTTTCGCCGACCAGGAAGTCGAGGCCAAACTGGCACGCTTGACGGATGTTGAGGAAAAACTTCGCAATACGATTGCGCTGGCCGATTCCGCTGCGGAGGACGACATTTCGCGGCTTGTTTCAGTTTACGAAGCGATGAAACCCAAAGATGCAGCACTGCTTTTCGAGGAGATGGCGCCGGAATTTGCGGCTGGCTTTCTGGCCCGCATGCGGCCTGAATCGGCGGCGGGCGTTCTGAGTGGCTTGAGCCCCGAGGTCGCCTATGCCCTTAGCATCAGACTTGCGGGCCGAAATGCCTTGGTCCCTCAGGATTGACCAGTACATTTCGGAGAAAATTAACCTGAGGTCTTTAGTTTTCGAAAAGTGACCTGATCGGAGATTCTAAGATGTTGGGGATTGTCGGTGTTGTTCTGATTTTTGTGATGGTTTTTGGGGGCTACCTTCTGGCTGGAGGAAAGTTGGGAATCATCCTGAAATCCCTGCCCTTCGAAATGATGATGATTGGGGGCGCGGCTGTAGGAGCGTTCCTGATCAGCAATGATTCATCCGCAGTGAAACACACTTTGAAAGATCTGGGTAAAGTGTTCAAAGGGCCGAAATGGTCATCGCAAGACTACCGCGATTTGTTGTGCCTGCTCTATGAACTTATCCGCCTTGCAAGGCAAAGTCCGGTCGCGATTGAAGAGCATACTGAAGCCCCGGAAATCTCCGCAATCTTCTTGAGATATCCCCGAATTCTTGCGGATAGGGAAGCTGTGCACCTTATCTGTGACACATTGCGGTCAGCGTCGCTGAGCTATGATGACCCGCATCAGGTCGAAGAGGTGCTTGAAAAAAGAATAGATGAAAACCTCCATCACGCGATGCATTCAAGTCACGCACTTCAGACCGTGGCAGACGGTCTTCCAGCGCTTGGTATTGTGGCTGCAGTGCTTGGTGTGATTAAAACAATGGGTTCAATTGACCAGCCACCTGAGGTGCTGGGAAAGATGATCGGCGGCGCTCTTGTTGGAACTTTTCTTGGCGTATTCCTAGCCTACGGGTTGGTTGACCCATTCGCCTCAAAGTTGAAGAATGTAGTCGAGGAAGACGCCCATTTCTATCAACTGATCCGAGAGGTTCTTGTCGCCAATCTTTACAATCATCCAACTAACATTTGCATCGAAGTCGGACGTCAGAATACGCCATCTCACTGTCGGCCCAGCTTCAATGACCTTGAAGAAGCTCTCAAAACTATCAAACAGGAAGCAGCATGATCCGGTTGATTGCTTCGCTCTTCTTCCTGTTGGCGGCTGCGGATGTTGCAACGGCACAAACGCTAATTGTACGAACAGGAGAACACGGTGAGTTCACGAGAATTGTAGCCAACCTTCCAGATGACATGAGCCCAAGGGTCATACCCACGGCTTATGGGTTGGAAATCCAGTTTCCAACAGAGCCTGACGAAATCGATGTTACAAATACTTTTGCACGGATTGATCGTGAACGCATCGCGAATATTTCGATTCAGTCAGATCAAAGAACTATTCGCGTGGAATTTGCATGTGAATGCGGGTTTCGAACCTTCACACAAGACAGAGAATTTCTTGTGATCGATGTTGGAGAAACTTTCCCATTTGAACTTACTGCGGATGTATCCGATCGGATAATGACTGGAATACGCAGGAGTGAACCCTTGCAAACATCACAGATATTACCACTCTTTTTCATCAGTCAGCAGGATGATCCAGAATTATCGCAATTCTTTGATAATCGAACTGAAGCATCGCTCAGCGCACCTACCAGTGCAGCAATTTTTCGAGAGAACCTTCAAGAACGGTCAAATCAAAGTGACATGGATAGTCGCGTAGAAGGTGTAGATGTTTCATTATTGAACGCGATCAAACTAGCTACAAGACGTGGCATTCTGAATGTTGACCAGGTAGGTAATGCGGACGCAAAAAAACCTGACGTCATTCACCGCCTGAAGCGGGTCGAAAACATCCAAACACATATGGATGAAGGTCAAAATCCTGATGGTCGAGCAATAGACCGCTCTGCGGGCGAAGATACCAATTGTTTGGCAGAAAGCGATCTGAACATTGGTGAGTGGTCTGCAAGTCAAAATTTTTCCGATGGATTAGCCCTTTGGAACCGCAGTTTAGTTCAAGATTTAGACAAGCTGGATTCAGCGAGCGTTTTGGCCTTGGCTAGGCACTATATTTATTTTGGATTTGGAGTTGAAGCTATGGCCGCCTTGTCGTTGGTGCCGGATCTTAAACAGGCCTCCCCAGTTATCTTCAGCTTGTCGCAGATTTTGGACCAGGGTTGGGATGCCGAGAATACAACTTTCCAAGGGATGCTCCAATGTGAGGGTCCAGCTTCCCTTTGGTCAGCCATGTCCCTAGAATTTTTACCCAAAGCGTCAGGGATAAATACGCGTGCTGTTCGTCTGGCATTCGAGGCGTTGCCACGAAATCTGAAAGAAAATATCGGCCCCCAACTTGCCGCACGACTTTCGAAAGCTGGAGAGACAGTAGCAGCTGATGCTATACTTGCCAGCATATCTAGTAACAATTCTGAAATTTCACCTTATATTGAGTTGTCCAAAGCAAAGCTAAGTCTGGATTTGTCTAATCAGCCCGAGGCTCAAATTCGTTTGGAGCAAGTTTCTCGACTAAACTCAGAGCTAGCTCCGATCGCCCTTATCGACCTGATTAAATCAAAAATAAATCAGAGTCACAGTGTTGAGAGAGAACTAATAGAAGTTCTCGAGTCATATATCTTTGAGTATAGAGGTACAGACATCGAGAAGGATCTCAATTATACTCACATAATTGCTCTTGCATATTCCGATCAATTTCAGACCGCTATAGATTATCTGATTGAAACAAAAGATACTATATCGCATCAAGGCCGACTTGAAGCGATGTCACAAGTTATTGAGCGACTGGTTAGTCACGCATCAGACGTAGATTTTCTGGCTATAGCAGCGCAGGCGGGCTTACCTGATATGTCAATTCAGGCTCGAAGTGTATTAGTGGAAAGGTTGCTGTCATTGGGATTTAAAGACTTAGCACAGCGAGACGATTTACTTTCTGGAGAATCAACAATAGAGGTAAATCAAGAATTTTCCCATGATTTAGCTAATTCAGCTTCCAGGTATCTAGTAAATGAACAGGTGGAACTTCCTTTACAAAATGAAGGCAACACCTTTTCTCGTGATCGGAGGGGCGATCTTGGTTTGACCACTGCTGAGAATAAAACCCTCGAGAGTTTTCATTCTAGGGCTTTCGAAGACGAGCAACGTTTTCTACCCGTAATAAATCAGAGTGATGGATCTCGTGAGCTTGGTGTCGCGAATGTCTCGGAACTTGCTGAATTGATGTTTGGACAGACGGAACCGTCAGAAGGGTTGGATTCTGATGAAAACAAGCGAAGGCAGCTTGTCACCCTTGGTCAAGCCAAAGACCTTATTACTGAAAGTAACTCAACGCGGCAAAAACTTAAGGAGTTTTTGGATAATTTTCAAATAGTCCAGTAGAAAAAAATCACGTTAGTATGCCCGCGAAGAGTAAATTACAGTGACCTATCGTTAAGACATTAAGTGTATTGCTCATTTGGTAAGAGAAAGAAGAACTTTAGAGAGTTGTAGCTGCTTCCCAGAATGAAGAATAAATAGTGAGTATCGTATTGCTTCGAATTCGACGATATTGTAAAATTCAACTGGCTTTAGCCGTAGTTTTCGGAAGCTTGGTAAATGCTTCCGTTTTCTTGGTCTTTACGCCGTCGGCTCTGCAAAGCAAAACAATCGGACCACACAACAGCCACGTATCCAATCTTTGCGATGAAGCTTCTAGGATAGCTTCGAAAGATTTTGGTATTCCTGAGCGAGTTTTGCTGGCAATTGCGCGAACAGAAACAGGGCGTAGCGCACAGGGTAATACATACCCGTGGCCGTGGGCAGTGAACATGGAGGGTCGCAGCTTATGGTTTGATACTGAAAACGAAGCGCTGACATTTGTGTTTGACCATTTCAAAACCGGATCAAGAAATTTCGATGTAGGTTGCTTCCAGATCAGTTACAGGTGGCACGGCGCGGCCTTTACTTCGATTGAACAGATGTTTGATCCTATAGAAAATGCCCGCTACGCAGCCTCCTTTCTCAAATCCCTTTATGCCAAGAGTGGGGACTGGACAAAGGCCGTTGGTGCGTATCACTCAAGAACGAAGGAATATGCGGACCGGTATATGGTCAAATTTCGGTCGTCGTTTGCCGAAGTTGACTCAAGCAAGTCTCCTGTATTCGTTCCTTCTCTACCGACTGCGCGTGAGCCGCGCCAGAACCGTTTTCCGTTAATTCAAGATGGCCCGATTTCTGGTCTGGCTTCCCTTGTGCCGCTTCCAAATGCGACTGCTGTGACACCTGTCATCAATCTGCAGTCCTTGCCCGAGGGATAAGCCTATGTGGGTTGAGGTCTTGGTGCGACCTACCGTTCTTTTAGCGCTCGCGCTTATGGGGATCATCATCATGATGATCTTGCCTGTTCCCTCGATAATTCTGGACATCGGCCTCGCGCTTTCTTTCGCACTGGCTGTCCTAATATTCACAGTCACGTTGTTCATAGAGCGCCCTCTGGATTTTTCGGCTTTTCCAACCGTCCTGTTGGCGACTTTGATGTTGCGGCTGTCGCTGAACATTTCCTCAACAAAGCTGATTATTGGGGAAGGACACACGGGAACAGACGCGGCCGGGGATGTCATAGAAGGTTTTGCCAATTTTATCATGGGCGGCAGTATCTTTCTGGGCCTAGTGGTATTTTGCGTTCTGTTGATTGTGAACTTTCTGGTCATTACCAAAGGGGCAGCCCGTATGGCTGAAGTGGGTGCCCGCTTTGCACTTGATGCGATGCCCGGAAAGCAAATGGCCATAGATAGCGATCTGGCCGCTGGTGCCATCGACCATACAGAGGCGAAAGCTAGACGTGAGCGCGAGCAACAAGAGACAACATTTTTCGGATCGCTTGATGGTGCGTCAAAATTCGTGAAGGGTGATGCCATTGCAGGGCTTCTGATCACTATTTTGAACTTGGTCATGGGGTTGGTCATGGGTACCGTCATTCACGATATGCCCGTGTCAACGGCATTTGAAACCTATGCGATCCTTACAGTCGGCGATGGTCTGGTCACGCAAATCCCGGCCGTTATCATTTCGATCGCGGCTGCCTTGCTTTTGGCGCGTGGCGGAGCCTCGGGCTCCACCGATCTGGCGCTTACGGCTCAATTGGGGCGTCATCCGGCCGCTTTAGGCACGGTTTGTCTTCTGCTGGGGCTTTTTGCGTTTCTTCCTGGGCTCCCGTTTGGCCCTTTCATAGTTGGAAGCGTAATCTTGGGACTTAGCGCGGTTTTTATCCAACGCAACAAGATAGATGGTCGCAAGCAGGCCGATTTACCTGAACCACACCAAACCCAAAGTCCTGTCTCCGCCATGGGTGATGTTCTTGATGTCGACGACATCCATGTCGAGTTTGCGCCCGATCTGGTCAGTATGGTGCTTGACCCGGGAACAGGTCTTGATGCGCGTATTACAAATATGCGACTGCACGTCGCCAAAACCTTTGGCCTCATCCTTTCTGAGATACGGTTGACTGACGACCACACCATTCCGCCTGGCTACTATGTGATCCGGTTGCAAGGTGTTGAGGTGGTGCGCGCACGTATCTATCCCGAGGAGGTTCTTGCCTTGCATCATGGAGGTATTGACCTGTTGCCAGTCGGGAAAGATGTCCGCGAACCTGTCTATAATGCGCCGGCAAGGTGGATTGCCTCCGACGCGCAAGACGCGATGGCGTTGTCAGGCATCACAGTTGTGACTCCTGCAGAGGTCCTTGCTACACATCTTCTGGAGGTAATAAAGCGGAACCTTGGCAGACTGCTTAGCCTGAAGTCCCTCCGGCGTATTCTGGACGAGATGACCCGTTTATCCGATCCCATCCGTGCCGAGGCGAACCGCAGGCTTTTGGACGAAATGATACCCGACCATGTTTCTATCGATATGCTACACGCCGTATTGCGGTTGCTGTTGGAAGAGCAGGTATCCATCCGGAATCTGCCGCTCATTCTTGAGGCCACAGCAGAGGGTCGGCGACAGTCTTCGACTGCCGGCTCGATATGTGACCATGTGCGCGCCCGCCTCGGATTTCAACTGGTGGCTGAACTGCGTCGCGAGGATGGTAGTATCCCCTTGCTTCAACTGGCATCTGAATGGGAGGATGTATTCGCGACCTATCAGATAGACGGTGAGAGAGGTGCCGTGGATATTGCGCTGCCGCCGGAAGTTTTCAACCGATTGGCTTCGGCTGTAAGTGATCAGGTAAACGCAGCGGTAGATCGTGGTATCTTTCCCGCTTTGGTCACTTCGACACAACGCCGGCGCTTCTTGCGAACTGTCTTGAAAGCGCGCGGTATCTCCAATCCTGTGCTGTCCTTTGAGGAAATCGGTCTGGAGGCGCGACCCTCTTTGGTCGGCGTGGTCGCGGCGTGACAAGTCATCTTCCATTGCTGCTCGCGAATGGCCAGTTGGCATTGTGGTACGGGTTTTTAGTGTTCTTACGCGTCGGGAGTGTAGTGATGGTGCTTCCCGCGTTCGGGGAACAGACCGTGCCGGTACGGGTCAAACTGGCTGTGGGGCTGTGTTTCACAATGATCGTTGCTGCAGCTATGCCAATCGAGAACCTGCCAGCCGATCGCTTGATGACCTCTTTTATTCCCTATCTTGTGGCCGAGCCAGTCAACGGCTTGATCCTCGGTATTGGGTTTCGCCTTTTTGTCATGGCTCTGCAGATGGCCGGCGTGATTGCGGCGCAGGCGCTGTCGCTTTCGCAGATCCTTGGGGGGGCGGGTGTAGACCCGATGCCCGCCGTGGGTCAGGTCCTGCTTGTGGCCGGTCTTGCCTTGGCCACGATGTCGGGATTGCACGTACAGGTTGCAGAAGCATTGATCTTGTCTTATGACGCTCTGCCTGCGGGGCAGCTACCAGTGCCGTCGGATCTGGCGCGTTGGGGTCTCGATCAGATCGCCCACAGCACCGCCCTTGCCTTCAGCCTTGCCGCACCTTTTCTGATCATTTCAGTTTTGTACAATCTGACGCTCGGTGTCATAAATCGCGCGATGCCGCAGCTCATGGTCACCTTCATTGGCGCGCCCGCCATTACATTGGTCGGCTTGATACTTTTGTTGTTGTTCGTGCCCTTGATGCTGGCAGTTTGGATCAGGGCGTTGCAGGTATTTGCCACCAATCCATTCAGCGCGTCGTTGTAGGTCAAGCCAATGGCCGCATCCACAGAAGACGCCAGCGAAAAATCACTGGAACCAACCCAACGAAAACTGGAACAGGCCCGCAGCAAAGGGGACGTTGCGCGGTCCAACGACCTGACGACTGCAGCGGGCTATGCCGGTTTCTTGATCGCATGCCTTGTTGTATCAGCCGGTTCGTTTTCAGACTTGGGTGCTTTGCTGTCCTCCTTTTTGGAATGGCCAGACCAGTTGGCGCCCCTGATGTTCGACGCGTCAGGGGCCTCTTCCGTGAACCGGCTTTTGGAGGGCGTTCTGTATTTTCTGGCGCCTTGGGTGCTTTTGCCAGCGGCCTTTTCACTCGCCAGTGTTTTTGTACAGAACGGGTTTGTTTTTACCCCGTCGCGCCTTGTTCCCAAGATGTCACGCGTTTCGCCCATTGCAAATGCCGCACAGAAACTGGGCCGAAGCGGGTTGTTCGAGTTTGCAAAAAGTCTGCTCAAACTGTCGATCTATGCGGGTGCGCTATGGTTCCTTGTTCAGGCAAACTTGGAAAAGATGGCTCTATCCATCTGGACAGAGCCAAAGATCGCAATGATTACCTTGTCCGATCTTCTGGTGGCTTTCGTGACTGTCGTTGTTCTGGTCGCCCTCGCTATCGGGTTGGGAGATTTGATCTGGCAGCGACAGGATCACATCCGCAAGAACCGGATGTCTTTTCAGGAGATGCGTGATGAAGCCAGGGAATCGGAAGGCGATCCGCACCTTAAGCAGGAACGGCGGCGCCGTGCGAATGACATCGCAAGCAACCGGATGCTGCTGGACGTGCCCAAGGCTGATGTGGTGATCGTGAACCCGACCCACTACGCCGTTGCCCTGCACTGGAGCCGCAAAAAGGGTGAGGCACCGGTTTGCGTCGCAAAGGGTGCCGACGAGATTGCGGCCAGAATTCGTGAACTTGCAGCAGAGCACGGCGTCCCTTTGCATCGTGATCCTGCGACGGCCCGCGCCCTTTTCGCGATGACAGAGATCGGATCGGAAATCGCACCCGAACACTACAAGGCTGTTGCTGCTGCGGTCCGCTTTGCTGAAACCATGAGGCGGAAGGTTAAAAGATCGAAATGATAGAGAAACAACCAGATGAGATCGCGCAGCTTATGGACTTGGTTTTTCAGCAGAGGCTTTCATTCAACCAGAAACTCGTCCAAGAAGAAGCCACGCTTCGCCACGCTTTGGTGCGTTTGGGCAATGCAGATTTTGCCAACACATCATGCAAAACAGAGCATCACGGCATGCGCGCGGTCGGCGCGGATCTGTTGTGGCAAGCCTGGCTGACCCGCCATAAGATCGAAATGAACACGCGGCTCGCAAATGTACTTGCAAGAAAGGAGATATCCTCGACCGCGTTGCGCAAGGCTTTCGGGCGGTCACAGGCAGCGGATGCAATCAGGGATCAGTTTCAGGTAGAAGCAAAGCTGAACCGCCAGAGGCGTGACAACGCAAACTGACCGAATGTTCCGATCATACATCCTGACGCGCAAGGTCGGTAATCAGAACATCGTTTACAACCTTACCCAAAACACTCTGCCCTGCGTCTTTTAAGGCGCGGCGCAAAATGGCCATGTTTGCGTTTTCCGTAAAAGAACCCTGAAATCCACCGATATTGGCGTGATTGAACAAAACCTGCAGAAAAGCGTCACGCAGCTTTGGTTCGCGATCAAAAACGGTTTGGGAATGCCCCTTCTCGATGTCGACACTTAAAGACAGAATAACAAGAGCACGGACCCGTTCTTCAACAACGACAGGGATGATGAACTGGTTGTTCATCTTCACATATTCCTGGTTTGCCGGATCGCGGTACGATATTGATTCAAAAATGCTTTCGGGCTCGGTTGGGATTTGCCCGCAGGGGTTTCCCTCCTCCAAAGCAACGGTGTCAGCCGGTAGATCAGGCTTCAAGACAACTCCGGCGGCGATACCCGCGCCAATTCCGAACATGGCAAGAAAAACCGGCAGTAACTTTTTCATCGGAGTTCCTTAAAACGGCAAAAGCGCGTCCAATAACTGTTGTCCGTATCGGGGCTGCTGCATGTCGCTGATCTGCCCCCTGCCACCATAAGACACGCGGGCCGAAGCGATCTTGTCATATGTAATCTCATTCTGTCGGCTTATGTCAGCAGGACGCACAAAGCCTGTCACAAAGAGCTCGCGCATCTCGAAATTGACCCTGACCTCTTGCGATCCCTGGATCGATAGCACGCCGTTCGGCAGCACATCGAGGATTGTGGCCGCGATCCGCAATGTCAGCTTTTCGTTGCGGCGAACCGACCCTGTTCCGCGCGAGTCGCTGTCAGAATCAATTGATACTGCCCCTGCCATTGTGGCCCCGTCGGGCAGTCTTTCGTTCAGGCGTTGGGGGATACCGAACAATTGCGGTATTCCGAGGCTTTCAGACCCGCTTCTGGATCTTGCACTTGTGTTGGAAATTTCGGCCTTTTCGTCGATTTCGACGACAACGGTCAGGATATCACCACGCTGCATAGCGCGACGGTCGCCCAGCAGTGACTGTCTGCCGCCTGTCCAAAGCGAAGCCCGCGACACTGGTGCTTCGACAACAGTCAAGAGGGGCAAACCCGGTGATAGCATGGCGCTGTGCTCGATGCTGCTGATGCTGGGTGTGAATGGCGGAACCCTACCCATATGCGCTTCACGGCCACAGGCGGCAGCAAGAATGGCGACACAACAGCAGACACTGATCAGGCGGAACATGGGTTTTTCCTCTTTACTTAACCAGAACGCTGCCGTCAGGTTGGATCTTGCCTGCGACTGTCATGCGCGACGCAAGATTGAGAACGCGCAGATGCTCGCCTACCCCCCCACGCCCAAGGGCACGGGCCTCGGTGGTGATCTTGAGCCCGCCGGAGGTATAGACCAACAGAACGGTCTGGTTTCGATCAACGATCGCGGCCGGCCCCACGTCGCCCGGTCGAACAGGTTTGTCAGGATACAGCGCCAGTCTGGTTTCCAATCCGACCAGCAGGCCTGGGTCTGTATAGGCCCCGGCGGTTTCAAGCGGCCGGATGGCGAGATCCTGTTCCGTCAGAATTGTCTGGGCGCGGATCGCCCTTGTCGCAACCACGGTGTCAGCGAGCGTAGGCGAATAAACCGCCATGAAGAAAAGAGCTGCGATTGTTCGCATCATCGCACCTGTGTCGTCGCGCCAAGCATCTGATCGGCCGCCGAGATCACCTTGGCGTTTAGTTCATAGCCGCGTTGTGCTTCGATAAGTTCGGTAATCTCGCGCACCGGATCGACGGAACTGTCCTCAAGATAGCCTTGGCGCAATGTGCCCAGACCATCCAGACCCGGCTCTGCGACGAGAGAAGGCCCCGAGGCTTCGGTTTCCACGAACAAATTGCCGCCGATCGCTTCAAGCCCCTTGGGGTTCGTGAAGCTCGCAAGAGTGAGCTGTCCAAGCAACTGTGCTTCTGTGGCTTCAGCAAAATAGGCGTATACTTCGCCCGACGCGTTGATGGACAGACTTCGCGCGTCCTCGGGCACAACGATTTCCGGTACGACAGGAAAGCCGTCCGACGTAACGATCAGACCCTCGGCTGATCGCTTCAGTCCGCCGTCGCGGGTAAAGGCGGCCTGACCGGACGGTAGCGATACTTCAAGATAGCCGCGCCCTTCGATTGCGAGGTCAAGATCACCGCCGGTTTCCGAAAGCGCGCCCTGCGCCATCTGCATCGACACGGAAGCTGGCCGGACTCCAAGTCCAAGCTGCACCCCGGTTGGCAAAACGGTTCCGTCTGCGGCATTGATCGTTCCAGCACGCGTCATCTGCTGGTAATGCAGGTCCGAGAATTCGGCGCGCCGTGCGTTGTAGCCGGTGGTGGACATATTCGCGAGGTTGTTCGAAATCGTTTCGACCCGCATCTGTTGGGCCGCCATTCCAGTAGCAGCAATTTTGAGGGCGCGCATTCTGCAACTCCTGTGCCGGTTAATTCAGCGGGAAATCCGCTATCGGATGAAGGTATTAAGAGCAGCTCGGATACGCTCGTCTTCGCGTTCAAGCAGGCTTTGACCCATTTCATAGGCGCGTTGAACTTCGATCATCCGGGCGATCTGATTGATCGGGTCTACATTGGAAGATTCAAGAAAGCCCTGAACGATACGCCCTGAATCCGCAGGCTCGAAGCCCGCATCCGCACGGAACAGAACACCCGTTTCCCTGAGCATGTTCTCGGGATCCACTGGTTGCATCAGACCAATCTGTGCCAGGGGAACACCGGCGGCGCTGAGAGTTCCGTCTGCCGCAACCGCAACATCTATGGCATCGGGCGGCAGGAACACAGGTGCGCCGCCAGTGTCCAGAACGCGGTTCCCGTCGGAGGTGACCAACTCTCCCTGCGGGGAAGAGGAGAAATGTCCGGACCGTGTCAGTCTTTGTCCTTGCGGTGTCTCGATCAGAAAGAACCCGTCCCCTTCGATAGCCAGATCGAGAGGTCCACTGGTTTGTGTCAGAGCGCCCTGCAGGAAGGACGTATTCCGCACAGAGGCCGTTGCCATCGAGAGGGACGCCCCGCCGTCAATGTGCTTGACGTGTTCCGAGAAAATCAGATTGTCTTGGCGAAAGCCGGTGGTTGCCGTATTCGCGATGTTGTTCGCAACAACCTGCATTTCCCGCAGAAGGCCTGTCTGGCGCGTCAGGTTTGTGTAGATCGCATTGTCCATTCTAGCCTCCGACGATTAAGGGAATGATCTGGTCCTGAAAGAACGAGACTAGGGTCTGGGACATGAACCCCATTGAGACCCAGAACACCGCAACGATCGCAGCCAGTTTTGGAACGAAAGTCAGGGTCATTTCCTGAATGGATGTCAGCGCCTGAAACAGGCCGATTGTTAGGCCGGCAATCAGGGCAACCGCCAGGATCGGGACAGAGATGACCAGCGCAATCCAGAGGCCTTGCCGCAGGGTGTCAAAGAAAACAGACTCGTCCATATGTCTTAGACCGGCATCCTCAGGATTTCCTGATAGGCTTCGACAACCTTGTTGCGCAGAGTGACAGCCGTTTCCACGGCGAGTTCCGTTTGTGCCAGAGCCTGCACCAAGGCATGCGGGTCCGCATTTCCTGTCATCGCGGCGCGCGCGACGGTTTCGCCTTCCTTTAGGGTTGCTGCAAAATCCCGCGCCAGCCCGAAGGCCGATGCCGACATATCAGGCGCTGGTTCGGTTGCGGGGCGCAAGGCTGCGTATTGGGATGCGGCAAATCCGGTTTTGATATCCATCAGGTTTCTCCTTGATCAATGAGAGGTTAGCGACGCAGCAGGTCCATCAGGCCCGAGGACATCTCGCGTGCCTGATCAAACATTTTGAGATTCGCCTCATAGCTGCGCTGTGCTTCGCGGGCGTCTGCAATCTCGACCACGAGATTGACGTTTGATCCATCAAAGTGACCCGTTTCATCCGCAAGCGGATGGGAGGGGTCGAAAATCTGCTCCAGCTTCGTGGGGTCAAGTTTTACCTGACCTGTGGTGACGCGATTAACCCCGTCACGCGGTGTAAAAGCGGTCTGGAAAGGGATCGTCTTGCGCCGGTAGCCTGGCGTGTCGGCGTTTGCGATATTCTCGGACAGGTGGCGCAACCGCGCGGCCTGAGCTTTCAGTCCGCTGGCAGATACGGCAAGAGAGTGATTGAATTCCGTCATCGTGCGTCTTTCTAGCGTTGGCCAATGCTGCTGCGCAGCACGCCAAGGGAGAATTTGTAGATCGCAAGAGCGCGATCATGCTGACGTTTCACATCGACGGCATGAAGCATCTGTTCCTCAAGCGAGACCCCGTTGCCGTTTGGATTGGTTTGTCCTGTCACTTTGGAATTAATGATCTTCGGACCGTTGCGCTGGGTTTCTGCATCAAAATGTTTGGCGCGGGTCGCGCGCGGCGCCAGATCACCGCGGCCGGTGACCATATCGGCGAAAGGGACTAAATCACGCGGCCGATATCCTGGTGTGTCCGCATTTGCGATGTTCTGCGCGATCACGGCTTGTCTTGCACCAGCATGGCTTGCCATAGCGTGCGCCATTCGGAAAAGAGTGATTTTTTGGTGCATCCGGGCTTCTCCCTCGGGTTTCTGAAACCAAGGCTTAACCCTGATTCCTTTAGAAATTGTTTTCAGAAGCAAAATCGGAATCGCAGATGAGCAACATTGAACTGGAAAACCTGCGCGTCCAGATTGCGCGCCTGAAGGCGATGCGTCACATAGGACGGGTCAGTGCTGTCGGGGCTGCGCATCTGCGGGTCACAGGTTTGGGCCGTATGGCACGGATTGGTGACAGATTGCATGTCTTGCGCGGGGCATATGCGCCGCTGGAAGGCGAGGTTGTCCAATTGACTCGCGAAGATCTGTTGATGTTGCCCGACAGTGGAACAGACGGAGTAGCACTGAATGATCGCGTTCTTCTTCTGGACGCTGCCGACATCGCGCCGACTAACGCATGGTTGGGACGTGTGATCGACCCTTTGGGTGCCCCGCTTGACGGGCGACCACTTTGGCCCGGCTTGCATGGTCGCCCCCTTTTGGCGGACCCGCCGCCGCCGGGGCGCCGGCGCGGTTTCGGTGAGCGGCTTGAGACAGGGATGGCGGTTCTGAACACGCTGTTGCCCATCGTGCGCGGTCAGAGGATCGGGCTTTTTGCGGGCTCTGGTGTTGGTAAATCCAGTTTGCTGGGACATCTCGCGCGCCATGTGCAAGCTGATGTCGTTGTCGTTGCCTTGATCGGCGAGCGTGGACGGGAACTGCGCGAGTTTGTTCAGAACGTGCTTGGCGTCGAAGGTATGGCGCGCAGCGTTGTTGTGGCGGCAACATCCGACAGATCTGCTGCTGTGCGACGCCGCTGTGCGTGGACAGCGATGGCTGTGGCAGAGCATTTTCGTGATCAGGGGCTGCATGTCTTGATGCTGGCGGATTCCATCACACGATTTGCCGAAGCTCATCGTGAGGTTGCGGTAGCAGTTGGGGAACCCGCAACGCTGCGCGGATATCCCGCGTCATTGGCCCATTCAATTATGTCCTTGTGTGAACGCGCGGGTCCCGGAGCCGACGAAAGCGGAGATATAACCGCTGTCTTCAGCGTTTTGGTGGCCGGATCAGATATGGACGAGCCTGTTGCGGATATCCTGCGCGGCGTTCTTGACGGGCATGTGGTTCTGGACCGGAAAATTGCAGAACGCGGGCGCTATCCTGCAATTGACGTGTTGCGCTCCATTTCCAGAAGTTTGCCTGCCGCGGCTTCGGATGGTGAAAACGGCCTGATTGCAGATGTGCGCCGTTTGCTTGGAGCCTATCAGCAATCGGAATTGATGATACGCGCAGGGTTGTATGTCGAAGGCAGCGATCCGCTTCTGGATAGGGCAATCGGGGTGTGGTCAGATATCGATTCATTTCTGGCGGAGGAGGAGCGGTTCGACTCCGCGAACAGCTTTGCGCGTTTGGGTTTGATCCTGCGTCGTGCGAAACCGTTGCATAGCAATGTCGTGCATCCCGCAGCACCAGTCTTGCCTGCCCAGCTTTCACGTGTGGCATCCAAGAGCGGCGGAGTTGCAGACCCGCGACCACGGGCTTTGCCCTAAGGTCATTATCGGCATGATTGGTAGGGCACGCGGTCCGCTAACGGCGCTTCGCCATCAACAAATCAAGAGCAACAGAGGCAGAACTGTTCGAAAATGCGTTCCCGCCATCGGCACGCAGAAGAAAGCGCTGTATCAGTTTGTCCTGCATTTTCTGGTCGCCGAGTTCGCTCAAACCCGAAAGTCCAAGCTGGCTACGGGCGCGATCCTGAAAGACAGATAGCTGCCGATCCAGATCCAGAGTCCCGAAGCTTTTGGGAAGACCAAGGGCCGTTTCGAACAAGGTTCGCAGGGGCGGGCGTCCCATCACGCGGAACCACTTTGTCTTGTCACTGTCGGGACTTGCCGCAAGCGACGGTAATTCGCGCGCAGCGTTCAAAGCCAATCGCAGCGCTTCGTTCTGTTCGCCAACCGCAAGTTCAAATTGCTGACGACGGAACCGTTCTGTGATCTTCGGCCCAAAGTCAGACAGTTTACTGCTGGGGATCGCGAGATCGCCAAAACCGAAAGCGCGTGTGAGTTCGCGGTACCTTTCATCGCCGAGTCTGTTTGCCAATGATGTCTCGTTCAGAACCCCGCCTTCCAACACCTTTCGAATGAAGAACCGGTTGTTGATATCGTCCTGCAAGCCGAACGCCCCAAGTGCTACCCGTAAGAGACGTCTGTCGGCGACAAGCTGCTCTGGCGATGATATCTTGCCTATATTCGCCTCAAAATAGGCCGTATCGCGGATCAATTCGGGTTTGGTATCGAATACACCTGTCTGACGTTCGATCGTCCTTTCAAGAAAGCGCCAACCGGCCAGACCGGTTTGCGGGATGACCGGCTGAAAACTCATATCCGTGCAACGGCCAGTAAGCGCTCTTCTCTTGGAATAAGAGATCGCAAAGCTTTAAGGCAGGTATAGTACTGACCCGCAATGATCGCATCAGTAGCCGCGGCAAGATGGTTGCGGCTATCTGTGTCCGTCATGATCCTGCTCAATTCTTCAATCCGCCGTAGCATTGGCAAGCGCTGGTCTGCGGGATCTGCGTCGCCTGACAGGACCAGTTGCGCAACAAAGCAAACACGGCGGACCGGAGTTGTCACTTCGTCCGGATGGATGGCATCACGAAGCCTGAGTACATGGGCATTCGGCGTCATAATCGACAACCGACTGCGCCGATCGCCGTTCTCGATCACAGCACCATTGATCAACACACGTTCTTTGGGACTCAACTTGAGAACGAGACCGCTCATGGTTTGTGCCCCTGACCCTGCCCACGCAATCCAGCCATGATCGCGGTATTGATTTCAATCAGCGGTGCCACTTTGGCGGATCCGGACAGTATTTTGCTTGTATGGGCGATGGTGAACTCCGCGAGAAAGAAGATCTTGGCCCGTAAGTCCTGCGGCAGCCCATTCTGGGGGTCGGCAACGTCCACAGCAAAGGTCGACCATAGCTGTCTGTTGTCATGAAGCGCCGAAACCAGATCGGGAAACCCAGCTTTGCCGGACAGGTTCGCCTTCTTCAGACTATGTGTGATACGTGCCAGAATCTCGTATTCGGTGCCGCGTGCTGTTCTTATCGGGGCTGCGATTTGCTGATAAGCGGTCTGTGCGAGGCTTGATGTGCTCACGTCGTTTCCTTTCCAGGTTTTTGAAGGTCAGAAAGACGGCACGGAGGCGTCCGCGAACGCTTCCGTGCCGGACGTGCTTACCGGAACAGCGAGAGGATCGACTGCGGGGCCTGATTGGCAATCGACAAAGACTGGATACCCAACTGCTGCTGTACCTGCAGGGCCTGCAGGCGTGCGGACGCCTCTTCCATATCGGCATCCACGAGTGTGCCGATCCCCGAACGCAATGCGTCACTGATCTGGCTGACGAATGCAGCTTGCGTGTCGACCCGTCCCTGTGCAGAACCGAAAGCTGCGGCAGATGTAATCGCTGTCTCGATCATGAACTCGATAGAGGTCAAGGCAGATGCTGCCCCAGAGGCGCTACCGACATTGATCTGGTTGAGCGCTTCAAGACCTCCCCCAATTGTTGCGGACGACCCTGCTCCTGCTTGCGGATTGAAAATCCCGACCGAGATCGTATCGGTCGCGCTTGTTACAGTCGATGCGACAGCAAGTGTTCCTCCACTGGCGTCAATGCTCAGGACGTCCGCGTCCAGATCATTTGCAGCGGCATAGATTTTGAAGGCGTTTGCCAGCCCTTTCGCCACATCTGCTGCAGTATCGCCTTCTCTGGAGATGTAGCGGATCTCGGTTGCTTCCGCGATGGACGCAGGTGTCGCGGCCGCACCGGTGCGATAGTCAGCCTGCACGAAAGCGCTGTCGTCGGCGTCCGTCCCGAAAATGCTGAGGCCAAAGACCTGTCCTGCTGCCGAAGGTGCTGCAAGCGTGAGTGTATCGGTCTGCGTGCCATTCAGCGTCCCGCTGTCGACTGCGGTTCCAATGGTCCATGTGGCACCGTTGATAGCGCTTGCTGTCGTACCAAGATCCTGTTTGCGGACAGAAATATCGCTTGCCGAGACACCGCTGCCGGAACGGTCGAGAGAAGCAAGTATGTCTACGCTGCCCGAACCCGCAGTCGTGCTCCGGTTCGATAGAAGATTAAGGCCGTTGAACTGTGAAGCCGTCGTGATGCCGGTGATCTGCTCGCGCAAGGCATCGATATCCGACTGGATTTTGACGCGGTCTACATTGTCTTCTTGCGACGCAACGATCTTTTCTTTCATCTGGGTCAGCAAATCGGTCACGCGCTCGGAAGCCTGCCGCGCGACTGAAACGGTCGACTGACCCAATGCAAGGCTTGAACTGATAGCCTTGAACCCTCTCAGATCAGACTCCATCACCTTCGAGATGGCCCATAGTGCGGCATTGTCCTTAGCGTTTCCGACAGACTTGCCTGTCGAGATCATATCTTGTGTCTTGCCGAGATTGGTATTGATGGATTTCAGTGTTTGCAGCGCCACCATGGCGCCGTTGTTGGTCAGAATGCTGGACATGGTCTGTGTTCCTTTTGACATGCGCGACGCTTTTGCGCCAAGTGATGATGTCGCCCAATCAGGGTCGACTCTCTGCCTTCTGACATGTGCAAATTCCGACCCGTGCCGGTGTTTCGCGCCACCCTTCCGGATGCCTCAGGACAATTGCAGTCCAACTCCTAAATGTTTCCTAATCTGACCCTTTGAATTACGCGGGATTTGAACCAAATCCGGTCTCATGCCCGTTTCTCGACTTGCGTCGCACGCGTGGCTTCGATTGTCATTTTCCGACCACTTTTGTCATAAGTTTCAAGCGTGGACCGGATCCGGCGCAAGGTTGAAATACGCTCTGCCACTGTGCGGATCCCTTCCAGGGCCCCGTCCAGAAGCGCCTGATTTCGCGCCAGTTTTTCGCTCAACCGCGACAATTCCAGACTCCGCTCCATTCCCTTGGCGTTCAAGACTTCAATCAGCCGCTCTTTTTCATGAAGGCTATGGGAAATCGCGTCGAGATCGCCAGCCAGCAGTGATTCTCGCTCTTGATCCAGCAGGTCGCCCAAGGCACAAAGCAGCGTATTGACCAGGGCAGGCGAAGTCTTCGTGGGCCGTATTTCATCCATTCTGCTGATCCTTCAAAGCCAGATAAATGGTCTCGGCCAAACCGATTCCACCCGATTTCACCATCTCGTTTGCCTGCGTATCACGCAGGAGTGACGCAAACTGATCTTCGCCTGCGCCGCCGCCAAATTCCTGCCTGGTTTTCCCCAACCCTGCGTGTTTGAGCATCTCCGAAAGAAAACTAGCTTCGAGCTTTTCTGCTGTCTCCCGCAATGGATCTTTGGCAGGTTTGCCCGTCTTCTGAGGCGGATCAACATTGAGGGTGAAGGGTGAAAGCCCGTCTGACATTGGATTGCTCCTTTTGTGAAATTTTATGGATCTTGCCAACACAGCGGTAAAGAACCGGTAACCAGATACCTGCATATTGAAGGAGACGAGACGTTCGGAGGTCAAAAAGTGTTCCTGTCACCACAAATGCTTTCTTCGCGTGGTTCCCATCCGGGCATTTCGGGATTGTCCTTGGGTCAGCTTCCGGCTGGCGGGCGACACAAGGTGGGCGAACATGAAATCGTGGTCGAAAGGATCGATTTCTCCGATGTCCTTGAAGCGGCGCAGGTGGTGATCCTACCCGCTCAATCGGTGCCTGCGGGGCAGAATGATGTGCTCCGGATTGAAGAGGCGCCCGATATTGGGCTTGCATCTGTTAGCGTCGAATTTGGTTCCGAAACGGATTCTGGTTCATTGAACCGGACGGAGGACGAAAGTTCGTTCACGGATCAAATTGCGTGGGTCTCTGGTGAAACTGTTCGTTCCACGGTCACGGGTGCGACCCCCGTCACCGATTTTGCTTTGGAACAGGATGTCGTGCGGACCGTTGGTCACCCGGATGATAGGACACTGGTCCGTTTGCCTAACGGTTCACGACCTCTTCCGGATTTCCCCTCCCCGAATATGATGACGGGGTCTGACAAGGCTGTCTTTTTGCCGGATCGGGCCGAAGCAGTCCCTGTTTCGTCACCGCTACCTGAACAGCAGAGCAGTTTGGTCGATGGTTCTGTGTTGGTCGATGGTTTTATAACTGAAAACCTGAGGGTCGGGCCTGTGTTGTCTGCGTCTACAAATCGGGCAAAGCAAATATCCATAGCCTCTGACATTCAAGTGACCCGGGATACGAACTCTCTTGCGCGGGGAGCAGGCGATTTATTGGCTGATGTCGGGCGGTTTGTATCCTTTGAACCGGACAAGACGTCCCATACAAGTAACACAGCAAAACACGGTACATTAGTTCTTGAGGATGTTTCGCAAATGGCGCGATCAAATGGTTCGGTTTTGCGGAACACACCTGAAATGGAGACAGGCAAGGATTTGCCAGCCACCACACGAAAGGCAGGTGTCGTGCAACTGCCTGTTTCGGGCCCAATTGCCTTGCCTCAGGTCATCCCTTTGCCGTTCCCTAAAGGTCTGGAAGCCCAGCCAGTAGTCCAAGTTGAAGCAACTGAACCGGTCGTGGACCATTCCGGCAAGACGTTTGAGCAGGCAGTTTTGCCCCCAGCGCAAAACGCGCGATTGGCGCTGCCTGTGACAATAACCCCTGTGCCAGCAGACATAGTCGGGCTGGCCGAGAAACTTGCCTCTACCACTCCGGCCTTGGACGCCTCCTCTGTTGAACCGTTGGGTATGGCTGCCGAGGCGGCTTTGGAGGTTGTGGGCGGGCAATCCGCGCCAGCAATGCGTGGTGAATTCTCAGCCAACCCTTCCGTGATGCCCCGAATGATTGTGCACCAGATATTCGATGCGACGCTGCGTGCAGTCGAGCGTCCGGTTGACCTGATTCTGGACCCGCAAGAGTTGGGAAAGGTTCGTATCAGTATGGTGATGGCCGAGAATGGAATCACGATCAGTATTCTCGCTGAGCGACCGGAAACGCTGGACCTTATCCGTCGCCACATAGACCATTTGGCGCATGAACTGCGCCAGATCGGATATGGCACAATCGGTTTCACTTTCGGGCAACACAATCGGGGTCGCGATAGCGCGCAGGCATGGACCGGCGCGCCTGAGGTCGCCGCATCAACCGTGGTTGGTGTGCCGTCACAAGAGGGGCAGGGCGCAAACCAGCGGGACGCCGGTCTGGATATTCGAGTCTAGAGGAAAAGAGAATGACAACTGTGGAGGCAGTGGGTGCGAATGTTGCAGCACGACCAGTGAATGCAGCACAGAAACCAGTGATCGATTCGGATTTCGAGACGTTTCTGAAAATGCTCACCACGCAAATGAAGAATCAGGACCCTTTGAATCCCATGGATTCTTCGGACTTTGCCGTTCAACTCGCAACGTTCTCCTCGGTAGAGCAGCAAGTTTTGACGAATGATCTTCTCAAGGGTCTTTCTACGCAGATGGGGCAGGCCGGTATGGCGCAGCTTGCGCCTTGGGTCGGTATGGATGCGCGGGCGCCCATGCCGGCGCGATTCGACGGATTTCCCGTGACACTTCAAGTCAGGCCGGAGCCGACTGCAGATTCGGCGATTTTGGTTGTTCGGAATGACAGGGGCGAGGTCGTCGATAGCCGACCCCTTTCCCTGACTGATGACAGTGCCGAGTGGAGCGGACGGGACGGCGCCGGGCAAAGCCTTCCGTCAGGTCTCTACCAGTTCGAGGTGGAAAGTTATCTTCAGGATACACTTCAACAAACATCTATTCCTGAAGTCTACGGGCGCGTGATAGAGGCACGTATTGAAAATGGGGCAACCGTTCTGCTTATGGAGGGCGGCGCGGTTATCGCTGCGGATAAAGTCACTGCCGTGCGGTAGCAGAGAACAAAACGACTGCAATGAGGTTCGTCAGCGACTGTGACGAACAGGGCTGTGGACGCTGACAATATGTCATGTCCATAGGGAAAAGCCGGTGCTACGGTCGCTTTGCCAAATAAGGAGGCTGAGACATCGAACCTGTGCGAGATATCTTGAACAGTGGTCCTCTGCCTGCATTGAAGCGACAGCTTGTCGAGATGCGTCTTGTTCCGGAATGCGCGGAATGGACCCCTCTGGAAGGCGGGCGTTCCAACAGGCTTTGGCGGGTTCAAAGATCGTCCGGGGATATTGTCGTCAAACTCTATATCGCTGGGACGGCAACGCCGCTATTCGCGAATGATGCCGGCG
Organism: Seohaeicola saemankumensis; assembly: GCF_021021435.1. Lineage (GTDB taxonomy): Bacteria > Pseudomonadota > Alphaproteobacteria > Rhodobacterales > Rhodobacteraceae > Seohaeicola. The sequence continues at coordinate 328,871 of NZ_JAINWI010000004.1, forward strand.
CCGAAGCAAAGGTCCTGGCGCATTTGAAAGACACAGGCCTTGCTCCTGCGCCCGTCCATAATGGAAGCCTGTCCTCGGGTTCCATCCTGATCTACGCCTATCAGGATGGGTTGAACTGGCGGGCAGGACCGGAACAGCCGGCTAAGGTGTTGAAGACCCTGCATCAACTCTCGGTGCCATCCGGATTGCGGACTCTTCCAGGTGCACCGGATGGCTCCCGGGCGTTACTGGATCAGACGTTTGCCATATTGAAGATGATACCTGTCGATCTTGCCGCCGACATTCAGAAACTGCGCCCCGTCGGGAGTGTTCCACCCTCCGGAATTCGCCAGATTTTGCACGGTGATCCGGTTCCGGACAATTTTGTCTGTTCACCACGTGATGCCCTGTCCGTCCCCGTTCTGATTGACTGGCAATGTCCGGCGCTGGGCGATCCGGTTCTGGATCTGGCCTTGTTTCTGTCACCTGCAATGCAACATGTCACGCGGGGCACAGCCCTGTCGGAGCAAGAGTGCCGCCGCTTTCTTGACGCCTATAACGATCGGGCAACCGAAGCCCGTCTCAAGGCATTGCTACCTTTTCTCCATTGGCGCATGGCGGCTTACTGCCTTTGGAAGATCACAAGGGATAAACCCGATCACGCCTATGCCGCTGCGCTAGAAGCAGAACTTGCGGCGTTGAAACACGTCCACGCCTAAGCAGTCAGACCAACATCACGGCCAGAATTGTCCCGCCAGCACCTGCAGTTGCGCCCAAAACCAACCAAAGGATCGTCCACCACGGATTCTGTCGTGGCGGAGGATCACCTGCACTGGCCTGTCGGATCAATGCAGCCTCGACCAGTCCCGGCAAGCGGGGTCCGAAACGGGCCAAGACCTGCGCTGTCTTGCCTAGATCACGCAGAACCGCACGTGGGCCAATACTTTGCTTGATGTAGTCCTCGACAATGGGTTTTGCGACTTCCCAGATGTTGATCTGGGGATAGAGGCTCCGGGCGACGCCTTCGACCACGACCATGGTACGCTGTAGCAAGATCAACTCGGTCCGTGTTTCCATGCCGAACCGCTCGGTCACATCGAAGAGATAGCTGAGCAGCCGTCCCATCGAAATCTGAGTGGCATCCATCCCGAAGATCGGTTCGCCGACAGCGCGCAACGCGCGGGCAAATTCATCCACATCCCGATCTGCAGGAACATAGCCGGCTTCAAAATGGACTTCAGCAACACGTTTGTAGTCCTTGCGGATGAATCCATAGAGGATCTCGGCGTAGACGCGGCGGGTATATTCGTCGATATGCCCCATGATCCCGAAATCATAGGCGATGATATCGCCATTCGCAGCGACTTTCAGGTTCCCCTGATGCATGTCGGCATGGAAAAAACCGTCGCGCAGCGCGTGGTTCAGGAACAGTTGCAACACCCGTTCACCCAACTCGCGCCGGTTATGCCCCGCGGCGTCGATGGCGTCGTTGTCACCCAGGGGCTGGCCTTCGACCCAACTCATGGTCATCACACGGCGGGCAGAGAACATCCACTGGATGCTGGGTAGCCCGAATCCTTTGTCCTGTGCTGTATTGGCTGCAAATTCGGAGGCAGAGGAGGATTCGAGTCTCAGGTCCAATTCGCCCAGAACGACTCCTTCGAAATGGGCGATCACATCATTGGGGCGCAGCCGGCGTGATGCAGGTGACAGGGATTCGATCACGTTGGCCGCAAAATAGAAGGCGTCGATATCCTTGCGGAACGCCTTTTCGATGCCTGGACGCAGCACTTTGACAGCAACGTCTTCGCCTGTGTCGCGCAGTCTTGCGCGGTGCACTTGAGCGATAGACGCAGCGGCGACGGGTGGCCCGAATTCAGAGAAAATCTCATCTACAGACAGGCCTAATTCCGCCTCGATACTGGCTTTGGCCTGCCCGATCGAAAAGGGCGGGAGCTTGTCCTGCAAAACCCTGAGTTGAACCGCAAGCTCGTCGCCCACCACATCGGGGCGGGTCGAAAGGACCTGACCGAATTTGATATAGGCAGGTCCCAGTGCCGTCAGCGCACGGGTGGCGGGGGGCATTGTCACGTCGCCCTTGATCCCCAACCAACGGAAGGGCCAGACCAGTCCGCGCAGGACCACGCGCAAAAGCGGCGGCGCGCTGAGGGCGTCCAGCACCACTTCCATTGCGCCTGTCCGCTCGAACGTGGCGCCCGTGCGGATCAGTCGCCAGATGTTGTGGGGTCCGCGCATTTCAGATTTTCCAGCCCGAATGCAGTGCGGCAATACCAAGGCTCAGGTTGCGGTATTTGGCCTGCTCGAATCCGGCGTCACGCACCATGCCTAGAAATGTCTCCTGATCCGGAAATTTACGTATGGATTCAACAAGGTATTGATAGCTGTCCCGATCGTTGGCGATAATTTGGCCCATCGTCGGGATTACGTTGAACGAATAGCGGTCATAGGCCCATTGCATCCCGGGATTGGGGAGCTGGCTGAATTCTAGCACCATCAGACGACCACCGGGTTTCAGAACACGGTACGCCTCGTTCAGGGCTTCTTGCGGGCGTGTCACGTTCCGGATGCCAAACGAGATCGTGTAGACGTCGAAACTATTATCCTCGAAGGGCAGCGACATTGCGTCGCCTACGACCCAATCGAGCATGCCGGCCATCTGTTCGGCTTCGGCGCGCTTGCGCCCTTCGACCAGCATTGGTTCGGTGAGGTCCAGAACCGTCGCATGGGCATAGCCCGCGCGCTTCAGATAACGGAAACTGATGTCGCCGGTGCCGCCCGCCACGTCCAGTAGCCTTGTGCCAGCGCGCGGGGCAAGCCAATCCATCATCGCATCTTTCCAGATGCGGTGGATGCCCATCGACATCACATCGTTCATGACATCGTATTTGGACGCGACAGACCCGAAGACCCCGCGCACGCGACCGGCTTTTTCCGACTCCGGTACGTCCTGAAACCCGAAATGCGTGGTTCTGTTATCTTGCTCGTCCATCTGGTCTTGCCGTTCCTTGTTTCACTCCTTCTTATAGGGCGCGGGCAGGGGGCTGCAATGCGCCCCTTGTCGCTGCCCGTGCCAAAGTCTTGATCCGCAGGAATCCCCATGCCCGAATTGCCCGAGGTTGAAACCGTCCGTCGCGGCCTTGCGCCTGTCATGGAAGAGCAGGTGATCGCAGGGGCGCTTGTGAACCGTCCTGACCTGCGATGGCCGTTCCCCGCCAATATGGCGGCCAGGCTGACGGGGCGGCGTGTGCTGGCCTTGCGACGCAGGTCAAAATACATCCTCGCAGATTTGGATAGCGGTGAGTCTTTGCTGATTCATCTGGGCATGTCAGGCCGGATGCTGGTGTCCGGCGACCCGTTGGGACGCTTTGTGCATGACCATCCCGCGCCTGCAAAACATGACCATGTCGTGTTGACGATGGAGAACGGGGCACGCATCACATTCAACGATCCTCGCCGTTTTGGCGCGATGGATCTGCTTGAAACCGCCACGGCCGATCAGCATAAACTGCTGTCGGGGATCGGGCCGGAACCTTTGGGCAATGATTTCAGCGAACCGCATCTTGTGGCAGCGTTCAAGGGTCGTAACACGCCCGTCAAATCGGCGCTTCTGGATCAGCGCATCATTGCGGGACTGGGCAACATCTATGTCTGCGAAACCCTGTTTCGGGCAGGAATCTCGCCAAAACGCAAAGCCGGGCAGATTACCGTATCAAGAGTTGCAGGGCTGGTGCCGGTCATCCGTCAGGTCCTGATCGAGGCGATCGAGGCAGGCGGTTCGTCCCTGCGTGATTTCCGGCAAGCCGATGGCGAGCTTGGCTATTTCCAGCATCGTTTCGATGCCTATGGACGCGAGAACGAGCCCTGTCGCGGGCCGGACTGCAACGGGACAATTGCGCGGATCGTGCAATCGGGGCGGTCATCCTTCTATTGCCCGGTTTGCCAAAGATGACTTGATCGACGCGCGCAAGGTGATACTCAATCAGCTGTGGTGATAACAAGCGAAAGCAAAATGTATGGCTTATGAGACGATCATCGTTGATGTTGAAGACCACGTCGCACTCATCACGCTGAACCGACCGAATGCCCTGAACGCGCTGAATGACCAGTTGTTGGGCGAACTTGCGGATGCACTGACAGGGTGCCAGAACAACGAAAAGGTGCGCTGCATCGTGATCACCGGATCGGAGAAGGCTTTTGCCGCCGGTGCGGATATCAAGATGATGGCCGAAAAAACATTCGTCGATGTGTTCGCCGGAGATCTTTTCACACCCGAATCCGAACAGATCCTGCGGGTTCGCAAGCCAATCATTGCGGCTGTTTCCGGCTATGCGCTGGGCGGCGGATGCGAGTTGGCCATGATGTGCGATTTCATCATTGCGTCTGACACAGCGAAATTCGGCCAGCCCGAAATCAACCTTGGTGTAGTCGCGGGCCTTGGCGGCACACAGCGCCTGACCCGCGCCATTGGCAAGGCCAAGGCGATGGACATGAACCTGACGGGTCGTTTCATGGATGCCGAAGAGGCAGAGCGCTCGGGGCTGGTGTCCCGCGTGGTGCCTGTGAAAAAGCTGATGGAAGAAACAATGGCAGCGGCGCAGAAAATCGCCGAAAAAAGCATGGTGACGGTGATGGTCGTCAAGGAAGCGGTCAACCGTTCCTTCGAGACATCGCTGCGCGAGGGTCTGCTATTCGAGCGCAGGGTTTTCCACTCGCTGTTCGCCAGCGAGGACCAGAAAGAGGGCATGGCGGCTTTCCTTGAAAAGCGCACGCCCCAGTTCCGCGACCGGTAAGGCTCGGGCCTGTCTCGGCATTCGGCGGGTTCAGAGCCCGCCGGATGCGTGCAGACATTTTCGGGTTTTCAAACAGAGCGGTTTGCCGTAAGAGGCACCCTTACATGCGCGTGAGACCCGCTCTGGTCAGAATCAGCCGGTTAATAAACCCGGTCCGGGCTCGTTGCGCTATTGATATTCAACTGACCCGGAAAGTGGGAAAAACATGGCTAACTCGCCTCAGGCAAAAAAACGCGCCCGTCAGAACGAAGCACGTTTCGAAGTAAACAAAGCACGCCGTTCGCGTATCCGCACATTCATCCGCAAAGTCGAGGAGGCGATTGCTTCCGGCGACAAAGCCGTTGCAGCAGCGGCGCTTCAGGCTGCCCAGCCGGAAATGATGCGCGGCGTCACCAAAGGTGTGTTGCACAAAAACACCGTCGCGCGGAAGATGTCCCGCTTGGCAGCGCGGGTCAAAGCACTAGGCTGAATCGCCTAAATGATTGAAGAAAAAAGCGTCGCTTCGAGCGGCGCTTTTTTTGTTTTGTGTCCGGTTTGATCGGCGCGAGAGATTCTTTTTCGAAAAGCATGAGTCAAGGTCATAGTTCGGTTGCCTAGCCTTCGCGGCAATTGGTAATTTCAGTTAGCGAGTCACTTCGCCTTGGAGGGACAGGGGTGCTGACAGGCCTTATACAAAAGGCTCGAAGGCAACGCAGAGTACGGGTTCAGGCATGATTGGGCATGTCAGTTCTGTATTTGCGGAATCACCGTTTGAGCGGTGAACCATGTCTTTCTATTTGTGCAGTTTTTGTGCCTGACGATGGAAGCTGCCTTTTTGGGACGGGCCGCGAACATGGGGGATGAAAACTGTACCGATTGGTCATGAGTTTGCCGACCCCGTGTCATTGCCGCTGCGGCAATGCAATGGATTGGTATGCTTGATGCATCCGGGTGAGGTGGGTTCGGTGAATATGAACAGGCGGGACTTGGGGACGAATGACACAAGAACAATGGGGACAGCTGCAGCGGAAACTTCTCAGCACTGTGGGGAAAAACAACTACGCCAACTGGATCGAGCCACTGGAGTTTGCGGATATCTCGGAAGGAGTTGCTACTTTCCATGTACCGACAAATTTTCTTGGTAACTACGTCTCACAGAATTTCGGGGATCTGATCCTCCATCAGCTCGCGCAATCGGGGCAGTCTGTGCGGCGTGTCCATTTCAGGGTTCCGGCTGCGTCTGCTGAACGCCCTTTGTCTGAGGTACAAGCTGTCGCTGCGCCAGAACCTGCGGCCAGTCCGGCCCCCGCAGTAGACCAACTGCCTGGCGCGCCGCTGGACAAGCGCTTTACCTTTGACAGTTTCGTTGTGGGCAAGCCGAACGAATTGGCCCATGCCGCCGCTCGCCGCGTCGCCGAAGGCGGCCCGGTGACGTTCAACCCGCTGTTCCTCTACGGTGGTGTCGGCTTGGGCAAGACGCACCTGATGCATGCTATCGCATGGGAATTGCAGACCAAGCGCCCCGATCTGAACGTGGTCTACCTTTCGGCAGAACAGTTCATGTACCGGTTCGTGCAGGCCTTGCGCGACCGCAAGATGATGGATTTCAAACAGATTTTTCGTGCTGTCGATGTTCTGATGGTCGATGATGTCCAGTTCATCGCCGGCAAGGACAGCACACAGGAAGAGTTCTTCCACACGTTCAATGCGCTGGTCGATGGTCACAAGCAAATCATCATTTCGGCAGACCGTGCCCCCGGCGAGATCAAGGATCTTGAGGACCGCATCAAGTCGCGTCTGCAATGCGGGCTGGTCGTAGATTTGCACCCGACCGATTACGAACTGCGTTTGGGCATCCTGCAGTCCAAAGTGGACTACTACCGCAGCCAGTATCCGGGTTTGGAGATATCGAACTCGGTTCTAGAGTTTCTGGCACACCGCATCAGCACCAATGTCAGGGTTCTGGAAGGCGCGCTGACCCGTCTTTATGCTTTCGCAAGCCTTGTCGGTCGCGAAATCACGATGGAACTGACACAAGACTGTCTGGCTGATGTGCTGCGCGCTTCGGAGCGCAAGATCACGATCGAGGAAATCCAGCGTCGGGTGTCCGAGCATTACAATATCCGCCTGTCCGACATGATCGGTCCCAAGCGTGTCCGCAGTTATGCCCGCCCGCGTCAGGTGGCGATGTATCTGTGCAAACAGCTGACCAGCCGGTCGTTGCCGGAAATCGGGCGGCGTTTTGGTGGTCGTGATCACACAACCGTAATGCATGGCGTGCGCCGGATCGAAGAATTGCGCGTGCAGGATGGCCAGATCGCCGAAGATATCGAGATGCTGCGCCGTACGCTGGAAGCCTAAGGCGCGGCATATGGCAATGTCGGGCCGTCCCTGTGCCTTTTGCGCGGCAGGACGGCCTTGACGGGTTTGATTTTCCAGTTGAAGAAGCAGAAAAGCCTTGAGTGGGCAGGTATTTGGGATACCTTGCCCATCCCGACATGCGACGTGTTTGCCGCTGGCGGCAGGGCAGAAGGCCGGTAACGGATAGGAGCGATGGAATGAAACTCAGCATCGAACGTGGAACGCTTCTGAAAGCCGTGTCTCAGGCACAGTCGGTTGTCGAGCGGCGCAATACAATCCCGATCCTTGCGAATGTTCTGATCGAAGCCGAGGGTAACACGGTGAATTTCCGCGCGACCGATCTGGATATCGAGGTGCTGGACAAGGCCCCTGCTCAGGTTGAACGGGCAGGTTCAACAACTGTGTCCGCGGTGATGCTGCACGAGATTGTTCGCAAACTGCCGGACGGGTCGCTTGTGACACTGTCGGATGACAGCGCGGCGGGGCGGCTGACGGTGCAGGCGGGACGGTCGCATTTCAATCTGACAACCCTGCCCAAAGAAGACTTCCCCGTCATGGCATCGTCGGATTACTCCAGCAATTTTAGCGCGCCTGCAGGTGTTTTGCGACGTCTGTTCGACAAGTCGAAATTCGCCATCTCTACAGAAGAGACGCGCTATTATCTGAACGGCGTGTACATGCATGTCGCAGAATCCGAAGGTGGCAAGGTGCTGCGCTGCGTGGCGACGGATGGTCACCGTCTGGCGCGGATTGATGCGGAACTGCCGATGGGCGCGGAGGATATGCCCGGTGTGATCGTGCCGCGCAAAACCGTGGGCGAGTTGCGCAAGCTGCTGGACGATGACGATATGAAAATTGCTGTGTCGGTGTCGGAGACCAAGGTGCGCTTTGCGACCCCTGATATCACACTGACGTCAAAGGTGATCGACGGCACATTCCCCGACTATACCCGCGTGATTCCACAGGGCAACACCCGTCGTCTTGAGGTGGATGCCCGCGATTTCGCGGCGGCCGTGGACCGTGTGGCGACTGTCTCCTCGGAACGCTCGCGCGCTGTGAAACTGTCGCTGGATGAAGACCGCCTGGTTCTGTCCGTCAACGCACCCGACAGCGGAGCTGCCGAGGAGGAACTGGCTGTCGCTTATGGTGACGAGCGTCTGGAAATCGGGTTCAACGCGAAATATCTGCTGGAAATCGCCAGTCAGGTTGATCGTGAGAATGCCGTGTTCCTGTTCAATTCGGCAGGCGACCCGACCTTGATGCGTGAAGGCAACGATCTGTCGGCGGTTTACGTCGTCATGCCGATGCGGGTTTGACCCGCACGCAACCCTGTCCTGAGCAACGAAAGGCCGGGATGTGTCTGGCCTTTTTCTGACCGAACTGACCCTGTCGCATTTCCGCTCGCATCGTGCCGGACGAGTGGAACTTGACGGGCGTCCGGTGGCAGTGTTTGGCCCGAACGGGGCGGGCAAGACCAATCTGCTTGAAGCTGTTTCCCTGTTCTCGCCCGGCCGTGGCCTGCGCCGTGCCAGTGCCGCTGATATGACCCGCCGTCCCGAGGCGCTGGGCTGGAAGGTCACCGGCGTTCTGCGCAGCCTGCACCAGATGCACGAAGTCGAGATCTGGGCCGAGAATGACGCAGCGCGCCAGGTCAAGATTGACGGAAAGGCCTCAACGCAACTTGCCTTGGGCCGTATCGCGCGCGTCCTGTGGTTGATCCCTGCGATGGACAGGCTCTGGATCGAAGGTGCCGAGGGGCGGCGACGGTTTCTGGACCGCATGACGATGAGCTTCATCCCCGACCATGCGGAATCGAGTCTGATCTATGAAAAGGCTATGCGAGAGCGCAACCGTCTGCTGAAAGATCAAGTGCGCGACGCCCATTGGTATTCCGCATTGGAGGCGCAGATGGCGCGATCCGGCGCGGTGATCCAGTCCAACCGGCAGGCCGCGCTTGACATGCTGCGTGCAGCGCAGGCGCAGGCAGCGACAGCCTTTCCCGTGGCTGAACTGGACCTGCAACAGACCGAAGGCACGATGCCTGCGACAGAGGCAAATTTTCTTGATGCCCTACGCGAAAGCCGGTTCCGCGACCTGGCAGCGGGGCGCTCACTGGTCGGGCCACATCGCAGCGATCTCTATGCGGTTTATGCGGCCAAGGGCGTGCCTGCGAGTAACTGTTCGACAGGCGAACAGAAGGCCCTTCTGGTGTCGCTGATCCTCGCCAATGCACGGGCTTTGGCGCAGGATTTCGGTGCGCCGCCCCTGCTGTTGCTGGACGAGGTTGCGGCGCATCTGGATGCGGGGCGGCGTGCCGCGCTTTATGACGAGATTTGTGCGCTGAAGGCGCAAGCGTGGATGACCGGAACCGGACCGGAGTTATTCGACACAATCACCACTCGGGCGCAAATGTTCGAAGTGACAGAAGAGGCTGGAACCTCGGTGATTTCGGCGCAATAAGTCGGTGTGGTGCGACCCCGGACCGTATTGAAAGCCCCATCCATGACTGTATCTGCAACAGATCTGCTGCTCTATGCGGGCGCCATCCTGATCCTGTTCCTGACGCCTGGTCCGGTTTGGGTGGCGTTGACAGCGCGCGCGCTGTCGGGGGGCTTTTCCTCGGCCTGGCCACTGGCCGTGGGTGTTGTGCTGGGCGACATCCTGTGGCCGATGCTGGCGATAATGGGCGTGGCCTGGATCGTATCTGTCTTTGATGGGTTCATGACCGTGATGCGCTATGTTGCTGCGGGAATGTTCCTGTTCATGGGCGTAATGCTGTTCCGCCACGCTGGAGCCACGATAGGCACCGACAGCCGTTTGACACGTCCGGGACGGCTGGCAGGGTTTCTGGCGGGTGTGGCCGTGATAGTAGGTAACCCAAAGGCTGTCTTGTTCTATATGGGCGTCCTGCCCGGCTTTTTCGATCTGACACGGATCACGGCACTGGACATCGCGGCTATCCTTGCGATTTCATGCACGATCCCACTTATGGGTAACCTGCTGATGGCGCTTTGTGTGGATCGTGCGCGCCAGCTTCTGACTTCTCCTGCGGCGTTGAAGCGGGTCAATATCGTGGCTGGTGTGTTGCTCTGTCTGGTTGGGGTCGCAATCCCGCTGATATGACGCAAAATCTGGGGCAACTGCGTGACATTCCCCCCAAGGTTTCGTATAAAATCCGAGAATAAAGAAGGATTTCCGGAATGTCCGACAACGCACAGATCCCCGAGGAATATGGCGCGGATTCTATCAAGGTTCTCAAAGGGTTGGATGCGGTCCGCAAAAGGCCCGGCATGTATATCGGGGATACCGATGACGGTTCCGGTCTGCATCACATGGTCTACGAGGTTGTCGATAACGGTATTGACGAAGCTTTGGCCGGTCACGCGGACCATGTCCATGTGATTATACACCCCGACAGCAGCGTTTCCGTGCGCGATAACGGGCGCGGTGTGCCTGTCGGAATTCACGAAGGAGAAGGTGTTTCCGCCGCCGAGGTCATCATGACCCAGCTGCATGCAGGCGGTAAGTTCGACCAGAATTCCTACAAGGTTTCTGGCGGTCTGCACGGGGTTGGCGTGTCTGTCGTGAACGCGCTATCCGACTGGCTGGAACTGCGGATCTGGCGCGATGGCAAAGAGCATTTTGTGCGTTTCGAGCGTGGTGATACCGTCGAAAGCCTGCGTGTGGTCGGCGATGCCAACGGGCAGAAGGGCACAGAAGTGCGGTTTCTGGCCTCGACCACCACATTCTCCAACCTTGAGTATTCATTCGAAACACTTGAAAAGCGGTTGCGCGAACTGGCGTTCCTGAACTCGGGTGCCCGGATCATTCTGGAAGACCTGCGTCCTGCCGAGCCGTTGAAGACCGAGCTGTTCTATGAAGGTGGCGTGCGGGAATTCGTGAAATATCTGGACCGCTCGAAATCGTCGATCATGGCCGACCCGATCTATATGGTCGGCGAAAAAGACGGGATCGGCGTCGAGGTGGCGATGTGGTGGAATGACAGCTATCACGAAAACGTCCTGCCCTTCACCAACAACATCCCGCAGCGGGATGGCGGCACTCATATGGCGGGTTTCCGTGGTGCTTTGACCCGGACCATCAACAACTACGCGCAATCCAGCGGGATCGCCAAACGTGAGAAAGTGGCTTTTACCGGCGATGACGCGCGCGAAGGTCTGACCTGTGTTCTGTCAGTCAAAGTGCCCGATCCGAAATTCTCCAGCCAGACCAAGGACAAGCTGGTCAGTTCCGAGGTCCGGCCCGCGGTCGAGAATCTGGTGAACGAGAAGCTGGCCGAATGGTTCGAGGAAAACCCGACCCAGGCCAAGATCATTGTCGGAAAAATCGTCGAGGCGGCGCTGGCCCGCGAGGCGGCGCGCAAGGCACGGGAACTGACCCGCCGCAAATCCGCGATGGATGTGAACTTTCTGGCTGGAAAGCTCAAGGATTGCTCCGAGAAAGACCCCGCCAAGACCGAAGTTTTCCTTGTCGAGGGTGACAGCGCGGGTGGATCGGCACAGACGGGGCGCGACCGGCGTACGCAGGCGATCCTGCCGCTGAAGGGCAAGATCCTGAACGTCGAACGCGCCCGTTTCGACCGGATGCTTGGTAGTCAGGAAATCGGTAACCTTGTGATGGCGCTGGGCACGGGAATCGGGCGTGACGAGTTCGACATCAACAAGCTGCGTTACCACAAGATCGTCATAATGACGGATGCTGATGTCGACGGCGCGCATATCCGGACATTGTTGCTGACTTTCTTCTACCGCCAGATGCCGCAACTGATCGAGGGTGGATATCTCTACATCGCGCAGCCGCCGCTTTACAAAGTGGCGCGCGGGAAATCCGAGGTCTATCTGAAAGACCAGACGGCGATGGAGAACTATCTGATCGAGCAGGGCACGGACGGCGCTGTGTTGCGGCTTGGCTCCGGCGAGGATGTTGTCGGTCAGGATCTGGTCCGCGTTGTCGAAGAGGCACGGCAGGTGCGCCGTATTCTCGAAGCGTTTCCGACGCATTATCCGCATCACATCCTTGAACAATCGGCGATTGCCGAGGCTTTTGCACAGGGTCGCGCGGATGCCGACCTTCAGGGCGTTGCCGATGCCGTTGCCAAGCGGCTTGATCTGATCGCGGTTGAATACGAGCGTGGCTGGTCTGGTCGGATCACACAGGATCACGGCATTCGCCTGTCCCGCGTCTTGCGCGGGGTCGAAGAAGTGCGCACGCTTGACGGTCAAGTGCTGCGGTCGGGCGAGGCGCGCAAGCTGGGTCAGATGAGCAAAGCGCTGCGCGAGATTTACACGCTTCCTGCCAAACTGATGCGTAAAGACCGTTCGCAGGCTATCCATGGACCCTTGGACCTGCTGGATGCGATCCTGAAAGAGGGTGAAAAGGGCTTGTCCTTGCAGCGCTACAAAGGTCTGGGCGAAATGAACCCTGAACAGTTGTGGGAGACAACGCTGGACCCCGAAGCGCGGACACTGCTTCAGGTCAAGGTTAACGACATGGCCGAAGCGGACGATCTGTTCACAAAACTTATGGGCGACGTGGTCGAACCGCGCCGTGAATTCATCCAGCAGAATGCGCTGAACGTCGAGAATCTGGACTTCTAACTGCGTGCGGAGCCATGACTTTTGGTCTGGCTCCGCGTTTTGCTTTTCAGATCACAGACGTGTCTGGCGTGCCGCTGGTATGATCGCGTTGTCGATCAGCGCCATGATATCCCCGAAATAGCCACCGCTGCGTGCTGGTCTTGTCGGGTCTGATGTCAGGGCGATTGACAGATCAAGCTCTGGCGCGATGCAGATCACCTGACCGCCATAGCCGCGGGCCAGTGCATATTTTGTGCCGCCGGTGCTTCCAAGAAACCATCCGTAACCGTAAGCGAGCCCTGAAAAAGGAGAACTGGTGCGCGGCTCAAGCGATTTTTCTACCCAGTCACGGCTGAGCACCTGTTTTTCGTTCCATTGACCGTTTGCCAGATACAGCTCTCCGAACCGCGCCATGCCCACAAGGGTCAGCGCCATCTCATTGCCGCCAAGGTAGCGTCCTTGCGGATCGCGGGTCCATGCGGGGATCTCGATATCCAAAGGCGCGCCAAGCCTTTCTCTTGCCAAGACCAGCAGCGACTTGTCTGACACAGTGGACAGAACCGCGCCCAGAATATGAAAGCTGCCTGTGGAGTAAAGCATCCGGCGTCCGGGTTGTGCCACGAATGGTCGCGTTAGTGCATCTGCAACCCAATCACGGCTGCTGATCCAGCCGCCGTAATTGCCACCGGATGTGCGCTCCAGACCGGCTTGCATGGTCACAAGGTTTTCCACCGTCAGTGCGGCGACCCGCTCATCGGCCGATGCGGGGATAAGTCGGGGCGCAATATCCGCCAGTGTTGTGTTCATTGACGGAATCTCGCCCCGGTCCAATGCGGCACCGGTCAGCGCGGCCACGATGGTCTTGGACACAGATTTCACGGGTGCGGCGCGGTTCAAGCCCGGACCGCGGAAGGATTCCGCCAGAACCTCGGCACCGTTTTGGCGCACCATCAGCGCGTGGCATTGATCCATGGATCGCGCCTGATCGGCCACGGTTGTCCAGGGATCGGACTGAGCCAGCGCCGGACTTGCGAGTGCGGAGCAGCCTGTCGCGATCACGTGGCGTCTGGTCAGACGGGGGCCGGGGTTGCGCTTGTCGAAATCCATAAGAACAAAGCTAGCCTTGATAGTGTGTCTTACCATTCAGAACGGCGTGAACACATCTGCGCGGGAGACATAGTGTCAGCGCGCTGCAAAACGCGCTGATGCGCGGCCCCCGCGGATAAGGTCTGAGGCCTTCTCGGCAATCATGATAGTTGGTGCGTTCGTGTTGCCGCCTGTCAGCGTAGGCATGACCGAGGCATCCACAACGCGCAAACCCTCGATCCCGTGGACGCGCAATTCGGGATCAACCACTGCCATCGGATCGGTCCCCATCTTGCAGGTGCCAACCGGATGATAGATCGTGTCGGCGCGCGTCCGGATGTGATCCTCCCACTGCGCGTCGGTCAGGGTGTCCGGCAGGAACAACTCCTTGTGTCTGTAGCGGTTTATCGCAGGGGCTTGCATGATGGCACGGGTCATTTTCGCGCCGGCAATCATTGTTTGCAGGTCGCGGTCATCCGACAGGTAACGCGGATCTATTCCGGGGGCGGCCATCGGATCGCCGGATTGCAGAAACACAGATCCGCGAGAATAGGGATGCAGCGCGCAGACGTGGCACGAGAAACCGTGGCCCAGATGAAGTTTTCGCGCGTGATCGTCCACCACCGAAATGACGAAGTGAAGCTGAATATCGGGCTTATCCAGCGCCGGATCTGTTTTGAGAAACCCTGCCCCCTCGGCAAACGGAGTTGCGATCATGCCCGTCCCGTCCTTGCGCCACTGCCAGATATGTTTCAGCAGGTTAAATGATGCGGTCAGTCCAATCCCGAAATTGTCCGTGTCGTGGGTCTTGTATGAGAGGATGAAATCCAGATGGTCCTGCAGGTTCTGCCCGACCCCGGGCAATTCATGCACCATGCCAATACCATGGGTCTTGATATCCTCGGGGCGACCAACGCCCGACAACTGCAGCAGTTGGGGCGAGTTGAAAGCACCACCGCACAGGATCACCTCGCGCCGTGCCTCGACTTTTTTGTCTTCTTTCGCTTGACGATAGGCGACGCCCGTGGCCCGCTTGCCTTGGAACAGAATGCGCGTCGCATGGGCTCCGGTCCTGACTGTCAGATTGGGCCGCTGCATCACCGGATGCAGATAGGCTGCCGCCGCAGAACAGCGCTCTCCGTTGCGTTCCTTGTCGTGGAACTGGGTCACCTGAAAAAGGCCGACACCTTCGGTTTCGCCGGTATTGAAATCGTCGCGGATGCGGTTCTGCATCTGTGCAGCTGCCTCGACGAAGGCATGGCTGATAGCACGGGGACTTTTCTGGTCCGAGACTTGTAGAGGCCCAGAGCCGCCATGCTCAGGATTGGCACCGCGTTCGTTATTCTCGGCGCGCCGAAAGTAGGGCAGCACATCGTCCCATGACCATCCGTTGCAACCAAGGTCTGCCCAGCCATCGTAATCGCTGCGATGCCCCCGCACATAGAGCATGGCATTTATTGCAGACGAGCCGCCCAGGCCCTTGCCGCGAGGCTGGTAGCCTTTGCGCCCCTTCAAACCATCCTGTGGAACGGTTTCATAGGCCCAGTTTCCGATCTTGGGACGGCCCGGCAGAACCGCGACAACGGCGGCAGGCGCGCGCACGAATAGATTGGTTCCGTGGCCCCCTGCCTCCAGCAGACAAACAGTAATATTCGGGTCTTCGGTCAGCCGTGATGCCAGTGTCGATCCTGCAGAGCCACCGCCCACAATGACGTAGTCAAAACCCATATCCTCACCCCCCCGTGATTGACTCCAAGTCAATCAGAGAAAACAAGAGCAGGTCCAGTAAACATTCGGCTTGGGTCGCAACCTAACCAAAAGCGTTGCAACGACGACAGACCATCAGTCATCATTGTCAAAGAATCCACCTCTCCCGATGGATGCATATGCTGAAAATCCGGCACGTTTTGCATCGCGGGGTGAATAGATATTCCGCAGGTCGGCCATATGCGGATGCGCCATCTTGCGTGCCAATCGTTTCAGATCCAGCGCGCGGAATTCGTTCCATTCCGTCAGGA
>NZ_JAINWI010000040.1 GCF_021021435.1 Seohaeicola saemankumensis
CACGTTTGACAGGCACGAGTACCTTCATAAGCGTGGTCTCCCTCAGTTGATGAAGAGCCTTTGACCGACTCCTCTGATAACACTCCGCGTGTTGATATAATCTTGCGCGCCCCTGAAACAGGGCAAAATCGTCACGTCATGCGCTTTCGACGCCGCGTTTTCCGATTGTGACGCGTTATTTTGGTGGGGTGAAGGACGGCTCGCCGTGTCTCGAACCGCCTTTGACAAGTGTATCAGCGGTTTGCGCCGGGTACCCAGAGAACATCGGCGCGGCCGTTCTCGTTGGCGACGCGCGCTGCAACAAAGAACCAGTCCGACAGGCGGTTGAGATATTTCACCGCGTCCGGATTGACCGTTTCCATCGTCGCCAGTTGCACGGTATGGCGCTCGGCCCTGCGACTGACCGTGCGGCACAGATGCAGATGGGCCGCCAAGGGCGAACCACCGGGCAGAATGAAGCTGCGCAGAGGCTCCAACTGGCTGTTCATGCTGTCAATTTCCGTTTCGAGGCGGTCCACCTGCGACTTGACGATCCTGAGCGGCGGATATTCGGCATCGGCATCGCGCTCCATATCTGGTCGACACAGATCGGCGCCGAGATCGAACAGGTCGTTCTGGATGCGCGCAAGGGCGGCATTCAGCGCGTCGTCTGCATGCAGGCGCGCCATGCCGACGGTCGCGTTGGCCTCGTCCACGGTGCCATAGGCGGTCACGCGCATGGAATGCTTGGCGACACGCGCGCCATTGCCCAGGGCGGTTTCGCCGTCATCACCGGTCTTGGTGTATATCTTGTTCAGTACGATCATTTTTTATCCCTGTCTGCGCAACCATACGAAAAGAAGAATGATGACAACGGCCACCAACTGTGCCCCGATCCGCCAGCGCATGATCCTGTTGCCATGTTTGCGATTGAATTCGCCCCCTTTTGCAAAGCCGCCGATGCCCAGCATCAAAATGCCCAGCACCGCAAGACAAGCGGCGACTACGACGTAAAATAGGGGATCATCCCGCATCGGTTCAGTCCTTCATTCCGTTACTCGCCTCACATAGAGGGCGCGTTGCAAAAAGCGAACCCAAGTTCGCGTCAATCAGCCCTTTGCCAATATCCAGTCCATGGCGCGCGTCGGCAGGATGCGGCGCAGAAGCGCCATCGCATAGGTAGGTGTCGTGACATAGTATCGCGCTTTGGGGCGCGGCGCTTCAAGTGCGCGGATCAATTTGGCGGTCACCGCCGATGGCGGCAGTTCAAAGCGGTCCTTTTTCAGTTTCGGCTCGTAAAGCCGTTTGAGCAGGCTGTTCTGGTATTGCGCCGCGCGGGGACTGTTCTGCCAGTCGATCCAGCGTTCGAAATGGGGAATGGAATTGGCGCGGATGCGGCTGGAAATCGGTCCGGGTTCGAGCAGGATAACGTCGATCCCTGTGCCGCGCATCTCGATCCTGAGTGTGTCGCTCAGGGCTTCAACGGCGTATTTGGTTGAATTGTAGGCCGCGCGCCAAGGTGCGACGACCAGACCCAGAACCGACGAGCAGTTGACGATGCGGCCATGCCCCTGCGCGCGCATGACCGGAATGATCTGCCGAGTCAGGTCATGCCAGCCGAAGACATTGACCTCGAAAATTTCGGCCAGCGCCTCGCGCGGCAAATCCTCGGCCGCGCCGGGGCAGGCATAGGCACCGTTGTTGAACAATGCGTCCAACGTGCCGCCCGTTTCAGCCAGAACATAGGCAAGGGCGGAGCGGATAGATGCGGGATCGCCATAATCCAGTTGGATCGAGTCCAGACCTTCATCTTGCAGACGTTCCACGTCAGCGGCCTGCCGGCAGGTTGCGAAGACCCGCCAGCCTTGCGCCTTCAACCCGTGTGCGGCGTCATAGCCGATCCCAGAGGAACAGCCTGTGATAAGAATGGATTTTCTGTTCATCGGCTATTCATGGCCTGTGGCTGCTGGCGACGCAACAACAGCCTTTGGCCAATTCAGCCCTGATCTTCAGAAACAAGTGTGCCCGAAACCCAGCCGATCCGCTGAGTGTCCAGAACCCGCAGGCGCAGCCAGCCGTTGTCGAAGCTTTCAAGCACCTCGACTTCGGTATCGCGTGTCACGCGTGTTAAAACACCAAAGCGCGTTCCCGGACCTGCACGCATGTTGACGCTTGTGCCCGTGATGCGCCGCAAATCACGCAAATCTTCCTGCACAATGTCTTCTTCGATCATGGTCGTTGGCGCATACCCTGCGGCCTGCGCGAATGCCGCAGGTTCGGACAGGGTCAGGCTGGCGACGCGGACATTCGCGCCCGCCAGATATTCCTGATCGCCTGACCCAAGGGATTGTCGGGCCGGTTCCGGCAGGCGTTGCGACTGCGGTGTGATTGCTGCGGTGATAGTGGTGTTGTCGACCGTGTCGCGGGTCACCACGTCCGGCAGGTTGATCGCAGCGGCTTGTGGTGCAGGTGCCATGTCGCGATCATCAGCAATCCGAAGCTGCTCTGCCTCGCGCTGTTTCTGGGCTTCGGCCTGTCGGGACCCTTCGCGCGGGTGATAATCAGCCCCGCCGCTGAGCGTGAAAAAGGACCAGCCGAGGAAGGCAAAGGTCACGATAATGATGCGCCACATGTCGCGTCCCCCCCCAATAAAGACTCCGCTTGGCAACAGGGTCGAAAATTGACCCGCGAATGGATGTATTATAGCCGATTCGCCACATTGGGGCGCAGAATTTCTCAAAAACAATCTGTTCAGGGCCGCTCGTTGCTTTACCCGGTCGCGGCCTGCGTCTATCACCACCGGCATGAACGATCTGATCGACGATCCCATTCCGAACCCGTCCGAGGTATTGGAACCTCTGCGCCGCGCAATCGGCGAGCGGTATCTGACCTATGCCTTGTCGACGATCATGCATCGTGCGCTTCCGGACGCGCGTGACGGGCTAAAACCGGTGCATCGGCGGATTCTGTATGCGATGCGCGAATTGCGCCTCAGTAGCACGGGTGGTTTCCGCAAGTCTGCCAAGATTTCCGGCGATGTGATGGGGAACTACCACCCGCATGGCGACGCCGCGATCTATGACGCGATGGCGCGTCTGGCGCAGGATTTCAACGTCCGCTACCCGCTGGTGGACGGTCAGGGCAATTTCGGCAATATCGACGGCGATAACCCCGCCGCAGCCCGTTATACCGAGGCGCGTATGACGGCCGCTGCCGAGGCTCTGATGGAAGGGCTGGCGGAAAATGCTGTCGATTACCGCCCGAACTATGACGGGACGCTGGAAGAGCCTGTTGTCTTCCCGGCAGCCTTTCCGAATCTGCTGGCCAATGGCTCGTCGGGCATTGCGGTTGGCATGGCCACGAATATACCCCCGCATAACATCGAGGAACTGGTCGGCGCCTGCCTGCATCTGATCAAGACACCCGATGCTCGCGATGAAACCCTGCTGCAATATGTGCCCGGGCCTGATTTCCCGACCGGCGGCGTCATTGTCGAGCCGCCCGAGAATATCGCCGAAGCCTACCGCACGGGACGCGGCGCATTCCGTCTGCGCTGCAAATGGGAGATCGAGGATCTGGGGCGCGGTCAATGGCAGATCGTCATCACGGAAATTCCCTATCAGGTGCAGAAATCCAAGCTGATCGAAAAGATCGCGGAACTGATCCAGACCAAGAAAATCCCGATCCTTGGCGATGTTCGCGACGAATCCGCCGATGATATTCGTCTGGTGTTGGAGCCGCGCGCCCGCACCGTGGATGCCAATGTGCTGATGGGCATGATGTTCCGTAACTCGGATCTCGAAGTGCGGTTCAGCTTGAACATGAATGTGCTGATCGACGGGCTGACGCCCAAGGTCTGCTCGCTCAAGGAAGTGTTGCGCGCCTTTCTGGACCACCGGCGCGAGGTGTTGCAGCGTCGCTCGCAGCACCGGCTGGACAAGATCGACCACCGCCTTGAGGTGCTGGAAGGCTTTATCATCGCCTTCCTCAATCTAGACCGTGTGATTGACATCATCCGTTATGACGATGATCCCAAGCGGGCATTGATGTTTGAGAACTGGGGCAATCCGCATGCGCGGGCGACCTCGGAGAAAGACTATGTCTCGCCTTTGACGGGCCGCGCAATTGAGGAAGATGAAGAGCCCGAACTGACCGAGGTGCAGGCCGAGGCGATCCTGAACATGCGCCTGCGGTCCTTGCGGCGTCTGGAAGAGATGGAACTGATCCGCGAGCGCGATGCGCTGATGGCGGAACGTGCGACGCTGGAAGACTTGCTGGATAGCGAGAAACTGCAATGGGCAGCGATTGCCGACCAATTGCGCGATATCCGCAAACAATTCGGGGCCAATAGCCCCGGTGGTGCTCGACGCACGCAATTCGCCGAGGCAGGCGTGGTCGAGGATGTGCCGCTGGAGGCGATGATCGACCGCGAGCCGCTGACCGTGATTTGTTCGCAGATGGGCTGGATCAGGGCGATGTCGGGCCATATCGACCTCACCCGCGAGATCAAGTTCAAGGATGGCGACGGGCCGCGCTTCGCCTTCCATGCGGAAACGACCGACAAGCTGCTGGTTTTTGCCTCGAACGGGCGCTTCTACACAGTTGGTGCGATGAACCTGCCCGGCGGGCGCGGTATGGGCGAGCCGCTGCGCCTGATGGTGGATCTTCCGAACGAGGCGCAGATCGTCGATATCCTGATCCACAAGCCGGGGCGCAAGCTGCTGGTTGCGTCGACGGCGGGTGACGGGTTCGTCGTGCCCGAAGAAGAGGTTGTGGCGCAGACACGGACCGGCAAGCAGGTGTTGAACCTGTCGGGCGATACACGCGCTTTGGTTTGCCGTGTTGTGACGGGCGATCACGTCGCCTGCGTCGGCGAAAACCGCAAGGTGCTGGTGTTCGCCCTGGATGAATTACCCGAAATGGGACGCGGCAAAGGTGTGCGGCTACAGAAGTTCAAGGATGGCGGGTTGTCGGATGCGACGACATTTGCGCTGGCAGACGGTCTGACATGGCGCGACCCGGCTGGTCGTACGCGCACCGAGGCTGATCTGGATGAATGGCTGGGCAAACGCGCAACCGCCGGACGGATGGCGCCGCGCGGTTTTCCGCGGGACAACAAGTTTACCTGAGATTTCATGCGGGCCGTTCCTTGTGGCCCTGTCTGTCGGACCCGTTTCGAAGAACGCCAGATCTTGGTTCCGATGGTGTATTGCCGATACAAGGCTGTTGCTGGCACGTTGCGCCTGACCTTTCGCTGCGATATGCCCAATGTGACCGGATCGAAGGACATTCGCATGTTTCGCATCTTCGCCTTGCTGAGCTTTGTCGCACTTGTTGCAGGCTGCACCAACCCCAACGACCTTGACGACGCGCCGGTGGAAATGGGCAATTTCAGCCTTGGCCATAACGTGGTGGTTGCATCGAAGATGACGCGCGGGCCGCTGTCGCGTGAAGCCAGCGAAGACGAATGGAAAGAAGCGCTCACCACAGCCATCGGAGACCGCTTTGGCCGGTATGAAGGTGACCGGCTCTACCATTTCGGGGTCAGCGTTGAGGGTTACGTTCTGGCCCAGCCCGGTATTCCGGTTGTGGCTTCGCCTAAATCAGTGCTGATCGTGCTGTTGACGGTTTGGGACGATGCAACGGGTGAGAAGATGAACGCGCCGCCTGAACAGATCACGATCGTTGAATCGATCTCGGGTAATACGATCTTCGGGTCCGGCCTGACGCAGTCGAAAGAGGTTCAGATGCAGAACCTCAGCCGCAACGCATCCAAGCAGATCGAGAATTTTCTGGTCCGCAGGCGCAAGGCTGACGGCTGGTTCGGCCCCGTGCTCGCGGTTGCGCCAGCGACACAAGACGCAGCAGAAACACGGACTGTTCAAGCTGTCGCTGTTCAGGACGCGGCAGCACCGGCGCTGGCGGCACGCATCGTTGTCGCACCACCTGCGGGTGCTGTCTTGCAGGAACCCACGGTGGAACTTCTGCCGGAAGAATGACTGCGGCAGCGGCTTCTACGCAAATGCCAAGATACGCTTGATTTTCCCGCGCCAAATCAATAAACGGCGCGCGGAGACAGTAACGGGTTTGTCCGATAGAGAGGGCGGCCCCCGAACCAGAAGGCGCTGCGCAGGATGGGCAAGGCAAAGTTTGAACGTAACAAACCGCACGTTAA
>NZ_JAINWI010000041.1 GCF_021021435.1 Seohaeicola saemankumensis
GGTTATAGAGCCACCACGTGAGTGTGGGGGCATGGCCGAATGTCTGGTTTCCGAATCTGCCCGGGTCAGGGACGGCGCAGCCGCCGGCTTGCCGGGCGCAAAAGTTTTCTGCGCGCGGCACCCGACACATGCGCGCGCTCACGCACGGGTTCACCCCAAGCCACCGGCCCCGCCCTCGCCGAAAAGTTTTGCGATCCTTGACGCGGGCTGATTTGGGGGCCATCCGGAGGATATGCTTCCGCACTCATGTGTGTGTGTTTTGACGGTAGGTTTGCCCGACCCGAGCAGGCAAACGGCCCGACCGGACGCGAAAGACGGATGGAGCGGCGGGATCGTTTTGGCCTCGGGCCAAAACAGACCAGAGCGCAATCCGGCGGAGCGGCCGGGGAGGGACGTGCTCGCGAGGCGGGCAAACCGGGATGCCGGGTGCGACGCCGCGGTGAGGCCGCATGGCCGAATGCGCGACGGACCGAAGGGCCGTTCTCCCCTGCGACACGCGAAGCCGAGCAGGGGAGGCCGTAAGGCTCTGGCCACGGTTGATGTGCAGGAACTACGCTGCCGACTATAGGGATTGCTTGTCCAGGCATTCGACGTGATGGGCGGAAGGCCGACTGTGATCTTGCAGCATTGCAGTCGCAGACAATGGCTTTAGCAGCCAGTCGCCATCCCGCCGCCCTATAGCGGCAGTTGGCGGGATGAGCTGAGTTTGCAAAGTTGCGTATCGTAGGCCGGGTTGTCGATATGCCCATCCTAAAGCGCACTGATAAACGGCCTTGGATTTCTCCTGGAACTGGTCGCACCTATCCGGCATGCCGACGACATCATGTCCAGCCAAGGGCAGCGAGCGCCATCCCTGCCAGCGCACAGCCAGTTAGAACCGTCACTGGGCCAAGCTTGAACTGGAACACCGCCAGAACGGCGCCAAGCACCAGCGCCGCAGCCGCCAGATTGATCGAGGACCAGACAGGCACATCGAGATCGAGCCCGAAGGATGCGATCGTCCTTACCTCGTCGAAAACCACATGAAGCCCAAACCAGACAGCGAGGTTCAGGATGACGCCGACCACGGCTGCGGTGATGGCGGTCAGCGCGGCGGTCAGGAGCGCGTTGTCGCGCAGGCGCTCGATGAAGGGGGCCCCGAGGAATATCCAGAGGAAGCAGGGCGTGAATGTCACCCATGTCGTCAGAAGTCCGCCCAGCGTTCCCGCCATCACGGGCGACAGGCCACTCGCCTCGCGGAACGCGCCCATGAAGCCCACGAACTGCGTGACCATGATCAGGGGGCCGGGTGTGGTCTCGGCCATGCCGAGACCGTCCAGCATTTCGCCGGGGGCGAGCCAGCCGTAGTTCTGCACGGCCTCCTGCGCGACGTAGGCTAGCACCGCATAGGCGCCGCCGAAGGTCGCAACCGCCATGACACTGAAGAAGCCGGCGATCTGGGAAAAGACATTGGCAGGGCCGAGCAGGACGAACAGAAGGGCAATCGGGGCCAGCCAGAGCACGAGGAACACCCTCGAGATGCGGAATGCCCAAGCCCGATTGACCCGTGTGTGATCGGGTGACTCCTCGCCCAGCAGCGTATCGGCGTCATCGACCTGGACCTTGCCGACCTTGCCGTGTCCGCCGCCGCCATGGAATGCTGGCAGGCCCGCCCGCGCGCCGAAGAAGCCGATGATGCCAGCGAGCAGGATGATCAGCGGAAACGGTACCGCGAAACCAAAGATCGCCACGAAAGACGCGGCGGCAATAGCGACCATCGCGCCGTTCTTGATCGCGCGCGATCCAATGCGGATGACGGCCTGCACGACGATCGCGAGCACCGCCGCCTTGAGCCCGAAGAACAGCGCCTCGACCGGTCCGACATTGCCGTAGAGCGCGTAGATCCAGCTCAGCGCCATGATCGCCACGACGCCGGGCAGTACGAACAAGACGCCCGCGATAATCCCGCCCAGCGTGCGATGCATGAGCCAGCCGATATAGACGGCGAGTTGCATCGCCTCCGGGCCCGGCAGCAGCATGCAGTAGTTGAGCGCGTGGAGGAACCGCTTCTCGCCCAGCCAGCGCTGTTCCTCGACCAGGATGCGGTGCATCAGCGCGATCTGTCCGGCGGGGCCGCCGAAACTCAGGAGCCCGATGCGGGCCCAGATGCGGGTGGCCTCGGCCAATGTGGGATAAACACGGTCCTGCATCAGTCTGCCTTCGGTTTGTTGGTGGGCCAGTTGTGGGTCTCGTCGGTGGCGTCCCGTGCCCATCGGTAGAAGGCGTCATAGAGAAGCATCCCGGCGTCCAACTGCTCCAGATCGTCGGAGAACATGCGCGACAGACCGAGCGACGCGGCCAGCAGCCCCGCAGCTTCGGGCGCGAGATCGAGTCGGGCGGTATCGGCGCCGCGCACGATTGTCGCGAGCCGGTCGAGCGCGGGGATGTTCAGGCCGAATTCGGCAAGCAAGACGTCAAATGTGCAAAGCTCTTCCCGATGGCTCCAGAATACGTCCTCGATGTCGAAGGGCGCGGCGTTATAGCGTTCGGCGACGCCCACCACCTCGGCGGGCGCCACAAACAGGATTGCCGCGCGTGGGTCGAGAAACCGCCGGATCAGCCAGGGACATGCGATGCGATCGATCTTCGGCCGGGACCGTGTCACCCAGATGGTGCGGCCCTGCGCGTCGCGCGCGGGCAGCTTCGCGGGATCGATCAGCGGCAGCTCGGCCAAGCGCCAGGCTTCGAACCCGCCATCGAGATACTCCGAGGTGCAGCCTTCGGCGCGCAGGATCGCGGCTGTGCCTTGGCTGCGCCGATGGCCTGCCTGACAGACGGCGATGGACGTCTTCCCGCCAAGCTGGAAGGCAAGTCCAGCAAGATCGCGGTCGTCAGTCCTTATGGATCCGGGTAACAGGCGCGGATCAGCGGCGAAATCCTCCTCGGACCGCACGTCTAGCAGGAGCGGTGCGCGTGGGGTCCCGATGATACGGGCAAGTTTGTCGGATGAAATGGCATTGGGCGCAGGCATGTGCGTTCCTCCGTCGCCGGGGTTAAACAGGAACGCGATCTTCGGCTGGCGCCTCGTGGGGAGCTCGCGGGTCCCCATATTGACAGGGTCGTAAAAATCTTTCGCAATGTCAATCATATGAACCTGTTCAGCATAACTACGATCGCGCTTGACTGGCGATTTGAGATTCTATCCGCCTTGCGGCAGTGGCTCGCTGGCGAGATTCCGGGTCCGAGAGACCCAAATCCATCGAAAGTCTGCTTCCTCGCCGGCATGACGATCACCCGACAGATGCTGCGCCGTGTCTGATCGTCGTCGTTTGCTGCGCCATGCATGAGCGGCCGCTTCGAAGCAAGATCTACGAAAGGCCGATCTTCCGCTCTGGGCCGATTGTACTGTTTCATTCCAGATCGACGCCGCCGAGGCGCGGCGCATGGACATGCGTCCGGACAAGGACTGCAGCGACCGCGCCCGCGATAGCGCCGAAGAGATGAGCCTCCCACGAAACGCCGGGTTGGCCCGGAAGAACGCCCCAGAGAATTGAGCCATAGAGGACACCGACCACCAGTGCCGCGCCCAGCGTGATCAATGAGCGATCCACGAAGCCGCGCGCGACGAGGAAGCCAAACCAGCCGAAGACCAACCCTGACGCACCGATATGGATGGCGGAGCTTCCGAACAGCCAGACGAGTCCGCCGCCGAGGCCGATCACCACTGCGTTCACCGGCAGCAAGGCCCTCGTGGTCGTGGCCACCAGCAGCCCACCCATCACCAGGAGCGGCGGCGTATTGGCCATCAGGTGCGCGAAACTTACATGCAGGAGGGGCATGGCGATGACGCCATCCAATCCGCTGACGTGCCGGGGGATCAGGCCGAAGGCCGGGTTCAAGCCGTAACCGATGATCCAATTGACGAGGTGAATCGCCCAGAGCAGTGCGACAAAGGCGACAAGCGCTGCGGCGCGCCGGAAGAAGGCGCGCATGTGATCCCGGTTCATCATGTTGGCGACAGTAGACGTCACCACAACGCCTTCAACGGCTTCCGCACGCTGCACAGGATGCCACCTCCGGGAAAGGGGGTTTGAGGCGGCCAACTTGGCAAAGGCCCAAGGCAAGAGAACGGCCTCGATCTTACACGGTGTTCCCCGGACGAAAGGGCTGCGGTTCTCGCTCGGGGCGCTTCAGGGCTTCGGCGAATTTGCGGGCATTGTCATCGATCGTGCTGTGCCACAGCTTCGAGACAAACGCCCGAGCGTCTTGGACCGTCATATCGTTCAGCGATGAGGACAACGCCATGAAAAGCTCATCCCTGCTGATCGCAGCGGCACTGTGCATAGCGTCCGCGTAAAATGAAGGGTCGTTCAGGACCTGTTCGCTTAGCGGCATCAGCGCAAGGTTCTCCTCCGGGATCGCCATGAAGATCGTGTCCTGCAGGTCGGTCAGATACGCACGCCGCGAGGTGGATACCGACTTTCCTGCTGCCTTGGCGTCCAAATACGCCTGCCGGTTCTTGTCGAGCTTCGCCGTTGCATGGGACATGATGACGGCGCGCTGTCGGGCGGGTAGCGCAAATGCGGTGCAGCGCTCGATATGGGCGAGGAGATCTGCAACCTCTGCCTCAACATCAAAGCTCTCGAACCATGGAACCGTCCCTGATCTAGCCGCCACGCGCCCGCCCTCGATATTGCGATAATATATTATTGTATCGCATTTACACCAGATCGTAAGCGGGTGGCGTCCTTCACGCAAACGGACATGGAAAAAGGGGAACCGTGATCCCACGGCTCCCCTTTCGGTGCGGATCGTCTAATCTCGCGCGTTAGTCATGCGACCAACGACAGCCCCGCGCCCGCGTCCTGCGGCTGCTCACCGCTGTCAATGAACGGGATGATCGAGAAGGTCTGCCCGCCGCGCTGTTCTTCGTTCTGCACGGCGTTCACGCGCAGGTCGCCATCGGGCGTGTTGATCAGCAGCGACAGGTAGTCATTGCCCGTGCGGCTGCTTTTGGCCATCCACGCCGAGCCGACGCGGATCGGTGTGCCCCGGGGCGAGCTGACCTCGATCCGGTAATCCGGGTGGGTCTCCTCGGATTTGTAGCTGTTCTCGATCAGTATGAACTCCAGATCGAACATCATGTTGGCGATGTAGCCCGTGAAGGCGTTGTCGGCGTCCATGGCGGTGAGCTCGCCCGAGATCGAGCCGGATTTCATCAGGCCGTTCGAGACCAGCGGGATGATCTCGAACTCGCCGCTTTGGGCCGCGCGCGCCTCTTTCGTCTGCACCGCATTGACCCGGAACGGGCCCAAGCCGACATCGATCTGCATCGAGATGTAAGGGTTTCCGCTGGTATTGCCGGTCTCGTTCCAGGCCGTGCCGATGCGCACCTTGCGGCCTGATTTGTTGACTGCAGTCACGTCGTAATCCGGGCTGCGTTTGGACATCTTGGCCCGCGCCTCCAACTGGATGGCGATGTCAAAGCGCGTCGAGTGGATCATGCCGGTGTACTGAGCGGCTGCGGTCTCGACATTGCGGGTGAGGGTTCCTGCGAACATGGGATGGTTCCTTTTGGATTGGCCGGTGCCTGACGTTCTTGCCAACGCATCCGGGATTGCTTTCTCGACCCCTTGAGGGATCACAAATCAGAAAGCCTGCTTTCCTTTCAGCCCCGCCCACGGGTCAGAGCTGCCGTCCGAGGGGGAAGGCCCCGCGCCTCCGGGTGCTACGCCCCTCCCCTGCCCGTCTGGTCTTGATTGGCTGCCCGAATTTTCCGCGCCGTCCTCCAATCGCGCAATGAAAAACTCGGCCTCTTTTCCGTTCAACCGTTGCCCGCTCCGGTCGGTCAGACCGATGCAGCTTCCGTTCGGCACATAGGTGATGAGGTACTGACCGAGCCTGTCCTTGTGGACAACGTAGCCGGTATTGGCCCAATGCACGGTCTGCCCGGCATCGACCGCGGCTTTGATTTCATCGAGTGTCATGCGATCCTCCATACGAAGAATGGTGGGGAAACGACGCAAGAAGCCCGATCTTCCATGCAAGATT
>NZ_JAINWI010000042.1 GCF_021021435.1 Seohaeicola saemankumensis
TAACCTGAAGGTCGTAGGTTCAAATCCTACTCCCGCAACCACTTCCACCGAACCAATACCAAAAACAACATCACCCCCCAGGTCGCGCCAGCACCACAAGCGACGTGATCGTACCTGAACGGTCAATCCAAACGCCAAGGATCTTTCATCCGGCTGATTATGCTCAACCGCGACCTCCCCGTAAACATGGGTCTCACCATAATAGGAAAGAGTATTCCTCGAATGGAATGCTCTTGCGACGAACGTTTGTGAATTCGTACAGCGTTTGTCTGGCCCTCTTTTACGATCAAAACAGGTTGGCGTAGGCTACCACCCATACGGACAGCACTAGGCCGCAGATCAGCGTATAGGCTCCGTTCCAGACCAGCCCGACCCGGGTTGCGCTGATGCCTGCGAAGGAGCCGATCAGCAGGGTGGTCGCCGTAAAGGGTGAACTGGCACCGCTGAGCGCCCAACCCGACGTGATTGCGACGACCAGTGCTGTCGATGATACGCCAAGGTCAGCGGCGGGGGGAACAAGCGGCGCGATGAGCGTGACCGCAAGGATCGGGTTCATACCGATCTGTCCGCACAGAGGAATGATCCAGACCAGCGCGACAAGAATGATCCACGAAGGTATGTAGGAAGAATCAAACCCTATTGCCTGAATCACCGGTGCAAACAGTTCCGAGCCCCCCGTGCCGATAAAGCCTGCGGTCATCAGCAGGGTCAACTCGCCCCGATAACTGGGTAGTTCATGAAATACATAGGTTTTGAAACGGGCGCGTGTCGTGGCGACGGGGGATTCCTCCCAGTGTTGCAGCAACATCCAGACAACTGCGATGCAGGGCACAAGAACCGCGACAATCCCCACCACCCGCACGTCGGTTAGCGTGCTGAGTGTGACCACGCCGACAATCAGAATTGCCAACAACACCACAAGCGGCAGCATCGAGCCCCAATTGCCCGTCGGTACATTGCGGACAGGTGTGACCGACAGGCGCGGCTTGAAGATTGTGTCCAGTGACCAGCCGACCCCTGCCAGCAAAACCGATGTCACCAAACCCGGCACCAAGGCCTTGCTCCAATTTGCGTCGGGAATGACGCTGATGGTGATCGCCACCGCGAAGGATAGCGGCGACCATGGCAGGGTCGAGACAAAGGCCCGCTGGATCGCCAGCAGCATCCGTTTGATCCGGTGTCCGCGGATTTCCGGATTGGGCTCGGCATTCGCATTGCCAGTCACCAGCGAGCCGAGAAGTTGCAACGAGCCATAGTTCAGCAGAAGCGCAAACGCCTGACCACCGACCGTCAATGCCGCATAACGCCTTCCGGGGGGCTGTCCCGCCAGAAAAGTGCCAGCCCTCTGGATCGCCGGAGAGGTCTGGGCGACGGTCCGCAGTGAGGAGAGGGCTGTAAAAAACGCACCGACAAAGGCCGCAGTTTCCAACCCGCGCGTGACGATTCCGAACCAGCCAGGGTTTGTGGCAGCCAAAGCTAAAGTGATCAACCCGGCCATCAAGATAAAAGCCTGACGGGACAAGCGCACCTGAAACAGCAGGATCGTCACAAGGACAAGAACCAGTACGGGTTTGGCAGGTTGCGTCCAGTCCGCGATGCCCCATTCCCTGAAAATTACCAGGGTTGTGATGATGCAAAGCAGAAGGCCGACCAGTTTGTTTGCCATGCCATCCATCACCATGCCCCTTTTTGTGGTTCGCTTGAGCACTGTTTGCAAGTTGCCTGCCCTAGTTGCAAGTTGGCGCAACGCAAGGATTTCCTTTCAGCTTGGCTGGACTGCGACATTAACCACTGACAGCGGGTTTTTTGTGCGTGGCAGCCCCCGTTTTCACCGGAGACGGCGAAGCTCGGGCCAAATTCAGGCAGGCAATGCCCGGTGCGGTTTAAAACGCAACAGGCATCAAACCCGTCAGCCTTGGATCTGGTTCGACAATCCGCTCAACAATCCGGCCAGTGCAGGATGTGGAAACTTTCGTGGCAAGGTCACAGCAAAAAACGGCTCTGAAATGCCAAGGCCGAATGGTGCTGTGGCCAGCAGTCCATTGGCAATTTCATCTGCGACCACAACTGTAGGGGCTACGGCGAGCCCGACACCTTCACGGGCCAGTAGACGCACCATCGCCATGTCGTCCACATTCGCGACAATACGCGGTTGCAGGCCGAGCTTCCCAACAAGGCTTTCAAAACCGGTGCGGATGACATTGTCGGTCGGCAGGATTAAAGGTTGACTGGCAAGCAATTCGGCAAGACTGGCATAGTGCAGGCGGTCTGGCCTGCCATGGATGCACACTGGCTGTTCCGCGATCTTTAGCGCCGCAAAGGACTTGCGTGACACACTTTCGGGGATTTGGGTGGTCAGAACAACATCCAGTGCCAGGTTTTCCAGATCATCCAGCAACATCGACATATTGCCCGACTTGAGCCAGAAGGTGCAGGCTTTGGCGTCCAGAAGCGGCCTAAGAAACTGCAGCTGGAAATTGCGGGATAGGGTTGACAGCGCGCCGATCTGCAATGGCGATTGCGTGGTGCTATTTTGTTGCAGCGTCGCCAGAAGCTCGTCACCCGTGCTGAAAATCCTGTCTGCGTGATCAAGGGTAATTCTGCCAGCTTCGGTCAGGACAAGAGTGCGCGCGACTCTGTCGAACAGGTTGAAGCCAAGCCGTTCCTCCAACTGTTTGATTTGCACGGACAAGGCAGACTGGGCGACATTCAACCGATCCGCGGCGCGACCAAGATTCCCCTCCCGCGCGACTTCGCGAAAATAGCGCAGATGATGATAATTCAGACGTGAGTTCATTCTTATTTATAGAACAGAATGAGCAGAAAGATATATTTTTATTTATTAACTCTATCTCTTACCACGGCGGAGCAACCAAAGCGGAGCCCGACATGGATTTCATCGTGACAATCGCCAGCAGCTTTCTTGAACAGCTGCAAAAACCGACACTCGCCTTTCTTATTGCCGGAATGCTGCTTGCCGCATTCGGCAGCAAATTCGAAATTCCCGAACCAGTTTACAAGTTTGTCGTGGTGCTTCTTCTGCTGAAAGTCGGACTGGGCGCAGGTATTTCGATCCGCGAGGCGGATTTCCTGTCGTTGATAGTTCCGGCGATCGGTGCGGCATTCGTGGGGGTAGCTATCGTGTTTCTGGGCAGCCGGAGCTTGGCAAGATGGCAGGGTGTGTCGCAAATCGACGGTCTTGCCACCGCTGGCCTGTTCGGTGCTGTTTCCGCATCAACGCTTGCGGCAGGCATGGCCGTGCTGGACGATAGCGGGATCGCCTATGAAGGGTTTATCGGCGCCCTTTATCCATTCATGGATATCGCCGCGCTCGTCACAGCCATTCTTTTGGCCAAGCTGGCGGCTGTGCGCAAGGTATCCTCTGACGTGACAGTCAACCGCGACGGAACGATGGGTCTTGGCGGCCAGCAAAATCAGATGTCAGACGCCGACACGTCCGACAATGGGGGTCTGGTACGTTCAATTCTGGTTGATACCTGCCGGAGCCCTGCGATCTCGGCATTGCTGGCCGGCCTTGCGATCGGGATTCTGGCGCAACCCGATGCCGTCTACAAAAGCTTCTACGAGCCGTTGTTTAGGGGACTGTTGTCGATTCTGATGTTGATCATGGGAATGGAAGCATGGAGCCGTCTGGCAGAGCTTCGCAAAGTTGCTCATGCCTATGTTCTGTATGGCGTGACGGCGCCAATTATTCATGGCCTTCTCGGTTTCGCGGTAGGGATGATTGCCAATGAGTTGACAGGGTTTTCCGCCGGTGGTGTCGTCCTTCTGGCAGTGATGGCTGCGTCAAGCTCGGACATATCAGGTCCGCCGACATTGCGCGCGGCCCTGCCTGACGCAAACCCCTCTGCCTATGTCGGGACATCTACGGGGCTGGGGACACCTGTCGCCATCCTTAGTATCCCGCTCTATCTGGCGTTGGCCGAGTTGTTGATCTGACAAGGTTGATCCGCGTCGCCGGGTATTCCGCCGGCGTAGATCCGCTACCGCTGGCTGGCCGATACACGGCGCGCCCATATCACCACCTGGCGCAGGATAGAGGTGCTGCGCGATCGGGGCCGAGAGGTCAAGGACGAGGCGTCGATGCATGCCACATAGCAAGAGCTGATGGGCAACAATGTCTTCTGCGAAAACCTTGCGGACGAGGAACTGGGCCGGATGCAGTCACCGGGCACCGCATCACAAAGTCAGGCAGAGCATCTGACGTCATCCCCCTCTTTCATGAATGAACTGCCACAGACTTTCATGGGCCCTTAGCTGTTCAAGACCGCCTGCGCGCGGCATGCAGGCGCGCATGTCTACCTAATACATCAGCCATATTGCAGACGCGGCAAGCGTATCCTGTCAACCGATGGCACACCGTTGGTTGGTGCCAAGATCGACGTCTGGCAGGCAACTGCCGAAGGGTTCTACGCCGTCCAGCAAGACGGCATCCAGCCCGCTTTCAACCGGCGAGGCGAATGCCGCACCAATCAGGCAGGCCAATACAGGCGCAGGGGAATCAAATAGAAACACCATTCGATTCCTGGAGACGGTCTTGTCAGCAAACTGCTGGGCAGTCTGTGGCGTCACTGCACCGGCCCCCGCATCTGCGCTACATCATCGAGGCGGAAGGCTAAGAGCGTTTTGTGACACATACCTTCGATTCCGATGATCGCTAATCAATTCCGATGCTGTCTTTGGTGTGAAGGAAAGCCTAATGGCCAAATAAACGCCCATAACGGACCAGGCGCACCAAACCGAAGCCGGATTTTCCGGTCCGTTTCTGGTAGTCGTGCACGATTTTGTTCTGGCACCTGACAGATAGTGGGTCAGAAATGGCGGCTTTCGCTTTTCGGGACCTCTCTCAGGACTCGATGATGGACATATCTCGCCCGATCACTGCCGCATGTGCGCGGTTGCGGGCGCCAAGTTTTTTGCAGATCGACCGCATATGCATTTTAATGGTCGTTTCGCTTTGCTTGAGGTCATTAGCGATATGTTTGTTGGTCAGGCCCGCTGCGGCCAGACGCAGAACATAAAGCTCGATATCCGACAAGGCCTCGCGGTCGCCAGTAGGCTGTTTCTCGTCCAGCGCATTGGCAGGCACAAACATCTGACCGGACTCAATCAGGCGCAGGACACTGACAAGCGACTGCAGCGGCATGGTCTTGGGTATCAAACCGCGCACACCCATTTCGATTGCACGGCTCAGCGTGTGGCGGTCCGCATTGGCCGAGAAAAGGACAACCTGCCCGTCGCCCGCTTTTTCGACCACCTGTCTTATCCCGTCCAGCCCTACAAGTCCGGGCATCCGCAGATCAAGCATCACGATGTCATAGGGGCCGGACTGAACAAGGCAGTCAATTGTCTCGCCATAGGTTTCAGCAGTATCTACGCTGAATCGTTCTGTCGTCGACAGCAAAGTCGCAACCGCTTCACCAATCAACCTGTGATCATCGGCAAGAAGCACGCGGGTTACTTTGTCACCAGCGGACGAATATGGATTACGCATCGGTCGTTCCTTACGATCGCCACCACACTTAAGCAGAAACGAGTATGAATAGTTGCCTGCGAAACTGCAAGAACCGCGCCAATTGTCTTGGATCTGATCATTCAGAATGATTTTGGCTGAAAAAGCTATCCATCGGGCAGAATGAAAAAGTGGAAATCAGACGAGACGAGGTATCAGAAGTGACGTTGCCCCCTACCACTAATCCAGTTTGAGATAGACTC
>NZ_JAINWI010000043.1 GCF_021021435.1 Seohaeicola saemankumensis
ATAAAGATAATGCTTGCCAAACAGGGGGCATCCACACACGCTCCGCTGGTCGGCCGTCAGAAACATCCGCAGTGGGCGGCCAGCCGCGTCTGTTACCACGTGCAGTTTCGAGTTCATCCCGCCCTTGGTGCGTCCGATCAGGCGGCCGCGCCCCCTTTTTTCAGCCCCAGGCTTGAGGCTGTGCGGTGCGTCTTCAGATGCGTCGCATCGATCATCAGCGTATTACTCCCGCCGCCCTGATTGGCCAGTTCCAGAAGCATCCGCGCGAAGATGCCTTTCTCGCTCCATCGCTTCCATCGGCTATAAAGGGTCTTGTGAGGCCCATATTTTGCAGGCGCATCGCGCCACCGTAAGCCATTGCGGTTGATGAATATTATGCCGCTCATCACCCGCCTACCGTCCACACGAGGCTTGCCGTGGGACTTTGGGAAAAAGGGTTCCAGCTTGGCCATCTGCGTGTCGCTCAGCCAGTATAGATCGCTCATGTCGTCGCTCCGTTTTCGGAGCCGTGAATCACGCGGCGCAGCAGAAATCAATGCATCCTGACCCTAATCAACAGTGGAGGAAAAATCCCGTGGCAGGTCAGCAGGCACCAACGTCGAGAGTTACACATATGTGTTGAACGAAGCCATTCAGGTATCTGCAGTGCGCATTTGTTTGTAGTTTGCCTCAATAACAATAGGGAGAGAAAAATGAACCGGATAGCATTCGCATTTTGTTCCATAGTGGCGCTCAGTGGAGCAGCAACCGCGCAGGAGCTTTCGATCGCCACTGGCGGAACTGGTGGCACATACTACCCGTACGGGAGCGGCTTCGCACAAGTAATTGAGAGGCATATCGAGGGCACCAGCGTCACGGTCGAAGTTACAGCCGCATCCGTTGAAAATCTCGCGCTGCTGACCCGCGGGGAAACCGACATTATCCTCGCTGCGGCCGACGCCGTGAAGAACGCGGTCGAAGGACTGGACGCCTTTGAGGGGCGCCGCGTCGACAATATAGCTGCACTGGGCGCTCTCTACGCTAATGTCGTCCAGATTGCTGTCTTGGAAGAGCGCGGCATCCAGTCACTCGACGATCTTCGAAACAAGAGGCTTTCCGTTGGCGCGCCGGGATCAGCGACTGAGCTGACCAGTCGGCGGATGCTCGAACTTCAGGGTATAACTTATGAAGAAGTCGGGGCGCAGCGCCTCAGTTACACCGAGTCCGTGGATGCGATGCGCGACGGAAGCCTGGATGCTGCCGTCATTCTCGCAGCCCCGCCGGCAAGCTCGGTGATCGCTCTTGCCGCGGGACAAGACATTTCAATTCTCCCACTGACCCAGGAAGAGGTCGACCGTATCGTTGAATCTGACTCGGCGTTTGCTCCCTATGTGCTCCGGGCGGGGACTTATGACGGGCAAGATGAAGACGTTCTGACGTTCTCTACTCCCAATATGCTGCTGGTGAACGATGCGATGGATGAGGAGCTGGCCTACCAGATCACCCGAGTCCTGTTCGAATACACGCAGGAAATCGTGGCCGTCCACCCGTCCGCCAAAGAAACCACTGTAGAGTTCTCGCTAGCTTCGAGCACCGTGCCTTTGCATCCTGGCGCAAGGCGCTACTACGAAGAGGTCGGAGCTGAGATCCCGGCGCGGCTACTTCCTTGAATAGCTGGCTCTGCGCGGTTCCTCTGGTCATCCTCCTCGCAG
Source organism: Seohaeicola saemankumensis (assembly GCF_021021435.1). Classification (GTDB taxonomy): domain Bacteria; phylum Pseudomonadota; class Alphaproteobacteria; order Rhodobacterales; family Rhodobacteraceae; genus Seohaeicola. The sequence goes on from NZ_JAINWI010000043.1 coordinate 1,692, forward strand.
GGTCAGCACAAGCTGACCGTCTGTTGATAACCGGCCAAAGCGGACACAGCATCATGCCGGACCTGTTGGAGCAGACCGAATGGTGTCTTCACTGGCAGCACTCTGTTTCGGGAGGACTCGTAACCGATTGCTTCCAAACGATGGACGGACACGTTTTCCTCGACCGCAGTTTCCTGCACGATCCCGCCGCCGCGGGACTTGGTGAGGTTCTTGGGCGTGGCCGAATATTGCGCTCCGCGACTGATGAGGACTGGATCGTCGATATAGCCGAGGTCATGCCTTGTAATCGTGTGTTCGTACGGATCGGCGGGCAGAAGATTAACCATCGCCTGACTTACGGCTCTGCAACGGTCAATCTTAGCGAGATTTTCGCTGGGGAACGGGTCGCAATCACCCTTCTGTCAGATGACGCTGACAGAAGGGTGAATGAAGAATGCCGGTAACCGCCTTCGGGGTGGTGTCTAGGAGAAACAGATGCAAGAAAAGTCCGAACCCATTTGCGCAGATGCTAATAAAGATCTTACCGGCAGAATCATCCCGGCCCAGCCTTGGCCAATCGCGAAGCTGATCATCCTGCTGTCGATCGTACTGTGCGTTTTTCAACTCTACGCCGCTGGTATACGGCCGATGGGTTTGTTCTATCAGCGCCCAATCCACCTCATGTTGATCATGATGGTCGCTTTCCTCGTCTTTCCAGCTTTCGGCCTGCACTGCAAACGCGGTGTGATGGGCTGGGTGATCGACGCAGCCTTTTTCACTGCGGCTATTGTCTCGGGCCTCTACATAGTCGTCAACCTGGACGAGATCATCGCGCGGGCGGGCTTTTGGACTCGAACCGATATCATAGTCGGTAGCTTCGCGATCATTACCCTGCTGGAAGCAAGCCGTCGCGTCGTAGGCATGGGGATCACCGTGATCGGGTTCATCTTCGTACTGTACGCTCTTGCCGGTCCGCGTGGTGCGCTGCCCTGGTTGGGGGAGTTCATGCCCGGCATCTTGTCTCATCGCGGCGCCTCGGTCGAACGGTTGGTGTCTCAGCTCTATTTCGGACAAGAAGGCATCTTCGGTTTGCCGCTGGGGATCGCCGCGACCTATGTTTTTATTTTCGTTTTGTTCGGCGCAGTGCTGGAAGTGACGGGTGGGGGGCGCTTTTTTATCGATCTTTCCTTTGCCGCCACCGGCCGCCAGCGTGGAGGGCCAGCCAAAGCTGCGGTTTTGGCGTCTACAAGCATGGGCTCGATTACCGGTAGCGCCATCGCCAATGTCGCGACGACAGGCCCCTTCACCATCCCGCTCATGAAGCGGCTAGGTTACAAGCCCGCCCAGGCCGGCGGTGTCGAGGCGGCAGCTTCCACCGGTGGCCAGATCACCCCGCCTCTGATGGGTGCGGGTGCGTTTCTGATCGCCGAATATACTGGCACTCCCTATGTCGAAATCATCAAGGTTAGCATCTATCCGGCGCTTCTATATTTGCTCACTGTCTATCTCTTCGTCCATATTATTGCGCTGAAGCAAAACATGCACGGCATACCGGCCAAAGACTTGCCGTCGGTGCGCGCGGTGATGAAAGAAGGCTGGCATTTTCTTCTACCGCTCGTCATGTTAATATTTCTGCTGGTCATTGGCTTGTCGCCGATGCGGGTCGGTTTCTATGCCATTTTATCGATTCTTGCCGTTGCTGTTCTGCGCTATATTTGGGGATGGTTGCGCAATGAACCAACTAGTGTTCACCACATGCATCCCAATGGCACGGTGAAGGAAGAAATCGTCTATGAACGTCTGCCGCTGGCGTTGGTACTGAAGGCTGGGCTGAACAAGGCCGTCGAAGCCTGCGAACTGGGGGTAAGGAACGCACTGACCGTTAGCCTTGCCTGCGCCATCGGGGGCATAATCGTCGGCGTTGTAGGGCTGACCGGACTGGGGCTGAAGTTCTCAGCCCTGATGATGACATTCTCGGGTGGCAATGTCGTACTCGCCTTGTTCATTGTCATGATAGCCAGCTTGATCCTGGGCGTCGGCCTACCGGTGACGGCCAGCTACATCGTGCTGATCATCCTGGTCGGCCCTGCTATGAGTTCCGAGTTCGGCATCCCTCTCTTGATTGTTCATCTGGTAGTGTTTTGGTATTCGCAGGACTCAAATGTCACACCGCCTATCGCCTTGGCTGGTTTTGCGGCAGCGGCGATCGCCAAGAGTCCACCGATTGCTACAAGTCTCCAGGCTTGGAAGTTCGCCAAAGGCCTCTACATCATCCCGCTTTTTATGGTGTTTAACCCCGAAATAATCATTGGAGGACCAGTGCCTATCGTGCTTTGGAGTGGCGTACTGGCCTTTTTCACCTGTGTCGGCTTCGTGGCAGCACTAGAGGGTTATCTGTTCGGACGGATCAACGGGGTGTCGCGGCTTGTGGTGCTGGCGGCCGGTATCGGCACGCTGCAACAGATTCTGTGGTTGGAGGTTATCAGTTTGGCAGTGATGGTGTTGATGATAGGATTGAACTGGATGGCAGAGCGGAACCGCGAAGCACTGCCTGCTTAATACTACAGTTGCGCTTGAACTGACTTTCTGATTCATTTTGTCCAAAGGTTTCTTTTTGGAGGAATGGGCTGTGTCGGTGTCAGATTGGGCATGCAGTGTTTTCAAATTGGCAGGATGAACTTGCAAGGTTGAAGGCGATTATTTCGCCCTCTTTCAAGCGGTCAGAACAGCGGGTGACTGCTGGCGCGTTTATTGACGGGCACCTTTCCGGTGTGGAACGAAAGACTGGCTGGATGCTGGCAGAAGAGGCCGGCTTGGATCGGCCTTATCGCGTCCAGTCCCTGCTTGGCCGATCATCTTGGTCGGCGGAAGCGCTCTGTGCGCATATTCGGAATTGCGCTCTTGAGGCACTGGGCGATCCAGACGGCGTTTTGGTTGTGGATGAGACCAGGTTTCTTACGAAAGGCGAACATTCTGCTGCTGTGGCGCGACAGTATTCTGGGACTGCAGGGCGGATCGAGAATTGCCAGATTGGCGTTTTTGCGAGTTATGCGAGCCGCTGGGGGCATGCATTGATTGATCGCCGGCTCCATCTGCCCAAGACTTGGGCTCATGATCCAGACCGCCGCGCCAAGGCGCATGTGCCGCAAGACATAGCTTTCGCCACTAAGCCAGCGATTGCTTGCGAGATGGTGGAAAGGTTGCTTGATGAGGAGACGTCCTGTGCCTTTGTGTTAGCAGATGCGGTTTATGGGTCAGACAGCAAGTTCCGCAGAATGGTGGAAAGACGACAACAGCAGTATGTTCTCGCCGTACGTTCGACCCACTGCTTACATTTTGTCGAGGAGTGGCATTTCGTTCAAACCGATCCTGCGACATTGATTGATGAGTTACCTGCTGAGCAATGGCAGGCACTGAGCGCCGGAGAGGGTGCCAAGGGTCCCAGGCTGTACAATTGGGCTCGCGTGCCACTCAACCATAAAGCTGATGCAGGCTTTACGGGCTGGCTGCTTGCCCGTCGCAGCCTGCGTGACCCAGAGGCTATCTCGTATTACTTCGCATACGCGCGAACAAATACGACATTGCCGGAACTGGCAGCTGCAGCGGGCCTGCGTTGGACCATTGAAGAATGTTTTTTGCGCGCCAAGGATGATTTGGGGCTTGATCATTGTGAGGCACGCTCATGGCATGGATGGCATCGGCACATGAGCTTGGTCATGGCTGCCGCTGCATTTCTTACACGCTTGAGCGCCGATCAGCGCCGTATGGCTTTTAGTAAACCGAACAAAACGAGTCCGCAGCACACTACGGCAGTGGAATGGTCACGAGGCTGCAATACACATTGACCACGCCAGAAATCCGTAGGCTGATTGCTAGCCTCTTACCATGGCCGATATTAACCGCTGCTTTCATCTGGGACTGGTCACAATGGAGACGACAACATCAAGTCACCGCCGCCATCGCTCATCGAAAATCTCGACATAAAGTGCAACTGTATTATTGGAGTATCCGTCTTGATCAAGCTGTTTTCGGTGTCCATTTGC
>NZ_JAINWI010000044.1 GCF_021021435.1 Seohaeicola saemankumensis
TGGACTGGCGTTTTGTCAAGGTCAGGGTCTGGGTCTTCAGGGAGTGCACCAAATTCCGTGGGGTGCTGGTAGCAGGCCGAAGCATTTCGGGGTAGGCTTCACCCATGGTAGACGGCACATCATCGGAACCGAAAGGCGGTTCGATCCTGCAGCTGAAGGTCAGGCTGCTGCACCTCAGTCCGATGGTCTGGCGGCGGGTTCTGGTGCCCGAGGTGATGTCACTGCGTGAATTGCACGGCGTGCTGCAGGCGGTGATGGGCTGGGACGGCATCCATCTGTTCGAGTTCTACATTCGGGGCGTGAGATATGCGAGCCCCGATCTTTGTGGCGAGCCACCGAACGCGGCGATTTCGGCGTTCCGGTTTCGCAAGGGATCGAAGTTCCGGTATATCTATGACATGGGCAATTGGTGGGATCATGAGGTCCGCGTGGAGGATCGGCTGCCCCCCGTGAGCCGCAAGCGATATCCGGAATGCATCGGCGGGGCCGGGGGCCTGCCCGCCCGAGGATTGCGGCGGGGTGGAGGGGTATCTCGCACGGCGCGAAGAGGCCGTCGGCTACGACGCCATGAACGACATGTCGGATTTGGCCGATTTCATCGATCAAGCGGTTTTGCAGGGCGGCCGGTCCATGCTCGACGATGAAGACGAGCGCTGGCATCTGGAGATGGTGCTGGAGCGGACTGGCTCCCGGCTGCGGTTCCTCGAGAACAAGTTTTCACGCAGCGCGGTGAACAAGGGCCTTCGATCCGATGAACACCGCCGCCTGATGCACCAGCAGCTCATGTGACCGGATCCGGATCGGAAGTCAGCAGATCGGCCGCGAAGGCTCCCACCACGTCGCCATGGCGGTGTCGGACCTGGCCAAGGAGATCGCGCCCTTCGTCCCCGGTGACGCGGTCGAACTTGCGCCGCAGCATGGCGACGCTGGTCTCGGCATAGATGCGGGTCGCGCCGATATCCTCATGGCCGAGGAATTTCTGGATGTCGGTGATGTCCATGCCGTCCGCCAGCAACCGCGTCGCCATGGTATGGCGCAACAGATGCGGATAGAGGCGCTTCCCGATCCCGGCCTTGCGGGCGACGTCGCGCACCATCTGCCCGATGCGCTGGCGGGTGTAGACCCGGCTGCCGGATTTGCCCTTTTCGCGGCTGATGAAGAGCGGTCCCGCCCGGCGCTTGCCGATATGCAGGGCGAGGAGCCGCGCAAGTTCCGATCGGATCGGCACCTCGCGCCGCTTGCCGCCCTTGCCGCTCTCGATAACGACGACGCGCTCGGCGATGCTGACATCCTCGACGCGCAGCGCGACGAATTCCGAGACGCGCGCGCCGGTCTCCAGCAGGGTCTGGACCATCAGCCCAGTCTGGCCGCCGCTGGCATAGGCGGCATCGATGAAGCGGAGGGACTCCTCAATGGTGAGCCGCAACGGCGCGCCACGCCTTTCCTTTGGGGCCGACAGTCCGGCCTTCGCCCGCGCCGCCTTGAACACCGCTTTGGTCTGCACGTGGTCGATACCCTCGCGGAGGAGGATGTCGGCGATCTCTTCGGAGAGGCGTTCGATATATCCGGCCATAAGTTTGCATCTGCTATTTCGAGAAACAAATCTCCTTGCCGGATACGCCATCGGTGGGCCAGAATCCAGCTTGACAGGGAGGAAATCACCTCACAGGTTTTCCTCTCTGCCAATTCTGGAAAATCGGCCCAGGAGGGGACCATGAAGATCGAGATCAGGCTGCGGATCGATGCCGGGGACGGCGAGGCATGTGACGAGGAGGTGCTCGTCCTCGACAAGCCCCATGACCGGCTCGAACAGATCGGATTGTCCCTCGACGAGGCCAAAGATCTGCTGGGCCGAGTGCAAGAACGGATCGTCGGCGCGCAAGCCGGGGCCTACGCTGCCGAACATCGCCACTGCGGCGCGTGCGACGCGTCCCTTCGCAGAAAGGGCAAGACGGTGATCCGGTTTCGCACACCGTTCGGCGACGTGCCGGTTGCCAGTCCGCGCCTGCATCGCTGCGCCTGCGATGCCGCCACCACCCGGACCTTCAGCCCACTAGCCGATCTGTTCCACGAACATGTCGCACCAGAGATGCTGTATCTGGAGACGAAATGGGCATCGCTGGTCTCGTTCGGCGTCACCGTCGATCCGCTGAAGGACGTGCTGCCGGTCGGCGCAACCCTGAACGCCGAAACCGTCCGGCATCACCTCCACCGCGTCGCCGCCCGTGCCGAGGCGGAACTGGGCGAGGAGCAGTTTACATTTATCGAGAGCAGTCCGTACCAACGAGCGCGGCTACCCCTGCCCGAGGGCCCGGTCGTCGTCGGTGTCGATGGCGGCTACGTCCGCGCCCGCGAGCCTGACCGCGAGGGCCGGCAGACACATTTCGAGGTCATGATCGGCAAGTCCATGGCCGAGGATCGCGGCGACCGGTATTTCGGCCTCGTGCAGAGCTTCGACCGGAAACCCAAGCGCCGCCTGCACGAGGTGCTGCGCGATCAGGGGTTCCAGATGAACCAGGAGATCACCTTCCTCACCGATGGCGGCGACAGCGTGCGCAACATCGCCGTCGACATGTCACCCTGCGCCGATCATGTGCTCGACTGGTTCCACATCACCATGCGCCTGACAGTCATGGGGCAGTATGTGAAGGGGCTTGCCCATAACCGGGAAGCCGAGGCCGCAGAGATCGAACGAACTCTCAAGCGCATCAAGGGCTTCCTGTGGAATGGCAATACCCGTGAGGCGCTCATCTGCGCCCGCGATCTGGAAGACGATCTCGACGAAATCGAGACGGATTATTCCGGCATGAAGGCTTTTCGGAAAAATGCCGCCGAGTTTCATGTCTACATCACCCGGAACGCTCACACGATCCCGAACTATGCCGAGCGGCACCGCTACGGCGAGCGCGTCTCCACCGCCTTTGTGGAATCCACCGTAAACACCGTCGTCGGCAAACGCTTCGCCAAGCGCCAGCAGATGCGCTGGTCAAAGCGCGGGGCCCACTTCATGCTCCAGACTCGGACACGTGCCCTCGACGGCACCCTCCAAGGCAAGTTCGAGCAATGGTATCCGGGGCTCGCTGTTGCCACGTCCGATCAGAAACTGGAGGCCGGCCCAATGGCAGCATAGACCCCACGGAATTTGGTGCTCTCCTTCAGGCGGTTCATCAGGCGGGTTCGATCCTTGATCAACGCTGTGCGCGCGATATGCAACTCCTTGAGGGCAGGTTGGTTTTTGTCCGCGACTGCGTCCGGTTCAAGGTCAAGCGCGGCCCCCATCATGGCCAGAATACGGGCATCGACGGCGTCGGTCTTAGCCCGTGTCCCGCGCGCCTGGGCAAAGCGGCGCGCCTGCAACGGGTTCACCTTTGCAAGCGGCAGAACGCCTGCGAAACTGCGTTCAATGGCGGCATGATAAGCACCGGTTGCCTCATAGACCACCAGATCCGGCATTGCGGCGCCGATCCAGCGCCGCAGCGCGCGCAGGCCGGCCTGGGAGTTCGCGAATTGCCGCGCTTCGTTATTGATCAGACGATGCGCGTCGAGAGTGTCTTTCGAGATGTCGATTCCGATGGCATCTTTCATTGTCCTCGCGTGTCCTATGCTTGTCGTAGAGGGCCTTGCGCCGCTCTGTATCCGTTCAGGCCTCAGGCGAAGACGATGGCTGATCACACTCTAAAACGGTCCTTCATGACCAAGCCTGTGACGATCCAGCCACCGCCAGCGCGCGCCATAAATGGCGTGGCGCGCGCTGGCTCTCTCTTCGCACAAGAGCCGGGATCAGCATAAGACAAGCGTGTCGCGTTTAATCGGTTTTGTATCCGGCGGCTTTGAAGAAGTTGTAGCACTCTTCGTCGGTGAAGAGGTCGCAGACATGGCCGACGGCCTTCCAGAGTTCCTGGTAGGTTCGGGCGGCGGCATTTCGGATTAGCGCCTTGAGCTTCGAGAAGGCCATTTCGATCGGGTTGAGGTCGGGGCTGTATGGCGGCAGGAAGAGGAACCACGCGCCGATGTCGCGCATGGCTTTGGCCGCGCCGGGGCTCTTGTGGCTCGACAGGTTGTCGAGGATGACCACGTCGCCCTCGCGCAATGTAGGCACCAGCTGGGTCTCGACATAAATGTCGAACTGAACTGATGCGGTGGATGCCCCCACCCGCCGGCATCGGATACCATGACGGTTCTATATTTGCTTAGAGCGTGTCGCGTTTAATTGGTTCTGTACCCTGCAGCCTTGAAGAAGTTGTAGCATTCCTCGTCGGTGAAGAGTTCGCACACATGGCCGACGGCCTGCCAAAGTTCATGGTAGGTTCGGGCGGCGGCCTTTCGGATCAGCGCCTTGAGCTTCGAGAAGGCCAATTCGATCGGGTTGAGGTCCGGGCTGTAGGGTGGCAGGAACAGGAACCACGCGCCGATGTCGCGCATGGCTTTTGCCGCGCCTGGGCTCTTGTGGCTCAACAAGTTGTCGAGGATGATCACGTCGCCGGGACGCAGGGTCGGCACCAGCTGGGTTTCGACATAGAGGTCGAACATCTCACCATTCATCGCTCCGTCGATCACCCACGGGGCATCGAGGCGGTCATGGCGCAGGGCACCGATGAAGGTCTGGGTGCGCCAATGCCCGAACGGCGCGTGATCGATCAGGCGCTGCCCGCGCGGGGCCCAGCCGGTGGTCTTGGCCATGTTGGTCTTGAGCGATGTCTCGTCGATGAAGGCCAGTCTTTCCAGATGCCTGGCCATGAAGGGCTGGCGTTTGCCGATCCAAATGCGGCGCAGGTCGGCCACGTCTTTGCGCTTCTGCTCAAGAGCTTCCAGGTCTTTTTTGTGTGACAGCCCGAGCCTGAGCAGCAGTCAACCGACCGACGAGCGATGCACCTTCACCCCTTGCTCTGCGGCCAGTTCCGCGGTCAACTCGTCAATCGTCAGATCGGGCTGCGCCGCGATCCGGCGCTCCACCCAGCCTTTTACACCAGTCAGTTTGCCGCGCCCGGGATTGCCTTGAGGTTTCGGCGCAAGCGAGCCGGTCTCGCGTTTGAGCCGCACCATGTCGTTGACGAACTTGATCGAAACGCACAGCCGCCGTGCCGCCTCGGTATGCGTGCTGCCTTGATCCACAAGCCGCACCGCGCGATCACGCAACTCAACAGGATGCGGTTTGCCCATCTCTGACCCCCATATCTGCCTCAAAGACATGGAATCACAGAACGACCATCATGGGAATCCTGAATCTGATCAGGGGCGACACGCTCTAGTGGAGGGCATATCGATGACAACAAAGATCAGTATTTTG
>NZ_JAINWI010000045.1 GCF_021021435.1 Seohaeicola saemankumensis
AAACCGCATCAGCGGCCCATGTGCACGCACTTCGGGCAGACGGTTCGGACCGTGCGCTGCCAGTCGCCGCGCCGCCTCAGCCGCGCTCAACCCCGCCGGGGCCGAGTCCAGCGCCGACAGACAGGCATCGGCAGGCTGGCTGTGCGGATCGGTCAGCAACATCAGAGTCCTTTCAGCGGGCGGTATAGCCGCCATCAATCGCCAGTTCGGCGCCGGTCACGAACTTCGCCTCGTCCGAGGCCAGATAGACCACGGCCCAGGCGATGTCGTCAGGATCGCCCATGTGACCGATCGGATGTACGGACCCTGCCGCAGCTTTCGCAGCCTCCAGATCATCGGATGTGGTCCGCAGATGGTTTTCCACCATCGGCGTCCAGATGTAGCCTGGATGGATCGAGTTCACGCGGATCTGTTCGGGCGCATAGGTGATCGCGTCATTCTTGCTCATCAGCCGAACCGCCCCTTTCGAGGCGTGATAGGCGGCAAGCCCGCCAACACCGATCAGGCCCGCGATGGAGGACAGGTTGATGATCGACCCACCTCCCGACGCGCGCAGATGCGGGATGGCATGTTTGGTGCCGAAGAACACGCCCTTCACGTTCACGGCCTGAACCCGGTCCCAGTCCGCCTCGCTCACCTGATCGGTGGGGGCAGGACTGCCCGAGATGCCCGCGTTGTTGACCATGACATTCAGCCCGCCGAAACGCGCTGCAGCAGCGTCCACCGCCGCCTTCATCGCGGCTTCATCGGTCACATCCACGGTCCAGTAGGCAACGTCATGTCCCGTTTCGCACAGCGCCTTGGCCAAGGCCTCGCCCTCGTCGGCCAGCAAATCAAGGATCGCGACCTTCGCGCCTTCCTCTGTCATGCGCTCCACACAGGCGCGGCCGATGCCTACGGCGCCACCGGTCACGATGGCGATTTTTCCTTCCAATCGGTTCATTGTCTTCTTCCTTTCTGTGAATATGCTTATCGCCCTCAGGTCACGACGCGCCCCTCAGTTGCGATCTCGGGGATGTCTGTCCGGTCTTCCTCCGCCGCGCCGCAGAGCAATTCGACGGCTCGGTCGGCAGCGTCCTGGAACGGCTCCAACACCATGTCGGCGCCTGCCCCGAACAGCACCTCGGTGTCACCAGCGCTGTGCGAAGCGGCCGCGATCCGTCCGGAGAACCCCGCTGTCCGCGACAGCTGGATCAATGTCCGCCGCGTGTCCTCATGACTCAATCCGGTGGGGTGGATCGGGACCGTCGATACGATCCAGCGCGTGCCCTGAAACGGCAGTTCGGCCACGAATTCGGGATCGGTCGCATCACCGAACCTCGCCTTCATCCCCAACTCACGCCAACGCCGCACCGCCAAAGGGTTGAAATCCACCCCCAGCACCCGGATGCCGCGCTTTTGCAGGCGCAGGCCGATGGCCGTGCCGAAACGACCAAGACCAAAGACGATTACCTTGTCATCGTTGTCGTCAGTGGCAACGAAATCAGTGGGCTCGCGGGGCGTGCCTTTGCGCTCAAATATCCCCAAGAAAGGTTCGAACAGCGCATAAAGCTTGTGCGAGAAGGTGATCATGTAAGTGGATGCCGCGATGGTCACGAGGCCGACCATGGTGACAAGACCCAGAGCATCGTCGGTCACATGGCCCAGCGTGACGCCCATGGCGACGAATATCAGGGAAAATTCGCTGATCTGTGCCACCGTCAGACCGGCCAAGAATCCAGTCCGTTTGCGGTAGCCCATTGCCCCCATGATGGCGAGCACGATCAACGGGTTCCCAATCAGCACGAACAGCGAGAAGACGACTGCCCCTGTGACATGCGCGCCCAGCAAGGACAGATCCAGCGTTGCGCCAAGGGCGATGAAGAAGAACAGCAGCAGGAAGTCACGTAAGGGAGCCAACCGAGCCGCGATCGTCTCGCGGTATGCGGTCGAGGCCAAGGCCACCCCAGCCATAAGACCGCCCACCTCCTTGCCCAACCCGACCAGATCACCAACGGCCGCGAACATCGCGGCCAGTGCGATGGCAAAGATCACCAAAAGTTCCGGCGCACGGGCTAAACGCTCGGTCAAAGGATTGGCGGCGTAGCGCACGAACAGGATGACGGCCACCAAAAGGGCAACGCCTGACAACAAAACGCTCAGGATCGAGCCCCCGCCATGCCCCGCATCCCCGCCCGCACCAATGCCGATGGCTGACAGCACGATCATGGCCAGCACCACGAACAGATCCTGGACGATCAGGAAACCCAAGGCGATCTGGCCATGAAGGGCGTCGATCTCGCGTTTGTCGGACAGCAGCTTGACGATAATGATGGTCGAGGAGAAGGTCAGGGCGACCGCGACGTAAAGGCTGGTCACATGGTCAAGCCCAAGCGCCAGCCCGATCAAGTAACCGAAGAAAGCGGTGAACAGAACCTGCCCCATGCCGGTCATGACCGAGACAGCCCCCAGAGAGCGCACCAGCTTCACATCAAGCTTGATGCCGACAAGGAACAGCAGGACCGCGATCCCCAATTCCGAAAGCAGGTCGATCTGTGCATCCGAATGCACGACATCCAGCGCCGAAGGCCCGGCGATCAAGCCAACGGCGATGAAACTGACGATCAGGGGTTGGCGCAGGAAAATGCCGAAAAGCCCAATCCCTGCCGCCAGCACCAGAAGGAGAGCCACTTCGGCGAAAGAAGACATTGGCATTGTCATCTCCTTTCCCTGACGGGATCTTCATGTCCGTCGTTTTGCAAGCGCGGGGCTGTTTCATGGCGCTTGATGAACTGTTCCAGATCGGCATCTGCGATGCGCCAGCCCTTGCCGATGTCGATGGCGCGCAGTTCACCAGTCTTGATCCAGTGCCGCACCGTCGCTTCGGCAACCTTCAGACGATCAGCCACCTCCTTGACGGTTTGATAGTGATCATGGGGCATCGTTCTGCACCTTTTGCCGGATTTTTCTGAAGTATAGCGGCGTATGGTTATGTTTGATTGACCTGAATCAAACCATCGGACGAAAGCTCATGGTTGAATGAATTGCTGAGTGAACAAGGGAGGCACCTCATGCAACGCATCATGCTGGCCACGGATTTCTCCGAAAGATCGGACAGGGCTTTGCGTCGGGCGGTTATTTTGGCACGTTCGCATGGCGCGTGCATCGAGCTTGTTCATGTTGTCGATGATGATCGTCCGCGCAGCATCGTAGAGCAGGATACCAAACAAGCCCGACAGCTTCTATCCGAGCTTGCCCGATCGCTTGAGACACTTGACGGCATATCCTGCGACACGAAAGTCATTTTGGCGGACCCTTTCGCCGGAATCGCAGAGGCGGTTGAGCAAGCCAGCCCTGATCTGCTTGTCATCGGCCCGCACCGCCGTAACATCCTGCGGGACGCCTTTGTCGGAACGACCGCAGAACGCACGATCCGGGCCGTGTCCTGTCCAGTTCTGATGGTGAATGGCGCCCCCCTCGGGGACTATCGTCATGTTCTGTTAACCACGGATCTGTCAGAGGACTCGCGTCTTGCTCTGAACTTGTTTGAAACGCTGCAAATCGGTCGAGAAGGCAGCCGCTCCGCCCTCAGCGTTTTCAACGCTCCGGCCGTGCGACTGGCGATGTCTGGAACGCTGCCACCAACCAACAAGCAAGACTACCTGAACTCTCTGCGTGCAGAGGCCAAACGCGAACTGGCGGCCTTCATGGCAAAGCTGGGTGGCACAAAGACCGAGCAGATCGTTCGGTTCGACGAGACAACCACTGCTCAAGAAATTCTGCGAGCTGTAAAAGACCTCAAATCCGATCTGCTCGTGCTCTCGACCCAAGGCAAAGGTGCGGTATCACGCATGTTGCTGGGCAGCGTGACCGAACAAGTTCTGCGGTGGTCACCTGTAGATGTTCTGGCAATCCCCCCGTTCAAATAGGGTCAGGGACGCCACCGTCGGAAACCTGATGCATTAAAACTTTGTCGACAGCTCAGCACCGTGTTCAGTTCCAAGGACCGGATCGTCCGCGGCTCCGGGTCCTGGGAACGCGGCTGGCCGATATGGACAGGCCAGCCGCGTCCGAGACGGGTCGGCGTGCCTCTGCCATGGCTCGCAGGGCGGCCACGCGGTTCTCGGTTGCAGGATGGGTTGCGAAAAGACTGTCATGTTTATGCGCGTGCAGCGGATTGATGATGAACATATGTGCGGTCCCCGGATTGCTCTCGGCGGCGTGGCTGTCGATCCGCGCGGCCCCCATTGCGATCTTCTCCAGCGCCGAGGCCAACCACAAAGGCTGCCCGCAAATCGCGGCTCCGGCCTTGTCTGCCGCATATTCCCGTGTCCGGCTGATGGCCATCTGCATCAGTGCCGCCGCCATCGGCGCAAGGACCATCATCAAAAGCGTGCCGACCAGACCCAGCCGCTTCCGCGAGCCGCCAAAGAACATCGCGAAGTTGGCAAGCATCGAGATCGCACCGGCGAGGGTCGCAGTCACAGTCATGATTGCGGTGTCATGGTTGCGAATATCGGCCAATTCATGCGCGATCACCCCGGCCAGTTCCTCGCGGGTCAGGCTGCGCACAAGCCCGGTGGTCACGGCTACGGCGGCGTTCGCGGGGTTGCGTCCGGTGGCAAAAGCACTCGGCTGCAACGTATCGATCAGGTAGACCGCTGGCGCAGAAAGCTCTGCGTTCCGTGCGAGTTCCATGGTCAAGGCGTGAAGGCCCATCCGGTCGCCGGGCATCACCGGCTGGGCGTTGTGCATCCGCATGACCATCCGGTCCGAGTTCCACTAGGTAAAAACGCTCATTGCCGCAGCGACAACAAGCGCGATAAGCGCGCCGCCTCACGCTGGCTCATGCCCTCAGCACAGGCTAGCTGAACCTTCCGATACAAATCCACAGTGAAAA
>NZ_JAINWI010000046.1 GCF_021021435.1 Seohaeicola saemankumensis
AAACTCTCGGTATGAATGAGGGAGCTTCGGGGGGCAGGTCACTTGATGCCGCCGTCGAACGCAGTAGCGCATAATCCGCTGCTTATGTGCGAGGCGTGCCCGGTGTGTTCAATCCGCCGAGCATCTGAAGGTCGGCCGCTTCATGATCCAGCGCGGCCGGTCCAGCGGTCGCCATGTCTTTCACCCCCGCGTGGCCGAACCGCGGACCGGCGCGCGATCTCGAATCTCGGGCAAGGACACCGTCTATGCGGCCAGGGTGATCGGCTACCAAGTCGATCTATGCCGACGGTGCGGTGGGCTATCTTGAGGACTTCCTCCGGGCCGAGCGTGACAGCCAACCCGCACTTTTCCGCAGCCACGGCCTTTCTGGAAAGGCGCAAACCGACCTACACGACAACCTGAGGCAGGTGACGGAGGTTACAGTGCCCCCTTTTCCTTCCAGCTCTCCAGATCCTTCAGCACCTCCCAGCCTTCCAGCGCATGGGCCGGGTCCGTCTCGGCTGCGGGCACGACGGGTTCGGGCACGTCGGGAACGGTGCGCGAAAAACGCGGCGCGGGAACCGGCTGCACCACGCCGTCCACCTCGAAATAAACGTTGCGGGCTTGCATGTGCGGATGAGCCGGAGCTTCCTCCAGCGTCAGGACAGGGGCAAAGCAGGCGTCTGTTTTACCCAACAGTTCGGTCCATTCGTCCCGCGTCTTTTCAAGGAATCTCGCGGCGAAAATTGCGCGCATTTCGGGCCAGCGGGCCTTGTCATTCTGGGGCGGCATCGTGTCTTCGGGAAGTTCAAGCAGCTTAACAAGCAGCGCAAAGAACTTGGGTTCGATCGGGGCGATCGAGACATAGCGCCCGTCCTTGCAGAGATAGACATCGTAATAGGGCGCGCCGCCGTCGATGATGTTCGTGCCGCGCTCGGGCGTGATGATCCCGGCCCCGAGCAGGCCGTGGAAGTTGGTCATCAGATGCGCGACCCCATCAGAAATCGCGGCATCCACCACCTGCCCCTTGCCAGATTGGCGCGCCTCGATGATCGCCGCGCAGATTCCCAAGGCAAGATACAGCGCCCCACCACCAAGGTCACCGACCAGCGACAGCGGTACGGTCGGCGGCTGACCCTCGCGCCCGATCATCGACAGCGCACCGGTAATCGCGATGTAGTTGAGATCGTGGCCGGCGGATTGGGCCAGCGGCCCCTCTTGGCCCCAGCCGGTCATCCGGCCACAGACCACCCGAGGATTGACCCTGAACAAATCGTCGGGCCCAAGTCCCAGACGTTCCGTTACGCCGGGGCGGAACCCTTCGATCACCGCATCGGATTCGGCCACAAGCGCGCGGACAAAGGCGACACCTTCGGGGTCTTTCAGATCGACCGCGACCTGACGGCGCCCCCTGTTCAGTAGATTGAACTTCGGCGGGCGTTTGATGCCCAGCTGGGACTCTACCTTGCGTTCGACCCGGATCACGGTCGCGCCAAGATCCGCCAACAACATCGCGCACATCGGACCGGGTCCGATCCCGGCCAGTTCCACGATCTTTACACCTGCAAGCGGTCCCATACGACATCCTCTCTGAATATGTTGTATCGGCGCAGCCTAGGTCGTGCCAAAGCCGCCGGCCATAGGACGCGGCGGCTCTGACGCATATGCGTGAAAATCGGAACTATACGCCGAGTCCTGTGGAAGCCGAATTTGGTGACTTGACGGCTGGGCTTGCAACGATTCAGCTATGCCTATGATCCGCCCTGGCTTTCTTTCCTCAGCAGACCGCCTCGAACTTGAGGCTTGCGTGCGTCGCCAGCGCGAGGACCACGGTATTGCCCGTCGTGCAAATGCGATCCTGCTGCTCGACGACGGCAAGTCCTGCCAACAGATTTCGGACTTCCTGTATCTGGACGACGACACCATCCGCGGCTGGCATAAAACCTACCTGCAAGATGGCTGGGATGCGCTTGCATTCGACGGCTGGAAGGGCGGTCAGTCCCATATGACGCAGGCACAGCAGGTTGCGTTGTGCGCTTGGCTGGAAGCGCGCTTCTGTCGCTCGACGGTTGGATCAAATCCAGCGGTTCTCAGCACGGCAGGGCGCGGTCGTGTGAATATTCATGGCGCCGTGAACCTCGAAACCTTCGATGCACCGTTTGTCGAGCCCACAACCGTTGATGGGGTCAGTGCCGTGCAGCTTCTCACCAAGATCGAGGCGCGCAACCCCGACAAGCGCATCATTCATGTCATCTGGGACAACGCCGCCTATCACAAGGGCCCCGATGTCAGGGCCTTTCTCGCCAGGACGGCTTGCCGTATCCATCTGATCCAGCTGCCGCCCTACTGCCCCCATCTCAATCCGATTGAGCGACTTTGGGCCGTCTTGCATCAATACGTTACCCACAATCGCTACTACCCAAGCCAGAAGCAGTTCGCCAACGCCATCCTTGCATTCATGCGTAAGACCATCCCGCAGGAATGGACGAAATTCCGCGACAAGGTCTCAGACAAATTCCGCGTCATAACCCACGAGAACTTTCGGGTTTTGAAGTAAGAGCGGTATAGCGCATTCCGGCACCGCGAATCTTGCCCTCTTTAGGGACCTTCCACATAGACGCGGTGCGACGGCGTTCCGCCTGCTCCACGTAGCTGCCGAAATGCTTGTCAATCTCTTCGCGCAGCAAGGACACCAGTTCATGCTCGCGATCCTGAATCACGGACGTCGGAGCTCCGAGGCCGATGGCCAGGGGCCGGTCGGTACATTCCCGCGGCAGCAGCATTGCAATCAGACCCGATCCCTGCACGACCTGGTCAATCGAGACGAAATATCTTTGCTCCCGGACTTTCTGGACAGAATCGATCAGCGCTTCGATATCGAGCGGATCTTGACCGTCTGGCCTATAAGCATTGATACGTCGGAACATGCGACGGATCTCGTTGTCATTCATGGTTGACAGAAGCACATACCCCACACCCGAAGCGCCAAGCGGCCGCCGCGTCCCGACTGCGATATGATGCGCCAACGACTTCTTCGGGTTGGACACATGATAATATAGGGCATGATCGCCGTTCTGCGCGCCCAGCAGGCACAAAAGGCCGCTCCGTTCGACCACCGTATCCACCAAGCGCAACAGCGCCCCGCCACCAAAAAGAGCGGGACTCATCCAGCTGCCGATCAAGGGCACGCGATCGGTCGGATAATAAGTGCGGGCTCCGTTATCATGGGTCAGAAAACCGAGCGCGACCATGCTTTTCAGCAGCGCGGAGGTGCTGGATTGGGGGTAGCCCAGCCGCATCGCCACTTCGACGATATTCACGGGCCGACGCAGTTCGTCGAACAGCTCTAGTGTTTCTAGAGTGCGCGCCACCGACTTCACGACATGTACTTGCCGCCCGTCCGTCGTAGGAAATAGTGCAAGCATCGACTCCTCCCAAATCGCTATTGCCAATTGTGTTTGTTATTGTGAACCACCGAGCACGCCTGTCAAGCAAATCGACATTTTAAACTTTCTCGTTTGCGACGTCCGCATACCGCAGCACTTCCATACCGCAGATTGGATCTGTCGCGGTTTGATGCCGGTCCTTTGATAGCACTTACTGCAACAAAGGAGATGAGCTTTGGGACTGAAACGGCCGGACGAATTTCGCAAGACAGAGGAAGAGGCGGTCGCAGGATTTCGACCATTTGCCGCCTTGAGTTGTAGTAAGTCAGCCATTTTCCGATGCCCCCTGTTTGGCAAGCATTATCTTTATTTTCGGCGG
>NZ_JAINWI010000047.1 GCF_021021435.1 Seohaeicola saemankumensis
ATTATCCGCCTTACCGGCTCAGTTCTGGGTGAAAATCAACACCTGTGATCAATTAGTTTTTCTTCCCAATGAGACCACGCAATGCGGGTCTCTGTAAAGTTAGGCGCTGACTGGCCCGCGGTTGGCCAGAACGGCGCGCGGGCGGCGGCAGTGTGACTTGCCGTAGGGTGCAAGCGCGACTACGTCCGAGCGGTCGCTGCAATTGTGTTGCAGGCCCTTAGGGGAAGTCGACGTTATACCCGTTAGGTGGTCATGAATCCGTTGCCAGCGGCCATCAATCTGAATGGCTGGTCTCACGGTTAGGCTGCGGCTGCAATGCCGCGGCGCCATGAAGCCGCTTTCCGCCCTGCGTTTCAGAGTTTGGCGCGATGCTGAGCCAGACGCGCGGGACTGCTCTCAGCGCTTTGCGGTCTTATGCCCAAACGGCTGCGACCGTTAAGGTTCAGACTTAGTCAGAATTAAGCGGCCTTTCCGTCCCGAGACCCGCCATCCTACGTGGAAGTGATCGGCCTGCGAGGTTAGAAGGGCGAACTAACGAGAACCCTCTTTCATTTTTTTGCGGGGGGCTTGCTAGATTTGCTAGGTTTGAGGGACGGTGTGTTCCCTGGTGTGGTTTTGTTGTCACGGCGTCGCTGATCCGGTTTCCCGGTTGATTTTGCTATCGGCTTCGGTCCTGGTTTAAGTGCCATGAATGCTCTCCTTTATTGGTTTGTTGATGTGATGCTCCCACGAATGTCCGCGTTGTAACGATGCTGCGGAAGCAACGCGGCATCGCCGCATGTGTGCTTCCCGCCCACGAACTCAAAGATTAACAGGCAGGCAGCCTGTTCGATGTCTGAAGTTGGCCCAAAGCGATGGCGACCAACCGGCGATCGAAGATCTTCAATTTGCGCTGTCCAGCGACTTCCCCGCCAGCCCAGTCCTTAAGACCTTCCATCACTCCCTCAACAGTCGGTTCGATATCGTCGTGCTGCATCATCCAGTCGACAGTCGCCAGAAGTTCCATGCCGAGAGGCGACTCAAAGCCATCGATGGTGGCCGAAGCCCATTCCAGTACGCTTGAGAACTGCTTCCCTTCACCCGAGTTCAGATAGGCTTGCACTCGATCATACTTTGCGTCGTTGAACCAAATGAGATCCAAGGGATCGGCATCTGCAAGGCGCTTGTCGCACCGGAGATAACTTCCATCGAGACTGTCGAGCAGCTTCGTCAGGTTATGCGAATAAGGTCCGTACTTGTTTGCTTGGAACCTGAACTTGAGTGCGTCCGAACCCCCGAACCGTTTCACGCCGCGTTCGAGAAACCATCCCAATTTCTGCACCTCAAGAATCGAGCATTCAATCCCAAGGAGTGAGTACCGACGTACCATCTCAGCCACCAGTGCGCGTGCCGGGGTGAGCTTCTCAACACCAGTGCGCTTGGCGACATTCTGATACTTGGAAGTCGGCTCGTAGACGATGGCATTGACCCCTTCAAGTTCCGCCAATGCCGACTCGATAAGAGGACGCACATCGCTCCAGTCAAGGCCACCATTACCACAGCCAAGTGGAGGGATCGCAATTGAATTAATTCCCTTCTCACGAATTACTCGGACAAGGTCCTTCAATCCATCCTCGACCCATTCAATCTTAGTTTTCACTCGCCAATGGGTCTTTGTCGGGAAATTGATGATCCAGCGCGGCCCAAAGAGCTCCTTGTTCTCGGTAACAAACATTTTGCCAGTACGCACTTCGCCTGCATCGCAGGCGCGCGCATAAGCTTCGAAGTTTCGTGGGAATTGCTCCTTGAACATGAGGGCAATTCCTTTGCCCATGATTCCGACCGTGTTCACGGTGTTCACCACCGCGTCAACGTCAGCTTCCAGAAGATTGCCTTGCGTGTAAGTTACCATCAGAAATACCAGCCTGGTCGCGCCACGATCTTGAGATCGAGCCCAACCTCCTCCCGTTGCTGTTCAAGTGTTCCTTTTTCGTTCTCGCTCAGGCAGACTATGCCTGCAAGGTGCTCCACTGGCAAGTGCCTGTGCACGAGCGCCTCGGCCTGGTAGCGATCCGTCTTTTCGGGATCATCGACGTCGCGTTTGAAGTCTCTACGCTGCAGGATGCCCCAGTCGACCTTGTCGAGGTCGTCGAGCGAGGTGAAGAATTGCGCAGTCTGGAGGTATGCGTGGCGATCTGAAAACACCGTTGCTACGCCTCGATCCTCGAGCCCTCAAAGTGAGGACGCCATGATCACAATCTCCGTGTTCAGGAACTGGCGAATTCCTCCGTAGCCAGTCTTGATGTTGTACATCATCATCGAAAATGGCGTGAAATAGAACGGAATGTAATCTGATAGCGATCCGCCCGGTGCAACAGGTACATTCCGTGCAGTCCGACGCTGAATTAATTCGAGGTTCCCAATTCGCACGAAATTGGGGTCTTGCACTCCGGAATTCTTGCAATGAAGCCCATGCCTGAGGATCCACGGCACATTGTTGATGTGCGTAATCCTGAAGATCAGAGCTTTTTCGGCGGTCAAGTTGTTTGCCATGTCTCGATATGGATACAGTTTGGGCCAACTTCCCTCAAGATGTTATATGGTGGCCAGCGCTGTCGAGCACATAGCCGATTGACTGGTTCGCAAAACACTGGCCATTCGGTCTTCGCACGAACGCCAACCAATGGCGACGGCCAGCCCCGAATGTCCGCACCTGCTTATGGCGTTGAACCTTTTCGCACCCTTTGCAAATGTCCGGAATCCGTCCTCCCCGACAAGCAGGCGATGTCCGCCACCCTATCGAGCAACCAGCTTTTGACCACCGTTCTCTCGCAGCATCGCTTCCATTTCATCCAAGCCATCGACAGCAGAGCGCATTTGCGCCTCATCAACGACGCTCGCAGCTTCGGCATCCACGACCTGGCTGCCAAAATCCATCTCCATCTGACGCTGTTCCTCGGCGATGACGGCTTGAACGACGGGCGCCGTCTTCTTTCGAACAACATCAGATTGCCCTGAATGTTCAGCATCAGTAGGCTGGCCTGCTACGTCTACATCGGCCTCGGGTCCACTTGGCCCGTCCGGCGGCGGCGCCATCGGCATGGCGCGCACACTCAGCGGCAGCGTGCCCTGCGGTCCCCTGCTCCCAGGCTCCGGAAACGGCAACTCGCCTGATTGCGCCGCGTGGATCGCCT
>NZ_JAINWI010000048.1 GCF_021021435.1 Seohaeicola saemankumensis
AGACCCCCTCGGAGGGCGGGATCTATTCCGAAGCCAATATCGACGCCAGCCAGCGCGAGCGACTGGCCGAGCCCGACCTAAGATCGCGCATTGACGCGGCACTACGGGGCACGGGGATCAGCACATCGGAAGTGGTGGCCCGGATCGAGACGGGCGCGTCAAATGCAGCGCTCGAGCATCAATGGATCGCAGATGATCTCTCCAAAGTGGCCGAGGCGCGCGATCTGAACCTCGAACGCCGCGCTGATCTGGAACAGGCGCGCGACATTCTCAACGATGTGCATGTCGCGCTTGGTACGCTTTTGGAGCGCGAGAACGTGCTGCGCCGGGATGGCGTCATGGAAGCGGAACCGGTCAGCGAGCGGTTCCATTATCACCGGGACGCGGTCCGGGCGATGGAAGGGACAATCCGTCAGGAGATGCGCGCAGAGGGTTTGACCACACAGCAGATCGAGGACCGGGACTGGGAGGTTGTCTCACGGGCGGAGCGCCGGATCGAGACGGAGCAGCGTGCATATCTCGAGGCACACCCAGATCTGCTCGCACGCCCTGGCGATGTGATTGACCGGTCTGAGCCTTACAGGGAGACCATTACCGATGCCGCCCGCGCCAGCGAGATCACCCGCGAGGTCGACCGGATCATGGAGGGACGCGACATCCGCACGCCCGTTGCAGATGCTGTCACGGATGAATTCAGGGAGCGCTATCCGGACATGCCGTCCCACCTCGCCCGCGGGCTTGGCGCGACCTACGCGGCCGTCGTCGAGATACGCGACACGGAGGTCATCAATCAGGTCCGCCGTGAAAACGAGATGCGCGACGGGCTTGGGTCTGGCACGCGCGACGCACTCCTCGCAGCCCGCGGTGAAACTGCGCCGCAGTCTGACCGTGCCGACCGCCTTGCAGACGAGATTACGCGTGTTCTGGAGCATGAGCGGGCGGGGGAGTTGTCCGCGCCCTTCGAGACCGAGGCGGAGCGGGACGCCTTCCGTGGCGAGATCGCGCGGGTGCTGGACGTTCGCCAACTCGACCGGCTCACATCCGGCGATGCCGATGCGCTGGACAAGGTTCTCGAGGACCGCCTCGACCGGCTCTATGTCGCCAAGGTCTACCTGCAATCGGATGCAGCGACGGCCAACACGGAGGCCTTGCGCCAGGTGGTCGATGATCTTGCCGAGACCGAATATGAAAAACACCGCACTGGCGATGTGGATGGCGAGATCGAGCGGGGTCAGGTCCATTGAGCGCCGCCATGGGAAAAGCGCGGATCGCAACAGGGGTCCTTCTGGTAACGCTGGTGACCGGGGCCATGGGCTATACCATCGCCTCGGCGGTGCTGACTTACCAGGATCTCGGCTTCGGGGCCGAGATCGACTTCGCCTATATCGCGCAAAACTATCTGGCGATCCTGGACCGCCGCCCGGAGGACGCCCAACTTATTCACTTGATCATTGGCAGCTTCGCCGCCGCCGGCCTGATGCTGAGCCTCGCCCTTTCAGGCTCGGCCCTCACACGCTTTGGCCAGACCCATTGGCAAAGTGCGCGCGAGATGAAGGCCAATGGCTTCTTCGGGGCGCCCGGGACCGGGTTCATCCTCGGCAAACTTGGGCCGCCCGGCTCCCGCGCCAATTACATTTGCTCCAAGGTTTTCCCCCACGCGCTGATCGTGGCGCCCACGGGCCGCGGCAAGACCACGGGCTTTGTCATTCCGAACCTGCTGACCTGGCAAGGCTCTGCCGTGACGCTCGATGTGAAGGGCGAGTGTTTTGAGGCCACGGCCCGTCACCGCGCAGCCCAAGGCGACAAGGTCTATCGCTTTGCCCCCACAGATTGGGAGGGCAAGCGCACGCATCGCTACAACCCGCTCCTGCGCATCTATCAACTGAGAGATCCCGCGCGCCAGCAGATGGAATTGCAGCTCTTGGCGACGCTCTTCCTGCAAAGCGACAACGACCGGGTGCAGGGTCTTCTGAAAGGCGGGATCGATCTCTTCGTGGCGGCAGGCCTGCTGGCCTTCCAGCGCAAGCGTCCGACCCTGGGCGAGATCTACCGGATCGCGGCCTCGGGTGGGAACAAGCAGAAGGAATACTTCGCGCGGGGCCATGAGGTGGACAACAGGGCCGCCAAGCTGATCTTCACGCGGCTGGCCTCGACCAACAACGATACGCTGACCTCATACGTCTCGCTCCTGATGACCTCGGGGCTCGATCAATGGCAGAACCCGGCCATCGATGAAGCGACGGCAGTCTCGGACTTTGATTTCCGGACGATCCGCAAAAAGCCCTTCTCGGTTTATCTCGTGGTCCAGCCGCTAATGGTCAAACCCCTCGCACCCCTGATCCGGCTGTTCTTTTCCGATCTGCTCTCCGCCATGCAGGAAAAGGACCCCGGGCCAGACGAGCCTTGGCCCGTAATGATCATGCTCGACGAGTTCAATCGCCTCGGCAAAATGCCCATCGTGGTCGAGAGCATCGAAACCCTGCGGACCTATCGCGGCCACCTAGCCATGGTGACACAAACCATACCCGCCCTCGATGAAATCTACGGCGAAAACACCCGCCGCGCCTTGCAGGGGAATGCGGGCGTGAAGCTCTACCTGACGCCCTCCGATGAAAAAACCGTCGAGGAGCTGAGCAAGGCGGTTGGCAAGACCACGAAGACCGTCATCACGCGATCCCAGCCCATCGGCAAGAACCCCTTCGAGGGCCGTAGCCAGTCCACCCGGACCGAAGAAAGCTCTCTCCTGCCCGAGGATGAGGCGCGCCGCCTACCGCTCGACGAGATCGTCATGGTCATCGATGCCCAGATGCCGGTCCGCGCGAAGCGGATCCAATATTTTGAGGATCGGCTGTTCAAGGCGATCCACGCGGCGCAATCAGGCGAGTTGCCGTTTCCG
>NZ_JAINWI010000049.1 GCF_021021435.1 Seohaeicola saemankumensis
CCTTGGCACATTGATGCCGTCGGGGGGCGGTCACATCATCAAAGCTGAAGAACGAGAAGCGCGGCGCAATGATGGGCCATAGCATCAAACGCGTCATCAGCCGGGAGGTCTATGGGGATGATCTGTCGCTGAAAAAGAAGCTAAAAATAGCTCAGAAGATTGCGTTGCCCGTCCCGATTCATCTGAGTTGATTTGCCAATAGCCGTTGCCTTTATGCGCACAGCAGGAGCGAGCATCTTAAAGAAAAATCACGCCGCCCTTTGCAGGGCAGCGTGGTTTGCGAATGCGATAGCTTGGTCGAGTTGATTGTGTTGCTTTTCAAGCTGAGCTGCTTCTTCGGTGAGCCGGACAAACAGCGGTAGAGCCCAGTGTTCGCCTTGTTTGATCAGCAGTGCAATTTTTGTTTTGGCGATCAAAACTCTGTCGAGTTCTCCGTGGATTTTGTTTTTCGCCGCAAATCCATCGGCGTTATTTTTCGACATGGCACCTCTTGCCTCACCACCGCAAATTTGCGGCTGGTTTCTGAGGTGGGGCGCGAAGTGATTTACATGTCGTATCTCCAAAATCTGAGCGCCTTCATTATCGTGTGGATTGCGTTGTGGATAGATCGAAAATTGGAACTGACCGTTTCTGATTCAAAAACGTTCAGCGGGCTCCCCGTCCGCTCGCGCGCGGACGGGTCCTTTCGCGGCCGCTCATTTGAGTTCAGTCGCAGCTGCGACATCAGCTTCTGTTGCAGCTACGCCCGCTGCGGCTTTCAGTGCGGCCTCAGCTTCGGCTTCCGCCTTTGCTGCTTCTGCCGCTGCTTTCATCAATTCCAGGTGCTCCTCAACTTCCACAATCAAGTCCTTCGGGAACATCGAGTGCTTGATGATCTTGTTCCGACCAGAAGCACTTGCCAAAACAGCAATCTGCAAGAAAAAGGAACGGAGCACAGCGGCATCTTCGCTGTTCATCCAATCCAACCAATCGGTCAGAGCATCGGCAATCGCTGCGCGAGCGTCGCGCTCGGTTTTGTCGGCCTTCACGCCGATCTTGGTGCCTTTGTTGAGGCTTGTAGTGGCAATGCGGATCATTGCCGCTTGCTGCGCCTCCGAGATCATCAGAGTGGCGGGTTTGCGACGGGGTTTCATCAGCGGTGGGATGGGAAGAGCAGCCATTTTAGGGCCTCCTATGGGTTACTGTTTTAGCGACCAGCGGTAACGGTTATTCCTTGCGTCTTGCTTGTCTGAGAACCAGATTGCTCTGGGTCGCTTAGCCGAAAAGCGATTTACGAAGTTATTTTCAAAAAAAATTTTATACCTCTGTAAATAAACGAAACTTTTCTATTGTTCAGGGTCCGATTCAGGTCTCGCCGAGGGTGTTCGGGGCGTTTTTTGCTCTGGCCGAAAACGGTCCAACAGCATGATTTTCGCGGTCAAAGATTTGCGTGCGTGTGCTACGCGTTCTCGCAAGCCTGCGGGTAGCAACGCCGCGATATTCACAATGGCCTGATCTGCATTTTTGATTTCGCTCAGCGCGCCGGAAACGCGTGCGTCGGCAGCCGTTTCCGCTTCCAGTTGCTCTCGTTTTCTCAACCTGCCGAGTGCTGCCTGGAATGCCCTGCGCGCGCGCTCGAACCCACGGGGAGGAACCGGTGCCGCTGCCGTCCGCGAGGGCGCTGAAGACGCGACTATCTCGGGAGCAACCTCGACTTCGATCTCCCCGCTGGCCACTTGCTCGGCATAAGCGATAATCGCATCGGCATCGTCTTCTTTGGCATCGACGACCGCACGCTTTTGCTCAAGCTCTGCGGCCATTCGGGCCAATCGAATTTCTTCCTGCTTTCGCCAAGGCGCAGTATGCACATGCTGCCGCTTAGGTGGGGGGACTGTCTTGTTCTTCATCGCCTGGCGAAACTCTTCTTTGCGACGCTCGCCGCGGACGAGATTGAGCGGCGCAAACCAATCACCGACGCTGTCTTGGGCTTTTTCGTAATCTTGGATGATCTCGAACTTGGACGGTTGCAGCATCTTCCGGGTGGCAATGACCTTCTTCTCTCCCGTCTTTTTATCTGTTCTTGTCATTTCGACGTCGACCCGAGGAAGAATTACCGCGTGTATGTGAAACGCGGCCTCGTCGTGGTCGGCGCGCGCATAGACGACATCGTCGCCGAACTCGTGTTTCAGCCAAGCCAGCGATAGACGCTGAAAGTCTTGGATGCGCTGGTTATTTTCGTCGCCCTCATCGAAGATCGCGGCTGTATCTGCGTCGAACCAGTCTCTGTTGACGGTCAGGATCAGTTCACGCATTGGCCCATGCGCAGTCGCACGCCAGGGATCGTGCGGGCCTTCGATCATCCGGCGCTGAATGTCTTTCTGACGGTTACGCTTTTGGAGGGCGTCTAACTCATCGGCAAAGTTGCTCAATCGCATCTCTTGCACCTTCGATAGGGTCTTGATGACCCAGTCGTCGCCGATTAGCGGCTTGGCGATTTTTTGCAGCTTCATCTTGACCGGGTCGCATTGCCCAAGGTCTCCGCCCGCCCGTTTGGCGTGCATTTCAAGCCGTTTCAGGTTGCGCGGGTGCAAGCCTGCAAACCGCAGCACAACTGCATATTTCTTGGTGAAAACTGATCCGTCCATCTCGTCGCTCCTGTTTGGAGATCGGAAGATGGGTTCGTCTGTGTGTGTCGCGTAGCAAGATCAGAGCGTGCTAGATGGACAAACTGACGTTGCCCCCAACTTTTATCCAGCGTGAGCGAGACTC
>NZ_JAINWI010000005.1 GCF_021021435.1 Seohaeicola saemankumensis
GAGTCTCGCTCACGCTGGATAAAAGTTGGGGGCAACGTCAGAAGGCAACGCAAACGTCGAGGTGTCGTCCAGTAACCCTGTCAAAGCAACTATGACTATCGTTAGATATAGGACAACGGCTTAGGATACTATTGTCTGACACTAAGTGCGGCGCTAGCAGTGGGGAAGATTTTAACAAAGGTAGAGGATAGATGTTTAGAAGAGAATTTCTTGGGGCGATCGGCTCTGCCGGTCTGTTGGCTGCGCTCACAGGGCCCGCATTTGCTGAAGATGTTCTGCTCAGCATTGATGCCCAAGGTGACGGCTCGGCGATCAAGACCTTCACTGATACAGACCTACTTGCTTTGCCGCAGATTGAATTCTCAACATCTACGATCTGGACACCTGAACCGGCCACCTTCTCGGGGCCAAGCCTTGCCTCGGTGCTTGAAGCGGCAGGCGCGGCCAAGGGCGCCCTGAGCATGATCGCGGTCAATGAATACAAGGTCGAGATACCGACAGACCGGATCGAAGACAATGCGCCGATTATCGCAAACCGTATCAATGGTGCGCCGTTCAGTATCCGGGACAAAGGGCCGCTTTGGCTGGTTTTTCCGTTCGACTCGAATCCGCGTTTC
This sequence comes from Seohaeicola saemankumensis, assembly GCF_021021435.1. Taxonomy (GTDB): domain Bacteria; phylum Pseudomonadota; class Alphaproteobacteria; order Rhodobacterales; family Rhodobacteraceae; genus Seohaeicola. The sequence continues at coordinate 618 of NZ_JAINWI010000005.1, forward strand.
CAGACCGAGGAAGTCTATTCCTTCTCAATCTGGCAATTGACCCAGATAAAGGTCGTTCAAGGTTGAGATATTGTTGGCGATCATAGGGTCCAGAGTTCTAAAAAAGGACAGTTCCCGTAGGTTTACGGCGTTCTTTCTGCTGTTCCTGCTGGTGTTGTCCTGTGCTGCGTTGGTGTATAGCGCGCAATCCTTCCGTGACCGGTTGGATGATGTGCGCGCGTCTGACTCCGACAATGCAGGCTGGCTGGTCTCGCAGCTTGATGTCGACCACAAGGCTTTGGCACTGGCACTTGACCGTACCTTGATGGCTTCGGTCTATCCCGAATACAGCAGGGAAGCCGATGGTTTGGATGCGGCGCGTATCAGGTTCGATATCTTTTACAGCCGTGTAAACATTCTTCTTGCGACCTTAAACCGCGAAGAGATTCCGTCGAGCCTGGCTGACAGGCTGCTGGTTCTTGATGATGTTCGCAGCCAGCTTGCCACCGAGCTTGATGCTATCGCGGATGACGATATGAACGCGGTATTGCGCTTTGCGGAAAGCGTCCATCTGGCGGCGCCGTTGGTGCGCGAAATCACGACCATGTCTCTTCAATTCCATGTTGCGCAGTCGGATCGCGTCCGAGAGATGGAGCAATCCCTGCTCAGGCGCTTCTGGGTCCAAAGCATCGTGCTTCTGGTGCTGATGCTCGGGTCGGCCGTTCTGGCGTTGCGCCTGTGGCGCGAGCTTGAGGATCGGACGGTCAAAATGCACCGCGCCTTGGACACGGTTTCAAGGGTCTTTGACGTATCTCTGAGCGCGATCGTCATTGCCGACATGGCGGGACGCATCCAGTTGGCCAATCCGGCGGCTGCTAAAATATTTGGCGTTCCGGCAGACCAGATGGTCGGTCTACCGCTGGAGCAGGTGATAACCCCGTTCGACTTGCGCGAGGTCCATCGCCAGAAAATGGAACTTCATCGACAGGACGGTCACCGCACCATGATCGGTGCAGGGCCGTTGCGTATGGATGCCATGCGGATGGATGGCACACCCTTCCATGCCGAAGTCTCGGTCGTGACTGATTCCGATCTTGAAGGGAAACCGATCCTGATCGGCTTTATCCGTGACATCTCTGATTTCGTCGCAGCCGAGGAAAAGCTGTTGGAAGCGCGCGACGAGGCGCAGCGTCATGCCTCTGCAAAGACAATGTTTCTTGCCACGATGAGCCATGAAATGCGCACACCCCTGCACGGCCTGATGGCGTCGCTTGACTTGCTGGACGGCACGGCGCTGGGGCCCGAGGATCGCGCGCTTTTGCAGACCGCACGCGATTGTAGCGACCGCGCGTTGCAACAGGTCAACGATGTCCTCGAGATAACGCGGCTGGGTGAAAGCACATTGGGCGAAGTAGCCTTCCGGCCCAAGGATCTGGCCGGGGATATCCTGCGCGAACTGACACCGATGGCTGGCGCCAAGGGCACGAAACTGGATCTGGTGCTGAAAGGCGCAGGTGCGGACCGGCTGTGCCTTGGTCTGGCCAATGCCTTTTCGCGCGCCCTTTACAATTTGGCAGGCAATGCCGTGAAGTTCACAGATAAAGGCGGGGTCGCCATTACCCTGACATTCAACCCGGTAGCGGATAGCGCGCTGCGACTGCGTGTAGAGGTCAGCGATACCGGTATCGGCATCGCGCCCGAAGATCAGGACAGAATTTTTGCCGAATTCGAAACCGTCAACGCTTTGGCACGCGGGCGCGATTCAGGTACTGGTCTAGGGCTGCCGATCGTGCGCCTTGCAGTGGCGCGGATGGGCGGAACGCTGTCCCTGCGCAGCGCCCCGGGCGAGGGCAGTGTATTCTCTTTCGAACTCACTCTGCCGATAGCGCCAGACTTGCCCGACCTCCAAAGGGAACAGGCCGAAAATGTGACTTCGAGAGTCCGTCATCTGAAACAGGAAACGCCACTGGATGTGCTGGTTGTCGACGACAACACCGTCAATGTGACGCTGATGAGCAAGATGGTCCAACGCATCGGTCATCGCACAGACCAGGCCACAGACGGTTTGCAGGCTGTGGCCATGGCATCGGCCAAACCCTACGACATCATTCTGATGGATGTCAGCATGCCTGTCATGGACGGGCATGAGGCCACTGGCATTATCCGGTCCGGCGGGCTTTCAAGCAAAGCCGTGATTATCGGCGTGACAGCTTTCAGTGACGAGGAACGGCTGGCAGAACTGACCGCAGCAGGCATGGATTCCGTTCTCACCAAACCTGTGAATACAGCTGAACTTGCCAAGGCAATGGCGCAGCAATGGGGCAATCGCCTTTCCGGTACACAAGCCGACGCGGAATACGAGGCTGATAGCTCGGGCGACTTCGCGCAAGCCTTTGGCCAGTTGCAGGACATGCTGGACCGCCAAAGTGCCTTGCGTTTTCTGGGGCAGGCTTTGACCGAAGCCGACAGGACGACGCAAGGTCTTACCGAGGCGGATATCGACATGGACGCCGCCGCAGACCTGATTCACAGCACAGTCGGCTCTACAGCAGTTGTCGGGTTTTCGCAGTTGTCCCGCCTGATGGCGCAAGCTGAAGACGCGGCCCGCACAGGTAACAAAGCGACCCTCAAGGCACTTTATTTGCCATTAAAGGAAAAGCTGGATCAGGAATTGGCTGCTATGGCGCTTGCAACACACCAGCCTGCAAACGCGGCTGATAGCGACTGATACGCCAAAGAGCCTTGGAATGCTTCATTAGCCGCCAGATAGAAATCTGGCACATAACGGAACCGGCAGGCCGGTTCAGGTAGAGTTTCGGTCGCTCAGTCGATGTTGAACGTGACCGTGAACGCTTGGTTAACCTTTGTAATCTTGCTGGTCAGATCCTGCTGGATCGACGAGGTCAGCACAAGCGTCAGTATGACAGCGCCGCCCGCCAAAGTAATCCAGTCCGCAGTGATCGAGCCGCGTTCGGCTTTGATGAAGGTGATGATCTGTTTCATGGCAGCTATTCCTCTTTGATCCGGTATTTTCCCGTCGGTGCGCGTGCGTGTTATTTCGTGTTGCAATGATCGTGCCTGACGTTTGCTTTCGTTAAAGAACTGGGCGCAAACATGGGGCGGACAATCAATTTTCTCTAAGAAGGAAGAAAATTACATTTTCCCTAAATATATGTTATTAAATGGTAATAATTATTTATTTCGGTGGCGTTTCGGCCTCCGATGCCAATTGCGGCATTTTCGTGCAGGGGCTTGCGCGCCTTCGTCTATAAGGCATCTCTTTGGATAAGTTGGCGCCCGAATGATTGGTCTGAATCCGCTCTAGAGCCAGTTTCTTGCAATCGCTGCGCGCCTTCTCTGGCCCGCAGAAAAGACCTACCCGAAATCCGGATCGACTTTCTTGTCCGACATGTCCGATGCGGTGTCATCGGTGTCTCCGAAGCCTGCGCCCAGCAGAAGGGCCGCATCCTCCAGCCGGACTGACGACATTGACATGCGCGCTTTCTTGCGCTGCGGTTCGGGTGGGGGCGGGGCAACGACCGATGCCTCGGGTATCGGGTCTTCTACCGCTTCCACCGGCACGGGTTCCACGACCGGCAGTACAGGCGTCGCCTGTATTACACAGGCCGCTGCCCGTATCATTGCAATCCGCAAGGCAAGACGGGTGCGTCTTTGCAGTCCTGTCTCGTCGTTCTGATCGAAAGGCGCGTTGGCCCAGTGGATCAGAGCCTGATCCACGGTCGCGTTGGGCAGTGTTTTTTGCAGCGCAGCTACAAGACCTTTGTGCTTCTGGGCATTCATTCCGGTCTCCTCGGACAATCTGGCACTGCTCTTGCAAGGATTGGGCCAGAACTTGCCCAAACTGCAGAGGTCAACATGACAAATGCCCTGAGTGCACATCTTGGAATTCATGCCGAAGCTCTCAAGCTTGGCGAGAGGCGCGGCGCGCTGCTAGCGACGAATATCGCACAGGCGGCGACGCCCGGATACAAGGCGCGCGACATTGATTTCACAACGGAACTGGCGAGGCGCACAGGCGGCGCGGGCGTCTTGGCCGCAACGCATCAGGGACATATCGCGAATGCGGCAGCGGTTGGTGGTGGCGCGGGTTACCGTGTGCCTGTCAACGTATCCCTTGATGGCAACACGGTCGAACCGGCTGTGGAACAGGTGCAATTCGCCGAGAACGCCCTGCGTCAGCAAGCAAGCCTGACTTTTCTGAACCGCCGTATTTCCGGACTGATGTCCGCGATCCGAGGAGAATGACATGACCGAAATCCGCAACGTCTTTGATATTGGATCGCGCGCCCTGTCGGCCCAGATGCAACGGTTGAACACCACAGCCTCGAACCTTGCCAATGCTGGCAGCGTGGCGACAACTGCGGAAACCGCGTTTCGTCCGCTGCGGCCTGTCTTTGTCGTTGATGAAGCCGCACCGGGTAGCGGTTTGTCCGCCCCGCGCGCCGACCGGATCGTGGCACTGGACCGCGAACCAGCCCGCATGTTCCGGCCCGATCATCCGAAGGCGGATGCCGAGGGCTATGTCTACGAGTCCCCCGTTCAGGTCGAAGAGGAAATGGTCGAGATGCTGGAAGCCAGCCGGAATTACCAGAACACGCTCGAGACACTCTCGACACTCCGGGCGCTGATGGCCCGTACCCTGACCATGGGCCAATAAGGCCGCATCAAGGACATTTCCCATGACCCAGATTTCCCAGATCACTCCGGCGACGTCACTTTCACCCTCGCTGAATACGCCAGCTTCCAACGCACTGGGACAAAAGGACTTTCTGACCCTGCTGACTGCGCAGTTGAAAAATCAGGACCCTCTCAAGCCGATGGAGAATACCGAGTTCCTTGGCCAGATGGCCCAGTTCTCGACCGTGGCCGGGATTGACCGTCTGAACGAGACTTTGGCGGGGCAGGGCGGCGGCCTGCGCGACTCGAGGCTGACGATGGCGACCAACCTGCTGGGGCATTCCGTGCTCGTCCAGACGCCCGTCGCGCGACCGGATAATGATGGTGCCATCCGTGGCGCGGTCAACCTGCCGGACGCCGCCGAGGCGCTCGTCATCAGCTATTCCGACGCCACGACAGGCGCCATTCTGCATACCCAGACAATGGGCGCCCAACCCGCAGGCAAGGCCGCTTTCGAATGGACGGAATTGCCCCCGAATATTCAGGCCAACCGCAACCCGGTGCGCGTGACGGTGACGGCCTCGCAGAATGGTGGGACGCGGATGCATGACCCGATGGTCTATGCGCGCGTCCTTTCGGCCAGTGCAGACGCCGGTGCGGATGATGTGAGCCTCCAGATCGAGGGCTATGGCGCTCTGAGCACGCTCGAGATCGAAGCCTTCCGCTAGTCTTTTCCCTCCAAAGGAGTTTCCGAATGTCGTTGAACACAGCCCTGTCCGGTTTGACTGCCGCGCAGACAGATATCGCCGCTACCTCGCATAACATCGCCAATGTCGGCACTATCGGCTTTCGTGGAAGCCGCGCCGAATTCGCCGATGTTTTCAGCTATACACCCCAATCTGTAGCAGGCACGACCGTTGGGTCGGGCACGCAAGTCAAGCGGATTGCACAGGACTTTTCCCAAGGCAGCATTGTCGGTACCGGCAAGCAACTGGATGTCGCGATCGAAGGACCAGGATTCTTTGCGTTGCGCGCGACGACCGAAGCTGCGGGTGCTCAGGCGACGACAGTATTCTCGCGGGCGGGTGCTTTCGGCATGGCCGCGGATGGTACTATTGTGAACGCCTCGAACCAGCAGCTTCTGGGGTGGCCGACAGCCGCGAACGGTCAGGTTCTGTCCGAGGCACTCACGGCGGCGGTCCCGTTCCAAGTTCCGCTTTCGATGGGCACACCGGTCGAGACAACCAGCCTGTCGCTGGGTCTGCGCCTTCCGACCGATCCGGCCATGTCCGGCAGTCAAGCAGCAGTTCCCCCCGCCGCACCCTTTGATCCGGCCCAACCCGAGACTTGGGCGCATCGCAGTCAGGTTCCTGTCTTTGATGACGCCGGCCTGCCCGTTGAGGCCGAGATGTTCTTGGTCCGGCTTGCCGACCCCACGCTTGCCGCGCCCGAAACTACCTATGAGGTGCATGTTATTCGCAATGGTGCCGCGATGGCACCGGATGCGGGCAACACCGTCAGCTTTGGCGCGGATGGCGCCTTGCTGCCCGGAACGGTGCCTTTGGTCTTCAACGGTACGGCTGGCTCCTTGTCGGTCGATCTGGAAGGATCGGCACTGAACGACGCCCCGTTTCAGGTAGTTTCGGCCTCGCATGACGGTCGGAGCGTTGCAGCGCTCAGCGCGCTGGATATTGATCCGCAGGGCACAGTATGGGCCACTTATGGCGCAGAACAGCGCGTCTCGCAGGGCCGCTTTGCCTTGGTCAATTTCGCCAATCCGGGCGGTTTGCGGGTTATGGGCAATGCCGCTTTCTCGGCCACGGCACAATCCGGTGACCCACTGACAGGCAGTCCGGGCGCGGCGGGGTTCGGGCAACTTCGCTCGGGCGCGCTTGAAAAGGCCAATGTCGATCTGACCGAGGAGTTGGTGGATCTGATCACAGCGCAGCGTAACTATCAGGCCAGCGCAAAGGCGATGGAAACATCGACAGCGATGACCCAGACCATCATGAACATGCGAACCTGAGGCGCATCATGGACCGTCTGATCCATACGGCGCTAAACTCTCTGGCCAACTTGCGTGATACGCGTGTCACCTCGGCGCAGAACCTTGCCAACCTTGCGGTTCCGGGGTTCCGGCGCGACCTGCAAAACGAAGGTTCGGCACACTTCCTGAATGTGCTGAATACCCAAAGCGCCCGCGCCTTTCAGCTTGAGCGGGCCGATAACGGATTTTCCCGTCAAGCCGGACCGATGGACCGTACGGGCGATCTGATGGATCTAGCGATTGCGGATCGCGGGTTTTTCTACATCCTGCCCCCCGAAGGCGGAGAGCCTGCATTGACGCGCCGCGCCGATCTGCAAATCAATGCTGCTGGTGCCCTGATGAACGGCGCGGGCGAGGCGATGTTGAGCAACGAATTGCAACCGATCATCCTGCCGCCTTTCCGCGACATGGTGGTGGACGATCTGGGGCAAATTTCGATCACCCCGATTGACGGTCCCGACGGGCAGCGGGTGCAGATCGCGACGTTGGCGACCGTGGATCCCGCCGACAACCTGCCGCTGCAAAAATCGCAGGACGGGCGTATCCGGACACCGGACGGCACACCATTGCCCCCGCCCGACCAGATGGCGCGCGTGCTTCAGGGAATGCGCGAGGGCAGCAACGTCAACGCAACCGCCGAGTTGATCGCTTCGGTCGAGTTGCAACGCACATTCGAGCTGAACTTGCGGATGATCCAGACCGCCCGCGAGATCGACGAGGCAGGTTCGTCGCTATTGCAAATGCCGTCAGGCTGATCTGGCACGTGGTTTGCAGGTTGCAGGGTGACACCCATCACGGACCCCTTCAACCAGCAGGCTAGGACAACAGATGTCGACCAACGCGATGCACGTCGCCCGAACGGGCCTTGATGCACAACAGACCCGCATGCAAGTGATCGCCAACAATCTGGCGAACGTCAACACCACAGGTTTTAAACGCGATCGCGCAAATTTCGAAACGCTGCTCTACCAGACGCATCGTCCGGGCGGCGCGCAAACTTCGGACACGACTGCCCTGACCGGCTCGCTGTCTGTCGGCACCGGAGTGCGTGTGGTTGCCACTGAGAAAATCCATTCTCAGGGAGGCCTGACCAGCACCGGCAACGCGCTGGACGTGGCAATTGACGGGCAGGGCTTTCTGCAGATCCTGATGCCTGACGGCCGCATGGGCTATACCCGCGATGGCAGTCTGTCGCGCTCTGCCGAGGGGCTTCTGACAACCGATAGCGGTTATGTCCTCCAGCCCGAGATCACCATTCCCGAAGGCGCATTGTCGATCGTCATTTCCGGTGACGGGATCGTTTCCGTCAACCTACCCGGCGAAATCGAGGCACAGGAAGTCGGCCAGATCACACTGGCCTCGTTTGCGAACCCGCGTGGCCTTGCCCCTGTGGGTGAGAACCTTCTGGTTGAAACGCCGGCTTCGGGGGGTGCTGCAGTTGCGGCGCCAATGGCGGACGGCATGGGCAAACTGAACCAGGGTGCGCTTGAAGCGTCGAACGTGAACGTCGTGCAAGAGCTGGTCGACATGATCGAGACCCAGCGCGCTTACGAGATCAGCTCGAAATCTATTTCAGCATCCGACGAGATGCTGCGCTTCCTCTCCAACAAACTGTGATCCGCAATGACCCGTTTTCCATTTTTTCTGCTTCTACCCCTTGCGGCCTGCTCGACCTATATCGAGGAAGAAGCCTCTCGCAATTATGCCCCTGTCTATGATGAGCCCGCGCCGATGACCGCGATGGCCAGCGGCAGTATCTATCATCAGGGCGCGCGGGGGCTGTTTGTGAATGACAGCCGCGCAACGCGTGTCGGCGATGTCTTGACCGTGCAGTTCAGCGAGAGGTTTCAGGCCAGCAAAAGCCAGACAGCCAATGCATCGCGCTCCACCTCATACGAGGTTGAACTGCCCGAACTGCTGACAGGTGGTTTCGACATGGGCGAACTTGGCCATTCTGCCGCACAAAGCTTTGCCGGTAAGGGCGGTGCAGCGCAGTCCAATTCGTTCACGGGACGTCTGTCTGTGTCTGTCGTGAGGGTGCTGCCAAACGGCCATCTGGAAGTAATGGGCCAGAAGCGCCTGACGCTGAACAACGGTAACGAATATGTCCGCCTGACCGGAGTGGTGCGCCCTGAGGATATCAGCGCCGGCAACATCGTGTCCTCGGACCGGATCGCCCATGCCGATATCTTCTATGTCGGCGCTGGTGACACAGCAGATACCGGCCGCAAAGGTTGGCTGGGCCGTGCCATCGGCACGGTCTCTCCGCTATGAGCGTGTTCAGGCTCTGTATGGCTCTTGCGGTTGTTCTGCTTGGTGCGGGCATAGCCTGTGCTGACCGGCTCAAGGATCTGGCCTCTGTGTCGGGTGTCCGGTCGAACCAGTTGATCGGCTATGGTGTGGTTGTGGGCCTTCTGGGAACTGGGGACGGCAATTCCGGTCTGACGCTGCAATCGCTTGAATCACTAATCTCGCGGCTTGGCCTTCAGATCGAAGCGCGCGATCTGAATACCAAGAATGCGGCTGCGGTGATGGTGACGGCGGATCTTGGGCCCTTCCTGAAGGAAGGGCAGGTCGTGGATGTTACTGTGTCGGCAATCGGCCAGTCGAAATCGCTGCGCGGCGGCACTTTGCTGATGACGCCCCTGATGGGGGCGGATGGTGAGATCTATGCCATTGCACAAGGCAATCTGGTGGTTGGCGGTCTGGGTGTTGACGGCAATGATGGATCGTCCCTGACGGTGAATATTCCAACTGTTGGCCGCATCCCCGGCGGTGCGACTGTCGAAAGGATCGTCGAGACCCCTTATCACGATACGGAATTTCTTGTTCTGAACTTGCACCGCCCTGATTTTTCGACCGCTGCGGCGGTCGCGCAGGCGATTAACACCACCTTTGGCGATGGCACAGCCAGCCCTGTGGACGCCTCGTCGATTGCGGTGCGCGCGCCTTCAAGTCCCAGCCAGCGTGTCGCGTTTACCAGCCTTCTGGAAAGCGTTGAAGTCACACCGGATGCGCCACGTGCCCGCGTTGTTGTCAACTCGCGCACTGGCACCGTAGTGATCGGCGGCGAGGTCAAGGTCACACCTGCGGCTGTCACCCACGGCTCTTTGACCGTGCGGGTGACCGAGGACATGAAAGTCACCCGTGGCAACACTGTCATCGCGGGTCCTGGTGGAACTGTTGTCGTCCCGGACGATGGCGTTGCTAATCCTGACAGCCAGATTGCCGTTCTGGAAGAACCAGCGCGTGCTTTTGTTTTTGACCCGGGCGTGTCGCTTGCAAGTTTGGTGGATGCGATCAACGCCGTGGGCGCCACACCGTCGGATCTGGTGGCCATTCTGGAAGCTCTGCGCGAAGTCGGCGCTTTGCGTGCTGAACTCGTTGTTATCTGAAGAGAAGATCATGGACCTGACGGTATCGAATCTGAAAAGCACCATGTCCGCGACAGCGGATACGCGGCCTTCAGCGCAGGAGTTGCAGAAGGCTGGCGAAGGGTTTGAATCGATGTTTCTTGGCATTCTGCTCAAGGGCGGGCGGGCCGGTCTGCCCGGTGACGAGTTGACCGGTAGCGCCGCTGTCAGCTCCAGCCTCGAGATGCTGGACACCCAACTGGCCAAGGATGCCGCGGGACGTGCCTGTCTCGGAATCGCGGCTGCCGTGGTGCGCCAGTTTTCAGGCGGCGGGGTTGCATCGTGACGAATATGCTGGATATCGGACGCAGCGGTCTGCTGGCTTACCGGACAGCTTTGGCAGTGACATCCGAGAACGTCGCCAATGTTGGTACCGAAGGCTATCGTCGCCGAGACGTGTCGACGGTCGCCGCCGGTGGCGGTCAGGCGACGCCGACAACGGCCCCGTCAGGCGGGCAGGGCGTCAGCGTGACCGATATCCGCCGTGCCTTCGATGTGCTGGCATCGGATCGCGCGCGTGCAGCCAATGCCGGACAGGCCGCCGCACAGTCACATCTGGACGGGGTAACTGCGATCGAAACGCTGATGATTCCCGGTGATGATGGCGTTGACGGAACTCTGCGGCGGTTCTTTGACAGCATTGCGATTCTTGCGGGCAATCCGACAGACCCCGTCACGCGCATGGTCACGCTCCGCAATGGTGAAGCCGTGGCCAGCGATATCTCGGGTCTGGCGCAGTCCATGGTCGGGTTACGCAACGACATGGGGACCGAAGCCGGTCAGGTCGCCAGCAATGCACAAGGCATTCTGGAGGAACTCGCGCATTTGTCTTCGCGGATGGGCGGGTTTTCCAGCTCGAACCCCGCAGCGGCCGCAGCAGCGCATCCGCTGGCTGATATCCGCGACAACCTGCTGGACAAGTTGTCATCCCTGCTTCCGGTCTCGGTCAGTTTGGATCAGGGCGGACGACCGACAATCCGTCTGGGCAGTCAGGCTGGTCCCTTGCTGCTGGACGGGGATCGCGCTGTTGCGCTGAACACATTGGCGACAGATCAGCTGACCCTGCAAATCCGTTCACCCGATGGCAGCATGCGCGAGACACGGTTGTTGCCCGAAGGCCGGATCGGTGGCCTGTCGCGTTCTTTGGGGTCGCTGGATATGGCGATCGCGGAACTTGACGCTTTCGCGCGCACCTTGGCGGATACGATGAACGCCGTGCATCGCAGCGGTACCGATCTGACCGGTGCTGCTGGCGGTGATCTGTTCGAGATGGACGGCTGGCGTGCAACTCCCGCAGCTGGCAATGGCGGACGGTTTCAGGTCGTTGTGACTTCGGGTCCGACAAACGAACCGCGTCAGTCGCTGGATCTGGTCTATGATGCGGCGGCAAGCCTCTGGCGGGCCTATGATGGCGACGGTGTTGAACAGGTCTCGGGCGCCGAAACCCTGCTTCTGCCCGGCGGTCGGGTCGACCTGGTCGGCGCTGCGCGGGATGGCGACAGGATCAGCCTTGCACCAGTCACCGGCCGCGCGATTGATCTGCGCTGGGCTTTGACGGACCCATCGGCACTGGCTGCGGCCTCGGCGTTCGCAACAGCGGCTTCGCCTGCCAATAGCGGCACAGCAAGACTTGCCGCGACTCTCCAGCCTGCGCCTGCCAGCACCGTGCCGGTTCTGGATCAGGGCCCCGGACTTGCGCCTGTGGATCTTCTGGGGGGCGTGTTCGGCCTTGTCCCTGCAGGGACAGACAGCCTGAACCTTGGCAGTCTAGGACGACCGGCCAGCACTATGCTGGCGGTGCCAGCAGATGCCACCCTTCTGCAACTGGCGTTTGACGGCGAGCCCCATGATTTTGCCTTTCCCGTACCGCTTGATGCCGAAGCGATTGCCGGTGGATTGTCTGATGGCAGCCTGAGAACGTCGGAGGGGCGCAGCCTTGCATCGCTGGGGCTGGTGGCCGGACTTGATGTGAACGGTGCGCTTGTGCTGTCACGACCGGGTCAACCGGTTCCCGTTGCGGCAACTTTGTCAGGCGCTGGCGGCACCGAGACCGGAATCGGCACCGCGCCCGAGGCAGCAGGCGCGACAATCCAGATCATCACGCGCAACGGCGTGCATATCGCGGGGGCACCTCTTTCGGCGGCTGATGCGGCCGGTTTACTGACCCCTGCGAACGGCTTTCTTCCGGGCGCGGTTTATGACCCTTCGCCCCTGACCGCCACGGATGGAACAGGCTATCGCGGCACGCAGATCGACCGCTTCGATGTATCGGCATTGCAGACCGCGACCCTGTCGGCACCGGCTTTGCTGACAGCACCGGCATTGCCATTTGCCACACTACCGGCGCGCGAGATCACCCTTGCCAATGATCAGGGCACCACAACCGCTGTTGCCTTGCCGCAAGGGGCGTCGGCTGCCTTGATCGCAGAGCGTCTTGGCGCGGCCCTTCCGGGGATCGGGGCGCAAGCCGCCACAACGCAGGAACTGTCGGGATTTGCGGCGGGCACGGTCCGTTTTGGACTGACCGGTGCGAACGGGCAACCTTTGGAGATTTCCACGACACTGGCCGGACCGGATGCAACGCCGCTCGGTCTTGCGATCAACGCGCTGCGTGCCGCAACCGGTATCAGGGCCGAAGTCTCGCCCGATGGTGCGCGTTTGATGCTGGTTCAGCAGGATGGCCATGATATTTCGTTAACCGGCCTGTCAACCACAGGAGCCACGGGCCTTCTGGTAAGGCAGGTCGACGCGCAAGGCCAGCCGCTAGGTCCAGTAACCGGCTGGGCCGAGGGAAGCGCCATCCGCCAAGGCGGGCAGGTCACCCTGTCTGCCGGGCACGGGTTCAGCTTTTCGGAAGGCCTGTTTTCGACAGGGTCTGTGATCGTTGGATCAGGCAATGTCGCACAGACAACAACAAACGCAGGCGCACAAGTCGCGCTGGCATTTGCGGACACGCCCGAAACCGCCGAAGGCGGGTTACTGCACCGGATCAGCCTTGGCGGCATGTCAGCCGAAGCTGCACATACTGCGGGGACGAATGGTGCCGTGATCGCCGCCAGTCTGGCCGAGGCGTTGCGCCGCCCCGCGCCGGATGTCGTTCTGACAGGCCAACCTCTGGCGGCCTTGCCACCGGATGGCAGCGCGCTGGTGCTGCGGGTTGATGGTGCGTCCTATACGCTGAGGATGGAACAGGGCACACCCGTGGTGTCTGGGATCGAGCCGGACCGTCTGAGCGCGCAATTCGATGCACAGAACCGGCTGATTGTCACAGCACGGGGCGTCACGGACGGAACGGGGATCGGCGTTTCGACTGCTCCGACTTTTGGGTTTGATGCGGGCGAGGGGGTGATGACACTGACCGGCCAGGCGCCTGATCCAGCAGGATTGCCCGCAACCGTTCTGGTCAGCTTGGCTGGCACCGAATACCCACTAGAAATGGCGACAGGGGGTGGTTTGGCTGTTCCTGCCGGTTTTCCGGGCACGGCCAGCCGTGACGCGGCAACGGGTGCTTTGTCCATAGCTCTTTTGACGCCCGCAGATAACCTTGCAGTGACCGCACCGCCGGCTACCGGCTTTGGTGGTCCCGGCGTGGCGATCCGTTTGCAAGAGGCGACACTCCAGCTTGCTGGACGGTCTGCACCGCTTGATCTTGACGTCGATGTCCGCGGTGCGCTGGGCCAGTCACTCAGATTGACCGACCTGCCGCCTGAAGACCTGATCGTGATGACCAGCGGCACCGGATCGCTGCGTCTCGCTGGCGACATCAATGCGGGGACAGCCCCGACAAACCTCGGCGCACTGGAACTGACCGTTACTGATGCAAGCAGGGGGCTTGTCGCTTTGCGCGACAGCGTGACCGGCGATGCGGTGGCGTCGGGCATTCTGGATGCGTCGGGCCGCGTAACCCTTGGAGGGATGGCGCTTGCGCTTTCGGGCACAGCGTCAACCGGTGACCGTTTCGCGATCCTGCCTGCTATGGCGGGCTCTGCAGATGCGGGAACCGCACGGGCGCTGGCCGCCTTGCGCAACGGTGATGTGGCGACTGGCAACCTTGGATTGACCGAACGCCTGACAGGCTTGCAAGCCGATGTCGGAATGCGGGTTGCTGCCGCCGACCGCTCGCTCAAGACAGCCACGGCAACGGCCGAGGCGGCAGAGCGCGCGCAGGCCGCGATCGGTGCGGTCGATCTTGATGTCGAAGCCGCGCGCCTGCTGGAATTGCAACAGGCCTATCAGGCCAACGCGCAGTCGATGACTGTCGCCCGTGACCTTTTTGATACCCTTCTGCGTATGTTCTGATCGGAGACATGATGACAATCGGAGATGCCCTTTTCGCCCGTTTTTCCATCCGGAGCATGAATGCTGTCGGGTTGGAAATCGCGACTTTGCAAGAACGTGTGTCGTCGGGTCTGAACGACCCGCGCGCCTCGGCAGATCCGACCCGCGCGACCGAGCTTTCGGCCTTGCGGGACGTGCGCGCAAGGCTGGACACGCGCGAGGCCGTGGGCCGTAGCGCTGCCGACCGTCTGGCCTTCACGGACCAGACATTGGAAAGTCTGTCCGAGAATCTTCGCCAGCTAAAAGAGATTACCTTGCGCGCGGCGAACGACACTCTGACATCCGAGGCGCATGCCGCCTTGCGTATGGAAGCGGTCACCCTGCGTGACGCCATGCTGTCGGCTGCAAACGCCAAGGATATGACGGGCCGCCCGCTGTTCTCCGGAACATCCCCCGGACCGGCTTTTGTCGAAACCTCCGAAGGTGTGGTCTATCGTGGCAATGATGCTGTGACCCTCAGCCAGATCGGTGAACGGGGCAATCTTGCGACCAGCCTGTCAGGTCGTCAGGTTTTTGGTGAAGACGAACAGAATGTGTTCCGCATCCTTGATGATACTATCGCTTCTTTGACAGAACCGATGTTGTCGGCGCGCCCGATTGTGCGCGCGCAATCGCCTGCCGATCTGGATATTGTCCGAACACGCGGTGACGCCAGCCTTGATGTCGTGCTGACAGGGCCGCTTGGCGCGTCACCTGTTAGGCTGGGTCTTAGAATTGATGCACCGGGTGAAACAGTCGCGGCTATCAACGCCCAATCCGCTGTGACCGGCGTGATTGCCGAACTGGGAACGGATGGCAAGGCTATCCGCCTGCGTGCAGATGGCGAGGTATCGCTGTCAGCCCAGACTGGCGGCGACCGGACCCGCCCCACCCTGACGCTGGGGGCGGTGCAGGAGAACGGTCAACCGGCAGGGCCGGTCACAGGCTTGCGGCCAACCGCCCTTACCGCCAATGCGCTTGTGGCGGATGCGGGTCTGGCGGTCGATCACATGGCAACGATGCGCGCTGCGGCCGGCAGCCTTGCCGCCGAGATGGACCGCCAGCTTGAGGCTTTGGCCAAGCAGCGCCTGACCGTCGACCAGTCTGTTTCGAAATTGCAGGATCTGGACGTGGCGGCGACGCTGACAAAGCTCCAGTCACTGCTGATGACCGAACAGGCCTCGCAGATGACCTTTGTGAAGATTGTCGGGCAGTCGCTGTTCAGCTACCTGCGCTAGTGCACTGGCGCAGGGCCAAACTGGATGTGCAGAAAAACTCCAACTGGAATTGTCTTAGAAGTTCAACTCGCCGATGGGAATGCCGCGTGAATGGCGCAGGTCACCTGCGCCAGAGGCTTGCATCAATCCGCCTGTCGGCACAACCAGCAGGCCAATCAGTCTTGGCGGCTCAGCTTCATCCGTATCGGCAAGCAGCCGGGTTCTTCTGTCACTATCGGGAGGCGGTGCCTTGGCTGACAGACCGACCGTTTCCAGCACGGTGGCCACACGGGCGGCATAGCGTTTGCCGCGCTCAGGATCCGCAGAATGGTAGTGGGCCACAGCAACCGACCAATCGCCGTGACGGTCATGCAGGTCACGCAGAAAACTGGCGGCGTAGCGCGTGTTCTTGACAGGGTCCATCATTTCGGCAGCGTCCGAAAACGCATCGCGGTGCCATCGCCAGTTCAACTGCATGCATCCCAGGTCGACGTTCCTGATGCCCTCGGCAAGGATCGTGTCCAACCGCGACAGCGCGTCGGCTTTGGTCTTGTGATACGAGCCTATTCCGCCTTGATTGAGGGTCCAGGGCCATGCTTTCACGCCATTTTCAGTTCCTTTGCCTGTCTCTACGCGGGCGATTGCCACCAGCAGGCCGGGTGGCAGGCCTGCTGCCTCTCCGGCATCGGCGGCCAGCACCTCGCAATCAGCAGATGGCGTTCCGGCAGATACGGTTCCGGGAAGCAGACAGGCCATGATGGCGGTCAAGACAAGGTGGTGGGGGCGCGGAATAGACATGGCTTGCAAACTGCAGGTTCCGTGCCAATCCGGTACCACCATCCTTTGGGATGGGTCCCCATACCAATGCTTGATGCGCCGTGCGCTCGCGCGATTGTTGGTGCCCATATCGCATGGAACAGTGGTGGTAAAATTTTGATCCAGATTTATGGGAACCTGAACATGACCGGCCTTCTTTTCGTCCGCAGCAATGGTGAATGACCATGCCCGCACTTAAACATCCCGCACTGACGGAATTCCTGATCCACAACCTGCGCGAGACTTGCGCGGGTCTGGCCTGTCTTGTCGGTGCCCAACAAACCGTTTTATATCTGCCATCGGAACTGCAGATGTTCAGCCCGACGCTGGTTGCAGATGGTCTGGCTATCGAGCCTTTCGAAAATAACACTGGTGGCCAACAGGCATGGCCTGCCTATCCGCTTCTGCGGTTGCTGCCTGCCAAGGATGCATCGCCGACCGACCTTGTGAATATTGCTTTGGTCCTGACGGATCCGGATGCTCGTCCGGTGGCCATCATCGCATTGCATGGCGTGGCCCAAGCATGGGATACGCGTTCGCGGCTTGCGACCTGCGAAGTGTTGAGAGGAATGTTGCAACGTCAGATCGTGGCGCTTGGCAAAGGGCCTGCGCTGGTTGCCGGTTCGATGCTGTCACTTGTCAGCAAATTGCAAGAGTTTGATCGCGACGCCGTCTCCCAGATGCTGAAAGGGTTTCTGACTGTCCTGTCCGGCCACCGACCCAGTCCGGCAGAGACTACCGCTTTGAGGATTGCCGGTTTGTCGGATATGCCCTCTGCCTCGGTAGCGAAACCGGATGTAAGCCTGAATGATGTAGCGCGCGATTTGCTGAACGAGGTGGGTTTGCTACAGTTTACCCTGCCTTCTGCTGTCGGCGGCGAAACACAGCCTGATCTGTCAGAGACCGAGCAGCCGCAGACCGGCGATCCCAAGGTTTTTGCAAGGCTGACACTTCTGGATCGTGACTATGGTGTTGCGGAGTCCGAAGGGTCTGCGCAGCTTTGGTTCAAGCCGATGAATACCGAAGACGACTGGTCAATCCTGACAAGCCGGACAGCAGATGGCTGGACCGAGATTGCAGCGGAAGTTCTTGGGAAAACCGCTGATATCTTGCAGGAATTCTCGCGCATGCACCTGATCCGCAGGCGTGACATTCCGACCGATGAAGTAGCGGAAGTCTATGATCTGCACGGCATCTTGTGGTGGCTTCGCAACGGAGAATCCGGCTATGAGGGGCGTCTGGATGATGGCGAATGGACTGTCTGTCCGGTTCCCGCAACACTGGGGCCGAAGGATCGCGCGATTGCTGCGTTGCTTTATCTTGCACCCGACATGAAGGCTGTGCTGGCGGACAGGGCGAGGGATTGGGCAAACCGTATGGCGCAATCCGTACAGGTGACCCCTGCCTTCGCGATGGCGGCAGAATGAATACCACCACTGCAACGCAGTAATTTTACCCCGCCCGGTGAACACTGTGGCGGGTTTCTTGTTATTCTTCCTCAGGCGTGCACGTCTTCCTGCATGAAGCCACGCAACCGCTCGACCGCGGCTTTCTTGATCTGCGAGACACGCCCCGTGGTGACTTTCAGCACCTCGGCGATTTCGTAGACGTTCAACTCCTCGACATAGTAGAGTTGCAGAACCAGCGCCTCGCGCTCGGGCAGTCTTTCGATGGCTTGCTTGAGATGCACTTTCATCCGGTCCTGCGTCAGCCGGTCCTCGGCGCTGGGCGACGCGTCGCGGAACAGCATGGAGTGGTCCGTGTAGATCTCTTCGATTGATTGATGCTGCCCGCTGTCGATCTCGACGCGCCAGCGGGCCAAATCTTCAAGCGACAGCGACAACTCGGCCGCGATCTCGGTTTCTTCAGGACGACGCAACAGGCTTTGCTCCAGCCGTTGCTCTGCTTGGCGCAGCCTGCTTTGCATTTGCAGCACACCGCGTGTCTGGCCAGCCAGATGGCGCAGGTGATCCATGACCGCCCCGCGGATGCGGATACCGGCATAGGCTGCAAACGGGGTGCCCGGCTGCGGGGTATACCGCTGTGCGGCGTCCATCAGACCCATATAGGCGACCTGTAACAGGTCTTCGATTTCGACCCGCCGCCCGGTTTTCATATGAATATGCCATGCGATGCGGCGGGCAAGATTGAGGTTTGTCTCGATCAATTGCTCGGGTGTGGGCAATTGCTCAGAATAGGCGCGCGGTAGCATTGGGCAGGTCCTCCGAAGGTTGGCGCCTGTGGCGGATGAAAATTGATTGTGTGCCGGCCTGCAGCGCGACGGATGTCGGGATGTCGCGGCTATGCGTGTCCGCTGGATGCAGGCTGTCCAGAAGACCGCTTCCGCCAGACAGCAGCGCGACCTGAAGCCCGAATCGTGCGGCAAGGGTCATGTCATCTGCGGTAGGTGGCAGAATATCCGTGCGCGTCAGAACGATAAGACGGGCGATACCGGCCATAGGGGCGCAGATCCGGTCCTGCATCACGGGATGCAACCCGGTCGGCAGAACAAGCCAGACCGCCGTGTCGGGTAGCTGTGCCAGTCTTGCCAGAGCGGTGGAATCAGGCTGCGGCATGTCCGAAAGGTCGATGATCTGGGTCTCGCGGGCATCGGTGGGCGACAACGTTTCGGGCAGCCCGTCTGCCCAGACGGGGCGATGTGGCGTCAGACCCATCAACCGTCCCAAACCGGACAGACGACCAGAGGCAGCAAGCAGATCGGTACGCGGCGCAACAAGAACAGGCACAGCTGCGCCGGGCATACGCATTGCATATGCCGCGAGCCTTGCCGCCAGCATGGTGCGGCCAGATCCGGGGGGGCCGGTCAGGATCACCCGGCCGGGAAGATGCGGGGGCAGCACCTGCGCGGGCATGTCTGTCCGTACAATTTCCTGATACAGCCGATGACGGAAACTGATCCGTGACGGGGTCTGGTTGCCTTTCGTCAAGACGGGCGCATCCGTCGCCGGACGGGGTGAGTGGAATTCCTCGCCGGTGCTGGCCTCAACTTCGACCATGCCATTGTTCTGGCGGGTCGACAGGATCAAGGCATCGGGACCAAGGCGCCGCAGCACCTCTTCGAGGGCCAGTGCGGAATCAGCGGCGCGGATTGTGATGGTAGTCATCGGCATCAGGCTCCGTCAGAGGGCGTGAGAGAGGACAGAAAGGCGCTGGGAAGACTGATGCTCTGCGTGACTTCGACCCTGCGGTTCTCTGGCAGATCGGTCAGGGACAGCACGATGGCATCTTCAAGATTGGGTCGCAGGAAAGCTGCCATGGAACGGCGCAGTGACGGCGTGACCACGATCATCAGCATGTGACCGCCCGCTTGTGCGGCATCCTGCGCGGCGCCCAGATCCTTGAGCAACCGACCCGCGAAATCGGGATCAAGCGTCAACCCGTCCTCTGAAGGGCGTTTGCAGCGCATCAACAGTTGCTCCAACTCGGGCGAGAACGTGACCAGCTTGAGCGTCGCGCTGATCGACCCCATCTGTTGCAGCAGAAGTGGCACTAATGCGGGGCGCAATGACTCGGCCTGTGCGGCCACCGGCATGTTGCGGTCCGCCATTTGTGCCAGCCCTTCAAGGATGCGGCGCAGGTCTGCGACGGGAAGACGGTCGGCCAGCAACTGGCGCATCACGGCCGTCAGCATATGCAGTGGGACAAGTTTCGGCACGACGGTTTCAACCAGAGTTGGGGCCGCCTGTGCCAAGGCAGTCAGAAGCGCCTGCACATCGTCCGGCCCCAGAAGGTCCCCTGCATGGCGTTGCAGAACTTGCCCCATATGCGTGGCAACTACGGCTTCGGGGTCCACCACAGTGTGATCATCGGCTTCGGCCTCGGCACGCTGATGCGGCATGATCCAGACGGCATCCAGACCGAAAGACGGATCTTTGACTGCAATGCCAGCCAGTTTCCGTGTCGAGCCATGCCCCGGAATGGCAAGCTTGCGATCCGCCTGCACCATATCCTCGGCCACGATGGTCTGACCGATCCGGATGCGGTAGGTATTCGGAGGCAAGGACAGATCATCGCGGATTCGTACACCGGGTACGACGATGCCCAATGCCCGCGACAGCTCGCGCCGGATCGCGGTGATGCGGGACACAAGCGTTCCGCCATCCTGACCACTGGCCAGCGAGATCAGGCCATAGCCGATCTGCAACGAGAGCGGTGCCATATCGGTGACTTCTTCGGCTGTGATTGCCGCGGTTGACGAATCCGCGCGATCACTGTCCGGCGCGGATGATCCCGCGAAACCGTCCGATGATGGCGCGCCTGCGGGCCTTGCGGATGGCTGCGCCTTCACCTGCTTTGCGCGGCGCTGCGCCGTCACAGCCGCAATTGCTGCCAGTGCGGACGCCAGCAGGAAAATCAGGTTGGGCATGCCGGGAACAAGGCCCAGCATGAATAGTACAGCCGCAGCCGGTGCCCATGCAGTGGCGATATTGACCTGCTTGCTAATCAGCCCGCCCATGTCCGATGACGAAGAAGACCGCGTGACGATAATCGCCGCTGCCAGCGACAACAGCAGCCCTGGCACCTGTGCCACCAGGCCGTCACCAACGGACAGGCGGACATAGGTTTCGCCGGCAACGGCAACGGACAGGCCATGCTGTGTCGTGCCGATAATGATACCGCCGACGACATTGATAGCCAGAATGATCAGGCCAGCAATCGCGTCGCCTTTGACGAATTTCGACGCACCGTCCATAGAGCCATAAAAATCGGCCTCGGCCGCAACCTCGGCCCGCCGCGCCTTGGCCTCTTCGGGTGACATCAAGCCCGCGTTCAGGTCGGCATCAATCGCCATCTGTTTGCCGGGCATGGCATCCAGCGTGAAGCGTGCGGACACTTCCGACACACGACCTGCCCCTTTGGCAATCACAACCATGTTGATGATCACAAGGATCACAAAGACCAGCAGGCCGACAATGAAATTGCCGCCCACGACAAAGCTAGCAAAGGCTTCGATCACAGCGCCCGCTGCACCCGGTCCGTTGTGACCCTCGGCCAGAACCACACGTGTCGAGGCCACGTTGAGCGCCAGTCGCAGGGTGGTCGCGATCAGCAGAAGCGACGGGAAACTCGAGAAATCCAGCGGCCTTTGCGAATGCACCGCAACCATCAAAACCAGAAGTGACAGCAGGATGTTCGATACAAAGAACACATCCAGCAAAGCGGCGGGCAATGGCAGGATCATCATGGCAAGGATCGCCAGAATACCTGTCGGCATTGCCAGCCCGCCCAACTGGCCGCGCAGTCCGCCAGACTGCGGCCCGACATTGGTCATCGCGCTCATGCAGTTGGTCCCGTTATGGGGTCGTGATGGGCTGGGCAGGAATGGAGCATTGCAGGACTTTCACTGGCGAGGTTTCTTGGCCGGAAAGGTGCAAGTGTCGTGCCAGTCCTGATGGCTCGACACGAAGATGGACCGACCGGCTGGCACGAAGGTTGCAGTAGTTGTCGCAACGCTGCTTGCAGCTCTTGCCATAGGAGATTCCATGACACCCTCGCCTGATTCCCCCTTTGCCCTTACAGCAGAGCGGTCCTTCACCACGAAGGCCCTTGGTGTTGGTGTGGCGATCCTTTTGCTCAGCGCGCTTTCGGGGTGTTCTTCGTCGGAAAAACGCGCGATCGATGCGCTTGGTCCTGATGCAACAGCTGCAACCCGTATGCTGGCCGAGACAAAAGACAGTCTTGATGCGCTGGACCAGGCCACCGTTCCGGCTTCTGCGATCCCGACGATGCAGGCTGTGACCAGCCCCGCACTGACAGGGCGCGGGTTTTCCCAGGTGGCCGGTCAGCCCGGACATACGTTGAACGAAAAACGCCTACTGGCGATCAGGGCGGCGCGGCTGGATGCGCTGCGCGATCTGACCGAACAGATCCACGGTATCCGGATCAGTTCGGACAGCCTTCTGCGCGATGCGATCATGCTTAACGACGTGTTGGCCGCCCATGTTTCAGGGGTCCTGCGCGGTGCGCGCACGGTGGCAATCGAACCCAAAGGCGAGGACGGATATTCCGTTATCATGGAATTGGATGCCGATACCGTCGCTTATATCCTACGGGCTGTCGGCGCGGGTGCATGATCATGCAGTCACGACGTTCCTTGTTGGCGCTCTGCTTTGCGGTCGCAAGTGTATCGGTTCTGCGGATAGATACCGCCGAGGCAAAACAAGCCGGATGGCTGGAGGTGATGGGCAGCGCGACAGCTTTGAACGCCTCTGACCGCGATGCAGCAAGGCGGCGCGCGATGGCCGACGCGCTGTTATCTGCCGCACTGGCAGGCGGGGCGCAGGTTCAGGGCCATTCGGTCATGTCAAATGCCCGCATGACCTCGGATCTGTTGATCGTCCGTCCTGTTGGGCGGGTCTTGGCGCATCGCATTCTGTCAGAGGATTTCGACGGTCAGATATGGCGGGTTACGATCGCAGCACAGGTCGGACAGCCACAAGCAGGCAGTTGTTCCGACCGGCGGCGTCTGGTGGTCACAGCCTACCCGCCGCAAGTCGCCGTGTCACCGCATGCGCCCGCCTGGGCGGATCAGCTGGGGCGGCAGGTTGCAGCCACTTTGCTGCAAAGCGCGTCGCGCAATGCAGTCGTGGCCGAACTGACCCTTGCGGACAGGCTGCCGCGTCACGATCCGTCGCGTGACGCGACTGATTACATCAGCCTGACGCGTGGCACTGCCCGCGTGGTCCCTGGTGGTCACGGTCTACATCTGGATCTGGACCTGCGTTCCGAGGGTCGCCATCTGGTCTTGACCCTGAGAATGCGTCTGGACGGATCGGCACAGGAACGGATGGAAGAAAGCCATGAAGCGCGCGTGCGCATGGCGGGGCCTTCGGTTTTTGGTCGCGCGGCACCCTTGTTGGAAGCAGACAAACAATCCCTGTCCCTGACCCTGTCGCGCGGGGTGCAGCCCGCATTCGAAGCATTCCTGATGCGCGCGGCCTGTCGTCCGCCGCTGGCGGTTCTGACGCTGGCACAGGGAAAGCTGGTTGTACCTCTGGGCCGCGCAAATGGTCTGGGCAGGTCCAGTCTGGCCTTTACCGCCGATAGCGATGCAAGCACCGAAATGCTGGAGGTCGTTGCATTGTCCGAGCGCAGCGCAACGCTGGCACCCTTGGACCCCGCTCGCGCGGCAACTGCGTTCAATGGGCGACCTGTCCGTTTTCTGGATGTGGCGGAGCGGCTGCCGTGAGACATGGCCTGGTTGCCCTGATGACGTCTCTGGCTTGTCTGGGTGGATACCCCCTGAATGCAGGCGCGATTACGGGCGAAGAGGCCGTGCGCCTTGTCGCACAGGCTATGGTCGATGCAGGGCAGGTGCCGCCGCGGATGCAAGCGCCTGTCAGGGCCTTGCCGTCCTGCAGGGGCACACCGCGTGTCACCCCTCTTGCAGGGAACTGGAGCAGCGCCGAGATTTCCTGTGATCAGCCGACTGTCTGGCGTCGCGTTCTGCGCACCGGTGCCGCGCTGTCCATGCCGCTGTCCACGCGCGATTCAACCGGTGCTGCAAAGAATGATTTGCCCCTGCAGACGGTGCTGTCTGTGACCAGACCCTTGCCGCGTGGTGCGCGTATCGGACCGGATGATGTGATGCTGCTTTCGCAAGCCGGGACTGATCCCGCACAGGTATTGTCCGACCCCGATCTGGCTGTGGGCCGCAAGTTGCGCCGTGCCATAGGCGCAGGGCAGCCCCTGCTCGAACGGCATCTGGACCCGCTGCTGGATATCGAGGAAGGCCAGACCGTCACCGTGCAGTTGCAGAGCCAAGGCATTGATATTGCAAGCACGGGCAAGGCTTTGGCCGGTGGCGTCGCGGGGGACCGCATTCTGATTGATCCCCCCTCTGGCGGGCACCCGGTCGAGGCGATGATCCTTGCGCCGGGTATCGTGCGCGTCCGCTCTAACATGCCGCGGCGTATTGCCGTTAAGCAGTCTAAACGGAGGATGTCATGGTCAGTCTGACCCCAACCAACATCACCCGCTTGCGCACTGCAGGCGATGCTGAAACCCAACGTGCCCAAGGCGCGGCCCCAGCACCGGCACGTCCGGCGGGGACCGATACTGCGCGGGCCGATACATTGAGCCTGTCCACGGCGGCGCGCTCGCTGCCCGAGGTCATGCTGAAAGGTCCACCCGTCGATACGGCTTTGGTCGATAGGCTGAGCGCGGCCATAGCTGACGGCAATTATCCTATCGACTCCGCGAAGATCGCCGCAGCGATGTTCAGCGCCTCACTTGACCTGTCCAGCTAAAGGAAGACAGATGAACATGACCCTTACTCTTCCTGCAATGATTGCCGTGACGGCGCTCGTGTCCGGTCTGGTCTTTGTGCTGATCGGTGTTCTGATGGGCTGGCGTGAGGTTGTGCGCCAGTCTGCCCGCATGAAACAGGATCTGATCGCCGAGATCTCGCCGTGTCTGACGGAGCACGCGCAGAAGATCGAAACGATCCTGACAACGCATCAAAGCCAGCGCCAGACAGGCGATGACGCCATGCGTCAGGATCTCTCGGCAATCCGCGCGGATGTCGAATGGCTGGCGGGCGAGCGTATGATCGAACAGGCACTGGACATGTTCCGTGACGGTGTCTCGGCCAAGGATGTGGGCAAGGAACTGGGCCTTCCGCTTGAGACTGTGCGTTCCTTGCAACTGCTGCGCGCCCATTGATCCGCTGAAACCCGCCACAAGGCGCAATGCAGAAGACCGGATCGGCTTGCCGATCCGGTTTTTTATCTGTTCCCGGCACGGGATAACCGGATATTCGGTGCCGGGAACGGATCGGTTCAAGGATAGATGAAAACGGCCTTACTTTGTAACAGGAACGCAGGCAGCAGGGGCATTCTGTGCCTGTCTGCCGCACCAATCCTTGAAAGCGGTCATAGCCTGATCTTGAACCTTCTGGCGGTGTTCCGGCGCAGTGGATTCAAGCGTGGCGTTCCGCGCCGCAATGGCACCAGGCACGTCAAGCGCCGCGGCGATGGATTGCCAGGCATGGGCGGTTGCAAAATCAGGTTCCGGTCTTGCAGCGCTATGCACCGCCGCCAGAGCCAGCATAGCAGCCCCGTCACCGGCTTCGGCGTCGGGGGTCAGTGTTTCCTCTAGGCGGGTTGCAACCGTCGCCTGTCGCTCTGCCGTGAGATCCTGCATCAACTGTATGACCAGTGGTGCGGCTTGGCGCAGGCCCGCAAGTCGCGCCCGCCACGCCCAGAACGCGGCCTCGACGCTGTTTTGCGGCAAACCGCGGCCACTGGCAAAAAGAATGGCCAGATTATGTGCGGCCTCGGGATCGCCTGTAAGGGCCAGTTTGTGGAAACCTGCAGCGGCCTCTCCGTAATTGCCGGCCGCCGCGTCGGACATCGCTTTCTCGAAATCATCCGCCCCCGCAGGGGTTGCCAGAATCATGAGTGAAATCAAAGCGTGTTTGAACCAACCCACAGATCTGTTCCGGCCTTTGGAGGAAAGTGGCAGAACAAACGTTGATTCAGGCATGACGGGTCTCCGGCCAAGGGGCAATGAAGCAATAAATCCTTGGAGCATATACGGCAGGAAGTGCCCTGCGTTTTAGGCCCATCCGAAAGGATGGGGTTTGCCGACCTCTGACAGAGTCTTGTCTTTCGTCACATCCCTGCATCCGACTGGACGATTGTCGGAAAACCCACAATCAGCGATGTGTTGGATAACCGACACCGTCCGGTTTATTAACGAGTGCAACTTCACGAGTAGCCGTCATGACCAAGCATTTCTCGCCTACCCAACACAGTGCCCTTTCCATTCTGGGCGTCGGGCAAGACGAGAACATGCGCGGCGTGCAGGTGGATCGCATGATCCCCGGCGCGTCGCAGGTCATGAGGTCAATGAAACGTTTGATCGTGACAATGGCGCCCGCAGATGCGCCGGTCCTGATCACAGGCCCCAGCGGGGCCGGTAAAGAACTTGTCGCGCAAGCCTTGCATGACCTGTCAGACCGCAGTGGCCCGTTTATCGCGGTCAACTGCGCGGCCATTCCCGCGGATTTGCTTGAGGGTGAATTGTTCGGTTCGGAACGGGGTGCCTATACTGGTGCGGACAGGGCCCGCGCAGGTCTGATCGAACAGGCCGAAGGCGGCACTCTGTTTCTGGACGAGATCGGCGACCTTCCGCATGCCCTGCAAGCCAAGCTGCTGCGCGTGCTGGAAACCCGCACGGTGCGCCGTCTTGGTGGCGGTGCGCCAGTCCAGCTGGATTTCCGTCTGGTGGCCGCAACGCATCAGGATCTGGCCGCCATGACCCTCGGCAACCGGTTCCGCGAAGATCTCTACTACCGTCTGTCGGTGTTCCCCGTTACAGTCCCCTCGCTGTCAGAACGTGTGTGCGACCTGCCGCTGATCCTTGGCCGCCTTCTTGACGATTGCGCCACGGCACAGCCTTCAACGCCCTTGCCCCAGTTCGATGCCTCAGCCTTGCGCGCGCTGTCTCTGCATCCTTGGAAAGGCAATATCCGCGAGCTAAAAACAGTCGTTCTGCGCGCCTGCCTTCTGTTCCCCGGTCGCGCCGTGACCGCGCGCGAGGTGCGCGACAACCTTTTGTCTTTCGCCAGCCCGGCACCGGATGCGGATGCAGGCGCATGGCCCGAAGCGCCGCTTCCCTCCGAGATCGGCCTGCCAAGCCCTGATCGCTTCAGCGAGGCGCTGACCCAGTTCAAATCCGATATCGACCTGAGAAGCTATCTGCGGGATATCGAGATTGCCTTCATCACCGCCGCATTGGAACGGAACGGTAATTGCGTCAGCCGCACCGCCGATACCCTGCGTCTGCGTCGCACGACATTGATCGAGAAACTGCGGAAATACGGCATAGCTTCACAGCGTTGACAGCCTCAGGCGCCAGCCATTCACGGGCAGGCTGTCCTCATCCTTTGGACCAGCTTTCGACAAGACTCTCTAGATAGTTGCCGGTGCTTTTCATTTGCGTGACAACTTGCTCCATTGCGGCAAACTTCGTCAGATAACGCTTTTCCAGCAAGGCGGCCCGTGCTTCCAAAGTCTCGATCTGCCCGGTAGCATCATCTGATAGTTTGCTGATCTCTGCTTCACGCCGCCCCAGAAGTCCGGTGCTGGTGCCGGCTTCGCCCAAAAGCTGCGTCAGCGAGTCCGCAAAGCTGCGACCAAAGCTGAATGTTCCAGAAGTCAGACCTGCCTCCGTGGTCAGCCGCAGGCCCTGCAGCGGTCCTGTCTGCGGAAAATGTGCAAGCCTTCCGTCACCAAGATCAAGGCTCAGCATCCGGCTTCCATCCAGTATGGCATTGCCCTGGGCGTCCAACACAAAACTGTAGCTGCCCGCTTTCATGTCCGCTCTCGGACTTCCCGAGACAGCGACCCCTTCCGTCATGCCGCGCAGGCTGTTGGTAAACAGGGCGTCAAAATCCTGCGCGCGCTGCGCAAAGGTTCTGTCGAAGGCCGGAGGATCGAACCGCAACAGACCGTCGCGCTGAGTGGCAATCCCCAGATCGGCAAGGCTGATCGGTCGCTCGTCGAATCCTGCAATCGGTGTCGAGATAAGGCGGCGCAAACCCTGCTCCAAGCTTTCGACTGTGCGATCTCCTGAAAGGGTGCCCGACGTTTCTTCACCGATCCCGCGCTGTGTCAGCGATTTCATCAGCGACAGTGTCTCGTTCAGCCCCCCGATCAGTTTCTCGAGGTTTTCCTGTGCAACGAACCTGTCACGTTCGATCACAAGACTGCCGGATATGACAGCCGACAGCGTAATCTCCATACCGGGCAGGATATCGCTGACCACGTTGTCGGATCGCGTGATGGCGATCCCGTCAACAAGAAGTCGCGCATCGGTTGCGGCCTGCACCTGCCTTGCTGCGTTGGTCGCTGTCGTATCCAGATCGGACAAGACGATATCCCCGTCGCCGCTACCATTGCTGGCCGTCAGCCGGATGCCGTTCACGGCCCCTGTCTCGCCAACAATACCCAAGGAAAAGCTGCCGTCGCCCTTGTTCAGAACGCGCGCGGTAACGCCTTCGGTTTCGCTCAGCAGAGCGGCAAGCTCTTCCAGCGTGGTGCCTGGCGGTACGGTCAGAGTGACCGGTTCCCGCGTCGTGCCAGCCGTGAAAGCCTGCGGTTCCGCATCGTTCCATTGACCAAAATCTATCGTCAGGCTGCCTGTTTCAACAGTGCTGTTTGCAGCGCTGAAGCCTGCGAATTCCAGCACTTGCCGCGTGGCAAGTGACTGCACCTCCAGCGGAACAGTGCCTTGTGTCAGCAGGTCGCGATTGGTTACGCGAGGCATCAATGCCTGACTGCTGGTGGTCACTGTTAGGACCGGATTGCTGGCAGCTTCGGCCAGAACCCCGCCTAGCTTGTCGAACTGTCCACGGATCTGGGACAGGGCCGACAGGCGTACGGAATCAGTCTCGACCTTGTTTTGCAAAGCAACCAGACGCGGCGTGGTCTCAGCGCTGGCCAAAGTCTGAGCCAGTTGTCGCAGATTGATGCCGCTACCGTTTGTGTTCAGCGTGCTCAGAAGGTCGGAGGACATGATAACCCCTTGCTAAAGTCGTTCAGGGACAGAAACGGCTGATGGCTAGAATATGTTAGGCAGTTCACGGCGCGCTGCCGAAATCGATGACGATCTCGATCCTGCGATTGGCCGAACGGCCGTCTTCAGTGCTGTTATCCGCGACCGGATTGCTTTCGCCGCGGCTGACTGCGGTCAGGCGGCTCGGGTCAATCAGACCCTGTCCACCCAGTTCGCGCACGACCGATGCGGCGCGGGCAGCGGCCAGCCCCCAGTTGTCCACGAAAGGACCACCGCCAAGCGGGACGCTGTCGGTATGGCCGGTCACGGTGATCTGGCCGCGGTCTCCCGCCGAGGCGAGGGCGATGCGGGCCATAACCTCGCGCGCCTCTTCGCTCAACTCTGCCGAGGCGGATTGAAAGGCCCCTCCTGCACCGATGGTTACGATGACTTTGTCTTGCTGTTGCTCGACATCAACTAACCCTTGGGCTTGGATCTCGCGCAGGGCGACCTTCAGCCGAGCTTCGGCAATCGCCGCGCGCCGGGTATCGCTGGCACCGTCATCGCCCGGTGCGGACTGGTCCTGAGGTGAAGAACCTTGACCCTGAAGGTCGGAGGGCTGATCTGTCTTGTCGCCCTGCGCGGTCGCTTCGGGTGCTGCATCGGCCAGCGCCTGCGCCAGCTCGCCTGTTTCGTCGGGCAATTGCAATGTGACCTTGCCATCCTCCGTTCTGACGGTGGCACCTGCCTGCTCAAGCGCATCAGCCAGCGCCTTGCCTAAACCATCCATGGTGTCGGAATTTTCCGCATGTTCACTGCTTTGTCCGGGCGCTGGTTCCTGATCCGGCTCAGGGCTATCCTGCGGTGAAGGTGGTGCGCTAGCGGGGCGGTAGTTCACTTCCAGAACGGTCGTACTGTCGGGGTTTTGCATAATCTCGATCACGGTGGTTCCGAAATGTTCACGCAGCGCGCCCGTCATTTTCTTGAACGAGACCTCGTCGAAATTCGCGAAAGACAGGATCAGCACAAAGAACGCCATAAGCAGGGTTGCCATATCGGCAAATGTGGCCATCCATGCCGGTGCGCCGACGGGCGGGCAGCGCGGGCAGTCTTGCTCGTCGTCGTCATCTTCACGCGGGCCCTGTGGGGCAGGCGTCGGCAATGCCTTGATCTTGGCCATCGGTCAATCCTAGCTGGGATATGCGTTTTAGGCAGCGGCGCGCATTTTTTCCTGATCCGGCGGATCAAGTGCCGCGATCATCTGGTCTTCGATCAGGCGCGGGCTGTCGCCGCGCGCGATTCCGCGTAGACCTTCGATCACCAAAGTGCGGTATTCCACCTCGGCAGAGGTGCGTGCCTGCATCTTGGTCAGCAAGGGGCCGAAAATCACATTGGCAATCATCGCCCCGTAAAGCGTTGTCAGCAATGCCACGGCCATCGCGGGACCAATCGCCTGCACATCGGACATATTGCCCAGCATCAGAACCAGACCGATCAGGGTGCCGATCATGCCCATCGCCGGGCCGATATCCACCCATGCCTTCACCACCCCTTGCAGGTTTTCGTGGCGGGATTTCAGCGATTTTATTTCCTGCTTGAGTTGCTTGACCAGTTTGACCTCGTCAGCGCCGTCCACCAGCATTTGCAGGCCTTTTTCGAAGAACTTATCGGGCACCTGCTGCGATTCCAGCGCCATCATCCCTTCCTTGCGCGCGATGGCTGCAATCTCGGTCATCTGCTTGACCAGCACATCATTCTGCAGGGGCGATGCTTTGAACATCTTGCCGATAGCTTTGAAGCTGCCGGTGAATGTGGACAAGCCGGTTGTAGACAGAACGGAGAAGGCTGTACCCCCGAACACGATCAGGATCGAGGGAACGTCAAGAAAAGGGCCAAGGCCCCCTGCAAAGATCATGGCACCAAGGATCATGCCAATCGCCCCGAGGAATCCGATCAGTGTTGCGATATCCATTTTCTATCCTGTGCTGGCGTTACCCCCGATCAGAGGCAAGCCGCATGCCAGAAATTTTGCGCCCGAGATTAAACTTTTCTGAAAACCGCCGTTCAAAGAAACCAGCGCCACACGGCGTGCAGGTTTTCACCAAGGAGTCCACCGATGACCAGCATTAACACGAATATCGGCGCACTGTCCGCCCAGGCGAACATGACCCGCGTCAACGACCAACTCAACACCGCTATGACCCGTCTGTCGACAGGTCTGCGGATCAACGCTGCCAAGGACGATGCCGCAGGCATGGCCATTGGCGAAAAAATGACATCGCAGATTATGGGTCTGAACCAGGCCGTTCGCAACGCAACCGATGGCAAGAACCTGATCGATACAACCGAATCCGCGCATGTCGAAGTGTCGAACATGGCACAGCGTCTGCGTGAACTGGCCGTTCAGTCCGCGAACGATACCAACACCTCGTCCGACCGTGGTGCGATCGTTTCCGAAACCCGCCAGTTGATCGCAGAGATCAACCGCGTGTCGGAGACAACAACCTTCAATGGCATGAAGGTCATGGATGGCAGCTTTGCCAGCAAGCAGTTCCAGATCGGTGCCGACGCCAACCAGACGGTTTCGGTCAACGTGGAAAGCACCCGCGCAACCGATATCGGCGCCTTCACCTTGAAGTCTGACGTCAACGTTGCCGCTGGTGCATCGGCCATCGCAGGCGGCACCACGCTGGTGATCTCGGGCCATGCCGGATCGGCGGAAGTTGACCAGATTGCCGGAATGTCTGCAAAAGACATGGCGGCTGCCGTCAATGCCAAAACCTCGCAGACCGGCGTTCAGGCGCAGGCATCCACTGTCGCAAAAATCTCGGGTTTGGACGCGGAAGGCACGATGTCGTTTGAAATCAACGGCACGGGCGTCGGTCCTGTCGCTATCTCGGACGCATCCGACCTCCGCTCGCTGCGCGACGCGATCAACGCCAAAACATCGGAAACCGGCGTGACTGCGACGATGGGTGATGACGACAGCGAGATTATCCTGAAAGATTCGACCGGCTCGAACGTCGCAATCACCGGCTTTACGTCAGATGACGGAGCCGGCGGCACCCTGACGATGGATGTCGAGGGTCTGAATGCCGATGAAAGCACGCCTGCTGGCGGCTTTACCGTCACCACAGCCGTAACCGATGGCGACGATGCGACTGTGACCGGTCAGGTAACAATGTCCTCGACCAAGGGCTTCTCGGTCCACACATCCGACAACACTACGGACGCGGCTTTCTTTGAAGCGTCGAACTCGGGTTCGAAGCTTGAGCAGTTGGCTGAGATTGATCTGTCCACTGCGGAAGGTGCGGCAAAGGCGATCAACGTGATCGACACTGCCCTGTCCAAAATCAGCCAGTCGCGCTCGGATCTGGGTGCTGTGTCCAACCGTCTGGACTCGACCATCTCGAACCTTACCAACATCTCGACCTCCGTTTCTGCCGCCAAGTCGCAGATCATGGATGCCGATTTCGCGGAAGAATCGACCAACCTCGCACGTGGTCAGATTCTCAGCCAGGCGGCGACAGCGATGCTGGCGCAGGCCAATGCCTCCAAGCAGAACGTGATGAGTCTCCTGCGGGGCTGACGGAAAACCGACAGTTCAGAAATTCACCCCGGCGGGTTCTCTCGCCGGGGTGTTTTATTTCAATGGCTTAGCGGGCGGCTTTTCAGATCGAACGTCAGAATTCCGACAGTTTAGAGCTGTCATTTAGATTTTTTGCGCCTTGGCACAATTCAGGAAAGATTAGCGGAAAGACGCGGTTTTTTACCGAGTGCCAAAGGAGTTTTCCGATGAATTTCAACCACAGCCATTCCCTTGTTCAGCGGCAGTCTCTGGTCGTTAGCCAGCAACTCCGGCAGGCTATTGTTCTTCTGCAAATGGGCAACCCCGAACTACAGACATTCATCGAGGCGCAGGCCGAAGAAAACCCTTTTGTCGAACTGGCCCCCACACATCCGTCGCAGGCGCCCATTCCACGCGGTGTGGCAGGCGGATCGTCTGGCGACTGGGACCAGATCGCAGCCCTTGCCGATACGCGCGGGCCTTCACTCTATACCCATATCGCGACGCAGATCGGTGCCTTGGGATTGACCGAGGTCGAGATCGAACTGGCTTCTGTCTTTGTTGACGCGCTGGAGCCATCTGGTTGGCTGGGCAGCAGTTTGGAACAGATTGCTGCGCGTGCGGGTGGGACGTTTGAGCAAGCCCAGCAAATGCTGTCGCGCTTGCAGGGGCTTGATCCATCTGGCGTTTTTGCGCGCTCGCTGGCCGAATGTCTGCGCCTGCAGGCGCTCGATCAGGATTTGCTGACGCCGCTGTTCAGCGCTGTTCTGGACAACCTGCCTTTGTTGGCCGCCGCTGATCTGGCCGCACTGGCCCGCGTGTGCAACTGTCAAATGGCAGACCTGCGACCCATCCTGCGCGATCTTCGCAGCCTGGACCCTAAACCGGGGACACAGTTCGACAGCGCACCCGAACCGATCCGTCCACCTGACCTGATCGTGGCAGCCGCACCTGAAGGCGGCTGGCAGGTCGAGTTGAACCGCTCCACTTTGCCGCGTGTGGTGATCAATGACGACAAGGCAGAAGAACTGACAGGACAAAGCCAGTCATCGACCCGCGATGTGCAACGGCAGTCCGAGACACGTGGCTATGTCTCCGAACGGCTGTCTGTTGCACGCTGGCTGTCCCGGGCGGTCGAGCACCGCAACCGCACAGTTCTGAAAATCGGCGAGGAAATCCTGCGCCGTCAGGTGGATTTCTTCGCGAAAGGCCCCGAATATCTGCACCCGATGATCCTCAAGGAGATTGCAGCCGTTGCCGGTGTGCACGAAAGCACTGTCAGCCGTGTCACGACCGGCATTCTGATGGCCACACCGCATGGCACATTCCCGTTGAAGCATTTCTTTACCGCAGCACTTCCTGCGCGCGACAAGGTGAGCGGCTCTGCTGGTGCCGTACGCCACCGTATATACAGGTTGATCCGCGCCGAGTCGGCCGCCAAACCCTTGAGCGATGACCAGCTTGTGCGCCTGATGCATGCGGAAGGCGTGTCTGTTGCGCGACGCACAGTCGCAAAATACCGTGAGCAACTGAATATCCCTGCATCCTGTGTGCGCCGGCGGCAGGCGATCCTTTCGGGTCAAGCCTGAGCTTTCAAGCGCCAGCACCGGGTAGCACACAGTTGCCAAAGCCCCCCGTTTGGGGGGGCGTTTGCACGGTCAAGATCCGATCAGGATGCGGTCGCTTCTGTAGATAGCGATGTGTGGGCCTGCGGGCTGTCAAAGCGAAATCGCGTGCCGGGCGAGATTGCACTCCACGCATTACGCGCTTCGGTCTCGTTACGCGCAGCTACAACGCCGCGCGTGCGGTATCCTGTTTGCTGTCGGTCCTGCCTGACATGGTTTACGCCATTGCGCCAAAGATGCAGGCCGGCCGCAATCCACACACCAGCCATCAACAACGCCCCTCCCGGAAGCGCCAGCGCCAAAGCGGCGAAAAGGGTCGTCAGCAACGAGAACAAGCGAGCTTGCGCCATCCAGAGTGGCGGTGCCAGAAGTGCTAGTAAAGACGGGCGCTGTGGAAAAAGATCATGCGTCCCATCTGGGTGGGCCATGACCTCCCAGTTGCACAACTGTTCGACATGACCGATGGCAGGGACTTGGGCCGCAGGGGGCGGCACGCTTTCCCAGCGTCCAAGATCCCCGCTGTCGCTCAGAACGGTCAGCACGGAATCGCCCCGCAAAAAGCTAAGGGCCTCAGGCTTTTTCCCTTGGGCCACCCTTGCGCGAAACGCTTGTGCCGAGCCGGTCCACGCTTTGCCGCCTACGGCCAGTAGAACATCACCGCTATGCAGCCCAAGCGCGCGACCAGGATCGTCGATGCCGCAGCGAATAAGTTTGAGAGTCGAAGCTGGTGAATCAGTGTTTGTCATGGGGTGGGTCCGGTCCTGCTGAAAATGAAATCAAAAACGAGCGTGCAGCCAGATCAGGGCGCGCTAGGGAAAGCGGAAGGGATTGACGGCTTGGGCCTTTGGGGGCTTGGGACGTGCCACAGGCTTTTCTGTCGGTGTAGCGGGTAAAAGCGGCGATGGCCGAGCTGCCACGTCGGGCGCAACGCTGGCGGCAGCAACAGACCCGCCCGTTGCGCGCCCTGCCTGCATCAGACGCTCGGCCATCGACAGTTCTGCCTCGGCGATTGCGGCAAGGATATCTGCCCGAAGACTGGCAAGCTGCGGGTCCAGCGACATTGCGTCGCCGGTCAGGACCAAGGCGGCAGATGCAGCCGTTTGCTGTTCCTGCAGCGCGGGCAGACGTTCGTCAATCATCGCAATCAACTGGTCAAGCCGCCCGTTTTCCGTGGCGGTTCTGACTTCGGTCGCGTCGATAGCGCCATCCATACGGTCCAGCGCTGCATTCAACTCGGTCAGGCGTTCAACAAAAGCTGCGGCGGCAGTGGCCTGCACCTCGGCAGCTGTTTGCAGACCGCCCGACGTTTTGAACCAGATCGCGCTGCCCGCCACCAGAGCAAGAAGCGAGGCGCCACCGGCGACAGCGGCCATAAGCGCCGTACGCTTTGCGGTGCGCTCCATTGCTGTCGCGGCGTCAGACCGGGCTGTCAGCACGGCCTCGGCCTCATGTGCAGCATCCGTGGCGGCTTGCGCTGCATCAAGTGCGCGGGTGATCGCATCCGCAATCGTGTCTTTCGAAGAGGTATCATCAGTCATTGGAGTATTTTCCCTGAACAGAACCAGGCCGCGCGCTGCGACGGCGGGACAAGCGGCCTACAAGATGCGCGATCGGAAACCGCAGCACAGCCAGACCTGACAGCGCGGCACAAAAGAGCATAAGCCCCTGTCTCAAAGGCGTTTCATCAGGATCGGAGGCCGCAAGAAAAAGCGCCAGCGCGAAGATGGCAAATACCATTGTCGAAATACGCTGACCTGCTGTGCAGATCCGGCATGGCGGATTGGGATGGGACAAATAAAGTCTCCCTGCAAAAGTGGAATGCTTGCTTTCCATGATGAAATGCAAGTCCTGTGCCACCTTCGCCTTGCGCGCCCTTTAGTTCGGCCTGTGACCGTTGGAGTCGAACTGCAGGTCCTGCGGCAACTCGATTTCGGGGATCTCCTCGCGCAGACCGCGGTCGATCCGCCAGATATGGGCCAGAACCGTCGCTACCGCACCGTAAAGCCCCTCGTGGATCGGCGTACCGATATCGCCTGTGAAATAGAGCGCGCGTGCAAGGGGTGGCAGTCGCAGGATCGGCACGCTTGCTTTGCGCGCTGTCTCGATCACCTGTGCAGCCATTCGGTCGCGGCCTGTTGCGATGATGTAGGGCGCATCGTCCTCGCCAGCGCGGTAACGGACGGCGACCGCAAAATGCGTCGGGTTGGTGATGATCGCCGTGGCGCTGGGCACATCCGGCAGGGCGGCACGCTCACGTGCGCCACGGCGGCTTATCTCCATCTGCATGCCCCGCAATTTGCCCTTCATTTCGGGCGATCCGTTGTCCTCGCGCTGCTCGCGCTTGACCTCGTCGAGGGTCATCTTCAACGAGTCTTTCAGTTTTTTGGCTTCCCAGAGCAGATCGACAAGACCGATCAGGCCGAGCACAAGGGTCAGCCCGATAAAAAGTTGCAGCACGAGCGCGAACAGGATTCGGACCGCATCACCTGTGGGCATCTGGCCAAGACTGGTCAGTTCCGGCAGGCCGTTCAGCACCACGGTCAGGGCCACGGCAGACAATAGCGCGACCTTGGCGACCGCTTTGCCAAGTTCAACCAGAGCGGACATTGACACCATCCGCTTGAAGCCCGCCAAAGGATTGATCTTGTCGGGCTTGACCGCATAGCCTTTGTTGGTCCAGTGCAATCCACCCATAGCAGCTTGCGCCAGCACGGATGTCACCGCAACGGGCACGGCAATGAACAGGGCGAGAGCCAGAACCTCTTTACCCGCTTCTGTAATGGCAGGCAGCATTGCGGCATCAAGAGCATCGCCGCTTGCGATATCCAGATGGGCAGCCCAACGGGTCGCCGTCATCGGTCCAAGCGCCGCAAGGATCACGACAAAAAGCGTTCCGGCGGCCATCGAGGCGAATACCATCATCTCTTTCGAGGTCAGGATCTGCCCGTTACGGCGTGCGTCATCCAACCGCTTTTGCGTCGGGTCCTGATTGCGTTCTGCTCCGTCATCGGGGCCTGCCATCTTATAACTCCGTTCCGAGGCGGCCGAACATGTCGCGCAAAGCATGCAGGCCGCTATTGGCGATCGTGACCAATCCTTCGATCATCTGCGGGGCGGTCAGCCACATCAGGACAAGCAGCGCCAGCAGCGCAAGCGGAAAGCCCACCGAAAACAGGTTCAACTGCGGGGCTGACCGTGAAATCACCCCGACCGCAAGGTTCAGAATCAACAGACCCGCCACTACTGGCAACATGAGAGCCGAGGTCAGGGTAAACATGATTGTCCCCGCGCCAATACCCGCCGTGAGCAGCGCAGAAAGATCAAGATCATTGCCCGGAGGATAGCTTTGGTAGCTGTCGAACATGATCCGCAGCGCGACAAGATGGCTGTCGGTGCTCAGGAAAACCATCATCATGGCCAGTCCGAGCAGTTGCGCGATTACAGGGCTCTGCCCGCCTGCCGACGGATCGACTTGCATGGCAAATCCAAGTCCCGCAACATTGGCGATCTTGTCACCAGCCATCGCGGCTGCTGCAAAAAGTGTTGTCAGGACAAGGCCGGCTGTCAACCCTATGGCGATCTCGGACAGAATCATCGGAATGGCGGATAGTTTCGCCAAATCCCGTGCACCGGGCAATTCGGCCTGCGTCGAAACTGCAAGCGTCAAGCAAACCGCTGCAACGATCCGGATCGGCACAGGTACAAACCGACCGCCAAATACGGGCGATGCGATCAGAAAGGCGCCGATCCGCAGCATGACCACAAAGAATCCGGCCATAGGATCGGCCAGACGCGCCAAATCAAGCGCCGGAATGTCAAAAATCGCCCCGTCCATTTCCGTCTACCGGATGCTGCGGATGCTGTCGAAGACGAACAGGAAATAGTCCGTCAACGTGGTGAGCATATAGCTTGAGATCAGCGCCATCGTGATGAAGACAATGACCAGTTTGGGCACAAAGCTCAGCGTGGCTTCGTTGATCGAGGTGGCAGCTTGCAGAATGCCGATCAGCAGACCGACAGCCAGCGCCACGGCAAGAATCGGTCCGGCTGTCTTGAGGATCGACAGATAGGCGAGTTGCAGATGTTCGATGCCGGTTCCGAATTCCATCAGCCCGCACCTCCGGGCACAACACCGTAGCCCGCGGCTAGCGAGCCGACGGTTAAGGCCCAGCCATCCACAAGAACAAATAGCAGCAGCTTGAAGGGCAGGGCCACCAGCACGGGAGAGACCATCATCATGCCCAGTGCCATCAGGATGGATGCGATCACGATGTCGATGACAAGAAACGGCAGAAACAGCAGAAAGCCGATCTGGAAAGCGGTTTTCAACTCGGATGTCATAAAGGCAGGCAGCAGAACGCGGAACGGCACGTCATCAGTCTCGGCATAGGGTTCATTGCCAGCCAGATCCGCGAACATGGCCAGATCATTCTGGCGGGTATTCTCGATCATGAAGGCTTTCATGATCTCGCCACCGCGTGCCAGCCCGTCTTCCTGCGTCATTTGCCCGTCAAGCACGGGGGCCAGCGCCTCTGCATAGGCTTTTTCGAGCACGGGTTGCATGACGAAGAAGGTCAGGAACATCGCAAGCGCGATCAGCACCTGATTGGGCGGTGTCTGCTGGGTGCCAAGGGCCTGCCGCAAGATCGACAGCACAATGATGATGCGTGTGAATGCCGTCATACCCAACAGGATCGAGGGCAGCACGGTCAGGGCTGTCATCAGGGCAAGAACCTGCAACGACAAAGACCAGCTTGCGGCGCCATCCGCCGTTTCGTTCAGCGTGAGGGCAGGAAGGCCCTGTGCGAAACCGGCGAGCGGAGCGACGGTCAAAAACACTGCCAACAGGACGGGCGCAAGGAAAGGTGCTGCGTTTTTCAAACTGCATCCTCCGGCACGGCGGTTGCGGACGGTCCGGACAGAGGATGCAGCGAGATACCGGCCCCTTTGATCTTGAGGATCAGAAACTCCTGCTGGTCTACCCTCAGGATCATCGCCCTGTCTGTTGGACCAAGTGCAGTCGTTTCTGCCAACCGCATGCGCTTGCCGCGTGCCAGTTGCTGCGACAGGCCGCCTTTGTGTCGCTGGACCACCAGCCAGAGCAGAAAAAGTGTGCCAAGGAAGATTACAAGCGTCGCGATCTTGTCGAAGGGGAAAAGCTCCATGTTAGGATCCGTCTGTGAAAGTGGCCGAGTTGCAAGTGATGCTGCAACTCTCGTGCCACCGTCAGACGCCCTGTAAGTGCTGCGGCTCTTCCCGATCAGATCGCATCGGCGCGCTCCTCGGGGGTGATGATCTGACCGAATCGGATACCAAAACGGTCGCCCACCATGACAACCTCGCCCTTGGCAATGGGGGTGCCGTTCACAAGCACATCCAGCGGATCGCCCGCAAGGCGGTTCAACTCGACAACCGACCCTTCCGACAAGCGCAACAGATCGCGGATGGTCAGGGCGGTGCGGCCAACTTCGACTGTGAGAGCGACATCAATGTTTTCCAGCATCCGCAACTGGTCGGAACTGGGTCGGGTGATCGCATCGGTCATGTCAGGGTCCTTTTCATGGGATCAAATTTTTGGAAATGTCAGACAAGCTGGCGTCGTGTAACGGAAACGGCTGCATGTCCGGCCTGCTCGCCGGGCTGCGCCTGAAACATCGGTATACCTTCAACCAGCACATCCACCGCGCCGTTCAGGTTGACAGGCAGAACCTCGCCCTCGACCAGCGACATCAGGCGCGACAGCGGAACAGCCGGTTCACACAGCCGCACTGACACGTCTAACGGCACACGCAGGACCGCCTGTTCAAGCTTCTCGCGCCATGTGATGTCTTCGGTCAACTGGTCGGACTGCATCCGCGAGCGCAGCAAGCTTGCAATCGGTTTCAGGATCTGGACAGGATAGAGGATATCGAACGTGGCCGGTTCCTGATTGGGAAGCTGAACCATGAAAGAGCAGTTGACGACCATCTCGTCATTATCCGCAAAGGCCACGAACTGCATGTTCTCCTCGCGGCTAGTGACGGTGAAACTCAATTGCATCAGATCGCGCCACGCCAGTTGCAACGCCGCATTCAACCGGTCTGAGACCAGTTCGATGACACGGTGTTCTGTCGCGGTGAATTCGCTCCGGTTCACCGATACGCCGGTGATGCTGCCGCCGTAGTAGGCATTGGTCAGCAAGGACACGAAAGAGGGGGACAGCACCAGAAGCTGGTTACCCCTGAGTTCATCGGTTGCGCTGATGGTGAGTGAGACAAAATTGTCCTGCCCGTTGCGGTAATCCTCGAAAGTCCGCAATTCGGGCGGGAAACTGGACAGCCTTGGCTGAAAGCGCAGCATCGGCAAAAACGCTGTCCGCGCAATACGACAGAAGCGTTCGTTGATCATCCTCAACCCGTGGTAATTGCCAAAGCCCGACAGGTCGTTGGATCCGAATGCATAGGGGCGGACAGGCTGGCCGTTAAGCTGGTCTGTATCGGTATTGTCAAAGTCGCCTCCGATCAGGCCACCGACAAGGGCAGCCACTTCGGAGGATGAAAGTCTGGTCGGTTTGGCCATGATGGATCACTGGATGACGAATGAGGGGAAGAAAACGCTTTCCACGCCACCAAAGCCTTCAAGACTTTCAAGCCGCGTGTTGATCGCGTCCCGCAGGGCAATGGCCAGTGCTTCGCGTCCCGCCAGCCCTGTGATCTGCTCTTCGGTGAAGCTGCTGACCACGGCCAGCATGTCTGATCGCAGCGCTAGCTTATGCGTTTCGACATGCTCGATGACTTTGGCGTCATATTGTGTCGACAGGCTGACCCCAAGTTGCACAAAGCGCCGCGATCCGGCGGGATTGGTCGTCAGAGTTTCGTCAAAACTGTAATAGCTGGTGATAAAGCCGCTATTTTCGGGAAACGGTCGCGCCGCCTTCTGCAAACCATCCTTGCCGGGTTCTACCTGCGTGTTCCCATTGTCACGCTCGATCAGGCGTAAGGCATCGCTCATCGGTGATTGCGCGTCCGAGAACATGAACCAGCCGCCTGCAAAACCGCCACCGGCACAAACGCCTGCCCCGATAACAAGGCCGAGAATGCGCAAGATGCCGCCTGCGCGGCCTTTGCTGGCAGGGAGTGTGGCATCACCCTCGAGAGTTGCGGTCTTGGTGGTCATTGGGAATACCTCAGGCGATCAGATTGATAACCCCGCCTGCGACTGGCAGGCGGGTGTTGAGTTGAATGTCGGGCTCGTCAGCTGTGTGATCTTTGCCCGCGTTCTGGCCGGACTGCTGGCCCTGGTCCTGCGACTGTCCGCTAGTGGCGGCATCATGCTTGCCCAGCGTCAGGCCGTGACGATTGAATTCTGTCGAAAGCTGGCGCTCGGCCTCATTCAGCAAACGCGCGGCTTCAGGGGTTTCGGTCTGGAAGCGGACAGTCGCGGTGTCCCCCTCCAACGTCAGTGTGATCCGCAGCGGGCCAAGGGCTTCGGGTGACAATTCCATGATCATCGTGCCGCCATCAGCCGATAGACTTGTGACAGTCGCGGCAACCGCCGTGGCGGGCCAGTCGGGGCGTGTCATCTGTAACTGTGGCATTGGTCCCGTGCTGCCGCTCGCGGTCGTGGTCGCCGTAGCAGTCGCGGATTGCGCCAACGAGTTTTCGCCGAGCGGCTGGGTCGGCAGGGTCATTGCAGAGGTCTGTCCAGCCGTAGCGGAACGCGGCTCAATTCCGGACTCGGGCACTGCCGCTTGCGCTAACGGCTTTTTTTCGGTCGCCGAGTCTGCTGCCCCCTGATCAGAAGCGGGAAGCTGCGCCGCCGGCTGTGCCTTGTTCGCAGGTGCATCGTCGATTGTCATGTCCTGTTGCGATTTAATGGCTTCGCTGGTTGTAGGGGCAGATGCGGCCTGCGGGGCTACACTATCGGGCCGCTGCACTGGCAGGGTGACAGAATCGGATCGGGGCGTGGGCTGTTCGACGTTCTCGTTGGGCGTAGCGCTTGCTTCGGTCTGCCCCGTTGGTGTGGCGATAGATTCATCGGCGGCTGTAGCCAGTTCCGGCAGCAGGGACATCGTAGCCTCGCCCGTTTCGTCGGGCAATGGCGTTGCTCCCGTCGCAGCGCCTTCGCCTGCGACGATGGCGGGGCTGCGCTCTTCAAGTGGCGCTTGGGTGTCAAGGCTTGCAACATCCATGATTGCCCGCGGCATTTCCACGCCAAGCTGCTCTGCGGCAAACATCATTTGCGGGTCAAGTCCTGCCTCCGCATCAGGCAACAAGGCTTTGCCAACCGCAGGAGCGTGTAATTTCACCTCGCCCGTTCCTGACGGGGGTATTACCATACACAAGCGTAGGTTTTCCTCAAAGCCTGTAGGCACTGTGACTGCCGCTGCGTCCCCCGCACCGTTGGCAGGAAAGGCACTGACCCCCTGTTCCGGCATAGCTGTAATGGCGGACGGAAACATGATCCGGCTTTTTCCCTTGCTCTCTGTGCAGCTTCGTCTTCTGCGGTGCGGCTCAGGCTTGAATTGCAATTTCGGTGCCAGTTTTCCGCCGTGTCAGCGGAACCGGGATTTTATGTGCGGCGCGTGGCAGGATGTGCCGCCTCAACCCGCTTTTCCCGTTCTTCGGCATTGGCAAGGCGGGCAGCTTTGGCTGCGTCCTCACTTGTCTTGCGGCGTTGCTCATGCGTGGCAATCTGTTGCTGTAGCTTCAGAACCTCGTCGGCGGCGTTGCTTGCGCGTAGTCGTTGGCGTGCGGCTTCATCTGCGAATTGCGCCAGCATCAGACCTGTATTTCGTAAACTCGACACCGTGATTGCGCCTAAGGGAATTGCCATGTCCGACATCAATCGCTGCAAGCGCGCCTCAAGCGCGCGGGCGGCGTCGTGATCCGCTCCAGCTGCGCGCATCTCGCGGGCAAGGCCAGCCGCGCGCAGGGCTGCGGTCTTGGAATACAGATCCAACAGCCGTGCGCGCGACGTCATGCCTGCCCTGCCAAGGAAACCGCGCTGTTGGTGCCAGCCAGCGCCAGCAAGGCCGCGCGGCTTTCGGCCAAGGTGCTGCTCTCATGCCGCCCTTGGGAGATCAGCGCCCTGATCTGGGGCCAAAGCGCCATTGCCTGATCCAGAACCTTGTCCTGACCCGCCGAATAGCCACCCATCATCACCAGATCGCGGTTGTCCATATAGCTTGAGATCAGTTGCTGCAGGTGCAAAGCAGCGGCCCGGTGCTGCGGGTCGGTCACATCGCCCATGACGCGACTGACCGATTGGGGAACGTCGATCGCAGGATAGATTCCCGCCTGCGCCTGACGCCGTGACAGCACCAGATGACCATCCAGAATGGCGCGCGCTGTATCCACCATCGGATCGTTGGTCGTGTCGTCACCATCTGCCAGAACCGTGCAGATCGCCGTGATCGTGCCTTGTCCCGGTAATCCCGGTCCTGCGCGTTCCAGCAGGGTCGGGATCATTGCCACTACCGAAGGGGGATAGCCCTTGGCCGTGGGTTGTTCGCCCAAGGCCAGACCGATTTCGCGCTGGGCATGACCCACGCGTGTCAGGCTGTCGAGGATCAGCAGAACCCGCTTGCCTTCGGACCGGAACCATTCTGCGATGGACATGGCGCGCCGCACACCGCGCAGGCGCAG
This sequence comes from Seohaeicola saemankumensis, assembly GCF_021021435.1. GTDB lineage: Bacteria > Pseudomonadota > Alphaproteobacteria > Rhodobacterales > Rhodobacteraceae > Seohaeicola. Next base: position 44,386 of record NZ_JAINWI010000005.1, read on the forward strand.
CATAGGCGACTGGTCGGCAGGGACGGCCAGAAGACAGGTGCGGCGCGCCGCATCGCCGGTCATCAGACGACGTGAGAAATCCCCGACTTCGCGGGCACGTTCGCCAATCAGCGCGACGATAACAACATCGGCTTTTGCCTCGCGTGCCATCATCTCGATCAAGACGGATTTGCCCACGCCTGAGCCTGCGATAATACCGATCCGCTGCCCCTCGCCCAAGGTCAGGGCGGCATTGATCACGCGCACACCCACGTCCAGTGGTTTGTCCACCGGCGTGCGCATCAGCGGGTTCAGCGGCCGCCCGTGCAACGGCCAGCGGGCCTCGCAAACGGGTTGCGGGCCGCCATCCAGCGGATTGCCTTTCGCGTCGATCACGCGACCCAAGAGTGCTGGACCCACATCGACTTCCTGCCCGCCCTTGACCAGCCAGGCCTTGGCTCCGGCCTCGATCGGGGCATAGGGTTCGTTCAGGAACAACAGGTTGCGACCATCACGAAATCCCACGATCTCGGCCTCGGCAGGTAGTCCGCCCTGTGTTTCGATATGCACCAACGCACCGGGACTGGCCGGAAACCCAGTGGTTTCCAATTGTAAACCGTCATAGCTGAGGACCTGTCCGCTGAACCTGGGCTCGGGGTCCGGCATATTGCACAGGCGTTCGATCAACAGCGGGATCAGCCCTGAGGGCGGTAGTTCAACCAGCATCGTGCAACTCCGTTTCGGATGGCGCTGCCGCGAGGATCAGATCCTCGATATGCAAGGTGGCGGTTCTTAAATCTATGTCCCCGCGTGACAGGCCAGCGTCCGCCACAAGCCGCGCCCGCGCCAGGGCGGCTAGATCGCCAGAGCAGGCCTGATCGAAAACGGCGCGCACGGCCTCCAGATCCGAAGGATGCAGATGCAGCGCGACAGCGCCCAGTCCCGTCGATACGCGCGCAGCCAGAGCGGCGATGCGGCGGACAAACGGTTCAGGGGTGGCATCAATGACCTGCCCCGCCCGATCAGCGGCCATTCGCGCTACGGCCTGATCAAGCGCTGTCGACAGGGCCGCCACTTGCGCGGCTGACGGGTTCGCCAGACGTTCCAAAGCACTGGCCAAAGCGGTCGCAGCCATTGCAACCGTTTGCCTTTCGCTGTCGAGTTCGGCTAAAGCGGCGGCACGGCCTTCGGCCCGTGCTGTCTCCAACTGCTGGGCGGATGGAGTGGTGTTGTCCTGCATAGCGGGACGAAGCGCACTGGGCGTAGTCTCGATCCGTGGCTCTGTCGGAGCCGCGGGCTCTGATTGCGTCGGGGTTTGGGTGCCCGCGCTGTGATCGTCGGCCACCGTAGCAGCAGCCATTTCCGCGGTCGCGGCAGCCTCTTTCGCGGCTGTTTCAACACTTAAATCGGTTGCCATGACATGCACCGGAACCGCACGAAAACTGTCGGCACCCTGTGGGGTTTGCAAGCCGGATTGTTTCAGAAAAACCGACATCTGCCCGCTATCCTTTTTGTCTGGAAGGAAGGCTTTCGCTTCGGTCATATCGCGCAGGAAACTGCCATCCATGATCAAACCATCTCCTCACCGCCGCGACCGGCCAGCACGATTGTGCCCGCATCAGACATCTGGCGCGCCACGGCGACGATCTGTTTCTGCGCTTCTTGCACATCGGTTAGACGGACCGGTCCCAAGGCCTCCATCTCGTCGCGGATCGTCGCGGCGGCCCTGACCGACATGCAGGATAGCAGCCTTTCGCGCAGCACCTCGTCGGCGCCTTTCAGCGCCAGAACCAGCCGCTCGGGTTCGATGGCACGCAGTAGCGTCTGTAGACTGCGGTCGTCGGATTTGCCCAGATTGTCGAACACGAACATATTGTCCTGAATTGCACCCATAAGGTCTTTGTCGTCCTTGCGGATATCCCTGAGAATCCGTGCCTCTATGCCAGAACGGGTAAAGTTCATGATCCGCGCCGCAGCCTTCACGCCTCCGATCTGCGAGGCGCTGGAACTGGTCGAGGCTTTGAATTCCCGCTGCAAGACCTGCTCAAGATCGCTGAGGGCTTCGGGCGTGACGGCCGTCAATTCGGCTATGCGGCGCACGATGTCCGGTTGCAGGTCTTCGGGCAAGGATGTCAGGACTTCGGCAGCCTGTGCATAGTCGAGACAGGCAATAACCAAAGCCATGATCTGGGGATGCTCGCTCGAGATCAGTTCCGAGATGGATCTTGCGTCCATCCATTCCAGCAACCGGATCGGGCGTTCGGTGCTGTTGGGGCTAATCCGGCTGATGACCGATTGTGCCCTGTCCGGTCCCAGCGCCTGATGCATGATATTGCGGACATAGGCGGGCGTTCCGTGGCCCAATCCGGTCTCGCCTGCCAGACGCGACAGGAAATCCTCAAGGATGCGGTCCACCTCGTCCTCGGGAACATCTTCGACGGCATACATGGCCGATCCAAGATGCTGCACTTCGGTGGGTGTCAGATGACGCATCACATCGGCAGCAATGGGTTCGCCGAACATCAGCATCAGAATAGCGGCGTCACTGGTGGCTTGGGCGGAAGCGGTGGCCATGGCGTTTGTCCTGTCAGGCAGAGTCGAGATCGGATTTCATCATGCGGTGCATCACTGTGGCGATCCTGACCGGATCATCGGCCACAAGGCTGCGAAGCACGGCTTGTTTTTCCTCACGGGTGGCGCGGTTGCCCAGAACGCTGATCGCCAGATCCTTCTGGCGTCTCTCGGCACCACCTTCGAGATTGTCCATCTGCAACCCGCGCGCGCTGTCATAGGGCGCAAGGCCTGTGCCGCGTGCTGCAGGCTGGGTCTGCCGCATCAGCAACGGGCGCACGACACCCAGGCCGACAACCGCGACCAAAGCGATCAGCGCGAATTCTCGCAGGGCGCTGGGAACCCAGTCAAGGTTCATGCCCGGTGCCTCGGTCAGGATTTCGGGATGCGCAAAAGGTTGGGCAAGGATGGTCACACTGTCACCGCGATCTGCGTCGAACCCGATTGCGGTTTCGGTCAGGCGCTGAAGGTCCGCGATAAGTGTCTCTGGCATGGCGGGTGCGTCGGCGACCCCGCCATCGGCCCCCGCAGTTGTTGCGGGGGCCCTGATGACAATGGCCGCAAAGACACGTGTGATCTTGCCGATTTCCTCTTGCGTGCTGGCAACCGTGCGGCTGATTTCATAGTTGCGGGTGCTGCCTGTGGTCCTGTTGCGGATGTTATCCACCTCGCCGCCGGTGCCGGGGGCATCGGTCAGTTCGCCTTCGGCTGGCGGTGTATTGGCCACCGCGCCGGGGATGCCGCCTGCCGCTGCATCTCGGGTCAGGGTATCGGTCAGTTGCTCGCTGCGAAGGGCGTTGCCCTCGGGGTCGACGCGTTCCTCGGTGATCTCGCGACGGGTGAAATCCATGCTTGCCGTGACCTCGACCGACAGGTTGCCCTGACCGATAACAGGCGTCAGCAGGGCCTCGATGCGCTGCCGCATGAGGTTTTCAACCTCGACCCTGTGGCGCAACTGACGCTCGCTTAGCCGGCCTGCATCGTCCATGTCCCCGCGCGACAACAGGCGACCTGTCTGGTCTACCACGGTCACATCGCTTTGAGCCAGTCCTGAAACCGAGGACGAGACCAGATGCACAATCGCCTCGACCTGACCGGGGTCCATGACCCTGCCTGCGGCAAGCGTCAGGAACACCGAGGCGCGCGGCGGAAGACTGTCGCGCAAAAAGGCCGATTTCTCGGGAAGTGCCAGATGGACGCGGGCGGCCTGCACGCTGGCGATTTCCGTGATGGAACGCGCCAGATCCAGTTCCTGAGCCTGACGCAGTCTGGCCGCTTCCAGCGCACGGCTGGCACCCATCGGTAAATCCGACAGGACGCGGTCACCATCGGGCACGGATTGCGGCAAGCCCTGTGCGGCAAGCGCCAGTCGGGCACGATGATAGTCGCCCGAGGGCACAGTGATTTCGCCGCTTGTCCTGTCAACACGCGCTTCGATCCCCGAACCGCCCAATGTCTCGATCACGCGCGCCTTCTCGGCCTCGGCCATGCCCGGATAAAGGGTTGAACGGGGTGTTTCACGAAGGGCAAGCCATACCAGCAAGGCAAGCGCTGTTGCGGCAACCAGAATGATGGATGGTAAGGCGCGCCGCACGGCGGGCTGTTCGGTGAAACGGGTAAAGCCTCCGGTCAGGTCACGCAGCCGCGCAACCGCACCCGAAGCAGGTGCCGAGGGCAGAGTGTCTTGTCGCGGAACCGGAGACAGCGCCATAAGTTGAAACCTTAGTTTTCGGGCCGCGTCAGAGCGGCATGTTCATAATGTCGCGGTAGGCGCCAAGCGCCTTGTTCCGCACGTTCAGTGTCAACTGGAACCCCAGCGAGGCAACTTGCTGGTCGACCATCACAGCCGCCAGATCCTGCTCGATCCCCATCTCCCATGCTTTGGCGGACTGCGAGGCTTGCGCCTGCGATGCCTTGAGCTGGTCCAGCGCCGTTTCGATCCTGTCGCCAAAGCCCTTTGCTGCCTCGGCAGGTTTTGCGGTCTGCGCGGGTTGCAGGGGAACCAGATTAAAGCCGCTTCCAACGGGTCCGATTGTCATGGTGTTACCCTCACACAGCCTCGGCGAGGCGCATATGGTTTCCCATTTGGGTCAGAAAGCTCGGGTTGGAGGGCATCCGCAGACCCGTTCCGGTGTCCAGAAGGATATCCTCGATCCCGATGGTCTGCCCGTCACACAAAACCAGCGCGCGCTGGATGACATTTTCAAGCTCGCGCACATTGCCGGTCCAGTTGTGGCGGCGCAACGCTGCCATCGCCTCGGGGGTGAACAGCGGGGGCGTGCTATCGCGCCAGTGGCGGCGCAGCAACGAGACGGCTAGCGCGGCAATGTCTTCGGGACGTTGTGCAATGGCGCGCGTTGTCAGCGGGAAGACATGCAGACGGTAGTACAGATCTTCACGGAAGCGGCCTTCGCGCACTTCCAGCGACATGTCACGGTTGGACGTGGCGACAATACGGATATCCACGGCTACTTCCTCGGAAGAGCCCAGCGGCGTGACACGCCGTTCCTGAATCACGCGCAGCAGTTTGCTTTGCAATCCAAGCGGCATTTCCGAGACTTCGTCCAGTAACAGCGTGCCGCCATCCGCAGCGCGGATCAGCCCGCGATTGGCTGTCGCCGCGCCGGTGAAAGAACCCTTCTCATGCCCGAACAGCATCGCTTCCAGCATGTTTTCGGGAATGGCGGCGCAGTTGATCGCCACAAAGGGCTTGTCGGCGCGGCGGCTGGCGGCGTGGACCGAACGGGCCAGGACTTCCTTGCCGCTGCCGGTCGGCCCGTTGATGAACACAGTGACATCGGTGCGGGCTACGCGTTCGGCCAGATCAATCAATGAACCTGTTGCCGGATCGCAAGCGACCATCGGGCGCAGCGGGGCTGCAAGGATATCGACCAACATCAGCAGTGCAGGATCGTGCAAGGGGTCGCAGGAGGCGGCAGGCGTGGGCAAAGAGATGCGGATCAGACGCGCGCCCAACTCGCTTTCGATGGCGAAGGTCTCTGCATTTTCGCGCAGGATCACAAGGCTGCGGATACCGGCGGCGCGTGCCGCATCCTGCGCGCGACGCTCTGTGATGGCGTCGGCGGCTGTTGCGACAAACATGACTGCCCCGCATCCCCGTTCTGCAACACCGCGCGTCACGCCGATCCGGCGCCGCTGCAGCAGCTGCTCCAGAGCATCTGCCGAGGAGAACTGGGGATCGAGAAAATGCAACTTGGTCATGGTCAAATCCTTTTACGTCACCTGAACTTGTTAAGGCAGGAACCATGCCAAACCCCGCGTTTTAGAGGAGTCTCGAAAGATACTGCTCTCTTTCTGCGGAATCCTGCGGTGTGACTGGATTTTGCATGGAAATAGGGAGGGTAAACGCTGTCGGAAAACCCGAAAACAGCATTGCTATGAAAGGACTTGACGGAAATTCGACGCTCGAAAGCCTGCCTGCCTGGTCCGAAAGGATGGGTCGCTGCACCGAAAGGATGGGGGCTTTCTGAAGGGCGGTGTTAAATTTTCCGCCGTTCGGTCGTTACAGGAACAGATCCTGATCAGACAAGGCCCAGAGAATGCTCTCAAAAACATATCATTTAAAATTTCCAAGCCTCGATGCTGCACAGATCGCGGCCCCTTTTGTCGTCGAGACATTGGGCAACGCCATTCCGACCTGCAATCTTACAGGTCTGAACGTCGTGATCTCGAAAGAAGGCGATGTCTCTATCAACGTCTTCTTCCCCAACATCAACGATCTCAAAGGTTTCGAGAAGAAACACGGGGGTTTCCTCGACACGATGAAAAAGACGTTCCTGTTTAAATCCAACGGGTTTGACGGTGTCTGCATCTTCAACTTCGACCGGTCCGAAGAAGCTGCATGACGGCGGCTGGACTGGCCCCGAACTTGCAAAAGAGGCTCGGGTTCATCTGTCAAACACATAACCGAAAGAGAAAATGACTCAGTATCGTCGCCAGTCCTGCAACAGGTTGCTGCGCTCATGAGTGCCGCCGGTCCCGAGATTGCTCCCGAGGGCGGGCTCATGCGTGTGCCGTCCGAACGGATTGGCCGGCTCATGGATCTGGTGGCGGAACTGTCTTTGTCGGTGGCCGAGACCGTCCGGTCGCCCGATCTTGTCGGGCTGGAGCTGTCGCATTTCGAAACGGCGGTGCACCGGTTGATGATGATCGTCCGAGAGGTGCAGGACGCGGCCACGGATATGCGTCTGGTGCCTGTCGACGAGGTGTTCAAACGCCTGCGGCGCATGCTGCGGGAGCTTGAGCGTCAGACAGGCAAGAAAATCGAGATGGATATTCAGGGTGCCGAAACTCAGATCGACAAACTGGTCGCGGACCGTCTGTATGATCCGCTGCTGCATGTCTTGCGGAATGCTGCCGATCACGGGCTTGAACCGCCGCAGGATCGTGTTGCTGCCGGTAAGCCTGAAATCGGTAGTATCATCCTGTCAGCGGCACAGGTCGGCAGCGAGGTCCGGATCGTTGTCGAGGATAATGGTCGTGGCCTTGACCGTGAACGCATCCTGCACAAGGCACGCGAGCGCGGTTTCTTCGGTCCGGACGAAGAACCAGAGCCAGCCGCATTGTGGAAGGTGATCTTCGAGCCCGGTTTCTCGACCGCCGAAAATGTCTCCAACCTGTCGGGGCGCGGCGTGGGAATGGACGTTCTCAACACGACAATGGCGGCTTTGCGCGGCCGCATCGTGGTCGACAGTGCTGCGGGGCAAGGGACTCGCGTTTCCCTGCATATTCCGGTGTCGCTGGCCTTTCTGGATTGCATCATCCTGCGTCTCGGGCCGCGCCTTTTTGCGGTGCCTGTCGACATGGTCGCGGAAATCGCCTGTCCGGGTCCGCATGATCTGCCAAAGCTCTCGGCGGGTGGCGGGCAGGAGCTGTTCCGCCTGCGTGGTGGCAGTATTCCGGTTTGCCGGCTCGAGAATTTCTTTGACGGAATGCAGGCCGAGCCGCGCAGCATGGACGCCCCGCCGCAGGTCATCGTCGTGTTCCAGACCTCCAACGGCCCCCTCGCTGTGCCGGTCGACGAAATTCTGGATCGTCAGCAGGTTGTCATGAAACCGCTGGTAGGAAGGCTTGCACAAGTGCGGGCAAGTTATGGCTGCGCTCTTCTTGGCACTGGCGAGGTTGCACTTGTGCTGGATTGCGAACGGCTGGGTGCCGTGGGCGGTCTGCCATGACGGTAATGCGCACAAGCGAACAGGACGGTTTCCAGACGATCAAGCGCTGGCTGGAAGACCGCTGTGCGATCCACTACCCCGACCACAAGCGCAACTTGCTGCAACAAAGACTGGCGCGGGTTCAGCGATCTTTCGGGATGCCCGATTTTGCGAAGCTGGCCTATGAGATCATGCAGGCCCAGAACCATGAGGTTCAGCTTGCTGTCATGCATGCGGCCTCGACCAATCACACCTATTTCTACCGTGAAAAGGATGTGCTCGAGCATTTCCTCGGCAATGTTTTGCCGCAGCTTGCCCAACGCAACGAAATCCGTCTGTGGAGCGCGGCATGCTCGTCGGGTGACGAAGTCTATACACTGGCCATTATGATTGCCGAAACGCTTGGCATGGACACACTCAGGCGCACGACGATCCTTGGAACCGATATCAGCGCGCCGGTGATCGAGCTTGCAGAAAAAGGGGTGTATCCGGCGCGGCATCTGGAACAGGTGCCAGCGCATATCAAGTCGAAATACATGCAGCCCGTCGGGATCGGTCATTTCCAGATCGTGCCCGAGATCCGCCAGGCCTGCACATTCCGGCGCATGAACCTCAAGACGACACCCTTCCCCTTCCGCAAGCCGTTTCAGGCCGTCTTTTGCCGGAATGTTCTGTATTACTTTACCCATCAGGATCAGATCGAAGTGGTCGAGACCATCGCCGACCATGTCGAGGATAACGGCTGGCTGTTCACCAGTGTGACCGAGTCGGTGCGCGACCTGTCACCGCGCTGGCGGCAGATCATCAGTGGCGTTTCCCGCAAGAGAGGGGTTGCCACATGAACACTCTGTCAACGCGCCGCGCGGCCGTGCGTGTTCTGATCGTCGATGATTCAGCGATGATCCGCAAAGTTCTGTCCATGGGGCTGTCGACCGATCCGATGATCGAGGTGGTCGGCACCGCCTCGGGTGCGGAACAGGCATCCGAGATGATCCGCGATCTCAGACCTGAAGTGATGACGTTGGATATCGAGATGCCCAGGATGGACGGTGTCACCTTCCTGCGCCAGTTGATGCCGGTTAACCCGCTGCCAACCGTGATCATCTCAAGCGCCACGCAACGTGGTGCCGCGGTGACACTTCAGGCTTTGGAAGCGGGTGCCGTAGATGTCATCGCAAAGCCGTCGCTTGCTGTGGATACCGGCCTCAAGGATATCATGGCCGACGTCTGCCGCAGGGTGCGTGCCGCGGCTCTTGCCCGCCCCTCACAAATGGCAGGTTGGGTGTTGCCGATGGGGGTAAGACCCCCGTCGCGGCATCCGGAGAACCGGATCATTGCCATTGGTGCATCAACAGGCGGGGTGCAGGCTTTGGCCCGCGTCTTGCACACGATGCCCCAAGACGCACCGGGGATCGTTATCGTGCAACATATGCCACAAGGTTTCACCAAGGCATTTGCCGACCGTCTGAACGCCGAATTGCAAATCAATGTGCGCGAGGCGCAGGATGGTGACCGGGTTCAGTCCGGTGTCGCGCTGATCGCGCCGGGTGGGTCGCGTCATATGGTTCTGGCTGGGACTGGCCCGCATTGGCGTGTTTCGTTGGTCGAAGGCGATCCTGTCTGCTTTTCGCGCCCCGCTGTCGACACCCTGTTCCATTCTGTTGCCCGTCATGCCGGCAAACAGGCCAGTGCGGCACTGCTGACGGGCATGGGCAAGGATGGTGCCGCAGGGTTGCTGGCGATCAGACATGCCGGTGGAAACACGCTCGCGCAGGACGAGGCGACTTCGGTTGTCTGGGGCATGCCTGCTGCGGCCGTAGACCTGAACGCCGCAATGTCGGTGAAACCGCTTGATGCCATCGGCCCCTCGCTTCTGGCCGCGGCAGCCAACCCTGTTGCGCGCGGCACATATCGTTTCAATTCGCAGGAAGGAACTGCATCATGATGAACCAGACCACACCAGCGACGGCGTCGCAGGACGCTTTGATGGCCGCAGATCTGGAGACCGATACGATCGCGGACATGTATCTGACCTTTGATATCGGACCCGAGGAATACGGTGTTGGTATCGCGGGCGTGACCGAGATTGTCGGCATGCAGCGGATCATGCCCATTCCGGATATGCCGGACTACCTTAAAGGTGTGATCAATCTGCGTGGCAAGGTCATCCCGCTGATGGATGTCCGCCTGCGCTTCGGGATCGTGGAACGTTCCTATGACGACCGGACTGTGATCATCGTGATGGAGGTGGGAGACGCCCCCATAGGTCTGATTGTAGACGGCGTGCGCGAGGTCCGCGAGATCGCGGCCAGCCAGATCGACAGCCATGCGCAATTCGGGCGCGGGCAGGGACGTCAGGTCATTGCCGGAATCGGGCGTCTGGACGGCGGTGTTGCCGTTTTGCTTGACCCTTCCGTTCTGGTGTCCGACGGCGATCTCGCGCTTGGTCGCGACAAGGGCGTGGACTGATGCGCGTTCTGATCCACAATCAGAAAGGCGGCGTCGGCAAGACGACCACGGCGGCTAATCTGGGCGCGGCCCTTCTGCGCGGCCGTCTTGCCAGACATGTTGTATTGGCGGATCTGGACCCGCAAATGCACCTTACGGCTATGCTGACCCCTGCCAGATCAACGCCGGATTGGACCGTGTCCGACTGGCTTGCGGGCCGGCCCGGTCAACCCGTCGCCATCGAGGGCGAAAAGGGTTTGCTGCTGGTACCTGGAACGGACGCTCCGGTGCAGAACGTGGCGCCGCAGCCTGACACATTCAAGAAGAGCTGGACGCTGATCGACAGCGCGCCTGCATGGTCCGATCACACGGCGGTGCTGAGCCATTGGGCAGAGATCATCCTCTGTCCGCTCGAACCAGATTTTCTGGGCTTGTCGGGCGTCAGCCGTCTGCTAATGCGCTTTGCCGAAATCGGTGTCCCGCGCGCGCGTCTGCGCTTTTTGCTGTGCCGCTACTCGGCGCGCCTGTCCGTGCACCGCGATGTGCGTGCCAAGCTTGTCGAGCGGCTTGGGCCGGAACTCGTGCTTCCTGTCACGGTGCGCAGTTCTGTCCGCCTGTCCGAGGCGCCGGGCTTCGGACAGACAATATTCCGTCATGCGCCCGCAAGCACCGGATGTGCGGATTATACCGCGCTCGCGCGTCTTCTGGCGCGACCCGCTGCCCAACCCAGCCTGAGGAGTGCCTGATGACCGGCCAGAAAAAAACGACACGCAAACCGTCTGCCCGCGCAGGACTTGGCAAAGACCCGCTTGCATGGGTCGTGCCGCCCGCCGCGGTCGAGATTGCAGCACAATTGCCCGAAGACCTGCCGGAAACGGCCGCCAAACCTTTTCTCGCAGACGATACCCCCCATCCAGCGGACAACCTCCAGCCTTCAAGGACCAACGCCATGACCAATGACAACGAAGATCTGCTCCAGTGGGACAAAATCCCTGCAATGGATGCCCTCAACGTCTTGTTTAACCCTATTACTATTGCTGATGCGGACGCCATAATCCGCTTCGCCAACGAGGCAGCCTATAAGATGTTCGAAGCGATGGAGACCAGTATCCGCCGCGACCTACCGAATTTTGTAGCGCGCGATATCGTGGGTCAATGCATCGACGTATTCCATAAGAATCCGGCCCATCAGCGCCAGATGATGAACGGTATGAAGTCCCTGCATGAAGGTAAGTTCGTTCTGGGTGGTAATTCTCTTTCCTTCCGCGCAACGCCTATCTTGCAGAAGAATGGTCAGTTGGTATCTGTCTTTGTTGAATGGCAAGACCAGACTTCGGCCGTTGCGGAACAACACCAGATCGCCAATCTGATCACCGAAATCCAGAAAATGTCCGAAGCCCATGCCAACGGGATGATCAGCCATTTCATTCCGGTTGACGGAATGGACGACAGAGCGCGGATCGTGGCTGAAGGCACAAACCAGATGGTTCTGGGACATATCGAGACCAAGAAGAAGGTGCTTGCCTGCGTGTCGGAATTCGCCAAGGGCAATTTTGACGCCCAGATCGAGAAATTCTCGGGCGAGCGCTACTTTATCAACGATGGTATTGAGGCGATCCGCGAGAGCTTCAAGAAAGTCACGTCGGAGATCCTGCGTTTCTGTGACGAATTGGCAATCGGCAATCTGGATCAGCAGATTGATCTCGACGGGTTCACCGGCGACTATCGGACGATCGTGGATACGATGGAACGGGCCTTGGTGTCTTTGAACGAGACGATCTCGGCGGCCAGCCAGCAAATCCAGCAGATTGCGATCACGGTCGAACAGATGTCGCAATCGAGCCAATCGCTGGCGACGAACTCTCAGATCCAGTCGTCGTCAGTTGACGAGGTTTCGGCCTCAACCGAGCAGACCAACGCACAGGTCAAAGCCAACGCGGCCTCTGCGGATACGGCATCCAAGCTGGTCAGCGGCGCGGCTGTGGCAGCAGATGACGGCACCAGGAAGATCGCCGAGATGGTGCAGGCGATGGAAGGCATCCGCGGCTCGTCGCTGGATATCGCAAAGATCATCAAGGTGATCGACGAAATCGCCTTCCAGACCAACCTTCTGGCGCTTAACGCGGCGGTCGAGGCGGCACGCGCAGGCCAGCACGGGCGCGGTTTCGCAGTCGTAGCGCAAGAAGTTCGGAATCTGGCAGGACGTTCTGCCAAAGCGGCACGCGAGACTTCGGACCTGATTGATGATGCCTCGACCCGCGTGAAATCCGGTGTGCGGATTGCCGACGAAACGCGGCAGGCCTTTACTAAGATTGCCGGAGACATCGGTCAGGTCAAAGAGCTTGTGAATGACATCGCGATTGCCAGCGAGGAACAGGCCCGCGGCGTGACTCAGGTGACCGCGGCCATCGGCGAAGTGGCAAGATCGGCCCTGACGACCAGTCAGCAGGCTGACGAGTTGGCGGCAAGCGCCACCCAGATGTCGAGTGCCACCGAAATGATGCGCCGTGACTTCAACCGCTACAAGCTGCGCAAGGTCACCGCGCCTAAACCCAGCGCCACATCGCTTGAGGATCTCTCGCCCGAGATGCTGGCACAACTCCGCAGCATGATGATGGCACAATTCGGGTCGAACCATCCGGCCGGCAATGACCGGAGCAAGATGAACGGGACGCATGCAGCCGCGTCAAATGCCAACGTCGACCGCGATGAACGCGGATTTGCAGACTTCTGAACCAAACTGCCGCCGGGCTCCTCCCTGGCGGCCCCCGAAACCACGGAGAAATGACAAATGTCCTATAATGTAATGATCGTCGATGATGCCGCGATGATGCGCCTCTATATTTCAAGCTTTATCAAAGGTTTGCCGGATTTCAAAGTTGTGGCGCAAGCCGCCAATGGCCAAGAGGCGCTGGACCGTCTGGCCAATGGTGCCGAGGTTGACTTGATCCTTCTCGATATCGAGATGCCAGTGATGGACGGGCTTGAATTCCTGCGTCATGCCAAGCTGAAGACGCGTGCCAAGATCTGCATGCTGTCTTCTGTCGCGGTATCCGGCTCGCCTCACGCGGCGAAGGCACGCGAGTTGGGGGCCGATGGTGTGGTGGCCAAACCGTCCGGCACAGTGTCCCACGATCTTGAAGAGAAAACCGGCGATGAACTGGCAAGCACGATGCGTGCTGTCATGGCAGCCTGATCCGTCTTTTCCGAAACACCGGCAGAAAGTAATGCGGCATGTCTGACGAAATGGATGAAATCTGGGCCTTGTTCGTCGATGATGGCGCACAGGCAATGGATGCGATGGAAACCGCTCTTCTGGCGCTGGAAAAAGCCACGGGCGAGCAACAGCCCCCCCATATCTCGGCCTTGTTCAGGGCTGTGCATACTTTCAAGGGAAACTCGCGTGTTCTGGGATTGGGGGTCGTAGAAAGCCGCGCCCATCTGGCAGAGGACTTGATCGGTCTGGTTCGGGATAGCGGCGTTCCGCTTGATGCCGAAATCCATGCGCTGCTGTTGGAAACCGGCGACAAATTGCGCGACATGCTGGAAACAACCGGCACAACACGCGCTGATGCCGATCCTGCGGATACCGAAAACCTTGTGCAGCGGTTGCGCGACAAGATCGCGCGCTGCACTGCACCTGTTGATGCAGATTTGCCGGTAGCGGATGCCGTGGACATGGTTGCGCCTGTTGGGGAAATTGATCGGGATCCTGACGCCCCCGACGCCGCCCCAGAGGATGCTGCACTGACGGATGCGCCGTCGGGCGATAGCCCTGATACGAGAACTGATAGGATTGTCCCGATTGATGAACCGGCACCCGTGGCGCGCAAAGAAACTTCGCGCCTTGCCGATGATCCCGTCTATCGCAAGATTTTCGACGATATGGCAGCAGATGCCCTTGTGAAACTGACCACGGCCAGCATGAACGAGGATGCAGCCGAGGCCTGCAACGCTGTTACCCGCGTAATCCGTGATCTGGATCATGCGGCCACCCAACTGGGCCTCGATGAATGGTCGGCGATGCTGTGCGGTTTTGCAGACATGCCAGATCCGGTTGATGCCACCATCTTGATAGATGCCATCTCAAAACAATCCCAGACCGATGCATCAGGGCAAGCCGTCGCGCCGGCTACGGCACCCGATCGGGGTGGTTTTTTCTCGCAACTGGAAGAACCGCTATCCATCATCGCGCATATCGGCATAAGCCTGTCCACCGGCGAACAGATTGATACCAGCGCCAGGGAACAGGCGATTGCACAGATATGCCAAGCGGCGGATCGTTTTGGCTATGTACGTGTTTCTTTTGCAGCCGACCTGCTGCGTTCATCCCAAACTCCCGCCGCATATCGCCGACAGGAACTGAACCTTTACGAAGAGCTTGCTTCGGTCGAGGCTGTTCTGGGTCAGAACAGCGATGAAGACGGAATGAGCCCTGCGTCGCTTCTGGCCAGTTGGTGTGCGGATCATGTTTTTGACACGCTGGACGAGCTTGACCAGACGTTGGAACGGATGCGCCTTGGCAAACTGGAAGGCGGCGGCCAGCGGGAGTTGGAGCGTCTTGTGCGCCTCGTGCACCATGCGTGCCGCCACTACGACCTTGTTACCGCCTCGCAACTTGCGATGTCCCTGCTGGATCTGTTCGGACGCGGCCATGCGCATGGCAAAGGCCCTGACGCCATCCTGATGCGCATTGCGCGCGGCTTTATCGACACGCTGGAGCTTGTCTTCGACGCGCTGCGTGTCGGCGAAGCGCCGGATACCGAACGGCTGGAGCAGCTGTTTCAGGAAGCTTCTGAAGTCGGCTTCACAGGGGCCGGTGTGCTGACGGCTACAGCGGTCGAGCGTAGGCTCGGCTTGCCTGCGGAATTCCATCGGGTGCTGTCCCCCGAAAGCACGCGCGCAGCCGCCGAGGCGATAGCAGCGGGACGGCAGTTCTATATCCTGCGTGCCGATGTGAACGATGACAACGAACTGGCCGAGGCCCTGTTTGTCTTTATCGGGTCGGGTGCGATTCAGGCCATTACCAATGTGACCGTCTTTCAGGGGCAAAACACGCTGTTCGATTTCCTGATTTCAACCGCGCTGGACGAGATGGCTTTGGCTGAGGCAATGGCGAACATGGACCCCGGCGGCAAACGTCTTGTGATTCTGCGCCACCTGTCCCTGTCCGAGGAAGAGCAGGACGCAACCTCCGGCAACACAACGGATGCCGCCGAGCCAGGACTTGACACGGCGGCCGGTCTGGAACTCTCGACCGGTATACTTGAGCAGATCGGTGAGATCGCCGCCGGTCAGGCTATGGTACACGGGATGCTGTCCGAACTGGTCGAGGACGATCTGGCGCAATCCGTGGATTCGGTTCTGCGTCTTCACGGGCATGACCCACAACAGGCGCGCGCCGCTCTCAAGGGGCTTGCGGACACGGTGATGGACCGGCTTCGCAACATGGCGCAGATCGAGACCCAGCTTCTGGGCCATATGGCAGAGTTGCAACAAACCACCGCCGAATTGCGCGCGCGTCCGGTCGAAACCGTGTTGCGGCCTTTGGTTGCGATGGTTGCGACGCAATCCCGCCGCAACGGACGGGAAGCGCGGCTGACAACCGTCGGTGCGGAGATGACACTGGATATTGCTGTTCTGGAAAGTCTGAAGCGCTTGCTGAGACCATTGGTGATGGGGCGGTTATCCCTTGGTGATGCCGCACCGCGCAGGTTACATCTGTCGGTAAACCGCAGTGACGATCAGCTTTCGGTGACGCTGGACGATGATGGCCGCGAGCCTCTTGATGCAGAGGATTCCGCCAAACTGAACGCCGATCTCGGCCGTGTTGGTGGTCGTCTGCGCCATGTGCGTCTGCCCGATCTGGGGCAGCGTTATCACATTAACCTGCCGATGAACCTTGTGGTATTGGAAGGCATGGTGGTCGGGGCAGGAGCTACGCGATATGTGCTGCCCGTTGATGCGATAAGAACCATTCTGCAACCAGATCCCAAGGCGCTGTTCACGCTTGCCATAGACGGCGGGCAACGCATGTTGCGGCTAAGCGCTGACGAGGTGATCTCGGTGCGCGCCCTGCCCAAGGCAAAGGTTGACGAAGATATTCTGACCCTTGAGGATACCGCAACAGATGAAGACCTGTCCGTCATCGACGGAATGAACAAGGTTCACATCATTCTGGGGCGCGCAGGCCAAAGCGTGGCGATCCCCGTCGATGATCTTGTGGGGCAGCAACTGGTTCTCTTGCGTCCGCTCAAGGGCGTTATGTCCAAGCTAAAGAATATCTCGGGCGTGGCTTTGCTTTCGGGTGGCGATGTCGGGATGGTTCTCTCTCCTCGCGCCTTTTGCGCCGGAAGCGACGATATGCCGGAAGCAACACTTCTGGCGGGATAGCAGCCCGTTGCCAACGCCCCGATAGCAAAGCAGCCCTGCACTATACGTGGGACTGCTATCGGTATGTCTCGAACAGTGCAGGCAGCAGAAAAGAAAAAACCCGCCGCTATTCCAGCGGCGGGGATTTGGCGTTGAAACCGGTCGTCAGACTACGCGGGTTTGGCCATGCCGGACCATGCCTCGCGCAAGCTGCGGATGAATTGCGCGGCCTGCGTCAACCCTGCATCCGACCCTGCTTCGTTGCGGAATGCGCTGATCAGGTGCTGCCTGCAATATTCATAGACCTGAAACAGGGCAGGGGCGATCTCGCCGCCGCGCTCGAAATCAAGGCTGCTTTGCAGCAGGTAGATTGAGGACATCGCCTTGGTCATGGCGGAAGATGACAAAGGCCGTGAAGCCTCAGCAGCGACACTCAGCGTTTCCAGCGCTGCCTGCAGTTCCGTTAGGGCCACCCCGATCACCGCATGGGCATCATCGGGGATATTCTGATCGGCCTGCTCGGCGCGGCGATAAGATTTCTGGGCAAGCTGAAGGCTCATGTCATCCTCTGTTTTTCAGGTGCGGCTCTTGCCGCTTATTCTGAATTAACGGTCGGATGCGAATTTAATTTACATCTGCGTCACAAACTTGGCCCGTCAGGCAATCCCCAGATCACGCGCAAGCACGACAGCATGGGTGCGGTTTTGCGCACCCAATTTGCGGCAGATGGCGGTGACATGCATCTTTACCGTGGGTTCCGCCAGATCAAGTTCGTTGGCGATCTCCTTGTTGGCCTTGCCTTCGGCTAGATAGGTTAGCACTTCCATTTCCTTGTCGCTCAACTGGCCGTTCCGCAGGGCAGGTTGCGGTTGTGACTGCGCGCTGATCAACTCCAGCGGCAGGTAACGCTCGCCCGAGTTGATGAACTGGATCGCATTCGCAAGACTGCGGGCCGGCGTCGTCTTTAGGATGACGCCGGCAGCACCTGCGCCCATGATTTCTTGCAGCATCCGTGGCGTCGGGTTCGACGTGATGATCGCGACGGGGTTGCCCTCATTCAACCGCAATGCGCGTTTGAGTCCGGCAATACCGTTCATGCCAGGCATGTTCAGATCCAGCAACACAACGTCGAACGGGCCTTCCTTCTGGATAACCAGGGCCGCTTCATCGAAGGAATCCGATGTAGTGACATCCATCCCTGCCGAATCTGACAGGAACATGGCAAATACATCAAGGATCATCCGATGGTCATCAGCCAGCAAGACCCGCAAGCGCGCTGGCGAGGCGCTGTTGTTGGACCTGCCATTCTCCAGATCCGCGCGTGCGGTGTCCCGCATTGTGTTGCTCATACGACTGTTCATATTGTGGCTCCTTCCAGCGCAGGACTGACCCGAAAATATGCCGTGACGCCTAAGAAAAAGCACGGACCATCGCCAGTAAGGCGGTCGTCGCCAAACTGGTTAATGGTCTTCATATTATGCAAGGATTTTTGGCAATTTTGTCCGGATGACCGGACTGTTCGGACAATTACCCAATTGCAGTCAATCATTTCTTTACCCAGTACTAAGAGAGTTACTCATACTATTGTCAGCAAATAGTGGCGACATTTTGATCAGTCCACGGTTCGAACGTATGGCATTATTGTCTTTTGATACCTGCCCATCTGAAAGGCAGGTCTATGCGGTCAATTTGAAGCTGTTTCCTTCCGAAAAACCCTTTGAGTCCGTGAGTGTTTACTTTTCAGCGGACTCTTTGTCCGCCATCGACGCTTGCGAGCCACGTGCTTGCGGTGGCTGTCCGACATCACCTGAGCCGTTTGCAAGATCCGGACCGTTCAGACGGCGCACGACCGAGCAGATTGGCAAGTCTTCACCTTCTTGCACTCCGACAGGAAAACCGCGGCAGGGATGTTCTCTAACAATGGAAGTACTCTGTTCACAAACTGCCTAAATTTTACCAGTTGATAAAAAATAGAATCGTGGAATACTGATCCTAACAAGAGACAACAGGAGAGGTTGGGATGACTGGTAAAGCGCTGGCCGAAGGTATTGTGACAGGGCGGCTTGATCCGTCTGCATATGCCGATCACTTTTCAGACCTGCACCCGCCGCTTGACGATCACGAGGCGCTGGTCGCCGCTGATCGTTGCTACTTCTGCCATGATGCGCCTTGCATCACTGCCTGTCCGACCGATATCGACATTCCGCTCTTTATTCGCCAGATCGCAACCGGCACGCCCGAGGCTGCGGCGAAAACCATTTTCGAGCAGAACATCCTCGGAGGGATGTGTGCGCGCGTCTGCCCCACGGAAACCTTGTGCGAGCAGGCCTGCGTGCGCGAGAAAGCCGAAGGCAAGCCTGTCCTGATCGGCCAATTACAGCGCTACGCGACCGATAGGATGATGACCAAGGACATGCATCCGTTCAGCCGCGCCGCAGCCACCGGCAAGCATGTCGCGGTAGTTGGTGCTGGTCCCGCAGGTCTGGCCTGCGCGCACCGCCTTGCGATGTTGGGGCATGATGTCAGCGTATTCGATGCCCGCCCCAAGCCTGGCGGCCTGAACGAATATGGCATTGCCGCCTATAAATCGGTGGATGGTTTCGCCGAGGCCGAGGTGGACTGGCTTTTGAAGATTGGCGGTATCACCATCAAGACCGACGCGGCTTTGGGCCGTGATCTGACCCTGACGGAATTGCAGGCCGACCATGACGCGGTATTCCTCGGTCTGGGTCTTGGCGGCGTCAATGCTCTGGGTGTCACAGGCGACGACAAATCAGGTGTGCTGGATGCGGTCGATTTCATCGCCGATCTACGGCAGGCCGAAGACCTTTCGCAGCTTCCCGTGGGACGCGAAGTTGTAGTCATCGGTGGCGGTATGACGGCGGTGGACGCTGCCGTGCAGGCAAAGCTGCTGGGCGCGCTGAATGTGAGCCTTGTCTATCGTCGGGGACGCGAGCGCATGAATGCCAGTAAGTTCGAGCAGGATCTGGCCGCCTCCAAGGGTGTGCGGATCATCACCAACGCCAGCCCCGTCGCGGTGCATGGCAACGGTGCGGTGCGCGAGATCGAGTTTGAATATACCGATGACGATCTGGCCCCCACGGGGCAGACATTCCGCCTTGCCGCCGATCAGGTGTTCCGCGCTATCGGCCAGACGCTGACAGGCGACGGTTTGCCCGCGACCGAGCGCGGCAAGATCGCTGTGACCGGTGCAGGCCGCACCTCGGTTGCGGGGGTCTGGGCGGGCGGCGATTGCGCGGCCGGCGGCGACGATCTGACCGTGACAGCCGTGGCCGAGGGCCGCGATGCGGCAATGGATATTCATACAACACTGATGGGGTAAAGCCTCACAGCGTCCTACAGGGAGACCAGCAAAATGGCCAATCTCACCACCGAATTCGCAGGGATCAAATCGCCTAACCCCTTCTGGCTGGCATCCGCGCCGCCCACTGACAAGGAATATAACGTCCGCCGCGCGTTCGAGGCCGGTTGGGGTGGGGTCGTGTGGAAAACGCTGGGTGAGGCTGGCCCCCCCGTCGTCAACGTCAACGGCCCGCGCTATGGCGCGATCTGGGGCGCAGACCGCCGCCTTCTGGGTCTCAACAATATCGAACTCATCACCGACCGCCCGCTGGAGGTGAACCTGCAGGAGATCAAATCCGTCAAACGCGATTATCCGGACCGCGCGATGGTCGTGTCACTGATGGTGCCCTGCGTCGAGGAAGCGTGGAAAGCCATCCTGCCCTTGGTCGAGGAAACTGGCGCCGACGGGATCGAGCTGAACTTCGGCTGCCCGCATGGTATGTCAGAGCGCGGCATGGGCAGCGCCGTGGGGCAGGTGCCTGAATATATCGAAATGGTCACCCGCTGGTGCAAACAGAACACCCGCATGCCGGTGATCGTGAAGCTGACGCCTAATATCACCGATATCCGCAAACCCGCCGCCGCAGCGCATGCGGGCGGGGCGGATGCGGTCAGCCTGATCAACACGATCAATTCGATCACCTCGGTCAATCTGGACCTGTTCGCGCCTGAACCCGTGATTGACGGCAAGGGCGCGCATGGCGGCTATTGCGGACCCGCGGTGAAACCCATCGCGCTGAACATGGTGGCCGAGATTGCCCGCTCGCCGGAACTGGCGAACCTGCCCATCAGCGGTATCGGTGGCGTGACCACGTGGCGCGATGCGGCGGAATTCATGGCGCTGGGCGCGGGCAATGTGCAGGTCTGCACGGCGGCCATGACCTATGGTTTCAAGATCGTGCAAGAGATGATCTCGGGCCTCAGCCAGTGGATGGACGAGAAAGAGCTGACAGCCACCTCGCAGATCGTGCGCCGCGCCGTGCCGAACTGCTCGGACTGGCAGCACCTGAACCTGAACTATGTGGCGAAGGCCAAGATCAATCAGGATCTCTGCATCAGCTGCGGCCGTTGCTTTGCCGCCTGCGAGGATACCAGCCATCAGGCCATCGCCATGTCCGAGGATCGCGTCTTTACCGTCAAGGATGACGAATGCGTGGCCTGCAACCTGTGCGTCAATGTCTGCCCCGTGCAGGACTGCATCACGATGGAGGCCATGACGCCGGGCACCGTCGATCCCCGCACCGGCAAAGTGGTCGAGGCGGATTACGCCAACTGGACCACCCACCCCAACAACCCCGGCGCTGTAGCGGCGGAGTAAGTTTCCTCTCCCCGAGGACAACCTGACGCGGTCACCGCACCTCCCCGGTGGCCGCGTTTTTTATTGGGGGGGGGCTTATTTTACCAACTTCAACTCTGGGCGCCGTGGCTCATTGGCCGCGCCCAGTTGAATTGGTGATAGCCGAAATAGAAGAGCTTCAATCTCTTCCAATGGAATCCGGAGGTCTTTAGCAATGTCGTTTTTTGTCATACCCTTAGACCAAAGAGCCGACAGAACTTTTGCCAAGACGGTCGAGACTTCTCGGTCTATCCCATCAGGTTCACCACTTCGGTATCCACGGTTTCCAAGCTCGATCATAAGTGAACGATAATTCCACTCGCTAATGTAACCTAGTGAGTTGAGTCGATACGCTAAGGCCATGGCCGATACTTTCCACCGCTTCTTTGCAACTATGATTTGATTAGCAGAGAAAAGGTGTGCGTAGTCCATCATATCATTTTCTGGCATTAAGAAAGCTGATGCGAAACGGTCGGCTTGGGTCTCTGCTTCCTTATCTGTTCTTGAGTCCGCGTGATGATGCAAAACGAGATGGCCTAGTTCATGGGCAGTGTCGAATATTGACCGCTCAGCAGTCTTCTCTTGATTTAAGAAAATGTAAGGGTGATCCCCACGCCAGAAGGAGTAAGCGTCAACGTTCTTGGTTGCCTCTGATAATGACAAGACGCGCACGCCTTTTGATTCAATTAGTTTGAGCACATTGCCAATAGGCTTGTCTCCAAGTCCCCAGTGCTGACGCAAAAGACGTGCCGCCACGTAAGGACGACGGCGCTCTTTGCTTAGGTCTATGAGGTCTGCGACTGGTAGATTGAACCTGTTATTGATCCACTCATAAAGTTCAATACCCAGCGACCCCGCTGCTTCTGCGGCACGTCGTTCTTTAGCTTTCATACGAGCAAGGCTTCTGAAACTCACAGCGTCGGTATCAAGCCGTTCAGGTGCCTCTCGATAGAAGAACTCCACGGGATAAGATAGCGCACCCGCGAGACGACGAACTGTTGATTCATCGGGTGCATGACCGTTTTCATACTTGGAAAGTGAAACCGCAGACACGCCGACACGCTCTGCTAGATCTTTAGCAGTCAGCATCCGTCTTTCGCGGGCTGTCTTTAAGCGCTCAGAGTTGAACATCATATCTCTTTGAAGGAAACGACTATGTCGAATTCCTCGGTAGGGTTGTTCTCGTCATCTATAAAGGCTTCCCACTCGCTGTCAGGCGAGTAGATATATATGCGTTCATGCCACGCAACGTATTTGCCTTTTTCGATAATCGGGCACGACAGCTCCACACTTCCGTCAAGACCGACCATAGCGTAGTAGGTGCGGATGCCGTCATGGACTCCAGTAAGTGGACCCGGTTCAATACCGGCATGTTCAAATAGTGTCAGGGAGGATAGTGCTTCGGCACCACTTCCCTTCTCAGAGCGGGGCATTGGCGGCATGTGTGCGCAACACTTATCCACGTTTTGAAACGCTATGCGCACGCTGCGATCCTTGCGCACGACAGACTCGACGCCGCAAGCCCTGTCAGTGACATACTCCGCTCCAACTGTTTGTTGGCGAAGTTCGCTGACGCCGTGAATATAGGACAACATGCCAGCCGCATTGAGTGGCATAGAGGGGCTGGCATCTTCCGCATAGGCACGTGCAGTTCTACCTATCGCGCTTATTTGTTCTCGCGTAAGCCCAAAATCGGCGAGGCGGGCTTCCACATCGGCAAGAGTAGAGACGACGACTGTGTTGAATGATGGCAATGCAAGACTCCTTTAAGAATTCTGACATCATATGATGTAGAAATTCTTAAAGGCAAGCAAATAGTGTGTGGTAAAGGCTAAATTGTTCCAACTCCTCCAGCCTCCACAGGCCAACCAATTGAAATCATTGGCCCCGATAAAGGTGCCACAGTGGGACACCCCCCCCCTCAAACCGTCAGCATCCGCCTATACATCGTCTCCAGATAGCCCGCCGCCCCCGGAAATACCCCGCCTTCGGGCATCAGGACGTTCACCTGCGCCTCGAAATCCGCGTAGTGCTGGGTGGTGGCCCAGATCGAGAAGATCAGGTGGCGCGGATCGACGGGGGCGATCCGGCCCGCCTCGGCCCAGTCCGCGATCAGCGTGGCTTTGGCATCCACCAAGGGTTTCAACCGCGCTTCCAGATGCGGGGCCATGCGGGGCGCGCCCTGCAGGATCTCGTTGGCAAAAAGGCGGCTTTCACGCGGATAGGCCTGCGCCATGTCCAGCTTGCGCCGGACATAGGCAAGGATCTCGTCCAGCGGATCACCCTGCGGGTTCAACTGCTCCAGCGGATCAAGCCATGTCTCCATCAGCTTGTTCAGCAGAGTGACATGGATCGCCTCCTTCCCGTCGAAATAATACAGGATGTTGGGCTTGGACAATCCGGCCTCGGTCGCGATCTGGTCAAGTGTAGCCCCGCGAAAACCATGCGTCGAGAACACCTCGAGCGCGGCATCGAGGATCAGCTTGCGATTGCGCGTCTGGATTCGACTGCGTTTGACAGCCGGTGCCGCAGGCGATCCTTTCGGGCCTCTGCCATCTGGTTTCACGGTGTCCTTCATCAGCCCTCACATTGCTGCGAAATTCATCAACGGTGGGCGTCGCGGCAAGCTGCTTGGCCACGCCCTCAAGACAAATCTTGACACAGGTGCCACGGGTTGCAATCGTCAATTTACCATTTGGTAAAAAACAAAGCGGCAGAGTTACCTTTTCGCAAAGAGACAAATCCTTATGGATACAGCTTCTTTGGCAGGTCAAGACCGTGCGATGAATAAATGAATGCGGAGACATATCATGCCAGCCCCCGGAGAAAACCTCAGGATTGACCCAGACCGTCTTTGGGACAGCCTGATGGAGATGGCGAAAATCGGCCCCGGTGTCGCGGGCGGCAACAACCGCCAGACCCTGACCGACGAGGATGCCGAAGGGCGCGCCCTGTTCCAGACATGGTGCGAGGATGCGGGCTGCACGATGGGTCTGGACACGATGGGCAACATGTTCGCGCGGCGCGAGGGGACGGACCCCGACGCGCTGCCGGTCTATGTGGGTTCGCATCTGGATACGCAGCCAACGGGTGGCAAGTATGACGGTGTGCTGGGCGTTTTGGGCGGGCTGGAAGTCCTGCGGACACTGAACGATCTTGGCATTCGCACGCGCCATCCCATCGTTGTTGTGAACTGGACCAACGAGGAGGGCACCCGCTTTGCCCCCGCGATGTTGTCATCAGGGGTTTTCGCAGGTGTGCTGGCAGAGGATTGGGCCAAGGACCGCGTCGATGCCAAGGGCAAGCGGTTTGGCGACGAATTGAAGCGGATCGGCTGGGAAGGCGACGAGCCTGTGGGCCAGCGCAAGATGCATGCCTATTACGAGTTGCATATCGAACAGGGGCCCATTCTGGAAGCCGAGGATAAGGATGTGGGCGTCGTCACTCACGGTCAGGGGCTGCGCTGGGTGCAATGCACGGTCACCGGCAAGGGCCAGCACACCGGATCAACACCCATGCGGATGCGCCGCAACGCAGGCCGCGGCCTCGCGCAGATCACCGAACTGGTGCACGAGATCGCGATGAAGCACCAGCCCGCGGCTGTCGGTGCGATCGGGCATATCGACGTCTATCCCAACAGCCGCAACGTGATCCCCGAAAAGGTGGTCTTCACCGTCGATTTCCGCAGCCATGTTCTGGAAACGCTGGAAGCGATGGTGGCCGAGTTGCACGAGAAAGCGCCCGGTCTCTGCGAAGCGCTGGGATGCGAGCTTGACGCCGAGATCGTGGGGGCCTTCGATCCACCCGCCTTTGACGAGGGATGTGTCACCGCGATCCGCAGTGCTGCGGAGCGTTTGGGCTATAGTCATATGGACGTTATCTCGGGGGCCGGACACGATGCCTGCTGGATCAACCGTGTCGCGCCGACCGCGATGATCATGACACCTTGCGTCGATGGTTTGAGCCATAACGAGGCGGAAGAGATCACCAAGGACTGGGCAAGGGCGGGCTGTGATGTATTGCTGCATGCGGTGGTCGAGACAGCGGGCGTTGACGCCTGAGGCGGCCTGCGGTTTTGGATATTTGAAGCAAGAAGAAGCAGGGGCCGCAGAGCCCCGCATCCTGCGACAGGGAGTATGGAAATGACGAAAGTAATCAAAGGTGGGATGGTCTGCACGGCGGATCGGACTTGGAAAGCAGATGTCCTGATCGAGGGCGAGGTGATCAAGCAGATTGGCGAGGATCTGAAGGGCGACGAATATATCGACGCCGAGGGCGCGTATGTCATCCCTGGCGGGATCGACCCGCACACGCATCTGGAAATGCCTTTCATGGGCACAACGGCCGCCGAGACTTTCGAAAGCGGCACATGGGCGGCGGCGACAGGTGGGACCACGATGATCGTGGATTTCTGCCTGCCTGGTGCCGATGGCAGCATCAAGAACGCGATCAATGAATGGCACCGCAAGAGCGCGCCGCAGATTTGTTCCGATGTCGGCTATCACATGGCGATCACCGGCTGGAACGAGAATGTCTTTTCCGAGATGAAAGACGCGGTTGATATGGGTGTGAACAGCTTCAAGCATTTCATGGCCTATAAAGGCGCGTTGATGATTGAGGATGACGAGATGTTCGCCTCGTTCAAGCGTTGTGCCGAACTTGGCGCGCTGCCGATGGTCCATGCCGAGAATGGCAATCTGGTGGCCGAGATGCAGCAGAAATTCTTTGATCAGGGGATCACCGGCCCCGAGGGGCATGCCTATTCCCGCCCGCCCGAATTCGAGGGCGAGGCCGCGAACCGTGCCATCACCATTGCTGATGCGGCGGGCGTGCCTTTATATATCGTGCACGTGTCTTGCGAGCAGGCGCATGAGGCGATCCGGCGGGCACGGCAGAAGGGGATGCGGGTTTACGGCGAGCCGCTGATCCAGTTCCTGACGCTGGACGAGTCCGAGTATTTCAACAAGGATTGGGACCATGCCGCGCGGCGCGTGATGTCACCGCCTTTCCGCAACAAGGCGCATCAGGACAGTCTTTGGGCGGGTCTTCAGGCCGGATCCTTGCAGGTTGTGGCCACCGATCATGCTGCGTTCAGCACCGCGCAGAAACGCGCGGGGCGCGACGATTTCCGGATCATCCCCAACGGATCGAACGGGCTTGAGGAACGTCTGGCAGTACTTTGGACCGAAGGGGTCGAGACGGGGCGTCTGACACCCAATGAATTCGTGGCGGCCACCAGCACGAATGTGGCGAAGATCCTGAATATCTATCCCAAGAAGGGCGCGATTGTGGAAGGCGCAGATGCCGATATTGTCGTCTGGGATCCGAAGATCAGCAAGACGATCTCGGCCTCGAACCACCATTCGGTGTTGGATTACAACGTTTTCGAGGGGTTCAACGTTAAGGCGCAGGCGCGCTATACCTTAAGCCGTGGCGAAGTGATCTGGGCATGGGGCCAGAACAGCCAACCGCAACCGGGGCGGGGGCGTTTTGTGCCGCGTCCGGCCTTTCCTTCGGCCAACGTGGCGCTGAGCAAGTGGAAGGACGTGACCGCGCCCAAAATGATAAAACGTGATCCGCTGAATATTCCGGCAGGGATCTGACTTTCCCGAGGGCGCATCCAGATTGTTGAGGGATCGGGCTTGATCCGGTAGCCCAAGGCCAGCCAGAGTTCAGGCCAGCAGGAGATAACAGATTTGACTACCGCACCCGTGATCAGCTCCAAGGGCCTTGATCTGACATTCCAGACCGGCGACGGGCCTGTCCATGCGCTAAGAGACATCTCGCTTGATATCGAGAAGGGCGATTTCGTCAGTTTTATCGGGCCATCCGGCTGCGGCAAGACAACATTCCTGCGGGTGATGGCCGATCTGGAGCAGCCGACAGCGGGCGATATCACCGTGAACGGCACTTCGCCCGAGGCGGCCCGAAAGGCGCGGGCCTATGGCTATGTTTTTCAGGCGGCAGGACTCTATCCGTGGCGGACCATCGGCGGCAATATCCGTCTGCCGCTGGAAATCATGGGCTATGACCGCGCCGATCAGGACGCGCGGGTCAGCCGTGTTCTTGAACTGGTGGAACTGGGCGGGTTCGAGAAGAAATATCCGTGGCAATTGTCAGGCGGGATGCAGCAACGCGCCAGCATCGCACGCGCGCTGGCCTTTGATGCCGATATCTTGTTGATGGACGAGCCTTTTGGCGCGCTGGACGAGATTGTGCGCGACCACCTGAACGAACAATTACTGAAACTTTGGGCGCGGACCAACAAGACTATTTGCTTCGTGACCCACTCCATCCCGGAGGCCGTGTATCTGTCGACAAAGATCGTGGTCATGTCGCCACGACCGGGACGGATCACCGATGTGATCGATAGTCCCTTGCCAAAGGAGCGCCCGCTCGAGATCCGCGATAGCCCCGAATTCATCGAAATCGCCCATCGTGTCCGCGACGGGCTGCGCGCGGGGCATGCTTATGACGTGTGACAGCGCTTTGGGTAAAGAACCGGAAAGGGCGCAGGAATGAGAAACGCGCTGCCGGTTCTGACGGTTCTCTTGGCCATCGTGGCAATCTGGTATGCTGCTGTCGCCCCGATGAATATCCGTGTGGCGCTGGATCAGGCGCAGCGCACTGGCGCTGTGCTGGAGCCGGTAACCGCGCTGGAGCGGCAGGAGGTTTCGGTCTGGATGCTGATGGCCCGCAATGCCGAACATCTGAGCACGACCTATGCGATGGACCGCCCCCGTCTGCCGACGCCTGTGCAAGTGGGAACGGAACTTTGGAATACCACGGGGGATATGGTGCTGAACGGTCGCGGCATGTCGAAACGTTCACTGGTCTATCACGGCTGGATCACGCTGCAATCGACACTTTGGGGCTTTGCCTTGGGCACGACACTGGGCATTCTTGGCGCCGTTGCGATCGTCTATTCGCGCGTGGTGGATATGAGCCTGATGCCTTGGGCGATCATCAGCCAGACGGTGCCCATCGTGGCGCTGGCCCCGATGATTATTGTCGTAGCCTCGCAGTTGGGTATTCAAGACCGGATCGTGCCAAAGGCAATAATCTCGGCCTATCTGTGTTATTTTCCGGTGCTTGTCGGTATGGTCAAGGGCCTAAGGTCGCCGGCACATGCGCAGCTTGATCTGCTCAAGACCTATAACGCGTCGGGGTTTCAGGCCTTTCTCAAGCTGCGCCTGCCCTCGTCGGTGCCCTATCTGTTCACCTCTCTCAAGGTGGGGATTGCTGCAGCACTGGTGGGCACCATCGTGGGTGAATTGCCGACAGGGGCGATCAGCGGCCTGGGCGCGCGCATCTTGATCGGTGACCAGTTCGGCACACCGCTTGCGATCTGGGCGGCACTTTTGGCGGCAGCCATTCTTGCGGGTCTGCTGGTAACGTTGCTGGACGTAACCCAGAAGATCACCCTGCGCCGGATGGGAATGTCAGGATGAGTTGGCTTGTCTTTGCCCTTCTCTTCTGGATCGGCGCCTGGGCGTTGAACGCCGCGCTTGCGAACTCGGCCTACAGCGGCACCCGCCCTGTGCGGATATTCGTGCCGGTGCTGTTCGGTGTGACCCTGCTGGTGTTGTGGGAAGGGTTGGTGCGCGGGCTTGGCGTATCGCCCGTGATCCTGCCTGCGCCCTCGGTTGTGGCACAGACCTTCGCGCGTTCTACCGGTATCCTGTGGGAGGATTTCCGCCAGACCGTTCTCAAAGGTGCGCTGAGCGGCTTTGCTATTGGCAGCATGGCAGCTTTTGTCGCTGCGATTTTGATCGACCGCTCTGCCTTTCTGACGCGGGGTCTGTTGCCGGTCGGGAATTTTGTGGCGGCCCTGCCAATCGTCGGGATTGCCCCGATCCTTGTCAGTTGGTTCGGCTTTGACTGGCAGTCCAAATCCGCTGTTGTCGTGGTCATGGTGTTCTTCCCGATCCTTGTGAATACGGTGCAGGGCCTGCGCGAGACGGATACGATGCAGCGTGATCTGATGCGAACCTATGCGGCGGGCTATGCCCAGACATTGCTGAAGCTGCGCCTTCCGGCAGCGATGCCGTTCGTTTTCAACGGGTTGAAAATTGCCACGACTCTGGCGTTGATCGGAGCTATCGTTGCGGAATATTTCGGCTCTCCCACGCGCGGGATGGGATTTCGTATTTCAACCGGTGTCGGCAGTCTTTCGATTGATCTGGTCTGGGCCGAGATTATCGTGGCCGCCATCGCGGGCACCACGTTTTATGGTATCGTTGTGACGATAGAGAAGGCGGTTACCTTCTGGCATCCGTCCCAACGCAAGTGAACAAGCAGTCAACAAGAAGCCATTGAGGCCGAGTCAAAAAGACATTCAACAAGGAGTATGAAAACATGAAGAAAATGATGACTGGCGCGACGCTTGTCGCGGGAATGATCGCAGCTCCCGCATGGGCGGCGGATGATGTGACCTTGCAGTTGAAGTGGGTCACGCAGGCCCAGTTTGCGGGCTATTATGTGGCCCTCGACAAGGGGTTCTATGAAGAAGAAGACCTGAACGTGACTGTCTTGCCGGGTGGTCCGGACATCGCGCCGACGCAGGTGATTGCGGGCGGCGGTGCCGATGTGATGGTCGACTGGATGCCGGCGGCACTCGCCGCGCGGGAGAAGGGGCTGCCGCTGGTCAACATCGCGCAGCCGTTCAAATCGTCCGGCATGATGCTGACGTGTTGGAAAGATACCGGGATCGCCACGCCGGAGGACCTTAAGAACCGCACGCTGGGCGTCTGGTTCTTTGGCAATGAATTCCCATTCATGAGCTGGATGAGCCAGATGGGGATTTCTACCGATGGCAAAAGCGAGAACGGTGTCGAAGTGCTGAAACAAGGCTTCAACGTTGATCCGCTGATCCAGCGTCAGGCCGACTGCATTTCGACAATGACGTATAACGAATACTGGCAGGTCATTGATGCAGGCGTGACACCGGAAGAACTGGTGACCTTCAAATACGAGGATCAGGGCGTCGCGACCCTTGAAGACGGTCTGTATGTTCTGGAAGAGAGCCTTGAAGATCCTGCATTTGTCGACAAGATGGCCCGCTTCGTGCGCGCGTCGATGAAGGGTTGGAAATACGCCGAGGAAAATCCTGATGAAGCGGCAATGATCGTTCTGGACAATGATCAGACCGGCGCGCAAACCGAAAGCCATCAAAAGCGTATGATGGGCGAGGTCGCCAAGCTGACGGCCGGTTCCAATGGCGCGCTGGACCCTGCCGATTACGAGCGGACGGTCGCGACCTTGCTGGCTGCTGGCGAAGAGCCGGTGATCACGAAGGAACCCGAAGGTGCATGGACCCATGTGATCAGCGATGCTGCGCTGAACTGATCCGTAAATCTTGATCTAAGATTCGGAAGGGCCAGTCTGCAGGACTGGCCCTTTTGGTTGTCCGGGATGAAACCGAGCCTAATCTTGTCCTTGACACTTCCTGCTTGACAGGTGCCGCTTGTCCTCGCAAAGTCAACCAAGCGGTCGGTTTTGATGTAAGCGCTCCAGCGTGGCGCGATAGCCAAAGAACTGCTTGGCCAACTGTCCGAAATACGATACTAGATGCAAGTAGTGCATAACTATAAGCATACGTCCTAATAGCGGGAACCTTTGGGAGGAGGGCTCATGAGACAGATGATCGTCGCAGCCCGGCCTGAGGGATGGATATGAAGTTTTACGGCTATTACCGCAGTTCGACATCCTACCGTTGCCGTATTGCGTTGAATCTCAAGGGGGTTGGCTACGAATTCGAGTCAGTCCATCTAAAGCAGGGCGCACAGAAATCACCTGAATTCGCGCGGATCAATCCGCAGAAACTACTGCCGGTCCTGATCACGGATGACGGGGCAGATCTGACACAATCATTGGCGATTCTTGAATGGCTGGATGAAACCTATCCGGACCCCGCCCTTTTGCCGACTGATCCGCTGCAACGCGCGCGCGTCCGCGCCTTCGCACAGGTGATCGCCTGCGAGATTCACCCGCTACAAAACCTGCGCGTGCTGGGCTATCTGGCTGATGAATTCGGGGCAAATGCGGAGGTCACCAAGAAATGGCTGACCCGCTGGCAACTGGAAGGACTGGAATCCTGCGAGAATCTGTTGGCGCGACGAGATAAACAGACCGCATACTGTTTTGGCGACACACCGGGGTTGGCCGACATTTGCCTCGTCCCGCAAGTTTTTTCCGCAGCACGCTTTGGCGTGGATATCAGCCACCTAAAGCGTGTCACGGAAATTCACGCGCGCTGCGAGGAGCTGCCGGCTTTCGCCGACGCGCATCCGGCCCGTCAACCGGATTTCGAACCCTGAGGAGGGGGAGGCCGGCTAACCAAGACCCGATCCCGGAAAAAAGCCGGGACCTTACGTGCAACATCCTTTGGGAGGATCAAGACATGACAATTCTGAAAATGGCTCTGCGTAGCTTTGCTTCCGCCGCTGTTCTGGCGGGGATGGGGGTTGCTGCTCACGCGCAGGAAGTAACATTGAAGCTGCACCAGTTCCTGCCCGCACAAGCCAATGTGCCCAAGCTGGTTCTGGATGTTTGGGCCGACAAGGTCGAAGCCGACAGCGATGGTCGCATCAAGATCGAGCGTTATCCCTCGATGCAGTTGGGCGGCACGCCACCCGAATTGATCAACCAGGTGATTGATGGCGTAGCTGATATCATCTGGACCGTTGCTGGCTACACCCCCGGCCGTTTCCCGCAGGCCGAGGTGTTTGAACTGCCTTTCATGATGACCAATGCCGAGGCCACAAGCCGCGCCTATTGGGAATTCGCAGAAGCCAATATGCTGGACACCGAATACAAAGACTTCAAAACACTGGCTGTCTGGGTCCATGGCCCGGGACTGATCCATTCCAAGGACCCGATCACAACGGTTTCCGACCTGAATGGTGTCAAGCTGCGCGCGCCGACACGCACGACAACATCCATGTTTGCGGCATTGGGCGCGACGCCGATCGGTATGCCGGTGCCTGCTATTCCGGAATCCCTGTCCAAAGGCGTGATCGATGCAGCGGTGATCCCTTGGGAAGTGACTGCTTCGCTGAAAGTGGCCGAACTCGTGAACAACCACACGGGTTTCGGCGACGAGTCCCTCTACACCACCTCGTTCATCTTCGCGATGAACAAGGAAAAGTACGAAAGCCTGCCGGATGATCTGAAAGCGGTAATCGACGACAATTCAGGTCTGGAATTCTCGGCCCTTGCCGGCAAGACCATGGCTGGCGCGGACGAGCCGTCGATGCAGCTTGCGAAAGACCGTGGCAACAACATCATCACACTGACACCCGAGCAGGTGGCCGAGTGGAAAGAAGCCGCGGCTGGCGTCGAAGCATCATGGATCGAGGATATGAACAAAGCCGGATATGACGGTCAGGCTGTTGTGGATCAGGCCAAAGCCCTGATCGCCAAGCACAGCAACTGATTCAAATCGGTCTGCCGCCCCCGTGACGCTTGCGCTACGGGGGCGGAACCGCTGTTTGAAATGGCAACTGAAGGAGCCTCGTCCCGATGCACGGATTTATGAATGGTCTGGCCAGATTCATGGCAGTGGTGGGCGGGCTTGTCCTGACTGCGCTGATCCTGCTGATCTGCATCTCGGTTCTGGGGCGGGCAATCAACACGCTGCTGCATTCCGGCCCTGTTGTGGCGGTGCTTGGTGATTTCGCAAATACCCTTCTGGCAACCGGTGTGGGGCCGATCCTTGGCGACTTCGAACTGGTCGAGGCGGGTGTCGCTTTCGCGATCTTTGCGTTTATTCCCTTCTGTCAGGTCACCGCTGGTCACGCGACTGTGGATATCTTCACCTCTGGTTTGTCAGTTCGCGTCAACCGGTTGATCCAGATGGTCGTTGATATCGTTTTTGCAGCGGTGCTGATCCTCATCGCGCTCCAGCTCTACGAGGGCATGCTGTCCAAGATGCAGTATCGTGAAACAACATTTCTGATCCAGTTTCCTGTCTGGTGGTCCTACGCCGCCAGTCTGGTGGCAGCCATTGTCGCTGCTGTTGTCGGCGTCTATGTCGCCTTTGTCAGGCTGGCTGAGTTTTTCGGAAACCGCACTATCATGTCCGTCGGAGGGGCAGATCATTGACCAATCTTGAACTTGGGATAGCGTCCTTTCCAGCCCTGCTGATCCTGATCTTTTTGCGTTTACCGATTGGTCTGGCCATGTTTCTTGTGGGGCTGTTCGGCCTCTTTTTCGTGACAGGCAGTTTCAATATGGGTTTTGCACGGCTCAAGTCCGAAACCTATTCGACTTTCTCCAGCTACTCGCTGTCCATCATCCCGATGTTCCTGTTGATGGGCCACTTCGCCACGCTGGGCGGCATGTCGCAATCGCTGTTCAAAGCCGCCGAAAGCTGGCTTGGGCATCGCAAGGGGGGTGTTGCCATGTCGGCCGTCGGGGCCTGCGCCGGTTTTGGCGCGATTTGCGGATCGTCGCTGGCGACCGCTGCCACGATGAGCCAGGTCGCCTTGCCGGAACTCAAGCGCTATGGCTATTCGGGCGGCTTTTCCACCGCCACGCTGGCGGCAGGCGGCACACTTGGCATCCTGATCCCACCCTCGGTCATTCTGGTGATCTATGCGATCCTGACCGAACAGAATATCGCCAAGCTGTTCCTGTCGGCCTTCATTCCCGGAATTCTGGCGGCCATGGGCTATATGATCACCATCGCGATCTACGCCCGCCTGCATCCGGACGAGGCGGGCACCCCACGCGAGCGTATGCCCTATGGCCAAAGGCTGCGGGCGTTGGGCGAAGTCTGGCCCGTGCTGACCGTTTTCGTCGTCGTCGTCGGCGGCATCTATCTTGGTGTGTTCACACCGACTGAAGGGGCCGCAGTGGGGGCGCTGGGCACAGGGCTGATCGCCTTTGCCAATGGCGGGTTGAACCGGCACAGCTTGGTGGAAAGCTTCATGGCTACGGCGCGGTCAACCGCGATGATCTTTTTCATCGTGTTGGGGGCTGCGTTCTACAACGGCTTTCTGGCGCTGTCGCAGGTGCCGCAGGAGTTGTCGAACTACGTGGTCGGCCTTGGCCTTAGCCCGTGGATGGTGCTGACGATGGTGCTGCTGCTGTATCTTGTCTTCGGCGCGGTGATGGACAGTCTTTCGATGATCCTGCTGACGATTCCGATCTTCTTTCCGATCGTCGTCGCGCTGGATTTCGGCATGACCACCGAAGAGGTTGCAATCTGGTTCGGTATTCTTGTGCTGATCGTCGTCGAGGTCGGATTGATCACGCCGCCGGTCGGGATGAACCTGTTCGTCATCAACTCGATGGACCGGTTGACCCCGATGATCGAGACCTACAAATCGGTGATGTATTTCGTTGCATCTGATATCATCCGCGTCATCATTCTGGTGCTCTTCCCCGGTATCACCTTGTTTGCCTTGCGGATGATGTACTGAATTGACGTCCGGTCCCGTCTTTATCGGCGGGATCGGACTCGACACTTAAGAAAAGTCGTGACCAGATAGTTATGACACATAGCCAAAGGCGGACCAGATGAGCCAATCCACGATGCAGACACTCAAACTCGAGATTGACGGGCCTGTCGCCACTCTGACCATGAACCGTCCCGACAAACGCAACGCGATGAACGACCAGCTTCTGTCAGAACTGGATGTGTTCTTCACCAAGCCTCCCGAGAACGTCAAAGTCGTGATCCTGAGCGGCACCGAGGGGCATTTCTGCTCGGGTCTGGACCTGAGCGAGCATGTCGCGCGCGACGCGGAAGGCACATTGCGCCATTCGCGTGGCTGGCATGCTGTGATGGACAAGATCCAGTTCTCCGGCCTGCCTGTAGTCTCGGCCATGTTCGGCGCGGTGATCGGGGGCGGTCTCGAACTGGCAACCGCAACGCATGTGCGGATCGCCGAACCGTCGGTGATTTTCCAACTGCCCGAAGGGAGGCGCGGTATATATGTCGGCGGCGGTGCTTCTGTCAGGGTTGGCCGTATTCTCGGGGCTGACCGGATGATCGAGATGATGCTGACCGGACGCAAATACAATGCAGACGAAGGGCTGCGCCTTGGTTTGTGTCACTATGCTGTGGGCCCCGGTCAGGCGATGGACATGGCGCGAGATCTGGCAGGCAAGATCGCCAGCAATGCGGGCCTGTCCAACTATATCATGATCCACGCCCTTGCCCGGATCGAGGATATGTCCAAGGCCGACGGCCTGTTCACCGAAAGCCTGTGCGCGGCATTGACCCAGACCAGCCCTGATGCGCAGGAGGGGCTGAAGGCCTTCCTGCAAAAGCGCAGCCCCGAGTTCAGGTAACGACATGAGCCGTACCCCCGTCACAAAACCCGCCGAACAAACGCCGCCCAAGTCTGATACAGTCGGTCTGGATCGTGGGCTGCGCCCGCTGGTCGGCTATACGATGAAGCGCGCAACCAATCTCATGCAGACGGATGCCGCCCGTGTGCTTGAACCGCTGGGTTTGCGGATCACGACCTTTTCCGCCCTCTCTGTCATCTGCGATACCCCCGATGTGACGCAGTCGCAACTGGCCGCAAGCCTGAACATGGAGCGCTCGAACACGGTTCTGATCATCGACGCCCTGGAAGAGGCTGGATTGATCGGTCGGCACCGTGTGCTGACCGACAGGCGGTCTTTCGCGCTGCGGGCCACCCTTGCAGGCGTCAAGCGCAGACGGGCCGCCCTCGCGGCTCTCGAGGCGCATGAAGATGTCATGCTTGGCGGGCTGACAGCCAAAGAACGGAACACTCTGGTGGCGTTACTACGCCGCATCAACCAGCCTGAATAGCGAAAGGATTGGCCCATGATCGACCTCGACAAGATCCGCGCCATCGACATACATACCCATGCCGAAGAACCCTGCGGCTGCCATTCCGACGATGGTTATGACGATCTGCAATCAACGATGGCCAAGTATTTCGGCGCGCCGTGGTCGCATCCGCCCACGATGCAGGAAACTGCAGCCCATTATCGCGAACAGAACATCGCGGCCGTGATTTTTCCCGTCGATGCCGAACGCGAAACCGGCTACCGTCGCTACAAGAACGAGGAGGTGGCAGAGATTGCCGCCCAGAACGCGGATGTGCTGATTCCCTTTGCTTCGATCGACCCGCATAAAGGCAAAATGGGCGAGCGCGAGGCGCGCCGTCTGGTCGAGCATTACGGGATCAAAGGCTTCAAATTCCATCCGACCTTTCAGGGCTTTTACCCCAATGAACGCTTCGCCTATCCGCTTTACGAGGCGATCCAGGAAGCCGGCGCGATTGCCTTGTTCCATACCGGGCAGACCGGTGTTGGATCGGGGATGCCCGGCGGCAATGGGATGCGGCTGAAATACTCCAACCCGATGTATCTGGATGACGTAGCGGTGGATTTCCCCGATATGAAGATCATTATGGCGCATCCGTCCTTCCCTTGGCAGGAAGAGGCGCTGGCCGTGGCGCAGCACAAGCCGAATGTCTATATCGACCTGTCCGGCTGGTCGCCCAAATATTTCCCGCCGATTCTAGTGCGCTATGCCAATTCGATCCTGAAAAAGAAGGTTCTGTTCGGTTCTGACTGGCCGATGATCAGCCCGGAACGCTGGCTGTCCGATTTCGAGAAGATCGACATCAAGGACGAATTGCGTCCCGATATCCTCAAGAACAATGCCGCGCGCCTCCTTGGTTTGATGTGACGGGGGACAGGCTATCGGTCCACAAAATCACGAGGATTTCTTGCTTATTTGATCCATCTCAAATCCGTCTTTCCTGACGTATGCTAATATTTGCATATATCAGGAGAATCCCATGTCAGATACGACTCACTTGCGCGCTTCGCGCCGCGCCTTTCTTGGCCTCGCTGGAGCGGCAGCGGCCCTTGTAACTACAACCGCCGCACCGGTGCAGGCCGCACGGGTCAAAACATCGGCACGGATTGTTATTCTGGGAGCTGGCGCTGCCGGCGCGGCTCTTGCCAACCGTCTGGCCCTGCGTCTGGACGGTGCAAAGATCACGCTGATCGACGGGCGACCCGAGCATTGGTATCAACCCGGCTTCACGCTGATCGCGGCCGGCCTCAAACCTGCGCGCTATTCGGTAACGGGCACGACGGACTGGCTTCCGAAAGAGACGACCCTGATCGCTGAATACGCAGCCGAGATTGAGCCCGAGGCGAGCCGTATCATCACAGCTTCGGGGCAGTCTGTTCCCTATGACTACCTTGTGGTGGCGACGGGCCTCACGCTGGACTGGGCCGCGATCGAGGGGTTCTCGCTGGATATGGTCGGGCAGAACGGGATCGGTGCAGTCTACGCGGGGCCGGATTATGCCGCCAAGACATGGGCCGAGATGGACCGCTTTACCTCGATGGGCGGGCAGGCGCTTTTTACCCGCCCCGCGACCGAGATGAAATGCGCGGGCGCCCCGCTGAAATACACGTTCCTGACTGACGATTACGCCCGCAAGAAAGGCAATCGCGGCAAGGTCGAGATTACCTATGCCGCCAATAACAAGTCCCTGTTCGGCGTGCCCATCGTCAGCGAGAAGGTCCGCATGCTGTTCGGGGATCGCGGCGTGAATGTGGTACATGACCACGTCATGACGGCGATTGATCAAAGCCGCAAACTGGCCAGTTTTACTACACCGGATGGTCCAGCCGAACTGCCTTATGACTTCATCAACGTCATCCCGCCACAGCGCGCACCGGACGTGATCCGCAACTCGACGCTGCCTTGGGCCGACAAATGGACCGATCAGGGCTGGGTTGAGGCCGATATGAGAACCCTGCGCCACCCGCGTTTCAGCAATG
This sequence comes from Seohaeicola saemankumensis, assembly GCF_021021435.1. Classification (GTDB taxonomy): domain Bacteria; phylum Pseudomonadota; class Alphaproteobacteria; order Rhodobacterales; family Rhodobacteraceae; genus Seohaeicola. The sequence continues at coordinate 82,420 of NZ_JAINWI010000005.1, forward strand.
TATTTGCGCTTGGTGATGTGGCAGGCGTTCCCAAGGGCAAGACTGCGGCTTCGGTCAAATGGCAGGTGCCGGTGGTCGAGGATCATCTGGTTGCCCAGATCGAAGGCAAGGAAGGCACCGCCGCCTATGACGGATATACTTCCTGCCCGCTGATCACCCGTGTCGGGCGCGCTATGCTGGTCGAATTCGACTACAACAACAACCTTGTGCCCAGCTTCCCCGGCATCATCGCCCCGCTAGAGGAGCTATGGATCAGTTGGCTGATGAAGGAAGTCGCCCTCAAGGCCACCTATAACGCCATGTTGCGCGGCAAGGCCTGAGAAAGGATCAACACTATGAAAGAACTCACATTCGATACCCTGCTGGCCGTCTTTGAAGAGATGTTTGGCCCCGCCCTGTTCTGGATCATGGTTGCTGTCGCTGGCGTGATCACTCTGGCCTATCTTTATGTGCTTGTCCGCGACCGTGCATTGTCGATGCGGAAATTCCTTCTGGCGCAACTGTCGATGCCTTTCGGCGCGATTGCTGCGGTGGTTTTCGTGCAATGGATCACAAGCTCGGGGTTCCGCGATATCGGTGGACCCGTCGATGTGATCGTGCTGCTTGGCGTGGCAGCGGCGGGTGCGGTGGGGCTTGCGATCCTTGTCTACACCTTGCAGGCCCTAGTTCAGGGCAAACAGGACGGCTCTGCTGCGGGTAGGACGTGACATTGCCGTTGCAACCTGTTGTGTTCCCATCGAACAGGCCTTCCACGGGCCCGAAAACAGGACAGGACACATCATGACAGCATTGTCTGAAACATCGGCAGATCAGGCAAAAAACCACAGCCGGCTAGAGCATTTTCCCGTGACTTTTTTCGCGATTGTCATGGGGATGGCGGGTTTGTCGCTGGCACTCGGGGCTGCAGAGCAGGCTTATGATCTTGGCGCGCTGGCCTCTGGTCTGGCATTCGGCGCGGCGACGGTGATTTTTGTGATGGTCAGCGCCATCTACACCGTCAAGCTGCTGCGCCATCCCCATGCTGTGCGGGCGGAATGGAACCATCCCGTGCGGCTGGCCTTTTTTCCGGCAATTTCCATCTCTTTGCTTCTGCTGGCTACGCTGACGCGGCCTTATTTTTCCAGTCTTGCCGAAACGATGTGGCTTGTCGGCATTGCCATGCAAGGCGTGCTGACGATTGCGGTCATTTCAGGCTGGATCGGTCATCGCGCTTTCCAGACCCCGCATCTGTCGCCTGCATGGTTTATTCCGGCGGTGGGTAATGTGATCGTCCCGATTGCCGGTGTGCAAATGGGCTATACCGAGATCAGCTGGTACTTTCTGTCCGTGGGCCTGATCTTCTGGATCGTGCTGTTGACCCTTGTGATGAACCGCCTGATCTTTCACGATCCTATGCCCGGAAGGTTGCAGCCAACGCTGGTTATCCTGATCGCACCTCCGGCAGTCGGCTTTGTCGCATGGGTCCATCTGACCGGCGAGGTCGATGCCTTCGCGCGTATCCTGATGAACGGGGCCTACCTCTTTACGCTTCTGGTGGCCGTTCAACTGCCGCGCATTGTCAAACTGCCTTTCGCTTTGTCTTTCTGGGCGCTGTCATTTCCCTTTGCCGCGGTCACGATCGCAAGTTTCTTGTTTGCCCGCCATACCGGATCAGCGGCGCATCATCTGTTGGGCACCGGTCTTCTGGCTGTTCTGGCAGTCATCATCATCGCCCTGCTGATCAGAACCCTCCGTGCCATCCGCGCGGACGAGATCTGTCAACCTGAGTAATTATCCCAACCTCCAAAGGACTTTTCCGTGAAAAGCACACTGACCGCCCTCGCGCTTGTCGCGGGGACCGCCCTCGGCTTGCCTGCACAGGCGCAGGACCAGAAGAACCTCGTGACAATTCTCACCGCCGAGGATGCCCAGAGGCAACTGATGGCGATGGTGCTGACCATAAACACCGTTCAAGCCGGCGCGACAGCACTGATCCTGCTTTGTGGTTCTGCCGGGGATCTCGCGATGAAAGATGCGCCTGCGTCTGCGACAGAAGCGCAGGTGCCGATGGGGATGAGCCCGCAAGGTCTGATGCAGACCATCATGAAAAAGACAGGGACCAAGGTCGAGGTCTGCGCGATCTGCCTTCCCAACAAAGGCGTGGGTGAAGATGCGTTGCTGGACGGCATCACAGCCGCCAGGCCGCCTGTCGTGGCCGGTGCGCTGATCGCTGACAATACTGTCGTGATGAGCTTCTGAGCCAAGGCCGAACGGGGCGCTCTGATCAGATGCGCCCCGTTTCTTCTTGCCTCAAATATCCCCGCGCGGCGCGCATCCGCCCTAGCGCTTGTGATCAGCCCTAGACGACCTTGACCACAGCTTTGCCGAAATTCCCGCCCTTCAGCATCCGCATGAAAGCGGCTGGGGCGTTTTCCAGCCCTTCGGTGATATCTTCCTGCACCGCGATCTTGCCCTTGGCGACCATCGGTCCGACTTCGGACAGGAACGCGGGGAAATGGTCGAAATGATCCGAGATGATGAAGCCATGCACATGCATCCGGTTCACAAGGATCGTGCGCCAGAGTTTCGGCAGATTGTCCTTGCCGGGGCTGTCGCTGGCCCCGCCCAGACCGCCCAGATCATACCAGCTGATCATGCCGCAGACGGGGATGCGCGCGCCGACATTCATCAGGGGGATCACCCCTTCCAGAACCTTGCCGCCGACATTCTCGAAATAGATGTCGATACCTTTGGGGCAGGCCTCGGCAAGCGCTGCGCGCATTTCTCGGCCATCCGAATAGGCGCGGTGGTCAAGGCAGAGGTCAAAGCCGAACTTTTCAACCGCCAGCTTACATTTGTCAGCCCCTCCCGCGATTCCGACAACCCGCAGCCCGCGCGCCTTGGCGACCTGGCCGACCATAGAGCCGACCGGACCGGTGGCTGCGGCAACAACCAGTGTTTCGCCTTCTTTCGGGCGGCCATACTCTGTCAGGCCGAACCAGCCGGTGAAGCCGGGCATGCCCAGCACACCAAGCGCCGCCGTGACAGGACCATGGGCCGGGTCAAGCTTGCGAAGTTCCCGTGCGGGAAGGCAGCCGTGACTAGCCCAGCCGAACATGCCGAATGCGATATCACCCGGTTGGAAATGTTTGCTGTTCGAGGTGATCACCTCACCCACGGCCCCGCCTTCCATCGTGCCGTCGATGGGCACGGGCTTGGCATAGGATTTTGCATCATCCATACGGCCCCGCATATAAGGGTCTAGCGACATATACTGCACCTTGACCAGCACCTCGCCTTCACCGGGGACGGGCATCGGGGCGTCCTCATAGCGGAAATCCTCGGGCTGGGGTGATCCGTCGGGACGGCGAGCAAGGGCGATGCGTTTCATCATCTCGGTCATGTCATTCTCCTTTTTGGGACGCACAACCCGAAGCGGATCGCGCATGTTCGTTCTGTCATGCAGATATTCAGTGCATCAGCGACTGCGGTAGCGGAACACGCCTGTGCCGGTGGCGATCACGATGCCGGTTTCGTCCTTGACCATGCCTTCGGCAAAAAAGGTCTTGCGCCCGCCACCTGTCTTGCGCCCCTCGCCGATCATCAGATTGCCTTTTGCCTGTGCCATGAAGTTTACGGTCATTGACAGGGTCATCGCCATCTGGGTTTGGTCCGGATCGCCGGTATAGCTACCGCAGAACCCCATCACCGTATCCAGAAGCATCGCATGCACCCCGCCATGCGGGATGCCGAAGCGGTTCATCAGGAAGGGGGCCAAGGGAAGCTCGAAGCGGCTATAGCCTTCGGACCAGCCGGTCATTACGAAGCCCAGATGCGCCTGCAGCGGATAGGCCTCTTCGACCAGTGCAGGATCCAATGAGGTCATGGCTTGCCCCTTTGTGCAGCGTCCAGTCCGCTTTGGGCAAAGGTGGGCACGAAACTGCCCAGCTTGCGCGCACGTTCGGGGTTCGAGGCATTGCCGTCCACGGCCCTTTTGAGCACGCCTTGCAGGATACTTCCCATGCGGAAGAAGGCGAAAGCCAGATAAAAGCCGAAATCGTCGATGCCCGGCAATCCGCGCCGCGCGCAATAGGCGGCAATGAAGTCCTCATCGCTCATGAGGCCTTCGGCGGCACGGTCAACACCGGCCAGACCGCGCCCTTCATTGCCGGGCGGCATGGCCCATTGCATCAGTACGGCGGCCAGATCGGCGTAGGGGTGGCCGGTCGTGGACAGTTCCCAATCCAGAACGGCCACGCAAGCAGGCCGGTCTTTTGCGAAAAGCATGTTGTCGATCCGGTAATCGCCATGCACCAGCGTGCGCTGTCCGTCATCCGGCGGAATATGCGTATCAAGCCACGCGATCAGCTCTTCCATCGCGGGCACGTGCTCCATCTCAGAGGCGCGGTACTGTTTGGTCCAGCGGTCGATCTGGCGACGGTAGTAATTGCCCTCGGGACCGTAGTCATCCAGACCACGGGCGACCAGATCAACATCGTGGATCGCGGCAAGGACACGGTTCATCTCGTCCTGCACGGCGCGACGGTCTTGAACGGGCACACCGGGCAGTCGCGGATCGTCGAAATGGCGGCCTTCGATCTCCTGCATGACATAGAAGGCCGAGCCGATCACGTCGGTGTCCTCGCAAAGCACATGCATCCGTGCCACTGGCACATCGCTGTCGGCCAGAGCTTTCTGGACACGGAATTCGCGTTCAACCGCATGGGCGGATTTCAGTAGAAGTCCTGGTGGCTTGCGGCGCAGGACGTAGTTGCCCTCGGGCGTGACCAGCCGGAACGTCGGGTTGCTTTGCCCGCCTGCGAATTTCTCGGCGGTGATCGGGCCTTGGAAGCCTGGCAGATGGTCCGACAACCAGCGGGCAACCGCGTCGGTGTCCAGATATGCGGCGGCATTGTTAGTCATCGCCCTGTCCTTTCTCAGCTATAGGTCAGCATCTGCGCGGCATTGGCTGCGGTGATATGTGGGGTCTCGTTGAACGTCCCCAGATGTTCCCCGCGCGGGGTGACCACGATACGACAGACCGAGCAATTCTTGATCTGCAACTGCAACCGGATCATAGCATCTGCAGGCGCACCCATCACCTCTGCCACGGTCTGGCCAATCGCTCCGCCGGATGTGACGACAATGACCTGCTCCGGCTTGCCTGCGGTGGCTTGCGCGCGCGCGTCGCGGACCCTTTCGGCAAAGGCGGCATAGGGTTCGGGCGGATCCATGATCTCGCCGCGCTGCCATTCCAGCACGGTTTCGCGCAGCATCTTGAAATGCAAACGCCTGTCGCTGTGCAGGGTCGTGGGCCGCTCCTTGCCGCGGTAGCGCGCATTCAGCAGACCGCCGAAATCGAATTCGTTGAAACCGGGCAGAATACCGGGCGCGGTCGGAAAACCCAGCGCGGTATTGATCCCCTCCCAAGTCTCGCGGTGCCGCCGTTGTGCTCCGATGAAGACCGCGTCGGGTTCAGCACCCAGCGCCTTGAGCGCAAACCCCAACGCGCGGGACTGTTCATGCCCCAGTGCGGACAGCTTATCATAGTCAGCTGCCCCGAAACTGGCCTGCGCGTGCCGGATAAGCCAAATCTCAGGCATTCAGGATCTCGCGCATTTCGGCCTTGGCTGCATCATATTCCAGCGCCAGACGGTCCACCAAGGCGCGGGCGGGCACGACCTCCTTGACCGCGCCGATCCCCTGACCTGCGCCCCAGATTTCCTTCCACGACTTGGGCTTGGAGCGGCCTTCGCCGAAATTCATCGACGTGGCGTCGGCGGTTTCCAGATTGTCAGGGTCCATGCCCGCGCGCATGATTGACGGCTTGAGGTAGTTGCCATGCACACCTGTGAAGAGCGAGGAATAGACGATATCCTCGGCTCCGCTCTCGACGATCATCTGTTTATAGGCAGGGTCGGCATTCGCCTCTTCTGTCGCGATGAAGGGCGAGCCGATATAGGCCAGATCCGCACCCATCGCTTGCGCCGCCAGTATGGAACGGCCTGTCGATATGGCCCCCGATAGCAGAACCGGCCCCTCGAACCATGTCCGAATTTCCGAGACCAGCGCCAAGGGCGACTGCGCGCCAGCATGGCCGCCTGCACCTGCAGCGACGGCGATCAGACCATCCGCACCTTTTTCAACCGCCTTCTTGGCAAAGCGGTTGTTGATGATGTCGTGCAACGCGATGCCGCCGCAATCATGGGCGGCTTCATTCACCTCGACCCGGGCACCAAGGCTGGTGATCCAGATCGGCACCTTCCATTTATGGCAGATCTCGATATCCCGCTCGAGCCGCGCATTCGAGCGATGCACGATCTGGTTCACCGCATAAGGGGCGGCGGGGAAATCGGGGTTGGACTGGTTGTAGCGGTCCAACTCCTCGGTGATCCGCTTGAGCCAAGCTTCCAACAGGATTGGCTCGCCTTCAGCTTCCCGCGCGTTTAGCGCTGGAAAGCTACCGACGATTCCTGCCTTGCATTGTGCGATCACCAGATCGGGGTTGGAGATGATAAAGAGGGGCGAGGCGACTGCGGGAATCCGCAGCCCCTGCAATTGCTTGGGAAGCTGACGCATCAAAGCACCTCGAACAGGCCTGCGGCCCCCATGCCGCCGCCTACGCACATGGTGCAGACGACATGTTTTGCGCCGCGTCGTTTACCTTCGATCAGCGCATGGCCGACCATGCGCGCGCCGGACATACCATAGGGGTGCCCGATAGAAATGGCCCCGCCGTTGACGTTCAGCAATTCGTTAGGAATGCCCAGACGGTCGCGGGAATAAAGGACTTGCACGGCGAAAGCCTCGTTCAACTCCCACAACCCGATATCGTCCATCTTGAGACCGAATTTCTTGAGCAGGATCGGCACGGCAAAGACCGGACCGATACCCATTTCATCCGGCTCGCAACCCGCGACAGCCATGCCGACATAGCGACCAAGCGGTGACAGCCCGCGCCGCTCCGCCTCGCGCGCTTCCATGATGACAGCGGCGGATGCACCATCCGACAACTGGCTAGCATTACCTGCGGTGATGAAATCGCCTGCCGGAATTTCCAGCCCGTCCTTGTGAACAGGGGACAGTTTTTGAAGATCGGCCAGCGTGGTCGACGGGCGGTTGCCCTCGTCCTTGTCCAGCGTTACCTCGACATCGCTGACAGCCCCCGTGGTCTTATCCATGACCTTCATCACAGTGGTCAGGGGCACGATCTCGTCATTGAACTTGCCCGCCTCTTGCGCGGCGGCCGTGCGCTGCTGGGATTGCAGGGCATAGGCGTCTTGTTCTTCGCGCGTTACACCATAGCGCCGCGCGACCATCTCGGCGGTTTCCAACATGGACATGTAAAGCGCCGGCTTGTGTTCCTTGATCCACGGATCGCCCATGCGGAAACGGTTCATCTTGTCGTTCTGCACAAGGCTGATGGATTCCAAACCGCCGCCGATGGCGACATCCATCCCGTCGGAAATGACCTGCTTGGCGGCGGTCGCAATCGCCATCATGCCCGAGGCGCACTGACGGTCCAGCGACATGCCCGCCACGGTGACAGGCAAGCCCGCACGGATCGCGGCCTGACGGGCGATATTGCCACCGGTGGAGCCTTGTTGCAGGGCGGCGCCGACCACAACATCCTCGACCTCTGGGCCTTCAAGCCCTGCACGCTTGACCGCGTGGCTGATGGCATGGCCGATCAACGCCTGACCTTGGGTATCGTTGAAGGCACCGCGATAGGCTTTGCCAATGGGGGTGCGGGCGGTTGAGACGATGACTGCGTCACGCATGGTATATTCCTTTCAGGTTCAATCGTTCCACGGCAGCGGCAGGCCACGGGCCTCGGCTGCCATGCGGGCATATTTACGGGTCTGGGCAAAGGCGTCCTGCATCTCGGCCTGACCACGCAGATCGCGGATCTGGCCCATCGCGGCCATCACGCCTTCGGGTGACAGCGCATCGCCTTGCAGGGCAACACCTGCGGTTTCGGTGATCTTGGTCTCGGTGAAGCACCCTGCGCCCGCGCCAAGGATCATGCGCGAGGGCGCATCATCGCAGACCAAAGCCAGCAGACCGGGAGTGATCATATCGGGCTGCAAAAGCTCCAACGCCTCAGGTGGCAACAGATTTTCCGTCATCCGAGTCGCGGCGGTGGGGGCCAGCATATTGACCCGGATATCGTATTTGGCCCCTTCCAGCGAAAGCACGTTCATCAACCCCAGAAGTGAGGATTTCGCAGCACCGTAATTGGATTGGCCGAAGTTGCCATACATACCTGACCCAGAGGTGGTATAGATAATGCGCCCGTAGCCGCGCTCGACCATATGCCGCCACAGCGCGTGGGTGGTATGGACCGACCCCATCAGATGCACGTCCAGCACCCTGCGAAAATCCTCCATCGTGGATTTCGCAAATGTCTTGTCGCGCAGGATGCCTGCGTTGTTGACCAGAATATCCACATGGCCGAATTCGGCCAGTGTCTGATCCACCATCGCCTGCACTTGCGCGGGGTCCGTCACATCAGCCCCGTTGGCGATAGCGTGACCACCCATGGCGCGGATTTCGTCCACAACAGCACGGGCGGCGTCCGATGATCGACCCGTGCCATCTGTCATGGCTCCGAGATCGTTGACCACGACCTTTGCGCCACGCTCTGCCAGACCCAGCGCATGACAGCGACCCAGACCGACACCAGCGCCGGTGACAATAGCGACGCGACCGTCAAACCGGATGCTCATGAGGTATCCTTTCCGAAATAACGCCGCCCCAGCCATTCTGCAACCAGCGCGGGTTTGTCCTGCCCTTCGATCTCGACCGTCACGGCAAGGGTCGATTGCACCTCGTCAGGGCGGATCTCGACGAAATCTGCCAGCACGAAACGGCCTCTGATGCGTGCGCCCACCTTGACCGGCGAGACAAAGCGCATCTTGTTCATACCGTAGTTGACACCCATCGTGACCCCTTTGATCGAGGGCATTTGATATACCATCGCCGACAGCAGCGAGAGGGTCAGAAACCCATGCGCGATGGTGCTGCCAAAAGGCGTTTTTGCAGCAGCTTCGGGATCGACATGGATGAACTGGTGGTCATGAGTGCAATCAGCGAACTGGTTGATCTGCTCTTGCGTGATGGTGAACCAGTCCGAGACGCCGATCTCGGTGCCGACCATCGCCTCGAATGCGGCGCGGCCGACGACATTGGTGGCAGGCATGGTCATTGTCAAAGATCCTCGTTGAACAGGCTGCCGGGGGCGTTCGACTGCATCCCGCCCGACAATGGCAGGATCGCACCCGAGAGATAAGCCCCACCGCGCCCGCAAAGATATTGCAGCGCGCCTGCGATATCTTCCGGCACACCCACGCGCCCCAGCGGCACGCCTTGCGCCGATTTTTTACGGCCTTCCTCATCCGCAAGGGCAAAGGCCGTCATTTTCGACACGAACGGGCCGGGAGCGATAGCATTGACGGTGATGCCCATTGGCGCAAGGTCATTCGACAAAACGCGCGTCATATGGTGCACAGCGCCTTTGGACACGGCATAGGAATAAGTCATCGTGCCCTTGGGAATATCACCCATGACCGAGCCTACATTGACCACGCGGGCGGGATCGTCACCGGTTTTGGCGGCCAACAACAGCGGCAGCAGGCTTTGCGTCAGGTGGAACATGCCGGTTACATTCAGGCGCAGCAGCTTGTCCCATGCGTCATAGGGGTGTTCGCCAATCGGAGCGCCCCACGTGCGGCCCGCGTTGTTCATCAGGATATGCAACTTGTCAGTCCGGTTCCGGACTTCGCCCACAAGGGCCGCAATGCCGTCCTCGGTTGCAACATCACCGCCGAACCCTTCGACAGAGCCTGCGAGTCCCAAGCCGTTGATCTCGGCCGCGACAGCCTCGCAGGCCTCGGCCTTGCGGCTGGCGATCAGGACGCGCGCACCGGCGGCGGCCAGCCCCTCGGCGGCCATCCGCCCGATGCCGGTTGCCCCGCCGGTCACAAGGGCGACTTTGCCGGCTAGGTCGAACAGGTGCGAAGGTGTCAGTGTCGAGGTCATATTTTGGTCCTTTCCATCAAATACCACGCGCGGCGCCGATCACCGCAGCATGGTAGCCATAATCGCCCAGCCATTCGGCCCCGACGCGGGCGCGTTTTATGAAAAAGCCGATGTCATAGGCATCGGTCATGCCGATGCCGCCATGCATCTGCACAGCTTCGGATACGGCCAGTTTCGCGGTCTGCGCGGCACGTGCTTTGGCCAGAGACACGGCAAGCGCCGCGTCATCGGGCGCATTGTCCAGCACACGGCCAGCATTCGCGATTGCGCTGGCTGTCACCTCGATCTCGGACCAAAGATGTGCGGCGCGGTGCTGGAGCGCCTGAAAACTGCCGATGGTGCGGTCGAACTGCTTGCGTTCTTTCAGATAACCAAGCGTGATCGCTGCGGCGCCACCTGCCAGACCAGTCAGTTCAGCAGCGAGAGCGGCCTGGCCCGCCTGAAGCCCCGGACGCAAGGCTACCAACCCGTTGTCCAGATCGCCAATGATATCGTCGCCTGTTACCGCGACCGCGTCAAAGACAAGCCGCGCATGATCGCGGCTGTCGATGGTCGACAGCGCCTGCCGGTCCAGTCCGGCAAGGCTGGCGTCAAGATCGAACAGGGTCAGGCCTTCGGGATCGCCCGCCGCACCCGATGTGCGCGCCAGAACCAGCACGCGGCTTGCAGTTGTGCCGTCGGCCACAAAAGCCTTTGTGCCGGTCAGACGGAACGTATTGCCTTGCCGTTCGGCCTGCATCGCTGTGGCCGCGGGCGCGAACTTCGGGCCTTCGTCGAGGGCCAGCGCATATGTTGCCCGTCCTGCTGCAATGGTTTGCAAGGCACCTTGTGCGGCGGGGCCTGCCTGTCGCAAGACAGTGGCCGCGATCACAGCGGATGACAGGAAGGGCGATGCCGCCAATACGCGACCCATTTCCTCGGCCAGAATGCCAGCTGCGCGGTGCCCCATATCCGCGCCACCGGCCGTTTCGGGCACCAGAACACCGGTCCAGCCCATTTGCGCCATGTCTGCCCAGAGTGCCGGATCATGGGCGCGGCCAGCATCACGGTTGGCGCGCAAGGCAGATACGGGCGAGGCTTCCGCCAAGAAACCACGCGCGGCGTCGCGCAGCATGACCTCGTCTTCGGTATCAATCAGGGTTTGTGCGGCGTCTTTCATTGGCCCGGCATCTCCAGAACACGTTTGGCGATGATATCCAGCATGACTTCCGAGGTGCCGCCTTCAATAGAATTGGCCTTGGTCCGCAACCATTCCGGCGCAAGCCCACCATGCGCTCCGTCCCATTCCAGCCCGTCGCTGCCAGCGGTCGCCATCATCAGTTCGTAGCGGCGCTTGTTCAATTCGGTGCCGTAGTATTTCAGCATCGCACTGGCATTGCCCACCCCGCGCCCCGCCTCGGCCTGATCCTTGTAGCGTTCCATTGTCAGGCCAAAGGCCAGCGTGTCCACTTCGGTCTGCATCGCCTCGGCGCGCAAAACAGGATCGGCCAGCAATTCGCCCTCTTGCATGGCAATTATCTGTGCGACCGAACGCGCACCCAGTAGTCCCTGACCCCCGCCACCGATCATCTCGCGTTCATGGGTCAACAGATATTTCGCGATATCCCAACCGCGGTTCAGTTCGCCGACAAGCTGTTCCTTGGGGACTTTGACGTTGTCAAAAAATGTCTCGCAGAATGGCGACTTGCCCGAGATCAGGCGGATCGGACGGGTCGTGATGCCGGGCGTGTCCATATCCATCAGCATGAAGGATATGCCCTTGTGCTTGGGCGCGTCGCGGTCGGTGCGGACCAGCGCAAAGATCCAGTCGGCCTGATCCGCATAGGATGTCCAGATTTTCTGGCCACTGACTAGCCAGTGATCCCCCATGTCCTCGGCCCTTGTTTGCACATTGGCCAGATCAGAGCCAGCGCCCGGTTCCGAATACCCCTGACACCAACGGATTTCGCCGCGCGTTATCTTTGGCAGGTGTTCAGCCTTTTGTGCATCATTCCCGAATTCCAGCAAGGCAGGGCCCAGCATCCACAAGCCGAAGCTTTGCAACGGTGGTGGCGCGCCGGCTGCGGTCATTTCCTCGCGGAAGATTTTTTCCTGTGCGCGGCTCAGGCCTCCGCCACCGAATTCCACAGGCCAGCGCGGTGCGGTCAGGCCGCGCTTGACGGCGCGCTCAAGCCAGATCCGTTGATCGTCATTTGCAAAGCTCCATTTGCGACCGCCCCAGACAATCGAATTTTCGTTGAATGCGCGGCCCAGCAGAGAGGCAGGGCAATTGTCCTTGATCCATGCGGAGATATCGGCGCGGAACGCGGCCAGAGCTTCGGTTGCGTCGGACATATCACCCCTCCCTTGGTTTTATGTTCGCAATGCGGAAATGAATTTCACAGATGCAAGGCAACATCATATTGCAATTACCGTCAAGCGCACCTCGTCAGTGGTCAGACCTTCCGTTGCGTGATGAACGGTGCAGCGCGTCTGACCGCACCGCACCACGGTTCATGCTCAGCGCAAATCCGGCAGTTTGTAATCCGCAAATTGCTGGCGCAATGTCAGCTTCGACACCTTGCCTGTGGCGGTCAGCGGCAGTGCGTCCACCCAGACGATATCATCGGGTAATTGCCACTTGGCGAAATGCCCTTCCATATGGGTGTGAATATCCCCAAGGCCGGGTTTGTCACCGCCTGCCGCCACTGCGATCAGAACCGGTCTTTCGTCCCATTTCGGATGGGGCATCGCGATGGCGGCGCAGCTTGCGATGGCAGGATGCGACATGGCCACGTTTTCCAGATCAATCGAGCTGATCCATTCCCCCCCTGACTTGATCAGATCCTTCGAGCGGTCCTGAATCGACAAAAATCCGTTAGGATCAATCGAGGCGATATCGCCGGTCCCGAACCAGCCTTCGGAATCAATGACCTTTTTTGTAGCTTCCTCGTTTTTGAAATATCCCGAGACCACGGTATTGCCGCGCACATATAACTCGCCCACGGCCTTACCGTCATGGGGCTGGCGGGTGCCGTCATCCCCTACGATCTTGAGGTCCACACCAAAGACACGGCGGCCCTGCTTGGCCTTCGCGTCGATCATCTTGTCAAAGGGAAGCTGCCTGACCCATGTAGGCATATTGCCGTGGGTGCCGATCGGGCTCATTTCGGTCATGCCCCATGCATGGCCGACATTGACGCCCAGTTTCTCGAATGCCTCGATCATCACGCGGGGGGCTGCCGATCCGCCAACGATCACATCGCCAAAGCCTTTGGGCAGACGACCTTGTGCCTTGATCTCGGCCAGAAGTCCCTGCCAGACGGTCGGCACGCCCCATGCGGAATAGACGCCTTCATTATCCATCAGCTTGAAAACGCTGGGCCCGTCCAGCGCAGGCCCCGGCATCACCATCGACAGCCCCACCATCGGGGCGGCATAGGGCAGACCCCATGCGTTGACATGGAACAGCGGCACCACGGGCAGCACCTTGGCTCCTTCGGGGAAGGCTGATCCCATCACCAGCGAGATCATCAAGCCGTGCAGCAGGGTCGAACGGTGCGAGTAAAGCGCGCCCTTGGGATTGCCAGTGGTGCCTGAGGTGTAGCACAGGCCGGATGCGGTATTCTCGTCAAACACGGGCCAGTCGAAACTGGTGGGCTGGCCTTCCAGCAAGTCTTCGTAGCACAGCGCGTTCAACCCGTTTTCCGGCATATGCGCGCGGTCGGTCATGATCACATAGATCAGGTCTTGCGGCAGTTGGTCCTTCAGCCCTTCAAGGATCGGCACAAAGGTTAGGTCAACGAACAATACCTTGTCGCCGGCATGTTCGACAATATAGGTCATCTGCTCGGCGCTCAGGCGCGGGTTGATCGTGTGACAGATCGCACCTGTGCCGGAAATCGCATAGTACAACTCGAAATGGCGGTAGCCGTTCCATGCCAGTGTCGCGACTCGGTCGCCTTTCTCGATACCCATTCCCAAAAGGGCATGGGCCAGTTGCGATACCCGCGCCAGCGTTTCAGGATAGGTCTGGCGGTGCACATCACCTTCGGTCCGTACTGATACGATCTCGGCCTTAGGGTGCGCCTCGGCAGCATAGGTCAGGATGTCGCTGATCATCAGCGGCCTGTTCATCATCATGCCCTGCATTTGGTTCTCCTCCCATTCGCGTTCATGTTGACCGGAGCCTAGCGTTAAGATCGGCTTTGCCAAAGGCAAAACACACAGACAGGACATAGGTTTTCCGCTGCGTCATTCTGCCTTGGCGCTTGAAGGCTGCAATCCGCCTGCCTAGGCTGGTGCGAACTGCATACTGCGGCCCCGTTCACCAAGGAGAAAGCCATGAAAGCGATTATCTGTAATGCCTTCGCCCCTTTGGACCACTTGGAGTTCGGAGATGTTCCCGACCCGCAGGCGACAGGTGATCAGGTCGTGATCCGTGTTGAGGCGGCAGGGGTGAACTATCCCGACGGGCTGCTGGTGCAGGGTCTCTATCAGATGCGGCCCGAACATCCTTTCGTGCCGGGGATGGAAGCGGCAGGCGTAGTTGAAAGCGTAGGCCCCGAGGTCAAGCGCCTCAAGGTCGGGGACAGGGTGGCCACGATCTGTTCGCTGGGCGGCTATGCCGAACAGGTGGGCGCGTCGGAAAAGCTGGTCTTTCCAATCGGCGATATGGATGCAGCCGATGCCTGTGCCTTGCTCGTGGCCTTTGGCACCTCGCATCATGCGCTGAAACAACGCGCGGCGCTCAAGCAGGGTGAAACGCTGGTTGTTCTGGGGGCTGCAGGGGCCACGGGCGTGGCGGCGATCCAGATTGGCAAGATTATGGGAGCGCGGGTGATCGCTGTCGCATCGAGCGACGAGAAACGCGCCATCGCGCGCGACAATGGCGCGGATGAGGCGATCGGATATGAGAACCTCAAGGATCGGTTGAAGGCCATGACGGGGGGCAAAGGCGTCGATGTCGTCTTTGATACCGTCGGTGGTGATGCCTTCGACGCTTGCGCGCGGTCGATGGGCCGCAACGGGCGTCTGTTGATCGTGGGCTTTGCAGGTGGCGAAATTCCGAAGTTTCCCGTCAATCTGGCGTTGGTCAAGGAATTCAGCGTGGTCGGCGTGTTCTGGGGCAACTTCACGCGCAACGAACCGCAGGTCTACGCGGAAAACATGCAAGAGTTGCTGGGTTGGTATCGGGCGGGAAAGGTCAAGCCGCTGATCGAAGGGCGCTATCCACTGGCCGACGCGGCAGAGGTGCTGACTCGCGTGCTGGGGCGCGGTGCAGTCGGCAAGATCGCACTAATCCCCTGAGGGGTCATGCCCCAATCCGGCCCACCTTCTGCACCATCTCCAGCAAGCGCGGGCCAAACTCGGTTTCTATCCGTTCCCGCGACAGGATATAGGCGGGGCCACCAAGGTTGAAGGCCAGCATTGGCACATCGCCCTGTGGCGAGCGATAGGGAACGGCGACCGAATTCACATCGGATTGCCAGCCTCCGATATTGGCGTAAAACCCGCGCGTCCGGATCTGTTCTGCGGCATCCGCGATCTCGTCACGGATGCGGGGCCAATGCTCGGGTGCAGTGCGT
This sequence comes from Seohaeicola saemankumensis, assembly GCF_021021435.1. Taxonomy (GTDB): domain Bacteria; phylum Pseudomonadota; class Alphaproteobacteria; order Rhodobacterales; family Rhodobacteraceae; genus Seohaeicola. The sequence goes on from NZ_JAINWI010000005.1 coordinate 98,007, forward strand.
TCGCGGATCATTTCGATAATCTGCTCGCGCTCGGTCTCGCTTGTGCCCGCGATATAGGCCCGCCCCATCGCAGAGCGTGCCAGCGATATCCGCGACCCGACATTGAGCTGGAGCGAGATCATCCCCCGCACGGCCCGCGCGCACGCGACATAGGTCATGGAATGGTCATCACGACCACCAAGTGCCACCATCACGCCGTCGCCGCAATCGTCGGCCAGTTGCTGCATCAGAGGTTGTGCGGTCTCGCGCACCTTCAGCCCGCCCAGACAGGCATATCCAAGGCTGAGGACAGGCACGCCCATGCGGTAGCGCCCCGTGCCCTCGTCGTAAACCAGATAGCCCAGTTTCAGCAGCGTATAGGTGAGCCGCGATACTGTCGAATTCGGCAGGCCGGTCCGGTCTGCCAGATCACGGTTGCCAAGGCCCGAGCGGTCCTGCGGTGTAAAAGCGCGCAGGATGTCCAAACCGCGATGCAGGGCCGTCACGAACTGGCGGTCATCGCCATATTCCTTCTCGTCCACTTCCGGCGTTTGCTCGGCTGTTCTTTTCCTCACGGCTCTGTTCCTGTCTTGCTTTTGCTTGGTGGTGCAAACTCGGCTTCGGTCAGAGCGCGCCACAGCACCTTTCCGGTCCCCGATTTCGGCAGGCTGTCCACAAACTCCACCTTTGTCGGGCACTTATACGCAGCCATCTGGGTTTTGCACCAGTCTATCACATCCTGTCCCGTCAAATGGTCGCGGGCAGCGGATGATGTAACGACACAGGCTTTCACGGTCTCGCCGCGTCTCGGATCGGGGCTGGCGATCACGCAGGCCTCGACAATATCGGGATGGCGATGCATCAGCGCTTCCACCTCGGCGGGCCAGACCTTGAAACCGGAGGCATTGATCATCCGCTTGACGCGGTCGACCATAAAGAAATAGCCGTTCTCGTCATAAAATCCCAGATCGCCGGTGCGGAAGAACGGCTTGCCGTCGATTTCCAGAAACGCTTCTGCGCTGGCTTCGGGATTGTTCCAGTAGCCCAGAAACACCTGCGGGCCATGGGTAACGATCTCCCCGACCTCGTTTGGACCAAGCTCTTTGCCAAAGTCGGTGCCGTCCGTGACCGCAAGAATACGGCTGTCTACGTCGAACATCGGGATGCCAAGACACTGTCGCATCGGCGCATGTACGGGGTTTGTATGCGTGGCGGCCATGGTTTCTGACAGGCCGTAGCCTTCGATGTAGTCCAGCCCGGTAATCGCGTGCAGTTTGTTCGCCACCGCCTCGGGCATGGACGCGCCGCCGCCGCCGATGGATTTCAGGCTGGACAGGTCGTAGCTGGCAACATTTGGGTCGTTCACAAGGTCAATCGCCATTGTGGTGATCGAGCGCCAGCGCGTTACGCGGAAACGCTGTATCAGACGCGCCGCGTGGGTGCGGTTCCAGCGAAGCAGGATAACGATGCAGCCGCCCTTGATGACAGGGCCGTTCATCACACCCTGCATGCCGGTCACGTGAAAGAAGGGCAGTGTGGCCAGATGGACATCTTCCTTCGTCGAGGGATTCCAGACCTGCCCGCCCCACGCGGTATCCATCACGGTGCGATGGCTGTGCATGCAGCCCTTTGGCTGACCTGTTGTACCCGAACTATAGGGAATCACCGCCAGATCATCCGGCCCTGCCAGATGCGGGCCTGGCCTATGCCCTGCGTCCAGGGCATCCTGCCAACGGGTCAGGCCCTGACCTTCGACATCGGCGGCGTTCAGGTTCGCAAGCGCCTCGGGCAGGGGAACATCCTGCATCGGCGTGGTCATGTCGGCATAGGTCGCTACCAGCACATTGTCCAAAAGGCCGGCAGCGATCAGCGGACGGGAATCTGCTAGCCCTTCCTGTCCGCCCAGCATCAGCCGCGCACCGGTGTCGCGCGCCAGATGCTCCAGTTCGGCCCCCTTACTCATCGGATTGACTGGCACCACGACCGCATCCGCCCGCAAGGTCGCGAAATAAGCGATCACGAAATGCGGGCTGTTCTGCACACATAGAAGAACGCGGTCACCCTTGCCGATCCCCGCTTTGACCTGCATCCAGCCGGCAAGTTTTTCAACATCGGCAAGCATGGCCGCATAGGTCCATTCGCGGCCATAGAAGACCAGCGCCTTGCGGTCGGGATGGCGCGCGGCTGTTTCGGCCAGATTGGCAAAAAGTGTGCGTTCAGGCGCGTCCAGCGACTTGGGGACACCTGGTGGCCAGACAGTGTAATGGCGGGTCATCATCGGCATAAGTTCAAACTTTCATCCCTGGAAGGTTCAGTGAGGCGGTATTGCCCCCATCGACGGGCAGGGCCTGTCCGGTGATATAACTGGCGTCATTGCTGGCCAGAAAGGCGATCACGGCAGCGACCTCTTCGGGTTTTCCGTAGCGGCGCAATTCGCAGCGGGCACCCAGCCGGTCTTCCTTGCCCGCGCTGCGCGCATAGTCGAAAATCGGCTGCGTCATACCTGTCTCGATCAGGCCGGGGCAGACCGCATTGACGCGGATGCCATAGCCTCCAAGATCGCAGGCGGTCGTCTGGGTCAGGTTGATAACACCCGCTTTCGAGGCGGAATAGACATTGCCGCCCGCACCCGACCGGATACCCGCGACAGACGCCGTATTGACGATAGCGCCATGGCCGGCGGCAATCATTGCAGGCGCGGTATGCTTGATGAAATGCGCCGTACCGAACAGGTTCACCCCCATCACACGCATCCAATCGGCGCTGTCGATCTCTGTGATCGGCGCATGGGTGCAGGTGATCCCAGCATTGTTGCACAGCACGTCGATCTTGCCGAACCTGTCCAGAACGGTATGGATACAAGCCATGACAGCCGCTTCGTCGGCCACGTCACAGCGCAAGGCCAGATGCGGCCTGTCCTGATCCGGAAGCGTGCAATCATGCAGATCAACCATCACGACGCAGCCCCCTTCCGAGGCAAGTCGATACGCGGTGGCCTGACCGATCCCCCCCGATGCGCCGGTGACCAGCGCAACCTTGTCCTTAAATCTCACCCGGTCCTCCCGTCCCGTTTTACCAAGGCTTGCACAAAGACAAGGCTGGATCAACTGTGCGAAATTACTTTCCGCAGGTCGGGACTGCTTCGGCATGGCAGGAATTTGCACCAGAATCCCGCTCAGACAGGATATTGGATTTTCCTTGCGCGCAACTTCGGATAATCAGGGGCCGAACCGGCAAGCCGCACAAGCTGTGCCTGCAGAATGCGAGGATTCGGAACCAACATGGCCGAGAATGATACAGTCCTGTCCAGCGAATTGATCCCCGACGATCTCGCGCCGATCATGTCGGCCCTGTGCACCGTGGGTATCGATCTGTCGCGGATCATCGCGCGGGGCCCGCTTGGGCAGTCACTGGGTCATGCTGTGGGCGAAAATGCGGGCGGCGACGGACAAAAAGCGCTGGATGTGCTGGCGGATGACATGTTCGCGGCAGCGCTGCGCGCCACATCCGTGCGCTGGTATGCGTCCGAGGAACAGGACACCGTGGTGCCTCTCAACCCCGAGGGACGGTTCGCCCTTGCGATTGATCCGCTGGACGGGTCATCCAATATCGACGTCAATGTCTCGATCGGTACGATCTTTTCGATCTTCGAGGCCAAGACAGGTGCCGAGGCCAGTTTCCTGCGCCCCGCATCGGAACAGGTGGCTGGCGGTTATATTATCTTCGGCCCGCAGTGTTGCCTTGTCGTGACATTCGGCAAGGGAACGCTGATGTTTGTGCTGGACACAGCAACAGGGCAGTTCGAATTGGTTAACGGGGCGCTACAAACACCGGCGCAATCGCGCGAATACGCGATCAACGCATCGAACCACCGCCACTGGGCAGCGCCGATCCGCAACTATATCGAGGACTGTCAGGCCGGCAAAACAGGCCCGCACGGGCAGGACAGCAATATGCGCTGGGTTGCCTCGCTTGTGGCCGAGGCGCACCGTATCCTGACGCGCGGCGGCATTTTCCTATACCCCGGCGATGCGCGTCCGGGCTATGAAATGGGCCGTTTGCGTATGGTCTATGAAGTGGCACCGATCGCCTTTTTGATCGAACAGGCGGGCGGTATGGCGACCGACGGACAAAGGCCGATCATGGAACAGGCGGCAGACGCGTTGCACGCGCGCATGCCACTGGTCTTTGGTAGCCCCGAAAAGGTGCGCCAGGTGGCTGGATATTTCGATGCAGTGGGCTGAATGGCCGGGCTGCAGCCTATACGGGCGCCGCACGGCGCAATGACATGTCGACCTTGAGGGACTTATTCAAATGGCACTGATTACACTTCGTCAACTTCTGGATCACGCAGCCGAGCATTCCTATGGTGTGCCCGCTTTCAACATCAACAATATGGAACAGGGTCTGGCGATCATGCGCGCGGCCAAGGCGGTAGACGCCCCCGTGATTCTGCAGGCGAGCCAAGGCGCGCGCAAATATGCAGGCGACATCATGCTGCGCCACATCGTGCAGGCCCTCTCCGAGATGTATCCGGGTATTCCGGTTTGCATGCATCAGGACCATGGCAATAACGACGCCACCTGCCTGAGCGCGATCCGTCACGGTTTCACATCCGTGATGATGGATGGCAGCCTTGAGGAAGATATGAAAACGCCTGCATCCTTCGAGTATAACGTCGAGATTACGCGCCGCGTCACGCAGGCCGCGCATTATGTTGGCGCCTCGGTCGAGGGCGAATTGGGCGTTCTGGGCTCGTTGGAGACCGGAGAAGCCGGTGAGGAAGACGGATCGGGCGCTGTCGGCAAGCTGAGCCATGACCAGTTGCTGACCGATCCCGATCAGGCGGTCGACTTCGTGATGAAAACCAAATGTGACGCGCTGGCCATTGCCTGCGGCACCAGCCACGGTGCGTACAAATTCAGCCGCAAACCGGATGGCGAGATCCTTGCCATGTCCACGATCGAGGCGATCCATACCAAGTTGCCCGATACGCATCTGGTGATGCACGGCTCCAGTTCAGTGCCGCAATATCTGCAGGATTTGATCAACGCCCATGGCGGGCAGATGCCCCAGACCTATGGCGTGCCCGTCGAGGAGATCGAGCGCGGCATCAAGATGGGCGTCCGCAAGGTCAATATCGACACCGATTGCCGCATGGCGCTGACCGGCCAGTTCCGCAAGGTCGCGATGGAAAAGCCGGGCGAGTTCGATCCGCGCAAATTCATGATCCCCGCGATGAAAGAAATGGAAGACCTGTGCCGCGACCGCTTCGAGCGCTTCGGCACGGCGGGTCATGCCAGCGCGATCAAGGTGATCAGCATGGACGATATGGCAGCACTTTATGCGGCTGGAAAGCTGGACCCGCGCGCAGCGGGCAGCAAGGCGGCATGATCGCGGCGGTCTGGCTGGGATATTTGAAGCAAGAAGAAGCAGATTTGGAGAGACGGTATGAGCTTTAACCGGTCCATCAAGATCGCGCCGTCGATCCTTTCGGCGGATTTTGCCAATTTCGGTGCCGAGATCCGCGCGATCGAGGCGCAGGGCGCGGACTGGGTGCATGTCGATGTGATGGACGGGCATTTCGTGCCGAACCTCACATTCGGCCCGCCTGCAGTGGCGGCGTTCCGGCGGCATGTCACCACGGTGATGGATGTGCATCTGATGATCTCGCCGGTGGACGCCTATATCGAGGCCTATGCCACGGCTGGCGCGGATATCATTACGGCGCATGTCGAGGCGGGTCCGCATATCCATCGCACCATGCAGGCGATCCGTGCGAACGGGGCCAAGGCTGGTGTCGCGCTGAACCCCGGCACGCCGGCTGAAGCCGTGGGATATCTGCTGGATATGGTGGATATGGTCTGCGTGATGACGGTGAACCCCGGTTTCGGCGGGCAGAAGTTCATCCATAGTCAGATCGACAAGGTCTCCAAGCTGCGCGCGATGATCGGGGACCGACCGATCCATATCGAGATTGATGGTGGCGTCACCCCTGAAACAGCGCCTCTGGTTGTGGCTGCAGGGGCGGATGTTCTGGTGGCGGGATCGGCTGTGTTCAAGGGCGGATCGGTCGACAACCCTGATACATATGGCCAGAACATGCGCGATATCCGCAACGCAATACCATCGGCGCGCGGGTGAGTGCGATTGTCTTTGACCTGGACGGCACGCTGATTGACAGCGCGCCGGATATCCGTGCGGCGATCAACCGAACACTTGTGGATGCGGGCCATGCCCCGCTTGATCTGCCCGAGGTGATCTCGTTCATTGGTCGCGGTCTGCCAAATCTTGTGGAGCGCGCGATGGGCATGCGCGGCATCGACATGGCGGATCATGCGCGTCTGACAGATACGACTCTGATGCATTACAATGCTGCGTCCAATAATCTGACGCGGGTTTATCCTGCCGTTATCCCTGTACTGACTCAGTTGCGGGCCGACGGGCACCGTCTGGGCATCTGCACAAACAAACCCGAAGAGCCTGCGCGCAAGGTGCTGGATCACTTCAAGATGGCGCATCTGTTCGATGCGGTTGTGGGCGGTGACCGCCTGAGCGTCAAGAAACCCGCTCCAACGCCATTGCGATACGCCTTTGCTGCTTTGGGCGAAGCGTCCAGTCTCTATGTGGGCGATAGCGAGGTCGATGCCGAAACTGCGCAGAATGCTGGGGTGGACTTTGCCTTTTTCACGCAGGGCTATTGCCACATCCCGCATGACAAGGTGCCGCAACGCTGGCGTTTCGACCATTTCGACACGCTGCCGGATATCGTGGCCGAGGCCTTTGCCGTCACTGGCCAAGATCGCTGAACCGCGCCAGCAGCAGCCCTGTATTGCGGACCTGATATTTCCGCATGAGACGGGCGCGCACATCCTCGATTGTGCGCGGTGAAAGCCCAAGGACTTGTGCAATCTCCTTGCTTGTCTTGCCACGCGCAAGCCATGTCACCACCTGTCGTTCCCGTGGTGTCAGGGCAGGGCCTTCGCGCCGCCCTTCGAGGGGCGCAAAACTCATCACGATGCGCGCCAGCGGATCATCGGGGGTAAGGGTGCGGGCACGAAAGCGGCACCAGACCGCATAGCCCCCCGCATGGCGCAGCATACGCTCGTCCGAATAGGCCCCGCTCTGGCGCATCGGCTCCAGCCCGATATCGCGGATCTGAATGAACTCGGCCTCCGTGCCATAGAGCATACGGAAACTCTGGCCCAGAAGCGCCGTCGCAGGATAGCCTGACAAATCGCAGAAGGTGGCGTTGCACCGCTCGATCACGCGGTGGCGCGTCATCACGATGCCGACGGGCGCGTGATCAAAGGCAAGGCGGGTAATCTGGTCCAGTTCGTCCAAAGCAGCACCGTGGTTTTACGGTATTGATACCGTAGTTGCGGCAAAGCATGCTGCATCTGCCGAAGCAAGAAAAAAGGATGCATCCGATGCCCCTGTCAGACAGGTTGGACGAGGCCGTGATGGCGCGGCGCGATGATCTGATCGCGTTGACGCAGGATCTGATCCGCATTCCGACGCTCAATCCTCCGGGCAACAACTATCTGGAGATTTGCGAATATCTCGACAGGCGGCTGTCTGCCTCGGGCTTTCAGACAGAAATGGTGCGGGCATATGGCACCCCTGGCGACAGTGACAAGTATCCGCGCTGGAACATCGTGGCGCGACGCGAGGGCGTCTACACAGGGGAATGTGTGCATTTCAACAGCCATATCGACGTAGTCGAGGTCGGACGCGGCTGGACGACCGATCCGTTCGGAGGCGAGTTGAAAGACGGCAAGATCTACGGGCGCGGAGCCTGCGATATGAAGGGCGGGCTGGCTTGCAGCATCATCGCGGCCGAGGCGTTTCTGGCTGTCTGTCCCGATTTTGCTGGAGCCATCGAGATCAGCGGCACGGCAGACGAAGAATCGGGCGGTTTCGGCGGCGTGGCCTATCTGGCCGAAAAGGGATTTTTTAGCCCCGAACGGGTGCAGCATGTCATTATCCCCGAACCGCTGAACAAGGACCGTATCTGCTTGGGGCATCGCGGGGTCTGGTGGGCCGAGATCGAGACGCATGGCGAGATCGCCCACGGTTCCATGCCCTTCCTTGGCGATTGCGCCGTGCGCCACATGGGGGCGGTCATGTCCGAGATGGAAGATACACTCTTTCCAGCGCTGGCGCTCAAACGCACGGGTATGCCGGTGGTGCCTGACGGGGCCAAACAGTCGACGCTCAACATCAACTCGGTCCATGGAGGCGAGAACGAGCAGGAGGATGACTATACCGGTCTGCCAGCGCCGTGTGTGCCGGACAGTTGCCGCATGGTGATCGACCGGCGTTTCCTGATCGAGGAGAATATCGACGAGGTTCGCGAGGAGGTGATGCAGGTCTTGCGCAACGTCGCCGAACGGCGCGCGACTTTTCGCTATGACGTCACCGAATTGCACAGTGTTCTGCCAACTATGACCGAAAAATCTGCCCCCGTTGTGCAGGTTGTAGCCAAGGCGATTTCCGACACGTTGGGACTTGAAGCAGAATATGTTGTTTCTCCAGGGACTTACGACCAAAAACACATCGACCGTATTGGCAAGCTGAAGAATTGCATTGCCTATGGCCCCGGCATTCTGGACCTTGCGCATAAACCGGATGAATATGTCGGTGTGGATGATATGCTGGATTCTGCAAAGGTGATGGGACGGTCGCTGATCGCACTACTGGCGCGCGCATGAACGCGCCGCAAAACAGGGAGATTTCGGAATGGAACATGTGAACGTGACGCGCGGCATGGCGAGTATGCTGGCGCTGGTGGCCGGCGTGGGCATGGCGCAGGCAAAGACGGATATCGTCGTCGGTATGCAACTGGAGCCACCGCATCTTGATCCGACAAGCGCCGCCGCAGGCGCCATCGACGAGGTACTTTATGCCAATGTGTTCGAGGGCCTGACCCGTTTTGGCCCCGATGGTGCGGTCAATCCCGGACTGGCCGAAAGCTGGGAGATTTCCGAAGATGGCACCGTTTACACGTTCAAGCTGCGCGAGGGTGTCACCTTCCATGACGGTAGCACGATGGACGCCGAGGATGTGAAATTCAGCCTCGACCGTGCGCGCGCGGCGGATTCCGCGAACGCCCAGAAGGCGCTGTTTGCCGGAATAACTGACGTCGAGGTGGTGGACCCGCAAACCGTCAAGGTCACGCTGGAGGCTGCAAACGGATCCTTCCTGTTCAACATGGCTTGGGGCGATGCGGTGATCGTGGCACCGGAAAGCATCGAGAATATCAAGACCAATCCGGTCGGAACCGGCGCATTCAAGTTTGACAACTGGGTGCAGGGCGACCGGATCGATATCGTCAAGAACCCCGATTACTGGGGCGAGCCTGCCAAGCTGGACCGCGCCACCTTCAAGTTTATCAGCGATCCGACTGCAGCATTCGCGGCGGTGATGGCCGAGGACGTGCATGCTTTCGTGGGCTTTCCCGCACCCGAGAACCTGCCGCAATTTGATGCCGACCCGCGCTTTCAGGTGCTGATCGGCTCGACCGAAGGCGAGACAATCCTGTCCACCAACAACAAGCAGGCACCGTTTGACGATGTCCGCGTCCGCAAGGCGCTGGCCCATGCGATTGATCGTCAGGCCATCATTGATGGCGCGATGTTCGGCTATGGCACACCGATCGGCACACATTTCGCACCGCATCACCCTGACTACGTCGATCTGACAGCCAATTCCGCCTATGATCCCGAACTGGCCAAATCACTGCTGGCCGAGGCAGGTTTCGCGGATGGTTTCACCACCACGCTGAAACTGCCGCCCCCCGCCTATGCGCGGCGCGGAGGCGAGATCATCGCATCACAGCTGCGCGCTGTGGGGATCGAGACAGAGATCAGCAACCTTGAATGGGCGCAATGGCTGGAGCAGGTCTTTACCGGTAAGGATTTCGGCCTGACCATCGTCAGCCACACCGAGCCGATGGATATCGGCATCTATGGCAATCCGGAATATTACTTCCAGTATGACGATGCGGATTTTCAGCAGATCATGACGGATCTGACGGCCGAATCCGACCCTGCGGCCCGTAGCGCCCTGATGAAACAGGCGCAGGAGAAAATCTCGGCTGACTATGTGAATGGCTATCTTTTCCAATTGGCCGCCCTGCGTGTGGCCAATGCCAAGGTTGTCGGTTTGTGGGAAAACATGCCCACACAAGCCAATGATCTGACCGCTGTCTACTGGCAGGAATGACCGGTCACTGACCTGCGGAAGCCCCTCGCGCGGACTGCGCGCGGGGACGCCTCCGGCGGGGATATTTTGAGCAAGAAGAAGCAGAGGGCGCCCGGGCGGCAGGCGGATCGGCCACGTCTGGGCGGGATACGGGGCGAATGCTGCGCTATGTGCTGAAACGGCTGGTCTCGCTGGTGATCTCGCTGGCTGTGGCAAGTCTGGTGATCTTTCTGGCGATCGAGGTCGTGCCTGGCGATCCCGCGGCCTATATGCTGGGAATGAATGCCCAAGCCGACACGCTGGCCGCTTTGCGCGACCAGTTGGGACTTAACGGATCGGTATTCGAGCGCTACACCTCATGGGTGGGCGGGATGCTGGTCGGTGACTTTGGCACGTCCTACACCTATCGCACACCAGTGGCCGAGATGATCGGTGACCGGATGTGGATCAGCCTGCCACTGGCGGCTTATGCCCTGACCTTAAGCACCGTGATCGCTTTTCCGGCGGGTGTCTGGGCGGCATCGCGGCGCGGTTCTGCCGCTGACATGGGTGTCATGGGCGTGACCCAGCTGGGCGTGGCGATCCCGAATTTCTGGTTTGCCATGCTGATGGTGCTGGTCTTTGCCATCAATCTGGGCTGGTTCTCCGCAGGCGGTTTTGCTGGATGGGAACAGGGGTTTCTGGCCGGTATGAAAAGCTTGACCCTGCCTGCCATCGCGCTGGCGCTACCGCAGGCCAGCATCCTGACCCGTGTCATGCGCTCAAGCCTGCTGGACACATTGTCCGAGGATTTCATCCGCACCGCCCGCGCCAAGGGGCTGACGCGTCGGCAGGTTCTGTGGCGCCATGCACTGCGCAATGCGATGATTCCGGTGCTGACAATCATCGGGATGCAGTTTTCCTTCCTGCTGGCCGGTGCGATCATCATCGAGAATGTGTTCTTCCTGCCCGGACTGGGGCGATTGGTGTTTCAGGCGATTTCGGCGCGCGACCTGATCGTGGTGGAATCCGTCGTGATGCTTCTGGTCTTTGCCGTGATCATGGTCAATTTCGCCGTCGATCTGGCCTATGCTGCGGTTGATCCACGCCTGAGGGGACGGCGATGAGCGCGGCTGTCTTGCGAGTGGCGCTGGGCAACCGGACGCTGGTGATCGGTTTGCTGCTGTCACTGGTCTTCGTGGGCGCCGCGCTGGTCAGCTTTGCCTGGGTGCCGCAGGATGTGGGCTTGATGAATATACCCGAACGGATGAAGCCACCCTCGGCAGCGCACCCGCTGGGGACGGATCATTTCGGGCGTGATATCCTGTCAATGATCATGGTGGGTGCGCGCACATCTATCGCCGTGGCGGTAGTGGCCGTGGTGATCGGCATGGGCCTTGGCGTACCGCTGGGCCTTGCGGCGGCGGTAAGACGCGGCAGTCTGCTGGACGAGGTGATCATGCGCGGAAATGATCTGGTCTTTGCATTTCCCTCACTGTTGATCGCCATCATGATTACCGCTGTGTTCGGCCCCTCGGCGCTGAATGCGATCATCGCCATCGGGATATTCAACATCCCCGTCTTCGCGCGTCTGACGCGCGGCGCGGCGCTGAGTTTGTGGACCCGCGATTATGTGATGGCGGCGCGCGTGGCCGGCAAGGGTGCGGTCAGGATCAGTGCCGAACATATCCTGCCCAATGTCACCAATCTGCTGATTGTGCAGGGGACGATCCAGTTCAGTCTTGGAATTCTGGCCGAGGCAGCTTTGTCTTATGTCGGGCTTGGCGCGCAGCCACCGATCCCCAGTTGGGGGCGGATGCTGGCCGACAGCCAGACGATGATCTCGATCGCGCCGCATATGGCGATTTTTCCCGGCATGGCGATCCTGCTGACGGTGCTGGGGCTGAACCTGATGGGCGACGGATTGCGCGATCTGTTCGACCCGCGCATCAGGAGGGACCGCAGATGAGCCTGTTGCAGATCGAGGGATTGAACCTGTCCATCCATAGCTTTGATATCCTGCATAATGTGTCGCTGACCGTTGAGGCGGGTCAGATCGTGGGGGTCATCGGCGAAAGCGGGTCCGGTAAATCCATGACCGCGCTGGCCGTGATGCAATTGCTACCGGAAGGGGCGCGAGCAGCCGGGTCTGTGCAGCTGGACGGGCAGGATGTGCTGCGCCTGTCCGAGGCAGAGCTGTGCCATTTGCGCGGGCGGACCATGGGAATGGTCTTTCAGGAACCGATGACCGCGTTGAACCCGATCCAGACGATCGGCGATCAGGTGGCCGAGACCATCAGGGTCCACGAAAAAGTGTCGAAAGCCGAGGCGCAGGAGCGGGCGCGGGTAGCTCTGGCCCGGGTGGAACTGCCCGAGGACCGCTTCCCAATGTCACGCTATCCGCATGAGCTTTCGGGCGGACAGCGCCAGCGGGTCGTGATCGCCATGGCGATTGCCTTGCGGCCCAAACTTCTGATAGCGGATGAACCGACCACAGCGCTGGACGTGACGACGCAGGCGCAGATCCTCAAGCTGCTCAAGCGGCTGGTACAGGAAGACGGGATGGGTCTGCTGATGATCACCCATGATCTGGCCGTGGTCGCCGATATGGCGGATCATCTGGTGATCATGCGGCATGGTTCAGTGGTGGAAACTGGCCCCTCGCCTGATCTGTTCCGCACGATGCAGCATCCCTACTCGAAGGCGCTGCTCGCGGCGTCGACGCATCAGCCCGACCGCGCGGCACAGCCGCAAGAGGTGCCGCTACTGGAGGTGCGCGGTGTGATCCGCGACTATGCAACCGCACGCAGGGGAATCTGGGGCAAGCCGGGCACGTTCCGTGCCGTGGACGATGTCAGCTTCCAGATCCGGCGCGGGGAATCCTTGGGGTTGGTGGGTGAATCCGGTTGTGGCAAATCCACCCTGACACGCGCCATTTTGGGGCTGGAAGAGGTGCAGGCGGGCGAGATCCTGCTGGATGGGCAGTCCGTCTTCACCGGACACAAGGCCAATCGCGCGGTGCGTCGCCGCATGCAGGTGGTGTTTCAGGACCCTTACGGCAGCTTCAACCCACGCCACCGCGTGGACCGTCTGGTCAGCGAGCCGTTCTATCTGCTGGATACTCCGCCACAAGGTGCTGCCCGTGATGCGGCGATTGCCGAGGCGCTGGAAAGCGTGGGGCTGACGGCGGATGACCGGCATAAATACATCCACGAGTTTTCCGGCGGGCAGCGCCAGCGGATCGCGATTGCGCGGGCGCTGATCATCAGACCCGACCTGATCATTCTGGACGAGGCGGTGTCGGCGCTGGATGTTTCGATCCGCGCCCAGATTCTGGACCTTCTTGCCGATCTGGGGGACCGCATGGGCCTGACCTATCTGTTCATCAGCCACGATCTATCGGTTGTAAGGCAGGTCACCGACCGTGTGCTGGTGATGCAGGCGGGCAAGATCGTCGAGCAGGGCGATACCGCTTTGATTTTTGATGCGCCGACCCATCCCTATACACAACAACTGCTTTCGGCGACGCCCCGTCTGCCGGATACGCATGCCGCCTGAGGAGGAACGACAATGAGCGATGATCTGGGACTGTGGTTCGACCCGTCCAAATGCCTGATCGGTGGGCAGTGGGTGGCGCCCTCGGGTGGGCAATACCTGCCACTTGAGAATCCATCGACCGGCGAGGTGATCGGCCAGATCGCGCGCGGTGCCAGTGCGGATATCGACGCGGCCGTGGCCGCAGCCGAGACGGCGCGACATGGACCTTGGGGAAGGATGAGTGCGGCAGAGCGTGGTCGCATCCTGATGACGCTGGGCCGCATGGTGCTGGAACGCGTTGACGATCTGGCGCGGATCGAGGCGATGGATGTGGGCAAGCCGCTCAAGCAGGCGCGCGCCGATGCGGTGGCCTTGGCGCGCTATATGGAGTTCTACGGCGGCGCAGCGGACAAGCTGCATGGCGAAACCATCCCCTATCTGGACGGCTATACCGTTTATACTTTGCGCGAACCGCATGGGGTAACGGGCCATATCGTGCCTTGGAACTATCCAATGCAGATCATCGGGCGGTCGGTCGGGGCGGCGCTTGCCACGGGCAACGCCTGCGTGTTGAAACCGGCGGAGGACGCCTGCCTGACCGCGCTTGCCTTTGCCGAGATGGCCAAGGCTGCGGGCCTGCCCGACGGGGCGCTGAACGTGGTGCCGGGGCTTGGCAGCGAGGCGGGTGCGGCCCTGACCGCGCATATAGGCGTGCATCATATCAGCTTTACCGGATCGGTCGGGACAGGCGTGATGGTGCAGGAAGCTGCCGCGCGCAACGTGATTCCTGTGACGCTGGAACTGGGGGGTAAATCCCCGCAGGTGGTGTTTGAGGATGCCGACATCGCGGCGGCGCTACCGTTTCTGGTCAATGCGGGGATACAGAACGCAGGGCAGACCTGTTCCGCATCGTCGCGTATTCTGGTGCAGCGGGCGATCTATGATCAGGTCGTCGAGAAGATGGCCGCGCGCTATGATGCGCTGAAAGTGGGCCGTGCGATGGATGATCTGGATGTGGGGCCGCTGATCTCGGCCAAGCAGAAAAGCCTTGTCAGCGGCTTTATCGACAAGGGTGCTGATCTGCAGGTCGCCGGACAGGGCCAGTTGCTGAACGCACCTAACGGCGGCAATTACGTCAAGCCTACGCTGTTCGCGGGCGTCAGCCCCGATCACTGCCTTGCGCGGGATGAAATCTTTGGCCCCGTTCAGGTGATCATCCCCTTCGACGACGAGGAAGAAGCGGTTAAAATCGCCAACGGCACTGATTACGGCCTGGTCGCCAGCGTTTGGAGCCAGAACGGCGCGCGCCAGATGCGGATGGCGAAACGTATCCGCGCGGGGCAGATTTTCATCAATAACTACGGTGCAGGCGGCGGTGTGGAGCTTCCTTTCGGCGGCATGGGCAAATCCGGCCATGGCCGGGAAAAGGGCTTCGAGGCGATGTATGGATTCACCGTTCTGAAAACCGTCGCGGCTTTTCACGGCTGATCCTGCAACAAACACAAAGGACACAAATATGAGACTTTCAGGAAAGACAGCGATCGTGACCGGCGGCGCCAGCGGCTTTGGCGCGGGTATTGTGCGTAAATTCGCAGATGAAGGCGCGCGCGTGCTGGTGGTGGATATCAACGCCGACGGTGCGGCGTCGATGGCCGAAGAGGTCGGCAACGGGGCTTTGTCCTTCGGCTGCAATGTGGCCGATGGCGACAGCGTGGCAGAAATGGCCGCATATGCGATCAAGGAGTTCGGGCAGGTTGATATTCTGGTGAACAATGCGGGCATCACGCATTTGCCCAAACCCATGGAAGAGGTAAGCGGGGAAGAATTCGACCGTGTTTTCGCGGTGAATTGCAAATCGGTCTATCTGACGGCGCGTGAACTGGTGCCGCATATGAAGGCCGCTGGCGGCGCGATCTTGAATGTCGCATCGACTGCAGGCCTCAGCCCGCGCCCCAGACTGAACTGGTACAATGCCTCCAAGGGTTGGATGATCACAGCGACCAAAACGATGGCGGTTGAACTGGCCCCGTCCAAGCTGCGCGTGAATGCGATCTGCCCGGTGGCGGGCGAGACGCCGTTGCTGGCCTCGTTCATGGGCGAGGATACGCCCGAAATGCGCGCGAAATTCTTGTCGACGATCCCTCTGGGCCGTTTCTCGACGCCCGAAGATATGGGTAACGCCGCCTGTTTCCTGTGCTCCGACGAGGCGCGGATGATCACAGGCGTTGCGATGGAAGTCGATGGCGGGCGTTGCATCTGATCACGAAGACACGGCCCGTGGCTTTCTGCGGGCCGGTTCTTACGCTTGGTCAGCCCAATATCACGTTTCCGTTATTGACATGAAATTGCCCGCCTGCCCAAGATAACCCCATGCGCCGGTGAGCAGCGCCGGTGCCGCAAGGGGAGGAGTTGCTTTTGAAACGCTCATTAATTCTTGGGGTTGTGTCCAGTCTGGCGCTGACCTCGGCCGCGATGGCGGAAATCCGTATCGCCCATATCTACGGCAAGACCGGCGCGCTTGAGGCCTATGCCAAGCAGTCGCATGACGGGCTGATGCTGGGGCTGGAATATGCCACAGACGGCACAATGGAGATCAACGGCGAGAAAATCGTCGTGATCGAGAAAGACACCCAGCTCAAGCCCGAGATCGGCAAGGCGCTGCTCGAGGAGGCTTACGGCGACGACAATGCCGATATCGCGGTCGGGCCTGTCAGTTCAGGTGTCGCACTGGCGATGTTGCCGGTGGCCGAGGAATACGAAAAAATCCTGATCGTCGAACCTGCGGTGGCCGACAGTATTACCGGCGAGAACTATAACCGCTACATCTTCCGCACAGGGCGCAACAGCTCTCAGGATGCCGTATCCAACGCGATTGCGCTGGCAGGACCGGATGTGAAGATCGCGACGCTGGCGCAAGACTATGCCTTTGGTCGCGACGGGATTGCTGCCTTCCGCGAAGCCTTGGACGGGACCGGGGCCGAGATCGTTCACGAGGAATATGCCGCGACCGATGCCACCGATTTCACAGCGGCGGCCGAGCGGATCTTTAATGCGATGAAGGATGTCGAGGGCGACAAGAAGCTGTTTGTGATCTGGGCGGGTGGCAACAACCCGATGAGCAAGATCCAGGCCATGGACCCGTCCCGTTTCGGTATCCAGATGGCGACAGGTGGGAACATCCTTGCGGCGTTGTCGGCCTATAAGGAATTCCCCGGCATGGAGGGGGCGACCTATTACTATTACGAGAACCCAAAAAACGAAGTGAATGACTGGCTGGTCAAGACCCATCAGGAGCGTTTCGGCTCTCCACCCGATTTCTTCACGGCGGGTGGAATGTCGGCAGGGATCGCGGTGGTCGAGGCGATCCGCAAAGCGGGCAGCACCGATACCGAGGCGCTGATTGCCGCAATGGAAGGCATGGAATGGATGACGCCCAAGGGCAAGATGATGTTCCGCGCCGAGGACCATCAGGCGCTTCAGTCGATGTACCACTTCCGTATCAAGGTTGAAGACGGCGTCGAATGGGCGATCCCCGAACTGGTGCGGGAACTGACGATCGACGATCTGCCCATCCCGATCCGTAACGGCGGGTAAACCAAGCCCGCTGCAATGCCACGATACCTGATACCAGACAATCCCGTCCCCGGCTGCCAGCTTGGGGCGGGCCTGCCAACCCGCTGCGGAAGGAACAGAAATGAGCAGGGTGCTGCTTGAAACCCGCGATCTGACTGTACGGTTTGGTGGTCATGTCGCCGTCGACAGCGTGAGTTGTGCCTTTCGCAGTGGCGAATTGACGGCCATTGTCGGTCCGAACGGCGCAGGCAAGACAACCTATTTCAACCTGATCTCGGGCCAGATTCCCGCCGCATCCGGTCGCGTCGCGCTTGACGGGCGCGATATCACCCGCGCGTCGGTTTCGCAGCGCACGGCATTGGGCATCGGGCGCGCGTTCCAGTTAACCAATCTGTTCCCGAACCTCTCCGTGCTGGAAAACGTGCGTCTTGTGATGCAGGCACGCAGCAAAACCGGATTTCGCCTGCTGACAATGGCCGCATCCCTGCATGATCTGACCGAACAGGCCGAGGCGGTTCTGGCGCGCGTGCGTCTGCTGGACCGCGCCGGTCAGACCGTGTCGGCGCTCAGCCACGGGGATCAGCGCAAGCTGGAAGTGGCGCTACTGATCGCGCTTGATCCGCTGGTCTACATGTTTGACGAACCCACCGCAGGCATGAGCGTGGATGAAGCGCCCGTCGTGCTGGACCTGATTGCCGACCTCAAGGCGCAGACCGATCGCACGATCCTGCTGGTCGAGCACAAGATGGATGTGATCCGCAGTCTGGCTGACCGCATCATTGTATTGCATAACGGGGCGCTGGCCGCAGACGGTCCACCCGCCGAGGTGATGGCATCGGCCGTGGTGCAAGAGGCCTATATGGGCAAGGATCTGGCCGATGTCTGATCCGATTCTGACGCTGGCTGGCGTCCACACCAATATCGCGCAGTACCATATCCTGCAGGGTGTCGATCTGGTCGTGCCGCGCGCGCAGGTCACCATGCTTTTGGGGCGCAACGGGGTGGGCAAGACCACGACTTTGCGAACTGTCATGGGGCACTGGCGGGCCTCTGGCGGGACAATCACCTTGGACGGCATGGACATCACACAGTTGCCCACCTCGGCAATTGCACGGATGGGCGTGGGCTATGTGCCCGAGAATATGGGGATATTCTCGGATTTGACGGTGGAGGAGAACATGGTGCTCGCCGCTTGTAGAGGCAAGCCCGATCCGGCAAGGCTGGACTGGTTGTTTACCGTCTTTCCCCCACTCAAAACCTTTTGGAGAGGGCAGGCCGGAACGCTGTCGGGCGGGCAGAAACAGATGTTGAGCATCGCACGTGCCATGATCGAAGAGCGGCGTTTGTACCTGATCGACGAGCCGACAAAGGGCCTTGCCCCTGCGATCATCGCCACGATGGCGCGGGCTCTGCGAGAGTTGAAGGACCAAGGGTCCAGCCTTTTATTGGTCGAACAGAATTTCGCCGTGGCCCGCGCCTTGGGTGACGCCGCCGTGGTCATGGATGATGGCCGCGTGATCTGGGCTGGCGAGATGGCCGAACTGGCACGGGACGCCGGTTTGCAAGAGCGGTTGATGGGCCTGAACGTCCAAGCCGAGGGTTAAGAATGCCGGACTGGAAGGGAAACTGATGACACATGCCCCCGAACATGCACCGCGTATGGCGCAAGCCGCGCTGCGCGACAGGCTGGCCCCGCTGATCCCTTTCGCACTGGTTCCGCTTCTGGTCGTTGCGGGGCTGATCGCGATTCCGTCCACCTCAAGCTGGCTGACACTGACAGTCAGCGGGCTGGCGATGGGGATGATGATCTTTATCATGGCGTCCGGCATGACGCTGGTATTCGGTCTGATGGATGTCATCAATTTCGGGCATGGCGTCTTCATTTCGGTTGGTGCCTTTATCGGCATCACGGTGCTTTTGATGCTGGGTCACATGACGCAGGCCCCATCACTGCTGCTCAATCTGACCGCCATGCTCGTCGCTGTAATCGCCGCGATGCTGGCTACGGGCGCCTTGGGTTGGGCCTTCGAGCGGGTGATCGTCAAACCGGTCTACGGCGCGCATCTCAAGCAGATTCTGGTCACGATGGGCGGCCTGATCGTTGTCGAGCAACTGATTATCGTCCTTTGGGGACCGGAAGAGATTTTCCTGACACGTCCAGAGGCACTCAAAGGCGCTGTCACCTTCTGGGGGGCTGCGGTCGAGAAATACAGGCTTGTCGCGGTAGGACTGGGTTTAGTGCTGTTTCTGGCGATGCGGCATGTCCTGCGCCATACCAAAGTGGGTCTGATCGTGCGCGCGGGCGTCGAGAATGGCGAGATGGTCGAGGCGCTGGGCTATCGTCTGCGGCTGGTCTTTGTGGGCGTTTTCATTGCCGGATCGGCGCTTGCGGGTCTGGGTGGTGTGCTCTGGGGCCTCTATCAAGAGGTCATCACCGCCCATATGGGCCAGCAGATCATGGTGCTGATCTTTATCGTCGTCATCATAGGCGGGTTGGGCAGCGTCGAGGGATGTTTCATCGGTGCGCTGCTGGTGGGGCTGATGCAGAATTATGTGGCTTTTCTGGAACCCAAACTAGCGCTGATTTCGAATATCGGACTGATGGTCGCGATCCTGATGTGGCGCCCCCAAGGCATGATACCTGTTGTGAAGGCGAAATAGGATGATCGTGAAGCTGCTTTCCGGCGATCTGCCCCGTAGCACTGTTCTGGCGGTGATCCTCGGGCTGGTCTTTATCGCGCTGGCTTTTGCCCCGTTCCTGTTTCCAGGTGTCCGTTCTGTCGATACTGCGGCGCGGATTTGCGTCTTTATCGTGCTGGTCGCCTCATATGATCTGATGCTGGGCTATGGCGGGATCGTCAGTTTCGCTCATACGATGTTTTTCGGGATGGGCGCATATGGCGTGGCGCTGTCCAGCACAAATATGGGGCGCGGCTGGGATGCGATGCTGACCGGATCACTGACCGGCGCGCTTGCCGCAGCAGCCTTGGCGTTCCTCATCGGTCTGTTCAGCTTGCGGGTCCGCGCGATCTTTTTCGCGATGATCACCCTGGCAGTCGCCTCGGCTGTGGCTGTTCTGGTCAGCCAGTTGTCGTCGATCACAGGCGGAGAGGACGGTCTGACCTATCTGATCCCGCGCGAGTTGACCCCCGCCTTCCGTTTTGGCGACAGTTTTCTGGGCGCAAACCTGAACGGGCGCTTGCTGGCATACTATCTGGTTTTCAGTGGCGCGTTGCTGCTTTTCCTGATCCTTTTGCGGGTTGTGAACTCGCCTTTCGGACGCGTGTTGCAGGCGATCCGCGAGAATGATTTCCGCGCCGAGGCCGTGGGCTTTCGGGTTGTCGCCTACCGCACCGGAGCAACCTGCATTTCGGCTGCGGTGGCGGCCTTGGCCGGTTCGCTCTACGCGATCTGGCTGCGCTATGTCGGACCGGATACGGTACTAAGCTTTGATATCATGATTGATATTCTTCTGATGGTTGTGATTGGCGGCATGGGCACGATGTACGGCGCAGTGATCGGGGCCACGCTTCTGGTTCTGGCGCAGAACTATTTGCAAGGTATCATGGGCACGGCTTCCCGCGCGGTCGAAGGTCTGCCGATCCTGCCGGATCTGCTTGATCCGGATCGCTGGCTTCTATGGCTGGGGGTGCTTTTCGTGCTCAGCATCTATTTCTTTCCGACCGGCGTTGTCGGGCGTCTGCGGATGCAACGCTAAGGCCTTGCGCCAGAATATCTGCAGCACTTTTCACATCTTGCACATTTCTTGGGCACATGTCACGCAGGGCGGGTTTTCGGGAGAGGGAACTCACATGCGCCTCGGGTTGGTTCTGCTCTGTGCAGGCTATATTCTCAGTCAGTTTTTCAGGGCCTTTCTGGCGGTTCTGACACGGGTGCTGGAACGCGACATCGGGGCAGGCCCCGAGGATCTGGCTTTTGCCTCGGGCCTGTGGTTTTTGACTTTCGCTGCGGCGCAGATTCCGGTGGGTATTGCGCTGGACAGGGCCGGTCCGCGCCGCACTGCGGCTGTGCTACTGGCCATTGGTGGCGGTGGCGGGGCCGCCCTTTTCGCCATGGCAGCAACACCGTTGCACATATCCCTTGCGATGGCACTGATCGGGATTGGCTGCTCGCCTGTCCTGATGGCCTCCTATTTCATCTTCGCACGGATGTACCCGCCCGCGATGTTCGCCACTTTGGGCGCTGTGATGATCGGCGTCGGTTCTCTTGGCAACCTTGCAGGAACCGCGCCGTTGGCTTGGGCTGTCGTGAATCTGGGTTGGCGCGAGACGATTGGCGGGCTTGCGGTGCTGTCTGTCATCCTGTCCGCTGGCATCTGGCTGACGGTCCAGGACCCGCCCCGCATCGACGGAGCGCAAAAGGGATCGCTTCTGGATCTGCTCAAAATGCCCGCCCTTTGGCTGATCTTTCCGCTGTTGATGGTCAATTACGCCCCAGCCGCGGGATTGCGCGGTCTGTGGGTGGGACCCTACCTGGCGGATGTCCACGGCGCAACCGAGGCACTGATCGGAACCGCCACACTGGTCATGGGGCTGGCGATGGTGCTGGGAGCTTTTGCCTATGGCCCGCTGGACCGCATCCTTGGAACCCGAAAATGGGTGATTTTCGGTGGCAATGCGCTTTGTGCGCTCGCACTGGCGGGGCTGGCATTATGGCCGCAGTCGGGAATTGTCGCGGCGGTGGTCCTGTTCGCGGTGATCGGCTTCTTCGGCATGTCCTTTCCTCTGATCATGGCGCATGGCCGCAGTTTCGTGCCGCCGTATCTGGCGGGGCGCGGGATCACCTTCATGAACCTGGTCAGTATCGGCGGGGTTGGCGTAATGCAGGTGGCGACTGGTCCCCTATACCGGTCGGTCGTAGGCCCCGATGTGGCGGTGGCGCAACCCTATTCCCTGCTATTCGGTTTTTTTGCCCTGCTATTGCTGATCGGACTGGCGGTCTATGTCTTTTGCCGTGACAGGCTGGACTAGGCGGGTCACGCCGCGAATTCGCTTTAATCCAAGGCGAAGCTGCGATATGAGCGCGTCGTTCTGAATAAAGGAGTTGTCCCAGATGGGCTACAAGGTTGCCGTCGTTGGTGCCACGGGGAACGTGGGCCGTGAAATGCTGAACATACTGGACGAGCGCCAGTTTCCGGTGGATGAGATCGTGGCTCTGGCGAGCCGCAAATCGCTTGGCACCGAAATCAGCTTTGGCGACAAGACCCTCAAGACCAAGGACCTGGACGCTTTCGATTTCACGGGCTGGGATATCGCCCTGTTCGCTGTCGGCTCCGAGGCGACAAAGATCTATGCGCCCAAGGCTGCCGCCGCGGGATGCGTGGTGATCGATAACTCGTCGCTCTATCGCTACGACCCCGATGTGCCGCTGATCGTGCCGGAAGTGAACGCGGATGCGATCCACGGCTATTCCAAGAAGAACATCATCGCCAACCCCAACTGCTCGACCGCGCAGATGGTTGTGGCGCTCAAGCCCCTGCACGACCGCGCCCGTATCAAGCGGGTGGTTGTCAGCACCTATCAATCCGTGTCCGGTGCAGGCAAGGAAGGCATCGACGAGCTTTGGGACCAGACGAAAAGTATCTACAATCCCACAGACGACAAGCCAGCCAAGAAGTTCACCAAACAGATTGCCTTCAACGTGATTCCGCATATCGATGTGTTCCTCGAAGACGGGTCGACGAAAGAAGAATGGAAGATGGTCGCCGAGACTAAGAAAATCCTTGATGCCAAGATCAAGGTCACCGCAACCTGCGTACGCGTACCGGTTTTTGTGGGCCATGCCGAATCGATCAACATAGAGTTCGAAGATCATCTGGACGAGGCAGAGGCCCGCGATATCCTGCGGGAGTCGCCGGGGATCATGGTGATCGACAAGCGCGAGGATGGTGGTTATGTCACTCCGATCGAATGTGTCGGTGACTATGCGACCTTCATCAGCCGTATCCGTCAGGACAGCACGATCGACAATGGGATCAACCTGTGGTGTGTGTCCGACAACCTGCGCAAGGGTGCGGCATTGAACGCAGTGCAGATCGCCGAAGTGCTTGGTCAGAAAGTCCTCAAGAAAGGCTGATAGCCGACGGACGCAGCCTAAGAACAAAGACAGGCCCCCTTGCCGTCAAAGCGGCGAGGGGGCTTTTTGATGCAGCACGCGCTGTTCCAGCCATGTCTGCGGATGCCCCGGAAAAGGTTTGCCGAAACGACGCATCAGGCTTGCATAGGCATGGCCGAGTTCGGATGCCTTGCACAGCCGTGTGCCGTCAGGATGTGCGTACAGGGCGAGCCCCGCGCCAGCCTCGCGTAGCTGGAAGCCCTTTGTGGCGAGCCGTGATTGTAGTTCCGACCAGTTGCGCGCCTCGCCGAAATCGACAGCGAGCAGAGCCCGCAAGGGATCGACGAGCCGCTCATCCGCCCTGTTGGGCGTCTTCGACGGCAGATTGGCGCGCCTTATCTCGGCGCTGAGGGCCGCGCGGACAAGCATGCCAAGACTGATGTCGCGCGCCTTCGCCAGTTCTTCCGCTGCCCGTAGCAGCGGGTCGGGCAATCCGAATGTGACAGGTTGCATCTCCATCCCTGCAAATTGTCACAGCAAACTTGAGAAAGGGTTAAAACCGTTCCGCCCGCAACACGTCGCAATCCGTCACGCAGACCACACCGATATGCCGCTCGACCACCGTGAAAGCGGCGTCCAGCAAACTGTCCAGTCGCTCGGGCCGGATAATGCAGACGACCTGCACCATACCTGCACGGCCGACTTGCCCCTCTCGCGTCCAGTCACCCGAACGCCCCGATCCTCCCAGAACCGGCAGGATGGTATAGCCTGTCACGCCTGCTCCTTGCAGCGCATCGGTCAGCCGGTTTTGCATGACAGCCTCGATGGTGATCTCTACGCGTTTGGCTTGGTGCGTCTGCATGTCTCAGCCTCCGGTGAGGGCCTGGGCCGCCGCCATGTAAAGCGGGATGCCGAGGGTCAGATTGAAAGGAAAGGTCACGCCGAGCGACAGCGTCAGATAGATCGACGGGTTCGCTTCGGGCAGGGCCACACGCATCGCGGCAGGCACGGCGATATAGCTTGCCGAAGCGCTGAGAACCGCCAACAGGGTCACGCCACCCGTGGACAGGCCCAGCGCCAGCCCGACAACAAGGCCGATACCGGCACCGATGACAGGCATGATGACGCCAAAGGCCAACGCCCCCGCGCCCAGCACATGCCGCCCGCCACGCAGCCCGCGCCCTGCGACCAAGCCCATATCCAGCAGGAACAGGCACAACACGCCCTTGAACGGCGCAACGATGAAACTGTCGATCTGTGCAAGGCCCGCCGGTCCGGTGATCCACCCGATCAGAAACGATCCCAGAAGCAATACGATCGACCCGTTCAGCAAAATTTCGTGCCAGAGGCCGGCATCCATCTTCTTTCCGCCCGATCCGCGAGCCACAAGCCATAGAGCAGACAGGATCGCCGGTGCTTCCATCGCCGCGGCGACGGCGACCATATAACCCTCATAGGCGATACCGCGTCCTTCCAGCACCGATGATGCCGCGACGAAAGTGACGATCGAGATCGAGCCGTAATGCGCGGCAACGGCCGCTGCATCCGTTGCTGACAGGTTCGAGATCGCGCGCAGCAGCGCATAGGCGATCAGGGGCAGCATGGCAGACAGAATAACACCCGCCAGCAGCGACAGACCCAAGGTTGCGTCAATCCCGTGCGAGGCGACAGCGACACCGCCCTTGAAGCCGATAGCGAAGAGCAGGTAGATCGACATGCCCTTGGCCACGGCTTCCGGCACAGTCAGGTCTGATCTGGCGAGTGCCGCGAAAAGCCCCAAAGCGAAGCTGAGCACAATCGGTGAGATCAGGTTTGCACCTGCCAGAGTAAGAATGCCGTCCATACTGTCCCCTGTTGTTCTTTAGCGCCCATAGTTCCGGACGGCTCGTTCCTGCGCCGAAGTGGGAAGGATTTCTGCCGCTTCAACCCTGACGATGGATCATACGACGCAAAAACTGCCCTTGGCCGGATCGAAATATTCCAAAGAACCTTCACCGATATCTGTCCAAAGGCCATGCAGCGACATGCGCCCGTCTTTCACTTCGTCTGCCACGAAGGGAAAGGTCATCAGGTTGTTGAGCGAGACCAGAACAGATTCTTTTTCCAGTGCGCGTTGTTGGTCCGCTGGGTCGGCAATGTCTTTGATTCGTTCAAACCCTGGACGCAGGATATCCATCCAGCGACCGACAAAACTGCTTTTTTCCTCAAGTTGCGGGGCTTTGCCGCTGCACATGTCCAGACATCCCTGAACGCCACCGCAGGACGAATGCCCCAGCACGATCACATGTGCCACTTTCAGAACGGTGACGGCATATTCCACTGCCGCGGATGTGCCGTGCTGCGCGCCATCGGGATCATAGGTCGGTACAAGATTGGCGATGTTGCGATGAATGAAGAACTCGCCCTGATCCGCGCCAAAGATCGAGGTGACATGCACGCGGCTGTCACAGCAGGAAATCACCATCGCGCGCGGATGCTGTCCCATTTCCGCAAGACGCCGATACCAGCTCTGGTTTTCGGCGTAGGCGGTTGCCTTCCAGCCTTGGTAGCGTTGGATGAGATAGCTGGGCAGGGCTTTGGCATGGTCCATAATATATTCTCTGGTTTCGTCTCAGGTGCCGTTTGAGCAGGGCACAGCCCCGCTGGTCTGCCCTAGTAGTCCCTATTCGCATAGAATTCGAGCGAAAATCACGAAGAGCTTCAACCTTTTGGGAACGACTGCCACGGCATTGTCCTTGCTGCCGTGGGGGCGTGTTGATCGGGGTGAAGCAGTGGAAAAAGTAACAGTGTTGGTACAGAACGAGGTTGTGCGCCTTGATCCTGAGCGTTTGGGTACGCTTTATGCCCAACTGGACGAGGCCGGCGCCGAGGACATTCTTGGCAGGGCTATGGAAGAACTGGCTGTTCGGCTGACCTGTGGCGAGCGTTATTTTAGGCAGGGCAGGTTTGATGATCTGCGCAAAGTCGCGCGATCCGTTGCAGCGATTGCGGACCAGATCGGGATGCACATGCTGGCCCGCGTGGCCCGTGATGTTGCAATCTGCATCGAAAGGCTGGACGATAACGGATTGGCCGCCACATTCGCGCGTTTGCTGCGGATTGGCGAGCGGTCGCTGACAGCGGTCTGGGATATCAGGGACCTGTCGGTTTGAAGCCCGTCGCAAGACTGACGCCACTTGCAGCGGCAGACAGGATAGCTAGGCTGGCAGTTCAAAACTGCGGGCTTGCGCTGCCCTGCGGATACCAGTGACGAAAAGGTCTGCTCATGCCCATGACATTTGCCCCTGCCGGTGCCAGTTCGGTGCCCTTACATGTGATCGAAACCCAGATGCTGGACAGTTTTCTGGCGGATCAACCGGCAAGAGTGGGGCATTGGGTCAAGGCCAGCGGGTTTACCGGAAGTTTGGGCAAATACCTGATGATTCCGGACGAAAACGGCCACCCTGTCATGGTCTTGGCTGGATACGGAAACCCAGCACAGCGCGCGCGTGGCCGTTTCCATCTGGCGACGGTGGCCAGCAATCTGCCGCAAGGTATCTATCAATTAGCGTCCGGTTTGCCCGCGAATCGCGCCACGGAAGAGGCGCTTGGCTGGCTTCTGGCGGGATATACCTTCGAGCGGTATCGCGACGCGCAACGCGGCGCGGCGCAACTCGTGGCCCCTGAGGGTGTCGACGCGACAAGGATCGAGATCATAGCCGCTGGCGAGGAGTTGACGCGCAACCTGATCAATACGCCTGCAAATGACATGGGCCCCGACGCGCTGGAAGCTGCCTGTCTGGAACTGGCAGATCAACACGGTGCAAAGACGCAGGTGATCAAGGGAAAAGCGCTGCTTGAGCAGAATTTCCCTATGATCCATGCGGTCGGCCGAGCCGCGGCGCAAGAGCCGCGCCTGATCGACATGCGCTGGGGCGATAGTGGGCCGCTGCTGACATTGGTAGGCAAAGGCGTGTGCTTCGATACAGGCGGTCTGAACCTCAAGCCTGCCTCGGAGATGGGCCTGATGAAGAAAGACATGGGTGGTGCAGCTACCGTGCTGGGGCTTGCCCATATGATCATGGCTTTGGGTCTGAAGCTGCGATTGCGTGTCCTGATCCCTGCCGTGGAAAACGCGGTCAGTGCCTCGGCCATGCGGCCCGGTGATATCCTGACCTCGCGCAAGGGTCTGACGGTCGAGATCAACAATACCGACGCCGAGGGGCGTCTTGTTCTGGCCGACGCACTTGCCTTGGGCGCCGAGGAAGGCCCTGACCTGATGGTGTCGATGGCCACGCTGACCGGTGCGGCGCGGGTGGCTGTGGGGCCGGACCTGGCGCCTTTCTTTAGCGATGATCCGAAGGTTGCCACTGCATTGCAGGATGCGGCATCCCGTGTGGCCGATCCGGTCTGGCGTTTGCCGTTCTGGACGCCCTACGAGGCCGATATCGAACCGGGGATCGCTGATCTGGACAATGCACCGAAATCCGGCTTTGCGGGTGCGATCACAGCCGCATTGTTCCTGCGCCGCTTCGCGGGAGAAGGCCAGCGATACACCCATTTCGACATCTATGGCTGGCAACCCGCTGCCGCACCAGCGCGACCAAAAGGCGGTGTCGGCATGGGCGCGCGCGCCTTGTTGGACGCGCTGCCCGACATGCTGGACCTATGACAGCCGATCCGCGGATCACCCCCGCCAACGCGCGCGTGGCGGCATTGTCTCTTAAGGGGCAGGTCACGGCGGCGTCCTATGTCGCGGGCTGGACCCGCTTTGTTGCGGCTCCTCTCGCCTCTTTGTGCGAGCGGCCTGACGGCCCCCGCATGCGCGAGCTGTTGTGCGGCGCCGAGGTGACGGTGTTCGAGGACCATGAGGGATGGAGTTTTGTACAGGCCGCGCGTGACGGCTATGTCGGGTATATCCGGACGGATATGCTGCATGACGGGCCGGTGCCCGACAGTTTTGTCAACGTGCGCGCGACCCATGCCTATACTGCGGCGGATATGAAAACGCGCGAGGTACTGAGCCTTGGTTTTGGCAGCCGCGTCAAAGCCTTGCAGTCGGACGGCCGGTTTACCCGAACTGATGTGGGTTATATTCCAAGTTGTCATCTTGCACCACTTGGGACATTGGCAAAGGATCTCGTGACGGTGGCCACGCTGTTGCTGGGCACGCCCTACCTCTGGGGGGGGAACAGTGCCTTCGGCATAGATTGCTCCGGTCTGGTGCAGGCAGCTTGTCATGCCTGCGGTATTGACTGCCCCGGCGACAGTGACATGCAGGCGTCGGATCTGGGGCAGCGAGTGACCGATGGCAGCATCCCACGGCGGGGTGATCTGCTGTTTTGGAAGGGGCACGTGGCTCTTGTGTCAGGGCCTGACACCATCCTGCACGCCAATGCGCATCATATGGCTGTCGCCTATGAAGGTCTGGCCGCGGCGGTGCTGCGGATTGACGCGCAGGGGGGCGGGCCTGTCACGGTCCATCGGCGGCTGGATCTGAATAGTTAAGGCAAAAAGAAACGCCAAAACAGCGGATCAATCCACCGCGCGGATCAGCTTGCGTTCAAGCACCCGCAAGACGCTGCGCAGGTCATGGCCGCGTTTAAGAACCTGACCGTCCATACTGATTACCGCATAAAGCCCCTGCTTGTTGCGCAGTTTAGGACGTTTTTCGATCCGGTAGAGCGGGTTCTCTGCGGTCCGGCGGAAAATCGAGAATACCGCGACCTCGCGCAGATGCGATATCCCGTAGTCCCGCCATTCGCCCAAAGCGACCATGCGGCCATAGAGTGTCAGGATTTGTCCCAATTCGAGCCGGTCAAACGCGACCTGTTCGGGCGCATCATGCGGGGCCAGCGGAGTGGGTGGCGGTGTGGACATGCGCCAGAGTTGCGCTGTTATGCGCCGAAATCAAGCCCTATGCCGGAAGTTGCTGCCCGAAACGACGCCCGAGGCTGTCGTCCGGCGCGGGCATTGGCAACATCTCTCCATCGGCCATGTCCAGCCAGTCTTCGGCGGCAGGGGTCAGGTGACGGTAGACTTCGGCAACGCGGGATCGCGGGTCGCGCATTGCCAGACTTTCGGGCAAAAGGTTTTGTGGCAAGTCCGGAAAGCGCAGCACAATCCGCCGCCAGCGATGAACCAGTAGGATGCGCGCTGCGGCATGGCTGAGCGGGTCGGCAGTGATCAGGGCCAGTTTGTCCAGATCCGCATGCAGAAGCTGTAGCGCACTGGCATGATCGGGATGGATCAGGCTGGCCCTTAGTTCCGCTGAAAGATCGGTGATTTGCCCTTCGATACGGAATGCCGGTTTTGTGCCCACTACCATTTCCGATGGCGTCAGCCACAGGCCGCCCAAAGGCACCGCGCTTTGGATTGTGCCTTCGGTGGACAAGGCCCATGCGGTCACGGGGCGGTGACGCGGTGCGGCATAGATACGGCTGGTGGCTTCCGAGAATCGGGCAACGCCTTGCGGGCTAAGCCGGTAGTGGCTGAGCCGCCCCTTGCGCGCGCTTTCGACCCAGCCGTCGCGACCCAGTCGCGAGAGCGCTGTTCGCAGCGCTCCGGGTTCGACCCCGATGCGACCCAGAAGCCGTCCCAGCCGCGCGGTCGAAATGGCCCCGCCACGATGCTGGACGCAATCACCGAAAACGGTGATGACCAGCGACCAGACGCGCAGGCGGGATTCGGCATGCAGCGCCGTTATGACGGGATCTAGCGGGTCCATGCCTGTCTGTTACACGCAATCCCCGCGCAACTGAACCGTTTGTCTGCAGCGGCGAGGGACGCCGGATATGTGTGGCAAGAAGAAGCATGCCGCAGTCTCAGGCGCGCTCAAAGGCCACCATTGTCAGCAACTCGTATTGCGCAACCTGTTCGTCATCCTGATTGGTCAGGGTCGCGTTCCATGCCACCTCGCCATAGCTGTCGGTCCGGCGGGTCTTGCGTTTGCAGGTCAGCGCCACGCGGATACTGTCGCCCGGACTGACCGGTTTCTGGAAGCTGAGGGCATTGAGGCCGGTATTGGCCAGTACCGGACCGGGATCGGGTTGTACGAACAGACCTGCAGCAAAACTGAGCAGAAGATAGCCATGCGCGACGCGTCCCGGAAAGAACGGATTGGCGCGGGCGGCGTCCTCGTCCATATGGGCGTAGAACGTGTCGCCGGTGAAACGGGCAAAATGCTCGATGTCTTCCAGCGTGACTGTGCGGGCATCGGTGTGGATAGTCTCGCCGATCCGGATTTCAGTGAATGTGCGCTGGAACGGATGCGCGGGGCTTGTGCTTTGTGCGCTGCCATGCACCCATGTGTCGGTGATGGCGGACAGCATGTCAGGGCTGCCCTGAATGGCGCTGCGCTGCATGTAGTGCAGGACTGCGCGGACACCGCCCAATTCCTCGCCGCCTCCCGCACGGCCCGGCCCGCCGTGGATCATATGCGGCAAGGGAGAGCCATGGCCGGTCGATTCGCTCGCTGACACAGCGTTGTTGATATAGATGCGGCCATGCCATGCAGCGCTGTCCAGCACGATCTGGCGCGCGACGTCCGGATCGGCAGTGAACAGCGACGACACCAGCGAGCCACCGCCGCGATTGGCAAGCGCCGCGGCATGGGCCGTATCGCGATAGGGCATCAGGGTGGAAAGCGGGCCGAAAGCCTCGATCTCGTGCACGATGCGGGCGGCGTCGGGATCGTCACAGGCCAACAACATCGGCGGCAGAAAGGCCTGTTCAGGGTCTGCATCCACCAGGGTCATGGATGCGGGATCGCCAAAGATCAACCGCGCCTCGGTCCTGAGTTGCGTCAGCCTTGCCAGCACATCCGCCTTTTGCGCGTGCGAGGCCAGGGCCCCCATCCGCACGCCGTCGGCGGCAGGATTTCCGGTGGAGACAGCCGAGAGTTTGGCACCAAGCGCATCGCCGACAGCCTCCATCCATTCGGCCGGCACGATCAGGCGGCGGGTCGCGGTGCATTTCTGGCCAGCTTTAGTGGTGATCTCGGCTACGGCTTCCTTGATGAACAGGGCAAACTCCGCACTTTCCGGTCCCGCATCGGGACCAAGAATCGAGGCGTTCAGGCTGTCCTGTTCCGCCATAAACCGCGTGGAATGCCGCGTCAGAGATGGATTGCCGCGCAACATCAGGGCGGTTTCGGCAGAACCGGTGAAAGCCACCACATCCTGCGCGCCCAATCGGTCCAGAAGATCACCCGTTCGCCCGATCACCAGTTGCAGCGCCCCTTCTGGCAGGATGTCGCTGTCGATGATCATGCGCACGCAAGCCTCGGTCAGATAGCAGGTCTGCGTCGCGGGCTTCACGATCGAGGGCACACCCGCCAGCAGGGCCGGTGCCAGCTTTTCGAGCATGCCCCAGACCGGAAAGTTGAAAGCGTTGATCTGCACGGCCACACCCTGCAACGGCACCGCGATATGCTGACCAAGGAACGTGCCTTTGCGGCTGAGCATTTCCACATCGCCTTCGATATAGATCTGACCGTCGGGCATCTCGCGCCGTCCTTTGGACGCGAAGAGACCCATCGTGTTGATCCCGCCGTCGATATCGACCCAGCCATCTCGCCGCGTGGCCCCTGTCAGGGTGTTCAGCGCGTAAAGCTGTTCCTTGCGTTCGTCCAGATATCCGGCCAGCGCCTTGAGCATGCGGGCGCGGTCGTGAAAGCCCAATGCGCGCAGCGCAGGGCCGCCTGTACCTCTCGCATGATCCAGCATGGCCTGCATATCAAGGGCTGCACCTCCGGCCTTGGCGATCACTTGACCTGTAACCGGCCCCGTGATGTCCGTAGCGGTATCACCCGGTGCGATCCATCGCCCGCAGGCATAGCTATGGGGTCTGAGCATCGGATATCCCTCCCTTGAGATCACGGCGTCTGTTGTCCAGCATGGCGCAGGATTTGCGTGAAAGCAATACTCTTGACCGCACGGTCGGCTTTGTGCAGGCTGCCGCAACAGTCACGGGGAGGAGAAACCATGACGCTTCAAGAACGCGCCGAACGCTCGGCTGCTGCGATGTGGTCCACTGATGTGACCTCGCAATCACTGGAACTGGTGCTGGTCAGTATTGCCCCCGGACAGGCGAGGATGACAATGACGGTCCGCCCTGATCATCTGAACGGACACGGTATCTGCCATGGCGGGTATATTTTCACGCTGGCGGACACAGCCTTTGCCTATGCCTGCAACAGCCATAACAAGTTGGTTGTCGCGCAGGAAAATACTATCACATACCTGAGCCCCGGCAAAAAGGGCGAGGTCCTGACCGCCCTTGCACAAGAAGTGCATTTGGCGGGGCGCTCGGGTGTCTATGACGTGACTGTCACAGGCGAGGACGGGCGCAAAGTGGCGCTGTTCCGTGGTCTGTCGCGGCAGATTTCTGGCGAGCATTTCAAGGAGGACAACACATGAGAGAAGCGTTTTTATGCGAGGGGCTTCGCACCCCGATCGGGCGCTATGGCGGGGCACTGTCCGCGGTGCGACCCGATGATCTGCTAGCGGGTGTGATCCGTGCGGTTATGGCGCAATTCCCTGACATGACCGTGGATGAATGTATCATGGGTTGCGCCAATCAGGCAGGCGAGGACAACCGTAACGTTGCCCGAATGGCAGTGCTGCTGGCAGGTCTGGGCGAAGGCGTGCCGGGTGTTACGGTGAACCGGCTTTGCGGCTCGGGACTGGACGCCGTGGGGCAGGCGGCCCGCGCGGTGAAAACCGGCGAGGCCGAGGTTGTGCTGGCTGGCGGTGTCGAATCGATGTCGCGCGCGCCTTTGGTGATGCCCAAGGCTGACAGCGCCTTTTCCCGGCGTGCGGAAATCTATGACACGACCATTGGCTGGCGCTTTGTGAACCGCGCCATGCACAAGGCCTACGGCACAGACTCGATGCCTGAAACGGCCGAGAATGTCGCGGCGGACTTCGGAATCTCCCGCGCAGATCAGGATGCTTTCGCCCTGCGCTCGCAGACCCGTGCCATCGCCGCCATAGAAAACGGGCGACTGGCGCGCGAGATCGCGCCCGTCACGATCCCGCAGCGCAAGGGCGATGCCATTGTCGTGTCGCAGGATGAACATCCGCGCGCGACCACGCTTGAGAAACTGGCAGCCCTACCCGCGCCTTTCCGCGAGGGTGGATCTGTGACCGCGGGCAATGCCTCTGGCGTCAATGATGGTGCGGCGGCGCTGATCATCGCATCGGCCGATGCGGTCAAGAAATACGGTCTGACGCCGCGCGCGCGCATCGTGTCGATGGCAACCGTGGGTGTTGCCCCGCGCATCATGGGGATTGGACCTGCGCCCGCGACACAGGCCCTGCTTGACCGGCACGGGTTGAAAATAGACGACGTGGATTTTGTCGAACTGAACGAGGCTTTTGCCGCACAGGGTCTGGCCACGATGCGCCAGTTGGGTTTGCCGGATGATGCGGACCATGTGAACCCGCATGGCGGGGCCATCGCGCTGGGCCATCCTTTGGGCATGTCCGGCGCACGACTGGCGCTGACGGCGGCAATCAACCTGTCAGATGCGGGTGCCAAACGTGCGATCTGCACCATGTGCATCGGCGTGGGACAGGGTATCGCGCTGATGCTTGAGTCTGTCTGATGGAAGACCTCTCGCCCAAACCCGGTGATCTTGAACTGATCGAGACCGCCAGCCGGGACGAGTTGTCGGCGTTGCAGCTGACGCGCATGCAATGGTCCTTGCGTCATGCCTATGACAACGTGCCCCATTACCGCGCCAGCTTCGATACGGCGGGGGTGCATCCCGACGACCTCAGGTCCCTGTCCGATCTGGCGAAGTTTCCCTTTACGGCCAAGGCGGATTTGCGGGCGAATTACCCCTTCGGCATGTTCGCCGTGCCGCGCGCGCAGGTGGCGCGGGTGCATGCGTCATCGGGCACGACGGGTCAGCCGACGGTTGTTGGTTATACAAAGGCCGATCTTGCGGTCTGGGGTAGCGTCGTGGCGCGGTCCTTGCGGGCCGCGGGGCTGCGCGCTGGGGACATCCTGCATAACGCCTATGGCTACGGGCTGTTCACCGGCGGTCTGGGCATCCACCTTGGCGCGGATGCGCTGGGTTTGACCACGGTGCCGGTCTCGGGCGGGATGACCCCGCGACAGGTCCGCCTGATCGAGGATTTCCGCGCCGACGGGATCACGGTCACGCCCTCCTATGCGCTGTCGATCCTTGACGAATACGCCAAACAGGGGCTGGATCCGCGCAACTCGCCGCTCAAGGTCGGCATCTTCGGGGCCGAACCCTGGACCAACGCGATGCGCCGCGAGATCGAGGATGCTTTCGATATGCACGCCGTCGATATCTACGGCCTGTCCGAGGTGATGGGGCCAGGGGTTGCTAATGAATGTGTGGAAACCAAGGATGGCCTGCATATATGGGAGGATCATTTCTATCCCGAGGTGATCAATCCCGAAACCGGCGAGGTGCTGCCGGATGGTGAACTGGGCGAACTGGTCTTCACATCTCTGACCAAGGAAGCCTTTCCGATTGTTCGCTACCGCACGCGCGACCTGACGCGCCTGATGCCGGGCACTGCGCGCAGCATGCGCCGGATGGAAAAGATCACCGGACGCAGCGATGACATGATCATCCTGCGCGGCGTCAATGTCTTTCCAACCCAGATCGAGGAAGTGCTGATGCAAGTCCGCGATCTGGCGCCGCATTTCCAGATCGAATTGCACCGCAAGGGCCGGATGGATGCGATGCGCGTGCTTTGCGAGGCCTGCGAGGGTGTCGGCCCGTCAGGACGCGAAGCCGCTGCGCGCGATATGGGCCATCTTATCAAGCAGATGGTCGGCCTGTCGGTGGAAATCCACGTTTTCGATCCGGGCGGCGTTGCGCGCAGCGAGGGCAAGGCTGTCCGTATCATCGACAATCGCCCCAAGGTCAGTTGAGATGGCGCGCGGACTGGCTCGTGACCATGACGAGAAACGCGCTTCCCTGCGTAAGGGAGCGGCGGATTATTTCGCACGGCATGGCTATGACCGCGCTTCAATGACAGGTGCGGCGCAACATTGCGGCGTATCCAAGGCATTGATCTATCATTATTATTCCAGCAAGGAAGACTTGCTGTTCGACATTCTGGATGATCACCTTGGCGCTTTGGTCGATGTGGTCGAAGCGGCAAGGGGGGACGGCATTCGCGGCGTGATCCTCGCGGTGCTGTCAGCCTATGAAGACGCGGACGCCGAGCATAAACTGCAACTGGATGCGCTGGCAACTTTGCCACCCGAACGGCAAGCCCCATTGGTCGCCGCGCAACGCCGTCTGGTCGCCGTGATGGCCGAGGCGGTCGCGGTCGAACGTCCCGGTCTTGACGCGGACCGCTTGCGGGCGCTGACCATGTCGGTTTTTGGTATCCTGAACTGGTTCTATATGTGGCACCGCCCCGGCAAGGGCCTGAGCCGGTCTGCCTATGCCGATCTGGCCGCAGATTTCGTGATGGGCGGATTGCGCGCCGTCTGAGATGTGGCGCTGTCAGCACGGTCGTAGTCGGGTATTTCAAGCAAAATGAAGGCAGGGTCTGCGCGGCTTCATCTTGCCCGAAATACTCGGTTCAGGTCTGTCAGGCAAAGCTGCCATGGCAGAACCAGCCGCGCGACATGGCTGCACCATGCGCAAAGAACAGCCATAGCCTTGCGCCGCATGTGGTTGTGGCAATCCAGTAGTCGCGGGTACCGCTGCGCCAGTCAGGCTCGTCCAGCCACCATTCGGGCGCGATACGTTCCGGTCCCTGCGCACAACTCAGGGCCAGATCGCGGCGACGCCAGCGGAAGCGGGCGGGCGGTTGCGGTGTGTCAGGGGCGATCACAGCTTCGGGCCGCCACAGCAGCAGGGGACGTGGGGCGGCAGGTCTGGACCAGCAGGGGGCGGGCTCTGACCATGCGGCCGCCAGCTCCTGTGCGGCTTTCTCGGGGATATGGCTGTTGCCGGGGTGGTGGCGGGTGATCGCCTCCATCCCGATGCGCGCCCCGATCCGGCTGATCAGATCCTCCAGCGCAGTATCGCGCGTGATACGGCCTGCGGCGGCATGGGCCGCGTCCAGATGGCCGCTGCTTTGCTTGTCATGCAACGGCTCGGTCCGGAGCGCCTCGATCCGGAACATATCGATCCCGAAACCGGCGTCAATCCGGTCCAGTCGCATCGCCAGCAAGGGCCTGATGCGGGCCGCGTCATGGGTGGCCCGCGCGAGGGTCAGGGTGATCTCCTGCCGCTGGCCATCGCTGCGCCATGCTTCAAGCCGCAACATGCGGACGCCTTGCCTTTTCGCATGGAGCATCTCGCACAGGCGCGGTAGCAGCCGGTCGATGGCGGCCAGTATATCCGTCTCCAAACCGACAGGTTCTGGCAGGCTGATCCGTGTTGCAAAGGCGGTGTCGGGTTTTGCGGGGCTGATCGGTTCGGGGGCGCTGCCCAGCGCCTGATCCAGTCGCAAGACCAGACCCTTGCCAAAGCGCCGTGCCAGCGCCGCGCGCGGCTGGCCGGTCAGATCGCCGATATGGCGCAGGCCCAACCGCGTGAGTTCCGCCACGGTGGCAGGGTCCAGCCGCAAGGCCGCGACAGGCAGATGGGCCAGTGCCGAACGGGTCTGCCCTGCCTGGGCAATAGCGGGGACAAAGGTTGTGCCGGTTTGCGCCACACCCCTGATCTGCGGCCGTTTTGCCGCCCGCGAACGGGTGGCGCGCGCCTCTTGCTGGATGGCGTCACCGCTGCGGTCGGATCGCGCGTCGCGTCCGGCATGGCGCGCCAGCGCCCATGCCGCGCCCGGTGTGTCCGCCAGCCCCGCCTGCACCGACAGCCCCACGCGGGCCAGCGCCTCTCCGATCCGGTCGACCATCGCGGCCTCGCCGCCGAACAAATGGGCGCAGCCTGTGATATCAAGTGCCAGCGCATCGGGCGGTTGCTCGGCCACCAGCGGTGACCATTGTACCGCCCAGCGGCGCAGCCTTGTCAGAAAGGCCGCCCCGGCAGCCGGGTCATGGCGTCGGGTCACCAGTTCGGGGCAAAGTGCCAGTGCATCGCGCAGCGACTGGCCGGGATAGAGGCCTGCGCGCTGCGCCAGCACCGAGGCCGAGGCAAGGCGCTGCATCTGGCCGGCCTGTTCGATCACGGCAAAGGGGGCATCCGGCAGGCCGCGCATCGCGCGCAGCAGCCTTTCCGCGCCAAGGCGGGGAAACCAGAGCGATAGAATTCGTTTCGGGGCCATGGACAGCTTTACGGCAGAATGTTCACTTAATGTTCTTATTTAGAGCCGCCAGTACACAGAGTCGAGTCCCCGCCCTAGCCGCACCAGATACGTGTGATCCGGCCACGGCTGTCATAGGTCACGTTCAGCCGGTCAGCGCGGTAATCCATCGTCATAGCGCTGCCATTCGCCATGATACGCTGCACATCGCCGATGCCGGTGAAATCCTGCTGTGCCACCGGCTGCCCCACCAGACCCTGAAGGCCTACTGCACCGCAAGCATCCTCGGCGGGCAGCGAAACCGGAGATTCCTGTGGCATGCAAGCTGCGAGAAACAGGATGGCGGTAGGGGCAATGTAGCGCATGAATGTCGGCCTTTGCTGCTATTGATCCGCTTGTAGCCTAGACCGGAACGTTGCCGACCGGTAGGAGAAGCTTGAACACCGGCGCAGTTTCGCAAAAGGTAGCGCCGGACAATAGGAGGACGCGACAATGCGCACACGTGCCGCAGTGGCCCTAGAGGCCGGTAAACCGCTGGAAGTGATGGAAGTGAACCTTGAAGGCCCCAAGGCGGGCGAGGTTCTGATCGAGGTCAAGGCAACCGGCATCTGCCACACGGATGAATTCACCCGCTCCGGCGCGGACCCCGAGGGGTTGTTCCCCTGCATTCTGGGACATGAGGGCGCAGGCATCGTGATCGAAGTCGGCGAGGGCGTCACCACGCTGAAACCCGGCGATCACGTGATCCCGCTTTATACGCCGGAATGCCGGCAGTGCTATTCCTGCCTGTCGGGGAAGACCAACCTGTGCACCGCGATCCGGAACACCCAAGGTCAGGGGCTTATGCCCGATGGCACGACGCGCTTTTCCATGCTGGATGGCACCCCGATCTATCACTATATGGGTTGCTCGACCTTCGCCAACCACACGGTCATGCCCGAAATTGCACTAGCCAAAGTCCGTGACGACGCGCCTTTCGACAAGATATGCTATATCGGCTGTGGTGTGACCACGGGCATCGGCGCTGTGATCAATACGGCAGGTGTCGAAATCGGATCGACAGCGGCGGTTTTCGGTCTGGGCGGGATTGGCCTGAACGTCATTCAGGGCCTGCGGCTGGCGGGCGCGGATATGATCATCGGTGTCGATCTGAACGACGACAAGGAAGGGATGGCGCGCAAGTTCGGGATGACGCATTTCATCAACCCGTCCAAGATCGAAGGGTCGGTCGTGCAGGAGATCGTCAAGCTGACCCAGCGCGGAAATGATCATATTGGCGGCGTGGACTACTCGTTCGATGCGACCGGTAATGTCAAGGTGATGCGCGACGCGCTGGAATGCTCGCATCGCGGCTGGGGCGTATCGGTCATCATCGGCGTGGCACCTGCGGGGGCGGAAATCGGTACGCGACCCTTCCAGTTGGTCACTGGCCGCGTCTGGAAAGGCACAGCTTTCGGTGGCGCGAAGGGACGCACGGACGTGCCGAAATTCGTGGACTGGTACATGGATGGCAAGATCGAGATCGACCCGATGATCACCCACACCCTGAGCCTTGACGAGATCAACCACGGTTTCGATCTGATGCATGAAGGTAAGTCGATCCGCGCGGTCGTGACCTATTGATCCTGTCCTGACGGGAGGCGTCCGGCCGCAAGGCCGGATGCGCTTCGCGCGAGAGTATTCACAACAAGATGAAGCGGGTTGCGCGATGAGTGACATGACGATGCGCGCAGCGACAGCAGCGGACCAAGGGGCGGTCTGGGATATCCTGCATCCGGTTTTTCGTGCGGGTGAGACCTATGCCATTGACCCCGCGATTTCCCAAGCTGACGCACTGGCCTATTGGTTCGGGCCCGGGCGCGAGGTGCGGGTGGCCGTCGATGGCGGACAAGTGCTGGGCAGCTACTATATACGTCCCAATGCCGAAGGCGGCGGCGCGCATGTATGCAATTGCGGTTTCGTTACAGCCGCAGCGGCGCAGGGGCGCGGGGTGGCGCGCGCCATGCTGGCCGAGGCGCTGGACCGTGCCGCGCAATCGGGCTACCGTGCGATGCAGTTCAATTTCGTGATCAGCACCAATACCCGCGCTGTCGATCTATGGAAGACCGCCGGATTCGAGATTGCAGGCCGCCTGCCCGGTGCCTATCTGCATCCTGTCCAAGGCTATGTGGACGCTTTGGTGATGTATCGCAGCCTGGTGGCAGACAAGGCTACAGAATTACTCTGACAAACTGGACCGACCGATGGACAATCCCAACCGCCCGCCGTTACTGGCCGTCCTGATCGACGCCGACAATACATCGCCCAGATGGACTCGCGCCATTTTCGAAGAGATCGCGGGTATGGGCGAGGCGAGTGTGCGGCGCGTCTACGGTGATTTCTCGAGCCCGCAAATGAATGGCTGGAACAAGGTGCAGGCGGAATTCGGTCTGGTCCCGCATCACCAGCCAGCCAACACGGTGGGCAAGAATGCCTCGGACATCGCTTTGGTAATCGACGCGATGGACCTGATGCATTCAGGCCGTTTCGACGGTTTCGTGCTGATCTCCTCCGACAGCGATTTCACGCGGCTGGCCAGCCGTATCCGCGAACAGGGGCTGGATGTCTTCGGCATCGGCGCTCAAAAAACGCCCGAGGCGTTCCGCAAAGCCTGCAAGCGCTTTATCTTTCTGGAAAACCTTGAAGGGGCAGACCCGACGGACAAGCCTACCGCAAAGGTCACATCGCTTTCGTCAAGCAACCTGCTTGAAGCGCGGGATCTGATCCTGAAAGCGATGGACAGCATTGATCAGGAAGACGATTGGTATGCGCTGGGCCCCTTGGGTCAGTTCATCACAGCAGCCAATCCCGATTTCGACACCCGCAGTTATGGTAAGAAGAAGCTGAGCGATCTGGTCGCCGATCTGAAGATATTCGAGACCAAGCGCGGGTCGGGCAACCAGCTTCTGGTGCGGCGCATCGACTGATCCCTAGGGTGCGCAGGCATAGCGCGCCAAGAAGGTCGAGACTGCACCATCCACAACGCGGT
Organism: Seohaeicola saemankumensis; assembly: GCF_021021435.1. Classification (GTDB taxonomy): domain Bacteria; phylum Pseudomonadota; class Alphaproteobacteria; order Rhodobacterales; family Rhodobacteraceae; genus Seohaeicola. The sequence continues at coordinate 138,573 of NZ_JAINWI010000005.1, forward strand.
CGATATCCTTGTCGGTGAAACGGGCCTGAATGCCAAAGACGGCACGAGTCCACAGATCGGCCTTGCACAATTCGGCAAACTGGTCGGCGGCCAGTTCGAAATCGGTGATATCGACCTCGCCGCGCGCGTGGGCCTGCCGCAAATAGTCCATGATCCTTGCGCGGCCCAATGCCGGCCCGCTTTCGTAAAAGGCACGACCCAGTTCGGGAAAGCGGTCGGCCTCGGCCACGCAGACGCGGAAAATGCGTTGCGAGAAGTCGGAGAGCAGAACTTGCATCAGTCGTTGCGCGGCCAGCCTGAGAACCTGCGCGGGCGGGGCGGTCATGTCGATGACCTGCAGCGCTGCCGCTGCCTGACGGGAACACTCCCGCTCGGCCATTTCCATGAACATGAACCGCTTGTCCGGAAAGTAACTGTAGAGCGTTGCCTTGGACACGCCAGCCGCGCGCGCGATATCGTCAACCGAGGCGCCTTCAAATCCGGCCATCAGGAAGACTGTACGTGCACCATCCAGAACCTGATCGTATTTCCGCCCCTTATGCGGTCTTGCGCGGTCCTGAACGGCGCTCATGCCCATAATGCTATCCCCTGTTCCCCAGATCAGCTTAAACTGATTGGTTCAGTTTCAGCAAGCTGTCTGCTGCCCTCTTGCCCTGACAGGGCGACAGGATTAGATTAGAATTATTCTAAAATAATCGAGGTAACCCGCACATGAGGTTTATGTTTTCACGTCGCCGTTTCCGCGATCTGTCCGAGCGCGAGGTGCTCGCGCTGGCCATCTCGTCCGAAGAGGATGATGCAAGGATCTATCGCAGTTATGCCGAGCGGTTGCGCACCGATTATCCCGACACTGCCGCTGTTTTTGACGGAATGGCCGCCGAGGAGGATAGCCACCGTCATCGGCTGATTGATCTGCATGCGGCAAGGTTCGGCCCCGTGATCCCCCTGATCCGGCGCGAACATGTCGCGGGTTACTATGCGCGCCGTCCGGTCTGGCTGGTCGAGAACCTTGGCATTGACCGCATCCGTGCCGAGGCCGAGGCGATGGAGCGCGAGGCCGAAGCGTTCTACCTCAAAGCCGCGCAAAACAGCACCGACACTGCGACCCGCAAATTGCTGGGTGATCTGGCCGCCGCCGAGGCGGGGCACATGGCCTTGGCTGATGAACTTCAATCCAGCCACCTTCCCGATGATGCTCGAGAGGCTGAGGGGCGCAAGGCGCATCGGCAATTCGTGCTGACATGGGTGCAACCCGGTCTTGCTGGATTGATGGACGGCTCTGTCTCGACACTCGCGCCGATCTTTGCCACGGCTTTCGCCACGCAGGACACATGGACAACCTTTCAGGTCGGCTTGGCCGCATCTATCGGGGCAGGCATCTCGATGGGTTTTACCGAGGCCGCATCTGATGACGGTGAACTGTCGGGGCGCGGATCGCCTGTCAAACGCGGTTTTGCATCGGGGATCATGACTACAGTGGGCGGTCTGGGGCATGCGCTGCCCTATCTGATCACCGATTTCTGGACCGCGACCACCATCGCCATCATCGTCGTTTTTGTCGAGCTTTGGGCCATAGCGTGGATTCAGAACAAATACATGGAAACGCCTTTTTTCCGCGCAGCCTTGCAGGTTGTTCTTGGGGGTGCATTGGTGCTGGCGGCTGGCGTGTTGATCGGAAGCGGCTGACCAACAGCAAGGCGGCAGCACGCGCCATCGGTGATTGACGCGGCCAACTGCCATGCTACCAACAGCGGATGTTCGAGATATTCTTGAAGACCTTGCCTTTCTTCATGGTGATCGGCGTCGGTTACGGCGCAGGCCGCACCGGCTTTTTTACCGAAGCGGCGACGGCGTGGCTGACCAAATTCGTCTTCTACTTCGCATTGTCCGCCATGTTGTTCCGTTTTTCGGCCAACCTGTCGCTGGCCGATGTCTTTGATCTAACCTTTGTCAAAGCCTATCTGTCCGCCACCATCGTCGTTTATGTGCTGGCAACAGCGGTGGCTTTCATGCGGCGTATTCCAATGCAGGAAGCCGCGATCGAGGCGCAATGCGCCACGATCGGCAATGTCGGGTTTCTGGGGATTCCGATGCTCGCCCTGTTGCTGGGAGAGCCTGCAATCGCCCCTGTCATGCTGGTGCTGGCCGTTGATCTGATTGTCTTTGGTAGCCTTATCGTGATCCTGATCACCGGCGCGCGCGACGGGCGGGTTTCCTTGGGGATTTTCCGCAGTATCGGGCTGGGGCTGATCAAGAACCCGATGATTGTGTCGATCGTGTTGGGGCTGGCATGGTCAGGGCTGGAAATTCCTATTCCCGGACCCCTCAACGAATTTGTGATCCTGCTGGGCAATGCCGCGACACCCGGTGCCCTGTTCGCAATCGGCGCTTCGCTGGCGTCAAAATCGGCGGAACGCGTGTCTGTTGCGGGCTGGCTATCGTTCTGCAAACTTGTCCTGCATCCCGCCGCCGTGGCGGTAGCCGCCTTAATCATCTTTCCGGTCGAGCCCTATGCCGCAGGTGTGATGATCGCGGCCGCAGCCCTGCCGGTGGCGGGCAATGTCTATATGCTGGCGCAGCATTACGGCGTGGCGCCGCATCGGGTATCCTCGTCGATCCTGATCTCGACCGCGTTCAGTATCGTGACAGTGTCACTGGTGATCGGCTGGATCTCGATGCTGTAACCTTGTGGCTAGGGCCCATGTAGTCTAGCCATGCGTCCAACCCCGTGAATGGAGGAGCGATCATGAAAACCGTTTCAGAGAATGCCTGCTTCGGCGGCGTGCAAGCTGTCTATGTTCATGCATCCAAGGCCACAGGCACTGATATGACCTTTGGTCTGTTCCTGCCCGCCGAGGCAAAAGACGGCCCAGTGCCTGTGCTGTGGTATCTGTCAGGCCTGACCTGCACACACGAGAATGCGATGGTCAAGGCGGGCGCACAGGGCTGGGCGGCCGAGCAGGGGATCGCGCTTGTGTTCCCCGATACCAGCCCGCGCGGCGAGGCTGTAGCCGATGACGCCGCCTATGATCTGGGGCAAGGCGCAGGGTTCTATGTGAACGCGACGCAAGACCCTTGGGTGCCGCATTTCCGGATGTGGGATTACATCGCCGAGGATCTGCCGGATCTGCTGTTCTCGGAATTCGCGCTGGATCCCGAGAGGCAGGCAATCACGGGTCATTCTATGGGCGGGCATGGCGCGCTGACGCTGGCCATGGGTCTGTCGGGGCGGTTCCGGTCGGTGTCGGCTTTTGCGCCAATCTGCAACCCCACCGGTGCGGATTGGGGTCGCAAGCAATTGACGGCCTATCTGGGGACGAATGAAGCCGACTGGTCGCGCCATGACGCAAGCCTGGTGATGCGCGAGGTGGGTCTGGATATCCCACTGCTCTGCGACACCGGCACCAAGGACCAGTTTCTGGACAATCTGCGCCCCGAAACACTGGCCGAGGCGGTGATGGCAAGGCGCGCGCAAGCGGTGCTGCGCCTGCAACCGGGCTATGATCACAGCTATTTCTTTGTCTCGACATTCATGGAGGATCACGTCGCCTTCCATGCCGAGGCGCTTTACGCATGACAGTGATCTATGTCGATGCGGATGCCTGCCCCGTCAAAGACGAGGCGGAACGCGTGGCAACCCGTCACGCTTTGCGGCTCTGTATCGTCAGCAACGGGGGGCTGCGCCCTTCGGCCAATCCGCTGGTCGAGACTGTCATCGTCGATGCCGGTCCCGATGTGGCGGATATGTGGATCGCCGATCGTGCGGGAACCGGTGATATCGTTATCACCGGAGATATCCCGCTGGCTGCGAAATGCGTGGCAAACGGCGCGCGGGTGCTCAAGCATAATGGCGAGGCGCTGACGCAGGCCAATATCGGCAATGTCCTTGCGACCCGCGATCTGATGGCCGACCTGCGGGCGGCTGATCCATTCCGGCAAGGTGGCGGCAAAGGCTTTACAAAGACGGATCGGTCGCGCTTTCTGGAAGCATTGGACCGCGAGATCCGCGCGGCACAGAAAAACAGGTGACCGGCCAAAGCTCTGACAGCACGAATTGTCAGGACTTGGGGGCAACAGCCCTTGGCGACACCAGCGGCGGAGAGTGCGATGGGTATCAAAGCGGTGATCTTTGACATCGGCAACGTGCTGATCGAATGGCAGCCCGAACGGTTCTATGATGCGACCATCGGCCCCGACCGTCGCCGTGCGATGTTCTCGGACGTTGATCTTCATGCCATGAATGACCGCGTTGACAGTGGCGGTGTTTTTGCAGTCGAGATCGAGCGCACAGCGCAGGATTGGCCGGACCACGCGGATGCGATCCGCCTCTGGCACAGCCACTGGATTGAAATGGCCCGCCCCGAAATTCCCCGTTCCGTGCGATTGCTGCGGGCCTTGCGCGCGCGGGGTGTCCCTGTCTTTGCCTTGTCGAATTTCGGGCTCGAACCTTTCGCACTGGCGCGCGGCATTTATCCCTTTCTGGACGAGTTCGACCGGCTGTTCCTGTCCGGCGAGATGGGTGTCACGAAACCCGCCCCGCGTATCTACGAGATGCTGGAAGACAGAAGCGGCCTGCCCCCGGCCTCCTTGCTATTCACCGACGACCGCGCCGAGAACATCGCCGCCGCCGCTGCGCGCGGTTGGCAAACCCACCTTTTCGACGGACCCGACGAATGGGCGCAGCGCCTTGTCGCCGAGGGTCTATTGCAGCAAAGCGAGGCAATATGAGCATTCCGATCATCCCCTTTGAGGCCGAGAAACATCTGGATTGGCGTGCGCTGACCCATGCGTTGACGCATGGCCATACCCTGCGACGCGCTGAAATCGCCGATACATTCCTCTACCGCAGTCCCGACACCTTGCTGAACCGCGCCGCATGGATCGACGGCTTGGGGCTGGCGGTCAAATCGGCCACGATCTTTCCGGGCAATGCACAGGCGGACAAGCCTGTCGTGAATGGCGGTGTTACGCTTTATTCTGATCGTGACGGGATGCTGGAGGCGATTGTCGATTTCCATCTGGTGACAAAGTGGAAGACAGCGGGCGACAGCCTTTGCGCTGCGCTGCGACTGGCGCGCCCTGACAGCCGGCGCATCCTGATTGTCGGGGCTGGCACGGTCGGACGCTCGCTGCGCGAGGCTTATGGCGCCGGTTACCCCGACGCGGCATTCACCATTTGGAACCGCAGCAGGGCAGGGGCCGAAGCGATGGCCGCCGACTGGCCCGGCATGCAAATGGCCGATGATCTGGCGCAAGCCGTGTCAGAGGCCGATATCATCACCTGCGCCACGATGAGCACCGAGCCGGTGATCAAAGGGGAATGGCTGCGCGCCGGTCACCATCTGGACCTGATTGGCGCATACCGCCCTGACATGCGCGAAGCCGATGATACGGCGCTGCAACGGGCGCGGATCTTTGTGGATAGTTTCGACACAACCATCGGGCATATCGGAGAGATCAAAGACCCGCTGTCGCGTGGCGTGATCGCGCGGTCGGATGTGCTGGCGGATTACTATGATCCGGAAGCCTTTGTCCGAGGCTCTGACGATGATATCACCCTGTTCAAGAACGGCGGCGGCGCGCATCTGGACCTGATGACCAGCCGCTATATTCTGGACGCCTGGAGAGAAGCACAATGAACTGGCAAACCGCACTGGTTCTTTTGGCTATTCTGGTGATTATCGCCGTTTGGCCCTTTGTGCGCGAAGCGATGCGCGCGCCGATGAACACTTCAGCGCGTGGCGACGCTCCCGGCGCGTTTGTGGAACTGTCGCAGGGGATCACACATTACCGCTGGATCGGTCCGACACGCGGACCGATTGCCGTGTGTATCCACGGGCTGACGACGCCCTCGATGGTATGGGATGCGATCGCGCAGGGTCTGGCGCGGATGGGGTTTCGAGTTCTGGTCTATGACCTGTACGGACGCGGCTATTCCGACCGAGCGCCCGGGCTGCAGGATCAGGATTTCTTTGTCAGGCAGTTGGATGATCTACTGGCCTCGCAGGGGGTGCGTGACGATATCACCTTGCTGGGCTATTCGATGGGCGGTGCAATCGCGACCGTTTTCACGGCGCGCAATCCGGGTCGGGTGCGGCGGATGATTCTTCTGGCTCCGGCTGGGATGGGGCATGATCTAGGGCGACTGGCAGCCTTTACCCGCGACACGCCTGTTCTGGGGGATTGGCTGATGCTGCTGCGCTATCCGCGCGCGCATATGCAGGCAACCGAGGCAGAGCGGAGCCTTCATTCCGAGGTCGAGGGGATTGTTGATTACCAGCAATCCGAACTTGGCAAGCGCGGCTTTGTTCCGGCTGTCTTGTCCTCGCTGCGCGGGATATTACCCCGCCCGCTGGAAGAGGCGCATCGCGCTATAGGTCGCGCCGATATTCCGGTTCTGGCGATCTGGGGGCATGATGACACGATCATCCCGCTACGTGCGATGGGCCAGCTGGCGCAGTGGAACCTGACAGCCCGCCACGAGGTGATCGAGGGCGCAGGCCACGGACTGACCTACACCCATGCAAGCGCCGTTCTTGAGGCTTTACAGACGGATGTTGCCGCAGATTGATCCTTTCGTCAGCGCATGAACGGTGGCGACTTCCCCTTTCAGCGGTGCAAAAGCTGATATTTCTCAGGCCGCTTTGGCAGCCAACCCCATTGGCTTTTCCCGCACCGGCAGATGCACGATTGCGCTGAATGCGCCCACTCCGATACCGATCCACCAGACCAGCGTGTAATCGCCGGTCAGATCATACATCTTGCCGCCCAACCAGACGCCCATGAAGCTACCCAACTGGTGGCTGAAGAATACGATCCCATAAAGCGTACCCATATAGCGCAGCCCGTAGATATGCGCGATCAGACCCGATGTCAGCGGCACGGTCGCCAGCCACAGCGCACCCATGCCGGCCGAGAACAGCAGCACGGTCGCGGGGGTGATGGGCGTCAGGATAAAGGCTGCAGCGATCAGCGTCCGCCCTGTATAGATACCCGCCAGCAGATATTTCTTGGCATAGCGCTTGCCCGCCCAGCCTGCCGCCAGCGTGCCGGCGATATTGGCCAGACCGATCAGCGAAATCGCGACCGCCCCCAGCGCCGAGGTTGTGGTGATCCCGATGTTATGCAGGATATCGCCCGGCATGATCGGCCCGCACATTTCCGTCACGAAGGCTGGAAAATGCGCGGTGATGAAGCCCAACTGATAGCCACAGCTAAAGAAGCCGAGGAAGATCAGCGTATATGACGGATCGCGGAACGCCTTGGTCAGGATCGCGCCCATGCTCTCTTCCAACTGTGCGCGGCTGGCAGGGGGCGTGGGGGCGCGCATCAACGGCAGAAAGGCCAGCATCCCGAGAATGGCAGCGGCAAAGACCAGAAACACGCTTTGCCAACTCATCATCGTCAGCAGCCATTCCGCCAGCGGTGCGCCGAAGACCTGCCCCGCCGATCCCGCAGCGGTGGCGATCGCAAGGCTCATCGAACGGTTGTCATCCGAGGAGGCGCGCCCGACAATCGCAAGGATCACGCCAAAGCCGGTGCCCGCCACGCCGAAACCTACCAAGATCTCATATATCTGATGCTCGGTCGGCGTTACGGCAAATGAGGACAGCACGAGCCCCGCAGCATAGACCAACGCGCCAAGGATGATTGCCTTGCGACTGCCCAGCTTGTCCGCCATCGCGCCGAAGACCGGCTGCCCGATGCCCCATGCAAGGTTTTGGATCGCAATGGCAAGGCTGAATTCCGCGCGCAGCCAGCCGAATTCCTCTGCGATGGGGATCTGGAAGACACCAAAACTTGCTCGCACGGCGAAGGACACCATAATGATGATGCACCCCACGACCAGAACGGACGTAAAGATCGACGCGGGTGGTAGCGGAGATGCGCGGTCCATGATGGGCTCCGATGAGATTGACGCAAACCCTAATCGCTTCGGGGTCGGCGTCAATTGACGAAATGTGTTGATCATCCGCATATTTGATGATGGCGAGCTGTCTTTTCACAACGCCTGCAGCGGGGTAAGGAGAAGCGATGAAAACACTGCCCCAGATATATGATGCGCGCGTGCAGCAAGGCAGCCTGACGGCTGACGATGCCCAATTGGAAGCCCTGCCCGAGTTGGAGCGCATTCGCGCAGCTGTGGCCGAGCCGCCCAAGCGCGGCCTGTTCCGCAAGGCACCGCCGCCGCCCAAGGGGTTGTATCTCTGGGGCGGGGTCGGGCGCGGCAAGTCGATGCTGATGGACCTTTTTGTCGACAGTCTGGACGTGCCGGTGCGCCGCGTGCATTTCCACGCTTTCATGCAGGAAATTCACGCAGGCATGCACAAGGCCCGTCAGCGCGGAGTCGAGGATGCAATCGCACCTGTCGCCGAGGCTGTCGCAGCCGAGGTCAAGGTGCTGGCCTTCGACGAGATGCAGATTACCGATATTACCGATGCGATGATTGTCGGTCGCCTTTTCGAATTTCTATTCAAGGCAGGGGTCGTGATCGTGACCACCTCGAATCGGGTGCCAGACGATCTCTACAAGCACGGGCTGAACCGGCAGTTGTTTCTGCCTTTCATTGCCCTGCTCAAGGATCAGATGGTCGTGCATGAACTGGTCAGCCATCGTGACTATCGCCAAGACCGGCTGGAAGGCTCGCCTGTCTATTTCACGCCCGTGAATGATGCGGCACGGCGGGCCATTTCCGCCGTCTGGCAGGATCTGACCGGCGGCGATTCAACCCCTTTGACCCTGCATGTCAAAGGCCGCGAGGTCGCGATACCGGCCTTCCGCAACGGCGTTGCGCGCGCCTCATTCTATGACCTGTGCGGCAAGCCCTTGGGTGCTGCCGACTATCTGGCTTTGGCCGAAGCCGCCCGCGTGCTGGTGCTCGAAAATATCCCGACCCTTGGACGGACCAATTTCAACGAGGCCAAGCGCTTCGTGACGCTGGTCGACGCGCTTTATGAGGCAAAGGTCCGTCTGATCTGTTCTGCCGCTGCCGAACCCGAATATCTTTACATGGAAGGCGAGGGCACCTTTGAGTTCGAACGCACGGCCAGTCGACTGCGCGAGATGCAATCAGCCGACTGGGCGCGGGAATAGGCGTCCCGTTGCCGATGTGAACGATCCCTCTTTCTGCGGGTCGCGTGAACAGGCTATCAAAAGTCTTCTGCAAATAGAGGACGGGCTTCGGTGATGGTGACTGGTTCAAGACGGCATTTTCTGATTATTTCGGCCGCATTGGCGCTGTCTGCCTGTGGACAGGCCAGCAGGGCGCCCGAGGAGACTGTCTCAAGCTCGACGCTGCTCTATCCCAATGAAACGCCCGAGTTGCGCCGCCTGATCGAGGCTGCGGCCCGCGAGAACGATGTGCCCGTTGATCTTGTGCAGCGCGTGGTGATCCGTGAAAGCAATCATCGCCCCGGTGCGCGTAATGGCCCCTATTACGGTCTGATGCAGATATTGCCTGCAACCGCGCGCACGATGGGGTTCCGCGGGCAGCCATCCGACCTGCTGGATGCGGAAACCAACCTGCGCTACGCCGTGCGCTATCTGCGCGGGGCGTGGCTCTTGTCGGATGGAAGCCATGACCGCGCGGTCATGTGGTATGCGCGTGGCTACTACTACGAGGCCAAGCGTCGCGGGATGCTGCAGGAAACCGGCTTGCGCTCGTAGCAGCGGAACGGAACACCGGATATGCCCGGAAAATGAAAGGGGGCCGTTGGTTCGGCCCCTCTTTCGTCTCCTGCCTGCCTTGACTCGTCACATCGTCTGGATCACCGGCCATTGCTTGTTATGCAGATGGTCCGGCTTGGCGGAAGGCATATGTGCCAAAACCGCTTTTGCTAGTCTCAATTTGTCCGGCCATCAGGGTGGCGCTGTACGACGTGGTCGGCGTTGTCGCGACCTCCTGCGTGATCCCTGCGGGAACAGGCAGAGCGACGGAAACAGAGGAAACAATACCAAGGCCCACGCGGCACAACATCTCGAAAATCCCCCTCAGGATCGGCAGACCTATAGCAACCTGTAGGTGGTCTTGCCCGGACGCTTTGGGAAGGTATAGGCGAATCGGTTCGAATCAGTCAACACAAAGTGATTCGCAAAGGTGATGATTCGTAGCGCCGCGTAAAATTCGCCCGAATCGTGGCCTATCCGTTGTCCTGCAGGATTGTTCCGGCCAGGTAAAGCGATCCGCAGATCAATACGCGGGCTTGCGGGTCTTTGTCTGCGATCTGGGCGAGCGCCTCTGATACGGATTCTGCGATGACCGAATCTATTCCGGCCCTCTGCGCGGCCTGTGCCGTGTCTTCTGCTGGCAAGGTCGCCAAAGTATCGGGAATGCTGACCGCATGCAGGCTGGAGACCTGACCGGACAGGGGGCGCAGATAGCCGTCGATATCCTTCGTGTTCAGCATCCCGCAGATCAGATGCGTGGGACGCGCCGGCAAGGTCGCCAGATGCGCGCCGATGGCCTGACCGGCGGCAGGGTTGTGCCCGCCATCCAGCCACAGCTCGATTCCGGGGGCTTGATCCACCAGCGGGCCGTGGCGCAAGCGTTGCATCCGTGCAGGCCAGTAGGCGCGCGTCACTGCGGCCTCATGGGTGGTATCTGGTTGCTGCAAATGGCGCAGGGCCGCCAAGGCCGCGCCTGCGTTCTGGATCTGATGCGCGCCGGGCAGGTTGGGCAAGGGCAGATCCAGCAGGCCGTTTTCATCCTGGAATATCAGCCGGTCCCGTTCCCGCGTCACATGCCAGTGCTGGCCGTGGATCAGCAAAGGTGCACCAATTCGCGCAGCCGCCTGTTCGATCGCATCCAGCCCTTCATCGGATTGCGGACCGACGACACAAGGCACGCCGCGCTTGAGGATACCAGCTTTCTCGCCTGCAATCTTGGCGACCGTGTCGCCCAGATATTGCTCATGATCCAAGGAAACTGGCGTGATGATGCATAATTCAGGCTTTGCGATCACATTTGTTGCGTCCAACCGCCCGCCAAGGCCGACCTCCAGCAAGGTAAAATCGGCAGGAGTTCTGGCAAAGGCAAGCAGGGCCGCGCAGGTCGTGATCTCGAAATAGGTGATATTCTCACCCTGATTGGCGTCATAGCATTCAGCCAACATATCGGTCAGATGCTGCTCCGAGATCAACGCGCCCGCCAGCCTGATCCTTTCGTGAAATCGCGCCAGATGCGGCGAGGTATAGGCATGTACAGAATGACCGGCCGCTTCCAGCCCCGCACGGATCATCGCTTGCGTGCTGCCCTTGCCATTGGTGCCTGCAATATGGATCACGGGCGGCAATTTGTCCTGCGGGTTGTCCAACGCCGCCAGCAATCGCCAGACACGATCCAGCGTCAGGTCGATAATCTTCGGGTGAAGCGCCATCATCCTCTCGAGGATGAGGTCCGAGCCGCGCGCTGTCATGGACGGATCAGGTCTTGGTGTCGGGGGTGGTGGTTGCGGCTTCCGCGACAGGGGCGGGCAGATCGCCACGCACAGCGGGACTTTGGCGCATCAACATCCGGATGATGGTAATCAACTCCTCGCGCAGCTTGGTACGCGGGGTAACGCGGTCCAGCATGCCGTGATCAAGCAAATACTCGGCCCGCTGGAATCCTTCGGGGAGTTTCTCGCGGATGGTCTGTTCGATCACGCGCGGACCGGCAAAGCAGATCAGCGCGCCGGGTTCGGCGATTTGGACGTCCCCCAGCATTGCATAGGACGCGGTCACGCCGCCCGTGGTCGGATGGGTCAGCACCACGATATAGGGCAGCCCTGCCTCTTTCAGCATCTGGATCGCCACGGTCGAGCGGGGCATCTGCATCAGTGACAGGATACCCTCCTGCATGCGCGCACCGCCAGCCGCCGAAAACAGGACCAACGGCCGCTTCAGTTTCACGGCTTCCTCGGCAGCAGCGATGATCGCGTTGCCGACATACATGCCCATGGAGCCGCCCATAAAGCTGAAATCCTGTGCGGCAGCGACGATGGGCGTGCGCCCGATCTCGCCAGAGGCCACAAGCATCGCATCGCGTTCGCCTGTGGCCTTCTGCGCGGCTTTCATGCGTTCGGGATATTTTTTCTGGTCGCGGAATTGCAGCGGATCGGGCAAGGTTTCCGGAACGGCGATCTCGGCAAAAATGCCGCCGTCGAACAGAGCCGCAAAGCGGGCGCGCGGTGTGATCGACATATGATGACCACAGGATGTGCAGACATTCTGGTTGTCGCTGAGTTCACGGTGAAACAGCATCGTCCCGCAGGCTTCGCATTTCGTCCAGAGGTTTTCAGGCACCTCACGGCGCGAGAAGATCGAGTTGATCCGCGGGCGGACGTAATTGGTGATCCAGTTCATGGGCTGCGGGCCTTTTCCGGGGTCGTGTGTCTGTCAGGACAATTTCTGAAGTCGAGTTAAGCCTTCGGGCGGCAAATTGCAATCAGCGGCGCATGGCGATCCGTGCCCCGACCCAAAGAATGCCTATACCGACCAGTTCCAGCAGGAAAGAGCTGTGAATCAGATCGCCGGGATAGAAACTGTCCGGCTCTGACAGGTAGTCGGGCGGCAATAGATGATCCAATGTCTGATCTGTGGGAAACAGGAACAGCGACAGGCCCGAATCCAGACCGCCTGCATCTCCGTAAAGCAGAAACGCCAAGGCGTTATTCACCAGATGAAAGGCAATTGCGGGGCCTAGTGTTCCGCTGCGCGCTGTCAGATCGGCTGCGGCCAATCCGAACAGAAAGGACCAGATCACATATTGCGCTGCCTCGGTCGGCGGGCTGGATGGTGAATAATGGGCCAGAGCGAACAGCAGGCTGGGCACCACCATCCACACCCATGTCTGGTTGAACCGCGCGGCGAGTTGTTGCTGGATATAGCCGCGATAGAACAGCTCTTCCGCGCCGGTCTGGATCAGCAACGCCCCCAGCGCCAAGGGCAAAAGGGCAAGCCATTGCGACCATGGCCGCATATCGGCTTGTTCGAGCATCTCCAGATCGGGGGGTAGAAACTCAATCACCAGAACCAGTGCGCCAAGAAGCAGGCTAACGCGCAGTAATTGGCGCAGGGTCAGGTCTGGTGGGCCGATCAGGCTGGCAAAACCGCGCCCGTGCAAGCGGCGGCTGACTATCACGACCGCAAGACCCAGAATGGCGAAACTGCTCAATTGGATCAGCAGCCCGCGCGGCGTTGTTCCGCCAAGTACCTCATCAGGGGGGGCAAGCGGGACCAGCATCAGGAACGGCTCCATCAGATGGACCGAGGCCTGAAAGACAGCTTCGATCACCAATGTGCCGATCAGCAGCAGCCGCAGATCCGACACCGCGCGGGCCGGTTCGACAAAGCGCGCATGTGCGGCATAGGCTGGGCGCGCCATCAGCGTCGGATCGCAAGACGGGCTGCAAGCCAGCCGACAAAAATGACCATCGCATCAATCAGCAAATAGGGGCGCATCGCTTGCGGGTCGGCCATATCCACTTGCAGACGAAAAAGCGCAAGCCCGGACAGGCTGCCATCTGCCGACAGGATCAGCAGCGCGCTTGTGTTGGACATGAAATGCAGCGCAATCGCGGGGCCAAGCGTACCCGCCCGCGCCGTGAGGTCAGCAGCGATCAGGGCAAACCCTCCGGCCCAGAGCATGATAAGAACGCCATTCGCACCCGTTTCGGGGCGATAGTGCAACAGCCCGAAAAGGACCGATGGCGCAATCAACCAGATCAGCGGGCTGCGAAAACGTGCGGCGAGTTGTTGCTGGATATAGCCGCGAAACAGAATTTCCTCGGCAGATGTTTGCACCAGCACCGCCCCCAGAGAGATCGGCAGCAGCAAAATCCATGTCAGCGGCGCGACGCCGCCCACGACAGGATCTGTATATCCCCAAGGGGGCAGGATGATGATTGCGGCACCGAGTGCTATCAGCACAGCTAGTGTCGCACCGAACTGGCGCAACAACTCAGGGATCGGGCCCAGCAGGGTTAACGGGCTGCGCTTGTGTAATTGCGCGGTGACCATCGCCACCGCCAGTATAATGATCCCAAAACTGTAGAGTAGCACAAGAACGCCGGCCTGTGTGCTGCCCGCGCCCTCCAGCCGCGTGATGTCACGATGGACGGCATTTCCTGCCAGCGACACGACAGCAGACCGCAGCAACGCGGTCAGACCAAGGATGATCACGCCAATCAGGACAAGCCCCGCCAGCAATCGCCAGACCTGCGCGGTGGCGCGGGCCGGTGCGATAAACGCGGCATGGGCGTCATAGGGCATAGAGCGGACCTGCATCACGGGATACGTGCAGGAACCTAGCGCGCGTCATGCCGGTAGAACAGGGGCAATGCAGCGGTCTCAGGCTGGACGGGACGAGGCGATCCGCAAAACATCCAGATAATTCCGCCCGATCTGCATCTTCTGCGTATGCCCGCGGTCGACCAAAAGCGCATGCAGCTTGGGCAGGTTGCGGGCTGGAACATGCATCACCAGATGATGTTCGAGGTGGTAATTCACCCAATAGGGGGCCACCAGAAGGCGCATCAGTGGCCCTGCATAGGTGGTGCGGGTGTTGCGCAACGGATCATCCACCGCTTCGACAGCGCCGTGTTCCGCGATGTTGCGGATACGCAGCACAAGCTGGAACCATGTCAGCAAGGGCAACACCCAGAAGGCCAGCCACCACCACCACGCACCCACCGCCCACATCAGCGCGAAAAGCACAGCGTTGGCAATCAGCGCGCGGCCGATAACGGGGCCGGAAAACGCCTGCGCCAGTTCCTGCGCCCCAGGTTGCCCCTCAACCTCGCCCGCCATCTTGAGGGCGAACATGATCTGTTGACTGCGCTGTTTGATCCCCGTGCGTCCTGTGACGTCGCGCCACAGCTTTCGCCGCAAGGAGGCGCGGGTGGTGGGAAAGGGTTTGGACAGGACCAGATCAGGGTCCTCATCGGTCTGCGTGTGGCGGTGGTGTTTCAGATGATAGCGGCGGTATTCGGCCAGATCGGCCAGAATGGGCCGCCCGCACAGCCATTCGCCCGCAAACTCGTTCAACCTGCGCGATTTGAACAAAGCGTTATGTGCCGCCTCATGCATCAGGATCGCCAGACCCAACTGGCGCGACCCGATAATGACAACCGCCAGCACAAAGGTCAGGGGATTGGGCCAGAGCGCGAACAGCACCAATGCCAGCGCAATCGTGCCCCAGCAATGTGCGACCAGCCACCAGCCCCAAAGATCGGAGCGTTCGGCCAAGGCACGGATTTCTGCAGTGCTGAAAAACGCCCGCCCCAGCGCCTGATGGCTCTGGTTGGCATCCGTCATGGTAGTGTCGGTCATCATCTCGTCCTCCCCTCCGCGATGCTTTGCCTAATTGTTCGTCCGCATGACCTTCCTGTCAACGCTGGCAACAGGCGCAAGCCTTGGTGACGCTGCGTGCTTCAATCGCACTTGTGCCGTGGCAGAGGCTTCTTTATTCCGAACCGGACAAAGTTACCGGGGAGGCCGCCATGTCCAACACACCGCGCATCGACAAATCCAAACTGCCCAGCCGCTATGTGACCGAGGGGCCAGCGCGCGCGCCGCACCGCTCGTATCTGTATGCGATGGGTCTGAACGAAGAAGAAATCCATCAGCCGCTGGTCGGCGTGGCGACCTGCTGGAACGAGGCTGCACCTTGCAACATCGCGCTGAACCGTCAGGCACAGGCCGTGAAGATGGGCGTCAAGCAAGCCTTCGGCACCCCGCGCGAATTTACCACGATCACCGTGACCGACGGCATCGCTATGGGGCATGAGGGCATGCGCTCGTCGCTGGCCAGCCGCGAGGCGATTGCTGATACCGTCGAACTGACCATGCGCGGCCATTGCTATGACGCGATCGTGGGGCTTGCCGGTTGCGACAAATCCCTTCCCGGCATGATGATGGCAATGGTGCGTCTGAACACGCCGTCCGTTTTCATCTATGGTGGGTCGATCCTGCCGGGCCGGTTGAACGGCAAGGACGTCACGGTGCAGGATGTGTTCGAAGCTGTGGGTCAGCATCAGGCCGGCAACATGTCGGATGCGGAGCTTGAGATATTGGAGCGCGTTGCTTGCCCCACATCAGGGGCCTGCGGCGGCCAGTTCACCGCCAATACCATGGCCTGTGTGTCGGAAGCCATCGGTCTGGCGCTGATGAACTCATCGGGCATGCCCGCGCCTTACGAAAGCCGCGACCAGTATGGCGAGGCGTCGGGCCGCGCTGTCATGAACCTGATCGAGAAAAACATCCGGGCCCGCGATGTTGTCACGCTAAAATCGCTGGAAAACGCGGCCCGCGTTGTGGCCTGTACGGGTGGTTCCACCAATGCCGGCTTGCACCTGCCGGCCATCGCGCATGAGGCAGGGATCGACTTTTTTCTTGATGATGTCTGCGAGATCTTCCGCGACACGCCCTATTTCGTGAATCTCAAGCCCGGCGGCGATTATGTTGCCAAGGATCTCTACGAAGCGGGCGGCGTGCCGGTTGTGATGAAGGAACTGCGCAAGGCCGGTCTGATCCACGAGGATTGCATCACCGCCAGCGGCAAAAGCATCGGCGAAGAACTGGATATGATCACCCGCGAGGCGGATGGCAAGGTCATTCACACAGTCGCCAACCCCATCACCAAGACGGGCGGTGTTGTTGGTCTCAAGGGCAATCTGGCCCCCACCGGTGCTATCGTGAAAGTCGCTGGCATGTCCGAGGACCAGCAGGTCTTCACCGGTCCCGCCCGCGTGTTTGAATGTGAGGAAGACGCCTTCGCGGCTGTGCAGAAGCGCGAATACAAAGAAGGCGAGGTTCTCGTCATCCGCAACGAAGGCCCTGCAGGTGGCCCCGGTATGCGCGAGATGCTGGCAACCACGGCAGCCCTCTCCGGTCAGGGTATGGGCAAAAAAGTGGCCTTGATCACCGATGGCCGTTTCTCGGGCGCGACACGCGGCTTTTGCGTGGGTCACGTCGGCCCCGAGGCTGCACATGGCGGCCCGATAGCCTTGCTGAAAGACGGCGACATGATCACGCTCAACGCCATCAAGGGCGAGATCAGCGTGGCGCTGACAGATGCCGAGCTTGAGGCGCGCAAAGCCGACTGGAAAGGTCCGCGCAACACGATCTATGCCAGCGGCGCGCTGTGGAAATACGCCCAGCAGGTTGGCGAGACCTATAAGGGCGCTGTCACCCATCCGGGCGGCAAGGCCGAAAAACATATTTACATGGATCTGTGATATAGTCGCGCGATTGCCCATAAGGGCGGGTCTCGCCCTTTGCGTAGTTTTTGTCTTGTCGGGGTGTCTTGCCCCGACAGGCGGGCCATCGGGCACGCCTGCGCTGCGTCAGGCGGTATTGGCGGACGGCGCTGTCGTGGTCAGGCCACCTGCGGGCTATTGCATCGACCCGAACAGCCTGAGCAACCAGTCCGGCGGCGGTTTTGCCCTGATCGGCAGTTGTGCCAGCCTGACGGGCGATACCTCCGGTGTTTTTGTGGAGCCTGCTATCATCACACTATCGGTCTCGCTTGCGGAGGACGGTGCAACCAGCATGGATAGCGCGGCGTTCCAGACCGCGCTGGGCCGTGGCCGGATCCTGAACGCCATCAGCCGCGATGACCTGAACCTGTTACAGGTAGAAGGCGGCGCACGAGTGCCACCAAGTGCCGATAAAAGGCATTGGCGCGGCCTGATGCCTCTGAACGGGCATGTGCTGGGTCTTGCACTTTATGGCGCGAAAGACAGCGCAATGGTGGCGGATCAGGGCATGCAATTGATGATCACGCTGGCTGAAACGATCAAACGCGACAGTCCGGCGGCTGGAGCGGTTGCAACCCCCGCGGCGAATGCGTCAGAGTAGGTGCACGAGGAGGGTTTCCAGAATTGCATCAATGTGCTGCCGTGTTAAGTATTGTTTTTCGAGCATATGGTAGCGATACCTCCAGCCGCAGTCTCTAGGATAGGCAGATCAGGTTAATGACCGGACTTGGCAGCAAGTTTTTTCAGTCCTTGTTTTTTGCGCGCAATCGCAAGCGCTGGGCGAATGCTGCGCGTGTCGCCGATCAAACCGATCTGGCCGAACTGCGCCAGCAACGACTGCGCGCGCGGCAGTTACGGCGGCATCTTGATGATCTGATCCACGTCGCGGAAAGCCGGCTGGCGCTGCCGATGATCGGGTCTACCGCTTTTCGCAGGCCACATGGTTCGGATTGGGGTTGGCGGCCCGAATTGTGGCGCGGTCCCCTGCCGATGCCGGGGCTTGCCTCGGTCCAGAATAAAAGCATGCTGGGCGACGAGGTCACGCTGTTCCACGATTGCGAGCGGTCCGAACTGACCCTGCGCCAGTTGCGCAACCGGCGCGAACAGGATCTGGCACCATTCGGATTGCGGATGGATGTGTTCCGTTTCGATGGCTCTTTCCTGTCGCTGGTGGTCGATTTGCCGCCTGAAGCCGTGGCAGGGCTCAAGCGTCGGCATCTGATCCGGATGAACACGATCGTCGAAATGGAAAAGCCGCTCGAGATTTTCGCGCGTCTGAATATCCGCCACGGCCCCAACACCGAACAGATCGTGCGCGAATTGCCTCTCCATGAAGAAGATATCATGGTGGAATTCGATCTGGCCTATTCCAACATGAACGAAAAGCGGGTTGAAAAAGCCTGGGTCGATCTGATTTTCGAAGGACCGGAAATGAATCAGGTGATCCTGCGCGACGTGACCTTCAGCCGCCGCCCGCGTGCCGAAATCTAGAACTTGCAGCCAAGGATATCCCCGTGAGCGATCTGACCGTCACGAAAACCCGTCTGTTTCAAGGTGTCTGGGAAGGCATCGTCACCGGCACGGCGGCAGGTGTACGCCCGGCAATTGCCGTCACGCATCTTGAACAGTCGGTGCAGGGCGCGGAACTGGTCGAAACCCCGCAAAGCGCCGGTTGGCTGTTGCGCATCCCTGTCCCGCGCGAAGCGTTGAGCGACGGTTTGCACACCTTCCTCATTCGTGATGCCGAGGACGGCGAAACTCTGGGCAGCTTTGCAATCCTCGCCGGCGAGGTGCTGTCAGACGACATCCGCGCCGAGATGGATCTGCTGCGCGAGGAGTTGGACCTGCTCAAGCGTGCGTTTCGCCGCCATTGTCTGGATACGATGTAAACCACTGGGGGTGCTGACGCGGGGTTTTGGATGACAAACCCGTTTCCTTTCGCTCAGATACGCGAAAAGGGAGGCAAAGCATGACCGATTATCCCCATCTTCTGGCCCCGCTCGATCTGGGCCATACCACGTTGAAGAACCGCATCCTCATGGGCTCCATGCATACGGGGCTGGAAGAAACCAAGGATTGGGACCGCGTGGCGGAATTTTATGCCGCCCGTGCGCGTGGCGGGGTTGGTCTTATGGTCACAGGGGGCATGGCCCCGAACCGCGAAGGCGGCGTTTTCCCCGGTGCGGCGGGTCTTTTCACCGATCAGGATATCGCCAACCACCGGATCGTCACCGACCGCGTGCATGAGGCGGGCGGCAAGATTGCCATGCAGATTCTCCATGCGGGGCGATATGCCTACGGTCCCGAATGTGTATCGGCCAGCCCGATCAAGTCCCCGATCTCGCCTTTCTCGCCCAAGGAACTGGACGAGGACGGAATTCAGAAACAGATCAGCGATATCGCGACGGCCGCCGCCCGCGCGCGTGACGCGGGATATGACGGGGTCGAGGTGATGGGCTCGGAAGGGTATTTCATCAACCAGTTTCTGGTGACCCATACCAACAAACGCACGGATCGCTGGGGCGGCTCCTACGAGAACCGAATGCGCCTGCCGATCGAGGTCGTCAAACGCGCCCGCGCCGCTGCGGGCGATGATTTCATCATCATCTATCGCCTGTCGATGATTGATCTTGTGCCCAACGGCTCGACCTTCGATGAAGTTGTCACCTTGGCCAGGGAAATCGAAAAAGCCGGGGCAAGCATCATCAACACCGGTATCGGCTGGCATGAGGCGCGGGTGCCCACGATTGCCACCTCGGTCCCTCGCGCGGCCTTCGCATGGGTCACCAAGAAACTGATGGGCCATGTCGGAATCCCCGTTGTCACCTCGAACCGGATCAATACACCCGAGGTCGCCGAGGATGTGCTGGCCACTGGTTGCGCCGATATGGTCTCGATGGCGCGGCCCTTGCTGGCCGATCCCGATTTCGCGCTCAAGGCGATGGCGGGCCGGTCGGATCGTATCGCCCCCTGCATTGCCTGTAATCAGGCCTGTCTGGACCATACTTTCAGCGGCAAGATCTCAAGCTGTCTGGTCAATCCGCGCGCCTGCTTTGAGACCAAGCTGGTGATCGAACCCGCGAGCAATCCGAAATCCGTGGCGGTTGTCGGCGCCGGGCCCGCAGGTCTGTCTGCCGCTTTGACGGCGGCAGATCGCGGCCACCAAGTGACGCTTTTCGACCGCGCGGCGCGGATCGGCGGGCAGTTGAACCTCGCCCGCCAGATCCCCGGCAAGGAGGAGTTTCACGGGCTGGTTGACTGGTACGAGGTTATGGTTGCCGATGCGGGTATTGATCTGCGCTTGAACACCGAGGTCAGCGCTGATGGTCTGGCCGGCTTTGACGAGGTGGTGATCGCCACCGGCGTGATCCCCCGCGATCCGGGCATTCCCGGACAGAACCGTGCCAATGTAGTCAGCTATATTGATGTGCTGACAGGTAAAGCCAAAGCGGGCAAGACCGTCGCCGTGATCGGCGCAGGCGGTATCGGCTTCGATGTGTCGGAGTTCCTTGTCCACGAGGGTCATAGCCCGACAACGGATATTCCCCATTGGATGCGCGAATGGGGCGTGGCCGACCCCGCCGATATACGCGGCGGACTAGCTGCCGAGGGGCCGCGCCCCGATGCGCCCGCGCGTCAGGTCACCCTGTTGCAGCGCAAGGCCGAACGGCCTGGCAAGCGGCTGGGCAAAACGACAGGCTGGATTCACCGCGCGGCTTTGAAGATGAAAAACGTCAAGATGATCGGGGGCGTCAATTACGAGCGTATCGACGACGCGGGCCTGCATATCAGCTTTGGCGAGGGGCGCGAGAACCCGGTCGTGATCCCTGCGGAAACGGTCGTGCTTTGCGCGGGGCAACTGTCCGAACGCAGCCTGGCAGATGCGCTGGCTGATCGCGGCGTCAGCGTGCATGTGATCGGCGGTGCCGATGTCGCAGCAGAGCTTGACGCAAAGCGCGCCATTGATCAGGGCACGAGGCTTGCCGCCGCGCTTTAATCCGCGCTTTGTGGCATAAATTGTCTAGGGTTCCGGGGCAGCGCCCCAGTATACCAGAGCAACAATTCACACCCTGTGAAGGTAAAGATCGTAATCCACATCCGGTATGGTCCGCGCCACGCGGGCATATTCCGCAGCTTTGACCGCCACAAAGGTGCGGTGCATATCCTTGCCCAAGGCCGATTGCAAAAACGCAGAATCGCGAGCCGCCACTATTGCCGCGCCCCAGTCACGCGGAATGCTGTCATCCTCCCGAGCAGCGTCATAGCCGTTTCCGGTGGTCTGCGGACCGGGATCAAGCCGTGCCTCCAGCCCGTGACGTAGCCCTGCCAGCACGGTTGCGGCCACCAGATAGGGGTTGGCATCCACACCAGCCGGCCGGTGTTCGATCCGGCGCGCGGCTTTGTCGCCTTCCGGTATCCGCAGCGCGACCGATCGGTTGTTGACACCCCAACTTGTAGAAACTGGCGCATAGCTCCGATTGGCAAAGCGCCGCCACGAATTGGCATGTGGCGCGAAAACCAGCATCGACTCACCCATCGTGGCGCGCATCCCTCCCAAGGCCTGCAGGATCGCAGGGGACCATGTGCCGTCTGTCTCCTCGGCAAACAGGTTGCGTCCCTGCGAATCTTGAAGCGATACGTGAAAATGCATGCCCGATCCGGCATGATCCTCGAACGGTTTGGCCATGAAGCAGGCGGTCACACCATGGGACCGCGCCTGCGCCCGCACAATCCGCTTGAGGCGCATCAGATCATCTGCCGCCTGCATCACATTTTTGCGGTAATGCAGTGTCAATTCGTATTGTCCCGGTGCATATTCCGAGATCATGGTTTCCGCTTTGATCCCTGCCTTCTCCGCACCTGCATAGATATCCGACATCAGTGGCAGCATGCCATGCAACTGGTCGACGGAATACACTTCGGTCCTGTAGTTGGGGCGACCGTCCAGCACGTCTGCGGCAGGTCGCAAGCGGCCATCGCCGTCGCGGTCGTTGGCTAGCAGGAAAAACTCAAGTTCGAATGCACCTGCCGGAAACAGCCCCTCGGCGGCCATGGCATCGACCTGCGCTTGCAAGGCGTGGCGCGGATCCGATGTCATCGGGGCACCTTTGAGCGTATAGAGCGACATCAGCACCTCGCCACGAGGCGGCATCGTGCCATGCAGCGCGCTCAGCGTGCCGGGAACAGGCCATGCGCGTAGGTCGCCGTCGCCCTGATCCCAGATCAGTCCGGTCTCATGCACATCCTCGCCGCAGATATCGAGACCCAGAATCGAGATCGGCAAATGGCGTCCCGATTGGTAGAACGCTAGCAATTCATGCCGCCGGATGATCTTGCCCCGTCCGATCCCGTTTGAATCGTGCAGCACGATATCGAAAGCCTCGATTTCGGGATGGGCTTGCAGAAAGGCCTCGGCCTCGGCGATGGTCGCGCCTGACGGGCTTGCGGTGCTGTTTGTCATATCAGTCCTCGTCTGGCCCGAAGAGCAGGGCAAGCGTGTCGTCAAAGGCAGCAATCAGCCTGTCTATCTGTTTCGGAGTGGTGACAGGGCTGACTAGCATCATGTTGTGAAAGGGCGCGATCAGGCAACCGCGGTTCAGCAGGCAGGTATGGATCACTCCTTCCAGCACAGGCTGATGCGCGGCTTCGGCTTCGGTTCCGTTCCTTAAGGGGCCGGGGGCGCAGATGAACTCGACTCGTGCACCAACGCGCACCACATGCCAAGGGGCTTCGTGCCGCGCGATGGCGGCGGATAGCCCTGCTTCAAGCCGCGCGGCACCTGTTTCCATATGGGCATAGGCATCGGGTGTCATGACCTCGGCCAAGGTTGCGCGCAGGCAGGCGAATTGCATCGGATTGGCGGACAGGGTTGTGCCCATGCCGGAATGGCCCGCCGCTCTTGTGGTATTATAAGCGGCAAAGCGGTCCGCCACGTCTATGCGCAGCCCCCAGATCGCCGTGGGCATCCCGCCTGCAACGCATTTGCCCGCAACAAAGATATCGGGGTCAAGCCCGTGAACCGCCATGTAGCCGCCCAGCCCGCTGGAAATCGTATGTGTCTCGTCGATGATCAACAACGCGCCGTAATCGCGCGACAAGGCGCGCAACCCGTCGTGAAAACCGGCAACGGGCATGACCATGCAGGAATTGGTCATGACAGGTTCCGTCAGTATCGCCGCGATTTCGCCCGTGGCTAAGGCGGCCTTGACGCCAGCCAGATCGTTGAACTCGACGGCGACGGCGGTTTGCGTCAGGTCTGCGACCTGTCCGGTCAGGCCGGGGCGCGGGACAGTCCGGCCGTCATGCAGGGCCACCATCGCCTCGTCCACGGTGCCGTGATAGCAGCCGTTGAACACAAGCACCTTGGGTCGGCCTGTGACAGCACGCGCTACACGCAGGGCGAAACGGTTGGCATCGGTGGCGGTGGTGGCAATTTGCCAGCGGAAATCGCCGAAACGCTCTGTCAACAGATGGCCTGCTTCCAATGCGGTCTCGGTCGGCAGCATATAGGTTAGCCCCTGGTGGGCCTGTTTGCGGATCGCCTTGGCAACGGGGGCAGGCGAATGGCCGAACATCGACCCTGTATCGCCAAGACAGAAATCGTCGATACGGTGTCCGTCCAGATCGGTCAGCAGCGCCTTGCGAGCCTTGGCCACAAGCATCGGAAAGGGCATTGGCCAGTCTTTCATCCAGTGCATCGGCACACCGTCCAGCCAAGACTGCGCACCGTGCGACAAGGCCGCACGCGTGGCAGGGCGCACATCGGCAAACCTTGCGCCTTCGCGCAAGGCAAGCGCCCGCAGCCTTTGACTGGATACGCCTGCAATCACGTCCGTGTCGCGGGTCACATCACTGTCCTTCATAGCCGTTCCCCGTTTTGGGACTGTTTCATCCGCTATCCATATATTTTCATCCGCTCAAATGGGAACACAATTGCACCTGGCACGTTGATATCCCCCAAGCACATCAATATTTTTTAAGATAGTACGTTTTAATTCAACGCTTTAAGAGGGTCTGCGGCTTTCGGGCAGGCGGCAGGAAGCTGGCGGGAACTGCGGATTTGTCCCGCGAATTGCAGCTCTGACAGCCTCAAACCCTGTTTCCATGCCATTAACGATCCCCGACAATACCCCGATATTGTCCGTAGCCTGCCCCAGTCGTGCCCGATTTCGCCGCGATATCGGAAACAACGCAATGAGAAGGGTGTCACGCATGGACCGTCTGACTGAAATGGAGGCTTTTGCCACTGTCGTGGACCAGGGTGGCTTCACCGATGCCGCCAAGAAAATGGGTATCTCCAAGTCCGCTGTGTCAAAGCATGTCTCAAGCCTTGAGGCCCGCCTTGGGGCGCGGCTTCTGAACCGGACAACACGGCGTGTCAGCCCGACCGAGATCGGTCTGGCCTATTACGATCGGGCCCGCCGCGTCTTGAATGATGCCGGTGAAGCGGATGCCTTGGTGACTTCGATGCAATCGGCCCCGTCCGGCCTGTTGCGGATCTCGGTTGCGACGGATTTCGGGGTTAACCACCTGTCTCCGGTGCTAGGGGATTTCCTGTCGGAATTTCCGGATATTACCGTCAACATGGTGCTGAACAACCGCTACGTGGAACTGATCAGCGAAGGTTTCGATATGGCCGTGCGGATCGGCGAACTGGAAGACAGCACGCTGCGCGCCCGCAAACTGACCGAAACCACCAAGCGCATGATCGCGAGCCCGGCCTATTTCGAGAAATACGGTCGTCCGCAGAAGATCGACGATCTGAATGATCACAAGCTGCTGCACTATTCCAACCAGTCAAACGGAAATGTTTGGAAACTGACCGCGCCTTCGGGCGAAAAGCGGCAGGTCCGTACCGCCGGCTGGCTCAGCGTGAATGACGGACAATCCCTGCTTAACGCCTGTGTAGCTGGGCTTGGTATCGCCTATCTGCCCAGCTTTCTTTATGCCGATGTCATGGCCAAGGGTCTGGTCGAGGATGCGATCCCCGATCTGCCGGTGGAAACCCAAGGCATCTATGCGGTCTATCCGCCGGGCCGGTTCACCCAGCCCAAGGTCCGCGCTTTCATTGACTTTCTGGTCCACGCATTTGCCGATAAAGGCCCGACTGAATGGTAGAGGTATGACACCCGCATCGTGACAAACCCGCCCGTGCCCTCGGTGCGGGTTTTGTTACTTGTAGGGGGCAATTGCCATGAAATGGGCGCGCAGCAACGTGACAAGCCGCCGTTGCAACGGGCGGTGGCGCTGGCGCAGGGGTAATGCGGCGAAGACGGATTGCTGGATACGCGGTGCACCTGTGACAGCATGGGCTTGTCCTGCCTCGATCAAGGACTGCGCCGTATCCTCCAGAACATACCCCGCCCCGTCGAGGGTCAGGATCAGGCCTGTGACGGTCGCGTTCTGCCCGCTTGAGACCGGGGCCGCTGTCAGATGCGGCAGAAGACCTGAATGGGCAGCGCTGAATGCGGGCGAGATGTTGGCGCGGACATAGCGATCAGGTTTTAACTGGGCAAGCGAGGTCGCAGAGGTTGCAACCATGCGGTAGCCCAGTTCTCCTATTGTCTCGAAATGGATGTCGGGTTGCGGCTTGGGCGTGAACAATAAAGCCAGATCCAGTGCCCCGCTGACAAGATCGGCGCACATCTGGGCTGAATAATCGGCTTCGATATAAAATGCCGCCTCAGGCAGGGCGGCGCGAAACTGGCGCATCCAGCCACCGATATGGTGATCGGTCAGGTCACGCTGCAATCCGATCCTGAGAGTCATCGCACTGTTGCCAGATCCTGCGGTATCTTGCAGCGCCTCGGCCCAGCCCTGACGCAAGGCGCGGGCATGCGGTTCGAACCTGAGGCCCTCGGTTGTCAGGCCGGTCCCTGCACGCGAGCGGTGGAA
This sequence comes from Seohaeicola saemankumensis, assembly GCF_021021435.1. Lineage (GTDB taxonomy): Bacteria > Pseudomonadota > Alphaproteobacteria > Rhodobacterales > Rhodobacteraceae > Seohaeicola. The sequence goes on from NZ_JAINWI010000005.1 coordinate 164,705, forward strand.
CAGTCGACAGCCCAAGGCGCCTTCAAGGGCGCGCACGCGCCCCGACACGGTGGATTGGGTCACGCCAAGCCGGTCTGCTGTGCGGTTGAAGCTGCGTGTCTCGCAAAGGTCGAGAAAGGTTTCCAGAAGTTCGGTTTGCATCGCATCACCTAATCGATTTTTCCGATTAATAAACCCGATTAATCTGCATTGATAGAGCACTCGACCCGTCGGATAGTCGGCTCAGTTGCGACAGAGTGCAGGAAGTGGCATGGCAGAGTTTCCGACACAGGCAAGGGTGGTCATTATCGGTGGCGGCGTGGTCGGGGCTTCGGCGCTTTATCATCTGGCATTGGCCGGATGGACCGACTGTCTGTTATTGGAACGCAACGAGTTGACGGCAGGCTCGACCTGGCATGCGGCGGGCAATGTGCCGACCTTTTCCTCAAGCTGGTCTATCATGAACATGCAGCGCTATTCGGCAGACCTTTACAGGCGCCTGGCGGCCGAGGTCGATTATCCGATGAACTACCATGTTAGCGGATCGCTGCGCCTTGGCCATTCCCGAGAACGGATGCAGGAATTCGCCCGCGTCGTCGGCATGGGCCGCTATCAGGGGATGGATCTGGAACTACTGGGACCGGACGAGATGCGCGGGCGCTATCCCTTCCTTGAAACCCATGATCTGCAAGGTGCTTTGTATGATCCTAATGATGGCGACATCGACCCCGCCCAACTGACTCAGGCGCTGGCGAAAGGCGCGCGGCAGATGGGCGCGCGGATCGAACGTTTCTGCCCTGTCACCGCCGTGCGGCGCGAGGGCGACGAATGGGTAATCGTGACGCCAAAAGGCGAGGTGCGCTGCGAAAAGGTTGTGAACGCCGCCGGTTACTATGCCCGCGAGGTGGGCGCGATGTTCGGCCGCGAGGTGCCGATGATGGTGATGAGCCATCAATATCTGCTTTTCGATACCATACCCGAACTGGCCGAATGGTCCGCCACGACAGGGGGCAAACTGCCCCTGCTACGCGATGTCGACAGCAGCTACTACCTGCGTCAGGAAAAGCACGGCTTCAACCTTGGCCCCTACGAGGCCAACTGCCGCGCCCATTGGATCACTCCCGATGATCCTATGCCGGACGATTTCAGCTTCCAGCTTTTCCCCGACGATCTGGAGCGGCTAGAATGGCACATCGGCGACGCCATGGCCCGTGTGCCCCTGCTGGAAAAGGCCAATCTGCAAAAAGGCATCAATGGCCCGATCCCCTATACTCCTGATGGCAACCCGCTGATCGGCCCTATGCCCGGCCTGCCCAACGCGTTCGAGGCTTGCGTGTTCACCTTCGGCATCTGTCAGGGTGGCGGTGCGGGCAAGGTGCTGGCCGAATGGGTCACGGAAGGCGGCACAGAATGGGATATGTGGTCCTGTGACCCACGCCGTTTTACCGGCTTCGAGGATCGTGATTACTGCATCGCCAAGGGGATGGAGGTTTACGGCCACGAATACGGTATGCACTTCCCGCATGCACGCTGGCCCGCTGGCGCTGATCAAAAGCTGTCGGCGCTGCATTCCCGTCTGAAAGACGCAGGCGCGCAATTCGGTGCCTATAATGGCTGGGAGCGCGCGAACTGGTTCGCGCAGGCGGGCGACGATACAAGCTGGAAAGGCAGCCAGACTTGGGACCGCGCTGGCCCTTGGGCTATACGCGTCGCCGAGGAATGTGCCGCAGTGCGCGATAGCTGCGGCGTGATCGCGATTTCAGGCTTCACTCGTCTTTCTGTCGAAGGCAGCGGCGCGCAAGCCTTTGTGGACAGCCTCACAGCCTCGCGTATTCCGAATCAAGGGCGGATCGGGCTGGCCTATTTCGCGGATGCCGAAGGCCGGATCGTCACGGAAATGTCGGTGATTCCGCGTGGCCCTGATTGCACATGGTTGATTACCGCAGGTGTGGCGCAACGGCATGATGGTGAATTGCTGTCGCGGCAGGTCCCGCAGGGAATCACAGTGCATGACCGGTCTGACAAATACGATTGCCTGCTGGTCACTGGTCCGCAGGCGCGCAGTATCCTGCAACCGCTGACCAACGCCGACCTTTCATTGCCGTGGTTGTCGGTGCAATCCGCGAAGGTTTGCGGGGCGGACTGCATCCTGATCCGCGTATCTTTCGCGGGCGAGCTGGGTTGGGAGGTGCACTGCACGCCGCAAGATGCGCCTGCAATCTGGGATGCGTTAACGGGTGCTGGGGCTAAACCCTTCGGCATGTTCGCGCTGAACGCGCTCAGGATCGAAAAGGGCTATCGCGCTTGGAAGGGGGACCTTTCGACCGACTACACCCTGCTGCAAGGCGGGCTGGAGCGGTTTATCGACTGGACCAAGGAATTCCCAGGCAAGGCCGCTTTGATGGCGGAAAAGCAGGCAGGCGTGAGCAAGCGATTCGTCACCCTGACGGTCGCTGCCGGCGATCAGGACGCGCCCTACATGTCGACGCTCTGGCATGACGGGCAGATCGTGGGTGAGACCACGAGCAGCGCATGGGGCACCCGCGTGGGCGCATCTGTCGCCCTTGGAATGGTGCGATCTGATCTGGCACAAGCAGGAACGACGCTGGAGGTCGAGATTTTCGGTCAGCGTTTTGTTGCAACAGTGCAGCCGAACGGCCCGCTTTGGGATCCGGCGAATGAAAGGATCACGGCGTGAGCAGGATCACCCTACTGGATGGTGGCATGGGGCAAGAGTTGGTGCATCGCGCCGGTGACAGGCCAACGCCTTTGTGGTCGACGCAAGTCATGGTGGATCATCCCGGTCTGGTGCGCGCGGTCCATGACGATTATTTCGCAGCCGGTGCCACCATCGCCACGGTCAACAGCTACGCGCTCCACCTTGACCGGTTGTTGGGCACGCCGCTGGAAGGGCAGCAGGCATCATTGATCGCCCTGTCTCTGGCCGAGGCGCAGGCCGCGCGGGAAGCCCATGGCGCAGGGCGGATCGCGGGTAGCATCGGCCCGCTGATCGCCAGCTACCGCCCCGATATCCACCCTGCCCATGATATTGCCGTGCCGCTTTACGCAGAACTGGCGCGGGGTTTGGCAACAGGTTGCCAGTTGTTGATCTGCGAGACTGTGGCATCGGTTGACCATGCACGCGCGGCACTGGCAGGGGCGATACTGACCGGTCTGCCCGTCTGGCTGGCGCTGACGGTGGACGATGGCAACGGCACGCGTTTACGCTCGGGAGAGGCGATTGCCGACGTGATCGAGGTGGCCCAGCAAGCCGAGGCGGTTCTGGTCAACTGCTCCACACCCGAAGCGATACCGGCGGCGCTGGATATACTGGCAAAGACCGATAAACCTTTCGGGGCCTATGCCAACGGGTTCACGCGCATCACCGAGGGGTTTCTGCAAGACAAACCCACCGTCGATACCTTGTCCGCCCGTCAGGATCTGGGGCCCGCGGCCTATGCCGCGCATGCGATGGCTTGGATCGCCCAAGGCGCAACAATCGTCGGCGGCTGCTGCGAGGTTGGCCCCGCCCATATCTTGGAACTCGCGCACCAACTCCGCGCCGCAGGGCATGAGGTTGTCTGACAATGGTTGATCTTCCCGTCCGCGCGCAGGCTGTGATTATCGGGGGCGGGGTGTCGGGCTGCTCGGTGGCTTATCATCTGGCACGCGCTGGCTGGACCGACATCATACTGCTTGAACGCAAGCAGCTCACCTCTGGCACCACATGGCATGCCGCTGGTCTGATCGGCCAGTTGCGCGGCAGCCAGAACATGACGCGGCTTGCGAAATATTCCGCCGATCTCTACGTCAAGCTTGAGGCGGAAACCGGCGTCGCTACGGGGATGAAACAAACGGGTTCAATCTCAGTTGCGCTGACTCAACACCGGCTCGAGGAGTTGCGCCGCCAAGCTACACTTGCGCGCGCTTTCGACGTGGATGTGGCAGAAATCTCGCCTGCCGAGATCAAGGCGATGTATCCCCATCTTGAAGTGGGCGATGTGCTGGGCGGCGTGCATCTGCCGCTGGATGGCCAATGTGACCCTGCCAATATCGCCATGGCACTGGCCAAAGGCGCACGGATGCGCGGCGCACGCATTGTAGAAGGCGTCAAAGTCACGCGCGTCACCGATGATGGCCCGCGCGTGACGGGCGTGGATTGGGAAACCGCAGACGGCAAAGGCCATATCGCCGCCGACGTTGTGATCAACTGCGGCGGCATGTGGGGCCGCGATCTGGCGGCGGCATCTGGTGTGACCCTGCCGCTGCATGCCTGCGAACATTTCTACCTGCTGACCGAACCAGTCGACGGTCTGGGCCGCCTGCCGGTGCTGCGCGTCCCCGATGAATGCGCCTATTACAAGGAAGACGCCGGCAAGATGATGCTGGGTGCGTTTGAGCCACGCGCGAAACCCTGGGGCATGCAGGGAATATCCGAGGATTTCTGCTTCGACAGCTTGCCCGAGGATTTCGATCATTTCCAGCCGATCCTCGAACATGCCATGCACCGCGTGCCCCTGTTCCAGACCGCAGGCATTCACACCTTCTTCAACGGTCCCGAAAGTTTCACCCCTGATGACCGCTACTATCTGGGCGAGGCCCCTGAGAAGCGTGGCTACTGGATCGCGGCGGGGTATAACTCCATCGGGATCGTGTCGTCAGGAGGGGCTGGCATGGCGCTCGCCCATTGGATCACGGAAGGCGCGCCGCCCTTCGATCTGTGGGAAGTAGACATTCGCCGCGCCCAACCGTTTCAGCGCAACCGCAGCTACTTGCATGCACGCGTGACCGAAACGCTGGGCCTGCTCTATGCCGATCACTACCCCTACCGCCAAGCGGAAACTGCCCGCGGGGTGCGCCGCTCGCCGTTGCATCAACATCTGGCCGATCGTGGCGCTGTTTTTGGGGAGGTGGCAGGCTGGGAACGCGCCAACTGGTTCGCCAAGCCGGGGCAGGAGCGGGAATATCGCTACGACTGGCACCGCCAGAACTGGTTCGACAACCAGCGCACCGAACATATGGCCATCCGCAACGGCGTGGGCTTGTTTGACATGAGCAGCTTCGGCAAGATCCGCGTTGAGGGGCCAGCCGCTTTGCCTTTCCTGCAACGCCTCTGTGCCAACCAGATGGACGTGGAGCAGGGCCGCATCGTTTATACCCAGATGCTCAACGATCGGGGCGGTATCGAATCCGATTTGACCGTCACGCGGCTGTCTGAAACCGCCTTCCTACTGGTCGTGCCAGCGGCGACGCTGCAACGCGATCTGGCATGGCTGCGCCGCCATCTGGGCGACGGTTTTGCCGTCATCACCGATGTAACCGCCGCCGAAGCCGTGCTCTGCCTGATGGGCCCGCAATCCCGTGCCCTGATGGCCCGCGTCAGCCCCGATGATTTGGGCAACACCGCCCATCCGTTCGGCACTGCCCGCGAGATCGAGGTGGGCATGGGCCTCGCCCGCGCGCATCGCGTGTCTTACGTCGGCGAATTGGGGTGGGAGCTCTACGTGAGCACCGACCAAGCCGCCCATGTGTTCGAAGCGCTGGAGGAAGCAGGCACCGACATGGATCTTGCCCTTTGCGGTCTGCACACGCTCGACAGTTGCCGGATCGAGAAAGCCTATCGTCACTGGGGCCATGACATCACGGACGAGGATCACGTGCTGGAAGCGGGCCTTGGCTTTGCCACCCGCACGGGCAAGGGCGATTTCATCGGCCGCGATGCCGTCCTGCGCAAGCGTGAGGTGGGGCTGAACCGACGGATGGTGCAACTGCTGCTGCAAGACCCCGAACCGATGCTGTTCCATAACGAGGCACTGGTACGCGACGGCAAGATCGTGTCGATCGTCACCTCCGCCAATTACGGCCACACGCTCGGCGGTGCTGTTGGCATGGCCTATGTCCCCTGCGCCGGACAAAGCGCGGAACAGGTGCTTGCTTCGGATTACGAGATCGAAGTGGCGGGGCGGCGGTTCAAAGCCAAAGCCTCGCTTGACCCGCTATATGACCCCAAGGGCGAAAGGATGAAGACATGACTGAGCTGCGTGTCGAAGGTTGCGCCCCCGAGCGTGCAAAGCGATCCGCCCTGCGATCCGGCGGACGGGCCGCCCGAGTCGCGGCGCGCGGCGCGCCCTTGGCGGACAATATCCGGCCTGTGCGCGCGGGCATGTCCGGCGGGCAATACAAACCCCTGACCGAGGCGGGAATGCAGCGCGTTCACCAAGCCGCCCTCGACGCTCTGGAAACTATCGGTCTGGCCGACGCGCCGCCTTCGGGGATCGAGATTATGACGCGGGCAGGGGCCATCCTTGGCGCTGACGGTCGCCTGCGTTTCCCCTGCGCCTTGGTCGAGGATATGCTGGCGCTGGCCGCCCGCGACATCACTCTGTTCGGTCGCGATGCGCGCCACGATCTGCACCTGTCGGGCAGTAAGGTCCATTTCGGCACGGCGGGGGCGGCGGTCCATATCGTCGATCTGGAAACCAACAGCTACCGCGACAGCACGGCCCAGGACCTGTTCGACGCCGCCCGCCTGACCCATCATCTGGACAATGTGCATTTCTTCCAGCGCGCGATGGTCTGCCGTGATGTGATCGACAACTTCCAGATGGATATCAACACGCTCTATGCCTGCTGCGCGGGCACCACGAAACATGTGGGCACATCCTTCTCGGACCCGTCGCATGTCGATGGGTGCTTTGACCTTCTGCACATGATCGCGGGCGGTGAGGAGGCGTGGCGCGCCCGCCCCTTTGTCAGCAACTCCAACTGCTTTGTGGTTCCACCGATGAAATTCGCGACGGAAAGCTGCCAGACGATGGAAGCATGCATCCGGGGGGGTATGCCCGTTCTGCTTCTGTCTGCCGGACAAGCCGGGGCCACCGCGCCTGCGCCCATCGCGTTGGCTATCGTGCAGGCGGTCGCCGAATGTCTGGCGGGCGTTGTCTATGTGAACGCCATGGCGCCGGGCCATCCCGCGATCTTCGGCACTTGGCCCTTCGTATCTGACCTTCGCACAGGCTCCATGTCTGGCGGCAGCGCCGAACAGGCGCTACTGACCGCAGGCTGCGCGCAGATGCACCAGTTCTACCGCTTGCCGGGCGGGGCCGCCGCTGGCATCGCCGACAGCAAGCTACCCGACATGCAGGCAGGCTGGGAGCAGGGAATATCGAACGTCCTTGCCGGTTTGTCCGGCCTGAACATGGTCTATGAGGCGGTGGGGATGCACGCCTCTCTCCTTGGGTTCTGCCTTGAATCGCTGGTTCTGGGCGATGACATGCTGGGCCAAGTCATGCGCTGCGTACGCGGCATAGACATAACCGAAGACAGTGTGAGCATCGAAGCGATGCGGCAGGTCTGTCTCGAAGGGCCGGGCCATTATCTGGGATCGTCGCAAACGTTGGCCCTGATGCAGACTGAGTATATCTATCCCGAAATCGCCAACCGCATGAGCCCCAAGGAATGGGCCGAGGCGGGCAAGCCTGACCTTCTGAGCGTGGCCCGCGCCAGGATGGACCGCATCCTCGCGCAATCCGGTTCCGAGATTGACCCCGTCACGGACGCCGCCGTGCGCGCCAAATTCCAGATCGCGTTTGAGGGGCGTTTCGTATGATGCGGCTCGGGTTCATCGGTTGCGGCAATTTAGGCGGCAATCTAGCAGCCAGCCTGCTGCGCGCAGGCTTTACTGTGACGGTCCATGACCGCGATAGCAGCCTGGGTGACCGGCTTCTGGCGATGGGGGCGACATGGGCCGACAACCCAGCCGCCGTAGCCGCAGCCTCGGACACCGTGCTGACTTGCCTGCCCTCGCCCGCAGTATCAGAGGTGGTGCTGCGCCAGATGCTGCCGTCAATGCAACGGGGCAATACTTGGGTCGAAATGTCCACGCTGGGCCGCGACGATATTCTACGACTGGCCGCCATCGCAGCGGATCACGGCGTGCGGATGCTGGAAAGCCCCGTCACGGGCGGCGTCCACCTTGCTGCGCGGGGCGAGATCACCGTTCTGGCGGGCGGCGACAAGGAGGTGTTCGAGGCGCATCGCGCGGTACTGGACGCGATGGGCAACCGCATCTTCCACATCGGCCCCTTGGGATCGGCGGCGGTGATTAAGGTCATTACCAATATGCTGGCCTTCATCCATCTGGTGGCAGACGGTGAGGCCCTGATGCTGGCCAAACGCGCAGGGCTGGACCTTAAAACCGCGTGGGAGGCGATCTCGGCCTCCTCGGGCACGTCATTCGTGCATGAAACCGAAGGGCAACTGATCCTGAACGGGAGCTATGACATTGCCTTCAGCATGGATCTGGCCCTGAAGGACCTGGGCTTTGCCATGGGGTTTGGTCAGGAATTCGGTGTGCCGCTGGAATTGGCGGGACAGGTGCAGCAGACCTTCGTCAAGGGTCGCGCGGCCTATGGCGGGCTGGCGCAGTCGACGCAGATCGTGAAACTTCTGGAGGATGTGCTGGGCACGGACCTGCGGGCGGACGGCTTTCCGGCGCGTTTGGAATGAGTGTTTTGGGCAAAATGAAACGAAAGACGCCGCCCCGGATCAGGGGGCGGCGTTTTCGTTTCTGGCTTTGGGTCAGCCGCGCAGCGCGCCGCCGGTGGCTTTGGTCACCTTCTCGATGATCCGCGCGCCGACCGCCTCGATCTCGGCTTCCTTGAGGGTCTTTTCCGTCGGTTGCAAACGCACGGTGATGGCCACGGACTTCTTGCCCGCGCCCATCTGCGCCTCGGCCTTGTCGCCGGTGAATTCGTCAAAGACGCGCACCTGATCAATCAGCGACTTGTCGGCACCAAGGGCGGCGTTGACGATGGTCAACGCCTCGACCGTATTGTCGACGACAAAGGCGAAGTCACGTTCGACCGCTTGCAGGTCGCGCATGACAAGCGCGGGGCGCGTAGCGCTGCTTTTGCGCGGTGCGGGCACCTCGGCAGGCCAGATGGTGAAGGCCACTGCGGGGCCTTTGACATCCATAGCGGCCAGCACTTTCGGATGTACCTCGCCGAAGACAGCCAGTGCTTTTTTCGGCCCAAGGCAGATCACGCCGTGCCGTCCGGGATGCCACCAACCGGCCCCGTTTCGCAGGATCTGCACGCGTTCGGGCGCGCCGAGAGCAGCCAGAACCGCCTCAGCATCGGACTTGGCGTCGAACAGATCAACCGCGCGCGATGCGCCATGCGGATCGCGCGGACCGGTGCGGCCCACCAGCAAGCCTGCCACCTGCACCACCTGTTGGCCCGGCTCTCCGCCGGTGAAGGCGTGACCCACCTCGAACAGCGCCAGATCCGCGAAACCGCGCGCCTGATTGCGGGCGGCGGCTTGCAGCAGGCCGGCCAGCAGATCGGGGCGCATATGGGACATATCGGCGCTGATCGGGTTGGCCAGCATCGTCGCATCCGTCCCGCCACCGAACAACGTGGCAGAGGTCTGATCAATGAAGCTGTAGCTGACGCATTCATTATACCCAAGCGCCGCCACCGTCCGCCGGGCGAGCTGCTCGCGCCGCTGGCCCAACGACAGGATCGGATTGGGCACACCCACATCCGCGCGCGGCAAGGGGCGGCCCACCAGCTTGGTCAATGAGGCGATCCGCGCCACTTCCTCGACCAGATCGGCCTCGCCCTGCACATCAGGGCGCCAGCTTGGCACCTGCGCCATGTTCCCTTCCAGCCGGAAACCCAGCTTGGTCAGGGTCTGGCGTTGTTCGCTTTCGGCGATATCCATGCCGACCAGCGACTTCACACGCTCGGGGTTCAGCTTGTAGGCGCGGCTGACATCCGGCACCTGACCCGCGACCACGACATGCGAGGCCTCACCGCCGCAAAGATCAAGGATCATCTGCGTCGCCAGATCAACCGCTTCCATGTTGAACGCGGGATCAATGCCCCGCTCGTTGCGATACCGTGCGTCGGAATTGATCTTGAGCGCGCGCCCCGTCATCGCGATCTGCACCGTGTCCCAGACTGCGGCCTCAAGAAACACATTCACGGTCTCAAGGGTGCAGCCTGTCGCCAGCCCGCCCATGATGCCCGCAATGCTTTCCACGCCGGTATCATCTGAAATCACGACCTGACCCGCGCCGAATGTATAGGTCTTGTCATCCAGACCTGTCAGCGTTTCGCCGCCCTTGGTCCGGTGAATACGCAGATCACCCTGCACTTTGTCCGCGTCGAAGACATGCAGCGGGCGATTACGATCGAAGGTGAAGAAGTTGGTGATATCCACCAAAGCCGAGATCGGCCGCAGCCCGATCGCGCGCAGCCGCGTTTGCAGCCAGTCGGGGCTGGGGCCGTTCTTGACTCCACGGATCAGACGGCCCGCGAAAACCGCGCAGCCGCCCACGCGCGTGTCCTCGTCGATGCTGACGTTGATCGGGCAGGGGAAGCTGCCCTTGATCTCGGCCTCTTTCGCGGGCTTGAGCGTGCCCAGACCGCGCGCAGCCAGATCGCGGGCAATGCCGCGCACACCCAGCGCATCGGGGCGGTTCGGGGTAATGGCAATCTCGATCACCGGATCGACCTTTGCGGGGTCGTTCTTGGCCAGCCAGTCGGTGAACCGCTCGCCCACCTCGCCCGATGGCAGTTCGATGATGCCGTCATGTTCCTCGGACAGTTCCATCTCGCGCTCGGAACACATCATGCCGAAGCTTTCGACCCCGCGGATCTTGCCCACGCCGATGGTGGTGTCAATGCCGGGGACGTAGGTGCCGGGCTTGGCGATCACCACGGTAATGCCTTCACGCGCATTGGGCGCGCCGCAGATGATCTGGGTCTCGCCCTCGTCGGTCAGCACCTTGCAGACGCGCAGTTTGTCGGCGTCGGGGTGCTTTTCGGCATGGACCACCTTGCCGATGGTGAAATCGGCAAGCTTCGCGGCAGGGTTCTCGATGCCTTCGACCTCAAGCCCCAGATCGGTGAGCGCATAGGTGATCTCGTCCACCGAAGCAGTAGTGTCGAGATGTTCCTTCAGCCAGGAGAGGGTGAATTTCATGATGCTGTCCCGTCTCGTTTGGTGGGTTTAGATCCACCCATGTCCTTGATGCGGCGGGATTTCCCGCGCGCCATTTATCGCGAAAGGCCGCCATGCAGCGTCGGCACATCCAGAGATGCAAAACCGTAATGCCGCAGCCAGCGCAGGTCTGAATCGAAGAAGGCCCGCAGATCGGGGATGCCGTATTTCAACATGGCAATCCGGTCGATCCCCATACCGAAGGCAAAGCCCTGCCATTCGTTCGAATCAATCCCGCCCGCTTGCAGCACCTTGGGGTGAACCATCCCTGAGCCGAGGATTTCCAGCCAGTCATCGCCCTCGCCGACCTTCAGCGTGCCGCCTTCCCATGAGCAGCGGATATCGACCTCGGCCGAGGGTTCGGTGAAGGGGAAATGCGAGGCGCGGAAGCGTAGTTCCACGTTATCTACTTCGAAGAATGCCTTCACGAATTCCTCAAGGCACCATTTCAGGTTGGCCATGGAAATATCGCGGTCAATCGCCAGGCCTTCGACCTGATGGAACATCGGCGTATGGGTCTGGTCGTAATCCGCGCGATACACACCGCCGGGGCAGATGATACGGATAGGCGCGCCATGCGCCTCCATCGAGCGGATCTGCACGGGGCTGGTATGGGTCCGCAGCACATGCGGCGGGCGGTCGTCGCCGTCCGCACGGTGCATATAGAACGTGTCCATCTCGGCCCGCGCCGGATGGTGCGAAGGGATGTTCAGCGCATCGAAATTATACCAGTCGGTGTCGATGCGCGGCCCCTCAGCCACCGAGAAACCCATATCGGCGAAAATCGCCGCGACCTCTTCGGAGACCTGCGAAATCGGATGGATCGTCCCTGCACGGCGGCCACGCCCCGGCAAGGTTACATCCAGCCATTCGGCGCGCAGACGCTCATCAAGTGCGGCATCGCCCAAGGCGGCCTTTTTAGCGGCCAGTGCGCTGGCGATCTCGTCTTTCAGCGCGTTCAGCGCGGGGCCTGCGATCTGGCGTTCCTCGGGGCTCATCTGGCCCAACTCGCGCATCTTCAGGCTCAACTCGCCCTTCTTGCCAAGAGCGGAAAGGCGCACCTCCTCGATGCTGCCCTCATCCGCGGCATTTGCGATCAGGTCCAGATATTTGCGTTTCAGATCGTCCATCACATGGCGTTCCTTGCTGTTTGGTCGTTAGCTGCCGCGGCATTGGCAGGTCCCGTTCATGCAAGAAGCCGCAAGACCCTGACAGGTCCGCGGCTTCCTTATTCTGCAACTCCGGTTGGAGTGGCTTACGCGAGCGCGGCCTTCGCCTGTGTGACGATGGCCCCAAACGCTTCGGGCTCGTGCACGGCCAGATCGGCCAGAACCTTGCGGTCCACTTCGATCCCGGCCAGTGCCAGACCGTTGATGAAACGCGAATAGGTCATGGTTTCATCGAATGCGCGCACACCGGCGTTGATCCGCTGGATCCACAGAGCGCGGAAATTGCGCTTGCGGTTGTGCCGGTCGCGGGTTGCGTACTGGTTGGCTTTATCCACGGCCTGCGCGGCAACGCGGAAAGTATTCTTGCGACGACCATAATAGCCTTTTGCGGCTTTGATGATCTTCTTGTGACGGGCGTGGGTAACGACGCCGCTTTTAACGCGTGACATATCAGATTCTCCTTAACGTGCGTACGGCATCATCGACTTGATGATTTTCTCATCAGGGGCCGACATGACTGTGGTGCCGCGGGCGTTGCGGATGAACTTCTTGTGACGCTTGATCATGCCGTGGCGCTTGCCTGCCTGACCGGTCAGGATACGTCCTGTCGCCGTCACTTTGAACCGCTTTTTGCAGCTCGATTTGGTCTTCATCTTGGGCATTTCCGTCTCCTTGACTTTGGGTCGGTTCACGCGCGACTCGGCATGCCACATTGGCCGGTCCCGCAGGTAAGAGCGCGCGATATACGAAGGATCGCTGCGGGTGGCAAGACAAAACCGCCCGAAAACACAACCCAATGGCGGCTGCCGTGTCAAAATCTGCGGTTCAGCCTTGCGGTCCCAGCGCGGCCAGTCCTGACGGATCAGAAAAGGCTGCCGATCACCTTGACGAAAACCTCCGGAATATCCGCGATGCGGTAGCCGCTGGGTTTTTGCGTCAAAGCGTAAAGTATGAGACCGCCCCCGACAACAAGCGCGATCATCGCTGTCCGAGGGGCGCGCCCCTCGGATACCGCGCTGACGATCGAGGGTGCCGACAGCACAAGGACAACAAGACCGACAACCAGAGCCAGATCGGTATTCAAATGCTACCCTCCATCAAGATGGCACAAACCAGCGATGATCGAGGCTACTCCGGATCGGTGGCGAAAATCAAACGTTCCGCACAAGGGGCAACGCGCAGGATATTGGTCGTGCCAGCTTTGTTGAACGGCACGCCCGCGATCACAAGAATCTGCTCTTCCTCGGTCGCGTAGCCCTGCGCCCGTGCCGCGCGCGCGGCATTGACCACGGCCATCTTGAAACGGTCAAGCGCCTCGGTCATCACGCAGTTGACACCCCATGTCAGGGCCAGCCGCCGCGCAGTGGCGCGCAGGCTTGTCATGGCGATAATCGGCACGCGGGGACGCTCGCGCGCAGTCAGCAAGGCGGTGGTGCCCGACTGCGTATAGCAGCAGATCGCCCTGATATTCGTAGTCTCGGCGATCTCGCGCGCGGCGGCGACGATACCGTCGGCAACGGTGGTGCGGTTGGCCTTGCGGCTGGCCTCGATCACCTCGCGGTATGTCGGATCGCTCTCGACCTCGATTGCGACATTGTTCATCGTGCTGACAGCCTCAACCGGATATTGCCCGGCGGCGGATTCCGCGCTGAGCATGATGGCGTCTGCGCCTTCATAGATGGCTGTGGCCACGTCTGAGACTTCGGCCCGCGTGGGCATCGGACTTTCGATCATGGATTCCAGCATCTGTGTCGCAACGATCACCGGCTTGGCAACCGACCGGCAGCGCCGGACAAGCCGTTTCTGGATCGGTGGCACGTTCTGCACGGGCAACTCCACACCCAGATCGCCGCGCGCGACCATAATGCCGTCACTGACCGCCAGAATGTCGTCAAAGCATTTCACAGCCGAGGGTTTTTCAATCTTCGACAGGATCGCTGCCCGTCCGCCCGCCAGTTCGCGGGCCTCGATCACGTCTTCGGGGCGCTGAACAAAGGACAGGGCCAGCCAGTCGACACCCAAAGCGCAGGCAAATTCCAGATCCTTGCGATCCTTGTCCGATAAAGCGGCAAGCGGCAGCACCACATCCGGCACGTTCACGCCTTTGCGGTTCGAGATAGTGCCGCCCACGGTCACCGTGCAATTTGCAAAATCGGGGCCGCAGCTTGTCACGGTCAGACGGATCTTGCCGTCATTGACCAGAAGGTTTGCGCCCTTTTCCAGTGCGGCAAAAATCTCGGGATGTGGCAGGCAGACGCGGGTTGCATCGCCTTCGGCCGGATCAAGATCAAGCTGGAAAGCAGCGCCTTCGACCAGTTCCTCTTCGCCTCTGGCAAAGCTGCCGACCCGCAGCTTCGGCCCTTGAAGATCGGCCAGAATCGCGATCGGGCTATCCAGATCTTTCTCGATCTGGCGGATGATGGCGTGACGCGCGCGGATATCCTCATGGGTGCCGTGGCTCATGTTCAGGCGGAATACATCTGCGCCTGCTTCGTGCAGCGCACGGATCATCTCGTAGTCGTTGGAAGAGGGGCCAAGTGTCGCCACGATCTTCACATTACGGTGCCGTCTCATACTTATGTCCCCTGATCTGGGTTGTTTTGCGGATGTTATCGCCATCAATCACCCAATCGCCGCGACTGTGCAATTCCATTCCCTTGTTATCTGTCCTAGGACTTCGCCAAAGGAAATGACAGCCCCATGACATACGCCCCATTCGAAATCATCGGTGCAGACAGATCGTCACGTTGGCTTGTGACCTGCGATCATGCAGCAAATACCGTGCCTGACTTTGTGGGCGGAGGCGATCTGGGGCTGGCGACCTGCGACATGGAGCGCCACATCGCCTATGATATAGGCGCAGCGGGTGTCAGTCGCGCTTTGGCCGATGCGTTGGGATGCCCCGCCATCCTGTCAAACTTCTCACGCCTCGTGATTGATCCCAACCGGGGCGAGGATGATCCGACGCTGTTGATGAAGCTTTATGACGGGACGATCATTCCCGCCAACCGGTATGCCGATGCGGATCAGCTTGAGATGCGGTTGAACCGCTGCTACCGGCCGTATCACACGGCCTACGCGGAACTTGCGGCGCGGCGCGCGGATACGGTGATCGTGTCGGTGCACAGCTTCACCCCGCAATTGCAGGGACGTCCGCCGCGCCCCTGGCATGTGGGAGTGCTTTATGCTGCCGATACTCGCCTGGCCCGTCCGCTACTTGCGCGGCTTCACGCGGAACCCGATATATGTATCGGGGAAAACGAACCTTATGGCGGGCATTTGCCCGGTGACGCGATCGCGCGTCACGCCATTGCATGGCAACGTCTGAATGCGCTGATCGAGATCCGCAACGATCTGATCGCAACACCCGATACGCAGATCCGCTGGGCAGAACGGCTTGCCCCGATCCTGCAACAGGCACTGGCCGATACCGGCCGGCCATGAAAGGAGAGTGACCGATGCAAGTCCAGACCCGCATTGAACTTGAGGCCGCAGCCTTCCGCGCCCTGCGCGACCACCTGATGGTGCAGCGCCCCGATGTGCAGAATATCGACATGATGAATTTGGCAGGCTTCTGCCGCAACTGCCTGAGCCGCTGGTATCAGGAGGCCGCCAATGCGCGCGGTATCGAGATGGGCAAGGAAGAGGCACGCGAGGTTTTCTATGGTATGCCCTATGACACTTGGCGCGCCCAGCAAGCCGAGGCCAGCCCCGAAAAACAAGCCGCCTTCAAGGTGGCTTTTGACGAGAACGTCACGAAAAAAGCGCCGAAGTAACCAGCGGCGCTTTTTTATCAAATATTCGTTCAGACGCCCAGACGCCCAGACGCCCGTTTTTAGACCGCAGCCTTGATGCTTTCGTCCAGATAGATCTCGCGCAGCCGCGCGGCAACGGGGCCTGGGGTGCCGTCACGCAGTTTTACACCGTCGATTTCGACCACCGGCATCACGAAAGCCGATGCAGAGGTGATGAACGCCTCATCTGCTTCCTGCGCCTCTGCAATCGTAAAGGGGCGTTCCTGGACCTCCATCTGCGCTTCGCGGGCAAAGCGCAGCACGGCCGCGCGGGTGATTCCGTGCAGGATATCATGGCTCAATTGGCGGGTGATGATCCGGTTGCCCTTGACGATATAGGCGTTGTTCGATGTGCCCTCGGTCACGGCACCGTCTTCGACCATCCACGCATCGTCGCATCCGGCTTTCTTGGCCATCATCTTGCCCATCGACGGATAGAGCAGTTGCACCGTCTTGATATCGCGCCGTCCCCAGCGGATATCCTCGATGCTGATCACCTTGATACCGGCTTTGGCCGCTGGGCTGTTTGCCAACCCCGGCTTGTTCTGGGTGAACAGCACCAGCGTTGGCGTGGTGGTTTCGGTGTCCGGAAAGGCGAAATCGCGATCACCCGCCGAACCGCGCGTGATCTGGAGATAGATCATGCCATCCTCGATCCCGTTCACGCGCACCAACTCGCGGTGGATATCCAGAAGGTCGTCGAATGCAGCGGGTTTTTGCATGTCCAACTCGTTCAGGGAACGCTCAAGCCGCACACGGTGACCCTCGAAGTCGATCAGCTTGCCGCCAAGCACGGATGTCACCTCATAGACGCCATCGGCCATCAGAAAGCCGCGATCAAAGATCGACACCTTGGCTTCGGTCTCGGGAAGGTATTCTCCGTTCACATAGACAGTACGCATGATCTGGTCTCCTGGTGTTGCGGGTGTCGCGGGTCAGCCCCAAAGGTCCGGTTCAGGCGGGTGCACCCCGGCATCATCGAATAAAAGCGGCGTGTCGCGGTCTTCGGCCAGAAGCAGCGGCCCGTCAAGATCTGTCACCATCGCGCCCTGTGCCACCAGTGTCGCAGGGGCCATAGCCAGCGAGCTGCCGACCATGCAGCCGACCATCACCTTGAAGCCCTGTGCAATTGCTGCATCGCGCAGGGCCAGCGCCTCGGTCAGACCACCAGTTTTATCCAGCTTGATGTTGACCACGTCATATTTGCCCACCAGATGCGGCAGGCTGTGCCGGTCATGGCAGCTTTCATCGGCGCAAACAGGCACCGGACGCTCCATTCCGATCAACACCTCATCCTGCGAGGCGGGCAGGGGTTGTTCCACCAGCGCCACGCCCAACCGCACCAGATGCGGGGCCAGATCCGCATAGACATCCGCCGACCAGCCCTCGTTCGCGTCCACGATAATGATGGACTTCGGCGCGCCCCGCCGCACGGCCTCAAGCCGCGGCATGTCGTCGGGCGTGCCGAGCTTGATTTTCAGCACAGGGCGGAACGCATGTTTGGCGGCTTGCGCCTCCATCTCGGCGGGTTCCGCCAAAGACAGCGTATAGGCTGTAATCTCCGGCTCGGGCTTGGACAGCCCCGCCAGTTCCCAGACGCGTTTGCCGCTTTGTTTGGCTTCAAGATCCCACAGCGCGCAATCCACCGCATTACGCGCGGCCCCTGCGGGCAGCAGATCATAAAGCGCCGCGCGAGTGATTTGTCCGCTCAGCCCTTCGATCTGCGCCGTAACAGAATCCAATGTCTCGTCATAGCGCGCATAGGGCACGCACTCGCCCCAACCGATGACTCCGCCATCGGTAATGCGCACGGTCAGAACCTGCGCCTCGGTCCGTGATCCGCGGCTGATCGTGAAGACCTGCGCCAGCTTGAACACATCCCGCTCAACTGTGATCTGCATGGTCCGTCCCCGTTTCATCTTGCTGCAAATACTCTGATCCTCCGGCACGACACAGTGCGCCAGAGGATATCAGTCAAAGACCTGTCAGATCGCGGCCAGCGCGTCCACCAGCTTGTCCGCGCCATAGCGGTAAGGGTCTGTCGCTGGCAGGCCAAGCCGCTTTTCCACATCGGCCAGATAGGCCTGCGCGTCTTCCTCGCTCATGTGCTGGGTGTTGATCGCGTAACCGATGACCTGACATGCAGGATTTGCGACCTTCGCCAGTTCCAGCGCTATGTCCCGCACCAGCTCAAGGCTGGGCAGTTTGTAGCCGGGCAGGCCGCGCATATGCTCGCGCGTGGGTTCATGGCACACGACCAGCGCATCTGGTTGCCCGCCATGGATCAGCGCCATGGTGACACCGGAATAGGACACGTGGAACAAGCTGCCCTGACCCTCGATCATGTCCCAGTGATCTGCATCGTTGTCAGGCGTCAACCATTCCACCGATCCGGCCATGAAATCCGCAATCACCGCATCAAGGGGCACACCGTCACCGGTGATCAGGATTCCTGTCTGGCCTGTTGCGCGGAAGCTGGATTTCAACCCCCGTGCTTTCATTTCGCGGTCCATGCACAGAGCCGTATACATCTTGCCCACCGAACAATCGGTGCCAACCGCCAGACACCGCTTCCCTGTGCGCTTCACCCCGTTGGCTATGGGATATTGGACAGAGGGCACCCGCACATCATGCAACTGTCGGCCAGTTGCTTGTGCGACCGCCACCAGATCAAGTTCGTCCCGCAGAAGGTTGTGCAGACCAGATGCAAGGTCGAACCCTTCCTCAAGCGCTTGCACCAGAACCTTTTTCCAGGCGGCCGAGATAATGCCGCCACGGTTGGCGACACCGATCACAAGCGTCTTGGCTCCGGCAGCGCGGGCTTCCTCCAGCGTCATGTCTGGCAGGCGCATATCGGCCTTGCACCCTTCCATGCGGAACTGGCCCACGGCATTTTGCGGGCGCCAGTCCTTGATCCCTTGCGCGACTTTGGCGGCCAGACTGTCAGGCGCGTCGCCCAGAAACAGAAGATACGGAGTCTCGATCATAGCGGTGGCCCTCTCACATGCGGTTTCGTCGCAGAGATTTACGGATTCTGCGCGGGATTGCATTGCGAATCCGTCAGCAGATTGCGCAATTGCACAAGATCCTCCGGCAGTTGATCAAATTACGCGCAGAATCTTCGAAATCATGGCTCGACTCGCGCGCTGGATGCGGCGTTGCAGCGTCATGCCGCGGCCGCAAAAGGCCCTTGCGTGAAGTCGCGCAATTTCATACCCAATGTCGGCAGAAAAACGTAATATCATTACCCGAAAGGACCACCCGATGAGCTTTCGTATCCAGCCCGCCGCGCCCGCCCGTCCCAACCGCTGCCAGTTGTTCGGACCGGGCTCGCGCCCTGCGATCTTCGAGAAGATGGCCACTAGCGCCGCGGATGTGATCAACATCGACCTCGAGGATTCGGTGGCTCCCTCCGACAAGGACTCTGCCCGCGCCAATGTTATCAAAGCCATCAACGAGATGGACTGGGGCAATAAATATCTGTCTGTGCGGATCAACGGTTTGGATACACCGTGGTGGTACCGCGATGTTGTCGATCTGCTGGAACAAGGTGGCGAGCGCCTGAACCAGATCATGATCCCCAAGGTTGGCTGCGCCGAGGATGTCTATGCCGTCGATGCGCTCGTGACGGCGATCGAACGTGCCAAAGGCCGCAAGACACCGATCACTTTCGAGGTGATCATCGAATCCGCCGCCGGTATCGCCCATGTCGAGGCGATTGCCGCCTCAAGCCCGCGCTTGCAGGCGATGAGCCTTGGCGCTGCCGATTTTGCCGCCTCGATGGGGATGCAGACCACGGGAATCGGCGGCACACAGGCCGATTACTATATGTTGCATGAAGGTGCGAAATACTGGTCCGATCCATGGCATTGGGCGCAGACCGCCATCGTTGCCGCCTGCCGGACGCATGGTATTCTGCCGGTGGACGGGCCTTTTGGCGATTTCAGCGATGACGAAGGCTTCCGCGCGCAGGCGCGCCGCTCGGCCACGCTGGGCATGGTCGGCAAATGGGCGATCCACCCCAAACAAGTGGCGCTGTCGAACGAGATTTTCACCCCGTCTGACGAGGCTGTCGCCGAGGCGCGTGAAATCCTCGCCGCGATGGAGCAAGCCAAGGCGCGCGGTGAGGGGGCGACTGTCTACAAGGGGCGTCTGGTCGATATCGCCTCGATCAAACAGGCCGAAGTGATTGTGCGCCAGTCCGAGATGATCGCCCGCTGATCCGCGCGGACTATCCTCCCCACCCCGCAGGCGGGGCGGTGGCAATTCGCGTATTTTCGGCAAGATCAAGCGCGGCTGTCGTCAGCCGCGCTCGTCTTTGGGTGAGCCCATGACAACGAATGACGTGATCGAATTGACCTGCGGCAAGGTGCCCAGCACATCGGTGTGAAAGCGTTTGTAGGCTGTGAGGTCCGCCGCTTCGATCCGAAGCAGATATTCGACATTGCCGGTGATGTTATGACATTCCCGCACTTCCGGCGCACGGGCGATGGATTTCTCGAAGGCTTCCTGTGCTGCTTTTGTATGCGTGTTCAGCCCGACCGTGATATAAGCGGTAAACCCGACGCCCATGGCTGCGGGGTCGAGAATCGCGCGATACCCCCTGATCACACCGCGCCGTTCCAGTTCCTGCACGCGCCTGAGACAGGCCGATGGCGACAGGCCCACGCGATCTGCAAGATCGGTGTTGCTGATGCGCCCGTTGCGCGAAAGCTCCCGCAATATATGAGCGTTTATTTTGTCTGTATCTGTCATTTGTTGCTATTTTTATCAAAAGATTTACATAAAAGCAATCTAATTGCGTGTGTAGTCGCATAATGTTGCATCATGACGCATGATGTTACTTTTGCCCTGACAGCCTTTGCATTCGTCTCGTCGATCACGCCGGGGCCGAACAATCTGATGCTGTTGACATCGGGCGCAAATTTCGGGTTTCGCCGGACCTTGCCGCATATGTTGGGAATCGGAATCGGTTTCGGTGTCATGATCGTTCTGGTCGGGTTGGGGCTGGTGCGGATTTTCGATGCCTTTCCAGTCGCCCATCTGGTGTTGACCGTTGTTGGAACTGCCTATCTTCTGTGGCTTTCGTGGAAAATCGCCAATGCCCAACCGCCTGATGCGGCGCGTGCCGGTACGAAGCCGTTCACTTTTGTTCAGGCAGCGCTGTTTCAGTGGGTAAATCCAAAAGCATGGCAGATGGCGCTTACGGCGATCACGCTTTATGCGCCTGACCGGACTGCCGTGGCGATCTTCTGGGTGGCGCTGGTTTTTGCGATGATCAATCTGCCTTCGGTCAGCATATGGACGGTTCTGGGTCAGCAAATGCGCCGCATTCTGTCCAAGCCCGGCCGTTTGCGCGCCTTCAACTGGAGCATGGCGGCGCTACTGGTGGCATCGCTGGTTCCCGCGATTCTTCCCAGATTAGGCTGAACCAGACAGGCCGGATTGCACGACCCCGTTGCATCCGTCGCCTGACAGGGTCATATACCTCACGTTTACAGGTGGAGTGAGCGCATGACCAACTACCTCGATTTCGAACGCCCCCTTGCCGAGATCGAAGGCAAGGCCGAGGAACTGCGCGCGATGGCGCGACAGAATGCCGAGATGGATATCGAGGCCGAGGCAGCGGCGCTGGACAAAAAAGCGTCCGATCTTCTTGTCTCGCTCTATAAGGATCTGACGCCCTGGCGAAAATGCCAGGTGGCGCGCCATCCCGACAGGCCGCATTGCAAGGATTACATCGAGGCACTGTTCACCGAATATACGCCCCTTGCCGGTGACCGGAATTTTGCCGATGACCATGCGGTCATGGGCGGTCTGGCGCGGTTCAACGATATCCCCGTTGTCGTGATTGGCCATGAAAAGGGCAATGATACCAAAAGCCGGATCGAACGGAATTTCGGCATGGCCCGTCCCGAAGGATATCGCAAGGCGATACGTCTGATGGACATGGCGCATCGCTTTGGCCTGCCAGTGATCACGCTGGTCGACACGCCCGGCGCCTATCCGGGTAAGGGAGCCGAAGAGCGTGGGCAGTCCGAAGCGATTGCGCGCTCGACCGAGAAATGTCTGCAGATCGGTGTGCCGCTGGTCAGTGTGATTATCGGAGAGGGCGGTTCTGGCGGGGCGGTTGCCTTTGCGACGGCAAACCGCGTGGCGATGCTGGAACATTCGGTCTATTCCGTGATCAGCCCCGAAGGTTGCGCCTCGATCCTGTGGAAGGATTCGGAAAAAATGCGCGAAGCGGCCGAGGCGCTGCGTCTGACAGCTCAAGACCTGAAAAAACTGGGTGTCGCGGATCGTGTTATCCCCGAACCCGTGGGCGGCGCGCATCGCGACAAGCAGGCCAGCATCAAGGCTGTGGGGGATGCCGTCAGTGCCATGCTGGCCGAGTTGGTTGACCTTAAAGGCAAAAAGCTGGTCGAGGACCGTCGTCGCAAATACCTTGATATGGGACGCAAGGGGCTGGCGGCTTAATCCATCAGCTTGCGAGCATCTTCAATCCCTGTGTCACGTCAGAGCGCACGGCCAGCCGTAGCCCGGGCTCATCGCCTGCTTTCAAGGCGGCAATGATCAGCCTGTGAAAATGCGGCGGGTCTTTGCGTTTCAGCCGCACATAAAGTGCGCGCATCGTCGGCCCCATTTGCAGCCAGACTGTTTCGGCCATGGCAAGCATCGCAGGGGCTTGGGCGCGCAGGTATAGTGTCCGGTGGAATTCCAGATTGGTGCGGATATAGGCCACCGCATCCTGACGCATCGCCGCGTCCCCGACGGCCGCGTTGATCGTCTGCAATCGCTCGATCAGCGCCATATGCGCGCGGGGCAGGGCGCGGCTGGCCAATTCCACCTCGATCAATGACCGCAGGGCCGCCAGTTCCTCGATCCGTTCATTGCTGAGTTCGGGCGTCGAGACGCGACCGGACGAAGACAGGGTCAGCGCACCCTCGGCCACAAGGCGGCGGACGGATTCGCGGGCGGGAGTCATGGAGACACCGTATTCCTTGCCGATGCCCCGCAGGGTCAGCGCCTGACCGGGGGCGATATCCCCGTGCATGATCCGGCTGCGAAGGCCACGAAAGACGCGGTCATGGGCATTCGGAGCGGGATCAGGGCGCGGTGTGACATTCAGCATGTCTTTATGTGATCACAAATCGGAAGAAGGTCAATTGGTGATCAGGCACCAAAGCGGTAGCGGTGCAGATCGCCGCCCTTTTCACGCAACCAGCGGCGCGGCGCGCGGTAGTCCCCGTAAAGGTCGCGCACAACCTGCCAGAACGCATCAGAATGGTTCATCTCGGCCAGATGCGCCACCTCATGGGCGGCAACATAGTTCAGCACCTCGGGCGGCGCCATGATCAGGCGCCATGAATACATCAGCCCCCCGTCCGCCGTGCAGGACCCCCAGCGTGATCGCGTGTCCCTCAGGGTCAGCCGCGCATAGGGCCGACCCAGTTGCGTGGCGTAATGGTCCGATGCGGCTGCCAGCCTGTCGCGTGCGGTCTGCTTGAGAAACCCCGCGATCCTTGCCGCAGCCCGTTCCGGTGTGCCTGGCACAAGCAACAATTCGCCCTCGGCCCGCACCAGACGCCCGCTTCCGCTGGCGATTCGCAATAGTCTACCTTCGAAAAGCAATTCACTATTGATTTCGATTCCTACGGGGGCGGGTTGGTCGTTCAGGTGTCGGCGCAGCCAGTCAGCCTTTTCATGTGCGAAAGCCAGCGCCTCGCGGTCGCTGGTCCGCAGCGGACAGGTCAGGGTCACACGCCCGTCAAGCCGCGATATCCGCAGCGAAATCCGCCGCGCCTGTGCGGTTTTCCGAAGGGTGATGGCCACCGGGGGGGTGCCCGGCAGGAAATGCTGTCCCATATGCCCTCCTCGGCAGGCGATGACGATGCGGTTAAAGCCTTTGACACGCTTGATCCGTTATGGCAGTTGGCGCGGATCGTCGACAAGACACAAGATTTGAAAGGGATATCCATGCCCAAGGAAGAATGGGGTGTAAAGCGCGTTTGCCCGACGACCGGCAAGCGTTTTTACGACCTGAACAAGACCCCGATTGTCAGCCCCTACACGGGCGAGGTTGTGGAATTCGATATCAGCAAAAGTCGCATGATTGCTGCTGATGCCGAGGACGCCGCGACAAAGAAAATGAAGGCCGCAAGTCTGGATTCCGATGAGGATGTTCTGGACGATGATGAGGTTGACGTCGAGATTGACGACGATCTGCTTGATGATGACGAGGACGACAATGTCTCTCTCGATGATCTGGCGGATGTCCCTGCAGACGACGACGAACTCTGAAGCCAACCACATGGTGCGGGCGGTATTTTCCGCTTGATCCCGCCCGCACCATTGCCTAAAGAACCGCGACAGTCCGAACAGGCTGTAAAGATGGGGCCTTAGCTCAGCTGGGAGAGCGCTTGCATGGCATGCAAGAGGTCAGGGGTTCGATCCCCCTAGGCTCCACCATCTCGCCTTTTGACGTTGAAATTTCCGCTATCACCTTGAACGGAAAGGCGGCTTCAGCGGTTCGATAACCCGAATTCAGCGAATACCGCAGAGACTCTGCAAAGGCCAGTCTGAGCACTGTTTTTTTGAAGGCCAAACTGACATTTTCGTAAAGATTCCAGGGACTTCCCAAAAACTCCAGCGCTGGTTCGATAAACTCCTCTAGCCTGCTCTTCGGCGGCACGATTCGAGTGGCTTATTCGGCCAGCAACAGCTTCTCGCGCTCCAGCTTGGCAATCTTGCCCTCATAGGCCTTGATGACGCTGGCGTTGTCAGCCTCGACGATCCGCTCCAAGAGCGGTTCGATCTGCTTTTCAGCATCTCGAAGCTGCCTTGCGATGTCTTCCTTCTCCCGATGCGCTTGGTTCAGGCGCATGTTCCATGCGTCCTTGAACATCGTTTTGGCAACCGTGAAGACCGTGCGCGTCGGCTGAAGGCTCTTCAGGATTTCTGCGAATCCGTCCTCAACCTTGTCGCGCGGGATCGATTTACGCTCGTTCTCACAAGCCAAGACCGCCACAACAGAAAGAGTCGCCGCGTAAGCGGCGGCTCCGCCCCTCATTGCAAGACAGGAGATTTTCCCATGACATCACAGACACACACCATCACATGGCGCGGCATCGCCACCGAGGTCACCCACACCCCCGCCACGTGGAGCGTGACCGATCACATCGAGCTGCGCACCACACTCAGAACGCCGCTTCCCGTCACCGAGTTAGGCTACCGCTCTGAATACTTCGCCCTTGGCAGTGTCGCCGAATACGGCGGCGCAGTTGCCTTCGTCACCGCATGGCTAGACCACGAGACCGCGCGCGCAGGCTGGCAAGGCGCACAGTTTTCCGTTCTCTAAGGGGGCAGAAAATTCGCGGCGCGCCTCACGACCAGCCGCTTTACGTCGCGAATGCTTCCACAGGCTCAACGAGTAGACAGAGACCTCGCGAAACTTCACACTACAGTTAGACGGATTGGGGGAATCAAAAATGCGTATCTGGCGTTTCGCTCTATCACTTAGTGTAGTGCTTGGCGTTTCGGCAACGGTGGCTGTAGGAAGCCCACGACTCGAATGTGCCGTTACGTCGCCTATGAAAGATCAAGCGGGCGAAGGCGGCTACGGTTTTGCGGCGTATTCCAACCTTGCGACATATGGAGATATGATGTGCTTGCAGCACATCTTAAGGAATTCTGAAGGCAATACTGCAACCAAAGTGTCTTGGTATGAGGCAACTAAAGAAGGTAAGAATACAATCATCAGCGTTCACACCCTGCCTGGATGCTACGATAATTTGCCAAACCAGGAATGCAACTGCAAAGAGATACCCTGCCAAGTCTCGCGTGAGTTCTACACCGAGAGTTTTGGCGTAAGGAACATACTTTCTACGGCTGAGTTCGGAATTCGGATCGGACAATATAGCGATGGTACAATTAGATCACGAAATATTGGCCAAGTATTCTTCTCGGAAGAAAAAGACGAAAACGAAAATGGCGGTTCACAAAAAATGCCTAACGATCCGTCGAAAAGTGACGGTCACGAGGAGTTGGGTCAGACGGATACAAGATATGCCCTTCTAAATGAGGGTGAGGATCAGTACTCTCGCATGACCACTCGCCTTTCCGGCTATCCCGTAGCACCAAACGGAGAATCGCTGTCTATTGACATGTACCTAAACTCACAGGCGTTTAAGGTGGGCGACGTCTATATGATTGATAATAGTATCAGCGTGGAGGCTGGGTTTAATCTCTTCTTTGTTGCGCCCATAGCGAATGCGCGCTCAGGTGATATTAATCTGGAAAATGGCACTGCTGCTGTGTCGTGGACTGGCTTCGAGCCCGAGGGTTTTAGTGATATTTTCCAAACGCAAAGCCAGTTGGCATCGCTAAGCGAAGGTGGCTTCCACAATTATGAAACAAGCAAGGTCGGCGTAAGTCCTAACGCAGAAATTGTGATTTTCATGAATGGAGAGATAATCCTTGAAGCGCAAGCTCCTGTCTACGTTGGTTTGGAGTGACGCACCATGGCGGGAATTCCAGACAGTCAGGTTGCAAAATGGATTGGTTTTATTTCTGGTGTGGTGGGTCTCGTGGGCTTGGTTGTGCCCGCAGTGACTGGCTTCGTCTCGGCAAGTTACGTATCTATCGCCGGCGTTCTAGGTATTGCTGGCGCGGTCGTACGTTTGTACACAAAGCGTGACGTCACTACTATCTCCTTGGGAATATGGTCGCTAAAGGTTGTGTTGTTGTTGATAGCTTTTTCTGTATGGATTGCACTTACAGTTCTTGGAAATCCAGAACTTATAAAAGGGTACGTTTCCCTGAATCAATTACATCGAGCTGTTATAGAATTTTTCGAGATTTATAGCCTCTTGACTTGTATTTTTGTTGCAATTCTATCATATCTGATTGTCGATTTATTGTATTCATTAGTTAAAGGGGTTTTTTGATGACATTGAGTTCGGATTATCATTGATAAGTACTGGCATTTACCGCTCTCGTTGACGGGTGGCTTTGGAGGCGCAGTATTGGCCTCGCAAAGCTCATTAGTTCTTGGCGCAGTGTGCGCGGCGGGCGGCGTTATCGTATGCGCGCAGGCAGCAAAATCAGCCCTTACGAGCAACGACTCACGTACCAAAGAACACCCAAGTTCCGATCCTCATCTTTAAGGGTCGCGGCTGACCTCACGGCCAGCCGCATCAGGACTTATGGACCTGGCGCACGGGTCGCCAGCTCATCTTCTACGTTTCGCATCGTCACAAGCGCTTCGCGCTGTTCCTGCGAGCCGCGCGGGGCGGCAGTGAAGGCGATGAACGCTTCTTTGCGCAGACCGTACAATTTAGGCGTGCTCAGCGTTGCTGCTTCAAACCGAGAGACAAGTTTCATGTCATCCTCCTTTGGCTTCAAGGAGGCTCCGAACCATTCAGAGCCTTTCGGCTCGCACCCATCATCATCGGCCAGTGAAGGCCTCTGATGGTTCGGAGGTGACGCGAGAACGCCACAGGCGGATGCGCAGGGAACGCGTCTGCAGGTTGCGGCTGCTATCGCCCAAAGCACCACAGGATTGATCTCGGGTTGATCGGAAAGAACAGGGTATCGGGTTTGCCCCGTCCCGAGCGCACCAAGGACAGCGCCAGCGTTTCCAGATGCGGATGGTCGCCACAAGATGCGCGCGACACGAAGCAGGGCATAAGGGATGCCAATGGCTGAAGGGCAGTCGCCGTTTTTCTGACTGCGTAGCTCTCACCCCTCTGATCCGGGCGGGCTTGTATGAAAATACCCAATAATCGCTCTGCGATTTCCTTGGCCGAACGCAGCACGGTCGTCAATGGCCTGCTCGCACCACCTGGATGCGCCAGCCGTGTTGACCGTGAATTCCGAGCCTTTGCCTTCGGCCTGAAGGGAGGGCATTAGCAAGCCACCCCAAACAAAGGAGATGAGATCCTGGCACGCGAGAAAACGAAAACTACCCCAGCACTTAACGCACCCGACTTTCTGGCTTGGCACGTCACGCAGAGAGGCGAGAAGTCCTTCTGGAACAAAGTCGGCGCAGCTTGGGCGCACAAGGACGGACAGGGCTACACGCTTCAGCTTGAGACTTGCCCGATCAACGGGCGGATCGTCCTGCGGGCTCCGCTCGAAGATACCCCACCGCAAAACGAAGGGCGCTCCTAGAGCGCCCTTACTCGGGAAATGCTGCCCATTCCGAGCCCTCGAAGTTTACACCACTTCCGACGATAACTGTGCCGCCCTTGGCGTTGGAGTGGAGAATGCGCACCCACCCACGCTCAGGACTGACCAAAAGCGTAAAGAGGTAGGGGTCGGGATCATCATCTTTGCTTAGCCCTCTGCCGTGGATAAGGGGGTAAAATCCCACACTGCCGAGCTCGAAGAGCTTTTCGACGTAGGTCGCGCAGCTGTCCACGTTTCGGTTCCAGCGATCTGCTGCAGCTTTGCATGCAACATCCTCTTCACGATAGTCGAATACGAAATCGTGGACCTGGTGCTCAAGCAGTTCGGGATCGGGTGGTTTTCCACGTGCCGTAAGCTCATCTGCAGTTTCGGCTATCGTCCGCTGCAGAGCGATTGCCATCATGGCATCTGTCACCTTGATCGGTCCGTCTCCAAAATCTGCCGTGGTGAAGTTTTCGTGGAGTTTTCGATGCCGACTAAAGTCCGCGAGGGCAAGGCGATCGCCAGTTGCTCGGACACATATCTTGGTGTTGCCTCCATCTGCGGTAAGCCGCCCTTCTGCGCGTATGAGAGCCCATCCGCCGCCAATACCTTCGCCCGCAATGAATACACGCAATTGTTCGGTCGTGCCGTCCTCATGCTCAAAGCGGCTTTCGAAGCGGGCGGGCACCGAGTAACCAAATTGGCCGACGACAACAGCGAAAGCTTGATCAGGGTTTCCACAAGCGTTCAGAAATTTCGGATTGGCATAGGCAGTCGAACTCTGCAGCGAGATCACAGCTGCTGATGCTAAGATTCCAAGGTATTGAAAAAAATGCATGACCCGTAGCGTAGCAGACGACCCGCAAAGCGAACAAGATTTTTTCCCTGCCCGCCGCGGCACCAAAGGCGAACGCACAGAGACCGTCGCCCTCGCGCGCGCTTGATTGCAGCATCGCTCGGCGCGGCATTCTTCCCGCGCGAAGCCGAGAGGATCGCGCAAGAACCGATCTTCCAGACCGCGCGGCATCGCCCAGCCGTGGTCTATGTAGAGCTGGCGCGACACGTCCCGTAGCTTGATCTTGTAGTGGTTCATGTTGATCGCTCGCAACCGCTCGCTGTCGATCCGCGACCAGACGGCATGAGGTGTCGCCGCCCGTCCTTTTCGTGGAAGACGATGGCGCGGGGCTGGCCTTCCAGCCCGAGCTTCGCCTCGACTTGCTCGATGGCTTTCTCGAAGTCCTCGATGGACGCATTCGCGCCCTCGGGCGGGTTGAAGCTCATCGATAACAGATGCTTTCGCAGCGCGTTCCCCGTGCAATGGCATCGACTTCGCCGAATGCCTCGACCAGACCATTATTGATGAAGCCGCGCCCATCATGCAGTTCAAGATGATCGTTGTCTCGCATAGCCAGAGGGTAGCGGGCGAGGTGCGGGGCATTGCCGCGCTTCTTGCGGCTGCATGCTTTCCGGTTGTGAAAACCGTCCCCAGGCCAAACCGAAAGGACGCGCTTTGATGCAAGCGTTGCGTTGCCAGTCCGCTCCGGCCTGCACCAAATCGGCCTAAGCCTGTCATAATCTGCTTACGCGGGCTCAAAAGCTTGTGATATCTTTCGATACACCAACGGACGCTGACCCACGGATGCGCGGTGCGTTTGCTGGTCTGTACGCATGGTGTGGTGGCGCCCAGACAAGTATCCGGGACGCTTCTGATGGAGAAGAGGGACTAAATGATAAAAGAATTCAGGGAGTTTATTGCCCGTGGCAATGTGATGGACATGGCGGTGGGGATCATCATAGGGGCGGCGTTTACGGCCATTGTCAGCTCGATGGTGGCTGATCTGATCAACCCGATCATCAGCCTTTTCATTGGCGGGATCGATTTTTCCGGCATGTATGTTCTTCTGGGCAGCGGCGAGTATGCCTCGATTGCGGCGGCAGAAGAAGCGGGTGCTGCGGTGTTTGCTTATGGCCGCTTTATCATGGCGGTGATCAACTTTCTGATCGTTGCCTTTGTCGTATTCATGCTGGTCAAAGCTGTCAATCGGGCACGGGAATCCGCGGTCAAGAAAGCCGAAGCTGCACCGGCTGCCCCTGCCGGTCCCAGTGAATTGGACATTCTGATCGAGATCCGCGATGCGCTGAAGAAGTAGGCAAAGCTTGCTGATAAATCCTCACAAGCCTGTGAGGTGCGTGACCCGCACGGCTTAGTGTGGGTCACTTGCAGTATCGGTAGTCTCTTTAGTGACGTTAATGTTGGGTCGCCAATGGTTGCCTAACACGGGCAACAGTTTACTTGTTCCGCAGTTTTTCTGAAACCAGCGACGATAATCTGTCTATCTGACGCATTATCGTGGGCGTTCAACGGGCCTGCCGACACCTGAGGAGACTACATGTCACTGTTCAAACAGATGCTGTTATCCGTTGTGGCACTTGGTATTGCCTTGGGGGTCTGGATCGCGTTCGTGCCCGCCGCTCAGCCCGTGCTGGAACGGCTGGGTGTCTATAATCTTCTGGGTATCGAACCCTCAACCGCATCGGCGCAGGCAGGCGGCGCTGGTTTCGGGCCTGGCGGTCCGGCGAAAGTTGTTCTGGACACTGTAAGGCGGGAGGTGCTCAGCCAGCGCGTCAACGCTATCGGCGATGGTCGTGCCCTGCGTTCTGTCAGTGTGCGCGCCGAACGGACTGGCAGCGTGAGGGAGGTTGAGGTGGTATCGGGCGCCTATGTCGAAGAGGGGGCCGTGATGGTCCGCCTTGAGGATCGGGCCGAGGTTATCGCCCTCGAACGTGCCCGTCTGATGTTGGCGGATGCAGAGGACTCGTTGCAGCGTGTGACACAGTTGGGCGATTCCGGCGCTGTCACGGCTGTACGTATCCGTGAAGCGCAGCTGGCGGTCGAGAATGCCCAGCTTGCGATCCGGCAGGCCGAAGTTGATCTTGACCAGACCGTTGTTGTCGCGCCGATTTCCGGTTGGCTTGGCCTTGTCGGTGTCGAGGTCGGCGATCGTCTGGCGGCGCAGGATGTGATCGGCGTTCTGACAGACCGGTCGCAGATCACCATTGATTTCCGTGTTCCTGAGCGGGTGATCGGCGAGTTGGAGACTGGTATGGATGTTCAGGTGCGCTCGATGTCGGGCGTGCCAGTTCCCGTTGCGGGCAAGCTGACAGCGGTAGACAATGTGGTCGACCGTGCAAGCCGCACCCTGCGGGTGCAAGCGGTCGTCGAAAATGGAAGCGATATGCTGCGCGAAGGTATGGCCTTTGAGGTGACGATGGATTTTGCGGGTGAGCCCTTTCCCTCCGTCGATGCACTGGCCGTACAATGGTCCAGCACAGGATCTTTCGTGTGGCTGGTGCGCGACAACAAGGTGCAACGCGTGCCTGTAGTAATCCTGCAGCGTAATCCCGAACGCGTGCTGGTCGAAGGCGAACTGGTCGAAGGCGATGAGGTTGTGATCGAGGGTGTCCAAACATTGCGTCCCGGTTCCGACGTCGTTCCGGTGACCAATGCCTCGGCTGCACGAGCCGAGGCCGCAACACCCGCGCGTCTTTAAGGGGGCGAGATGAAGAACCCGTCCAATCCAGCCCCGTCGACAGCCGGAACAGCTGTTTTCGTTCGCAGGCCGATCCTGGCTTTCGTGCTTAGTTCCCTTATCGTGATTGCCGGTTTTGCCGCGCTGTTCGGGGTCGAGGTGCGGGAACTGCCCGATGTGGATCGTCCTGTCGTCACGGTGACGACGAACTTTTCCGGCGCGTCGCCCGAAACGGTCGATCAGGAACTGACAGGCCGGATCGAGGGTGCTGTGGGCCGCGTTTCAGGCGTGCGGACCATCTCTTCCGAGTCGCGCTACGGTCGTAGTCGGGTCACGCTGGAATTCACCGACGGGGTCGATCTGGACGTGGCGGCATCGGATACACGTGATGCTGTGTCGCGGATTGCCAATGACTTGCCCGATGACGCGGATGAACCCAGCATCGTCAAGGCAGATGCCAACGCAGATGCGGTGATGCGGATTGCCGTCACTTCGGAAACCCGCTCGCCGCAGGATCTGACGCAGCTGGTGCGCGATCAGGTCGAGGATCGCCTGATCTCGATTCCCGGCGTAGCTGATTTGCAGGTCTATGGTGACCGCGAGGCGATTTTCCGTGTCGATATTAACCAACTTGAACTGGCCAGCAGAGGGCTTTCCCTTGCCGACATGGCCCGCGCGCTTGGTGATGTTGCCTTTGACGTGCCAGCCGGTGATCTGGATGGCAATCGCCAGTCGATCAACGTGCGGACAACAGCGACGGTCATTACCCCCGAAGCTTTCGAGGCGTTGGAACTAAGCCCCAATGTCATCATCGGTGATGTGGCCCGCGTTACGCTGGGGCCTGCGCCGAATGAAACAGTTTTGCGCGCCAATGGCGAAAACGGTATTGGTATGGGTATCATCCGAGCGGCGACCAGCAATACCCTTGATATCTCTTCAGGTGTGCATGAGGCCATTGCACAATTGCAAGATGTGCTTCCCGATGACGTCAAGATTTTCGTCACCTCTGACGATGCAGTCTTTATCAACGGCTCCATCAAGGAAGTGATCACGACACTAGGTCTGGCGATCGCTATCGTTGTGGGCGTGATCTTTGTCTTCCTGCGGGACTGGCGCGCGACGCTGATCCCGACGTTGACACTGCCGGTCGCACTGGTCGGGACACTGGCGGCGATCTATATCGTCGGGTTCTCGGTTAATATCCTGACCTTGCTGGCGCTTGTGCTGGCCACCGGCATGGTTGTGGACGATGCGATCGTGGTGCTGGAAAACATTGTGCGCCGCCGTTCCGAAGGCATGGGGCCACGCGCCGCGGCGGTCTTGGGCACCCAGCAGGTCTTTTTCGCCGTTGTCACAACGACCGCCACGCTGGCGGCTGTGTTTGTTCCGCTGTCATTCCTTCCCGGTCAGGCAGGGGGCTTGTTCCGCGAATTCGGCTTTACCCTTGCAATGGCTGTCATGCTGTCCTCGGTTGTGGCCTTGACGCTTGCGCCGGTTCTGGCCAGCCGGTTGCTGACCCGAAACGACACAAACGACACGCCGAAACGCGGCCCCATGATCTGGTTGGGCGACCGTCTAGCGAGCCTCTATGCCACCACCTTGCGAGGGGCGCTTGCGGCCCCGTGGGTTGTCGTGCTGGTCGCGGTCCTATTCGCGACGACCGCCGTTCTGGTCGCTGGCGGTATCCGGCAGGAGCTTACCCCGCGCGAGGATCGCGCGGTGATCCTGACCTCGGTGACAGCGCCGACCGGCGTTTCGCTGAACTATACCAGTTCGAAATTGCTTGAGATCGAAAGTGCGATGGCCCCGCTGCGCGAAAGCGGCGAGATGACCAATATCTTCTCGATCACAGGCTTTGGTGCCTCGAACCGTGGTTTTGTCGTCATGACGCTAGCCAATTGGGATGAGCGCGACCGCAGCCAGCAAGAGATTGTCGGCGACGTGAACCGGAACCTGTCTGGCGTGGTAGGTGTGCGGGCCTTCGTGATCCAGCCCAACTCCTTGCGTATTCGCGGGGCAGGGCGGGGATTGAGCTTTGCCATCACTGGAAACGACTATGAGCAACTTTCCGGTGTCGCCGACGAGTTGGTGCAGGCAATGCAGCAAAACCCTGCGATGGGACAGGTCCGGCTGGAATATGAAACAACGCTGCCACAGCTTTTCGTCGAGATCGACCGCACCCGCGCGTCTGATCTGGGCGTGAATATCACAGGTCTTGGGGACGCGTTGCGGGCAGTTCTGGATGGTCGCAGCGTGGGATCGGTCTTTATCAACGACACGTCCTATGATGTGCAGATGCTATCCACGACCGATCCGGTGAACGACCCTACCGATCTGGAAAACATCTTTGTTCAAGCCTCGAACGGTAACATGGTCCCGATGTCCAGCTTTGTGACGCTGGAAGAGCGCGCAGTTGCGCCTGAGTTGAAGCGCGAGAACAAGGCCCGCTCGGTCGAGATTACAGCAGGTCTGACCCCGGGGATGTCGCTGGGGGATGCGCTGGCCGAGGTGCGTGACATCTCGCAGGATATCCTTGCACCGGAGAACGCGATTGTTCCATTGGCCGAGGCCGCAGCACTTGATCAGACGTCGTCGGGGCTTTTCGTAACGTTTGGATTCGCCATTCTGGTTGTCCTGCTGGTACTGGCCGCACAGTTCGAAAGTTTCATTTCCGCCGTGGTGGTGATGGCAACTGTGCCTTTAGGCTTGGCCTGCGCAATTTTTGCGCTGCTGTTCAGCGGTCTCAGCCTGAACGTCTATAGCCAGATCGGGTTGGTGATGCTCATAGGCATCATGGCCAAGAACGGGATTCTGATCATCGAATTCGCAAACCAGTTACGCGACAAAGGTGCAGATGTTCGGCAGGCGATCTTTGATGCCTCGACCATCCGCCTGCGCCCCGTGATGATGACAATGACATCCACCGTTCTGGGCGGTGTTCCGTTGATCTTGTCATCCGGTGCTGGTGCCGAAGCGCGCGAGGCTCTGGGCTGGGTGATCGTTGGCGGACTGGGGCTTGCCACGGTATCGACGCTCTATCTGACGCCTGTGGCCTATCTGTTGCTGGCACCATTCAGCCAACCCAAGGTCGAGGAGGAACGCCGCTTGGTGCGCGAGTTGGAAGAGGCGCAGCGTATCTGATCAGTGTTCCTGCGGTCTCTCGTTTTCAGAAACCTGACGTGATGTTGACAAAACTAGTTTTTTAGTTTTAATGAGGGAATGACAACTGCAACGCCCATATCCCGCGCTTTGGCCGCTCTTGGCCATGATGTGCGCCTGTCGATCTACCGTCTGCTGGTGCGGGCAGGCGAAGGCGGGTTGAGCATTGGTGACGTGATTGATCATCTAGATATCGCGCCGTCGACCTTGGCGCACCATCTGGGCACTCTGGTCGATGCGGGGCTTGTGACGCAGGAAAAGCAGGGCCGAACGGTGATCAACAGGGTGGACTATGCCGTGATGCACAACACGGTCAGTTTCCTGACTTCAGAATGTTGCTGCGGCGTGTCGCTGTCCAAGTCGCAGACGGCTGCATGACTGGTTTTATCATTTAATATAACTAGATAATTAGGGA
This sequence comes from Seohaeicola saemankumensis, assembly GCF_021021435.1. Classification (GTDB taxonomy): domain Bacteria; phylum Pseudomonadota; class Alphaproteobacteria; order Rhodobacterales; family Rhodobacteraceae; genus Seohaeicola. The sequence goes on from NZ_JAINWI010000005.1 coordinate 199,932, forward strand.
AATAGATATGACTGATCTGTCTGTGGAACCAACTCGCCCTTCGTCGCTTGTTGTCGTGATCTGGAAAAAACACCGTGTATGGCTGGCTTCGGCGTTGATCCTTGCAGTGTTATTGCTGCTTGATCCGCCTCAGGCCGCAGAATCCACCCGCTTTGCGGTCACAGCTTTGGCGGGCACAGCTCCTTTTCTTCTGCTCTCGATCGGAATTGCGGCTTGGGCGGTGACCACAGGCGCCGACAACCTGATTGCCAAGGCGTTCACCGGCGCCCCCGTTTTGATGATCCTGATGGCGGCGCTGGCGGGCGCGGTATCGCCCTTCTGTTCCTGCGGCGTCATCCCTCTGATTGCGGCGCTATTGGCGATGGGGGTGCCTCTGTCTGCTGTCATGACCTTCTGGCTGGCCTCGCCCGTCATGGACCCGTCCATGTTCGTGCTGACTGCCGGGGTGATGGGTTTCGAATTCGCAGTCGCCAAAACGCTGGCGGCTGTTGGCTTGGGCCTGATGGGCGGGGCGGTCGTGCATCTGGTTACAAAGGCAGGTGGACTGTCAATGCCGCTGCGCGAAGGGATAGGCAATGGCGGCTGCGGAGCCTCGAAAATACGCGCCCCGAAACCCGTCGTCTGGCGGTTCTGGCGGGAGCCTGAGCACCGCGCCAAATTCGGGCGCGAGGCGTTGAGCGTGTCCCTGTTCCTGACAAAATGGCTACTGCTGGCCTTTATTCTGGAAAGCCTGATGCTGGCCCTCATTCCGGCAGAGACCGTGACCGCGGTGCTGGGTGGTACAGGTATAGTCCCGATCGCGATAGGCACGCTGGTGGGTGTGCCTGCCTATTTGAACGGTTATGCCGCCTTGCCGCTGGTTGGTGGCCTGGTCGCGCAAGGCATGGCACCCGGGGCGGGTCTGGCTTTTCTGGTGGCCGGTGGTGTCACGTCACTGCCCGCAGCAATTGCCGTCTGGGCTTTGGTCAAGCCGCAGGTCTTTGCGGTTTATATCGCGGTATCTTTGGGCGGGGCTTTCGTGACCGGCCTGCTGTTCCATTTCTGGACGCTGGCCTGACATCACAGAGAAATGCGCGGCGCAAAACAATTGCACCGCGCATTTTTTTCAGGCGGCAACAAGTGCCTTGGGATCGACAGTGGCGATCCCCAAAGCTTCGCCCACCGCGGCATAGGTCAATTGCCCCGCATGCACGTTCAGACCCGCCAGAAGATGCGGGTCTTCCGCACAAGCGCGCTTCCACCCTTTATCGGCCAAGGCCAGCATGAAAGGCATCGTTGCGTTGCCAAGGGCAAGCGTAGAGGTGCGCGCAACAGCGCCGGGCATATTCGCCACGCAATAATGCATGATCCCGTCCACCGCGTAGATCGGGTCCTGATGGGTCGTGGCCTTCGATGTCTCGAAACAACCGCCCTGATCAATCGCGACATCCACCAGCACGGCACCGGGCTTCATCACGGCCAGTTGCGCGTGGGTGATCAGCTTGGGTGCCGCCGCTCCGGGGATCAGAACCGCACCCACCACCATATCGGCCATCGGCAGCAATTCGGCCAGCAATCCGGCCGAGGAATAGCCTGTCTTGAACTGGCCGCCGAACACATCGTCCAGATAGCGCAAGCGCGGAAGCGAGCGGTCCAGCACGGTCACATCCGCGCCCATACCTGCAGCGATCTTGGCCGCATGGGTGCCCACGACACCGCCACCGATCACCAGAACGCGGGCAGGACCAACACCGGGCACGCCACCCATCAATACGCCGCGCCCGCCATTGGCCTTCTGCAGCGTCCATGCGCCGACTTGCGGTGCCAGACGCCCCGCCACTTCGGACATGGGAGCCAGCAGCGGCAGGCCGCCTGAGCGGTCCGTCACGGTCTCATAGGCAATGGCGGTGCAGCCCGAGGCCAGCAGATCACGGGTCTGGTCGGGATCTGGGGCCAGATGCAGATAGGTGAACAGCAACTGCCCCTCGCGCAGCATCTTGCGCTCACCGGCCTGCGGTTCCTTGACCTTGACGATCATGTCGGACGTGGCAAACACCTCGGCAGCGGTGGCGATGATCGTGGCACCGGCGGATGTGTAGTCGGCATCTGTGAAGCCTGCCCCGACACCTGCGCCGGTCTCGATCAGCACTTCATGGCCGTGGGCCACAGCTTCCAGTGCTGCATTAGGTGTCATGCCAACGCGGAATTCCTGCGGTTTGATTTCTTTCGGACATCCGATTTTCATTGTGGTTTCCTCCCATTTGTCGCGTTTTGCCCATGATGACGCAAAACCGGCGCAAAGCGCTTGATTTCAGGGTCGCATTTGCAGCGCTTTTCCGGATATCCTTCGAGAAATCCGGTTTTTTATCGAAGGATTCTTCGCTTCATGGCCTTAGACCCGACGGATCGTCGTATTCTGGCTGTTCTCCAGCGCAAAGGGCGCATCTCGAATGCCGATCTATCGGAAGAGGTGAACCTGTCGGCTTCGGCCTGCCATCGCCGCGTCCAGCGTCTTGAAGAAGACGGCTATATCAGCAGCTATGTCGCCCTTCTGGATCGTCGCAAAATGGGGTTACCTACGCTGGTCTTTGTCGAGATCACCCTGTCAGGTCAGGCGGATGATCTGCTGGATGCTTTCGAAAAGGCCGTGTCGCGCATTCCCGATGTGCTGGAATGTCACCTTATGGCGGGCACCGCCGATTACATCCTCAAGATCGTGGCCGAGGATACCGAGGATTTTGCCCGCATCCACCGCCAGCATCTGTCGCGCCTGCCCGGTGTGGCGCAGATGCAAAGCAGCTTTGCTTTGCGGACCGTTTTCAAGACGACGGCGATTCCGGTCTGAAAGCTGCGCGCGATACGTTGCCAACAGGACGCCATTCCAGCAGATTGCCTCTACTGGGAGGATAGACATGCAGTGGGATTACATCATCGTGGGCGCAGGCAGCGCCGGATGCGTGCTTGCCAAACGTCTGACCGACGCAGGCCACCGCGTGCTGCTGCTCGAGGCGGGCGGAACAGATACCTATCACTGGGTCCATATACCGATGGGCTATCTTTACTGCATCGGCAATCCGCGCACCGACTGGATGTATCGCACGGCGCAAGAGGCGGGGCTGAACGGGCGGTCCTTGATCTATCCGCGCGGCAAGGTGTTAGGGGGATGTTCGTCGATCAACGGGATGCTCTATCTACGGGGGCAGGCGGCGGATTATGACGGCTGGCGGCAGCTGGGCCTGCCCGGTTGGGGTTGGGACGACGTGCTGCCTTATTTCAAACGCTCCGAGGATTTCGTGGAAGGCGAAAGCGAGATGCACGGCGCGGGCGGCGAATGGCGGGTAGAAAACCAGCGCCTGCACTGGGATGTGCTGGATGACTGGAAAGCCGCCGCCGTGGCGGCGGGCCTGCCTGAAACCACTGATTTCAACACCGGTAATAACGAGGGTGTGGGCTATTTCCGCGTGAACCAGCGCAACGGTTGGCGGATGAACACCGCGCGCGCCTTCTTGCGGACACGCAAGGGGCAGGGGTTGCAGGTCGAAACCCATGCCCAGACCCGTCGTGTGCTGATCGAGGACGGGCGCGCCGTAGGCGTCGAATATCAGCAGGGCAGCGAGGTCAAAACCGCCCGGGCGCGGGCCGAGGTGATCCTGTCCGCAGGCAGCATCGGTTCGGTACAGGTGCTGCAACTGTCGGGGCTTGGCCCCGCCGATCTGCTGTCGCGCCACGGGATTGCCGTAGTGCGCGATATTCCGGCTATCGGTGCAAACCTGCAAGACCATCTGCAACTGCGCTGCGCGTGGAAACTCAAAGGGGCCAAGACGCTGAACACGATGGCCAGTTCCATGCTGGGCAAGGCCAAGATCGGGTTGGAATATGTGTTGCGCCGGTCTGGTCCCATGTCGATGGCTCCCAGCCAGTTGGGTGCCTTCTCGCGCTCGCGCGAAGATCTGGCGACACCGGATCTGGAATATCACGTCCAGCCGCTGACGCTTGAGGCGTTCGGCCAGCCTTTACATGATTATCCCGCTATGACCGCCTCTGTGTGTAATTTGCGCCCCGAAAGCCGTGGCACGGTCGCGATCACCAGTAATGATCCGCGCGATGCCCCGCGTATCGCACCCAACTATCTGAACACCGAAGGCGACCGCCGCGTTGCCGTTGATGCGATCCGGCAGGCGCGCCGGATCATGGAACAAGCGCCGATGGCCCGCTATGCTCCCGAAGAGATGAAGCCCGGCTTCACAGCGCAGACTGATGAGGAGTTGAGGCAGGCTGCAGGCGATATCGGCACGACGATTTTTCATCCTGTCGGTACCGTTCGCATGGGCCACGATGAGGCCGCCCCGCTTGATGCCGAATTGCGGCTGCGCGGAATTGCCGGGTTGCGCGTTGTGGATGCCAGCGTGATGCCGGTGATCACCTCGGGCAATACAAACTCGCCCACGATCATGATTGCGGAAAAGGCGGCTGACATGATTCTTGCCGCTGCGCGTTGAACCCTCTGTCAGCTCTTCCGGCGGGCCAAAAAAACAAACCCCCGGGCCAGGGCACGGGGGTCGTCTTGTTCTAGCGTTCAAGCTTTCGGGAAAGGGGACTTTTGCTTCAAAGACCGCCTTCGCGCTGGGCTTTCTTACGTGCCAGTTTACGGGCACGACGGATAGCTTCGGCTTTCTCGCGCGCTTTCTTGACGGAGGGTTTCTCGAAATGTTGCTTGAGCTTCATTTCGCGGAACACGCCTTCACGCTGCAGCTTTTTCTTCAGAGCCCGAAGGGCCTGATCGACATTGTTGTCACGAACACTAACCTGCATGTGGTTTTCACCACCTTTCTAAGTTTGAGTTGCAAGAATTTGCAGGAGGTGGCCGTATAGCAAAGCGCGCCCTACTTGTCTAGGGTAACCCAGACGCGCCCCGTCGGGTATGACGGACAGGAAGGAATCCCTGATGACCGATACAGATGTGAAAGAGCGGCTGCTGGATGCGGCCTTGATGCATGTGCCGTTCGATGGCTGGTCCGAGGAGACATTCGCGGCGGCGATCCGTGATATCGGCGTTGCGCGCGCAGTGGCGCGTGCGGCCTGCCCGCGCGGTGCGGTTGATCTGGCCTTAGCTTATCATGCGCGCGGTGATGCCTTGATGCAGGCGCGTCTGGCAGAAACGGATCTGGGCGCTTTGCGTTTTCGTGACCGTGTCGCTCTTGCGGTGCGTTACCGGCTTGAGGTGGCGGATGACAAAGAGGTGGTGCGCCGCGGAACGGCCCTGTTTTCCCTGCCAGTCTATGCCCCTGAGGGCGCGCGCGCCATCTGGAACACATGCGACCTGATTTGGACAACGCTGGGCGATACGTCCGACGATATCAACTGGTACACCAAAAGGGCGACGCTGTCGGGCGTGTACGGTTCGACCCTGCTGTTCTGGCTTGGTGACGATTCTCTGGATCATCAGGCGACATGGTCCTTTCTGGACCGGCGCATTGACGATGTAATGCGCTTCGAGAAACTGAAAGCCTCGGTGCGGGACAACAAGGCGCTAAGCAGTTTGCTGGCCGCTCCGCTTTCGGTACTGGGAAAGATCCGCGCCCCGGGGAAAACGACCGGTCAGGACGGATGGCCTGGACGCTGGCCCTCACAAGGCGGGCGCTGAAACTGCACCACGAAAAAAGGAAGACTTATGACCGATACGATGCGCGCTGTTGAAATCACCGAACCCGGCGGGCCGGACGTTCTGCGCCTATGCTCGCGGCCTGTGCCGAAACCTGCGGCTGATCAGGTGGTGATCAAGCTAGCCTATGCTGGTGTGAACCGCCCCGATGCCTTGCAGCGCGCGGGGATGTATGCCCCGCCTCCGACCGCCAGCGATTTGCCGGGACTTGAAGGCGCGGGCGAGGTGGTGGCGATAGGCGCTGCCGTCACAACGGTGAAGGTAGGCGATCAGGTCTGCGCGCTGTTGCCCGGTGGCGGATATGCGGAATATGTGGCCACCCCTGCCGCACATTGCTTGCCAGTACCCAAAGGCATGGACCTCAAGCAGGCGGCCTGCTTACCCGAGACTTTCTTTACCGTCTGGTCCAATGTCTTCCAGCGCGGGGCCCTTAAAGCGGGTGAGCGGTTCCTGATCCATGGTGGATCAAGCGGGATAGGAACAACGGCCATCCAGCTTGCCAAGGCATTCGGTGCAAGGGTGTTTGTCACCGTAGGGGCTGCTGACAAAGCGCGCGCCTGCGTGGACTTGGGGGCCGAGCGCGCGATCATCTACCGCGAGGAGGATTTTGTCGAAGTTATGCGCGCCGAAGGTGGCGCTGATCTCATTCTTGATATGGTGGGCGGGCTTTACATCCCCCGCAACTTCCGCGCGCTGGCCGATGACGGACGGCTGGTCCAGATCGCTTTCCTGCAAGGTGCCAAGGTCGAGGTGAATTTCAGCGATCTGATGCGCCGCCGCCTGACCATGACGGGCAGCACCCTGCGCCCGCAGAGCGATCTGGCCAAAGCCCATATCGCCGATGCATTGCTTGCCGATGTCTGGCCCTTGCTGGAATCAGGTCTGGTTGCGCCAGTCATGGATAGCGAATTTCCGCTAGAGGAAGCCGCCGCCGCACATGCACGGATGGAAGCCAGCGGTCACATCGGCAAGATCGTTCTCAAGGTTGCGTAAGCAGCCGGTAATCCTCAAAACAAGCGCGACCCCAAGGGAAGAGGAAACCCAAATGACGACCATGGCCAAGACAGTGGTAATCGAAGAATTCGGCGGCCCTGAAAAGATGAAACTTGTGGATCGCGCTGTAGGCGATCCCGATCCGGGGCAGGTGCGCATTCGCCATCATGCCTGCGGGCTGAATTTCATCGACGTCTACCAGCGGACAGGGCTTTACCCGCTGCCGTTGCCGCATGCCTTGGGAATGGAAGCCGCAGGTGTCATCGAAGCCGTCGGTGAAGGGGTCACCCATCTGAAAGTCGGTGATCGCGCGGCCTATACATCGCAACCGCCGGGTGCCTATACCGAGGCGCGCGTAATGCCTGCGGCACAGGTGTGCCCGCTGCCTGACGGGATTTCCTTCGAACAGGGTGCGGCCATGATGCTCAAGGGGCTGACGGTCAATTACCTGTTCCACCGGACGGTTCCTTTGTCGCGCGGTGATACGGTTCTGTTCCATGCCGCAGCTGGCGGGGTTGGACTGATTGCTTGCCAATGGGCGCGGTCCGAGGGGATCAAGCTGATTGGCACCGCCGGAAGTGACGAGAAATGCCAGTTGGCCCTAGATCATGGCGCAACCCATTGCCTGAATTACCGTGACGGTGATTTTGCCGCAAAGGTTCGTGAATTGACGAATGGAAAAGGCGTTGATGTGGTCATGGATGCCGTTGGAAAAGATACTTTCGAAGGCTCTTTGAACAGTTTGCGCCCGCTTGGAATGATGATTTCCTTTGGCAACGCTTCCGGCAAAGTGCCTCCCTTCGATCTTGGAATTTTGGGGGCTAAGGGATCGCTTAAATTGACGCGCCCGACCGTTTACACGCATATCGGCGATCACTTGACCTGTCAGGAAATGGCAGCGCAGCTATTCGCTAAAGTTGAATCCGGTGATGTGGCCATCCGTATTGATCAGCGTTTTCCGCTTTCCGATGTTGCTATGGCGCATCAGGCCCTTGAAGCGCGCCAGACCACAGGGAGCACGATTCTCGAACTGTAAACATCCCGATCTTTCTTCAGTAAAAAAGAGGGAGGGGCACTCTGCCCCTCCCTCTTTTTCTTCGAGACAATTAATAAACGCCTACTTTTCTTGCGTTTACCTGCGCTAACGCGGTTCGGGTGCTTTGAGATAAACCGTATAATCACAATAAACTTCTGTAATCCAAAGTCCGAAAACCCATCGGATGATTGCTTTATAGGAAACTTATTTCTTTCCTAAACTGGGCTTGTTCTTCAAATTCAATTTGTCTTCTGCAATTGAATCTGTATTGTCCTGCACATTCTCGACTTATTCTCCTGTTCTGGATGGGGGCTTGGTTGTTGAGCGTAGAACAGTCTTTGATTGAATGGATGAATCGAAATGACACAAATCAACCTGGAAGAAATGACCCTGCCCGAACTGAAGTCCCTGCAAAAGAAAGTGGCAAAAGCCATCGAGGGATTTGAAGAGCGGCAGAAGTCGCACGCATTGGCCGAGCTTGAGGTGAAAGCGCGCGAACTGGGGTTTTCCTTGTCTGAATTGACCGGCGCGCCGCAAGGCAAGGCCAAGCGCAAGGCTGCGGCTCCGAAATACCGCCATCCCGACGATGCCAGCATCACCTGGACCGGCAAAGGCCGTCAGCCCGCATGGTTCAAAGCCGCCGTTACATCCGGTGTCTCACCGGACGACCTGCTGGTCTGATCCTGTTCAAAGCTTTCCGTAGTTTCAATGAAATCTCGGAAAGCTTTGAGCCCTTTATCCGAAACCGTCTTAGCGCAACGGATCAAACAAAGCGTCCTGCAGCGTGCAATCCCGCTGGACGTCGCGACCGCAAGGCACCGGATCAAGTGCTTTTGAAAGACATATCCTTGCCTCCTGAATGCGACCGTCGCGGCATGTGACGGTAAACATGTCAGGTTCCAGTTCCGGATTGTCCTTCAGGAATGCTTCCTCGATCAGACGTGCAGGCAGGCGCACAGGCTTGTCTAACCTGCGAAAGATAATGGGGCGGGTAATGCTGTCATAGGCTTTCCGCGACAGGTCGAAATAGCCCCGTGCGGTAAGGCCGCTGCAAACCCCGTGTTTGCGCCACTGGTGCCATGCCAGCCCCGATGTGCCCATGATATCAGACATGGCTTGCGTCATGGCAGGCGTCGGTTGCGGTTCGGTTGTCCGGCAATAGCTGGGCCAACCGCGATGGTATTGCGGCCAGAGGCCATGCAGCGTCCAGCCATGCCCGCTATCCTCGCGGCATTGCGGTGATCTGCGCGCATCGCCTTCCAACGCGCACCAGTTCGGGGACCAGCTTAACGCCATGACATAGTAATTGAACTCCCCGGGCCTCTCGGCCTCTGCTGTCAGTGCGCCGGCAAAGAGCAGGAACAGGGTTGTGATCGCGGACCGGAGCAACCGAAACAGTAAAGGCAAATCAGGCTCCAATCATAGTCTGGGTCAGGTTGGGCGCATTCGGGCTTTTCTTGGCGTGGCTTCTCTACTATATGACATCCAAGTTCCCCGACAACGGTAACCCGCCCCCACCAAGGGCAGCCTTTTCAGGCAGCGGGAAAGATTTGCCGTCCGGGGTCGCATTCGGGTCAAGGAGATGATGACATGACCAAACCGATCATGGCCAGGGCAACAGCCGTCTGGCTGGTGGACAATACCACGCTGACCTTCAAACAGATCGCTGACTTCACCGGAATGCACGAGCTTGAAGTGCAAGGTATCGCAGATGGCGATGTCGCCGCCGGGGTCAAGGGGTTTGACCCCGTGGCCAATAACCAGTTGACTCAGGACGAGATCGAGAAGGGTCAGTCGAACCCGCTGCACAAGCTGAAGCTCAAGTTCAACCCCGCCGCTGTCGGCGAGGAAACCCGCCGGGGTCCGCGCTATACACCGCTCAGCAAACGTCAGGATCGGCCTGCTGCGATCTACTGGCTGGTCAAGTTCCATCCCGAACTGACGGATGGGCAGATCGGCAAGCTTGTCGGCACGACCAAGCCGACCATTCAGGCGATTCGCGAGCGTACACATTGGAACATCGGGAACATCTCGCCGATTGATCCGGTCGCCCTTGGCCTTTGCAAACAGTCCGAACTGGATGCCGTCGTGCAGAAGGCTGCCGCCAAGCGCGCCGCCGAAGGTGGCGTGATGAGCGATGACGAACGCCGCAAGCTTGTCAGCACCGAGCAGTCCCTCGGAATGGAGGACGCGCCCCGCATGCCCACAGCGATCGAGGGTCTTGAAAGCTTCACGCTGCGTGAGGACGACGAGGACGACAAGCCCGAAATCAAATATGATGCAGACAGCTTCTTCAATCTGCCAGGCAATGACGATGATGAAGAGGACGAGGATGACAAGGGCGGACGCCGTTAAAGCTCTTCCAGCATCTGGTAATAGCAAAAAGCCCGGGCCGAAGTGTCCGGGCTTTTTCACATCCGCGCGCGGGATTAGACTTGGCATCGCTGTCCTCCAAAGGCACTCTGAACGCTGATCTGGACAGGAGCGGACCTTGGTCATTGCAGTTGTCGGTGCAGGGATGATTGGTGCTGCAGCGGCGCGCCATCTGGCGCAGGCCGGGCATCAGGTGGTGCTTGTCGGTCCACCCGAACCTCAAGACAAGATCCGGCATAACGGTGTCTTTGCCAGCCATTACGACGAGGGCAGGATCACACGGGCGCTGGACCCTTGGCCATTCTGGAGCAGGGTCAGTCGCGCCAGTATCGCCCGCTACCGCCAGATCGAGGCGGATAGCCGCGTGTTGTTCTTTCACGAGGTCGGCACCGTTCTGGCAGGGGACAAGACCAGCCCCTATATCACCCGCCTGTGCGACGTTCAGAAGCAGGATGATATTCCCTGCGAGTCGCTGCAGGATGCAGCACTGGCGTCACGCTTTCCCTTTTTCCGTTTTGGCGACGGAACCTTGGCCCTGCACGAGACACAGGGCGCGGGATACATCAATCCGCGCGCTTTGGTTCGTGCCCAGATCAGCCTTGCACGCAAGGCAGGTGCGCGTTTTTTGCCGGATACCGTGCTGGGTTTGGACGAGACCGCGGATGGTGTCTCGATCCGGACCGATCAGGGTACGGTTCTGGTCAACCAGGTGCTGGTGGCCGCAGGTGGTTTCGCCAATTCCGTTCTCGCAACGCCTTTGCCGCTGACTGTTTTTGCCCGCACTGTCGTCCTGATGGAGATTGACACAGCCGAGGCGGCCCGCCTGTCGGCGATGCCATCTCTCATCTGGCTGGAACCGGACGGGAATGATCCCTATCTCTTGCCGCCGATCCGCTATCCCGACGGGCGGACCTATCTCAAGATGGGCGGCGACGTGGTGGATGTCGTCCTGCCGGATACAGCGGCAACCAAGGACTGGTTCCGGTCCGGCGGAAATCCCGCCGTGGGGCAGATGCTGGAGGCACAGGTGCGCGCCCGTATGCCCGATCTGCGGATTATCTCGCGTCATGTGCAACCCTGCGTGACAACCTTCACCCCGCAAAACATCCCCGCTCTGGAACGCCTCAGCCCGCGATTGTCCGTGGCGGTCGGCGGCTGCGGCAGGGCTGCCAAATGCAGTGACGAATTGGGGCGACTGGGGGCTGAGCTTGCCTTGGGCCGTACATTGCCCGCGTGGGCGCTGGACGCGGCGTTGCCTAACTGAGAGCGTCCCGTATCTGTTTCTGCTTGCAATAAATATCCTGAAAGCAGCCCGCTTTAACAATCGCAGCGGTAGGTTGTGATGTCATCAGACCTTTCGCCGCGCATTCAGTGCTGCGGTGATCGTGCCGTCATCCAGATAGTCCAACTCTCCCCCGATCGGCACACCCTGCGCCAGCGATGTCAGTGTCACGCGCCCTTCAAGCTGGTCGGCGATGTAGTGGGCCGTGGTCTGCCCGTCGACCGTGGCATTCAGTGCAAGGATGACCTCGGTGACCGCCTCGCTATCGACACGGTCGATCAGACGCGGGATTCGCAACTGTTCTGGGCCGACCTGATCCAGCGCCGAGAGGGTGCCACCCAAGACGTGATAACGCCCCTTGAAAACGCCAGATCGTTCCATCGCCCAAAGGTCGGCCACATCCTCGACTACGCAGATCATCCCGTTCGCGCGTTTCTCTGACGCGCAGATGTCGCAGATATCCGCCGTACCGATATTGCCGCAGTTCAGACATTCCCGCGCCGAGGCCGCCACCCTTTGCATCAGATCGGACAGCGGCGTCATCAGAAGGCTGCGTTTGCGGATCAGGTGCAGCACGGCACGTCGCGCGGACCGCGGGCCAAGCCCCGGCAGCTTGGCCATCATGTCGATCAGGGCGTCGATCTCGCGGGTCGCGCTCATTCGGAAAGGTCCGGTCTAAGTCTGAAAGGTTGCGTAAGTATTAGGTACAAGATGAAACAGGCGCCGTATCCGGTTAGAAGGGAAGCTTCATGTCCTTAGGCAAACCCAGGCCTTCGGTCAGTTTGCCCATCTCTTCCTGTGCCTTTTCCGCGGCGCGCCCCTGCGCGTCCTTGATCGCGGCAAGGATCAGATCCTCGACCACTTCCTTGTCATCGGCTGAAAAGATCGACGGATCGATATCCAGCCCTTTCAACTCTCCCTTGACGGTGCAGGTGGCCTTCACAAGACCGGCCCCGGACTCGCCGGTGACGGTCATCTGCTGCATTTCTTCCTGCAGGTCAGCCATCTTTTGCTGCATGTCCTGCGCGGCCTTCATCATCTTGGCCATGTCGCCAAGCCCGCCTAATCCTTTGAGCATGTCTTACTCTCCTTGTTGATTGTCGCTTGCGGTCCGTTCAGTCATCTTCGAACGGGTCCCATTCATCCTCGACTTCGGGCAGGGCCTGCGCCTCGGCTTCAGCGGCCAGTTTGTCGGGTGTCCGGATTTCGGTAATGCGCGCTTTGGGAAAGGCTGTCAGGACGGCTTGGACCATCGGATGCGCGCTGGCTTGCGCCTTAAGGTCGGCCTCGGCCGCATCGCGTGAAGCCGCGATCGTGGGGGCGCCGCCTGCGTTCACGACCGTGACGGCCCAGCGGTTGCCTGTCCAGAGTTGCAAGCGCTGTCCCAGACGCTGCGCCAGATCGCCTGCCGCATCGGCGGTGGGCACGAATTCGATCCGTCCGGGACGGTAGGCCGCCAGTTGCAGGCCGGTCTCAACCTCGACCAGCAGTTTTACATCGCGGTTGGTGCGGATCAGGTCGACGACATGTTCAAAGGTCGGAAATCGCGCCAGCGCCTGCTCGGCGTCCAGTGCCAGTGCCTGAACCGCGCCACCATGGCCTGTATCGCCGCCTGAGCGCGCGGCGCCATAGGCGCCGGTTTCAGCACCTGCGGAGTTGCCGCCGGCCATGCCGCCCCCTGACGGGCCGCCCGGAGGCGTTGGAGAGGGCATCGGCAAGTCCGGCAGTTTGCGGACCAGTTCTTCCGGTGTAGGCAGGTCGGCCACATGGGTCAGGCGGATCACGGCCATTTCGGCGGCCATCATCGCGTTGGGGGCCTGCGCCACCTCGTCCAGCGCCTTGAGCAGCATCTGCCACATACGAGCCAGCGCGCGCAGCGGCAGGCCTTCGGCCATTGTCTGGCCGCGCGCCCTTTCATCTGGACCAACGGTTGGGTCCTCGGCCGCATCAGGCGTGATTTTGACCACAGAGATCCAATGCGTCACTTCGGCCAGATCGCGCAGCACGGCCATCGGATCGGCCCCGTCTGCATATTGCGCGCCCAGTTCAGCCAGCGCACCACCCGCATCGCCGCGCATGATCATGTCGAACAGGTCCAAAACGCGGCCCCGGTCGGCTAGCCCCAGCATCGCACGCACCTGATCTGCGGTGGTTTCGCCTGCGCCATGCGATATCGCCTGATCCAGCAACGACGTCGCATCGCGGGCCGAGCCTTCGGCGGCGCGCGTGATTAGGGCGAGCGCGTCATCGGTGATTTGCGCTGTCTCTGCGCCCGCGATCTTGCGGAGAAGGGCGATCATCACTTCCGGTTCGATCCGGCGCAGATCGAACCGCTGGCACCGCGACAGGACAGTGACCGGCACTTTGCGGATTTCGGTAGTGGCAAAGATGAACTTCACATGCTCGGGCGGCTCTTCCAACGTCTTGAGCAACGCGTTGAACGCGCTGGTCGAAAGCATATGCACCTCGTCGATGATGTAGATCTTGTAGCGGGCGGAGGCGGCACGGTAATGCACGCTTTCGATGATCTCGCGGATGTCTCCCACGCCTGTGCGCGAGGCAGCGTCCATTTCCATCACATCGACATGGCGGCCTTCCATGATCGCGGTGCAATGTTCGCATTGTCCGCAAGGATCGGTGGTTGGCCCGCCGGTGCCATCCAGTCCAATGCAGTTCATGCCCTTGGCGATGATCCGTGCGGTGGTTGTCTTGCCGGTGCCACGGATGCCCGTCATAATGAAGGCCTGCGCGATGCGGTCTGCTGCAAAAGCATTGCGAAGGGTGCGGACCATCGCATCCTGACCGACCAGATCGGCAAAGGTTTCGGGCCGGTATTTGCGGGCCAGAACGCGGTAGCCGGTAACTGGGGTCTGGGTCATGCTGCCTCAAAGTCAGGGATCAGACACCAACCTAGGCAATCGGACCTTCCACGTCCAGACGCGACCCCGTGATTTGCAGGCTTTTCGCAGGCTGTCTTTGGTGTAGTCTGGTCCAGTCAGGCTGGGTTCCGGGGGGGATCGACCATGAAACTCAAAGGGGTGCGGGGCAGCCGCAATATCGAGGACCGGCGCGGTCAGGGCCGCAGTGCCAGTGGCAAGGCCGGGTTAAGCGGCATTGGTCTGCTGTTGGTGCTGGCGATCGGGTACTTTGCGGGGATCGATGTAACCCCGCTCTTGCAGGGTCAGGATCGGCGCGGCCAGATTGCTCAGCGCGCGCCGACCGAGGCCGAGAATCACGCGGCGGATTTTACGGCGCGCGTATTGGCCACCACAGAACAGGTCTGGGGGCATGTCATGCCGGAGCAGGCAGGTCGCGCCTACCGCCCGCCGGTGCTGGTGCTGTATTCGGGCGTCACGCAAAGCCCCTGTGGTGGTGCATCCGGTGCGACAGGGCCTTTTTACTGTCCGGCGGATCGCAAGGCCTATCTGGATACCGAATTTTTTGCGACCCTGTCACGTGAGTTGGGGGCTAAGGGGGATTTTGCTGCGGCCTATGTGATCGCGCATGAGGTGGCCCATCACATCCAGAACGAGCTTGGTGTTCTGGGGCAGGTCCACCGTGCCCGTCAGGCGGCTAGCACGGCCGAGGGGAACGCCCTGACAGTGCGGTTGGAATTGCAGGCCGATTGTCTGTCAGGGGTCTGGGCCAGTGCCGTGGGCGGATTGCTGGAGCCGGGGGATCTGGAGGAAGCGCTGAACGCGGCGCGGATGATCGGCGATGACCGCCTGCAAGCCCGTGCGGGCAGGGTGCCGCAGCCCCACACCTTCACGCATGGCACCAGCGCGCAGCGGGCAAGATGGTTCGGCATCGGCTATGACAGCGGCGAGATCGCGCGCTGTGATACATTCGGGGCAAGGACGCTCTGACATGTCCGATCTTGTCATTCATGCCTTGCCCGTGGCGGGTGGCATACTGGCCATTGCCCCGATGCCCGGTCGGCAGGGTGACTATGCCGGTGATCTGGAACATCTGCGCGAATGGCAGCCCGCGCTTGTGATCAGTCTGACAACGCGATCCGAGATGGTCGAAAGCGGCTCGGACACTCTGGGTCAGGACATGCAGGAGCGTGGCGCGCGATGGGTGCATTTGCCGATTACGGATTTCGGTGTGCCGGATGCCAATGTGACCGCAGGTTGGGCATCGGTCAGCAAGCACGCACTGTTTGCCTTGTCAGGTGGCGGTCGGATTCTGGTTCATTGCAAAGGAGGCTGTGGCCGGTCCGGTATGATCGCGCTGCGCCTGATGATCGAGGCAGGTGAGAAACCCGCCGAGGCACTGGAGAGGTTGCGCCACGTGCGACCCTGCGCGATTGAAACCCAGGCGCAGATGGACTGGGCCTTATCGCGCAAGCGCAAGGCACGCAACTGACGTCATTTGGTAGATCGAACCAGCCTGACAGCATAACCTGAAGCTGCGTCAGGTCTTTCGGGGCGGCTTGTTGCCTTTGGCGTTCCGGTTGGCCGTCTGTTCGGCTGCATGGGCGCGGCTGAGCGCGCGGGCGCGGCGGCGGCTGACCGTCATCGAGGTCGTATTAAGACTGTCTTCGGATTTCAGTTTGCGCCAGCGCTCAAGCCGTGCCGCGTCAAGCTGGCCTGCTGCAATTGCTGCCTGCACCGCGCAACCCGGCTCTGCGCGATGGCTGCAATCGCGGAATTTGCACTGGCTGGTCAGGGCGGTGATATCGTCGAATAACTCGTCAATGCCTCCCGCCACGTCATGCAGACCCAATTCACGCATGCCCGGCATGTCGATCACAAGCCCGCCGTTCTGCATCAGGTGCAAGGATCGTGCTGTGGTTGTGTGGCGTCCCTTTGCATCGTCCTGCCGCATATCGGCGGTGGCTTGCCCGCTACCGGTCAGCGCGTTGATCAGCGTGGATTTTCCCACACCGGACGATCCTACGAAGGCTACGGTTTTTCCCGTCCCGCACCAGTCCGACAGCTTGGCCACCTGCAGGGGGTCTTTGGCATTGAGGGCAATCACGCCTGCTAGTTTGTCGGAAAGGGCACGGGCTTGCGCGACATAATCCTGCACATCATCGGTCTGGTCGGTTTTCGTCAGAATGATCACGGGGGCCACACCCGCATCCAGTGCCAGAACCAAATAGCGCTCCAGCCGGGCTGGATTGAAATCGGCATTGCACGAAGTCGTAATAAAAAGCGTATCCACATTGGCGGCAAGCAGTTGAGGCTTCGCCTCGACACCGGCAGCGCGACGGCTCAGCAGGGACTGACGCTCCAGCACTTTGGCGATGCGGCCGGTATCGGGATCGACGAGAACCCAATCGCCAACGGCCAGACCGCCTGCGCGCAGTTCCGGTGGAAACCCCAGCGGCCGCTCACCTGCCGCGTCAAGACCGGTCGCAATGGCACGCTGCACAGAAACGACCCGCATCGGGATAAGGCCCTCGGCATCCTCACCGGCGCATGCGACGGCGACAGCATCGGACCAGCCCAGATCGGTCAGCGTCACAGCATCGTTGACGGTCTCGTTCCGGGGGGTGTCTGCTGGCATCAGAGGCTTTCTTGGCGGATGTGGATAAGCCTAAATGCTTGGCCTGTTTCGCCATCCCGCGCAAGGGGCGAGACCTGTTCTTCCTGCAGTTGGGTAGGGTGAGAGGCTGGACAACGACCCAAGCGGGGCTCGTTACGGCTGCTTCCTTCCGGACCTGACCGGGTTGGCGAGGTGCCTGCCCGCGCCAACCTCTCGCCCTCCATATAGGACCGGGGTGCGGGATTCGCAAGATCACCTTTGCACCCGACGCCTTCAGCCAGGTGTCTTCAGAAATACAGCCGGAAACGCATGAACCCATTGGGGCCGGGGCCTGCGCTTTCAATTCGCACACCGGTCAGATCATGCAGGGCTTCGGCAGCGGCCGGCGCGCTGTCAAACAGGGCCGTTGTGCCGGGGGCGGATACGAAACGCCAGACAGGGGTTGTGCTTGGGGTGATCACCGAATGTCGGGAAATATGGTCGGCCAAGACAGCGCGAATAGTTTCGGACCCTCGGCCTTGCGGTCTATCCAGACGGATTTCGGTCATCGCCACCGCGGACGCAAACCCACCGCCATTCGCGCGGTAGTTGTTGGTGGCAACCACATAGGTCTGGTCGGGCTGAACAGGCCGGTTGTCGTATGTGATATCGCGGACCCGTCGCGAATTAGGGTGCTGTAGCCGTCCGTCAGGCGCGAAGCGGGGCGGCACAAACGGGTCGATCGTGTAACGCAGCCCGCAGATCACATCGAAGTTGTGGCAGGGAAAGCTTGCATCGCGCAGCATCTGGTCGGGCTTTCCCTTGCGGATAAGGCAGAACTGTCCGGCGGCATGTTCAAGCCAGTCCATCAAGGCCGTTCCCGTCACGGTAACAGCACTCAACCGGTTCGGGAAAAGATAGAGATCGGCAAGATTGCGAATACAAAGCGGTCCAGCGGGGACGTCTGTGAAATGCGTGGGCCCGGCCAAACCGCCAGCCTTGAACGGTGCGACGGCGGACAATAACGGCAGATCCGCGTAGGTGGTGCCTTCAAGAATCTTGGCAACGCGGACGCGTTGCGCCTCGGCCACCAGTTGCAGCGAGGGATCATCGGCCACAAGAGCAAAGAACGAGTGGAGAGGTTTGCTGCTATGTCCCACAAGGCGGCGCATATGGGTGAGCGTCCTGTGATGCGCGTCCAGCGTCAATGCAGCGACAGTCCCATCGTCGGCCACCAAAGCCCGGCCTTGCCCTGCATCAGCCTGCGGGTCACAAATCGGACGCAGGTTGCTGCGATGGCTGATGATCTGCCAACCGTTATGGTCTTTGGCCAGTTTCAGGTCGATCACCCCAAGATGTGAGCCCCAGAACCCTGCCATTACAGCGGGTTTTCCATGCAATGTGCCTGCCTTGGTGTCGACGCCTGCGATCCCTTCGAAATCCGGTCCGGGGAACATCTGGTGCTGGTGGCCGCAAAGGACCGCATCAACATCGCAAAGGGCTGCAAGTTGCAGCGCTGCGTTTTCTGTCCGCCTCATGCCCGTGTCAGGCGCGATACCCGAATGGCTGAGAAGGATCACGATATCCGCACCGGCTGCGCGCAGGGCGGGCAAATGGCCGCGCGCAGCCTTGAGCATGTCGCGCGTGTGCAGATGTCCTTCAAGGTGCGCCCGCTCCCAAATCTCTGTCTGCGGCGGCAGCACTCCGATGATTCCTATCTTGAGGTCCTGCCAATTGCCGCACTGGTCACGCAGCCTGCGCGCCAGAATGGTCCAAGGCGGCAAAAGGGTTGCATCGTTGGTGGCTGTGTCGCCCAGTTTGCGGGCTACATTGGCACAGACCACAGGAAATTCGGCCTGTTGCAGGGTATCGACCAGAAATGGCAGACCGTAGTTGAAATCGTGATTGCCCAGCGTTCCTGCGTCGTAACCAAGGCTGTTCATGGCCGCGATCATCGGGTGAGTGTCGTTTGTACCCGCCTTTCTGCTCATTGCATGAACATCGCCCAGAATGGTGCCTTGCAGGAAGTCTCCGGTATCCAGCAGGATCGTATTGGCCTGTTCCGCGCGGGCGGATCTGATCAGGCTGGCCAGCCGCACAAGACCGGTCCGGTCGGACGGGCGGTCCGCCAGATAGTCATAGGCCATGATATGAGCATGAAGATCTGTTGTCTGCATCACGCGCAGATCAAGCGTGGTTTGCGTTTTGGCGTACCGACGATATAGGCCGGTTGCTTCGGGCAGGGTCACTTTTTACCGATACTACAGTCTGGTATATTCTGGTTTTCACAGGTCTTCAGGAAGGCTTTGCCCGAACATTTTAGCAATAAAAATTTCTACTATAAAGAGAAATAAGACTATTCGCCTTTGGCTGCTTTGCATTCCCTCCGGCGCATGCCAGTGTTTTGCCAAGCTGGTTCGAAACCAATGATGCAAGAATATGAAAAGAGGCGCGGCGCAGGATGAAGATTGCGGAAACAGTGACATTTGGCGGATCGGGACTGGAACGGTTTGCCGAATTGCGCGGCGACCCTGTTGCCCTTGAATTGGCCAAGACCCATCCGCGCAGTAGCGCGATTGTTTTCTGGCGGGGAAAACCCCTGCTAGAGGATACAGCCAAAGGCCGTTTGCTGGCCCGTCTGCCGTTAAACCATCCGCTATTGGCCGAAACCGCACCGGATCATTTCTTTCTTGGCAAAGAAGATGGCGCGGCGGTTTTCGCGCAGGATCTTGCAGGTTGGACACCACCGGATCAGGACACGGCTATTCTGAACAGCTTTCTGGACCGCAGTGAACAACACCACCCTGCGCTTCCTGAAACCTTCCGTTTTGCGGAACTTCGTGCGGTGATGACGCGCCTCAGCCCGCGGGACGCCGAGCTTGCGGCAAGTGCGCGTGCGCTGTTGAATTGGCACGCCACCCATGGGTTTTGCGCGGTGTGCGGCGCGCGCAGCGCATCGGCCAAGGCGGGTTGGCAGCGCGATTGCTCATCCTGCGGGGCGCATCATTTTCCCCGTACCGATGCTGTCGTAATCATGCTGATCACGCATGGAAACTCGGTTTTGATGGGGCGCTCTCCGGGTTGGCCCGAGGGGATGTATTCGCTGCTGGCCGGTTTCATCGAACCCGGCGAGACTATCGAGGCGGCCGTGCGGCGCGAAGTCTGGGAGGAGGCAGGCGTGCGTGTCGGGCAGGTTGATTATCTGGGGAGTCAGCCATGGCCTTTCCCGTCGTCCCTGATGCTGGGATGTCGCGGCGAGGCGACAAGCCGCGAGATCACTATTGATCCACTGGAAATTGAGGATGCGATGTGGGTCACGCGTGACGACATGCTAGAGGCCTTTGCCGGACGCCATCCCAAGCTGTTGCCAGCCCGTAAAGGGGCTATTGCCCATTTCATTCTCAGCAACTGGCTTGCGGACAAGCTCGAATGACGCGACAGTACCTCTTGACGCGGGGCGGATTGGTGATGATCCATGAACGCTGGTTGCTGTGTCCGGATCAGGTTGCAATTTCTGGGAGGGCGCATGTTGTGAATGGTCCCGACACATCTGGTTAAAGAGTAAACACTGATGCATTTTTCGGCAAAAGAGGACATAGAAGCCCCAATCGAGGTGGTTTTCGCACAGGTGACCGATTTCGATGCGCTTGAGCGTGCCGCGCTGCGCCGCGGTGCGGATGTCCAACGCACGGATTCGCTGCGTAAAGCCGCTGTTGGCATGGGATGGTCCGCATCATTCACGGCGCGGGGACGCAAGCGCCAGCTTGAGATCCGGCTGACGGAATTCGATCCACCGCATGCGATGCTGTTCCATTCGGTTGCACAAGGCCTGGAATCGGAACTGAAAATAGAACTGGTGGCACTGTCGCGCGGCCGGACCCGTCTAAGCATCAAACTTGATCTGAAACCCCGCACAATTTCGGCAAGGCTTCTGGTGCAGTCTCTCAAGCTGGCGCGCACGAACCTGAACAAGAAATTCCATTTGCGGATGGCGGATTACGCACGCGAACTGGAAGAGCGCGCCAAACGGTCGAACGCGTAGCCCTTGATCAGCTTGCGGGCTGCGCCTCAGGATTGACCAGATGGATCGGTGCGCCTTTCGCATAGGCGTTGATCTGGTCGTAGATATCCCCGAACTGCATATCCAACTCGTCTTCCGTCACATAGCCGATATGCGGCGTGCAGATCACATGCGGATGCGCCATCAAAGGGTCGGTCGTATCGGTCAAAGGCTCGGTGTCAAAAACATCAAGCGCGGCCATGCCGGGGCGTCCGGCATTCAAGCCCGCCAGCAAAGCACCTTGTTCTATCAAGCCAGAGCGCGATGTATTCACCAATACCGAGCCTGTTCGCATCACGCCAAGATCTGCAGCAGTGATGATGCCACGTGTCTGCGGTGTCAGTTTCACATGCAGGCTGATGACGTCACATCCCGCAAAAAACGCCTCGCGCGTTTCGGGTACATGCAGACCGTCGAACTTTGCCCGCTGCCGCGCGTCTTCGGACCCCCAGATGCTGACCTGCATGCCGAACGCCGCTGCGTAGCCTGCGACCACTCCCGAAATCCGACCGTAGCCGTACAAGCCTATCGGCCGACCGCGCAAGGTGCGCCCGACGCCCATCTGCCAATCGCCTGCGCGCAATGACGCCATCTGCTGCGGTATCTGTCGCATCGCGGACAGGATCATCCCCCATGTCAGTTCGGCTGCCGCATAAGACGGCATTCCTGCGCTCATGTTCGAGGCCAGCAATACGCCCTGTGCAGTACACGCGGCCACATCCACATGCGGATAAGGCCCGCGCTGAGATATCAGGCGCAGTCGCGGCAAACGCGCCAGCAATGCCGCCGTGACTGGCGTCCGTTCACGAAACAGCACCACGGCTTCGGCTTCAGACAGTCTTTCGGCCAGCAGGTCGACATCCTCGACATGGTCGCTCCAAACGGTGACATCATGCCCCTCGATCTTTGCAAAAGACGACAACCCCTCCAGCGTGTGGAACCAGTCGTCAAGTATATGCACTTTCATCGAATTCCTTTCCGGCGCCTGAAACCGCCTTGGACCTAGAAGCGTTTGGGATCGGCCGGATAGACGCCCAATATGCTGAGGACATTTGTGAAATAGCGCAATTCCTCAAGCGCGAGGCGCACATTCTCGTCGTCGGGATGGCCCTCGATATCGGCATAGAACTGCGTTGCGGTAAATGACCCGCCGACCATGTAGCTTTCCAGCTTGGTCATGTTCACCCCGTTTGTAGCAAAACCGCCCATCGCCTTATAAAGTGCTGCGGGAATGTTGCGGACCTGAAACACGAAAGTCGTCATCATGTGATCCGACCTGCGGGACAGATCGGCCTGCGGTGCCATGAGCAAAAAGCGGGTTGTGTTGTGCCCGTGATCCTCGATATCGCGGGCCAGAACTTCGAGCCCGTGAATATTGGCTGCAAGCTCACTGGCCAGAACGCCCTCATGCGCGGCCCCGCCCCGTGCCAGTTCGGCAGCAGCCCCCGCACTGTCTGCGGCGGCTTCGGCGGTGATGCCGTGCTTTTCGAGAAAGGCCCGCGCCTGCGGGATTAGCACCAGATGCGCGCGTACCTTTCTGATATCGGACAGGTTGATGCCGGGACGTGCCATCAGGCAGATGCGGACCCTCACAAAAACTTCGTCAACGATGTGCAAACCCGATTCCGGCAAGAGCCGGTGAATGTCGGCGACACGGCCATAGGTCGAATTTTCGACCGGCAGCATCGCCATCACGGCACGTCCGGATTTGACCGCGTCGATTACGTCTTCAAAGGTGCGGCAGGGCAGGGCTTCCATGTCGGGACGCGCTGCAACGCAGGCTTCGTGCGAATAGGCCCCAAGATCACCTTGAAAGGCAATACGATTAGTCATGCAGTCATTTCCTGTCGAATTCGGGTCACTTTTCATCGCATCGGGCGTTTGGTCGCGGTAAGTATACCTTGCCAGACAGAAGGGGAAGCAATAGATAACCGCCGGACAGCGACCAAATGTAATTCGATTGAACGGACGGGCGACACATGCTTGACACGATGACCTTCACAAAGACCTTGGGTGCATTCTGCGGAGCCCTGCTGATTTTCCTTCTGGCCAAATGGGGCGCGGAAGAACTTTATCATATGGGCGGTCATGGCGATGTTCAGCAAGCCTATGTGATCGACACAGGCGCGGAAGAAGAGGTTGAGGTTGCGGAAGAAGTCAGCTTGGACGAGCTTCTGGCGTCGGCCGATCTGGGACGCGGTGCGCGCCAGTTCAACAAATGCGCCGCCTGCCACAAAGTGGAAGACGGTGCCAATGGAACAGGCCCGCACCTTTATGGTGTTGTCGGTCGTGACAAAGCCTCGGTTGACGGTTTCGGATATTCCGGTGCCTTGGACGCTGCAGAAGCATGGACACCTGAAAACCTGTTCGCTTTCCTCGAGAATCCCCGCGGCTATGCCCCCGGCACCTCGATGGCATTCGCAGGTCTGCGCGACGCGCAGGATCGTGCCGACCTGATCGCCTATCTTGACAGCGTCGACAACTGATAGGGCCATCACCGGCTATGAAATACCCACAAAGGCCGTCGTTGCGCTGCACCGGCGGCCTTTTTGCTGTGTAAATGGCCCGATACAAGGCGATCACGGAAAGATCACCTAATCTCAACTTGAACATGGCCCTGCGCGCCCTTTAGCTTAAATGTCATATAAGGTCGGAAAAGCCCGACCACACCAACAGGAGGATGAGCACTTGAACCGGCCCCGCAACAGCGCCGCCGCGCGCACCGCCCAACCCCTTTTGACCGTGTTCGGGTCAACCCTTGTGATGCTTGGTCTTGCCGCGATGATGTGGTTGGCCGCTTTGGCTCCGGTCAGATCCCAAGAGCCGACGACCCGTGCTCATGGTATTTCGACATTTGGTGATCTCAAATATCCAGAAGGCTTCGCGCATTTCGACTATGTGAATCCCGAGGCCCCCAAGGGCGGGACCTTCTCGACATGGGGTTTCGGGACTTTCGACAGTCTGACGCCTTTCATCCTCAAGGGAAACGCGGCCTCTCTCTCGACGTTGTTTTTCGACACGCTGATGACGGGATCGCTGGACGAGCCTGACGCGATGTACGGCTTGATCGCACACACGATCGAATATCCCGCAAGCAGGGAATGGGCGACCTTCTACATGCGCCCCGAGGCGCAGTTTTCCGATGGGACCCCTGTGACTGCGGATGACGTGGTGTTCAGCTTCGAAGTCCTTCGCGACAAAGGCAGACCGTCCTACCAAGTGCTGTTCAAGGATTTCAAATCGGTCGAGGCGATCGACGAGCACACTGTCAAATTCACCTTCAACCCCGATGGGGCCTTGCGGGAACTGGCGATGAGCGCGGCAGGCTTGCCGATCTTTTCGCGTGCCTATTACGAGAGCCGCGATTTCGCTGAATCGTCGCTGGAACCGCCGCTGGGATCAGGGCCATATCTGCTGAACCGCGTCGAACCGGGCCGGTCCGTCAGCTACAAGCGGCGCGACGACTACTGGGCGCGGGATCTGAATGTGACTGTCGGCCAGAACAACTTCGATATCCTGCAGGTGGAATATTTCGCCGATTACACCTCGGCATTCGAGGCGTTCAAGGGCGGGGCCTATATGTATCGCGAGGAATTCCTGTCGCTGCTTTGGGCCACAGGCTATGATTTTCCGGCGGTGCAAAGCGGCGCGGTGAAGGTGGAAACCTTGCCCGACGGTCGCCCTGCTGGAACGCAAGGGTTCTGGTTCAACCTGCGCCGCCCGATTTTCGAAGATGCGCGGGTGCGCGAGGCCATCGGTATGGCTTTCAACTTCGAATGGGCCAATGAAAGCCTGTTCTACGGTATTTATAGCCGCACCGACAGTTTTTGGGAAAACTCGACCATGCAGGCAGAAGGCATGCCCTCCGATGCGGAACTGGCCCTGCTGGAACCGCTGCGTGCAGATATCCCCGAAACCGTGTTTACAGAACCCGCCTTCAGTCCCGCGGAATCGAACACGTCCAATGTCGCTGATCGCGGTGCGTTGCGTCAGGCCGGTCGGATGCTGGAGGAGGCAGGCTGGACCGTTGGTGCAGACGGCATCCGTGTGAATGAACAGGGGCAGCGTCTGCGCATCGAGGTCTTGAACGACAGTGCCAGTTTCGAGCGGATCATCAATCCTTATGTTGAAAACCTGCGTCGGCTTGGTGTTGACGCTGTCTATACCCGCGTGGATGCAGCCCAGTCGCAAGAGCGCGAAAAGAAGTTCGATTACGATATCGTCACACGCCGCTATGCGATGTCCCAGACACCGGGTATCGAATTGCGCGGTATCTTCGGTGGCGAGGCGGCCAATGTGGAAGGGTCGAACAACATTGCGGGAGTGAACAATCCGGCTGTGGATTCGCTGATCAAGACGATCGAGAATGCCACCAGCCGCGAAGATCTTGAAACAGCGGTCTCGGCCTTGGACCGTGTGCTGCGGGCGATGCATATCTGGGTGCCGCAATGGTACAAGGGCGAGCATAACATCGCCTATTTCGACATGTATGAGCGCCCCTATACCGACACGCCGCCGCCCAATGGCATGGGCGAGTTGTCGATCTGGTGGTTCAATCCAGAAAAGGCGCAGGCGCTGCGCGCCTCTGGCGCGATCCGCTAGGGGTCTCGGGGCATGGGCGCCTATATCCTTCGCCGCCTGGCGCTGATCATCCCTACATTGCTGGGGATCATGGTGATCAATTTCGCGCTGGTGCAATTCGTGCCCGGCGGCCCGATTGAGCAGATCATCGCGCAGGTGCAAGGGCAGGGCGACGTGTTCGAGGGGTTCGCCGGCGGGGGGGATGCGGGTGCCGGTGCCAATGCCGGTGCGGGATCGGATAGCGGTTATGCCGGCGCGCGTGGCCTGCCACCTGAATTCATCGCGCAGTTGGAGCGGGAATTCGGTTTCGACAAGCCGCCGTTGGAGCGGTTCTTTACCATGCTGTGGAACTACATGCGGCTCGATTTCGGCAATAGCTATTTCCGCTCGATCAGCGTGATTGATCTGGTGCTGGAAAAAATGCCGGTTTCGATCACTTTGGGGCTGTGGTCCACGTTGATCGCCTATGCCGTGTCGATCCCGCTGGGAATCCGCAAAGCGGTTCAGGATGGTTCGCCCTTTGATACATGGACCTCGGGGATGATCATCGTGGCCTATGCCATCCCCGGTTTCCTGTTCGCGATCCTGTTGCTGGTGCTGTTTGCGGGCGGGTCGTATTGGCAGATATTCCCCTTGCGGGGCCTGACCTCGGACAATTTCGACGAGCTTTCATTGTTGGGCAAGGTGGCTGACTATTTCTGGCACATCGCGCTGCCGGTCACGGCCTCAACCATTGCGGCCTTTGCGACACTGACCCTGCTGACCAAGAACAGCTTTCTGGACGAGATCAAGAAACACTATGTGATGACTGCCCGCGCCAAGGGCCTGTCAGAGAAGAAGGTGCTTTATGGTCACGTCTTCCGCAATGCGATGCTGATTGTGATTGCAGGCTTTCCGGCGGTCTTCATCGGCGTGTTCTTTGGAGGCTCGCTGATCATCGAAACCATCTTCTCGCTCGACGGTCTGGGGCGTCTGGGGTTCGAGGCGGCTGTAGCGCGCGACTATCCCGTCATTTTCGGAACGCTGTTCATTTTCGGGCTGATCGGGCTGGTCGTGGGTATCCTGTCAGACCTGATGTATGTACTTGTCGATCCACGTATCGACTTTGAAAAAAGGGAGGGCTAAGCCATGTCATCGCTGCCTGATCCCACAGTGACGCCGGCGCCCATGCCCGCCGACGTCGAAGCCCCGAAAAAAGCGTTCCTGTCTCCGCTGAACCAGCGCCGCTGGAACAATTTCAAGCGCAATCGCCGCGCTTTTTGGTCGCTGATCATCTTTTCGGTACTGTTCGGTCTGTCGCTTTGTGCCGAGTTCATCGCAAATGACAAACCGATCCTCGTGAAGTATCAGGGCGCGTTCTACACGCCGATTTTCTCTTTCTACCCCGAAACAACATTCGGCGGTGATTTCCAGACCGAGGCCCCTTATCGCGATATCGAGGTCCAGTGCCTTATCGCCTCGGGCGGGCTGGAGGATTGTTTTGACGATCCCGAAAGTATCATGCTTCAGGCCGAAACCGGCATGGTCAACGGTGAGGCCATTCAGCAAGGATGGGCCATGTGGCCGCTGATCCCCTATAGTTTCCGCACCACTGTTGACAGGCCGGGTGCAGCGCCTCTGCCACCCAACAGCCAGAACTGGCTGGGCACTGACGATACCAAGCGCGATGTGACAGCCCGTGTGATCTATGGTTTCCGCCTGTCGATCCTGTTCACGCTAATCGTAACCACGCTGGCCTCGCTGGTCGGGATCGCGGCGGGAGCTATTCAGGGCTATTTCGGCGGCTGGATCGACCTGATTTTCCAGCGCATCATCGAGATTTGGGGCGCAACGCCCGCGCTTTATGTGATCATCATCCTGTTCGCCATATTGGGGCGAAGTTTCTGGCTGTTGGTTTTCATCACGGTCCTGTTCGGCTGGACAGCTCTGGTGGGCGTGGTGCGTGCCGAGTTCCTGCGCGCCCGCAATCTGGAATATGTCCGCGCGGCAAAAGCACTGGGTGTCAGCAACACGACGATCATGTTCCGGCACATGCTGCCCAACGCGATGGTGGCAACGGTCACCATGCTGCCCTTCATCGTGACCGGCACCATTGCCACGCTGGCGGGGCTGGATTTTCTGGGCTTTGGTCTGCCCTCGTCCTCGCCATCCTTGGGCGAGCTGACCTTGCAGGCCAAGCAAAACCTTCAGGCCCCGTGGCTGGGCTTCACCGCGTTCTTTGTCTTTGCCATCATGTTGTCGCTGCTGGTCTTCATCTTTGAAGGCGTGCGCGATGCGTTTGACCCCAGAAAGACCTTTCAATGAGCCTTTTAGAGGTCCGGGATCTGACCGTATCGTTCAAGCAGGACGGCAAGCTGACACATGCCGTGCGCGGTGTCAGCTTCACGCTGGAGCGGGGCGAGACTGTTGCGCTGGTGGGGGAAAGCGGATCGGGCAAATCCGTGACGGCCCTCAGCACCGTGTCGCTGCTGGGTGACAGCGCGCAGGTTGCAGGGTCGGTCACCTATGACGGCCAACAGATGATCGCCGCGGATGATGCGATGCTGCGCAAGGTGCGCGGCAATGATATCAGCTTTATCTTCCAGGAGCCGATGACAAGCCTCAACCCGCTGCACACGCTGGAAAAGCAGTTGTCGGAATCGCTGGCGCTACATCAGGGCATCGTCGGCGAGGCCGCACGCGCGCGGATCATCGAATTGCTGGACAAGGTCGGCATCCGCGATGGCGAAAGCCGCCTTGGCGCCTATCCGCATCAGTTGTCGGGCGGGCAGCGTCAACGCGTGATGATCGCCATGGCGCTGGCCAACAAACCAGATGTGCTGATCGCGGACGAGCCGACGACGGCCCTTGATGTGACGATTCAGGCGCAGATCCTCGATCTGCTGGCCGATCTGAAACGCACCGAGGATATGGGGCTGCTGTTCATCACGCATGATCTGGGCATCGTGCGCCGCATCGCCGACAAGGTCTGCGTCATGCAGGCCGGCGAGATCGTTGAACAAGGCCAGACGGCCGAGATTTTCGCAAATCCGCAACATGAATATACCCGCAAGCTGCTGGGTGCACGCGCATCGGGAATGCCTGTTCCCGTGCCGGAAGACGCGCCGGAACTGATCCGCACGGACAACCTCAGGGTCTGGTTTCCGATTCAACGTGGTTTGCTCAAAAGAACCGTGGGCCATGTGAAGGCGGTCAATGACGCGACGCTTAGCGTGCGCGCAGGTGAGACATTGGGGATTGTGGGTGAAAGCGGATCGGGCAAGACAACGCTTGCTCTGGCCATCATGCGTCTGATCTCTTCCGAAGGGGCGATCACCTTTGACGGGCAGGACGTTCGTGGCTGGTCGACCAAGAAATTGCGGGCCTTGCGTAAAGATATGCAGATCGTCTTTCAGGACCCGTTCGGAAGCCTGTCACCCCGCATGACTTGCGAGCAGATCATCTCGGAAGGCCTGGGTGTGCATGGTGTTGCCCCCGGACAGGACAAGCGCCAGATGGTCGCCGAGATCATGACCGAGGTAGGGCTGAACCCAGCCACGATGCACCGCTATCCTCACGAGTTTTCCGGCGGCCAGCGCCAGCGTATCGCGATCGCGCGCGCCATGATCCTGCGGCCAAGGCTACTGGTGCTGGATGAACCCACATCGGCGCTGGACATGACGGTGCAGGTGCAGATCGTCGATCTGTTGCGCGCGCTACAGGTGAAATACGGGCTGGCTTATCTGTTCATCAGCCATGACCTGAATGTCGTGCGGGCCATGAGCCACAAGATGATCGTGATGAAACAGGGCGACGTGGTCGAGGCGGGCGAGGCACAAGAACTGTTTGCCAACCCACAGACCGAATATGCCCGCACGCTTCTGGCGGCGGCACTGGACCTGAAAAGCGCCTGAACGGCACCCCAGTCAGATCGCCGAACTATGTCCGGCCTTGCTCATGTCATAGGCATCGAAGCTGCGCGCGATCATGCGTGTCAGCGGGCGGGCCTCGACCGGAATGCTCAACACGCCGGAAGACAGCTCGATCACGCCGGGAAATTCCGCCAGCGTCCGGTCAAACAGCCGCTTAACCTCGGCAGATGAAACACCGAACCTTGCCTCGATTTCGGCCGATTCGATCCTGAAATCGCACATCAGGGCCTCGATCATCCGGCTGCGGAGCTTGTCATCCAGACTGAAGACATGACCCTTGGAGACCGAGAAACGCCCCTCGCGGATCGCAGTTGTATGGGCGCCCGTGGCCGGTGCGTTCTGGGCATAGCCCTGCGGAAACTTCGATATCGACGATGCGCCAACCCCGATAAGAACGTCAGAAGGATCGTCGGTATAACCTTGGAAGTTGCGTTTCAGCGTTCCCGATCTCATCGCCACGCTCAGGCCATCCGTTTGCGTCGCAAAGTGGTCGATCCCGATCTCGGCATAGCCATCCCAGAGAAACAGACGGCGGGCGGTTTCGAACAGGTCCAAGCGCTCTTGCGGTGTTGGCAGCGCGTCCGAAGGGATCATCTGCTGGCGCTTGGCCATCCACGGCACATGGGCATAGCCATACAGCGCCACACGGTCGGGGCTGAGCGAGAGCAGTTTCTGAACGCTTTCTGTAATGCGCGCGCGGGACTGGTGCGGAAGGCCGAACAGGATATCGGCGTTCAGGCTTGTGACACCACGGGTACGGATCGCCTCGACCGCGTCACGCGTGATATCATAACCCTGTATACGTCCGATGGTCTGCTGGATGCGCTCGTCAAAGTCCTGCACCCCGATTGAGGCGCGGTTCATGCCCGCAGCGGCAAGCGCATCAAGGCGTGCCGCGTCAATTTCGTTCGGATCAATCTCGACCGAGAACTCGCCACCCGGGGCCATTGGCGCGATGTCAAAGATCGCGTCGGCCAGATCGGTCATCATTGCGGGTGACAGTAAGGTCGGCGTGCCGCCACCCCAATGCAGACGTGACAGGCGCACGCCTTCCGGCAATACGGCTCGCAAAAGTGTCAATTCTGCTTTCAGTGTCTCAAGATAGGCCGCAACTGGCGCGTCGCTCTGCGTGCCTTGGGTGCGACAGGCGCAAAACCAGCACAGCCTGCGACAAAAGGGGACATGCACATAAAGAGATATGTCCTCCTCCGGCTTTATCGCTTTGATCCAATTGGTATAATCGGACGCACCTATCCCATTCGAAAAATGCGGAGCCGTAGGATAACTCGTATAACGCGGTACTTTCGCGTCGAAGAGACCAAGTTTTGCGAGTTGCTTTTTCATCATCATCTATCTAGCCTGCTAGACAGCCAAACGAAAATCTTTGACCCAGATCAAATGCGCGAAGTGCCGATATGCTGAATGAGAAAACCGTGTCTCACTCGGTCGAGTGTGATGACTGCCCGATCAGGCATCGGGCTGTATGCGCGCGTTGCGAAAGTGATGAGCTCGAACGGTTGGAGGAAATCAAATATTACCGCTCGTTCGAAGCAGGCCAAACGGTGATCTGGTCGGGTGACCGCATGGATTTCGTGGGCTCTGTCGTGTCTGGCATTGCGACACTTACCCAGACGATGGAAGACGGGCGCACCCAGATGGTCGGGCTTTTGCTGCCTTCGGATTTCGTGGGCCGTCCCGGTCGTGACGGATCTGCCTATGATGTGGTCGCGACTACGGATCTGGTGATGTGCTGTTTCCGCAAGAAGCCTTTTGAGGCGATGATGGCGCGGACGCCCCATATTGCACACCGTCTGCTGGAAATGACGCTCGACGAGTTGGACGCAGCGCGCGAATGGATGCTGGTTTTGGGGCGTAAAACAGCGCGCGAAAAGATTGCATCCCTGCTGACGATCATCGCGCGGCGTGACGCGTCGCTGAACCTGCGTTCGTCGAAAGGGTCAATGGTGTTCGATCTGCCGCTGACGCGCGAGGCGATGGCCGATTATCTTGGCCTCACGCTGGAAACGGTCAGCCGCCAGATATCGGCGCTGAAACGTGACGGTGTTATCTCGTTGCAAGGCAAGCGGCATGTGACCGTGCCCGATTTTTCGCGCCTGCTGGAAGAAGCAGGTGACGATAGCGATGGCGGCCTGCTGGCCTGATCCCGCCGTATTGGTGCTGACCGGAATGATCAGCACCAAATTTTCGTTTAATGTGCCAGCAACACGGGAATAGTGCAGTTTTCCAGCATGTTGCGGGTAGCCCCCCCAAGAATCGCCTCGCGGAAACGCGAGTGGCCGTAAGCGCCCATGACGATCATCTCGGATTCCGTATCCATCGCATGACGCATCAGGACATCGGAAACACGCGGCAGCGTCTTTGACAGAACGTCAATCTCGCAATTCACACCGTGCCGCGACAGGAATTGCGACAGCAACCCGCCAGGGTCAGACCGTGTCGGGCTGTGTGCGGGGGGATCAATCACCACGATCCGCACCAGATCGGCTGCAATCAGCAAGGGCAGGGCGGCGCGCGAGGCGGCCAGCGCCTCGTCGCTTTCGTTCCATGCCAGCACGATCCGTTTCGGGCTTGTCACGACAGGGCCAGCTTCAGGCACCATGAATACAGGTGTGGCACCATCGAACATCGCGGATTCCAGTATCGGCTCAAGCTCGGCACCGCGTTTCTCGCCATATGGTTTCGGCAGGATCGCAATATCCGAAAAACGTGCGCGCTGCGCGACGTGCCGCCCCATATCAGCCAGTTGTGCAACGCCGCTATCGACATTCCAGCGTACATCGCTGTTCTGGAGGACCTTTTTCACATGGGTTTCAACCTCGCGCGCCTCGTCCTGTGCGCGCGTGATCGTTTCTTGCAGGATCATTGCATTGGCCCCTGCGTAGTAGAATCCGGTCTGCGTGCGGTCGAGACCCATGCACAGCACGTCCAGATGAGCATCATAGGCCTGCGCCATGGCGACAGCCTGATCCAGAACCGGACCCGCAAGTGCAATATCCGTCACTACCGAAAACAGTGTTTTGTACGCCATGTCATTCTCCTTTGCAGTCATTCTGATGAACCATACTACCATGCCGGTAGTCCGGCCACATTGACACGCGTCAAAAACGGAAGCGCCAAGTCTTGACACAGATCAAGGCAAACAGGGCGCTGACCCCCCATTACAGGGTCAGTCTGCAGAACCCCGAGATCGTGACGAATCACCGGGAAAGGACAAAAGGGACGCAAAATGTTGAATTATATCAAGCTGATCGTGCTTGGCCTTATCACGCTCTTCGCGTTGATAGCGGCCAATTACGCAAGAGACCTCGCTTTTCTCGTGAACGCCGTAATTGTTGCGGCCGCGGCGGGTGGGGTTTTCCTCTGGACGCTGCGCCATACCGACGAGCCGTTGGTCAAGCGTGACCTCTCGGGGGAATACATGGACGGTGTCGTACGCGCCGGTGTGATTGCCACGGCCGGTTGGGGCGTGGTCGGGTTTCTGGTTGGTGTGGTCATCGCCTTTCAGCTTGCCTTTCCCGCGCTCAATTTCGAATGGGCACAGGGATATCTGAATTTTGGTCGCTTGCGTCCGCTGCATACCTCGGCGGTGATTTTCGCATTTGGCGGGAACGCCCTGATTGCGACTTCATTCTATGTCGTGCAGCGCACCAGCGCAGCGCGCCTATGGGGCGGCAATCTGGCCTGGTTCGTTTTCTGGGGATACCAGCTTATGATCGTGCTCGCCGCAACCGGCTATCTGCTGGGGGCCACGCAATCTAAAGAATATGCCGAGCCTGAATGGTATGTCGACTGGTGGTTGACCATTGTCTGGCTGGCTTATCTGGCGGTATTCATGGGGACGCTGGTCAAGCGCAAAGAACCGCATATCTATGTGGCCAACTGGTTCTACCTGTCCTTCATCATCACCGTTGCGATGCTGCATGTGGTCAACAACCTCAGCATTCCGGTCTCCTTCCTCGGTTCCAAATCCGTGCAGGTCTTCTCGGGCGTGCAGGATGCGATGGTGCAGTGGTGGTACGGCCATAACGCTGTGGGCTTCTTCCTGACAGCAGGCTTTTTGGGCATGATGTATTACTTCGTGCCGAAACAGGCCGAACGTCCCGTCTTCAGTTACAAGCTGTCGATCATCCACTTCTGGGCGCTGATCTTCCTGTATATCTGGGCTGGCCCGCACCACCTGCACTACACCGCGTTGCCGGATTGGGCCTCGACCCTCGGCATGGTATTTTCGATCGTGCTGTGGATGCCGTCTTGGGGTGGCATGATCAACGGCCTGATGACCTTGTCGGGTGCTTGGGACAAGCTGCGGACCGATCCGATCATCCGGATGATGGTTATCTCGATCGGCTTCTACGGCATGTCCACCTTTGAAGGGCCGATGATGTCGATCCGCGCCGTGAACTCTCTGTCGCACTACACAGACTGGACAATCGGACACGTGCATTCCGGCGCGCTTGGCTGGAACGGCATGATCACTTTCGGCGCGCTCTACTTCCTTGTGCCGAAACTGTGGAACCGCGAGCGGCTCTATTCGCTCAGCCTCGTGTCATGGCACTTCTGGCTCGCGACAATCGGGATCATTCTCTATGCCGCCTCGATGTGGGTGACCGGTATCATGGAAGGTCTGATGTGGCGTGAAGTCGATGCCAACGGGTTCCTCGTGAACAGCTTTGCCGACACCGTTGCCGCCAAACTGCCGATGTATGTGGTGCGCGGTCTGGGCGGGGTCATGTTCCTCTCCGGTGCCATCATCATGTGCTACAACCTCTGGATGACTGTCAAAAGTTCGCCGGCCGTAAAGGCCACGAACTCCGCAGTCCCGGCTGAATAAGGAGGGCCGGAGCAATGGCAATTCTCGACAAACACACCGTTCTGGAAAAGAACGTCACGCTGCTGGCCATCTTCGCCTTTCTGGTGGTGACGGTCGGTGGGATCGTGCAGATCGCCCCGCTGTTCTGGCTGGAGAATACCATCGAGGATGTAGAGGGCGTGCGCCCCTACTCCCCGCTGGAACTGGCCGGACGTGACATCTACATCCGCGAAGGCTGCTATGTCTGCCACAGCCAGATGATCCGACCCATGCGCGACGAGGTGGAACGCTATGGCCACTATTCGCTGGCTGCCGAAAGCAAGTACGACCACCCGTTCCAGTGGGGGTCCAAGCGGACAGGACCGGATCTGGCCCGTGTTGGTGGTCGCTATTCGGATGACTGGCATGTGGACCACCTGCGTGACCCGCAATCGGTGGTGCCGGAATCGGTGATGCCGAAGTACGGCTTTCTCGAAAACCGTTTGATTGATGGCGAGTATGTCGGAGATCTGCTCAAAACCCATCGGATGGTTGGTGTGCCCTACACTGAAGAGATGATCGAAAACGCACGGGCCGATTTCGCGGTGCAAGTCGATCCTGACGGTGACTGGGACGGTCTGGTGGAACGCTATCCAGGCGCACAGGTCCGCAACTTTGACGGACAGGCCGGTATTTCCGAAGCGGATGCACTGATCGCCTATTTGCAGATGTTGGGCACGCTGGTCGATTTTTCGACCTTCACACCCGACGCAAGCCGGTAGGGGGGGGCGGAACCATGGAAACCTATTCCCTGCTACGCCAGTTCGCCGATAGCTGGATGCTTCTTGTGCTGTTTCTCTTCTTTGTCGGGATGATCATCTTCGTGATGCGTCCGGGCAGCACAAAAACCTATCGCGACGTCGCGGACATTCCGTTCCGGCATGAAGACAAACCCGCCGCCGCAGATGATAAAGCTGCACGCGCCCACAACGCCAAGGAGGCGTGAGGACATGGCAAAAAAACCGCTCAACACCCCGAAAAAGGAAGACGTGGACACAACAGGCCACAGCTGGGACGGCATTGAAGAGTATAACAACCCGTTGCCGCGTTGGTGGCTCTGGACTTTTTATGCAACGATCGTCTGGGCCATCCTCTACACTGTCGCCTATCCCGCATGGCCCGGAATCAAAGCTGCGACGCCCGGCCTGCTGGGCTGGTCAACACGGGCCAATGTGCAGGCTGATATCGAGTCTGCAGAAGCCGCAAATGCCGCCATCAACACGCAACTGGCATCGGTCGAACTGACGGCAATC
Organism: Seohaeicola saemankumensis; assembly: GCF_021021435.1. Lineage (GTDB taxonomy): Bacteria > Pseudomonadota > Alphaproteobacteria > Rhodobacterales > Rhodobacteraceae > Seohaeicola. Next base: position 235,404 of record NZ_JAINWI010000005.1, read on the forward strand.
GCTGATGATGCCGAGTTGCGGACCTATGCAACATCTGCAGGTGCTGCCGTTTTCCGGACTTGGTGCGCGCAGTGCCACGGTTCGGGTGCAGCCGGTGTCGCGGCCTCGGGTTATCCCAATCTACTGGATGATGACTGGCTGTGGGGCGGCGATATCGAGGCGATCCACACCACGATCAATCACGGTATCCGCAACGAAGAGGACCCGGATGCACGTTGGTCGCAAATGCCTGCATTCGGAGACATTCTGGCGGGTGACGAGATTGATCAGGTCGTGAACTACGTCATGTCCCTGTCGGGCACACCGCAGGATGCGTCTTTGGTCGAAGCTGGTTCGGTAATCTATCAGGACAACTGCGCGGCCTGCCATATGGAAGACGGCACCGGTGATCGTAATCAGGGAGCACCAAACCTCACAGATGCGATCTGGCTTTACGGCGGCAGCCACGACACCTTGACCCAGACAGTGGCCTATTCGCGCTTTGGCGTGATGCCGTCGTGGTCAAGCCGTCTGTCAGAGGCTGAAATCCGCGCAGTTGCCACCTATGTGCACCAGCTTGGTGGTGGCGAGTAACCCTGCGACAAGTTACCCATGGGCGCAATATACGCCGATGGGCCGGTGCCGGACCTTCCGTCCTGTTCGCGCGTTTCCTGGAAGGCCGGCACCACCTGAACCCGAAATGGCCCGTCGCGCAAAGCTGGCGGGCCGTTTTCCATCCGGCCTTCGACATTTGCGCGACGTGTTGGTCCCTACTTCGCCTTCGCAGGCTGACTTTGCGGAATAGGTGCCTCGCAGATGCAGTATTTGATGCAGGTCAAGGTTGCCCCATCCAATCCCTGTGACAAGACACTAGACGCAAACCCGAACGAGACGGAGCGAATCTGCCGTGTCCCAAACTGAACCAGAAGCCCCCCCAAGCCTGTATGCCGCGCGCGAGCCTATCTTTCCAAGGCGCGTATCAGGCAAATTCCGCAACCTGAAATGGGTGATCATGGCGGTAACCTTGGGGATTTATTACCTGACGCCCTGGATTCGTTGGGATCGCGGCCCCAACCTGCCTGATCAGGCAGTGCTGCTTGATCTTGCAAACCGGCGCTTCTTTTTCTTCTGGATCGAGATATGGCCGCATGAATTCTACTTCATCGCCGGCCTGCTGGTCATGGCCGGTCTTGGCTTGTTCCTGTTCACCTCGGCGCTGGGCCGCGTGTGGTGCGGCTATGCTTGCCCGCAGACGGTCTGGACCGATTTGTTCATCCTTGTCGAGCGCTGGATCGAAGGCGACCGCAACGCCCGCCTGCGTCTGCACCGACAGGAGAAATGGGATGTCCGCAAACTCCGCCTGCGGATGACCAAATGGATCAGTTGGTTCCTGATCGGACTGGCGACAGGCGGTGCTTGGGTTTTCTACTTCACCGATGCGCCGACACTGGCCCGCGATCTGGTGACGCTGAACGCGCATCCCATCGCCTATACAACTATGCTGATCCTGACGATGACGACCTTCATCTTCGGTGGTTTCGCGCGCGAACAAATCTGCATTTATGCCTGTCCGTGGCCACGTATTCAGGCCGCCATGCTGGACGAGGACAGCCTGACAGTGGGCTATCGCGACTGGCGGGGCGAACCCCGCGGCAAGCTTCGCAAGGGGGAAGGCGCGGAAAACCTTGGCGATTGTATTGACTGCATGGCCTGCGTCAATGTCTGCCCCATGGGGATCGACATTCGTGACGGCCAACAGATGGAATGCATCACTTGTGCCCTGTGTATCGACGCATGCGACGATGTCATGGACAAGATCGGCAAGCCGCGTGGTCTGATCGACTATATGGCCTTGACGGATGAAACTGCAGAACGCGCAGGCAAGGCACCCAAGCCTGTCTGGAAACACGTCCTTCGCCCGCGTACGATCCTATATACGACGCTATGGTCTCTGGTCGGCGTGGGTCTGGTGATCGCCCTGTTTATCCGCTCGGACATTGAGATGACTGTTGCGCCGGTGCGTAACCCGACCTTTGTCACCCTCTCGGATGGCTCGATACGCAATACCTATGACGTCCGTTTGCTCAACAAACAGGGCGAGGAGCGTCCGTTCAAGGTGACCGTCGTCGGGGACGAGCCGTTTCTGGTCGAACTGGAAGCCGCAGAGGGAGATACTGTGATGGTTCCGGCTGACACCACCTTCCTGCAAAGGGTCTATGTCGTTGCACCGGCAGGCAGTCAGTCTGCGGCCAGCGAACGCGTCGATCTCCGGCTATGGGTCGAGGATATGACCAATGGCGAACGCGTCTACAAGGATACGATATTCAACGGGAGTGCGAACTGATGACCGAGAGAAAACTGACAGGGCGCCACGTGCTGATGATCTTTTGCGGGGCATTCGGCGTCATCATCAGCGTGAACCTGCTTCTGGCCTATTCCGCCGTCAGCACCTTTCCGGGGCTTGAAGTTAAAAACTCCTACGTGGCCAGCCAGCAATTCGACGAGCGCAAGGCCGCGCAAGAAGCCTTGGGGTGGACCGTGCGCGCAGATGCGGCCGAGGGTCAGGTCATTCTCAGCATCTCCGACGAGGCGGGCAGGCCCGTGCGGGTCGGTGGACTTGAGGCCGTCGTCGGGCGCGCCACCCATGTTGCAGATGATATCAGGCCCGAATTCATCTTCAATGGCGCCTCCTATACCGCGCCGGTCGATCTTGCGGATGGCAACTGGAACATCCGCATGACGGCGCAAGCCGAAGACGGCACCAAATTCGCACAACGCGTTATTCTCCATGTGAAACGCTGATCCGGAAGGCTCCCTACCATGACCGCTGCAATACGCCCGTCGATCTCGGCCTGCCCTGCCTGTGTTGCCGCACCGGGCGCGCAGGCTCTGGCTGAACAGGCGTTGCACAAGGACGCGCATATTGCGCTGTCCTTGCCCTTGATCCATTGCTCGGCCTGCATTTCCTCGGTCGAACGCGCCTTGACGGCAGCGCCGGGGGTGAAATCCGCCCGCGTGAACCTGACCCTCAAGCGCGCCACGATCGAGGCTGATCCGGCTGTCACTGCCGATGATCTGGTCAGGCTGCTGGAGAGCGCAGGGTTCGAGGCGCATGAACTGGATGCAGGCACCTTGTCGGCAACTCAGAATGATCGCGTCGGACGCGACGTTCTGATGCGGATGGCGGTTGCCGGTTTTGCCATGATGAATGTCATGCTGCTGTCGGTCGCAGTCTGGTCCGGCGCAACGGATGCGACGCGTGATCTGTTCCACTGGATATCGGCGGCTATCGCCTTGCCAACACTGGCTTTCTCGGGCGTGCCTTTCTACAAAAGCGCGTGGTCCGCTTTGCGCGTAGGCCGGTCCAACATGGATGTTCCCATCGTCACCGCCTTGCTGCTGGCCGTGGTCGCGTCGGTCTGGGAAACTGCATTATCGGGACATCATGCCTATTTCGATGCGGCTGTTGCGCTGGTTTTCTTCCTGCTAACGGGGCGCTATCTGGATCACAGGACCCGCGCCATTGCCCGTTCGGCCGCGCAGGAATTGTCGGCGCTCGAAGTGCCGCGCGCCACGGCCTTGCGTGAAGGGGCCGAGGTGCAGCTTCCGGTCGCGCAGCTTAACATCGGTGATCTGATCCTTGTGCGTCCGGGAGGCCGGATGCCTGTGGACGGGACGATCGTCGAGGGGCAGTCCGAGATTGACCGCTCGCTTCTGACCGGCGAGACCTTGCCGGTATTTGCTGAAGCGGGTCGGGACGTGTCGGCAGGCGAGGTTAATCTGACGGGTCCGCTGGTCGTGCGGGCCACAGCCGTTGGCCGCGATACCTCGCTGCACCGTATGGCGGATCTTGTGGCCATCGCCGAAAGCGGTCGCTCGCGCTACACCTCGCTCGCGGATAGCACGGCCAAACTCTATACGCCCGGTGTGCTGCTTTTGTCGGTGCTCAGTTTCATCGGCTGGTATATCTACACGTCCGACGTTCGGACATCGCTGAATATCGCTGCGGCTGTTCTGATCATTACCTGTCCCTGCGCGCTGGGGCTTGCTGTTCCAGCAGTGACCACGGCAGCTTCGGGGCGGTTGTTCCGTCGCGGGATGTTGATCAAGGATGCCACAGCGATGGAGCGTCTGGCCAAGGTCGATGCCGTTGTTTTCGACAAGACCGGTACGCTGACGGCTGGCACACCGGAGCTGACCAATCTGGCCGACCGTGACGCAGCGGAGCTGGAGGTAGCACTGGCCCTTGCGCAGGGTTCGTCGCATCCGTTGTCCCTATCCTTGGCGGCAGCAGCGAGCGCGGCGGGCGTCACGGCTGCTGATGTGACTGATATCATCGAAGTGCCGGGTTTTGGCACGCAGGGGCAATGGCAGGGTCGGTTGGTTCGCTTGGGTCGGGCGGCCTGGGTCGGGGCCACACCCGGCATCGACACGGCGGCTTGGCTGGCCCTCGGCGATGCAGCACCGCGCGCTTTTGTGTTCAGCGACCGTCCGCGTCCTGGAGCAGAGGAAGCCGTCAGCCGCCTGAAGGCGCGCGGTATCCGCGTACTGTTGATCTCGGGTGACAACGCGCCGGTTGTCGAGAGCCTCGCCCAACGACTGGGCATCGCGGAATGGCAGGCCGAAGCTTTGCCTGCCGAAAAATCTGCGCGGATTGCCAGCCTTCAGTCCGAAGGGCATCATGTTCTGATGGTGGGTGACGGTTTGAATGACACGGCGGCACTGACGGCTGCGGATGTGTCGATTTCTCCTGCCTCGGCGCTGGATGCGGCGCGGGTGGCGTCCGATATCGTGTTGTTGGGCAGTGATCTGACACCTATCGCGGATTCACTTGTCACCGCGCAATCCGCTGTGCGGCGTATCCGCGAGAATTTCAAGATTGCCACGATCTACAATGTGATTGCCGTGCCTATCGCTATTGTCGGGCTAGCCACGCCGCTGGTGGCGGCCTTGGCGATGTCCAGCTCCTCGATTATCGTGGCTCTGAATGCTTTGAGGCTCAAGTAACCCGATGGAAGTGCTGTCCTATCTGATCCCGATTTCCCTGATTCTTGGTGGCATCGGCCTTGTCGCCTTCATCTACACAGTGCGCAGCAACCAGTATGACGATCCCGAAGGTGATGCGAACCGCATTCTGAACGACGATTGGGACGATCATCCCAAGCCCTGATGCGGGGCAGGGGCTTCACCTTGCCGGACGCATCCTCGGGGGAGAACGGTTCTGCAGGGGCCATCGAAGGGCGCAAAGCCCCCTACAATAACAGCCGGATTTAGCTGGGCCCGATCATGAAACACTGCACCTGCCGCGCTTGCAGGCGGCGGCAGGCCATATCAGCGGTTTCGCGGGTCAAGCCCATGAAATTAGCGTCAAATCCGCCGCTGCCCTGCTTGATTTTCCGCAATGCACCATCGAGCGTATTCATCTCTGTCAGGGCTGTCTGCAACAAGACCTTCTCGGCGGCATGGCGGCTGCCGTAGCGCCCGACATTGATACCCCAGTGGCGACCGCCAGAGGTGCTGATCCGTGTCACGACATCCGGTTCCTGACTCGCAGCGGGCGCGGCATCCATGATCTCTGCCTCCTCGGTGGGCAGGCTGGCCAAAACAACCAGTCCGTCAGGCCGTGCACGCGGTTTGACAGATGGGACGGGAATGACCGCAGCCAGGGCTGCCGGTTGAGCCTCGGCAACCGCTGTGGTCAGAGCTTCGGCTGCCAATTCTTCGGGGGCCAGATCTTCTGGGGTCAGTGTATCTCTGGCATCGCCTTCGCCCATCATTTCCTCGTCTTCTACAACGGCGGCAAGTTCCGCAATCTGGACGGGGCGTTCAGGGATGCTTGCCGGCGGGTTGATCACTGCAATCGGTGTGGCTTCGGCCTCAACTGTGGCTGCCTGCGCTGTCGCCACCTGAACGGCGGCGGTTTGTGCGGCCACTTGTGAAAGGGCTTCGGCGATGCTGTCATTCACGGCCACAAGCACCGGCGGTGGCATGCCTGAACCGGGCCGCGACACAGGGCGCAGACTGGTGCTTACAGCGGTGACCAGTCGAATTGTCTTGCCTGCAGCGGGTCTGCCGGTGCCAACGGACGCAACCAGCGTTTCCTGGTCGCCAGCGCTTGGACCACGACCGGGAATCGCGTCGGGTTTTACGGGTTTGCGCAGGGCGACATTGGCGGGGGCTTTTTTGAAGCCAAGATCAAGAAGTTCGGCCACCCGCTGGTTGCGGGTCACAGTGGAGCGACCACCGAACACCGTTGCGATAACCCTTGTACCGCCGCGTTCCGCCGAGGCTACGAGGTTGAAACCTGCGGCGCGTGTGTAGCCGGTCTTGATCCCGTCCGCCCCGCGATAGCTGTCCAGCATACGACGGTTTGTGTTGTTCACATGCGCGATCCCCGCATCAGTAGAGCGGCGCGAGAACAGGTTATAGTATTCGGGAAAGTCATAGAGCATGTGCCGACCAAGAATGGTCATGTCCCTTGCTGTGGACATATGGCCCTCTTGCGTCAGGCCGTGCATGTTCTTGAAGGTCGTGCGCGTCATGCCCATTGCTGCGGCTGTGCGGTTCATGCGTCGGGCATAGGCGGCCTCGGAACCCTCGATTGCGGTGCCGATGGCATGGGCGGCATCATTGGCAGATTTGATGGCGGCAGCACGGATGAGATACCGTAACTTGATTTTCTGGCCTGCGCGCAACCCTAGCTTGCTTGGTGGTTCGGCTGCGGCTGCCGCGGGAACCGTGACAACGGTGTCCAGCGAAATCTCGCCACGCTCGATGGCCTGAAAAGCCACATAAAGTGTCATCATTTTGGTCAATGAGGCAGGATGCAACCGCGTATCCGCGTTTTCCGAATGCAGCACCTCGCCATTCCGCGCGTCTATCACCATGGCCGCATAAGGCGCTGACCTCACGCTGAGCGGAAGCACAACGATCAACCAGATTGCCGTGAAGATAAATAGCCCTAGCCGGGCCGGCTGCCTGTGCCGCACCTTCATTGTCACTGCCTTCTGCCTCAAGCCGCCGATTTTTCGGTCGGTCAAATTATTATAGGTTCAGGCTACCACAGAGAATTTGCTGAATAAAGTATTCATTTCCATGGTGTTTCGCGGTGTGGTTGCGCGAGATGATGTCATCACCACCATATCTAGGGGGTGAATGTCAGCGCATACTCTAGCTATGCCGCAAGGGGCCGGGACTGGCCTGGCGTCCCTGTTGCGCGCACATCACAAATCATCCGGATTTCAGACAGCACAGCCGTTTTCAGCCGATGTCACGCACCAGATCGGGCAGGGCACCAAGGTCTGCAAGCTCAAGGAACCGCTTTGCGCCTGTCGGCGGGGGTGCCATTTCGATGTCCCACTCCAGCCCGTGCGGGACATGCACGCCCCAACCGCCCGCATCAATCACCGGAACAACATCCGAACGCATCGAATTGCCGACCATCATGGCCCGCGCGGCACCGTCGCCATGTCTGGCAAAGAGTGTCTCGTAAACAGCGCGCGTTTTGCTCGAAACAATCTCGACCTCGTCAAACAGATCGCCCAAACCCGATTGCGCCAGCTTGCGTTCCTGATCCATCAGGTCGCCCTTCGTGATCAGCAGCACCTTGTGCGATGCAGCGATGGCTTCAACGGCCTCGCGCGCATGTGGTAATAATTCGATGGGATGGCGCAGCATGTCCTGACCGGCGGCGATCAGTTCTGCGATGGCACTGGCGGGAACGCGCTGTTCGGTCACTTCGATCGCTGTTTCGATCATCGACAGCACGAAGCCTTTGATACCAAAACCATATTGTCCAAGATTGCGCCGTTCCGCCGCCAGCAGGCGTTGCATCAGGTGGTCCGCGTCGGTGTGGTCGCGCAGCAGATCGGCAAAACGCTCTTGCGTGAGACGGAAAAACCGCTCGTTCTGCCAAAGTGTGTCATCAGCATCAAAGCCGATTGTGGTCAGATTCTGCATCACTTCACAGCCGATCCAGGTACTGCCTCTTTTCTAATGGGGCATTGAGGTTATATAGAGGCTCTGAAGCCAGCCCTTACAATGACCGACAAATCGAAGTAGCGCCAGATGACCCAGCGGCCCATTATCATGTCTGACAAGAAAGACGGCGATGGTGATGCATCGGTCGTTGTGCAGACACGACCCAAAACTAAGCGGCCGCCGCTTTACAAGGTTCTGCTGCTCAACGACGACTACACGCCGATGGAATTTGTCGTTCACGTGCTGGAACGGTTTTTCGGGATGTCCCACGCGCAGGCTTTCGAGATCATGCTGACAGTGCACAAAAAGGGGCTGGCCGTTGTTGGCGTGTTCAGCCACGAGATTGCAGAAACCAAGGTGACGCAGGTGATGGACTTTGCCCGCCGCCACCAGCATCCGCTGCAATGCACAATGGAAAAAGAATAGCCTTATGTTAATCGACCGTCTGTCGCTGGCCCTGTCGGACGGCGACCTGTCGCTGCCCGCATCCGGCAGTATCGCTGTCCTCGCGCCTAAAGCAGGGGCTGACATTGGTGCCTTGCCAAAGGAACGGGTGCAGATCGTTACCGGCTTCAAACCTGATTTTGATGCTTTTTCTGCGGCAGGCTACGCCTGTGCGCGCCAGTCTGATGGCACCTTCTCTGCGGCGCTGGTGTGCTTGCCGCGCTCCAAGGCGATGGGGCGTGCATTGGTGGCGCAGGCCTGCGATCTGGTCGGTCCGAATGGTCTGGTGATGGTGGACGGTCAGAAAACCGATGGGATCGAGTCCATGTTGCGTGACCTGCGTGGCTTGACCGTCACGCCTGCTGTTTTGTCCAAAGCGCACGGCAAGATCATATGGTTCAAGGCCATACCGCTCCCCGCGACGTGGCAGGCGCAAGGCTACCAACCCGTGGCCCAAGGGTTCGTGACTGCTGCGGGTGTCTTTTCCGCTGACGGCATTGATCCCGCGTCGCGCTTGCTGGCCGACGCCCTACCCGACAAAATCGGTGCGCGCGTGGTCGATCTGGGCGCGGGATGGGGATATCTGGCGGCGCAAGCGCTAACGCGCGACACGGTCAAAACCCTTGATCTGGTTGAGGCCGATCATGTGGCACTGGACTGCGCGCGCCAGAATGTCACCGATCCGCGCGCGCGGTTTCACTGGGCGGACGCCACGACATGGAAACCTGAGACAGCGGTGGATGCGGTTATTATGAACCCGCCGTTTCACAGTGGCCGTGCGGCTGACCCCGATATCGGGCGGGCCTTTATCGCCGCCGCCGCCGGCATGTTGACGCCCCAAGGCCATTTGTGGATGGTGGCAAACCGCCACCTGCCTTACGAGGCGGCGCTGGTGCAGCATTTCACAGAGGTTGCCGAAATAGCAGGCGACAATCGTTTCAAGATATTGTCGGCTGCACGGCCATCTCGCCAGCGGCGCTGAGACAGGCTATCTTTCCCCGAACAACGGAGACCCATCATGTCTTTTTCCATCAGCGGGAAGACCGCCATCGTGACCGGAGGTGCTTATGGTATCGGTCTGGCGATCGGTCGGCATTTTCTGGATAAAGGGGCCAATGTGGTCTTTGCCGATCTGGACGAGGACCGTCTGCGCAAGGAATTCGGGTCGAACGAGGATGGCAAATCCCATCGCTATTTTGCAGGGGATCTGCGGGAGAGGCTCACGATTGCGAACCTTCTTTCTGCCACGATAGATGCTTTCGACCGCGTGGATATTCTGGTGAATGGCGCGCGCCAGATCATCAAGACTGATGCTTTGGACCCCGAGGATACATCCGTCGATGCGCTGCTGAACCAGAATCTACTGACCTCGCTCAGGCTGTCGCAAATGGTGGCGCGCCGGATGATCAAGCAGGCAGAGGATCAGGAGATCGAGAACGTCGGCACCATCGTCAACATTTCCTGTCTTGCCGCGCAACGTACACACCCTGATCTGATGGCCTATTCGATTTCGACTGCGGCGCTGGACCAGATGACCCGCTCGCTCGCCCTTGCGCTTGCCCCGCATCGCATCCGTGTAAATGCCGTGGCGTTCGGCTCGGTGATGTCGGCCAGCCTGAAGGCGGCTATCAAGGAAAACCCCGACTACCGCGACCAGATCATTGAACGCACCCCTCTGGGCCGGATCGCCCCACCGTCCGAACTGGCGGAAGCGGTGCAGTTTTTGGTGTCGGATTGCTCGGGCTTCATGACGGGCCAGATCATGACGGTCGATGGCGGACGCGGCTTGCTGGATCCGGTGATTGTCCCCGCGCATTGAGCGCGCGCGTCTGAGGTCTTGGGGCGCTGCCCCAAACCCCGGGATATTTTCGGCAAGAAGAAGCAGTATCGCCGCCATTGCGCGTCTGGCGCTGAAGGGGCGGGGCTGCTAGGTTTTCTCCGTATGAGACCGAAACGCTGACAGGACCACCCATGAATCAGACCACCGCGCCAGCTTCGGCGATGCAGACCGAGAAAGAGACCGCCGCCGCCTGGTTCCGCCAATTGCGTGACGATATCGTTGCCGCTTTCGAGGCTCTGGAGGATAGCCAGACCGATGGACCGACCGCGTCCATGCCTGCAGGGCGTTTCGAGGTCACACAAACGCGGCGCACAGCAGAAGATGGTGGTGATGCCGGCGGCGGTTTGATGAGTGTCATGCGCGGTGGCCGCGTGTTTGAAAAGGTGGGGGTAAATATCTCGACCGTTTACGGAACACTGGGTGCGCGGGCTCAAAAAGCGATGGCCGCGCGCGGTGTGCCCGGTATGGAGCACGATCCACGCTTCTGGGCCTCGGGCATCAGTCTTGTGGCCCATATGCAGAACCCGCATTGCCCTGCCGTGCATATGAACACGCGGATGTTCTGGACACCGGGCGCATGGTGGTTCGGGGGCGGTTCGGATCTCAACCCCTGCATTGAATATGCCGAGGACACGGCCCATTTCCACGCCGTCCAAAAAGAGCATCTGGACCCCCACGGTGAGGGGCATTACCCGCGCCTCAAGGCATGGGCGGACGAGTATTTTTTCGTGCCGCATCGTGGCCGTGCGCGCGGCGTCGGGGGCATTTTTCTGGATGACCACAACACAGGTGACTGGGCTGCGGATTTCCGTCTGGTGCAGGATATCGGGCGCGCCTTTCTACCCGCCTATCTGCCGTTGGTCGAAAAGCGCCGGCCGCAACCGTGGGACGAGGCCGACAAGGATGTGCAACTGGTCCATCGCGGTCTCTATGCCGAATATAATCTGGTTTATGACCGCGGTACAAAGTTTGGTCTTGAAACCGGCCATGACGCGAACGCCGTTCTGATGAGCCTTCCGCCTCTGGCAAAATGGGTCTGACAACAGACGTCGCATTCCTTCTGGAAAACGCGTTCAAAAGGGGGCCGGAAGGTCCCTTTTTTTGTTTGTGTTCCTGTCTTTTGATAACATGTGAACAGTATGATTTTGCATGAAAAAAACGTGTTGTTGACCTGTATCAAAGATAATTGGTCCGGACCTTGTCAGGGTTGGTTAAGGAGATGTGCGATTCTCGGCTTCGGGTTCTGGAGGCTTTGATATTATGACCATGATACGATCAACCCTGTTTGGAACAGTCGCTTTTTTGGCGTTGTCACAGGTAGCGACCGCATCCGAACTGCGCGGTGTCGCGCTTGAGATGTTCAAACCCTTGCCATCGACCACGCCGTCAGTGCGCGACAACCCGATCACGCCTGCCAAAACCGACTTGGGCAAGGCGCTGTTCTTTGATCCACGTATGTCTGCTTCCGGTGTGTTCTCGTGCAATTCCTGCCACAATCTTGCAACCGGCGGGGACGACAATATGGAAGTCTCGATCGGCCATGCATGGCAGAAAGGGCCGCGCAATTCGCCTACCGTGCTGAACTCGGTTCTCAACGAGGCGCAATTCTGGGATGGCCGCGCTGCCGACCTTGCCGAGCAGGCCAAAGGTCCGGTTCAGGCGGGGGTCGAGATGGCCAACACGCCCGAGAATGTCGTGGCTACACTGAATTCGATGCCGCAATATGTGGAATGGTTCAAAGCGGCCTTCCCGGACGAGGCGGATCCCGTCACGTTCGACAACTTCGCCAAGGCGGTCGAGGCATTCGAGGCCACGCTGATCACGCCCGCCCCGTTTGACGCCTTTCTGAATGGCGACGATGCGGCACTGAATGACGAGCAGAAAGCAGGGTTGGAGCTGTTTATGGACAAGGGCTGTGCCGCTTGCCACAATGGTGTGAACCTTGGCGGCAACGGGTACTACCCCTTCGGTCTGATCGAAAAGCCTGGTGCCGATGTGCTGCCGCCCGATGACAAAGGGCGCTTTCAGGTTACAGCTACGGCTGACGACTCATACGTGTTCCGTGCGTCGCCGCTGCGCAACATCGACCAGACCGCGCCTTATTTCCATTCCGGCAAGGTCTGGGATTTGAAAGTGGCCGTGGCTATCATGGGCACCTCGCAGTTGGGCGAGGAGTTGAAAGATCAGGAAGTGGATCAGATCACGGCCTTTTTGACCTCGCTGACAGGGACTTTGCCGCAGATCGTCTATCCAGTCATGCCGGCCGAGACTGCATCGACCCCGCGCCCGTCGGGAGAAATCGTCCGATGAACTGTCGAAGCGAACAAAAGAACGCGCAAAGCTTGCCTTGCGCGTTTTAGTTTGCCGCAAAATTGCCCAGCCGTTTCAGGCGCTGCGAACGGCCTCGATCATCCGCGTCACGTTGTCAGGGTCCGCATCAGGCGTGATGCCATGACCCAGATTGAAGATATGCGGGCCGTTCTTTAAGGCGCGCACAATCCGTTGCGTTTCATCCACCAATGCATGCCCGCCAGTGACCATATGCGAGGATTTCAGGTTGCCCTGAACACAGCCATCCGGTTGCACATGCGCGGCCACCCATTCGGCGCTGACCGAATCATCAACCGCAACGCAATCGGCTCCGGTCGCCTTGGCGAAGCCAATGTATTTGTCGCCGCCCTCGCGCGGGAATGCGATGACCGGAATACCCGGATAGCGAGCTTTCAGGGCGGTAATGATCTCTTTGGTGGGTTGCATTGCATAGGTGTCGAAATCGGCACCGCTCAAAGATCCTGCCCAACTGTCGAAAATCTTGACCACTTCTGCACCGGCCTCGATCTGCGCGGACAGATATTCGATCGTCGCCGCCGTGATCCGCTGCATCAGCGCGTCGAATACGGGCCGGTTCTCGGCCTTCAGCGCATGGGCCGGACCCTGATCCTTGGTGCCCTGGCCTGCGATCATATAGGTGGCCACCGTCCATGGCGCACCGGCAAAGCCGATCAGCGTGGTCTCGCGCGGTAGTTCGCGGCTGAGAATCCGCACCGTTTCATAGATCGGGTTCAACGTTTCATGGATATCCTCGACCGGTTTCAGCGCATCCAAACCCGCTTGCGTGGTGATCGTGGACAGGCGCGGTCCTTCGCCGGTGACGAACCACAGATCTGCACCCAGCGCCTGCGGAATCAGCAGGATATCGGCAAAAAGGATTGCCGCGTCAAAATCATAGCGGCGCAGGGGCTGCAAGGTAACCTCGGCAGCCAGTTCGCTGTTGTAGCACAAGGACAGGAAATCCCCGGCCTTTTCCCGCGTGGCGCGGTATTCCGGCAGGTAGCGCCCGGCTTGCCGCATCATCCATATGGGCGGTGTATCCAGAGTTTCGCCTGCAAGCGCGCGTAAAATCGTTTTCTCGGTCATAACTGTTCCCCTCGGTTGACAGTTTCGTCCCCTTTGGGCAGCCAGATGTCAAGCATCAGGTGTCCATCTGGTGCTTGTCAGGCCTGCCTGACATCACTAACAAATGTCTCATGACATTGACACGCCCCACACCCGCCTCACCGCTGAAAATCGGCACCCGTGGTTCACCGTTGGCCCTCGCGCAAGCGCATGAAACACGCGCGCGCCTGATGGCCGCGTTCGATCTGCCGCAAGATGCGTTCGAGATCGTCGTGATCAAAGTGACCGGCGATGCGATACAGGACCGTCCGCTCAAGGATATTGGCGGCAAGGGCCTTTTCACGCGCGAGATCGAAGACGCGCTGCTGGACGGTTCCATCGACATTGCGGTCCATTCAATGAAGGATATGCCGGTGCTGCAACCGGCGGGTCTGTTGCTGGATACCTATCTGCCGCGCGAGGATGTGCGCGATGCCTTCGTCGCGCAGGATGCAGCCACGCTGAGGGATCTGCCCGAGGGCGCGCGCGTCGGATCATCCTCGTTGCGCCGACGCGCGCAGCTTCTCAATGCTTTTCCGCATCTTGAAGTGGTCGAATTTCGGGGCAATGTGCAGACACGCCTGAGAAAACTGGCAGATGGCGTAGCCGCGGCCACGTTTCTGGCGCAGGCAGGTCTGAACCGTCTGGGGATGGCCCATGTCGCGCGCGGCGCGATGTCGCCCGACGATATGCTGCCCGCCGTGGCACAGGGTGCCATCGGGATCGAACGGCGCGCGGATGACATGAATATCGCCGCGATGCTGGACGCCATCCATCACACCCAGACTGGACAGCGCCTTGCCGCCGAACGCGCCTTTCTTGCGACGCTGGACGGTTCCTGCGAGACACCAATCGCTGGACTGGCCGAGATCGACGGCACCACCCTGCGCTTGCGCGGCGAGGTGTTGCGCCCCGACGGTTCCGAAAAGATTGCCGATGATCGCAGCAGCACCATTGCCGATGCGCCCGATATGGCCCGCGACATGGCGCAATCCCTTCTGAAACAGGCAGGCCCGGGCTTTTTCGACTGGCGCTGATCCGCGCCCACCGGTTCTTCTTGCCCTAAATATCCCCGCCGGAGGCGCATCTGTCAGTCTGGCAAGACCTTGCCGGGATTGAGGATGCCCTTGGGGTCCAGTGCTGACTTGATCGCCCGCATCACCGATAGCGCGACCTTGTTCTTACGGCGTGCCATCGACGGCAGTTTGGACGTGCCGATGCCGTGCTCGGCCGAAAAGCTGCCCCCCAGATCCAGCACAACATCCTCGACCGCTTCCATGATCGCGTCATGCACGGCGGGGTCCTGCGAGACAGGCCAGACGGTGTAATGCACATTGCCATCACCCAAATGGGATACGATCAACTCCTTGGCACCTGCGTCCAGCCTGTTCAGACGTCCGTGGATGCGGTCCAGAAAGTTGGCGACCTTGTCCAGCGGCACAGCGATGTCGTTGTTGACAATGGGTTTATGCGCCATAGCGATCTCGGCTGCCGCCTCGCGGCGTTCCCACATCTCGGCGCGCTGAGCCTGCGATTGTGCGACGACAGCATCCAGAATCGCACCGCCTTCGAACATCTGTTCCAGCACTTCCTCCAGATATGCTGAGACCGGCACGCGCCCGTCCGGACCGGGCAGGCAGTCGCGCGGCGCTGTTGCCCCGACCTCGACCAGAATGTTGATGTCATGCATCGCCTCGAAAGGTGCTTTGGCCTGCGGAAACTTCGCCAGATGCCCCTCGATATAGGCGCGCGGCATGTATTCAAAGGCTTCGACACCGCCGCCGGTTGCCTCTTGCAACCGGTTCAGCAGGCTGAGTGCCTGATCCAGAGAAGGTGCGGCCACCATCGCCGTGGCATAGGCGCGGGGCTTGGGGGCCAGTTTCAGAACGGCGGCTGTAATGATACCCAGCGTGCCTTCCGCCCCGATCATCAGGTGACGCAGATTGTAGCCCGAGTTGTCCTTGTGCAACTCGCTCATCAGGTCCATCACCTCGCCGCTGGGCAGGACAACCTCCAGACCGAGGCACAGATCACGCGTATTGCCATAGCGCAGAACATTCGATCCGCCTGCATTGGTTGACAGAAAACCGCCGACCATGGTCGAGCCACGCGCGCCGAAGGTGAGCGGAAAGATCAGCCCTTCGGCATCGGCGGCATCATGCAGGCTGGACAGGATCACGCCTGCCTCGACGATTGCGATACGGGCTGCGGGTCGGATCTCGCGGATGCGGTTCATCCGGTCCAGTGACAGCATGATCGCACCTTCTGCTCTGGTGCCGCCAGCAAGGCCAGTATTGCCCGACACCGGCACGATCTTCGTTCCGGTGTCATTGGCAAGGCGCAGGATGGCAGATACTTCGGCAGTAGAGGAAGGGCGCACAACGGCCAGCGGTTCCCATGTGTAGACGCCGGTCCAGTCCCGTGACCAGCGTGCCATGTCGCCGCCGGTTGCCACATTGGCCTTGCCTACGATTGCCTCTAGCTGATCTATCATCCCGCGCTTCCCTTCGGTTCAGGATCGGTCATATCCAATAATTGTTTCGCATCTGACCGAGAAGGGGCAGGGAAGGCAAGCCATCCGGCGCGCAGTGCAGACTTGCGACATCTTGCCTATTCCATAGCGGGCACTGGATAGTGCCTCGCGATCGCCTATGTGCTAGTCCACGGGCCGAGTGTGCAGCCAATATGCGGGAGAAAGCGATGATCAGTTTTTTGCAAAAAAGCTATCCGGCCATTCTGCTGACCATGTTGCTGGCGGTTGCCTCGGTCATCATGACCTATCCGGCACAGGCGCGCGGGCCGTTCGTGTTCGACTCGATGGATGGCGGCAGCCTGTCACTCGACGACTGGCGCGGACAGCCTGTTCTGGTAGTGAACACCGCCTCGCGTTGTGCCTACACCCGCCAGTATGACGAATTGCAGGCACTCTATGACCGGTACCGCGATCGGGGCCTTGTGGTTTTGGCCGTGCCTTCAAACGATTTCAGGCAGGAACTTGCGACCAATGACGAGGTCGCGGAATTCTGCGCCATCAATTTCGGCCTCGATCTGCCCATGGCGACGATCACTCCGGTCAAAGGTGCCGCGGCGCATCCCTTCTACAAGTGGCTTGCCGGTTCCGAAGGTTTCACACCCCGCTGGAACTTCAACAAGGTGCTAATTGCACCGGATGGTACGGTTGCAGGCACTTTCGGCTCGCCGGTCAAACCGATGTCGGGGCAGATCACGTCGCGCATCGAGGCGTTTCTGGCCAAAGGCTAGGCCGGACGTCAGTATGACGGATAGGTCTCAAGCGCGCTTCATCGGCTCAGAAATTTATCGCGGTTCCAGTTATGGCGACTGGCATCCTTTGCGGGTCCCGCGCGTATCCACGGTAATGGATTTGAGCCGCGCGCTGGGCTGGCTGGATAGCTCCGCCTATATCGCCAGCCCCCGTGCCAAGCCCGCCGCCCTGTCGATCTGGCATGACCCAACCTATATTGCGGCCCTGGAACAGGCCGAAACGGACGGCTACGTGTCTGAGGATGTGCGTGCGCGCCACAACATAGGCACCCATGCGAACCCTGTCTTTGCCGAGGTCTTCCGCCGCCCCGCGACAAGCGCCGGTGGCGCGCTTCTGGCGGGCGAGTTACTGGCGCAGCCGGGCGTGATCTATGCGCCAGCGGGTGGAACGCATCACGGTATGCCGGACCATGCCAACGGGTTTTGCTATTTCAACGATCCAGTGCTGTCGATCCTGTCGCTGCGCCGCCAAGGCGTTCAGCGTATCGCCTATGTCGATATCGACGCGCATCATTGCGACGGGGTGGATCACGCTTTTCGGGATGATCCCGACGTCTTGCTGGTTTCGGTGCATGAGGAAAATCGCTGGCCGCGCACAGGTGCCTTGCAAGACAAGGGGGCAGGGCAGGTCTTTAATCTGCCGGTGCCAAAAATGCTGAATGATACTGAAATGATGATGATACAGGATCAGTTTATCCTGCCGGTGGTCGCGGGTTTCAAGCCGGATGCGATCATTCTGCAATGTGGAGCCGATGCTTTGGCCGAAGACCCGCAATCGCGTTTGACGCTGTCGAACAACGCGCTCTGGTCGGTTGTGACGGCGTTGCGTCCTTTGTCTCATCGGTATCTTGTGCTGGGCGGCGGGGGCTATAATCCGTGGTCGGTAGGTCGAGCATGGACTGGTGTCTGGGCCGTGCTCACAGGGCACGAAATCCCCGATCGCCTGCCAGCAGATGCTGAAGCCGTGTTGCGGGCGCTCGCCTGGCATGGAAACCGCCGTGGCAGGACGCCACCGGACCACTGGTTCACAACCCTGCAAGATAAGCCGAACAACGGCCCGATCCGCGCGCAGATGCGCACAAGCGTCGATGACTTGCAGGCACGTTTGTTCCGTCAGGTCTGAAGGGCGCACAGCCCGCTCAAAGACCGCCGATCGACTTGATCAGGGCCACCACGTTATCCAACCCTTCACCCTTGCGGAGCGCGGTAAAGACAAAGGGCCTGCCAGCACGCATGCGCGTTGCGTCGCGGTCCATCACCTCGAGGGATGCGCCGACATGCGGTGCCAGGTCGGTTTTGTTGATGACAAGAATATCCGAGCGGGTGATCGCGGGGCCGCCCTTGCGAGGAATCTCCTCGCCCGCAGCAACGTCAATGACATAGAGCGTCAGGTCTGCCAGTTCAGGGCTGAACGTGGCAGACAGGTTGTCGCCACCGCTCTCAATCAGAACGACCTGGATCTCGGGGTGGCGCTGGCGCATTTCGGCCACGGCCGCAAGGTTGATGGATGCATCCTCGCGGATCGCGGTATGGGGGCAACCGCCAGTCTCGACCCCGATGATCCGGTCAAGAGGCAGCACCTGCATCCGCATCAGCGCCTCGGCATCTTCTTGCGTGTAGATGTCATTGGTGATGGCACCCACCGAGTAGTCGTCGCGTAGGGCACGACACAGCGCAGCGGTCAGCGTTGTTTTACCCGCGCCGACGGGACCGCCAATGCCGATCCGCAATGGGCCATGAGGAGAAGTCATGATCTGAATAGCCTTGTATATTGGGTTTCATGTTTCATCGCGGCGATATCTGCCATGAAGGTGGCACCACCCAGTTCGTCCAGGCCCAACCCGGCCAATGCCTCTTCCGCCAAGAGATCGCAGAGCGGTGTCATTCTGGACAGGACGCGCTGACCCTCTGTTTGGCCCAGCGTCACCAGCCGCATCGCAGCGCCCGTCAGGTTGCTGGCAAATCCGTGCAGGTAGAGCGGCAACACCTGTTCCAGCCCCACACCGATCAGGCGGGCGGCGCGACCGACCGCCACGGGATAGCACAGCGTCGGCAGGTCCATCTCCCAGATATCCGCCGTCGTCTTCACAAAGGCCGCTCCCTGTGCGGTAGTTTCCAGCAACCGTTCGGCAGAAGGGGCCAGCGCGCGGCCCATTGCATCGACAGCGGCCAGTTGGGTATCGTCTTCGGCGCGCCATGCAGCGGCCAGCAACAGAGCGTCATTGCGCCCGCTGCCATAGGTCAGAATATCGGCCAGCCATTCCTGAAAGGCGGCTGCATCCGTCACATCGCCTGCATGCACGGCCCATTCCAACCCGTGCGAGTAACTGAACCCGCCCACCGGGTATGCCGGGGAGAGCCATTGCATCAGCGTCACAAGATGGGGTGTCGGGATCATGTCAGTGCTCGTGTTCATGGCGGTGATTGTGGTGATCATGATCATGATCATGGTCGTGTCCGTGCGAATGCGTATGGTCCGCGACGGGATTGCCATGGGCATCCCCGTGGCTGTGACCATGCGTACGGCCATGCCCGTAAGCGCCACCTTCCGGCGTGAAGGGCGCTGTCACCTCGGTCACCTCGGCCCCCAGCAGGGCAAGCATGTCACGCATGACGCGGTCCCGCTGGATCAGCAGACGATCCGCCTCGATCTGGCAGGGTGTGTGGCGGTTCCCGATATGCCAAGCAAGCCGCACCAGATCCGCCCCGCGCACGTCGAGCAGCGATTCTGCTGCCGCCTGAACCTGCACAACACGCCCGTCTGAAAGAACGAACCCGTCTCCGCTCGCCACCGAGACTGTCTGCGCCAGATCGACCACAAAGGCCCCGCCCGCAGCCGTTTCCAGCCGTTTGCGCCGCAGGAATCGTGCATCATAGGTCAGTTCGCACACATCGGTAGGCGGCGGTAGATCAGCGGCACTCGTCAGATGATGGACATGGGGCAGGGACATCGGATCGGCCTTTCGGATCAATAGAGGAAATAACGCTGTGCCATCGGCAGAACTGTCGCGGGCTCGCAGGTCAGCAATTCACCATCGGCGCGTACCTCGTAGGTTTCGGGGTTCACGTCGATATGCGGGGTGGCATCATTGAGCCGCAGATCGGCCTTGCCGATCTGGCGCGTATTGGCCACGGCGAGGGTTTGCTTGGCCAGCCCCAGCCTGTTCCTGATCCCGTCCGCCTGCGCCGCTTCGGATACGAACGTGACGGCTGAATGTTCCAAAGACCGCCCGTAGGCGCCGAACATGGGACGCGAATAGACAGGTTGCGGCGTCGGGATCGAGGCATTGGGATCGCCCATTTGCGCCACCACAATCGTACCTGCCATCAGCACCATTTCGGGTTTCACACCGAAAAAGGCGGGATCCCACAGCACCAGATCGGCGCGTTTGCCGATTTCAATACTGCCGATATGGGCGGATATGCCATGCGCGATGGCCGGATTGATCGTGTATTTCGCGATATAGCGGCGCACGCGGAAATTGTCGTTGTCGCCGGTTTCTTCCGGCAAACGCCCGCGCTGTTTGCGCATTTTGTCGGCGGTCTGCCATGTGCGGATCAAGACCTCGCCCACACGCCCCATCGCCTGACTGTCGCTGGCGATGATCGAGAACGCCCCCATGTCATGCAGGATATCCTCGGCCGCGATCGTTTCGCGGCGGATGCGGCTTTCGGCAAAGGCCACGTCTTCGGGGATGGATTTGTCCAGATGGTGGCAGACCATCAGCATGTCCAGATGCTCGTCCACCGTATTGACGGTAAAGGGCCGCGTCGGGTTGGTGGAGGAGGGCAGGACATTGGGCAGCCCGCAAATCTTGATGATATCGGGTGCATGACCGCCGCCTGCGCCCTCGGTATGAAAGGCGTGGATCGTGCGGCCTTTCAGGGCGGCTACGGTATGTTCCACAAAGCCGGATTCATTGAGCGTGTCGGTGTGGATCATCACCTGCACGTCCATCGCATCGGCCACGGACAGGCAGCAATCAATCGCCGCGGGCGTTGTGCCCCAATCCTCGTGCAGTTTCAGCGCACAAGCCCCCGCAAGCACCTGTTCCTCAAGCGCAGCAGGCTGCGAAGCGTTGCCTTTGCCGGCAAAAGCCAGATTCATCGGAAAGGCATCCGCCGCTTGCAGCATCCGCGCAAGATGCCAAGGCCCCGGTGTTACGGTTGTGGCCAGCGTGCCATGCGCGGGGCCAGTGCCGCCGCCCAGCATCGTTGTCACTCCCGAATGCAACGCATCTTCCATCTGCTGGGGGCAAATGAAATGGATATGGCTGTCGAAACCACCTGCCGTCAGGATGCGTCCCTCGCCCGCGATCACCTCGGTCCCCGGTCCGATGATGATCGAAACGCCGGGTTGCGTGTCGGGGTTTCCTGCCTTGCCGATGGAATGGATGCGTCCGTCGCGCAGGCCGACATCAGCTTTGTAGATGCCGGTCCAGTCCACGATCAGCGCATTGGTGATCACCGTATCCACCGCCCCGCCCGCGCGTGTGATCTGGCTTTGGCCCATCCCATCGCGGATCACCTTGCCACCGCCGAACTTGACTTCCTCGCCATAGATGGCCGCATTCGGCCCGCTACCGCCGCTCATGGCGCTCCCGACGGCAAGTGCCGTAAGGTCGCGTTCAACCTCGATGATCAGGTCCGTATCGGCCAGTCGCAGGCGGTCGCCTGTCGTGGGGCCATACATCGCGGCATAGTCTGCGCGGGAAATTTTGATGGGCATCGGAATGATCCTTCGATGAATGCTGCAAAGTCAGAGTGTCAGAGCGGCCCCATGACCGCCTGATTGAATCCCTGCACGATCCGGCCCCCCCCATAGGGAACAAGCTGCACCTCGCGGCGCTGTCCGGGCTCGAACCGCACGGCCGTGCCCGCGGCGATATCCAACCGCAGGCCCCGCGCGGCGTCGCGGTCAAAGTCGAGCGCGGGGTTTGTCTCGGCAAAATGGTAGTGGCTGCCGACCTGAACAGGACGGTCGCCGGTATTGGCCACCATCAGCGTGACCGCTTCGCGCCCTGCATTCAGGGTCAGGTCGCCGGATGCGGGAAACAGTTCTCCTGGGATCATGTTTACGCCCTCAGCCTGCCACAGCCAGCCATGCGCCCAGAACGGCGACGAGTCCGCCCATCCCGCGCAGGGCCGTCATCTGCGACAGGCGTGCAAGCCCCAGCCCCAGCGCAAGACCCGCAGAATGCAAAAGCGCCGTGGCACTGGCAAAACCCGCAAGATAGGCAATCGCCTCCGCGCCACCCATCTCGGTGCCATGCGCATAACCGTGAAACAGGGCCAGAAGCGCGACAATTGCCATGCCTGCGGCCATCGGCACGCGGACGGCCAAGGCCACCAGAACCCCCATCACGATCACGGATGCAAGGATAAGCGGCTCGACCACCGGCAGTGGCAGGCCCACAAGCGACAGCACGAAACCCAGTGCCATTGCAGTAACAAAGGCGGCCGGAACAGCCCAGGCCGCCCGCCCGCCCAGCATCGCGGCCCAGATCCCGACAGCCACCATCGCCAGCACGTGATCCGCGCCGAAAACCGGATGGGTAAAGCCCGCAGCGACCGCACCATGCGCGGCCGGATCAAGATGCGCCATCGCAGGGGAAGCTATCAGCGTAAGCGCGAAACCTGCAAAACCGCGTGCAATCATTTTGTATTTCATTTTCTCTACCTTCTGCAATTTGGGCGGATCAGCGGATCGGGTTGTGAACGGTCACCAGTTTGGTGCCATCTGGAAAGGTTGCCTCGACCTGCACCTCGTGGATCATCTCGGGCACGCCTTCCATGCAATCGGCCCGGGTGATCACCAGCGCGCCCGCCTGCATCATGTCGGCGACAGACCGGCCATCGCGCGCCCCCTCGACCACCGTGTCAGTGATCAGGGCAATCGCCTCGGGGTGGTTCAGCTTCACGCCGCGGGCCAGTCGCTTGCGGGCTACTTCGGCAGCCATCGCCACAAGCAATTTGTCTTTCTCTCTGGGGGTCAAGTTCATCTCAAATCATCCAGGTTCGCGGTAAAGGGGCGTCGTTAAGTTGTGCCAGCAAAGGCAGCAGGGTTTTTCGCAGTTCAAAACTGTCCTCTGCGGCCAGACGCAGAAACAGAACATCGGGACGGATCAACGAAGCCCCGGCTTTCTGCGGCAGGTTGTGGCGCAACTGCTCAAGATGTGCCGCCGCCTCGTCACTGCCGGTCGGTGTGACGAGCAGAACACTGGCCAGTGCAACCGCACCGCCACCGATGGCGCGCCGCTGCAGATGGGTGCTCGCGTCGCCCGACAAACGTGTCCTGTCGATGAAAAGCGGAGCCTCGTCCCGCCAGACCTCGATACGGTCGGAAAGCGTCAAGTTACTGATGCGCTCACCCATGGCGGTGCGCCCGAAAACAAGTGTCTCGACCAGCAGGCAGCGCGCCTTGCCGTCCAGATTGACACGAAGGCGACGGTCAAGAGCCGCGCCATCGAACAGGATTGTCTCTTGTGGCAACCAGTCCAGGCGCCCGCCGCAACCCACGTCGATTACTGTGCTGACCGTGCCCGGCTCGCGCCCGCTGGCGCGGTATATCCGCTCTGCCGCTTGCGTGGTCATGGTCAGGCGGCTGGACGGATCAACCGTTGCGGTTACGCCCAGGTTGTCACCACCTGTGATCCCGCCTGAAGTGTTTACCAGCACGGCGCTCAACCGGTCAGCCGCGCCGCGTGGAAACAGGAATTTCAGGCAACCGGAATGGCGCAGATCGCCCAAGACCGACGCACCGCTTTCGGCCCGTACCTTGCAGCGCAGATACCCTGTTCCAACAGCCCGCGGAGGGGTTGTGCGGCGGTCGGGTAAAACAGGCTGCACGGCGTCGAAAATTGGTGTCTCTCCTGCATTTTCCCGGGCGGTTTGACGGCACTAGGATCGCACGCCTGTTCCCGAAGGTTGGCTGAAATGATGCAAAGGTCCGAGGCGGGAAAACATCCGCGACCGCCATATCGACGCTGATAGGCGCATGATATGTGTATTAAATGGGCGGTATGCCTTATTTATGAGCGTTATAGTGACGACACTGTGGGAAATCGAGATCGCATCCAGATGGCACATGCCTTTGAGCGTGCAGGTCAGCCGCACAGACAGAATGTCCGATTCAGCAACAAGGATGCTGTTTCGCCCTTGACGGGCCGAGCGCGCTTTCGTAAAGCCCAACACGCTTTGGCGGAGTAGCTCAGTTGGTTAGAGCAGCGGAATCATAATCCGCGTGTCGGGGGTTCGAGTCCCTCCTCCGCTACCAAACATTCCCCTCACATGACCCGGCACGACCCAGATCAGGGACTGGAGCCACCCGGTCACCTCGAAGGTAAATCCTTGATCTGTGACAGGAAAAATCGTGACTCTGGCGATGATCTTGTGAAGCGTTTCAACCAGTTCTCGGTCACATTGGGGGTTCAAGTCGGTTAGCTTCCAAATAAGGGCGTCGATGGTCTCGTAATATTGCTTCAAAGTAGCGGGGTGAAGTTCGACCACCTCGGGTTCCTTTTGATCGGCGAGTCGGGCTTCTAGGGCGTTTCTTTTGACCGTCGCGTCTGAGATGTCTTTCTCTGCGGGAGGGCCATCGATCACGACACAGCACCACCTCACCGCCTATTGATCGCTTGCCCTGCAGGTCTGTCGAGTATCATTGAATCAATGACCGCAAGCCGCTTTCCTTGAACCTTAATTCACATCCCACAGGTGGCTTGCAGTCTCGGCGTGCATCCACTCTGGCCAATGCCCGCACAAAAGCAATTTCAAGTCGGTCGGGCGATAATACTGTTTGAATCTGACGATTCCGAGCGGGGCATCAAAGCCCGCTATTGGTGGTAAGAAGTTTTGAGAGTTAGACGTGTTTCGGGAACCGCGATACATTAAAAATACCTCCCACTATTGAAGATGTAGCGGTCCGACTCTTATGAATTTCCAAAACTAGGTAGACTGCGCCCAAAGAGCTTGGCGGACACCCGCCGTTGTGGCTGAACAGGGGTTGGCAAGAGGCTACCGTTGGTCCAAGTCTGAATCTGGCCTCAACTAAATGGGTGTGTGATGCGCTGGATTATACCAAGCTTGATGGCGGTTTTAATAGGCATTGCTCCAGTGTCCGTTCTGGCAGGTTCACACCAAGGCTGTCCCCCCGGAATCGCCAAGAAGAACAATGGTTGCCTACCGCCAGGACAAGCCAAGAAGATTCTGGGACTCGGAGATCGCTTAGAGGGCGATTATGTGTTGATTAGAAATCCAAACCGTTTTGGCCTGAATCCCAATTCGACATATTATCGGCTAGGCGACTATGTTTATCGGGTCGATCGCGAAACCAAAGAAGTGCTAGATCTTATCGGTGCCGTTGCGGCGGTTTTGAACTAAACTCTGTGGCAAAAATGTAGGGTAAGCGCGTCGGACCTTGTGCAGACAGCTTCAAACGCTTGGCCTCGACGCTCTGCGGCTTAGTTGATTGCATGGCTTTTGAAACGGGTGTTTTCGGTCTACAGCCCATCTTCATCCATCCCTCGGATGCTGCGCGACGGCTGCATTATGCGTGTCGTTCTGACATTGAACAGGGTCCTCGGTGGGGGAATACAGACTTTGCGGGATGTTGCGTAAGCCGCTTTTCTTGCGTCTGACTGCACTTTGCTATGCCCCCGCAGATCGGCCCCTTCAAACTGGATTCCTTTGCAAAAGCAATCGCAGGCAGAACGCCATCTCAGCGAGGATCGTTATCGCATACGCCGGTGCGAAAGCAGATAAAAGGCCGGGCGCAAAGAACCGCAGGCCGCTCCCGACCAGATAGACAAGCCCTGCAACCGTCAAGCCCAACCCGAAGGCTTTTGCGAAAAGTCCCGACCGCCAGACAAGCGCCCCCATCATGAGGCTGCCAGCACCGAAGAACACAAGCCCCAGGTCGTAGCCATGGCCATGCAAATCAAGAAACACCAGTGCCAGTTTGTGAGCGTCAACCATACCGGGCGAGTCCGAGAGCAACAACCATGCAGCCTGCAGAGCCATGAGATTGGCAGCGATCAACACGGTCTGGATCAGGCGGAACACCATCGCAGACAGGGCCAGCCCAGGCGCAATGGCGCGGAAAATCAGGTAGAAAAGAATTGCCAGCCCTGCGTCGCACAAGGCCATTAGCAAGTCGGCGGCGATGGCCAACCGAAACCTGCCCGGTGCCTCAAGGATCGCAGCGGCGGTTGCGTCTGCATCGCCAAGGTCGATCAGAGGAGCGCGCAGCCCAAGTTCGGCACCGAGGCCCGCGATAATGATGACCAGATAGAGTAGTCCGGCAAGCCGCACTTTCTGCGCCAGTTCGGGTGTGAATGTGTGAATGATCATGTGGCATCTCCTTGCCTGTGCTTCATGTCATGTGGCGTTCGTTTGCGACGATACAGGGCGTGCTGGCGCATGCGTGGGTCTGTCTGGTTCGCATTCTGTCCGAACCAGACAGACCCAAGGACAACCGTAGCCCCGACCCCCTGCAAAAGCGATAGGGACTGGCCCAGCCAGATCCAACCCAATGCGACTGTCATCACCGGGCTCATCATGCCCAGCATCGCGACTGCGCCCGGTTCAAGTCTGGCACCCGCCTACCGAACCATACAGCGTAGGTCACAGCAGTGCCGCCTTGTGCCCGCCATGCTGCGAGCCTGTAGAGGTGAAGACAGCGGCGAACTTATCCACAAGAGCGTTACGCGCCCAACCTCCACCTGCCTGATCAAGGAATGACTGCATTTTTCCGGCCATCATTCCGAAGAGCGTCGGGGTCCCGAAGATGATAGCGTCGTCAGCCTCAAGGTAAGCCGGTGTCGCCACGGGTGTGTCGTCCGGAGCGAAGCCCGCCTTGTGCCTCACCTCGTCCGGGACAGTTTCGGGTACAAGGCACAAGGCACAAGGCGCAGGTCGGCATGGGTACCGGGCATGGAATGCGCGTCTTCGACCTCGGCCTGCGCAAGCGCGGACATGGCCATAGCTGGAATAGGAGAGAACAAGAACGCGGGTCATGGGAGCCTCTCGGGGTTTGCAGGTTCATTGTCCGAGAGGATGGGGGATTTTGGGCGGGAGAATAACCGGCCTGCGCTCAATTCATTCTTTACGATGGTTGAATAATGTCAGGGCTGTAGCGCCGCGCAGGGGTGATCGATAAACTCTGTTACCTTCGCTTCATTCCGCAGCCGCGAGGCAGTTACGGCGAAGATGTCTGGGGCCGGACGTTCCCTGTCGGGCAGTATACGAACAAGGCTGCCACGCGTTTCTGGTTCCTTCAAGATGAAGTCCGGTACAGTGCCGATTCCAAGGTCCGCGATCAAAAGATCGCGCAGCAGAAGGCTTTTGCCAACAGCTTGACCTGGCGGCTCAAGAGAACGGGTGACACGCCAAGATCCTTTGCCGCACGCGCGAAGCTGCCGCGCTCGACGATGCGGCGGAAGGCTTGCATGACACAAGGCTTGTCCATTCTTATCGTCGATCGGACTGGGTTGACCGGCTCTTTGTTTGGCTGTCAACTGGAGCAGCACCATATTATCAAAACGCTGCGAATGTCTTGGTGATCGGCCGCACCCATCATTTCCACCAAATCTGCAAAAACAAGGGCGTTGCGTGACGTGTCCAGTCTGAAGCTGGGATAGAAAACGATACTGTGCCATTCACCGGCTTAGGTGCTCCAGCCTCATTTCCGTACTCAATGGTGGAAGCTGTCCGCATGTCCGACTTTGGGCATTATGGAGCAAATGGTTACTATCCGCCCCTTGTGCTAGTGCGCTGCCCCTCGGCTTGAACGGCCCTACGCGCCACCGATTGTTTCGACGTGCTCGGCTCAAAGCAAGCATTCGTGATCGATTCTGTCCAGGTTCGAACCCTCCCCATAGCGGACTCATGACAGGGATGCGAAAGTCTTTTATTTTCGGCGACCATCCGATGCGGGGAAGTCGAATAAGAAACCCAAGTCACTTCAGCTTGCCATTTGGCGTGCCTATATCAAAATTGACATTCCGAAGCCGCAATGCGTTGGAGATGACCGAAACCGAAGACAGGCTCATAGCCGCAGCGGCGATCATGGGTGAGAGCAAGAGGCCGGTAACTGGGTATAGCAACCCCGCTGCGATCGGGACACCAAGTGCGTTGTAGGCAAAGGCAAAAAACAGGTTCTGCTTGATGTTGCGCAGGGTGGCACGGGCTAGTTTTCGGGCCCTGACAATACCCATGAGGTCGCCCCCCAGAAGCGTAATGCCGGCGCTTTCCATGGCCACATCGGCGCCGGTGCCCATTGCGATGCCGACATCGGCAGCAGCGAGCGCAGGCGCATCGTTCACGCCATCACCAGCCATGGCGATCTTGTGGCCTTCACGACGCATCTGATCTATTAGGTCTTTCTTGTCCTCGGGTAGAACGCCTGCGCGCACCTCGTCGATCCCGAGCTTGCTTGCCACGGCCCGTGCCGTCCTCTCGTTGTCGCCTGTCGCCATGATGACGTGCAGACCCAGTGAATGCAGGGCGTCTATGGCTTGTGCTGTAGAGTCCTTGATCGGATCAGCCACCGCCACGATGCCGGCCAGCAAGCCATCCACAGCGACGAACATTGCTGTTTTGCCTTCGGCGCGCAATGTGTCGGCCTTGGCGTCAGCCTCTGCCGTCGCCAATCCCATCTCTGTCATCATGGCCGCATTGCCGAGGGCCACGGTGCGCGATCCGACGGTTCCGTGCACGCCCTTGCCCGTGACCGCCGCGAAGTCTGACGCCTCCTGCCGCGATGAGCCCAGCGACTCTGCCCCTTCCACGATGGCCTCAGCCAGCGGGTGTTCTGAACTGCGCTCAAGAGCTGCGGCCAGTGATAGCAGGTCACCTTCACTCATTTCCCCAAGCGAGACGGTGTCGGTCAATTTGGGCTTGCCCATGGTCAGGGTGCCGGTTTTGTCGACGATCAGCGTATCGACGTCCGCCATCCGCTCGAGCGCCTCGGCATCCTTGATCAGCACACCCGCTTGCGCGCCTCGCCCTGCGGCGGTGGTGATCGAGATCGGTGTGGCGAGACCCAGCGCACAGGGGCAGGCGATGATCAGGACCGACACGGCGGCAGCCATGGCAAAAACCAGCGCAGGTTCTGGACCGATGATCAGCCATATGCCAAAGGCAAGCACGGCAACCGCAACGACCGTTGGCACGAATACGGCCGAAACGCGGTCCGCAAGACCCTGGATCGGGGCACGGGACCGCCGCGCATTCGACACCATCGTTACGATTTGCGCCAGCACGCTGTCCGATCCGACGTTTCCTGCTTCGATCACCAGACTGCCATTCTTGTTGATCGTAGCCCCGGTCACTGCGTCGCCGGGACCTTTTCCCACGGGCATCGGCTCTCCGGTCAACATGCTTTCATCCAGTGAAGAACGTCCCTCGATCACGGTGCCATCCACGGGTACGGCGTCCCCAGGACGGACCCGCAGATGATCACCTTCCATGATATTTTCAAGCGGGGCGTCGTATTCTGTGCCATCGGGTAGGATACGGCGCGCTGTTTTTGGCGCCAGATCCAGAAGCGCGCGGATCGCGTCTCCGGTGCGTTCGCGGGCCCGCAACTCAAGAACCTGTCCCACGAAAACAAGCGTCACAATCACCACAGCCGCTTCGAAATAGGTGCCGACACCGTGCCCCATGCGATACTGTTCCGGAAAGACGCCTGGTAGAAATGTCGCAACAATCGAATAGAGATAGGCCGCCGCCACACCAAGGCTGATGAGGGTCCACATGTTGGGGCTGCGGTTCACCACCGAGTCCCAGCCGCGCCTGAAGAACGGCAAAGCCGCCCAGAGGATGATCGGTGTCGCCAGCGCGAACTCCAGATAGCTTGCGTTCTGATGTCCGATCCAGTCGCGCACGGGCAAAGCCACCAGTTCGCCCATCGTGAGGATCACCAGCGGCATTGCGGCTGCGGCCGATATCCACATCCTGCGCGTGAAATCTGTCAGCTCTTCGCTGGGCGCGTCCGATGGCACCATTGGCTCAAGCGCCATGCCGCAGATCGGGCAAGCGCCGGGTGCGTCGCGGATGATCTCCGGGTGCATCGGACAGGTGTATTGCGCGTTGTCCTTCTTAGCGGTCTTCCGGCGCGCCGCACGACCAGATGCATAGAACCATGGATCAGCCTTGAACTTCTGCTGGCATGTCTCAGAGCAGAAATGAAAGGTTTCACCATCAAACGCCGCGCGATGCCCGTCGGCTTTGATCGCAACCGTCATCCCGCAGACCGGATCTTTGGCCGTATTTGCCTCTGGCGGAATGTCGAGTGTAGCTTGATTTTCATGTTCCATGTTTTGCATGCCTTTCAAATTTTTTCTGCGGCTTTCGAGGCCCCCAGCGCCGCGTCAGACGCCAACAATCTCAAGGTTGGTGGTTGGCACCCTCTTGCGGCTTTCTGCGCAGCGCCACCCACAGAAGCGGTGCCCCCGTCACAAGCCCAAGGCCAGCCACAGCCCAGGTTATCCGGCCCAGTTCCCCACTGACCGCTTGACCGCCGAAATGCGCAAGCAGGAAGCTGGCCGGAATGATGCCTGCCAATGTGGCGCAGGCGAACCGCCATGCGTGAAGGTGGCTGAGGCCGGCAGCATAGCTGATCATGTCGAAGGACACGAAGGGCATCAGGCGGCTGGCGAAGACCGTGGCCGTCAGAGCGCTCTGTGACCCCAGAAGCCCGGCATCGAGCTTGTCTCCGAATACCCGCCGCAAGACGTCGTGCCCCAGAACCCGCGCCAGTGCAAACGCGATCAACGCCCCCAGTTCGGCCCCGATCACGATCAAGACCGTGCCCCAAATATGCCCATAGGCCGCGCCCGCCGCCAATGCGATCGGCGCGCTGGGGATCGGGCTGGCCACGACCGCGAATGTCATCAGTGTAACGATCACAAGGGGCCCCCAGAGACCCGTCTGGGCAACTAAGCTGTCGATACGGTCACCGTCCAGCAGCCGGTCAGCTTCGTATAAGGCCGACGGCGCGAACAGCCAAAGACCGAAAAGGGCCACTCCAAGAAGTGCGAGTGCTGCGACAGTGGCGGTCCGAGGGGTCACGTCAGATCGCAGCGATGGCTTTGGCCAGAAGGTCGCGCACGTCTCCTGCCACCGCAATCAACTTCGCGTTCTCTATCGCCTGCATAGAAGCCACGGGATCAATCGCGCTGACCTCCACGCCGCCCTCGACCGCGCGCAGGATGACGTTGCAGGGCAGCATCGCGCCGACACGCGGTTCGATCCCGATGGCCTGATAGGCCATGGTCGGATTGCAAGCCCCGAGGATGCGATAGGCTGGCATGTCTGCGTCCAGCTTGGCCTTCATGGTCTTTTGCACGTCGATTTCGGTCAATACTCCAAATCCATTATCGAAAAGGGCCTTGCGCGTGCTGGTGTCGATTTCGTCGATAGTCGCCCCGGTCATCAACCGAGTGATGGTATAAGTCATGCTGTTCTCTTTCCTGTCTACTTGCGCAGATACTTGATCAGCGCGGCAATCATCAGGCCGACAAGGATCAGGATGATGATCATCCAGATCCCGCCGAAACCCATGCCATATCCGTTCATCATGTCGGACGTCCTTTCCTGAGCTGTGACGTGCCGCCCTGAGTCAACGCCCTACGGCCTGTAGGGTTCCAGATCTCGGTCCCCTGGCGTTCGCGCGGGCAGGGGGAACATCGCCTGTCATCCTATCACATGCAGGGCTGCCGATGTGACAAATCTGCGTGCCTAAATACGTCCTATCGGAGCGCGAAAGCCTCAATTGATCCCGTTTTCGCGTTGGAGGGCGCGGATATAGGCCACGATGTCTATTACCTCGGCCTCGGTTACACCCTCAACTGGCGGCATGTCGCCAAAGCGCCAGTGATGCGCCCGCACACCGTTTTGTGCGGCCAGCAGAAAGGATGCATCGCCGCGATGGCTAGGTTCATAGATCTTGTGGACAAGCGGCGGCGCGATATCCTGCCTGCCCTGCGCGTTGGTCCCGTGGCAACTGGCGCAGGCGGTATCAAAGGCGCGCTGGCCCATCTGCTCCTGTTCGCTGACACTGGTGGGGACCTGCACGGCGACCATCGCATCCCCTCCAAGCGGGGGGTCGGTCGTCGGGGTATCAGGGGGTTGCGTCAGAAGGAATGCCCAAGCGGTCGTAGCCAGAAGAGCAATCCCGAATAGGGCGCGTTTCATTGAATGTCCTTCTTGCCTTGGGCGCACATCTGACCGTTCAGCGGGTCAGATGCGCGCCATGTTTGGTCATGCGCTCATTTCAGGGCGGTGACCTTCAACTTGCCTTCGACGCGGTCGGCGGTGAACTCGATCTCGTCACCCTCGGCCATTTGGGCAATCACATCTTCATCGGCGCGGAACACCATCGTCATGGCGGGCATGTCGAGACTGACCAGTTCTTCGTGGATGATCGTGACCTTTCCGGCCTCGGCATCGACTTTCTTGACGACTCCTTTGGTGAAGGTTTCGGCAAAGGCCAGCGTGCTGGTCAGGGTCAGCGCGAGGGTGGTCATGGTAAGTATCTTGAGGGTTTTCATGCTGGTGTCCTTTCGGTAAGGGGATCATTTGACAGTGATCGGGCCATGCATCCCGGCGTCGTAATGGCCGGGGATCAGGCAGGCGAATTCGAAAGTGCCCTTGTTGGCGAAGGTCCAGAGGATCTCGCCCTTGGCACCGGGTTCAAGGCGCACGGCGTTCGGATCGTCATGCTCCATTTCAGGGAATTTTTCCATGAGCGCCTTGTGCTCGACATTCTTGTCGAGGGAATCCATCACGAATTCATGGTCGAGTTCGCCTGCATTGGTCACGACGATGCGCACGGTTTCGCCCGCCGTAAAGTCCAGTTGGGCGGGCTCGAACACCATCGCGCCGTCTTCGGTCTCGCGCATTGTGACGTCGATGGTGCGATCTGCGTCACCGTCAGCAGGGAAGCCGATGGCCATCATGTCGTGGCCATGTCCGCCTGCATGGGTGCCGGCGGCAAAGGCGGCGCTGCCCAGCGTCAGGGCAAAGGCCGTGCCGAGGAAGAGTGTTTTCATCTTTGGGGTCCTTCTGGTTGTGATATCTGACGGCATGGCATTAGCCCTTGTCGCCGGGTCTTGGGGTGAGGCGGGTCTTCGCGTCATTCACACGGCTGAATTCAGGCAACTCACCCGTCCATTCATAGGCCTGCTCGCCGGGCGGGTTTTCATACCAGCCGGGATCGCTGTAATCGTCTGGGGCGATCCCTTCGCGCACCTTGACGACCGAGAACATGCCGCCCATTTCAATGGGACCATGCGGGCCCCAGCCGGTCATCATCGGCACGGTGTTGTCGGGCAGCTCCATTTCCATCGTGCCCATATCCGCCATGCCAGCCGTGCCCATCGGCATGTATTCGGGCTGGAAGCTGCGGATCTTGCGCGTGAGGTCGGCCTTGTTCACGCCGATGAAGGTGGGCACATCATGGCCCATCGCGTTCATGGTGTGATGCGACTTGTGGCAATGGATCGCCCAATCGCCCAAGTGATCAGCCGTAAACTCATAAGCGCGCATCGCGCCCACCGGAATGTCGATGGAGACTTCGGGCCATTGCGCGCTTTCAGGCACCCAGCCGCCATCGGTGCAGGTGACCTTGAAGTCATAGCCATGCATGTGGATCGGATGGTTCGTCATCGTGAGGTTGCCCACACGCACGCGGACCCGGTCGCCCTTGTTGACGACCAGAGGGTCGATATCAGGGAAGATCCGGCTGTTCCATGTCCACAGGTTGAAATCGGTCATCGTCATGATGCGCGGCACATAGGTCCCGGGGTCGATGTCGAAGGCGTTCAGCATGATCAGGAAATCGCGGTCCACGGGCTGGAAGGTCGGGTCCTTGGGATGCACGATGAACATGCCCATCATGCCCATTGCCATCTGCACCATCTCATCGGCATGGGGGTGATACATGAACGTGCCGGATTTGATCAGGTCGAATTCGTAGACAAAGGTCTTGCCCGGCGGGATCGCCGGATGGCTGAGGCCGCCGACGCCGTCCATACCGGAGGGCAGGATCAGCCCGTGCCAGTGGATCGTCGTATGTTCAGGCAGCTTGTTGGTCACGAAGATGCGGACGCGGTCGCCCTCGACCGCCTCGATGGTGGGTCCCGTGGATTGGCCGTTATAGCCCCACAGATGTGCGACCATGCCCTCGGCCAGTTCCCGCTCGACCGGCTCGGCAACAAGGTGGAATTCCTTGACGCCGTTGTTCATCCTGTATGGCAAGGTCCAGCCGTTCAGCGTGACCACGGGCGTGTAATCCGGCCCCGATGTGGGGCGCGGCGTAATCTGGGTCGCGGCGCTGTCCATGACGGCCGCTTCGGGCAGACCCATATTGGCGGTCTGTCCCCATGATCTGGAGGAGACAAGCGCTGCACCCGCGGCGCCCGCCCCCAGCAATTGACGTCTGTTCAACATCTTTTTCATCCTTTCAATGTTCGGCATCGCCAGCAGTGGCGAGGGCGGCGTTTGCGGAAGGTGAAGAGGCACCGGAGCCGCCGCCATAGATCGCGGCGGTCAGATCGGCCTCGGCCAGAAAGAAATCGCGCTTGGCGTTAGCGGCCTTCAACTCGGCCCCCAGCCTGTCGCGGGCGGCGCTGATCAATTCGAAAGTGCTGGTGATCATCCCGTTATAGGAGAGCAGCCCCTCCTCCTCGACCGCGGCGCGGAGCGGGACCAGAATATCGCGGTAATGCTGTGCGATTCGATGGGTGGCGCGGTAGCCAGCCTCGGCGGCGCGGGCCTCGGAGCGGATGTTCACGGCTTTCTGGGCCAGAACATTGGCCGCTTGCAGATAAGACAGTTCCGCCTTGCGCATGCGCGCCTTGCCGGTGTCGAAGATCGGGATCGCGAACTCCAGCTCAAGCTGCGGACTGACCTCGGTGCTCCTGCGGCCATCTTCGATCTCGCGTTCGGCTTCAACCCCAGCGATGAGTTCCAGATCGGTGACCAGACGCGTCCGGTCAGTGAGGCCAAAAGCCGCCGCCTGCGCCTCGAGATCCAGCTTGGCGACGCGCAGATCGACGCGGTTGTTCAGCGCCCGTGCCTCGACACCCGCGGCGGATCGGACGTTGTGCGGCAAGGCGGGCAGGGCATCGGGGACGAAATAGGAAACGTCGTCACCCCAAAGGCCCATCAGCCGCGTCAACTCTTCCTTGGCGCGGCTGGCGGTCAGCCGCGCCTGGGCAAGTTGACCTGCCAGTTCCGCGTTGAAGGCAAATTCGCGCGCCTGTCCTGCCTTGTTCAGGGCACCTGTCTCGCCCAAACGTTGCGCCAGTTCCGCGCCCGCGTCCGAAGTGACTTTGGCCCGTTGCAGATAACTGACGGTTTCAAAAGCCGCGACAGCGTTGATCCACGCTGCGCGGGTCTGGTTGGCCAGTGCCAATGTGTCATCAACGGCCCGCGCCTGAGCTGAGCGGAAGTTCACATCCGCCAGCTTCATGCGCTGCTGACGGGTTTGTGCGGCCAGCAGGTTGGACGCGATCATGCCCTCGATCGCGCGGTAGGCCCCAAGCTCGGCCGCTCCGATCCCCAACACGCCGATCGATACGACCGGATTGACAGGCGTGGCTTCTTGCCATGCGGTGGCGGCTGAGAGGCCGATTTCGGAATAGGATGCCTGCAAGCCCTTGTTGTTCAGAAGTGCCACCTGCACCGCCGTGTCGGCAGAAATGGTCTTGCCCTGCACAAGGGCGCGCACCTCGCGCTGGATCGCTTCGTTCTCGGCCTGAGTCTGGGCAAAGGCTGTGCGCTTGCCAATGGCTGCGGATGTCTGGTCGGAGACGGCGGCAAATCCGGCATTGGGTGCGGTGTAGAGGTCCGGCACCGCGCTGGCACAGGCGGCCAGCACCAAGGGCAGACTAATCGTGAGTGGGAGCATTGCAAGGCGCATCAGTTACCCTCCGATTGTTCGTCATTGACCTGCCGCCAGTCGCGTGGCCCAGAGGGGATGCGGTCGGTGTGGCCCGCGAACGGGTCGCGGTAGGTCACGCGAGAGGTTCGCGCGACCTCGGTTACGGATTGCTGGTTGGCGATGTTCGGCAAGGGTGTGACGGCTTGTGAACATGCCCCCAATGCAAGGGCGCTTGCCCCTGCAAAAAGGTAGTATTTCATCTGGATACCCTGATCATTCGGTGTCCGTGCAAAAATGGACACATATCACAACGTTGATCCCGCCTGCGGGACCGCGATCAGATCAGGTGTTTGGGGGGGCGGCGATGTTCAATCGGATCGAAAGGTGAAAAACTGGATAGCCAGGTCGCCTCGGGATCTGCTCTAGGGACATCTGGAAGTCCTGCTGCGGTCTGCGCGAGGACCGCTGCCGCGCAGATACCCTGACAGCAGTTCGCTGTGTCTGTGGTCGTATCGCTGTCAGATGCGGTCAATTGACTCATAACATCTTCCACATCGTGATGAGCGTGAGCTCCATGGCCACCATGATGCCTGTTCTCGGTATCCTGCGCCATTGCACTGCCATGCACCGATGAATGGGCATGTGCCGATGATGGCGGGTAAAGGATCAAGGACACAAGCAAGACGGCGCAAAACAGCGCCTTTACCAGTCCGAAATTGATTGCCCTTGTGACCATGTTCATTGAATGTCCGTTCATCCATCAGCTGTCAATGATCGACCGATAGCTTCGGTTTACTTTTTCGTGAAACGGGCGGTTTGCCGCTATTGCGGGGCGGTAGCACTTGATGGCGCGGCGGTTTGGTTCAAAGCTGTGACGCCCAGCGTGGGTGAAAGTCATCCACAACAAAAGGATGGGCGTGGTCCCGTTGGCCCTGAAGGTGTGGATGATCAAGCGGCAGGTTGTCGTGATGATGCGCCAAGGTCTCCGGGTCATGCCGCGGCCATAGACGCAGCGCAAGCACAAGACCTACCATCGCTACCGCCGCCAGAAAAATAAGTGCCGTGACGACCCCGAACCGCGTCATCAGCCAGCCAGACAAGGGATAAGTCGCCAACCAGCAGGTATGGCTCAGCGCGAATTGTGCGGCAAAGAGCGCCGGGCGATCCTCAGCATGGGCGGAGCGGCGCAGCAAGCGACCCGAGGGGGTCAGCACCGCCGCATAGCCCAGCCCCACCAGTAGCCATGCGCCAAGAAGAACCGGCCAGACAAGCCCCAGCGAGGCGATCTCCACAGCCAGCCCTAGCAAAGTGACAACCATCAAAGAAGCCCCTGCGACCATGACCGGGCGGTCGGGCACCCAGTCCAGAAGCTTTGGCAGCAGGATGGCTGCGATCATCGAACCGGCCCCGAAGGCGAACATCGTCCAGGCAAGTGCGCTAGCGGACAGCCCCAGCGTCCCACGCACCAGCACCACCGAATTGACCAGCACCATCGCCCCTGCGGCAGCGGCGGCAAGGTTCAGAGCCAGCAGCCCGCGCAAGCGCGGTGTGGCCAGATAGATCCGCATCCCCCGCGTCGTGCGGTCATAGATACCGCGCGGCACAGCAGGCTTGGGGCCGGGCAGCAGCACCGAGACCACCAGCACCGCCGAGGCGACAAATCCGATCACCGTGCCAAGGAACAGGGCGTTATAGCTCATCACCGTCAGCAGCAGCGCGGCCAGCGTGGGGCTGGCGATATTCTCCAGATCATAGGCAAGACGCGACAGCGACAGGGCGCGGGTGTAGCGCGCCTCATCGGGCAGAACATCGGGGATCGTGGCCTGAAAGGTCGGGGTGAACCCGGCCGAGGCTGCTTGAAGCAGGAAGATCAAGACATAGACCTGCCAGACCTCGGTCACGAAAGGCAGGCAAAGCGCCACCCCCGCGCGCACCAGATCCAAGGTCACCAGAAAGGCACGCCGGTTCACCCGGTCGGCAAAGGCACCGGCGACGGGCGCGATGCCGACATAGGCCACCATTTTGATGAAAAATACAGTGCCCAGCACCATGGCGGCATCATCACCCGCCAGATCATAGGCCAGAAGGCCAAGCGCCACCGTGGCCAGCCCCGTGCCCAACAGCGCCACGACCTGCGCCAGAAACAGGTGACGATAGATGCGGTCTTTGAGGATGTCGAACATGGTGTGCCTACAGGTATCGCGCGATAGTCTTGAGGGCGGCGCGGTCCTCAGCCGAATGTTCGGTATCCAGACAATGATCCATGTGATCATGGATCAGCGCGCGCTTGGCATTGACCACGGCTTTTTCGACCGCGTGGAGTTGCTGGGCGATGTCAAGGCAGGGTTTGCCCGTCTCGATCATCTCGATCACGGCCCGCAGATGACCCTCGGCGCGTTTCAGCCGGGCGATCAGGGCAGGGTGGGTTGCATGGAGATGGGGTTTTGTCATAAACAGATTTTATCCCCCCCGAGGGGATAGAGCAAGACGGCGCGTGACAGGTGCCGCAGCAGGGTGAGCGGGCATAGAGCGATATGCAAAAGTGGCGGATCTTTGGACGGCAACTGCTGGCGACAGCTATCTGCCTGTCACTCGTGGTCTGGTCCGTCCTGCCCACTCTAACCCATGTGCCGACCGTGCTTGAGACCTTGCACGAACACGCCGAAATGATCGCCGCGCATGGTCATTCGCACGGTCTGGCAGAAGATCTGGCCTGGGCGCTGCACGGGCACAGCCATGATGCTATGGATCATGATCACAATCAGGCCGTTCTGACCGCGGCCCATGATAACGCGCTGATGGAGCACGGCACCGACAGGTGGCGGTTCCATCCTGCGCCGGACATTTCCTCTCGCGTTTTCCGCATCGACCGACCTCCGCGTGCCTGATCGCGGCTGCAATCCGCAGCATTCCCGATCAGACATCATCAAAATGGAGAACCATCCATGATCTCGACTCCACGGGGGATCAGCGCGCCCGCATCATGCCGGGCGGTTACGCTGACCCTATTCACCCTCGCGGGCCTTGCGCTGAGCGCCGCGCAAGCCTTGGCCCACAACGTCACTCCCGGTGACGCCGGCTATATTCAGGAGATCTGGGGGGTGCACATCATCCCCTTCATTTACCTTGGCGCCAAACACATGGTGACGGGATATGACCATATCTTGTTCCTGCTGGGCGTTGTCTTCTTCCTCTACAAGATGCGCGACGTCGCTATCTATGTCAGCATCTTCGCGTTTGGCCATTCGGTCACGATGCTGCTGGGTGTGTGGTATGGCTGGGGCATCAACGCCTATGTCATCGACGCGATCATCGGGCTGTCGGTGGTCTACAAGGCACTCGACAACCTTGGGGCCTATCAAAGATGGTTCGGGGTCCAGCCCGATACCAAGGCCGCCACGCTGGTCTTCGGTCTGTTCCACGGCACGGGTCTGGCCACCAAGATCCTGGAATACCAGATCGCCGAGGATGGTTTGCTGGCCAACCTTCTGGCCTTCAACGTGGGCGTCGAAATTGGACAGCTCTTGGCCCTCGCAGTCATCCTGATCGTCATGGGTTATTGGCGGCGCAGCCCGAACTTCATGCGGCAGGCGACTGTCGCCAACATCATCATGATCGTCCTTGGCGTGATCCTGACCGGCCAGCAGATCGCCGGCTATATCGCCTCCACCTGACAGAACGGAGAATACCATGAACAACGCACCCAAACCCCGCCTTGAAGACCTGCCCAGCAAGGCGCAGCTTTTCCGCTCCTCCATCTTGGCGGCCATCGGCGCGGTGGTGATCCTTGTCACCGTCTATCTGCCCGCCGAACATGCCATTGATCCCACCGGCATCGGCGGCGTGACCGGCCTGACCGAGATGGGCGAGATCAAGCGGGAACTGGCCGAGGAAGCCGCGCGCGATGCGGAAACCCACGGCGATCAATCCTCCAGTGTGATCGACGCCATCTTCAGCACCTTCATCGGTTCGGCGCAAGCACAGGAGGCGTGGCGCGACGAGGTGAGCTTCACCCTCGCTCCCGACGCCACGGCGGAGATCAAGCTGGTGATGGAGGCAGGCATGACCGCCACCTACGCCTGGACCGCGACAGGCGGGCGGATCAACTTCGACCTGCACGCCCATGGTGACGGGC
Source organism: Seohaeicola saemankumensis (assembly GCF_021021435.1). Lineage (GTDB taxonomy): Bacteria > Pseudomonadota > Alphaproteobacteria > Rhodobacterales > Rhodobacteraceae > Seohaeicola. Next base: position 275,388 of record NZ_JAINWI010000005.1, read on the forward strand.
AGTCCATCGACTATGCTCGCGGCCGTGGCGAGACCGCCGGCGAGGGCAGCATCGAAGCCCCCTTCACCGGCGAGCACGGCTGGTTCTGGCGCAACCGCGACAGCAGCGAGATCACCGTGACCCTGCAACTGCGCGGTGACTATAGCGAGGTGAAACAGACCTACTGAGGTCAAAGCAGCCATTCGCGCATGATGCAGCGAATGGCTGCAATTCGCCCGGTTTGACGGAGGTGGCAGAATAGTCTTGATCCACCCTCTGCTGATTGTCGGCCTTGTTGCAAGGCTAATTCCGCGCGGTGACGCAGGACTGGCACAGTGAAAATTTCTGTCGCAGTGAACAGCGGTTTTGATTGTGTTGGTTTGTCCGGACGCTGCGTCGCTGAACCAACGTGAAGATCAAAGCAGACCCATTGCTTTGATGACGGGTTCAATCTTGGGCAACCGGCACGGCAAAACCCGTTTTGACGCTATCCATAACGGCGCTTGTCCGAAACCTCAGGACATTGTCTTCCGTAAAGAAATGGCGGCGTGTAAATTCTTCGAAGCCGGCCATATCGCGGGCAGACACGATCAAAATGAAATCGGCATTGCCGGTGACATAGTAGCATTGCATGACCTCGGGCGCGGTCTGCATAGCGGCTTTGAAGCGGTCCAGATCGGCCTTGCGTTCGTTTTGCAAGGTCACCTCGACAATGAGGATCAGACCAAGCCCGACGCTTGCGGGATCAAGCACGGCGATTTCGGCCTTGATGACCCCAGAAGATCGCAGGCGCGCCATGCGTTTGCGGCATGCATCCGGTGACAGTCCGGCCTGTTGTGACATTGCCTCGGCGGTTGTGCGGGCGTTGCGCTGAAGGATGTTCAGAATAAGGGCGTCGAATTTGTCCATCATGGCAAGTTCGCGGAAAATCGGCGTGAAGGGAAGTCCGTTGCGAAAATGTGTCCGAAAATCGGCCTAAAATCGAGTGAACTCGCTGAAATAAGGCGCAAAGTGTTTCAATTTTTCCGGTCCGGATGTCTTCTGATGCGATAGGCTACGGCAGAACAGAACGGGTTTGGAATGCTGCATCGTTTGCAAAATCCTTGGCGCGGATATGGGCTTCCTGCGGTGGGACTCGCCCCGCTGACGGATGCAGGCGGTGTGGCAGAGCTATTGGCGAAATGCCTTGCCCATGCGCCAACACCGCTGCACGATATGCCAGCGCTCGCGGCCGAGTTGGGGGTTGCGCGCATCAGTCTGAAAGACGAGCGCCATCGTATGGGGCTGGGTAGTTTCAAGGCGCTTGGCGCAGCCTTTGCCATCGCGCGCGAGGCGTCTATGACCGGAGCCGGGGATATACAGCAGGCGCTGCAGGAGCGCGTCTATGTGACCGCCAGCGCGGGCAATCACGGAATGTCAGTGGCGGCAGGGGCGCGGTTGTTCGGGGCGCGGGCAGTGATCTTTCTTTCCATTGCCGTGCCAGAGGCATTTGCCGAACGTCTGCGCGCCAAGGGAGCCGAAGTCGTGCGCGCAGGTGCGGATTACGAAGCCAGTATGCAGGCCGCAGCCGAGGCGGCGCAACTGCGGGGCTGGACACTTCTATCAGACAGTTCATGGCCCGGTTACACAGAATTGCCGCTGCGCGTCATGGAAGGATATCTGCAACTGGCCGCCGAGGCGATTGCACAGATCGACACGGTGCCCAGCCATATTCTGTTGCAAGCGGGTGTCGGAGGGCTGGCGGCTGCCGTAGCGGCTCACGCCCGCCTTGTCTGGGGTGATGGTCCGCAGGTCATCATCGTTGAACCTCAAGCGGCTCCGGCGTTGATGGAGGGCATTCGCGCGGGGCAGGTGGTCGATACATCCGGGCCTGTGTCCTGTATGGGCAGGCTTGACTGCAAGACTGCGTCGATGATTGCGCTGAATGGTTTGGCGCGGGAAGCGGATGTCTTTGTGACCATTAGTGAAACCGACGCCATTGGTGGTGCCGAGTTACTGTCCGCACACGGTTTGCCGACAACACCTTCGGGCGCGGCAGGGGTTGCAGCATTGCGAGCGGGGCTGGATGTGCCAGCGGATGCCCATGTTCTGGCCATTCTCAGCGAAGGACCGGAGGATGGATGAACCTTCCCTGATCTTTCCCGCACAAGAATACCGCGCGCGCATCGCGCGTCTGCAGGCAGCCATGGCGAAACAGGGTCTCGATGCGCTATTGCTGACGTCGCCTGCCGACGTCTTTTACACAACTGGCTTTCTGACGAGGTTCTGGGAAAGCCCGGCGCGGCCATGGTTCGTTGTTGTCCCGATAGCGGGTGATCCGGTGGCGGTGATCCCCTCGATCGGGGCCGATCTGATGGGGCGCACATGGTTGCGCGATATCCGGACGTGGGATGCGCCCGACCCGCATGACGACGGCGTCAGCTTGCTGGCCGATGCCTTGGCGCAACTCGTAGCGCCCCATGGCCAGATTGGTGTGCCCATGGGGTTGGAAACCCATCTGCGGATGCCGTCGCTGGATTTTGAGGCCGTGCGCACGCGGCTTGCACCGCGCCGTTTTGTCGATGCGACAGCATGCGTGCAGCGCGTGCGCGAAGTGAAATCTGAAGCCGAGATCGGCAAGATCCGCGCATCTTGCACAATTGCCGCCCGCGCCTTCGACCGCGTGCCCGAATTTGCGCGCGTGGGACTGCCGCTGGCAGATGTGTTCCGCGACTTCCAGATTGCGCTCCTGTCAGAGGGGGCGGACTGGGTCAGCTACGTTGCGGGCGGCGCAGGGCGGGACGGCTATGGCGATGTGATCTCGCCCGCAGGCATCGCCCCGTTGCAGCGGGGACATATCCTGATGTTGGACACAGGCGCGGTAAAAGACGGATATTTCTGCGACTTCGACCGCAATTTCGCCATTGGGCCCGCGTCTGATATAGCGCGTCGCGCCTATGCAGCGCTTTGGCATGCGACCGAGGATACGCTGGCCGTCTTACGCCCGGGCATGCTGGCCCGCGATGTGCATCACCTGCTATCTGTTGGGTTGCGACGGCGCAACACGACGCCGGGGGACGGACGGCTGGGGCATGGTTTGGGCATCACGCTGACCGAATGGCCGTCCTTTACCCCGCTGGATGAAACCCCCTTGCGCGAAGGCATGGTCCTGACGTTGGAACCCGGCTGCGTCACGACTGATGGGCGGATCATGGTGCATGAAGAGAACATCGTCCTGCGCGCGGATGGGGCTGAACTGCTGTCACCTCGGGCGCCCCAAGAGCTACCGGAGGTTTCCGCATGACTGCCTTTCGATATACCTTGCAGGACGACGATTTGCCCCGTCTTGGCCTGGTCGTCTTGCAGGTCGATGAAACTATCGAGCAAGATTTTCGCCATCTGCTTCCCCCGCATATCGCGCGTTTGCATGTGACACGCGTCCCTTCAGGCGCAGAACTGACGCCCGACAGCATTGCAGACATGGAACGCGCTTTGCCCGATGCGGCCCGCTTGCTGCCGGATACAAAGCCGCTGGATGTGGTGGGCTATGCCTGCACATCGGGCACGACGTTGATCGGCGCTGATCGGGTGCGTGAACTGGTGACAAGCGTCGTCAGAACGCGGACAGTCACCGACCCGCTGACCGCTGCTCTGGCCGCGTGCCAAAGCAGAGGGTTGGCACGGCTGGGGATCGTTTCGCCCTATATCGCGTCTGTGGCAGAGCCGATCCGCAAGGCATTCGAGTCTGGCGGCGTCGCGGTCCCTGACATGTTGTCATTTGGTGAACAGGTCGAGGTCAGAGTCGCCCGCATTGCGCCCCAGTCTATCGCCGAAGCCGCCCGCGCATTGGCACGGCGCAGCAAGCTGGACGGGATCTTCCTGTCCTGCACCAATCTGCGCACATTGGACATTCTCGCCCCACTGACCCAGGAACTTGGCCTGCCGGTGCTTAGTTCGAACCAGTGCCTGGCTGCGCATATGGCAGCACTGACAAAGGTTACTGTGGATTTGTGACTGGGAAAGCCCTGGTAAGGAAGCTCAGGTTTTCAAATCCGTCGTAACCAGCCCTTTGTGGAAATCCGGCTGCTTGCACTACGGCGGCTGATGTTTATGCGTTGGAAGTAGACGTTCCAAAGCGGCCTCTTGTATTCTGATCTATTCCCATTCCATCCGCTGGAACACGGTCTGCGCGTTTCGACCGGCAAGCGACCCGAACTGATCCAGATATGTGAATGCTGACTGGTCCACGTTGACGGACCTGACGATATCTCCGCCTTTTTCTATATGCCCGTGCATTTTGTGTCGCAGATTTTGCAGGTAGTCCCACGTGTCGCTCTGTGCTCTTGCCAATGTGGTCAGGGGGCCGCAGCCGGGGACAAGTTACGCCGGTTCCAGCGCCTCGATAGCAGCAAATCTGTGCAACCAAGTGGCGCTGTCAGAGACTTCCATTACACTGAACATGCGGCTAAATTAGATAATATTGCCCGTGAAAACGGTCCGATCAGCAGGCAAGCACACGAAACTATCCTCGGGGGTATGGGCCGCGCCCGCATGGTGGATCTCAATCTGCCGCCCACCCAGTTCAAGGACGTGGTCTGCCTCGAAAGTGATTGTGGCATAGGCCGGTTGGGTGTCCCCCGAGACCTGTCCCCACCAGTTGAGACGGCATCGTAAGCTGCAAGGAGGACCGGGCCTCCTGGTCGGCAACGGCGGTGGTGGCAGCGATCACGGCTGCGCGGGGATCGTGCTGTCGGTGAACTGTGCAGCATCGCGGGTATCCACGAAAACCGCAGTCTCGAACACGGTCTCGTCAAGCTGCAGTGTGTGTCATTCCGCGACATCCTTAGTGGTAATCTGCGGGTCGAGGGCATGGCCGCTGGCTGGCCCCCGCACGGGCTGGAGCAGCATCCGGTCGAGCCACAGGTCGCGGCGGGTGCGGAACTGCTCGATCCCGATTTCCATCCCCGCGTGCCCCTTGGCGGGTTGGGCGACATAGGTGCCGAGCAGGCGGTCCCACCAGGGCAGGTTGAAGCCGTAATTCGAATTGGTCTCGCGCGGGTCGATGGAATGATGGACGCGGTGCATGTCGGGAGTCACCACGAACAGGCGCAGCACGCGGTCCACGGGGCGGGGCAGGTCGATATTGGCGTGGTTGAACAGGGCGGTGGCGTTCAGCAGCACCTCGAACAGCAGCACAGCCACGGCCGGGGGGCCAAGGGCGGCGACCACGGCCAGTTTGATGCCCATAGAGATCAGGATTTCAATAGGATGAAAGCGCAGGCCGGTGGTGGCGTCGAACTCCAGATCCGCATGGTGCATCCGGTGCAGGCGCCACAGGCCCGGCACGGCGTGGAACATCACATGCTGCAGATAGATCGCGAGGTCCAGCAGCAGCATCGAGGCGAGGATGGCCAGCCATAGCGGTGCGTCGATGATGTTGAACAGACCCCAGCCGCGATCCTCGGCCATGACGGCCAGACCGACGGCGAGGATCGGAAAGCTCAGGCGCAGGATCACGGTATCCACGACGACAAGCGCCATGTTGTTCGTCCAGCGCAGGACTCGCGGGATTTCCTGCCGCCGCCGGGGGGCGGCCACTTCCCACAGGGCCATGGCGGCAAGCACGCCCAGAAAGAAGACAAGGCGGATCATCGGTTCGGCCGCAAGGATGGTGTCGGACATGGTGCGACCCTTTGGGTTGCGAACATCTGTGAATACGTTATCATTCAAGAAATCACTTGAATGTCTAACCACGGGAGACGTTGATGTCAATCGGCCCGAAAACCGCGTTGCTGGAGGAATACGCGCTCGTTGGACAGGCCCTGTCTTCTCCGGCGCGGTTGGCGTTGCTGGAGCAATTGGCGCAGGGAGAGCGTGGGGTGGAAGGTTTGGCGGACAAGACCGGCCTGACGCTTGCCAACTGCTCGCAGCACCTGCAACAGCTGCGCCGCGCCGGGCTTGTGACCAGTCGCCGTGCCGGCAAGGCGGTGATCTACCGGCTGACCGACACCAAAACGTTGGAGTTGATGGACCTGTTGCGTGTGCTGGCCGAACGCAACCTGGACCAGGTCGCGCAGATCCTGCGCGGGCTGTCCGGTGGCGCGGATGCGCCCGAACCCGTCAGCCGCGTCGATTTGGCCGCGCGGATGGCCGATGGAGCGGTGACAATCCTTGATGTGCGCCCCGCCGATGAATTCGCCGCAGGCCATATTCCGGGGGCGCTGAACAGGACATTGACCGAGCTGGGGGCGCTCCTCCCCGATCTCGCCCCGGATGCCGAGATCGTCGCCTATTGCCGGGGGCCCTATTGCATCTATGCGCATCAGGCGGTGGCGGCTTTGCGTCAGCGCGGCTTCAATGCAAGGCGACTGGAGGGCGGCCTGCCGGAGTGGCGCGCTGACGGGTTTGCGGTTGTGAGCAATCCTCAACCGGGTTGTTGTTAGGCATGGAGCTCAGACCAACGTTGCCTGTGTGTCGTCTGACGAGCAAGCCGAGAAAAGTGCTGGCTCTGTTGACCGTTGCGCGGAAACGGTCTCAGGCAGCGGACTCGTAGCTTGTGAACACCTCGGTGCTCCCGTCGCGGCGGATCAAGAACACGTCATAGGCGTCGCGACGGTCCTCCGGTCCCATGCCGGGAGAGCCGTAGGGCATGCCCGGGACAGCGAGGCCGACCGCATCGGGACGCTCGGACAGTAGCCTGCGGATGTCGGCGGGCGGCACATGGCCTTCGATGATATAGCCGTCAATCTCGCCCGTGTGACAGGAGATCATCTCTTGCGGAACGCCGCTGTCGAGTTTGTGGCGGATCAGCAACGTGCCGAAGCTGTTCTCGGTCGTGACCGTCATGCCATCGTCGCGCAGGATGCGCACCCAGGCCTCGCAGCAGCCGCAGTTCTGGTCTTTCAGAACGTGAATTGCGGGCGTGTCCTGAGCAACACTCAAAGTTGGTGCGATTGCGATGAGACTTGCAGCACCGATGAGAAGGCTGCGGCGTGTTAATATGGGCATGATCTATCCTCCAATTGTATAGTCATGCTCGGTCATCCCGCGACGTTCAAGGCCCAGCCGATCACAAGAACTTGGGGAACCGTCAGCAGCGGCAACAGAAGCGCGGCCTTCAGGCGCCCCGTGACCTCCCTCAGGACCAGGATCTCGGTGTAGTCGGTGGCCACGCCCGCCATCAGGAAGGTGAAGGCGTTGCCTGGCGCTGCGGCGCGGGTCATCAGGTCGGCGGCGATCGGCACCGATCCTTCCGAGCAGACCTCGATGATCGTGGCGGCAAGGAGCGTGGTGAAAAGGCCCAGAAGCGTCGCGCCGAACCATGTCGCGAAAACCTCGGTCGGCACCGTCGCCTGGATCAGTGCCGCCAGCACCACGCCGAAGAACAGCCAGCGCAGGACCATCCGGCTTGCGGTGACGGACCGACGCGCGATGTCGCGGGCAAAGGCGAAATCGTAACGGGTGGCGCGCAAGCCGGCCTTCGCCTCGCGCCAGACGTGGAAATCGACGGGCAGGTCCACGCGGTTCGGGTTCGGCGTTACGCGGCCCGCGCGCTCCAGCGTTTCGACTGCAAGGCCGGTGGCGAAGGCGATGACCAGCGACGCGACCAGAAAGACCGCCATCCACTGCCACCCCATCAGCACGCCGATGATGATGGTCAGCGACAGCGAGTTCCAAGGCGAGGCGATCAGGAAGGCAAAGACCTGCCCAAGGCTCGCACCGCGCTCATAAAGTTTGGCGCCGACCATCAACACACCGTGGTTGCACAGATCGAGCAGGACGCCGGCCAGCACCGCGCGCACAAGGCTTTTTGTCCCCTGATCGCGGCCGATGACGCCGATGACGAATTGCCGGGGCACTCGGTCGATCAGGCCGACGGCGAGCATCCCGACGAGAATGCCCCACCACATCAGGTTCATCATCTCCTGCACGCCATGGGTAAAGATGCCGAGGCCGAGGGGCGCGTCGTGCGGCAGAACGAAGGCTCCGAGGTAAGAGACCACGATGATCGCGCCTGAGCCCCAGAGCATCCAGTCCACGCGGCGCCATGTGGCTGAATCCGTGTCCGCAGACGGGCCGCAGCAGGAGGTCGCCGTGTCGTTGCTACCGCCACAGCAGGACGCTGCCAGCCGAGGTGATGGATCGCCTGGAAGGACGAATCCGTCCGCATCGCAAGCGCCTTTATTCGCCGTGGTTCTGTTGTCGTTCATGCGGCCCTCTCCGTTGATAGTTCCAACATGGGACCTCCAGCTACTAGAGGTTCAAGAGGTTTCAGAGATTTTTTAGTAACAGGCCGCTCAGCCCGTCCCGGGCGCGCCGCGCACCATCGCACGGCGAATCTTGGGCAGCGCGAATTCGCGCGTTTTCGTGATAGTCGATGATGCTGAACAGCGCGCCTGTCGCGTCGAAGAGAAAGACACCGGCGGTGTGGTCCTTGGTGTAGTCGCCGCCCTCGAGTGCGACTTTCTCGTAGAACACCCGAAAACCTTCCGCCGCCCGTGCGATTTGCGCGCGCTCTCCCGTCCAGCGTCGGATCTGGGGATGGAAATAACCGACATGCTCGGCCATCGCCGCGGTGGTATCCCAGTACGGATCGACCGGGATGAACACGGTGTTGAGCATTTTCGCTGCCGCATCAGTCCGCCGGACCCCGTGCCGCCATGCTGCGGATCGGCACTTCGACGGTAATCTCCTCGCCATCTGCAAGGATCAGCGACAGCGTGAAGCTCTCGCCCTCGATCATCGGGCGCTGGAGGTCCATGAGCATCACATGCAGCCCGCCGGGTTCCAAAGCCACTGTCTCACCGGCGGCGATCTCGACTTGTTCCAAATGCGACATCCGGTTCACCCCCTGCGCGTCGGTGGTGCTGGTATGGATCATGGGCATCATCGCAAGGTCGGTGCGCAGCCCCGTCACCGTCACCAGCGCGTCGCCCGTATTTTGCAGGCGCATGTAGGCCACGCCGGGACGGCTTGTCCCGATCGAGGCGCGCGACCACGCGCCCTCGATCACTACTGCGTCGCCGCTGGCAAGCACGGGCGGCGCTACGGTCAGCAGGACAAGGGCTATTGTGGTCGATGCAAGTGTTTTCATTTTCTTGGTCTCCAATTCATTGGGCGCGTCCGCTCACGAGCCTGATCCGCGCATGTTGCCCGAAATCCTGAAGATCAGCTCTGGCAGCGTCCCGCCATGTGACGCCCTGCGGACGGTGTGCGCGCAGAAGTGCGTGGTTGCTTTCATCTGGCGTCCATGTCGGGTCAGTCTTGACTTTGGTCGCTGCTTACAAGCTACAGTCGGTAGAGGTTCAAGCTCTTTTTGCACGAGCGACAGACGCTGACGCATTCGTGAAGCCTTGTTGATCGCCGCGACGAAACCTACAAATGCTGCAGTAAACAGGAGGCTTTTCATGCTCACGATCGGCACGCTGGCCAAACGCACCGGGACCAAGGTCCAGACGGTCCGCTACTACGAACAGGTCGGGCTTTTGCCGGAACCAGACCGAACCGAGGGCGGGCAACGTCGGTATGGCGACAGCGATCTCGACCGGCTCGCCTTCATCCGGCATGCGCGGCAGCTTGGTTTCACGCTCGAAGCGATCCGCGAACTGTTGGATCTTTCCGACAACCCGAACCGGTCATGCGAAGATGTGGATCGCATCGCGCATCACCAGTTGAAGGAGGTCGAGGTCCGGATCACCAGACTGGAAGCCCTGCGCAAGGAACTCACGCGGATGCTTGGCGAATGCAGCGGCGATACTGTCGCAGACTGTCGGGTTCTCGAGGTTCTGCGCGATCACGCGGCCTGCCTGACGGATCACGGGCAGGGCGCTTGAGGAATCCGGCATCGTCGCGCGACCTGTTGGCGGCACATGATGACTTCTGCTTTAGCAGATTGGTCAAGAGTATTTCGCTTGCGAGGCGAAAGTCCGGTATCCGTCTTTCCGAATATGGCCGGAGCACTCACTTGTTCCGCCCGGAGTCACCGCTTAGCGAATTCTGATCTGAAGCGCACAGGCATGGACTTGCGCGGCTTTTATGAAGAGCGTTTAGCTCACTTCCCGCACCTTTCGCCCGAAGGCGATGGGGCTCTGGAAGCCAGGCGATGAATGTCGCCTGACGGGGTTATAGAAACCGTCGATGTATCTGGCGATGGCGTTTTCGGCCTGCTGGCGGGATTGCCACGCGACCGGCCAGATCAGCCCCGACTTGATGGTCGACACGTCAACGCAATGACACGCAGTCAATCGTAGCATGGGTCAGGCCATCAAGCTGCAATACCACATTCACAGTCATAGCCGTTCCCGCGCCCGCTTTTCGAGAACTGGGTGCCGTGTTTGCCTCACTGGCATGGCGTTCCTGGCTCAGCCAACCTGTCAGCGTCGATGCCCCGATACCATGATCCTCCGCGATCTCCCGCCGCGTCCGACCACTTGTCAGTGCCCGCCGGACCGCTTCACACCGAAACTCCGGCGTGGATCTGTTTCCGTTTCCCATAGAGCACCTCCTGGTTCCTCAGTTGGTGCTCTCTACATTCCCCGGGCAAGTCCAAGTGATGGAAAGAAGCATTAAGCCGTAGCTTCTTGATGCTCTGACGGCTGCGATCGAAGACCAGTTGTCAGGCATGGACCAAAGTTTCGATCCGGTCATCGAGTATGGCCACTCCGATTGGTGGATGAATCAAGATGCCTCATCTGACTTTGGCTACCGGAAGGCTGCGGCGATGGAACAGGCTAAATCGACGTCATGTGCGTGAAAAATAGCTCTATATCAATTGGATAATCGAGTGTGTGCCTGAGGAGTAGAATCTGGGCAAAGTGACCAATACGGTCCTCTGCTGCCAAGCTTTCCAAACATGTTTTCTGGCACAGGCGAAAGCCTACCCTGAGAACCGCGGTCTTGTGTGGTTTGCGAACCATACCAGCGACAGCATCACGGGCACCTCGACGAGAACGCCGACCACTGTGACAAGCGCCGCACCAGAGTTCAGTCCGAACAGGCCGATCGCTACGGCGACTGCAAGTTCGAAGAAATTTGATGTGCCGATCAACGCGCAGGGGGCAGCGACATTGTGCGGAACCTTCCAGCGCCATGCCCAGAAATAGGCGATAGCGAAGATGCCATAGGACTGGATCAAAATGGGCGTTGCAAGCAGCACGATCAGGAACGGGTTTTTGAGGATCACGTTCCCTTGAAACCCGAACAGAAGCACGACTGTCAGTAAAAGACCCAGAACCGATGCAGGCTTGATCCGTGCGGTAAAGCCCGCCACGGTCGCTTCGCCACCTTTCCGCATCAGGCGCGACCGTGTGATTGCGCCTGCGATCAGAGGTAACACGACATAGAGCACAACCGACAGAACCAGCGTTTCCCAGGGCACGGATAGCTCGGTCATGCCCAGAAGCAGGGCCACAATCGGCGCAAAGGCGAAAACCATGATCACATCGTTGAGAGACACCTGCACCAGCGTGTAATTGGGATCGCCCTTGGTCAGTTGCGACCAGACAAAGACCATTGCCGTGCATGGAGCCGCGCCCAAAAGGATCAGTCCCGCAATGTACTGCCCTGCATCGGCAGGGTCGATCAGACCGGTGAAGATGTAGTTGAAAAACAGCACGCCCAGTGCGGCCATGGTAAAGGGTTTGATCAACCAGTTGACCACAAGCGTGATGACCAGCCCTTTCGGGCGCTCTCCCACGCGGCCAAGCGCGCTGAAATCCACGGCGACCATCATCGGATAGACCATCGCCCAGATCAGAACGGCCACGACAAGATTGACCGATGCATATTCGAGCGAAGCCAGCAGCCCGAATACGCTGGGAAGTAGCGTAGCAAAGAAGATCCCCGTTGCAATGCAAAGGAACACCCAAAGCGAGAGGAAGCGTTCAAAACCCGTCATGGTTCAGCCTGTTCGATCGAGGGTAAGGCTGGGCGGTGAGTCATGGTGGTTTGCCTGCAGGTCCGCAAGCAACATCGCAAGCGGGGCCAGTGCTTGGGGGATAGTCGCATAGCAGATGCGTGGCGGGTCTATCTGGCCTTCGATCAGGCCTGCCGCCTTGAGAATCCGCAAATGTTCAGACACGGTCGATTGCGCCAGCCCGACCGAATCGACAATGTCGCCACCGATACAGCCGGGGGTCACGCGCAACAGTCGCAGGATTCGCAAACGCGCGGGATGGGCCAGTGCCTTGGCCAGTTGTGCGATCCTTTCGTCATTGCGTGAATCGGTGTCTTGCAAAGACTACTCTCCGTCCGGACTGACACATGGTTAATCGTCGATAGACGATACACCAGTATCGCGCAACGCATGTCATTCTTGGTCGAAGGGCTAATCAAGCGCGGGGCTTACTGTGATGCAGGAGATCGGAACATGTTTTATGCGGTTCAGATTTGTGGGAGAGCTATAAAAATACTGTTTATAGCCAGATTGTTGAATGCAGATATCAACAACGGGTATGGGCTTCTGTCCGGCAATATCACAAACTGCCATTTCCGAATGATGAAGCCCCTCTTGACGGGGTCGGTTGCAACAGAAACATACCGGCCAGCATTACGTCGCAAAACATCCCGAGGCGGGAATCGGGTCCAACTGCCGGGAACGGCGCGTTCCGATCTCACGTTTCCCTGAGGAGAAATCCATGAAATTCCGCTTTCCCATCGTGATCATCGACGAAGACTTCCGTTCTGAAAACTCATCGGGCCTTGGTATCCGCGCCATGGCTGAAGCCATCGAGCAGGAAGGGTTCGAGGTGCTGGGTGTGACCAGCTATGGTGATCTGTCCAAGTTTGCGCAGCAACAGTCGCGGGCCAGTGCTTTTGTGCTGTCTATCGACGATGAGGAATTCAGCCCCGGTCCTGATCTTGACCCTGCGGTTCTGAACCTGCGTAGCTTTATCGAGGAAGTGCGGTGGAAGAACGCCGATGTGCCGATCTATGTCTACGGCGAGACGAAAACCAGCCGCCACCTGCCCAATGATATCCTGCGCGAATTGCACGGCTTCATCCATATGTTCGAGGATACGCCGGAATTTGTTGCCAAACACATCATCCGCGAGGCGAAATCATATCTCGAAGGTATCCAGCCGCCGTTTTTCAAAGCGCTGCTGGATTATGCCGAGGACGGGTCCTATTCGTGGCACTGCCCCGGCCATTCCGGCGGCGTTGCTTTCCTGAAATCACCGATCGGGCAAATGTATCACCAGTTCTACGGCGAGAACATGCTGCGTGCAGATGTCTGCAACTCGGTCGAGGAACTGGGCCAGCTACTGGATCACAACGGTGCCATCGGTGCGTCCGAGCGCAATGCGGCGCGTATCTTCAATGCCGATCATTGCTTTTTCGTGACGAACGGCACCTCGACCTCGAACAAGATGGTCTGGCACCATACGGTGGCCCCCGGTGATGTGGTTGTGGTGGATCGCAACTGCCACAAATCCATCTTGCACAGCATCATCATGACGGGCGCTGTGCCGGTCTTTTTGAAACCCACGCGCAACCATTGGGGCATTATCGGCCCGATCCAGCAAAGCGCCTTCGAGGTCGAGGCGATCAAGGCCAAGATCCGCGCTAATCCGCTGCTGGCGGGCGTCGACGCGGATACCGTCAAGCCGCGCATCATGACGCTGACGCAATCGACCTATGACGGGGTGCTTTACAACACCGAAACCATCAAGGGGTTGCTGGATGGTTATGTGGACAACCTGCACTTTGACGAAGCGTGGCTGCCGCATGCCTCGTTTCATCCGTTCTACGGCAATTTCCATTCGATGGGGCGCAAAAGGGCGCGCCCCAAACATTCGGTGACCTATGCGACCCAATCCCTTCACAAGCTGCTCGCAGGCATAAGTCAGGCCAGCCATGTCCTGGTGCAGGACAGTCAGGATACCCCGCTGGACCGGCATTTGTTCAACGAAGCCTATCTGATGCACACCTCGACCAGCCCGCAATACAGCATCATTGCAAGCTGCGATGTCGCCGCCGCCATGATGGAGCCGCCGGGCGGCACCGCTCTGGTCGAGGAAAGCATCGAAGAGTCGCTCGATTTCCGCCGCGCAATGCGGAAGATCGACGAGGAATACGGCGACGACGACTGGTGGTTCAAGGTCTGGGGGCCGGAGGAGCTGAGCGAGGAAGGCATAGGGCTGACCAAGGATTGGGTGCTCAAACGTACCGATGCCGATGGCGTGCAACCCTCGGACGGGGAAGACAGTTGGCACGGTTTCGGCGATATGGCCCCCGGCTTCAACATGCTGGACCCGATCAAGGCCACGATCATCACGCCGGGCCTCAATCTGGACGGGCGTTTTGAAGACACGGGTATTCCCGCGTCGATCGTCACGAAATACCTTGCCGAGCACGGTGTCGTGGTCGAGAAAACCGGCCTTTACAGTTTTTTCATCATGTTCACCATCGGCATTACCAAAGGCCGCTGGAATACGCTTCTGACCGCGCTGCAACAGTTCAAGGACGATCACGCCAAGAACCAGCCGATTTGGCGCGCAATGCCGGAATTCTGTGCCAAGCAGCCGTGCTATGAAAACATGGGCCTGCGCGATCTCTGCGAGCAGGTGCACCGCCAATACGCCAAATACGACGTGGCGATCCTGTCGACAGAAATGTATCTGAGCGATCTGACCCCCGCGATGAAACCCAGCGACGCCTATGCCCATATCGCGCGGCGCAGCACAGAGCGCGTGCCGATCGACCAGTTGGAAGGGCGGATCACCACGAGCCTTGTGACACCCTATCCGCCGGGTATCCCCCTGCTGATCCCCGGTGAGGTGTTCAACCGCAAGATCGTGGACTACCTCAAGTTCAACCGTGAATTTGCCCGCGAATGCCCCGGATTCGAAACCGATATCCATGGTCTGGTGCAGGAAAAGGGCGAGGATGGCGAGATGCATTATTTCGCCGATTGCGTGGCGGGCTAGCCCGTTACCGGATCGTTGAACAAGGATCAGGCCCCGCAGATGGATTGCAGCCGCAGCCAGTCGCCATCTGACAGCAAGGGTTGCGGCGGCGCGCTGGCGAATGGGTCGGCCTCGATCAGGGTGATCGTCTTCTCGCCTGTCGGGTCCAGCGCATAAGCATAGGGCGTGGCGCGCACCGACAGGCGTTCGAACCCTGCCTTGAGGGCGGCATCCGACACGGGCAGCGGCGCGGTGGTCAGCAGCGTTTCGGCATAGGCGCGCAGGGTCGCGTCGGGCAGGGTGCCGGTGGTCAGCATACGGAAACTGGCGCTGATGCCGCCCCAGCGCAGCAAACGGCCCAGGGGGTCGCTATCGGCAGCGCGCTGTTGCTCGGCAATGACATAGCCAGCCAGCACATCGGGTTCCTCGAAATCCTCGACCAAGCCGCGCCCGATCAGCATGATCCGTCCGGGCAGGCGCACCGTGTCGCGCAGCCCGCTGCGGATCACGATCAGGGCATTGCGGCGGCCATCGGTATCGGGCAGGCGGGCTGACAGCTTTTGAAGCACCTGCAACCCTTCGGGCGCGACGCAAGGAAGGCCGGTCACGCGCTCCAGATGGGTCATCAGCGCGCGGCCCAGATCCTCGCGCTTGACGTCGGGCACAAGATTGATCGTGTGGTTCATCATCGCGCCGGGTAGCCAGAACACCGCAAGCAGGGCGACAAGGGTGACCGAGCCGAACAGCCCCATCCCCCGCAAACGCCCCGGACGCGGGCGCCGCCGCGCGACGGCGGTTCGCAGCTTCTCGATGGCGGCGATCATCTCGGCTTCGGCCAGTTCCAGCGTTTCCGACGGATCACCGTCGGGATGATAGATGGCGGGGGTCTCGTCAGGATTGGCCCGCGCGATAGCGGCCAGCGACCAATGGGTCAGGGGGCGGTCTTGCAGGTCCGAAATCACCAGCGTCGCCTCGCCGATCGAGACAATCACCTCGCGCCGCTGCTCCTCGGGCGAGGCACGCCAGAGGGCGGAGGCCTCAAGCCGTTGATACTCCTGCAATGCCGTCATGAATGGGGCTGCCCTGCCTCTGTTTGCGCGAGTTTAGCATGAGGTTGGGCGGGGCGGTAGTGGGGAAGAGGGGCCGCTCCGGGGCATGTCCCACGATGGGAAATTTTTTGGATCGTTTGGGATCAAGGGGGCGGGCGCGTGTTAGGGAAATTTTAACGGTTGGGAGGTGCTTGTCTAGAGTGATCACTTTCTTACACGCAGGAAAATCTGAAAGAAAATGAAGCCACTCTCAACAAAATTAACCTTGTGTGCAGATTTGACGTGTATCCCGTGCAAAAAGTTTATTGACAAAACTTTCTTTCAAAGCACCCTCTTATTAGTGAATTTTTAAAAGTGGAGTGTTTGGTTGGCTGGAAATCGTCAGCATCATGTTTGGCAGTTGCTTCAACGCGGTTTTGGTGAGAAGCGCGGCAAAGATCATCATATTTGGACTTATATGAAGGGTGTGGCTCCTAAACGAACAGTGACACGCCTATTTGGTTTTGAGAAGCATTTCTATGGAGACAAAGGATCACTTGCTGATGAGGTGATAACCGATTTTGAGAATCGAATGCAAAGTGAGGTTCAGGAATTTCGGAATTTGCCTCATGGATCCGAAATTGACTCAAAAACAATCGCCAGCCTAATTGGACATCTGGAAACACGGACTTCATTTTTGAGAAAAGACTCGTCAATGCGGCTGCAAAGATTAGTTGGTGGATGGGTCAAGTCTTCAAAAAGTGCAGAAAAATTGAGAAAGGCGATGGTTTCCTATTTAGAAGACAATCCGGCGGAATTGGAAAAGTTTTTTGGTAAGTCCTTTGTTCCTCCGGATAGACGAGAGCACTACAAGAGTTTGGTAATTTGGGCCATCGGCAAGATGCCTGATGATGATATAGTTAGATCCATGGAGGGAGGTATAGATAAGATTTTTGCGATTTCGGAGAGGTTTCCTGACATTATAAGGCAAGCTCAGAATGAAATCCTTAGTCGAAGTTTGGATGAAGAGTTTCGCACTCAATCACATTTAGATCGCAGATATCATATATTTCGCTCAAATCTAGAAAAATTTATATTACCAGATACTACGTTGGCATTTGTAAAGAAAGAAGGTGCTTCACCATTTTCTCAAAAGTCAGACAAGATTGAGTGTGTGATCCTTCCAATTTCGTCGACTGTTGCAATAATTGGTGGTTCTTCAGACAGGCAAGACTACACTGTAAAAACTATGAACAGAATTCTGGCCGGCTGTGCATTTGAAGCCTTTTTAGCAGAGGAGCGGTGTCAGCAGTTCCAAAGTCTGACAAAGCGTATTGGAAAATATGCAAGACTGCTTAGTGATAACGAGCTTAGAAAGCTAGCAAATTTTACCTACTAGCTGTAATAAATATTCAATATGGAGGGATCTTTTTCCCCGTGCGGAATCAAGGCCGCAGGCCGCCGCGCGATCACCGACCCGCCCCATGGGGCGGCGATTATGTGACCGTTCCGGCTTGAACCGAGGTAGGAGGACCGGGCGACCATAAACTGCCTCGAACAGGCGTTGCATCGCCACCCCGCGGGTCGGCGATCATGCGACTAAGTGCCCCCCTCACATCCCCTTGGCAATCGCCCGCAATTCGAACTTCTGGATTTTCCCCGTCGAGGTTTTCGGCAATTCCTGAAACACCACGGTCTTGGGAGTCTTGAAGCCTGCCAGCTTCTCTCGTGCGAAGGCGATGAGGGCGGCCTCGTCACCCTTGACGCCGTCTTTCAACTCGACAAAGGCGCAGGGCACCTCGCCCCATTTCTCGTCGGGCTTGGCAACCACGGCGCAGAGCAGCACATCGGGATGCGCCATGAGCACGCCCTCGACCTCGACCGACGAGATATTCTCGCCGCCTGAAATGATGATATCCTTGGCGCGGTCGCTGATCTGCATATAGCCGTTGGGGTGCTGCACGGCGATATCGCCGGAATGGAACCAGCCGCCGCGAAACGCCTCCTCGGTCGCCTTCGGGTTCTTCAGGTAGCCTTTCATCACGCCATTGCCGCGAAACATGATCTCGCCCTGCGTGATGCCGTCCATGGGAATCTGGTCCATGTCGTCGGTCATGACGGTGACGCCTTCCAGAAACGGCATGGCAACACCCTGACGGGCCTTGACGGCAGAGCGGTCGTCGCCTTGCAGGTCGTCCCACGCGGCGTTCCATGTGCATTCGGTGCCGGGGCCGTAGGTTTCGGTCAGCCCGTAGACCTGCGTGACGTTGAAGCCCATCGGTTCGATCTTGGCCAGCGTCGCGGGGGCGACAGGGGCGCCTGCGGTAAAGACCTCGACCGTTTGGGAAAAGTCGCGGCGTTGCGCGGCGGGCGCGTTCACCAGCGTGTTCAGCACGATAGGCGCGCCGCCGAAATGCGTCACACCTTCATCGGCGATGGCGTTGAAGATCGCAGGCGCGGTGATGTCGCGGCAACAGATCACTGTGCCGCCCAAGACCGGCATCATCCATGTGTGGCACCAGCCGTTGCAATGGAAGAGCGGCACAATCGTCAGGTATCGCGGGTGCATGGTCATGCGCCAGCTGATGACCTGCCCCATCGCGTTCAGATAGGCCCCGCGATGGTGATAAACGACGCCCTTGGGCCGACCCGTCGTGCCGGAGGTATAGTTGAGGGCGATCGATTCCCATTCGTCCTGCGGCATGATCCACTGGAAATCGGGTTCGCCTGTAGCGAGGAGGTCTTCGTATTCCATGTAATGACCATGGGCATGGACGCCTGCGTGGTTGTCCGCGACTTCGATCACGATGGGGGCCGGACCTTCCATCCGCTCCATCGCCTCGGCCGCCATGGGCAGGAATTGCGGATCAACCAGCAGCACCTTTGCGCCGCCATGGTCAAGGATATAGGCGATAGTGTCAGGCTCCAGCCGCGTGTTGATGGTGTTGAGGACAGCACCGCTGGCTGGCACGCCGAAATGCGCCTCGGCTTGTGGAGGCAGGTTGGGGATCAGGGTGGCGACGACATCGCCGGGCTGGATGCCCAGTTTGGTGAGAGCCGAGGCAAGGCGGGTGACCCGCTCATGGTATTGTGCATAGGTTTTGCGATGCGGCCCATAGATCACAGCAGGATGTTCGGGAAACACGATCGCTGCGCGCTTGAGGAACGACAGCGGCGTCAGGGGCATGTAATTCGCCTCGGTTTTGCCCAGTCCGGTCTCGTCCGCCATCCAGCCCATAATGTCCCCCTTGCTCGATCTGTCGCCTTGCGGCGGTGTTGAGACACAATATTGCGCGACCAAGACAGAAGTGAAAGTGCGAAAGGCGCGAGCATGAAAGAATAAACCCGCGCCTTGTCGGTTCAGCCGACCACGTTGAAATCAGGGCCATAGGGATAGGCGGTGATATTCTCGTTGCCGGTTGCGGTGATGACCAGAATGTCATGCTCGCGGTAGCCCCCTGCGCCGGGTGCACCTGCGGGAAGGGTTAGCATCGGCTCCATCGAGATGACCATGCCGGGTTCAAGCAAGGTGTGGATATCCTCGCGCAGCTCCAGTCCGGCTTCGCGCCCGTAATAATGCGACAGCAGACCGAAGCTGTGGCCATAGCCGAAGGTGCGGTATTGCAGCAGGTCACGGTCGGACAGGAATGTGTTGATCTTCTCGGTTACTTCGGCACAGGACACGCCCGGTTGCAGAAGGGACATACCGTATTCGTGGGTGTCGACATTGGCCTGCCAGATGGCAAGGCTTGCGGCATCTACGCTGCCCGCGAACAACGTCCGCTCCAGCGCGGTGTAATAGCCCGAGATCATCGGAAAGGTATTGAGCGACAGGATGTCGCCCTTTTCAAGTATCCGAGACGTTACCGGATTGTGCGCGCCGTCCGTGTTCAGTCCGGACTGGAACCAGACCCATGTGTCGCGGTACTCGGCATAGGGGAACCGCTTGGCAATCTCGGCTTCCATCGCGTCGCGCCCTGCCATCGCAATGTCGATTTCCCGCGCACCCACGCGCACTGCGTCACGGATGGCATAGCCTCCCACATCGGCAACATTCGCACCGGCGCGGATCAGGGCGATTTCCGCCTCGGACTTGCGCATCCGCTGCTGCATCGTCGCAGGCGCGATATCGACGCGAGAGGCAGGCAAGAGGAAAGCATCAAGCTTGGCCGATTGCAGCAGGGTCAGGTGATCGCCCTCGAACCCGATCACGCGGTTGCTGCCGGTCACTGACAAAACAGCCCGCCAGTAATTGTCGCGCGCCCAGTCGGTATAGGTGATGTTGTCGCCGACGCTGCGCCGCCAAGGCTGGCCTGCATCAATGCCTGCGCTGATAGTCACGCAGGCGCTGGCCGTGACGACACAGGCATAGGGCCGCCCGAAAGAGCAGTAGAGAAAGCCCGAATAATAGGCGACGTTGTGCATGGATGTCAGTACGCAGGCATCGACGCCCTGTTCGGCCATCAACGCGCGCAACCCGGTCAGGCGGGCTGCGTATTCGGCCTGTGAGAAGGGCAGCGGCGCTTTCTGGCCGTTGTGGAAGCGGTACATGTCAGGTCTGGATATGTTTGTCATTTTGCGGTCCTGCGGGGCCGGATCGACGCGGGCCCCCTTGTCAGAGGTCCCGGCGTACAGGACGGCAGCGGATGATCCGCAGGAAAGGATGCAGGCATCCCGCGCCGACGCCATCGGCACGCCCTGCGCCTGATTACATGAGAAGCAGCCAGCTAAGCAAGCGCTGCTTGAGGTCGTGATCGCCGCAGCGTAAGCAATGGATATTCTTGACAACCGGATATGCCATGACTCATGCCATCAGCGCCGATCTGAACCGGCCCTTTGCCGCCGCCGGTATCATGTTGGTGGCAATGCTGATCATCGGTTTCATCGACAATTACGTTGCTGCCATTTCGGACGAGATCGGGCTCTGGCAGTTTCAGGTCATGCGGACCGTTCTGATGCTGCCGATCCTCGTTGCCATGTCATGGGCAGGGCTGGGCACACTGCGTCCGCAGTCCTTTCTACGTGTGGGCGGCAGGTCTGCCTTCGCGGCGATGGCAATGATGTGTTACTTCGGCGCGCTTGGATTTATGCCTCTGGCGCAGGCATTGGCGGGGCTGTTCACCTCGCCTATTTTCATCCTGCTGATCACTTGGGGCCTGATGGGACAGACCATTGGGCCATGGCGTATTCTGGCGGTCGGGCTTGGCTTTGTTGGGATTCTGCTGGTCTTGCAACCCGAGACGGGGTCGTTTTCCTATTGGACCCTGTTGCCAGTTCTGGGCGGGCTCTTCTACGCCGTCGGCATCATAGCGACCCGCGCGTGGTGCGAGGGAGAAAGTACAATGAGCCTGCTGTTGGGGGTCATGATTTTTCAGGGTGGGATATCCGCTATGGCAGCGATCGGTCTGGTGATGTTGAATCTGCCGGAAACAGGGTTTCTCAGCCAGCGTTGGGTCTGGCCGGTGGGCGATGTATGGCCGCTGATCTGGTTGCAGGCTGTCGGATCTCTGGCCGGTGTCTGGTGTATCATCAAGGCCTACCAACTGGGCGAGGCGGGGTTCGTGTCAGTGTTCGAATATTCGGTGATGATTTTCGGCCCCTTCTTTGCGTGGCACCTGTTCGGCCAGCCCGTTGGTCTGTGGCAGGCCATCGGTATCGCAATGATCGCATCCGCAGGTTTGATCATCGCGCTCAGGTCCGGCAAGGAACAACGGCGCGAAATCATCCCTGGATAAGGCGGCTTGCATGACCGGTGCGATGGGGTAGCGTGAGTTCATGATCATCTCGCCGGGCCGCCGTTACATATTTGTCCATATCCCCAAGACCGCGGGCACCGCGCTGGCCTTGGCGCTTGAGACACGGACGCGCGCCGATGATATCTTGCTGGGCGACACGCCCAAGGCACGGCGGCGGCGTCACAGGCTCAAGGGCGTAACTGCGGCCGGGCGTTTGTGGAAACATTCGACACTGGCCGATATCGACGGCTTGGTCTCTGCCCCGCAACTGGCGGAGTATTTCTGCTTCACGCTGGTACGCAATCCTTGGGATCGTATGGTTAGCTATTACCACTGGCTGCGGGTGCAGGCCTTCGATCATCCTGCTGTCATCTTGGCCAAGACACTGGATTTTTCCGCGTTTCTGAACCATCCGCAGACGCGCGCCAGTGTGACGGCATGGCCCTACGGCCGCTATATGTGCGATGCGGTCGGCGTCGAACGATGCAAGTCCTTCATTCGGATAGAGCATTTCGAGCAGGAGGCAGCCCCGCTATGGTCGCATCTGGGCTTCCGTTTGGCATTGGATCGGGTCAACCATTCGGATCGGTGCGCTGATTATCGTGGATATTTCAGTGACAATGACGCAGCATTGCTGGCCGAACTTTGCGCCGAAGACATCACACGCTTTGGCTATACTTTTTGATGCGCTGGGCAGATTATCGCCAATATTAGTCAATTATTGACTATTTCTGTTTACTGTTTCCAAAATAGAAATAATATGGCTGGGCAGCACGACCCCCAAATGCAAACGGCGCGACCCCTCGGGGATGCGCCGTTTGTTTTTTCAATCCTCTGATTCGGACTCAGGCAGCGGCTTTTTTCGTCGGTCCGAAACGCCCGTAGAAGCTTTGCGTCTTGTCAGCCATCTCGCGCAGCAAGGGCGGGCAGGCAAAGCGGTCGCCATAAGCCTCGGTCAACTGGTCGCAGCGTTCGGCCGCGTAGGGGGTGCCGATGATATCAAGCCAGCTGAACGGACCGCCGGACCACGGGGCAAAACCCCAGCCGAGGATCGCGCCCACGTCACCCTCGCGGATGTCTTCCAGCACACCTTCCTCAAGCGCGCGGACCGCTTCCAGCACTTGCGCGAATATCAGGCGGTGCTGCACCTCGGTCAGGCTGGGCTGCTCATCAAGACGGGGATACTTGTCGCCAAGACCTTCCCAGTAACCCAGACGCTTGCCGGATTCGTCATAGGTGAAGAAACCGGCCTTGGCCTTGCGGCCCATGCGACCCTCGCCTTCCATATAGAAGATGATCTCGTCCACCTCGCCATCGGGATAGGCATTGCCCATTGCGGCCTTGGTTGCGCGGGCGATTTTCGCGCCCAGATCAATGGATGTTTCATCGACCAGTTGCAGCGGACCCACGGGGAAGCCCAGCATCCGCGCAGCATTGTCGATCAGGGCAGGGGCCACGCCTTCTTTGACCATCCGCATCCCTTCATTGATGTAGGGGATGATGCAGCGGTTGGCATAGAAGAAGCGCGCATCGTTGACCACGATCGGCGTCTTGCGAATCTGGCGCACATAGTCCAGCGCCTTTGCCACAGCCACATCGCCGGTTGCTTCACCTTTGATGATCTCGACCAGCAGCATTTTCTCGACCGGCGAGAAGAAGTGGATGCCGATGAATTGCTCGGGGCGCGATGATGCCTTGGCCAGTTCGCTGATCGGCAGCGTCGAGGTATTGGAGGCATAGATGCAATCGGCAGGGATCACCGCCTCGGCCTTTTTGGTGACCTCGGCCTTGACGCCCATATCCTCGAACACCGCCTCGATGATCAGGTCGCAGCCTTTCAGCGCTTCATAATCAGTGGTGGCGGTAATCAGGTTCAGCATCGCCTCTTTCTTTTCAGCGGTGACCTTGCCACGCTTCATGCCCTTATCAAGGTAATCCTCGGTATAGGCTTTGCCCTTGTCGGCGCTTTCCTGTTTGGCGTCGATCAGGACAACTTCGATCCCGGCCTGCGCAGACACCAGCGCGATGCCCGCGCCCATCATGCCCGCTCCCAGAACGCCGATCTTCTTGACGCGCTGATCGGCAACACCGTCGGGGCGAACGGCACCCTTTTCCAGCGCTTCCTTGTTCAAAAACAGCGAGCGGATCATCGCGGCAGAGGACGGGTTCATCAGGACGTTGACGAACCAGCGCGCCTCGATTTTGAGAGCGGTATCGAAGGGGACCATCGCGCCTTCGTAGACCGCCGACAGCAGCGCCTTGGCGGCAGGAAACGCGCCTTGCGTCTTGCCGTTGACCATGGCCGAAGCGCCCACAAATGTGGGGAAGCCTGCTGGGTGATAAGGCGTGCCGCCTGGCATTTTATAGCCTTTGGCATCCCAGGGCTTGACCAGATCGGCGTCTTTGGCCTGCAGCACCCATGCGCGCGCAGCGGCAACAGGATCATCCGCGATCTCGTCGATGATACCTGCGGATTTCGCCTTGGCAGGGTCAAGCAGCTTGCCTTCCAGCAGGTAGGGGGCAGCGGCCATGACACCCAGCTTGCGCACCATCCGCGTGGTGCCGCCGGCGCCCGGGAAAATGCCGACCATGATTTCCGGCAGGCCGATCTTGGCTTTGGGGTTGGGGGCGGCAAAGATGCGATGCGTGGACAGCGGCAGCTCCAGCCCGATGCCCACAGCCGTGCCAGGCAGAGCAGCGGCGACGGGTTTGCCGCCCTTCAGGGTCTTGGGGTCCATGCCCGCCCGCTCGATCTTGCGCAGGGCGGCGTGCATCTGCATGATCCCGTCAAAGAGGCCACGTGCGGGCTCGTCGCCCGCATCTTCGCGCATCTTTGCCAGCACGTTCAGGTCCATCCCGCCGGCAAAGTCTTTCTTGCCGCTTGTGATGACGATGCCTTTGACAGCATCATCTGCCAAAGCGTCGTCGATCAGGCTGTCCAGATGCATCAGCGCGTCAGTGCTGAGCACGTTCATGGATTTGCCGGGGCAGTCCCAGGTGATGATGGCAACGCCGTCGGCGTCTTTATTCATGGTGAAATCGGTCATGTCATATCTCCCGATTGGGGTTTGGAAGAGGGCAGGTGCAGATCGCGGCCCTCGTAATGTTTGAGATAGCTGAGGATGGTCTGCAGCGTGGCGGCAGGGCCGTGGGCGAAATCATCCTCTTCGAGAACGATGCGCTTGTGACCGCTGAAATCGGTTCGGTCGAGGCTGTCGCGCGGATCGGACTTATGCTTGAAGATCAGCGCGGGGCTGTCGCAAAGGATGCGGACATAAGCGCTGTCATTCTCGGTCACCAGACGCAGATCGCTGCGGTCCGCCGCCAGATCGGCCACGGCGCGCAGGGGGTGGGGTGCGTCTGCCATCAGACCCGCTCGATGATTGTGGCGGCACCCATGCCCGAGGCGATGCAGAGCGTGGCAAGGCCGGTGCCCTTACCTGTGCGCTCCAACTCGTCCAGCAGCGTGCCGATGATCATCGCACCTGTGGCACCCAGCGGATGGCCCATGGCGATCGAGCCGCCGTTGACGTTGACGACAGAACTGTCCACATCGAACGCCTGCATGAAGCGCAGCACGACCGAGGCAAAGGCCTCGTTCACCTCGAACAGATCAATGTCGCTGATGCTCATACCGCTATCGGCAAGAATCTTCTGCGTGGCGGGCACGGGGCCGGTCAGCATGATCGTCGGATCGGTGCCGATCTTGCAGGTGGCCTTGATCCGCGCACGGGGTTTGATGCCCCATTTCTCGCCGAATTCCTTGTTGCCGATCAGTACGCCTGCCGCACCGTCGACGATGCCGCTGGAATTGCCCGCATGGTGGATGTGGTTGATCCGCTCCAGGTGCGGGTATTTCATCAACGCGACCTTGTCGAATCCGGGCATCACCTCGCCCATGTCCTTGAAGCTGGGCTTCAGCGCGCCAAGGCTTTGCATATCGGTTTGGGGGCGCATGAATTCGTCATGTTCCAGAATAGGCAGGCCGTTCTGGTCGCGCACTGTGACGACCGATTTGGCGAAACGCTTGTCATCCCATGCCGCTTTGGCGCGGCGCTGGGATTCAACGGCCAGTGCGTCCGCCTCGTCACGGGAAAAGCCGTATTCGGTGGCGATGATATCGGCGCTGATACCTTGCGGCACGAAATAGCTGTCCATGGCGATGGAAGGATCGACGGCGATAGCGGCACCGTCGCTGCCCATGGGGACGCGCGACATCATCTCGACCCCGCCTGCGATATAGGCCATGCCCGCGCCACCGCGCACTTGGTTGGCGGCAAGGTTCACGGCTTCCATCCCGGAGGCGCAGAAGCGGTTGATGGCAAGACCGGGGATGCGCTCGTCAAGGTCCGAGGCCAGAACGGCGGTGCGCGCGAGGCAGGCACCCTGTTCCATCACTTGGGTGACATTTCCCCAGATCACATCTTCGACCGCGTGGCCGTCGAAACCGTTCCGTTCTTTCAGCGCGTTCAGCATCTGCGCGCTGATACGGGCCGATGTGACTTCGTGCAGCGATCCGTCGGCGCGGCCCTTGCCGCGCGGCGTCCGGATGGCATCGTAGATATAAGCATCTGTCATGGTCTTCTCCTTGGTTTGGCCTGCCATACAGGCCGATCTTGGGTCAGGCGCGGTCAGCAGGGCTGCCGGGCATCAGGTCATAGGGGTGTTTCCAGCCGTGGGTCTGTTCGATCCGTGTCAGCCATGCGTCGATATGTGGCCAGTCGGCGCGGTCGAAGCCAAAGGGTTCGGGGTAGAACAGATACCCGCAGCAGGCGATATCAGCTATGGTCAGCCGGTTGCCGACCAACCAGTCCTTATCGGCCAACTCGTCATTCAGTGTCTTGTAGGCGGATTTCAGGCGACCCTGCATGAAGCCGATCACTTCTGCGGGGCGCTTGTCCTCGGGCAGGAAGTTCATCAGGAAACGGGTCATACCCGCCTGCGAGGAGAGTTTGTGATTGTCCCACAGCACCCAGCGCATGATCTCGCGCCGCTCGTTCGCGCTATGGCCACCGAATTTACCGGCCTTGGTGCTCAGGTAATCCTGAATGGCACCTGATTGCGACAGTGTCAGCGCACCGTCGACCATCACAGGCACCTCGCCCATCGAGTTGATTGCGCGGAACTCCGGCGTGCGGGTGCCCCCGTTGAAGAAATCGACAAAGACGGGCTCCCACTCCAGCCCCGAGAGTTCGAGTGTCAGCGCCGCTTTATAGGCATTGCCGCTTTCGCCGAAGCAGTAGAGTTTGATGGTCATGGTCGTTCCTTCCTTTAACGCGCCCGTGGCCGGCGCTACGTTTTCTTGAATATTTTTGGCAAGATGAATTAACGGGGTGTCAGCGTAGCCTTGATTTAAGGTGTTTCTGTCAGGATCGGTCTGGCGTTACAGGCTGGCGAGCCGATGGGCGTGCAAGGTGAAACCCCGTTC
The DNA here is from genome assembly GCF_021021435.1 of Seohaeicola saemankumensis. Lineage (GTDB taxonomy): Bacteria > Pseudomonadota > Alphaproteobacteria > Rhodobacterales > Rhodobacteraceae > Seohaeicola. The sequence continues at coordinate 302,443 of NZ_JAINWI010000005.1, forward strand.
CGGTATTTCCAAAAGCCAAGTGGTAAGGCGGGACGGGGTGGACCTGCGGTTTCATCTTGCTGAAACTACTCATCTGTCTGGCACTTTCAAAGTGCGTGATCATGTAGGTGATCACGCGGATTTACGGTCGATGAAGCTGCGCGCGATCAGTTCCTTCATGATCTCGTTGGTGCCGCCATAGATCCGCTGCACCCGGGCGTCGGTCCACATTTCGGCGACCGCATATTCCTGCATGAAGCCGTAGCCGCCATGCAGTTGTAAACAATCGTCCAGCACCTGGTTCTGGGTATCGGTAATCCAGTATTTCGCCATGGCGGCCTTTTCGACGGTCAACGCGCCGCGCAGATGTTCGGCCATGCATTCATCGAGGAAGGCGCGGGCGACTTTCGTGCGGGTCAGACATTCGGCAAGTTTGAAGCGGGTGTTCTGGAATTGCGTCAACGGCCCGCCAAAGGCCTCACGTTCCTGACAATACTGGATGGTGCGGGCGACAGCACCCTCCATTGCGCCGATAGCACCGCAAGCGATGATCAACCGTTCCTGCGGAAGCTGGCTCATCAGTTGGACAAAACCGTTGCCTTCCTCGTCGCCCAGCAGATTTTCGGGCGGTATGGCGACATTGTCGAAGAAAAGCTCTGACGTGTCGGAGGCTTTCATGCCGATCTTGTCGAGGTTGCGACCGCGTGTGAAGCCGACGGCCCCGTCGGTTTCCAGCACCATGAGCGAGACACCTTTGGCGCGCTGGCTGGGGTCGGTCTTGGCGGCGACGATAATCAGCGTGGCGTGCTGGCCGTTCGTGATAAAGGTTTTCTGGCCAGACAGCTTGTAGGTGTTGCCGTCCTTGATCGCCTTGGTCTTGATCGCCTGCACATCTGATCCGGTAGAGGGTTCGGTCATGGCCAGCGCACCAACCAGTTTCCCGCTTGTCAGTTTGGGCAGCCAGCGGCGTTTCTGATCCTCGGTGCCGTAGGCAAGGATGTAATGCGCGACGATGCCCGAATGGATGCCGACGCCCCAACTGGCCAGATTGGCGCGGCTGGCTTCAATGAGGATCGCCGCCTCATGACCGAAATCGCCGCCATGCCCGCCCCATTCCTCGGGAATCGACGGGCAGAGCAGACCCAGCTCGCCCGCCTGTTGCCAGATCGAAGGGTCCATCTGACCCTGATTGCGCCAGCGTTCAAAATGGGGGGACCATTCGTCATTGATGAACTTGGCTGTCATATCTGACAGCATCTGGTGTTCGTCGGTCATCCAGGCGGATGTCATGCGGGTCTCCTCCCCCGATATGTCGTGTCGCCGTCAGCGTTTTCGCGCGTCCAGCTCTGTATTGAACAGGCGCAGCCGGTGGGCGAATGTGTCCTCGTTGATGACACTGTCGAAGTTCTCGAACAGGAAAGACAGCGCCTCGCCTTCGTCCAGTCCTGCCTCGGCCGCGAATTTCTTCAGCTTGCGATAGCCGTCCTCGGTCATGGCGACGGGGAATCGGCGGGTCAGGCGGAAGCGCTTGGGCATCGGCAGGCTCCTTGGCGGGATAGGCGGGCGGGGCTGTCCCGCCCTTGCCCGTGCATCAGAAGTTTGCAGCCTCCAGCGCCATCACGGTATCCGCGCCTGTGTTGATCCGCGCCAGATGCAGCGCGGTCGCGGGCAGGCGGCGGGCCATGTAATAGCGTCCGGTGGCCAGTTTGGTCTCATAGAAGGTGACGTCTTCCGTGCCGACCTGCAATGCCTCATGCGCGGCTTTCGCCATTTGCGCCCACATCAGGCCAAGGCAGACATGGCCGAAGAGATGCATGAAGTCATAGGAACCCGACAGCGCGTTGTTGGGGTTCTTCATGCCGTTCTGCATGAAATACATCATCGCGGTCTGCAGATCCTTCGACGCGGCTTTCAGCGGGTCAAGGAAATCGGCCTTAAGCGCTTCGTTGCCCTCATTTTCCTTGATGAAGGTTTTGACCAGTTCAAGGAAGGCCATCGCGTGCTTGCCGGCGTCGGTGGCAAGTTTGCGACCCACCAGATCAAGCGCCTGAACGCCGTTGGCGCCCTCGTAGATCATCGCGATGCGCGCGTCGCGGGTGAATTGGGACATGCCCCATTCCTCGATATAGCCGTGGCCGCCATAGACCTGCTGGGCCTTGACCGTCATGTCATAGCCTTCGTCGGTCAAAAAGCCCTTGATGACGGGAGTCATCAGTGAGATCAGCCCGTCAGCGGAGTCATCCTTGTTGCGATGCGCGCGGTCGATCAGCGACGCCCCCCAGAGCATGAAGGCGCGGGCACCTTCGACAAAGCTTTTCTGGTCCATCAGCGAGCGACGAATATCGGGGTGCACGATCAGCGGGTCGGCGGGGCCATCGGGATTCTTGACGCCGGTCACATCGCGTCCTTGCAGGCGGTCCTTGGCGTATTCGAGTGCGTTCTGGAAAGCCACATCGGCCTGCGCCATGCCTTGCATGCCCACACCGATACGCGCTTCGTTCATCATGGTGAACATGGCGCGCATTCCCTTATGCGCCTCGCCCAGCAAATAGCCCGTCGCCTCGTCATAGTTCATGACGCAGGTGGAGTTACCGTGGATACCCATCTTTTCTTCGATCTTGCCCACGGACACGCCGTTGCGCGCACCCAGGCTGCCATCGTCATCCACGAGGATTTTGGGAACAATGAAAAGCGAGACACCCTTGATGCCTTCGGGGCCGCCGGGAATCTTGGCCAGGACCAAATGGATGATGTTATCGGCCATGTCGTGATCGCCGGCAGAGATAAAGATCTTTTGTCCCGTCACCTTGTAGGTGCCGTCATCCTGCGGCACGGCTTTCGTTCGCATCATGCCAAGGTCGGTGCCGCAATGCGGTTCTGTCAGGTTCATGGTGCCCGTCCAGTCGCAAGACACCATCTTGGGCAGGAATTTGTCTTTCTGCTCGTCCGAGCCATGCGCAAGGATTGCCGAGGCCGCGCCATGGGTCAGACCCTGATACATGGTAAAAGCCTGATTTGCCGCCGAGAACATCTCGCCGATGGCGGTGCCCATGACATAGGGCATACCTTGACCGCCATATTGCTCGGGCATGTCAAGGCCGGTCCAGCCGCCTTCGCGCACCTGATCAAACGCCGCCTTGAAGCCTGTCGGGGTGCGGACCACACCGTTTTCCAGCTTGCAGCCCTCGACATCGCCGACCGCGTTGAGCGGGGCCAGCACCTCGGAGGTGAGCTTGCCCGCCTCTTCAAGTACGGCTGCGGTGAATTCTGCCTCAAGATCGGCATAGCCCGGAATGTCGGAGCTTGAGACCTTGAGCAGGTTGTGAAGTACGAACTGCATGTCTTTTACGGGGGCGTTGTAGCTGGGCATGTCTCTCTCCCTGAGGTCGATTTCGGGTATCGGTTGGGCGTTAGCGGCTTACTCTGCCGCCCGCTTTGGCTGGTTGATCGAGGCGATCATCTTCTCGCCCCACTTCATCTGTTCGCGCAGGTCTTCGATCGCATTGTCCAGCTCTTCCCGCTGGCGGATCAGGTCGTCGAGCCGCTTTTGGGCCACCTCATAGGTGCGCGCGAGCTGCGTCTGTTGTTGGTCCCCGATCCTGTAGAGATCGAGAAGCTGGCGTATTTCTTCGAGACTGAACCCGAAGCGCTTACCGCGAAGGATCAGTTTGAGCCTTGCACGGTCACTATGGGTGAAAAGGCGCCGCTGGCCTTCACGGATCGGAAACAGCAGTTCCTTCGCTTCATAGAAGCGCAGGGTGCGGGGGGTCACGTCGAATGCATCGCACATCTCGCGGATCGTCATGGTTTTATCGGTCATCACATTACCTCTGGATACAGGTGTCTGCGAACAAGCTGGGCATTCGGGAATTCGGATACAACATGTTTGCAGGTTGACGTAACTGCTACGTCACGTCACTTTCATGTTGACGTAAGATAAGGCAACGTCACCTGCATTGCCGGGTAATTTCCTTGCTTGCATCATAACGGCAGCAAGGCACCTAGGGTCAGGAATACCTGACCTGCCAGTTGCAGCAACAGGGTCTGAGTCGTGTCCGGGTCAGTCTTTTTCGAGGGCTTGCGCGGTCTCGTCGCGCAGTCGGCGCAGCTCTTCCATTGTCTGTTCTAGCTGCGTGCGCTGCTCGGCCAGTTCCAGCAACTGGCGGTCGGCGGATTTCACCCAAGCCTTCATCTGGGCGCGGGTGCCTTCCTTTTCGTAAATCAGCAGCCACTGGCGGATGCCTTCCAAGGAATAGCCGAACTTGCGTCCCCGCAGGATCAGCGTCATGCGCGCGCATTCGCGTGGCCCATAGAAGCGGGCGCGTCCCTCGCGTTCGGGATGCAGCAATTCTATATACTCGTAGTAGCGCAAAGTGCGTGGCGTCACGTCATACTTGGCGCACATTTCCTTGAAAGTCAGGCGTGGATCGGACATCGTGTTGCTCCCTTGGGGGCAGGCTAAGCGAGAGATAGGATAAGGGCAACCGCTGCCCTTGCACAGGTGTTGTGATGCGGGACATAGTGCAGCGCAGGGTCAAGGAGCAGGACGTATGAGCAAGGAAAAAATGGCGCGGCAGTTTACCGAGGCGATCCCCCATGCGCGCGCCCTGTCCATGCAGATCGATCATCTGGGCGATGGCATTGTCGAGATGTCGATGCCCTATGATACAAAGCTTATCGGCGATCCGGAAACCGGCGTGATTCACGGCGGTGCTGTCTATGCGCTGCTCGACACATGTTGCGGCGCAGCGGTTGTCTGTCATCCCGCGTCAAAAGGTGGCACGGCCACGATAGGTTTGCGGATCGACTATATGCGAGCGGCAACCCCCGGACAGACGATACGCACGCGGGCGGAATGCTATCACGTGACACGCTCGGTCGCTTTCGTACGGGCCACGGCCATGGATGATGACACTGATCGACCAGTCGCGAGCGCCACGGGGACCTTTACGGTGGAGGGAGACTTATGAGCGAGGGCAAATTTGTCAAACCGCGCAGCGGCAGGCCGGAGCCTGTGCAAGTCATCAAGCAGCGCCGCGATGCCGCGCTGCGGGCGTTGGTGCATGGCGTGCCCTATATCCAGTTTCTCGGGATCGAGTTCGACCGGCGCGGCGACGAACTGACGGCTTTGCTGCCCTTTGACAACAAGTTGATTGGCAACCCGCTTCTGCCCGCGCTGCATGGCGGTGTGACAGCAGCGTTTCTGGAGGTGACCGCGATCATCGGCCTAAGCTGGGTCACGCTGTGGGAAGAGATTGAAAGCGGCCGGATCGACCCGCAGAATCTGGTGGCGGGAAATCTGCCCCGACTTCCCAAGACCATTGATTTTACTGTCGACTACCTGCGGACAGGTCTGCCGCGCGATGCATATGCGCGGGCCTCTGTTAACCGCTCGGGCAGGCGCTATGCCTCGGTCCATGTCGAGGCATGGCAAGACAACCGCTCGCGGGCTTTCGCGCAGGCGACAGGACATTTCCTGATGCCGCGCCAGAGTGGCTGACATCGCGCCTGTGACCGGCGCAGGTGTGCCGCTGTCGAATCGCCGCGTGTTGAAAGTCGCGCTGCCAATCGTTCTGGCCAATGCGACCGTGCCTATTCTTGGCGCTGTGGATACAGCCGTTGTCGGCCAGATCGGGCTGGCGGCCCCTATAGGTGCGGTCGGTCTGGGCGCTGTGATCCTGACAGCTTTGTACTGGATCTTCGGTTTCCTGCGCATGGGCACAACCGGACTGACCGCGCAGGCCTTCGGGGCAGGGCAGACCGGCGAGGTGGCGGCCCTGCTGACGCGCGCACTGATGATCGGTGCGACCGCAGGTATTGGCGTAATCGCGCTGCAATGGCCCTTGTTCTGGGGCGCTTTTCAACTGGCCCCCGCCAGCGCCGAAGTCGAAGGGCTGGCCGCCGATTACATGCGTATTCGTGTGCTGAGCGCACCCGCCGCGATTGCGATCTATGGCGTTACAGGATGGTTGATCGCGCTTGAACGGACACGCGACGTTCTGGTCATCCAGCTCTGGATGAACGGTGCGAATATCGTCCTGGATCTGTGGTTCGTGCTGGGCCTTGGCTGGGGCGTCGAAGGTGTGGCGGTGGCCACCTTCATTGCAGAATGGAGCGGTCTGGCGCTTGGCCTGTGGATGTGTCGGGCCGCATTCGCGGTTCCTGCCTGGCGAGACTGGTCGCGGGTGTTCGACCGCGTGGCGCTGGCGCGGATGATGGCAGTCAACACTGATATCCTGATCCGTTCGCTTCTGTTGCAGGCGATATTCCTGTCGTTCTTGTTTTTGGGAGCAGGGCAAGGCGATGTCGTGCTGGCGGCCAATCAGGTGTTGCTGCAATTCCTGCATATCACCGCCTATGCGCTGGACGGTTTCGCCTTCGCTGCCGAGGCACTTGTCGGGCAGGCACTGGGCGCGCGCAATCGCACCGCCCTCAGGCGAAGCGCGATTCTGTCAAGCTGTTGGGGGGCCGTCAGCGTGATCGGGCTGGCGCTGGCCTTCGCGCTTTTTGGCGGGATCATCGTTGATCTGATGGCCAAATCCGTGCCCGTGCAGAACGCCGCCCGCATCTATCTGCCGTGGATGGTGGCCGCGCCCCTTCTGGGGTTGGCCCCTTGGATGCTGGACGGGATTTTCATCGGCGCCACCCGCACCAGAGACATGCGGAACATGATGGCGGTCAGTTTTGCCGTCTATGTCGCGGCTGTTCTGGTGTTGCTGCCCTTGATGGGTAATCACGGGCTGTGGCTGGCCTTGCTGATCTCGTTCGTGGCGCGCGGGGCAACCTTAGGCCTGCGCTATCCGGCGCTGGAGTCCGATGCGGAACAAGCCTGAAGCCGTGTCGTCAACCAATCCACCAGATCGGCCTCTTCCGACCTGTTCAGAACCTGCGTATTCAGCAGTTCCATTGCGCGAAGACCCTGAATCGCCATAAATGCAAGGGTAGCCATCTGCGGATCAGTCGCATTGGCGCGAATCCGGCCCAGAAAATCCCTCTCTTGCCGCCGCACGGGGTCCAGCATGCTGGGGTCTTCTGCCAATGCCGCGAGCAAACCCGAGGGCGGCGGCGTTCCACATTGCCGTTCCGCCACGAACTGCGCGATATAGGCGCAGATCGCGGCATCAGGCCTGCCGGTTTTTTCCTGCGTGCTGAGGGCAACATCGAAACGGTTCAGATGGTCCTCGACCAAGGCTTCCATCAAGCGGTTCTTGGAAGGGAAGTGGTAAAGCAAGCCGCCTTTTGATATTCCTGCCTGTGCGGCCACTGCATCCAGCGACAGATTGCCGGGACCCGTGCTGCGCGCAAGATCCTGTGCGGCGTCCAGAATGCGGCGACGCGTGGCGCCGCGTGTCATAATGGGGTCGGCTGTCTTGGCGATGGGGCACCTCCAGAAGGCTCCAAGGGCTTTTCTTGACTTTACCGACCGGACGGTATAGTTGCCCCGTTTGAAAATCAAGCCGCCCGTTCAAAGACAGTCATTTTGCCACAACGCTGTGGTCGCCTCATCCAAGGAACTCTTCATGGTCAAACGCATCATCATTGCCGCCCTGCTTCTTGCTTTGGTCGGAGGAGGGCTTGTCGGCTTCAATCTGTTTCGTGACCAGATGATCGAACAGATATTCGCGGATCTTCCGGTGAAACCAATGACTGTAGAAACCGAAATCGCAGCACCGCTGACATGGCAGCCTACACGCAGCGCGATCGGCACGGTTAATGCCAATCAGGGTGTCGATCTGACGGTTGAAGCGCCGGGTATCCTGCGCGAAGTGCTGTTTGCACCCAATACCCAGGTTGCTGCAGGCGATCTGCTGATCCGGCTTGACGATGTTGTGCAACGCGCCGATCTGGAGGCCGCCCGCACCCAGCTTGAGCTTGAACAGGCCAACCTGAACCGTCAGCAGGAACTGCAAAGCCGCGGTGTCGCGACCAGTGCCACGCTTGAGGCGACCCAAGCCGCTTTCCGTGCCGCCGAGGCGCAGATGGCCCGTGCCGAAGCGGTTGTTGATCAACGTCGTGTGACAGCACCTTTTGGGGGAACGATCGGTCTTCTGCGAGTCGATCTGGGCCAGTATGTCCAGCCCGGAACCATCATCGCAACCTTGCAGGATCTCAGTATCATGCGTGTCGATTTCAGCCTGCCGGAGCAAAGCCTGCCCGAACTGTTCATCGGCCAGACTCTGCACTTGACCAGCGACGAGGCAGATATGTCCTTCGAGGGCAAGATCAGCGGTATTGATCCCCGCGTTGATCCGGCCAGCCGGATGGTTGCGGTACGTGGAACAGTCGAAGGGGTCGAGGGCACACTGACACCGGGGCAATTCGTCCGTCTGCGCCTGGATTTGCCCGTAGAAGAAGGGATTATCGCCCTGCCGCAGACTGCGTTGATCAGCAGCCTTTACGGTGATTTCGTTTATGTCGTCGCAGAGCGGGAGAATGACGCTGAAACGCTGGAGGCACGTCAGGTTTTTGTCACTGTGGGGCGGCGGTCCGAGGGGATGGTCGAGATCCGCGAAGGAGTAGCCGAAGGTGACCGGATCGTAATTTCCGGACAGAACCGGCTTTCCAGCGGTGCGCCGGTACTACTTTCCGGCTCTGGTGACGCGCCCGTGCAAGCGCAGGCAGCCGGTGCTGACGAGGTGGCGGAATGAGTCTGTCCGACCTTTTCATCAAGCGGCCTGTTGCCTCGACAGTGTTGGGCCTGCTGATCGTCCTTCTTGGTTTGCAAGGGATGTTCAGCCTGCAAACCCGCCAATATCCCGAGGTGGACGAGACAGTCATCACGGTCACGACGGTCTATCCCGGGGCTGCGGCCGATCTTATTCAGGGTTTCGTAACTTCGCCCATCGCAGCGGCTGTCGCGACAGCGGAAGGTGTCGACTACGTCACAACGCAATCGCGGCCTTCCGCCTCGGTCGTGACAGTGCAGATGCGTTTGGGCGAGAACCCCGATACCGCGCTGACCGAGGTCATGTCGAAGGTTCAGCAGGTGCGTTCGCGCCTGCCGCAGGACGCGCAAGACCCCAGTATCGTCAAGGGCACGGGGCAGACTTTTGCGACCATGTATCTGGGTGTCCAAAACCCCAATATGACGCCCGAACAGATCACGGAATATATCCAGCGCGTGATGGTGCCGCGCATGTCCACGATCGAGGGCGTGGCGGAATCACAGGTTCTGGGCGGTGCCGACTATGCCATGCGTGTCTGGATTGATCCGGTCCGACTGGCGGGGCAAGGCTTGACCGCGACAGATGTCAGCGCAGCGATCAGCGGCGCTAACTTTCTGTCCGCCCCGGGACGTACGCAGGGCGAGTTGGTCTCTTATGCGATCACGATGGAATCGACGCTGCAAACGCCCGAGGCTTTCGGGATGCTGCCGGTTTCGGGCAGCGGCGACGAGGTTGTGCGCCTGCATGACGTCGCAAGGATCGAACTGGCTGCGGAAAGTACCGATACGATTGTGAATTTCAACGGTCAGCCCGGCACGTTCATCGGCGTGTTTCCCACGCCGTCAGCCAACCCGCTGGATACATCTGCCAATGTGCTGGCCGAATTGCCCGCGATCCAGTCCAGCCTGCCGGAAGGCATGACGCTGACCATGATGTATGACGCAACCGAGCAGATTGCGGCGTCCATTAACGAAGTTCTGCGGACAATCATCGAGGCCACGTTGATCGTGGCCGTGATCATCCTGCTGTTCCTCGGCTCGTTGCGCTCGGTCATGATGCCGCTTGTGGCGATCCCGCTATCCTTGGTCGGCGTGATGTTCATCCTTTTCGTTATGGGATATTCGATCAACCTTCTGTCCCTGCTGGCGATGGTGCTTGCCATCGGATTGGTGGTGGATGACGCGATCATCGTAGTCGAGAACGTCCAGCGCCATATCGACGACGGTCAAAGCCCGATGCAGGCAGCCTTCACGTCGATGCGCGAACTGTCGACCGCGATCATCGCTATGATGCTGACACTGATCGCCGTGTTCCTGCCGCTGGTCTTTACCGGCGGTCTGACGGGCGCATTGTTCCGCGAATTCGCGGTGACACTGGCTGGAGCGGTGTTCATCTCGGGGATCGTGGCCCTGACAATCTCGCCCATGATGGCGGCAAGATTGCTGAAAAAAGGCGGAGAGAACCGGTTTCAGAAGCGCTTGAACAGTGGCTTTACACGGTTCGAGGAATGGTACGAACGGCGTCTGTCATCCTCGTTGGATTTTCTGCCGGTGACGGTGATGATCGTGGTCGTTCTGGTAGGGGTGACCGGCTATCTGTTCATGAAAACATCCTCGGAACTGGCACCGGAAGAGGATTCGGGCGCTCTGTTCTCGTTCGTCAACGCGCCAAGCTATGCCACAAGCGACTATACCCAACGCTATGTGGACCAGATGCGTGATCTGACCCGGGACCTGCCCGAGCTTTCAGCCAATTTCTCGATCACCGGGTTTGGTGGGCAGACCAATTCGGCTATCATGCTCTGGGCGTTCGAAGACTGGGCCGACCGCGACCGCAGTCAGGCCGAGATCCAGGCCGATCTTCAGGCACGTCTTGCACCGGTTGCAGGGTTGCAGGCTTTTGTCTTTGCACCGCCCTCCTTGCCGGGGGCTGGTGGGGGTCTGCCGATTTCGGTTGTGGTGCAATCCACCGGCGATCCCGCGCAGGTCTACGAGGTTGCCGAACAGATCCGGCAGGAGGCACAGGCATCAGGCCGGTTCATCGTCGTGCAGAATTCGTTGAGCTTCGACACGACCCAACTGGTTGTGAAGATAGACCGTGACCGTGCGGCGGCGCTGAACCTTCCTGCGGCACAGATAGGCGCTACGCTGGGCCTGCTGGTGGGGGACGGGCCGGTGTCGCAATTCGACCGCGACAGCAACAGCTATGACGTGATCGTACAGGTGCCACAGGAATATCGCGACAATCCCGACCGTCTGGGCGAGTTGTTCGTGCGCTCGACCACTGGCGATATGGTGCCGCTATCCGCCCTGATCGACGTCGAGACACGCGCAGCCCCTGCGTCTATCGAGCAGTTCAACCAGTTGAACGCCGCCACGATCACGGCGCTGCCGATTCCGGGCGTTTCCACCGGCGATGGTCTGGCGGTGATCGAAGACATCGCGCGACCCTTGCTGCCTGCCGGCTTCTTCGTGGATTTTTCCGGCCAGTCACGGCTCGAGAAATCCGAGGGAAATACGATAGCCATTGCCTTTGCGATGGCGATTGTCGTGATCTATCTGGTGCTGGCCGCGCAATTCGAAAGCTTCCGCGACCCGTTGATCATCCTGATGTCGGTGCCCTTGTCTATCTTCGGGGTGATTGTGCCGCTGAATCTTGGTCTGGGGACGCTCAATATCTATACGCAAGTGGGGCTGATCACACTGATCGGCCTGATTACCAAACACGGCATCCTTCTGGTCGAATTTGCCAACCAGTTACGCCATGACAAAGGCCTGAGCCGCGAGGCTGGTATCATCGCCTCGGCCCGCCAGCGTCTGCGTCCGATCCTCATGACGACGGCAGCGACCGCGCTGGGCGTGGTGCCATTGATGACAGCGGATGGTGCTGGGGCTGCGGCGCGCTTTGCAATGGGTCTGGTGATCTTTGCAGGTATCACCGTGGGCACCTTGTTCACGCTGTTTGTGGTGCCTGCCTTCTACAAGATCATCTCGCGCCGCGAACTGGCCCCTGATGCGGAAGAGCCCGAGATATTGGCAAGCCGTACCTGAGTCATTTTGGGAAATACAAGGCCCGCGCTGGTAACGGCGCGGGCCTTTTCTATTTGGGTTAAATCCAGTCAGCGTGGCCTGTGCCTACAGCATCGGCCACATTTGCAAACCCGTCGCGCGCTAGCAAAACATCCAGCCCCTGCGCGATTTTCGGAACCAGCGAGATGCCGTGATAGACAAGCGCGGTATAGAGTTGCACGGCAGACGCACCGGCGCGAATTTTCTGATAGGCCTGTTCGGCCGTGCTGATGCCGCCAACGCCGATCAGGGGAATGCGACCATCGGTCAGTTGCGACAACAGCGCCAGAACGCGGGTGGATTTTTCGAATAGCGGCGCGCCGGACAGACCGCCCTTCTCGTCGCGATGGGCGCTTTGCAACCCATCTCGGTCCAGTGTGGTATTGGTTGCGATGATCGCATCGACACCGGATTTGCGCGCGACTTCCGCGATCTCGGACAACTCGGTCAGGCCAAGATCAGGGGCGATTTTCAGAAAGACGGGCAAGGGGCGCTGCAGCCATTGGCGCGCCTCCATCACACCGGCCAGAAGTGCCGACAGCGCCTCGGCCCCCTGCAGGTCGCGCAGTTTTTCTGTATTCGGAGAGGATACGTTGACGGTCGCAAAATCCAGATGCCGCCCACAATGGGCCAGAACGCGGGCAAAGTCCTCGGCCCTGTCCTCGCTGTCCTTGTTGGCACCAAGGTTCAGACCGATCACTGCATGTCGCGGACGCTTGGCAAGGCGCTTTTCCATCGCCTCCATCCCGAGATTGTTGAAACCGAAACGGTTGATCGCGGCGCGATCCTCGGTCAGACGGAAAAGCCGCGGGCGAGGATTCCCCGGTTGCGCGCGGGGTGTGGTGGCGCCTACCTCGACAAAGCCGAATCCTGCGCGCGACAGGGGGTGCAGTGCATCGCCGTTCTTGTCGAACCCTGCGGCCAGCCCTACAGGATTGGGCAGGTCGATCCCTGCCAGTGACGTCTGTAAACGGGATGATGTCACCGGGCCGGGCAATGGCACCAAGCCTGTGGTCAGCGCGCGGATCGCCAGACCGTGGGCGGTTTCCGGATCAAGGCGGCGCAGCGCGGCTAGGCCCACGGTTTCAAGAGTGCTCATGTCATATCCTGCGGGAATTGATGCGTCCCGTCCTTCAGCGGCAAGGGTTTGTGCCATAGCACATCCGTGATCCGCAGCGGGCGGTAGAGATGCGGGAACAATGCGCCGCCACGGGACGGCTCCCATTTCAGCGCATCCCCCAGCGCGGTACTGTCCAGCGCTAGCAGCACAAGTCCGGTCTGGCACGCGAAATGCTTGGCAGCTGTTTCAGCCGCCTGATCCGCGGTCGAGAAATGCACATAGCCATCGGCAATATCGACCGGTGCGCCAAGAGTTTCGCCTTGGGCCTGCAATGCCGCCCATTCGGGGGCGCGGAAAATCTTGTATATCAGCATGCCTGATCACATGACGCGCAGCGCGTGTGCGGTCAAGATCAATGCATGCATCAGGTGGGCGGGGATCATCTTGCCAACAAGCGAGTTTCATCTTTGACAGGCAGCATCATGCGGGTCACCATCGGCTACCCATGCCATCACCAAGGAGATCCCGTTGATGACTGTCCGCTCTTTTGCCGCGCTTGTGGCGCTTGCTGCTTCTGCATCCGTGGCACAGGCCGAATACACCCTGCATATCCTGCATGTGAACGACCTGCATAGCCGGATCGAGCCGATCAACCGTTTCGATTCAACCTGCAACGCCGAGGATGATGCCGCTGGCGAGTGTTTTGGCGGGGTCGCAAGACTTGCCACCAAGGTCGCCGAATTGCGCGATGCGCTGATCGCTGACGGGCAGAACGTGATCCTTCTGGATGCGGGTGACCAGTTTCAGGGCAGCCTGATGTACACGACCTATAAAGGGGAGGTCGAGGCCGAGTTCATGCAGGCCATCGGGTTTGATGTGATGGCAGTTGGCAACCATGAGTTCGACGATGGTCCCGAAGGGTTGGCGGGCTTTCTGGATTCGGTCAGCTTTCCGGTGATCTCGGGCAATATCGACGTGAGCGGATCGAATGTTCTGGCCGGGCGCGTGGGGCGTCATGCGGTGGTCGAGGTGGGCGGCGCGCGTATCGGTATCGTATCGGCGCTTGCCGTGGATACGGTTGAAACCTCAAGCCCCGGCGAACAGGTTGTCTTTACCGACGAGGCGACAAGCCTTGCAGAGGATGTCGCCACGCTTGAGGCGGGAGGCATCGACAAGATTATCGCGCTGACCCATGTGGGGCTGCGGACGGATCTGGAACTGGCAGCGGAGGTGCAAGGATTGGATGCCATCGTAGGCGGACATTCGCATACTCTGATGTCCAACACTGTTGAAGACGCGCTGCCTTATCCGCAAATGGTGGGCGCGGTGCCTGTGGTGCAGGCCTTCGCCTATTCGAAATATCTTGGCCATCTGGTGCTGGAATTCGACGATATGGGGAATGTGACCTCGGCCAGCGGTGATACCATCCTGCTGGATGCCAGTGTGACACCTGATGCGGAGATTGCCGCGCGTGTGGCTGAACTGGCCGGCCCGATCGAAGAGGTCAAGACGCGTCTGGTAGCGCAAGCGGCGGATGATATCGACGGAAGCCGCGACGCCTGCCGGATCATGGAATGCACCATGGGCAATCTGGTGGCTGATGCGATGCTGGAACGCGTGCGTGGGCAGGGCGTCAGCATCGCTATCCAGAACGGCGGCGGATTGCGCGCCAGCATCGCCGCGGGGGATGTTACGATGGGCGATGTTCTGAGCGTATTGCCCTTCCAGAACACCCTTGCAACCTTCGAGGCGACAGGCGCCACGGTTCTGGCAGCGCTGGAGAACGGCGTCAGCCAGTTCGACGAAGGGGCGGGCCGTTTTCCGCAGGTTGCGGGCATGCGCTATGCCTTCGATCCAGCCGCAGATACGGGCAGCCGTGTGATCAGCGCCGAGGTCGACGAGGGCGGCGCATGGGTGCCGCTTGATCCGGCGAAAACCTACGGGGTGGTGACCAACAACTACATGCGCGGTGGCGGCGACGGATATGCAATGTTCGACACTGATGGCATGAATGCCTATGATTTCGGGCCTGATCTGGCGGATGTGCTGGCGGACTACATGGCCGGGAATGCACCCTATCAGCCCTATACTGACGGGCGCATCCGGATGAAGTAATCCTTGGCTCTGACGGCCTGTTGCCAGCGTTTTGCAGATGCAGGCCCTCAGGCACTGTGGCATGACAGGGCATGAGCCATTCCCCTCATCCGAGTTCAGCGCAGATTCTGGACGCACCGTCCAGCAGGCTGATGATCGCAACACTGTCGATGTCGAATTTCGTTATCGGCATGGGTGCTTTTATGATCATCGGTCTGCTGGAGCCGCTGGCGGCGGATTTGCGGATATCTTCGGCGCGGGCTGGTTCGGTTCTGACAACCTATGCGGTGGCCTATGCGATCCTGTCTCCCGTGCTGGTCGCTACGACCGGCGGGATCGGCAGGCGTCGTGTGCTTGCGGCGGGGCTGGCCATGTTCGGCCTTGCCTGCCTGATCCCTGTGCTGGCACCGACCGAGGCAGCATTGCATGCCAGCCGGATCATTGCGGCGGCGGGTGCGGGGATATTCACGCCTGTTGCGGCTGCCGTGGCCGCAGGGCTCAGCGCGCCCGAGCGCCGGGCCAAGGCCTTGGCAGCGGTGTTCTTCGGTATGACGATGAGCCAGATCCTTGGTCTGCCGCTGGGCAGTTTTCTGGCCTATACCTTTGGCTGGCAGGTGGCTTTTGCTGTGGTGCTGGCCTTGCTGGTGCCCTGCCTCTGGCTTGTCTGGATCATCGTGCCCCGCGGCTTGTCGTTCCAACCGGTGACGTTGCGCGATCTGGCGCGGGTGATGCGAAACGGGCGGCTGATGCTGGCCGTGGGGTTCACGGCCAGCTTCCTGACAGCCGGTTATGTGGTGAACACCTTTCTGGCACCGCTTCTGTCACAGGGGCTGGGTTGGGGACGAAACGGTATCTCGCTGGCGCTGCTGGCTTGCGGGATCGGCGCGGTTGCCGGCAATATCATCGGCGGCGCGCTGAGCGATCGGATCGGACCTGCGCGAACGCTCACCTTTCTTTGCCTCGCCCAGCTTGTTGTCTTGCCCGGATTCTCCTTGCTGCCACTGGCTGGCGGTCAGGCAACGTTGCTTTCAGCCTCGCTGGCGATGGGGCTTCTGGTGCTCTGGTCGGTCTTTGGCTGGTCCTTCATGGCTGCACAGCAGGCAAGGCTGATCGGTCTTGCCCCGCAGGCCGCACCAGTAATGCTCGCGTTGAATGCGGCGGGTGTCTATGTGGGCGCGGCTTTCGGTTCAGCGATGGGCGGACTGGTCTTGTCGGGGTTTGGACTAGCTCCATTGGGAATGGTGGCGGGTGCCCTGATGGGGCTGGCCCTGATCCATCTGCGGGTGACTGTCCGGCTGGACGGGTAGCAAAATTGCCGCATCAAAGCGGGAATGTATGACCTCTGGTCTGCGTTGCCATTTTGCGGCAGGCTTGCACCATGTGTGGACGATTTGCCCTGACCCTGCCAGCCGATGTTATGGCGCGCCTTTTCGCGGCGCAGCCCGCCAATGACTTGCCACCGGTGCCGCGTTTCAACATCTGCCCGACCGAGTTGGTCCATGCCGTGACCTCGGCGCAAGAGATACGCCGGTTGGGCGCGATGCGTTGGGGTTTTGTGCCGCACTGGTACAAATCTTCGTCGGATGGTCCTTTGCTTATCAATGCGCGGGCAGAAACCATTGCCGAGAAACCGGCATTTGCGGCAGCCGCCCGCGCGCGGCGTTGCTTGATTCCGGCGGACGGATTCTACGAATGGACCAAAGACGCGGATAGCGCGCGCTTGCCGTGGTATATCCGCAGGCGTGACACCGAACCGATGGTCATGGCCGGGATCTGGCAGGACTGGGGGAACGATGACGCACGGATCACCACCTGCGCTATCGTCACAGCCGCTGCCAGCGCGGATATTGCTGCAATCCATCACAGGATGCCGCTGATCCTTGATCCTGCCGACTGGCCCTTATGGCTTGGCGAGGCGGGGCACGGTGCGGCAACCCTGATGCGCCCCGGCCCGCCTGACAGGCTGGAGGCCTGGCGCGTTGATCCGGCTGTTAATTCCAACCGCGCCCAGGGCGAGGGACTGCGCGCCCCGATCACGCCCTAGTCGATCTTTCCTTCGGCGCGCATCTCGTCCAGCACAGTGCGGGCTACGCGGAAACTGTCGATCATGGCGGGCACGCCGCAATAGATCCCGACTTGCAGCAAGACTTCCTTTATTTCGTCCGGTGACAGCCCGTTATTTATCGCGCCGCGCACATGGGTACCCAATTCGTGCGGGCGGTTCAGCGCAGCCAGCATCGCAAGATTGATGGTCGAGCGCGTCTTCCGCTCAAGCCCGTCGCGCCCCCAAACCTCGCCCCAGCAATAGGTTGTGACCATCTGCTGCATTTCGCGGGTAAAGTCGTCCATACTGGCGATGGCACGGTCGACATAGGCGTCGCCAAGCGTAGCACGGCGGATTTCCATGCCCTTGTCATGCGTGGCTTTGTCCATTGTTGTTCTCCGTCCCGTTCGATGTGATTTTGTCCGCAGACTGCGATTCAAACTGGACCGGATGCAAGGGCTATCAGGCGGCTGTGATGCGTGCGGCTTTGTCTTCTGCCTGCCACACCTTGCGGAACTGCTGTTCCAGAATCAGCACTGCCGGCAGGGCGGATTGTGCCGGTGTCTGGAACAAGGCGCTGCGCGCGGGTGCAGAAGACCAAGCGATAATCCCCGGCGACAACAGCATCGGCATCAGAACCGGCACAAGCCAAGGCAACAAGGAGGGCGACAGCAGCAGCGACAACCCGATGCCCAAAGCGCCCGAGATCACGATCCAGTGGCTTGCCATCCAGGCCTCGGCCAAAGACATTACCCCGTCGCCGCGCGATTGTGCCGGCCAACCGCCGTCACGGCCCGCCAGCACCTGCAACACGGACCTTGTGTTGAACATCAAAAAGACCGGGGCAGACAGGGCCGAGAATACCAGCTCTGTCACGACCGAACCCGCTGCACGCGCAGCGCCGCCGAAATCTGCGGCCCGTCCGCGCAAGGAGGCATCCATGAGAATCAGAATTTTTGGCAGAAACAAAAGCCCGACGATACACACGGCAAGCGCAATCGCCTGCGAAGCCTGCGAGACAGGAATCACCGGCCATCGCCACCCCTCGATCGGGAAGTAGTCGACAGGTGGGGCGAACACAGGTGCCGCAATCGAACAGAGCAGAAAGACCAGCCAGATGACGGGTGACAGATAGGCAAGAATGCCCTGCACAAAGACAAAGCGGCTCCACGGCAGTAGGCCAGGCGCTGTCAACAGGCGAGAATGTTGCAAGTTGCCCTGACACCAGCGCCGGTCACGCTTGGCGTGGAGTACCATGTTCTCGGGTCCTTCCTCGTAGCTGCCGGAAAGATCGTCATCGACCCGCACGCTCCAGCCTGCGCGGGCCAGCAAGGCAGCTTCGACATAGTCATGGCTGAGGATATGGCCGCCGAAGGGTGGTTTACCCGACAGTTCGGGCAAGCCGCAGCTTTCGGCAAAGGCGCGCACCCTGACAATAGCATTGTGCCCCCAGAACGGGCCGGTGCGGCCCTGCATCATGGCAAGCCCCCTGCAGAAAACGGGGGAATAGAATGCTGCCGCAAACTGCTGGATACGCCCGAACCGTGACGCTGCATTCACGATCTGCGGCAAGGTCTGGAGCAGGCCCAAGGCGGGATCGGCCTCCATACGGCGCACCATTTCGATCATGGTATCACCTTCCATCAGACTATCTGCATCAAGGATGATCGCCAGATCATAGGCTGCACCTGAACGGGTGATGAAATCCTCGATATTGCCTGCCTTGCGCCCGCGGTTCGTCTCGCGGCGGCGGTAGAAAATACGCCCGTCGCCGCCCGTCATTGTCAGAAGGCGCAGGAACCCGCGTTTTTCGGCATCGGCGACGGCTGCATCACGGGTATCTGACAGGATCGCGATATCGAAACTGTCGCCAAACCCCGTGCGCCGCAAGGATGCATCCATCGCTGCAATACGGGTGAAGGTGGCGGCAGGGTCTTCGTTATAGACGGGCACAAGCACGACACAGCGTGATATCAGCGGACCGTCATGGCGGGGCGGCAGTGGTGGCTTTGTCGTCAGTCCGGCGAAGGCTTGCAACGCGCCCCATGCCAGCCAGAATGTCGACAACAGGATGAGCGCCGCACGCACAAAATCCATCCAGTCCAGCCCGTCAGCCGCACCATAACGCAGAAACAGCACAAAGCCGCCGCAGCCGATCAGAACGCTTGCTGCGAAAAGCAGAATGCGGATCGCGCGAACTTTTGAATCCGCGCCGCCGGACGTCGCGGCTGCCGGCATGGATCAGACCCCGCGAGAGGGTTGCCGTGCCGGACGCAACGCAGCCACGAGACCGTCCACAAAGCGGCCCTTGCGCGCCTCCAGCGTTTGCGTGGGCATCGCCATCGGCGCTTCGGGTGGGGCCGCATTGTCAATCGCGGCCGCCTCGGGATCGCTGGGAAAGACTGTCGAGAGGTCGTTCATATCGCATTGATCCACTGATAAAGCCAATTTTCGGTTAGTTTGCGATCATAACCCGCAAGATGGGCAGATAGTTCCACCACAGCATCGTTTCCCGCGCGCATGTCGATGAACAGGCGCCAGACGCCGTTCTGCGGAACCCGTTGCAAAACGGTGCTGATCATTTCGCCATTGGCGATTGTGACAATCGGGGCAATATCGGCATCCGGTCCCAATCGGTCCAGAAAGCCGCCTCGAAAATCCACAACAAACTTCCGCAGACCAGCTTCGAGTTCGACACCGGCGACCCCGCCATGTCCTGCACGTGTAGTCTCGACATGGGCAATCGCCGCATCGGGATCAACCGGCAGGTCGCCCCAATGCATGCGGTAGGCGAACTCGCGCGCATCTCCGGCGCGGGCAGGGGCCTCGGGCACCCAATAGGCTACGATATTGTCGTTGGCCTCAAGTTCGGAAGGGATCTCGACCAGCCGGACATGCCCATTGCCCCAATCGCCGATCGGTTCGATATCCAGTGAAGGACGGCGATGATAGTTTGCTTCCGTGTCCTGATAGCTTTCGAAATCGCGGTCACGCTGGTGCAGACCGAACCTGCGCGGGGCTGTTTCCGCGAAATAGCTGCCGGACAGGCGCGGGGGGTTGTTCAAGGGCCGCCAGATCGTTTCACCATCGGCGCGCAGAATATACAGACCGTCGCTGTCATGCACCTTGGGGCGAAAGTCGTCGAACTGTGTGTGGTTCTTCTCGGAGTAGAGATACATTGAGGTCAGCGGCGCCACGCCCAGCTCTTCCACGTCCTCGCGGAAATAAAGCCGAGCTGTCACCTCGATCGTTGTTGTTGCTCCGGGGAAGAAAACAAATCGGTAGGCCCCCGTCACGCTGGGGCTTTGCATCGCGGCATATACGGTGATCGCGCCCGGGCCGGTTCCGCGCTCCATGTAGAAGCGCGAGAAACGGGGAAATTCTTCTCCAGAAGTCGAGGCTGTGTTAAGCGCAAGCCCCCGCGCTGACAATCCATAGGCCGACCCGCGCCCCAAGGCGCGGAAATAGCTGGCACCGACGAAGGCTACCAATTCATCCATAACGTCTGGACGGTTCAGGGGATGATGCAAGCGGAATCCTGCAACGCCCGGCATGTCTGTCATTGGCGGAATACGCTCGGCCAGGTCGTTGAGATATTCGAAATCCTCGGTCGTAAAGCGCATCTCGGTTGCTGCGCCATCGGCGACTTCGTAAAGGATCACCGGCTCTTTGAAGAGCCAGCCCATCGGAAACGCGGCCAGGGTCAGGGTACTTGTCTCGGTCGCCCAACGCTGGCGGTCGGGACGGAACCTGACCAGCCTGTAATCGTCGTAATCCAGTTCGGAAATGAAACCGCTGGCCTCGGGTGCGGGCTGGTAGGGCCCTTCCGCAAGCTGGCGCATTTCCTCGCTCAGGATGTCGAAGGAAAATTGCTGCAGCGCAGTATCGACGGAACTGCCACTTTCTTGCGCTGTGAGACGCAAGGGAAAAGTGCTGGCAAGAGCCGCCGTCGCAGTCAGGAAGCAGCGGCGCGAGAACAGTGGAAACGAGTGGTCTGAGACAGACATTCTTCTTTAACCTAAGGGCTTTGGGCAGCATTTCGGGGCGCGGACTTCGTCTGCATATATGGCCATGTTGTATCACAGAGCAAGGCCGCTTGCGCAAAGCGCCCACAATGCGCGAGAAAGGGCCAATAGCGCTGTTCAGACAGTGCCTAAAAATTGATCAATAAGGATGCTGCAAGTGCAAAACCCGTTGCCGATGGGCATGGCGCGCATTGGTTGACACCGGAGCCGGCCTCAACCCATAGAGGTTTAACAATATACATAAACTATCAATAGGAGAGCCCATGCTACGTGCGCTATCTCGACCCGCTGTCAGGCTGATGGAACGCTATCTGCCTGATCCGTTCATCTTTGTCGTCCTGCTGACCTTGATTGCCGCCATTGCCGCGATCCTTTTCGAGGGTGCGAATCCTGTCAGTGTCGTGCAGATGTGGGGTGACGGCTTCTGGGGCTTGCTAGCCTTCTCGATGCAGATGCTTCTGGTTCTTGTCACAGGCTTCATTCTGGCCTCATCTCCCCCGGTCAAGAAATTCCTTGCTTTGCTGGCAGGACTTGCCGGATCGCCGGGGGCGGCAATTCTGCTGGTGTCCGTCGTGTCCTTGCTGGCCTCTTGGATCAACTGGGGTTTTGGTCTGGTTGTCGGAGCGCTGTTCGCCAAGGAACTGGCGCGGCAAGTGCGTGTCGATTACCGCTTGCTGATTGCGGCGGCCTATTCGGGTTTCGTGATCTGGCACGGCGGTGTATCAGGCTCGGTTCCGTTGACTGTCGCGACCGAGGGGCATTTCACCGAGGACAGAATTGGCGTGATCGGCACTGGCGATACGATTTTCGCAAGCTTCAACCTGATCATCGTCGCTCTGCTTTTCATCGTGATCCCGCTGGTCAACCGCATGATGCTGCCGGCAGAAGAAGACAGTATCTATGTCACGCCCGAACAACTGGGCAGCGACAAGAAGCCCGCCTTCGCGCCGACCCGCCCCGCCGAACATCTTGAGAACAGTCGTGTTCTGATGTGGCTGATCGGCCTGCCGGGGCTGCTGTTTCTGGCGCAATATGTGATCGTTCAGGGGGGATCTCTGAACCTGAACATCGTAAACTTCATGTTCCTGTTTCTGGGTATCTTGTTGCACGGCACGGCCCGCAACCTGCTGGATGCCCTGAACGAAGGTATCAAGGGCGGGGCCGGTATCGTGATCCAGTTTCCCTTTTACGCTGGGATCATGGCAATCATGACCCAATCGGGCCTTGCGCAAAGCCTGTCTGAAGGGTTCGTCAGCATTTCGACAGCGGCCAGCCTGCCGTTCTGGACCTTCCTCAGCGCCGGTATCGTGAATCTTTTCGTGCCGTCCGGTGGCGGTCAATGGGCCGTGCAAGCACCCGTGATCCTGCCTGCCGCGCAAGCTTTGGGCGCGGATATTCCGCGTGTCGTGATGGCCGTGGCATGGGGCGATTCCTGGACCAATCTGTTGCAACCATTCTGGGCTTTGCCCATGCTGGGGGTGGCTGGCCTGAAAGCCAAGGACATCATGGGCTTCTGCCTGATCCACCTGTTCATCACAGGCGTGATCATCAGCGCGCTTCTGGTCCTTCTGTGATCAAGTGTCTGATCTGAAACGGACGGCCCTATCCGCAAAGACGGGTAGGGCCGCTTTGTTAATATACTCAGTGCGGCGGCATGCCCTCGACCTTGGGACCGTAGGGAAGCGGGGCTGCTGTGGCGATGCCCTTGCGTGCCAGCCAAGCCAGCACCGGTCCCGCCACGAACAGCGAGGATGCGGTCGCGATCACTACGCCAGCAATCATCGGCGCGGCAAATCCTGAAACAGCCGGACCACCCCAGACAGCCATCGGCAGCAAGGCTGCGATGGTGGTCGCTGACGTGAACAGGCAGCGTCCCAACACCTGATTGAGGCTGCGGTCAATCACGCGGTCCAACGGTTCGTTACTGCCTTCGGTCAAATGTTCGCGGATACGATCATAAACCACCACCTTGTCATTGACCGAATAGCCGATCAGCGTCAGCAGCGCGACTACTGTTGTCAGGTTCACTTCCCATCCCATCAGGGCGATCAGACCGAAAGTCTTGGTGACGTCCAGAAACAGCACCGCGATGGCACCCAGTGCGAAATGCCATTCAAAGCGCACCCAGATATAGGCGAGCATCGCCAGCACAGCGAAGCCAAGTGCAAGGCTGCCGGTCCAGACCAGATCGGCGCTAAAGCTTGGGCCGACAAGATCTATCTGGTGAAACACGGCATCCGGCAGGATCGCAACCGCCGCCTGTTCCACGGCGCTGACGGTCGCGGGGCCGACTTCGCCCTGAACGCGGATCAAAACCTCGGTCGGGTCGGCAAAGGCTTGCAGGCTGGTATCGCCCTGAACGGCAGCGGCAAGGGCGGCCCGCATTTCGGCCAGAGGAACGGGATCCGCGGCGGCCAGTACCATCTGCACACCGCCGGTAAAGTCAATCCCCAGGCTTGGACCAGGTATGTAAAGGGCTGCGAGAGCGGCCAGTGACAGAAAAGCCGACAGCGCCAGTGCCATGCGCCCTTGTCGCATGAACCCGAAACGGCCCGGTTCGCGCAACCGCCCGAACAGGGGCGCGAGTCTGATCTGCCTCGCCCGCTGCCCCTGCAGGATCGCCTCCATGATGGCACGCATCAGCACGATGGATGTCAGCATCGAGATCAGGATGCCAAGGCTCATAGTGACCGCAAAGCCCCTGATCGCACCCGCGCCGAACCAGAAAAGCACCAGCATGGCCAACAACGTGGTCAAATTGGCGTCAAGGATCGTGGCCCATGCGCGTTCATAACCAAGGCGCAACGCCTTCATGGCTGGTGCGCCTTTGGCTGTTTCCTCTCGGATACGGCTGAAAATGAGGATGTTGCTATCCACGGCAATTCCCAGACACAGGATGATGCCCGCAATGCCCGGCAATGTCAGCGTAGCGCCAAGAAACCCGAGCGCGGCCAGTGTCAGCATCACGTTCAGACCCAGCACACCGCTCGCCAGAAGTCCCCAGCCGCCGTAAAGCAGGACCATAACCACGACCACCAGTCCCAGTCCGATGGCGCCGGTCAGAAGGCCCGTGTTGATGGAATCGCTTCCCAATGCCGCGCCGACGCTGCGCTCTTCGATTACATCCAGCGACGCGGGCAGGGCGCCGGAACCCAGCAGCACGGAAAGCGTCTGTGCCTCCTCGACAGTGAAGTCTCCGGTGATCTGGCCTTGCCCGCCCGGGATCGCCTGCTGGATCACAGGCGCGGTCAGAACCTCGCCGTCCAGCACCACGGCAAAACGCTGGCCAACATTCTCGGCCGTCAGGGCACCGAACCGGATCGCGCCCGCTTGGTCAAAGCCGAAGCTGATCACCGGTCGACCGGTCTGCTGGTCAAAGGCCAGATTGGCGCGTTCCAGCCGTTCACCGGACAGGGCGACCTGATCCATGACGGGCAGAACCCCGCTACCATCACGCATCGGAAGGGCTGTTGCGTCCGGCCCTTCGGCGGGGGCCACCAGATGAAAGCTCATCTTGGCGGTCGATCCCAGCAAGGCGCGCAACTGACCGGGATTCTCCACGCCGGGCATCTGTACCAGAATACGGTCGGCACCGACTCGGCTGATCACGGGTTCTGACACGCCGATCTGGTCAACCCTGTGGCGGATCACCTCAAGACTGCGATCCGCTGCATCGGATGCGGCACGGTCCAATGCGCCATCCGTCAGGGTCAAACGTATCTGGTCCCCTGACGGCTCCAGCGTGACAGGTAGCGGCTGCCCAGCCGGATAACTGTCACGCAGTGCCGCTGTCAGCATGTCCGCTATCGCATCATCGCCACGAAGAATCAGGCTGTTGCCATCCTGCGCCATTTTCACGGGCGGCAATCCCGCGTCTCGCACTGCTACCTGCGCCAGCATACGAAGGTCATCAACCTGCGCTTGCGCTAGCGCTTCACGGTTGACCTCCAGCAGCAAATGCGCACCGCCCTGCAGGTCAAGTCCGAGCGGCACGACCTGTGCCGTGGTCCAGTCGGGCAGGCTGGCACGTCGTTCTACGGTCATGAAATTGGGAAGCGCTGTCGCTACCGCCAATAGCAGCAACAGCGTATAGGTCATCACGACCCATCTTGGTCTGTTCATTTCGCTTATCCTTGGGGTTGTATAATCTGGTCCGGCTTCCAAAACTCAGACCAGTGGCGGACCCTGTGCGAAGGGGCGCAGATACACATCAAGGATGGGTTTTGCAGGGAAGGGATGTTGCAAGCCTGTAATGATCGTTTTGCGTGCAACGATTGGGATGGTTGTGGGCGACAGCCAATATGCAGGCGTGTCGTCCTGTAGCTGGCTTGCGACCGCGCGCGGCGCATCCTGCAGCAGGATCGCGGGCGCTTGATCTGCCAACGCAAGCAGCGCGCCAACGGGGATTTCAGATGATGTGCCGCGCGTGGGTTCCGGCAAGTTATGGGGCAGCAAAAGCCCTAGCAAAAGCAAAAGGCGCGACAGGATTGCCGTTGCCTTTTCAGCCAAGCCCTGCCGCGCAATCCTCACCCCTGCGCGCTCCAGATATATGCGGCATAGCCCACGAGCATCGCGAAACCGGCCCACCGCCCGATCATGGGGCGCATCAAGAGAAACCCGGTCAACACAATGGCCGCAGCGATCACGACGGGCAGGTCGAAGGACAAAAAGCGCCCCGCCACAGGAATCGGAGAGATCAGCGCCGTGACACCCAGAATGCCAAGGATGTTAAAGATATTTGAGCCAATGATATTACCGATGGCGATTTCGGACTGCTTGCGAAATGCGGCCACCAGCGAAGTGGCCAACTCGGGTAATGAGGTGCCCACGGCAACGATGGTCAATCCGATGAAGGCTTCCGACAAGCCAAAGTCTCGCGCGATGGATACTGCGCCATCGACCAGAAACCGCGCCCCGACAATCAGGGCGAGCAAACCACCAATCACCCATAGGGTAGAGACAAGCATGGCTGCAGGCGGCTTTGCATCAGCATCTTCCGGTTCGGCTTGGCCAGCCTGCCGATAGGCCAATACAAGATAGAAGAGCAGCCCGGCCATCAGAACCAGCCCTGCGGGACGCCCGACATGACCTGTTGCGAAGAGGGGAACCAATAACAGGCTCGCCAGAATCATGGCAGCGGTATCGCGGCGCAGCGTGTCGCCTGTTATGCGGATCGGCCAGACCATCGCTGACAGTCCGGCAATCAGCAGGACGTTCGCGATGTTGGATCCAAGGACATTCCCAAGCGCAATATCTGGAACGCCGCGCAAGGCGGCGTCGACCGAGACCAGCAATTCGGGCGCGGATGTGCCAAATCCGACAACTGTCAGTCCGATCAGAAGCGGGGGAATCGCCATGCGGCGGGCAATATCCACACTGCCGCGTACAAGGGCCTCACCACCGAAGAACAACGCGACGATGCCACCAAGCAGATAGATATAGTCCAAGATTTCTTTCCTATTCCCGCGTTCATCAGGCTGACGCCTCACAAGTGTTGATGTCCTTGCCTGCCCACAAGCCCCGCCTCAAAATAAATCCGGAATCACCGTGGCGCTCCTGCAGGAACGGGAATCGTCGCCAAGAACGCCTGCATTGGGCCGATTCAGGTGGATCAAAGCGTCGAATCGTACCTTTCAGACCGGGCGGAGCGCAGGTTCGCGGCCGTGCGCTGGCGTTTACAGGACTTTTGCGGGCTGCAAAGACGCCGCGAAAACCAGCAGGGCAAGGCTTGGGCAGGATGCGCAGGCAGGAAGCTGAGATGTTTTTCGGATTTCGTGAATTTTCCTCTTGCGGGCAGATCGGGTTATCCCTAAATAGCCCCTCACGGCGACGCAGAGACGCGACGTTGTTGACCGGAC
>NZ_JAINWI010000050.1 GCF_021021435.1 Seohaeicola saemankumensis
TGTTGATTTTCACCCAGAACTGAGCCGGTAAGGCGGATAATTTTCACTGAGAACTGAGCCATGTGAACCTACCCCCAAAGCAGAAAGCAGCGGGGGCAACGGAGTGATCCACATGGGACTTTTGAATATCATCCATCGGATGCATAAGCGGCAGAAGCTGTCGATCCGCGAGATCGCGCGGTTGACAGGCGTGTCGCGGAATACAGTGACCAAACATCTGGCGGCGAACACCATCGAGCCAAAATTCGCGACGCCGGAACGGGCGAGCAAGCTTGATCCCTTTGCCGAGAAGCTGGCGGGTTGGCTGCAGACCGAAGCCGGAAAGTCGCGTAAACAGAGGCGCACAGTGAAGCAGTTGCACGCCGATCTCGTGGCGCTTGGCTTTGCCGGCTCCTATGCCCGGGTGGCCGCGTTTGCACGACGGTGGCGGGCCGATCGGCAGCGTGAACAGCAGACGACGGGGCGCGGGACCTTTGTGCCGCTGCATTTTGATCGTGGCGAAGCCTTCCAGTTTGACTGGAGCGAAGACTTTGCGGTTCTGGGCGGCGAGCGCACGAAGTTGCAGATGGCGCATATCAAGCTGTCACACAGCCGGGCCTTTCTGCTGCGTGCCTATCCGTTGCAGACGCATGAGATGCTGTTCGATGCACACCGGCACGCGTTCCGGGTCTTTGGCGGCGTCCCCGGACGCGGTATCTATGACAATATGCGCACCGCGGTTGATCGCGTCGGTCGCGGCAAGGAGCGGCAGATCAACATGCGCTTCCTCGCCATGACGAACCACTATGTCTATGAGCCGGAGTTCTGCAATCCTGCGGCGGGTTGGGAGAAGGGGCAAGTCGAGAAGAACGTTTGAGATTCCCGCCATCAGATGCTGCAAGGTATGCCGGACTTTCCAGACCTCGCTGCGCTGAATGCTTGGTTGGAGCAGCGTTGCCTCGAGTTGTGGCGGCAGACCCCGCATGGCAAACTGCCTGGCACGATTGCTGATGTCTGGGCCGAAGAGCAGGCGGCGCTGATGCCGGTGCCCGTGGCCTTTGACGGCTTTGTCGAACTGAGCAAGCGCGTCTCGCCCACCTGTCTGATCAGCTTTGAGCGCAATCGATACAGTGTTCCGGCGTCATTTGCGAACCGCCCCGTCAGCCTTCGGATCTATCCGGACAGGCTGGTGGTGGCGGCTGAGGGCAACATCCTGTGCGAACATGCCCGCGTGATCGAGCGCAGTCACAAGTTGCCACCAAAGACGATTTACGACTGGCGGCACTATCTGGCGGTCGTCCAACGCAAGCCCGGGGCTCTTCGGAACGGCGCCCCGTTCCTGGAATTGCCACCTGCCTTCCGGCAGTTGCAGGATCACATGCTGCGCAAGCCCGGCGGTGATCGCGAGATGGTAGACATCCTCGCACTGGTTCTTCAGCACGATGAACAAGCCGTTCTCATCGCCGTAGAACTTGCGTTGGCCGAGGGCGTGCCGACCAAAACCCACGTGCTGAATCTGCTGCACCGGCTGGTCGACGGCAAGGTGATTGATGGCCCGCCACTGGATACGCCACAGACGCTGGCCCTACGCCAGGAACCCAAAGCTAATGTCGAACGCTATGATGATCTGCGCTCCCAGATCGCTGGAGGCCGCCATGCGTCATGACCCCGCCGCCGGCGCCATCGTCATCATGCTGCGCAGTCTGAAGATGTATGGCATGGCACAAGCAGTCACTGATCTGATCGAGCAAGGCGCGCCGGCCTTTGAAGCCGCCATCCCGATCCTGTCGCAACTTCTCAAGGCTGAATTGGCCGAACGCGAGGTCCGGTCGATCGCGTATCACATGAAGTCGGCCCGCTTCCCGGCCTATAAAGACCTCTCCGGCTTCGACTTCGCCGCCAGCGAGATCAACGAAGCCACTGTCAGGACCCTGCACCGCTGCGAGTTTATGGACGGCGCCCAGAACGTGGTCCTGATCGGGGGCTCAGGCACAGGAAAGACCCACGTCGCAACGGCACTCGGCATCCAAGCTATCGAGCATCACCGCCGCAAGGTCCGCTTCTTCTCGACCATCGAACTGGTCAACACCCTCGAACAGGAAAAGATCAAGGGCAAGGCCGGGCAGATCGCGGAAGCCATGACCAAGCTCGACCTCGTTATCCTGGACGAGTTGGGATATCTGCCGTTCAGTGCGTCAGGTGGGGCATTGCTCTTCCACCTGCTCAGCAAGCTTTACGAGCGCACCAGCGTCGTGATCACCACCAACCTCAGCTTCAGCGAATGGGCAACGGTCTTTGGCGACGCCAAGATGACAACCGCCTTGCTCGATCGCCTCACCCACCGCTGTCACATCCTTGAAACCGGAAACGAAAGCTTCCGCTTCAAAGCAAGCTCAGCTGCGGCATCTGCTGCAAAAAAGAAGGAAATAACACACACCTTGACCCCAGCATGAACCAAAATCCATAATCAGAGGTGGCTCACTTCTCGGTGAAAAAACCGGCTCAGTTCTGAGTGAAAATCAACA
>NZ_JAINWI010000051.1 GCF_021021435.1 Seohaeicola saemankumensis
GATATTGGCTTCGGAATAGATCCCGCCCTCCGAGGGGGTCTCTGACAGCGTGGATGATCGCAGCCCCAAGGGCTGCATGTGCTGGACCTGCGTCTGGATCTCGATGAGGCGCTTTTCCAGCACGGGACGTTCCGCGTCAGACTTCTCGGCGATCATGCCCTGCACCCGCGCGAGCTTTTCCGCATAGAGGCTTCTCAAATCCTCAAAGCTTTGATCCTCGGCCATATACACATCTCCTGTTCGGTCCACCTGCCCGCCATGCGCCAGCACCTCGCCCGCGCGAAAGAGGGCTGCGGCAAAATCCTCGCGGGCCTCGCGCGAAGCCTCCGCTGCGAGCGAATGGTAGACGGTTCTGGTATTGGCGATCTCCGCCAGCGTCCGGGTCAGGTCCTGCCCCACGCGTTCGCGCTCGCGGGGTGCGCGCCCCTCTTCTTTCGCGGCGTAGACCTCGCTGGTGCGGGCTGGGTAATGCACAACCCCGCGATCCACCCGGCGCGTGGCCTCCAGCCGCACGCCATACTT
Organism: Seohaeicola saemankumensis; assembly: GCF_021021435.1. Lineage (GTDB taxonomy): Bacteria > Pseudomonadota > Alphaproteobacteria > Rhodobacterales > Rhodobacteraceae > Seohaeicola. The sequence goes on from NZ_JAINWI010000051.1 coordinate 523, forward strand.
CTCCGCCTCCTCGACCATGGCGAGGCGGAAGTCGTCATAGTTGAAGCGGTGACTGCGGCCGAGGAAGAAGAACTCGCCTTCCTGCGAGCGGCGGTTCAGCACCAGATGCGCATGGGGGTGATCGCGGTCCTCATGCACCGCAATGATGTAATCGAAATGCCCCTCATCAGTCTGGAAGAAGCGCTCGGCCACATCCGTCGCGATGTCGCGCACATCCTCTCCCCGCGTGCCGATGGGGAAGGACATGAGCATGTGGGTGGTCTGTCCGAGCTTGGGTTTGAAGCCCGCATCCCACCGCTTGGCAAAGCGCTCGGTGAGGTCCTTGATGTCCTTTGCCTCGAGCTTCGCCTTGCCATCCAGGAACCCGCTACTGTCCACGATATGAGTGGACTTGGTGGTGAGGTAATCGAGCTGGTTTGCGAGCTGCGATTTGGTATGCGTCCCCCCGCCCCGGATCGCCTTGAAGACCGCAGGCCGGTGTCCCGCTGCCGCGCGCACAAGCTGGCTCTGCTTGGCGACATGCAGCCCCTGCATCGAGCCTCGGACGCGGCTCCAGCCATCCCGGAAGACCTCGCCCGTGACAGCATGGACGGCATCATTCAGCCGCATGGGCAAACTCCCTCAGCGCGGCCGTGGCCTGGAGCTGCATCGCGTCTCGACGGCGGCGCAGAAGCAGATCGATCTCGTCAGCGGAATCCAGAATGAACCGCGCCAACCCGCGCATCTGCGCAAGGCGCAATTCGGTGAACTCGGCACTCGTGCCCCCCACGGCCGCCTGCCCCCGCCGGTTGGCCTGCGTCATCTGTTTGGCGATCTGCGCGACCCCATTACCGACCTCGTGCAGAGAGGCGCGGTAGCGCGCCATCTCTGCTGCCATCTGCGCGTCCGGAACGAACACCCCGCCTGCCGCCTGAATGAGTCGCCGCAGCCCCTCGGCACGGCTCTCGATCCCGGCCTCGGCCAGCACCGCATCGAGCGCCGCGAGCTCCGCAGCCGTGACCTTCACACTGACAGCGGAGACCGGAATTGCGGCATCCGTCTGGCGCTCGGCATCGGCATTGAGCGTGTACTGGATCGCCCGCACCGACACGCCAAACCGTTCCGCCAGCACTGAAGTGGAAACGCCTTCCGCAGCTTCGCGAACGATCTCCATGCGGTCCGCATCTGTGAGGCGTTTCGAGCGAGACATGCGAAGAAAGACCCCCTATTTCCTGCCACCTTCCACCAAGGCTGCCCCTACCTTACGATAATATATCGTGCTGTCAATTATATACTTACGTCGCTTTCAGTCTCAGGCAGCCTTGGTGTCCGCTTCACGCCGCGGCCCGCAGGGGCGCGGCTCTGCCGCCCTCACCACCGGGCGACCCACCTGCCCTAAGGGTCCCGTCCGCCAGCCCCGCCCGAGGCTCTGGCCGAACACGCATGTGTTCGGACGGAACCGCGGGCGGGCGCAAACCCCACCGACAGGGCGGACAGGCAGGGTCACGGAGGGCCAGATTTGGCTTGCCAAATCTCTGCCGCAAAAACCGGGAGGCCCTGGCCGATAG
>NZ_JAINWI010000052.1 GCF_021021435.1 Seohaeicola saemankumensis
GATATTGGCTTCGGAATAGATCCCGCCCTCCGAGGGGGTCTTTGACAGCGTGAATGATCGCAATCCGAGAGGCTGCATGTGCTGGACCTGCGTCTGGATCTCGATGAGGCGTTTTTCCAGCACGGGACGTTCCGCGTCAGACTTCTCGGCGATCATACCCTGCACCCGCGCGAGCTTCTCCGCATAGAGGCTTCTCAGATCCTCGAAACTTTGATCCTCGGCCATATACACATCTCCTGTTCGGTCCACCTGCCCGCCGCGCGCCAGCACCTCGCCCGCGCGGAAGAGGGCCGCGGCAATATCCTCGCGGGCCTCGCGCGAAGCCTCAGCGGCAAGCGAGTGGTAGATGGTTTTCGTATTGGCGATCTCCGCCAGCGTCCGCGTCAGGTCGGCTCCGACACGCTCGCGCTCGCGGGGCGCGCGACCCTCTTCTTTCGCCGCATAGATCTCGCTGGTGCGGGCGGGGTAATGCACAACCCCGCGATCCACCCGGCGCGTGGCCTCTAGGCGCACGCCATACTTTTCCGCCTCCTCGACCATGGCGAGGCGGAAGTCGTCATAGTTGAAGCGATGGTTGCGCCCGAGGAAGAAGAACTCGCCTTCCTGCGAGCGACGGTTCAGCACCAGATGCGCATGGGGGTGATCGCGGTCCTCATGCACCGCGATGATGTAGTCGAAATGCCCCGCGTCGGTCTGGAAGAACCGTTCCGCCACATCCGTTGCGATGTCGCGCACATCCTCGCCGCGCGTGCCAATGGGGAAGGACATGAGCATGTGGGTGGTCTGCCCCAGCTTGGGCTTGAAGCCCGCATCCCACCGCTTGGCGAAGCGCTCGGTAAGGTCCTTGATGTCCTCCGCCTCGAGCTTCGCCTTGCCATCCAGAAACCCGCTGCTGTCCACGATATGGGTGGACTTGGTTGTGAGGTAATCGAGCTGGTTTGCGAGTTGCGATTTGGTATGCGTCCCCCCGCCCCGGATCGCCTTGAAGACTGCTGGCCGATGCCCTGCTGCCGCACGTGTAAGCTGAGTCTGCTTGGCCACGTGCAGTCCCTGCATTGAGCCCCGGACGCGGCTCCAGCCATCCCGGAAGACCTCGCCCGTGACGGCATGGACGGCATCATTCAGCCGCATGGGCAAACTCCCTCAGCGCGGCCGTGGCATCCAGCTGCATCGCGTTGCGACGGCGGCGCAGAAGCAGATCGATCTCGTCAGCGGAATCCAGAATGAACCGCGCCAGCCCGCGCATCTGCGCGAGGCGCAATTCGGAGAACTCGGCACTCGTGCCGCCCACAGCCCCCTGCCCCATCCGGTTGGCCAGCGTCATCTGCTTGGCGATCTGCGCGACCCCGTTACCGACCTCGTGCAGAGAGGCCCTGTACCGCGCCATCTCTGCTGCCATCTGCGCGTCCGGAACGAACACCCCGCCTGCCGCCTGAATGAGCCGCCGCAACCCCTCGGCCCGGCTCTCGATCCCCGCCTTCGCCAACACCTCGTCGAGCGCCTCAAGCTCCGCAGCGGTGACCTTCACACTGACAGCGGAGACCGGAATAGCGGCATCGGCCTGGCGCTCGACATCAGCTTTGAGCGTGTACTGGATCGCCCGCACCGACACGCCAAACCTCTCAGCCAGCACGGACGTCGACACACCTTCCGCTGCCTCGCGAACGATCTCCATGCGGTCCGCATCTGAGAGACGTTTTGAGCGCGACATGCGAAGAAAGACCCCCTATTTCCTGCCACCTTCCACCAAGGCTGCCCCCACCTTACGATAATATACCAAGCTGTCAATTATATACTTCCGTCGCATTCAGTCTCAGGCAGCCTTGGTGTCCGCTTCCCCCGCGGCCCGCAGGGACGCGGGCCTGTCCCGTCACCACCAGCACAGCCTCCAGCTTTGGAAGTCCCCCTTCCCCAGCCCCGCCCGAGGGTCTGGCCGAACACGCATGTGTTCGGACGGAAACGCGGGCGGGTGCAAACCCCACCGACAGGGCGGACAGGCAGGGTCAAGGAGGGCCAGATTTGGGACCCCAAATCTCTGCCGCAAAAACCGGGAGGCCCTGGCCGATAG
>NZ_JAINWI010000053.1 GCF_021021435.1 Seohaeicola saemankumensis
GTCATGCCCAGGCCGACTTTGGCGAGGCGGTGGTCGTCATCTGCGGCATCGAGCAGAAGGCGCATTTCTTTGTCATGGATCTGCCGCACAGCGACGCCTGCTATGTCCGTGCCTATCCGGCGGCCACTGCCGAAGCCTGGGTTGATGGCCACGTCCACGCCTTCGCGTTCTTCGGCAAGGTGCCGGTGTCGGTGCTCTACGACAACGACCGCTGTTTGGTTGCGAAGATCCTGCCGGACGGGTCACGTCAGAGGGCTACGCTGTTCAGCGGGTTCCTGTCACATTACCTGTTCCGTGACCGCTACGGGCGACCCGGCAAGGGAAATGACAAGGGCAATGCGGAAGGCCTGGTCGGTTACTCGCGCCGCAACTTCATGGTGCCAATCCCGCGGTTCGCGACCTGGGACGCGTTCAACGATTACCTGGAGACACAGTGTCTCAAACGTCAGGCGGATGTCTTGCGAGGTCAGTCCGAGACGATTGGCCAACGCCTCGAGCGGGATCTGGCCGCGATGTCCGACCTGCCTGTGGCGCCGTTCGATGCCTGCGATCAGACAACCGGACGGGTCAGTTCGCAGGCGTTGGTGCGCTACAAAACCAATGATTACTCGGTCCCGGTTGCCTACGGCCATCGTGACGTCTGGATCAGGGGCTATGTCGACGTGGTCGTGATCGGCTGCGGCGGCGAGGTCATCGCACGTCATCCGCGCTGCTACGACCGCGAGGACATGGTCTTCGATCCGCGGCATTACCTTCCGCTGATCGAGCAGAAGATCAACGCTCTCGACCAGGCGGCTCCCTTGGCAGAATGGGACCTGCCGTCGGAGTTCGCGACCCTGCGCCGCTTGATGGAAGCGCGCATGATCAAAGCCGGACGCCGGGAATATGTGCAGGTGCTGCGCCTGCTCGAGACCTTCGACATCGACGATCTGCATGCCGCCGTGAAGAAGGCTCTGCAACTGGGCGCGGTCGGCTTTGATGCCGTCAAGCACCTTGTCCTCTGCCACGTCGAGAAACGGCCGCCGAAGTTGGATCTCGATGTTTACCCATACCTGCCGCGGGCGAACGTCGAGACCACATCCGCGGCCAGCTATATGTCCCTGATGTCAGAGGATGCAGCATGACCGTGCCCCCGAAGATCCTGCTTGCGGATCATCTGAAGACGCTGAAGCTGCCGACTTTCCTGCGGGAATATGACAAACTCGCCCGCCAATGCGCCGCCGAGGGGCTGGATCATGTCCAGTTCCTGGCGCGTCTGGTCGAGCTGGAATTGATCGACCGCGAGCGGCGGATGATCGAGCGGCGTATCAAGGCCGCGAAGTTCCCGGCAACCAAGAGCTTGGACAGCTTCGACTTCAAGGCGATCCCGAAGCTCAACAAGATGCAGGTGCTGGAACTCGCCCGCTGCGAATGGATCGACCGACGCGAGAACGTCATCGCCTTGGGGCCCAGTGGAACCGGCAAGACCCATGTTGCCCTCGGGCTGGGGCTGGCCGCCTGCCAGAAGGGGCTGCCTGTCAGCTTTATCACCGCCGCCGCGCTGGTCAACGAGTTGATGGAAGCCCGCGACGAACGTCGGCTGCTACGGCTGCAAAAGCAGCTGGCTGCCGTAAAATTGCTCATCATCGACGAACTGGGCTTCGTGCCGCTCTCCAAGACCGGCGCCGAGCTCTTGTTCGAACTGATCTCGCAGCGCTATGAGCGCGGCTCCACGCTGATCACGAGCAACCTGCCCTTCGACGAATGGACCGAAACCTTCGGCACCGAGCGCCTGACCGGCGCCCTTCTCGACAGGCTGACACACCACGTCAACATTCTCGAGATGAACGGCGAAAGCTATCGCCTCAGCCAAAGCCGCGCCCGAAAGGCCCAAGCCGCCACCTGATCACACCTTGCAGAACTGGCCCTCCGGGCCAATGCGCCATGGCACGCGCCGGCTATCTGGAGAGCGCACGCGCCATGGCGCTTGGTGCCCCGCCATTGGCCTACTTTTGCGCCGCCACGTGGCCGGTTTTGTCTCCGCCGTTGACA
>NZ_JAINWI010000054.1 GCF_021021435.1 Seohaeicola saemankumensis
CCATCATCCTTACTTAAGTTGATGGTCTCCGACAAACCCGGAGCGATTCATTTCGGCTGGCGGTCTTTTTAACCGTGCCGTCAGTCATCTATTTACCGACGCTCATGGGCAAGTCGGGCCGCTGAGTATCATTTCACCACCGCCACGCATTGGGATAGCTGGGTAATCTCTTGGAGTGGGTTTGGCGACGCAACTGGATTCAATTCTATAGGCTGATCAGGGTTAGTGCGGCTCTTGAGACAACAGGCGAAAAAGACTCAATCGCCGTGTCCAGGACATGGAACTACGTCATCTTCTGGAAGGGCTCACTCCAAAAGGACAAGTTCCATGATCAAGATTGCAGGACCTCTCTCTGCCGCAACTGTCATCGCCTTGACCGGCTGCACCTACAACAATGGTACGCCGAAACAACCTGCAACGGGTGCGGTTATCGGTGGTGTGACAGGGGCAGCCATTGGAAACGTCATTGGGGATGACACTCGATCCACTATCATCGGCGGCGCGATCGGTGCTGCAGTCAGAGGTGCCATCGGGGCCAACATCGCCCAACAGGAACGCGAGTTGAACCAGCAGCTCGCTGGCACTGGCGCGATCATCACCAACACCGGCAGCCAGCTCCGTGTTATTCTGCCAGAGGGTGTGACCTTCCCGACAGGATCCTCCACGGTGGCATCCAGTTTCCTGCCAGCCCTGCGCGAGGTCGCCCGCTCACTGAACGCACATCCGAACTCGACGGTCCGTGTTGTGGGTCATACCGACAACGTCGGCTCTGCTGCATATAACCAACAGCTGAGCCAAGATCGGGCATTGGCCGTTGCTCGCATCCTGATCAGAGACGGCGTATCCGCATCGCGGATCAATTATTCTGGTCGCGGGTACAACGAGCCGATCACGACGAACGTCACTGCTGTCGGCAGGGCGCAAAATCGTCGGGTCGAAATCGTGACTACGCCCACGCGCTGAGCTCTATCAAAACGAAACCGGCACAAAAACGCGGCAGAATGCTTTATGTTCACCCTGCGTTTGGCGGCCGCAACCCTCGAGAAGGAATACACCATGGACAAGGATCGGGTAATCGGCTCCGCAAAGGTCGTCAAAGGCAAGGCTAAGGTTGCACTCGGCAAGGCGATCAGCGACGCGAAGCTCGAGTCAGAGGGTCAGGCCGAAAAGGTCGAAGGCAAGGTCCAGAACGCTGTCGGCGGCATCAAGGATACGATCCGTGACGCATATCCCCCGCATCGCACTTGTCGGAAAGGCCAATACCCTATGACGGACGACCAAATACATTCAGGAATGGCTGCGCTTACCATCTGCGAAGCCCTGCTTCTCGCGCTGAATGATGCGCATATTTTGCCCGAGAAAGAAATCATGGGTGTTCTCACGGATGCAGCGGCAACCCACGAAAACTTTGTCGGGTCTGAAGCAGATGCCGTAAAGCACCGCGCCGCTGCAGCACTGATCCGACGGATCATCGCCGGAGGGAATTCAGTCCGCAGACCCTGAACGCGGTTCTGGACGGCGGCGACACTGGATGAATGCCACACTTCGTCAAATAGTTCTCTGGTTGTCTTGGCCTATACGCCTCTGCAAGCCCCCGAAACGGTCCGGAACTTTATCTTGATCACGGCTCTGCCCGCTATCCGACTGTCACGCCGAACACCATGCCCACTGTGGCCGTAGCAGCCATGGCCAAAGCGCCCCAGAACGTTACCCGGACAGCGCCCCGGGCAAGCCCCGCACCTCCCGCAGAAGCACCGGCTGCGCCCAAGATCGCAAGGGCTATCAGTGTTGTTCCCGCGACCACGGACACAAGCTGCGCCGCGGGCGCCATCAATGTGATGACCAACGGGATGACCGCCCCAACAGCAAAGGTCAGTGCAGAAACGACAGCCGCCTGGATTGGATGCGCGGTCACCGTCTCTGAAATCCCCAA
>NZ_JAINWI010000055.1 GCF_021021435.1 Seohaeicola saemankumensis
CTTCTCGATCAGTTCCGGCACGGCCGTGAAGAGGTCCGCGACGAGGCCATAATCGGCAACCTGAAAGATCGGGGCTTCCTCGTCCTTGTTGATGGCGACGATGATCTTGCTGTCCTTCATGCCGGCCAAGTGCTGGATTGCCCCCGAGATGCCGACAGCAACATAAAGATCAGGTGCCACGACCTTGCCGGTCTGTCCGACTTGCCAGTCGTTGGGGGCGTAGCCCGAATCCACCGCCGCGCGGGATGCGCCGACGGCGGCACCCAACTTGTCGGCCAGTTTCTCGATCAGGGCGAAGTCGGCTTCGGACCCGACACCGCGCCCGCCGGACACGACCACGCCTGCGCTGGTCAATTCGGGACGGTCCGATGCAGCGACCTTGTCCTCGACCCATTCGCTGAGGCCCGGATTGTCACCTGTTGCTACGGCGGTCACCGCAGCGGAACCACCCATGCCAGCCAGTTCGAAGGTCGAGGTGCGGATTGTCATGACCTTGATCTTGTCGGTGGATTTCACCGTCTGGATCGCGTTGCCCGCATAGATCGGACGCTCGAACGTGTCGGCATCGACCACGCCCACGACGTCGGACAGGATCATCACATCCAAAAGAGCGGCAACGCGCGGCATGATGTTTTTCGCATCTGTCGTGGAAGGGGCCACGATATGCGAATAATCACCCGCCATGCTGGCGATCAGGGCCGCCACAGGCTCGGCCAGACGGTGCCCATACAGCGCGTCCTCCGCGACCAGCACCTTGGCTACGCCTTCGATCTTTGCCGCCTCGTCCGCTGCGGCCTTGGCCGATGCGCCGGTGCAAAGCACTGTCACTTCGCCCATCTGTTTCGCGGCGGTCACGGCCTTTGCTGTCGCATCAAGCGCCAGCGTGCCATCGGTTACTTCACCAATCAGAAGAACAGCCATTACACAGCCCCCGCTTCTTTGAGTTTCGCCACAAGCTCGTCAACCGAGCCAACCTTGATACCGGCCGTGCGCGCAGCAGGCTCTGCGGTCTTGACCACGGTCAGGCGCGGGGTGACATCGACGCCATAATCGGCGGCGGTTTTCTCATCCAACTGCTTTTTCTTGGCCTTCATGATGTTCGGCAAAGACGCATAGCGCGGCTCGTTCAGGCGCAGGTCGGCAGTGACGATCGTGGGCAGTGTCACCTTGATCGTTTGCAGACCGCCATCCACTTCGCGGGTGACCAGCGCGTGATCGCCCTGGATTTCCAGATGCGAGGCGAACGCCGCCTGCGACCAGCCCAGCAGGGCCGACAGCATCTGTCCGGTGGCGTTCATGTCATTGTCGATGGCCTGCTTGCCGGCGATCACCAGTCCTGGCTCTTCCTCGGCGATGACGGCTTTCAGGATCTTGGCGACGGCCAGCGGTTCGATGTCGTTATGCACGTCATCCGACGCCACGACCAGAATCGCGCGGTCGGCACCCATGGCGAGCGCGGTCCGCAGGGTTTCCTGCGCCTGCTTGACCCCGATGGACACAACGACAACCTCGTCAGCCTTGCCGGCTTCCTTCAGCCGGATCGCCTCTTCCACCGCGATCTCGTCAAACGGGTTCATCGACATTTTGACATTGGCGAGATCGACACCGCTTCCGTCCGCCTTGACGCGAACCTTCACGTTATAGTCGATCACACGTTTGACAGGCACGAGTACCTTCATAAGCGTGGTCTCC
>NZ_JAINWI010000056.1 GCF_021021435.1 Seohaeicola saemankumensis
TAGTGGAGGGCATATCGATGACAACAAAGATCAGTATTTTGGCGATCGACCTGGCAAAAGGCAGTTTTCAGGTCTGTGCTGTTGGGCCAGATGGGGCGGTTGTCTTCAACCGCGCTGTGTCGAGAACCCGGCTGGCGACGCTTTTGGCTGACCAGCCTGCCTGTATTGTGGCAATGGAGGCTTGTGCCACCTCGCATCACTGGGGCCGATTTGCACAGAGCCACGGTCATGAGGTACGGCTTGTGCCAGCTGCATATGTGAAGCCGTTTGTTAAACGTCAGAAGAACGATCGCGCTGATGCAGAAGCCATAGCGGAGGCAGCCTTGCGCCCGACAATGCGGTTTGTGGCAGTGAAGAGCGCAGAAACGCAAGGTCGTGCTGTCGCATTCCGAACGCATCAATGTATGGTTCGACAGCGCACGCAGCTTATCAATGCCCTGCGCGGCCATTTGGCTGAGTTTGGGTTGGTGGCACCCAAAGGGCCCGCAAGTCTCAAGCTGCTTGAGAACGCCCTTGCTGACGAGAGCACAGATCTGCCTGAGCCGGTCCGACACATGGGATCGATTTATGTTGAGCAGATTGCGCGTCTCACCGAAGTCATTGACCGGCTTTCCGATCAGCTGGAAACCTCATCGAAGACAGATGAGCAATTGCGCAGGCTTTGCACCATCCCAGGTATCGGCCCTGTCACCGCAGGCGCTGTCGCGGCATTCGCCCCTGATCTTGATACGTTTGACAGCGGCCGCAACTTCGCCGCCTGGCTGGGCTTGGTGCCTCGACAAAGGTCGACGGGCGGAAAGGCCAGACTGGGATCGGTCAGCAAGATGGGGCAAACCGACATCCGTCGATTGCTGATCGTCGGAGCCATGAGCGTGATCCGCTGGGTGGTTCGCAAAGGCGGTAGTGCAAACCGTTGGCTGGCCGCACTTGTCGCGCGCAAGCCGAAGATGGTGGCAGCCGTTGCCTTGGCGAACAAGATGGCGCGCATGATTTGGGCGGTTACAACAAAGCAGGAGAATTATCGAATGGCGTGACCTGATCCTGAGAAGGCGAAAGGCACGACATGGCCGCAAGGCCGGGGTGAGCGATCGTCGAGGAGTACGCGACAAGGACTTCGAAGTTCAAGGCAGGGAAAATCAGACCCGGGGCACGAGCGCTTGCAGCTCTCTGAATCGATGTGAACCCAGCCTTCCGAACAGCATACCGGCCCGTGGCGTCATAGAAGGCCACACGCAGAGGCCTGACACACGTCCGATCGAAGATCCCGCCGAAAATAAAGATAATGCTTGCCAAACAGGGGGCATC
>NZ_JAINWI010000057.1 GCF_021021435.1 Seohaeicola saemankumensis
TGACCTGCCCCCCGAAGCTCCCTCATTCATACCGAGAGTTTGCGGGTTTGGATTTCATATTCTTCGTCGTCAGTTTGGGCAAGCGCGTCGGGCGCGGTGCCCTCAAATTGCTCAAGCGCTCGACGCGCGTCAGCAGGTGTTTCATTCCCAAGAGATGAATGCGGCCTGACGTTGTTGTAGTCGTATCGCCAGATCGCCAGTTTTCTTCGAGCGTCATCCAGGCTGTCGAACAACTCCTCATTCAGCAGCTCATCCCGTAGGCTGCCGTTGAATGACTCGATGAAGGCATTCTGCTGCGGCTTGCCGGGATCGATGTAGTGCCAGTCAACGTCGTTGTCGTTTGCCCACTTCAGAATTGCCCGGCTTGTGAACTCTGTCCCATTATCGCTGACAATGCTGGCAGGCTTGCCATAGAGACGTACCAGCGCATCCAGCTCCCGCGCGACACGGGCACCGGATATGCTGGTGTCAGCCATAAGACACAGATTTTCACGGCAGCAATCATCGTTCACGGCCAGAATGCGGAACTTGCGAGATGCGCCGAACGTGTCGGACAGGAAGTCCAACGACCAACGCTCGCCTGGCCGCAACGCCACCGGCATTGGTGTCCGCGATCCACGCGCCCGCTTGCGGCCCCGTCTTCGGCGTACGCCCAGTTTTTCCTCAGTATAGAGGCGGTACAACTTCTTATGGTTCATGATCATGCCTTTGCGCTCCAGCATCACGCCGATCCGCCGGTAGCCAAACCGACGGCGCTTGTGCGCGATGGCTTTCATCACCTCTCTGATTTCGGGATTGTCCGGCGGGCGTTCACGCCGGACGGTTTTGGGATCAACACCGACAAGTCGGCAGGCCCGGCGCTGCGAGATATCGTGATCCCGCACCGCGCGTAGCGCTGCCTCTCGCCGCTCGATCGGCGTTGTCAGCTCTTTCCCAGCAGGTCCTTCAGCACGACGTTGTCCAGCATGGCATCGGCCAGCAGGCGCTTTAGCTTGGCGTTCTCATCAGTGATGGCACGCAGTTTCGCCGCGTCCGACACTTCCATGCCGCCATACTTCGATTTGAACTTGTAGAACGTGCCCTGGCTCAGACCATGCTTTCGGCAGACCTCGGCTGTCGGCATCCCGGCCTCCTGTTCTTTGATCATCCCAATGATCTGGGCTTCCGTGAAACGGCTCTTTCGCATCTGTTTGCTCCTTCGAAACGTTGAGCAAACTCTACATTAGAACGCGGGAAGTTTCGGGGGGCAGGTCA
>NZ_JAINWI010000058.1 GCF_021021435.1 Seohaeicola saemankumensis
TCGGTGTGATGTATCCGATGGCGCTGTGCAGGCGCGTCTTGTTATACCAGCCGACCCACTTGAGAGTTTCCCATTCGACTTGGCAGACCGATTTCCATGGACCGAGAAACTTGATGACCTCAGTCTTGAACAGGCCGATGATGTTTTCGGCCAGGGCGTTATCGTAGCTGTCACCAACGCTGCCCACTGAAGTATCAATCCCAGCCTCGGCCAGCCGTTCAGTATATCGGATCGACAGGTATTGGCTGCCCCGATCACTGTGATGGATCAGCTTGTCCGCCTCAGATGGCACCCTCTGACAGATAGCTTGGTTCAGTGCATCGAGGACGAACCCTGTTGTCATCGAGGTCGAGACGCGCCAGCCAACGATCTTGCGGGCGAAGACGTCGATGACGAAGGCCACGTAAACCATGCCCTGCCAGCTTGAAACATAGGTGAAATCTGAAACCCAAAGCTGGTTCGGCGTGTCCGCCACGAAAGCGCGGTTCACCTTGTCGCCCGGGCAAGGCTGGGCCGTATCGGGGTTGGTCGTGATCACTTTCTTTCCCCTCACAACCCCTTGTAATCCCATGACCTTCATCTGCCGCTCAACCGTGCAGCGGGCAATATCGCGCCCTTCGCGCCGCAGCTGATGCCAAACCTTGCGCGCGCCATACCGGCCCCGACTACCATCGAAGGCCCGCTTGATAGCAGCCATGTCCAGCCGAACCTGCCTGGCCCGATCCGATGCGAGGTCGGGATCACGCTCGACAGCCTTGAACGCATAGAACGTCGATGGTGCGATCCCCAGAACATGGCAGATCGGCCCGACACCATGGACACCGCGCTGATCATCGATGAACGCGATCATTTGCGGAACGGGCGGTCGAGCTCCGCCGCAGCGAAATACGCGCTGGCCTTCTTCAGGATCTCGTTGGCCTGGCGCAGTTCACGAACCTCCCGCTCCAGTTCCTTGATCCGATCCTTCTCGGCACTCGTCAGCCCGCCGCGCTGGCCGGCGTCACGTTCGGCCTGCTGGCACCAGACGCGCAGACTGTCGGGCGAACAGCCAAGCTTCGGCGCAATCGCCTTGTAGGCAGCCGTGTCGCTGGCGTAATCGCCGCGGTTCTCTCGAAAAAGCCGAACACCGCGTTCGCGAAGCTCGGCCGGATAGGCGGGGGTGAATCTCTGCTTTGTCATAGGGCTCATCCTTTGAGTGTTTTACTCTCCGG
>NZ_JAINWI010000059.1 GCF_021021435.1 Seohaeicola saemankumensis
ACTCTGTTGCACACTGGTTCTCCCGATCCCGTCTCACGACTATTGCGCCAAACTGCTCCTTGCCCTCTTTCGCTCCGACGCCCTCGCGACCTACGGCTGGCTTATGCCGCCGCGACCGGAGACTGGTAGACGCCGCCCCGGGCCATCAAGGCCCAAACGATCCGCGCCATCTTGTTCGCCAACGCCACCCGCACCAGCATCGGCGGCTTGCGTTTCAGCATCTCGCCCAGCCAGGTGCCAGGTCGGGCCGCAGCGTGGACATGTCGCTTTATGATGACGCTGTTGGCACCGATGATCAGCAACCGCCTGAGGGATCGCTCGCCCATCTTTGTCGTGGCCCCGAGGCGTTGCTTTCCACCCGTCGAATGCTGCCGCGGCACCAAACCGAGCCAGGCCGCGAAGTCGCGCGCCTTGCGGAAGGTCTCGGGGGGTGGCGCCAAGACCGCGATGGCCGTGGCGATCAGTGGCCCGATGCCCGGAACCGTCATCAAGCGCCGGGCCAACTCGTTCTCTTTGGCCCGGTGGGCGATTTCGGCATCGAGCTTCCCTATTTCGGCCTCGAGATGGGTTAGTGCCGCGACCAGAACCTTGAGCGTTCCAACGGCGTCCGCGGGCAGGCCACTAACCGGATCATTGACGATGGCGATCAGCTTCGAAGCGTTCGTCGCCCCTTGCGGGACGATCTGCCCGAACTCTGTAAGATGGCCGCGCAGAGCATTGATCACCTGGGTGCGCTGCCGGATCAAAAGCTCTCGGACTCGAAAAACCATCGCTGCACCTTGGGTCTCTTCGCTCTTCACGGGCACAAAGCGCATCGTCGGACGCTGCGCTGCTTCGCAAATAGCCTCGGCATCGGCGGCATCGTTTTTCTGGCGCTTGACGAATGGCTTGACGTAGGCTGGCGGGATCAACCGAACGTCATGGCCCAGTTTGCCAATCTCGCGCGCCCAGAAATGAGCGCCGCCACAGGCTTCCATCGCGATAACGCACGGCGGCAGCTGGCCGAAAAACTCCAACACCTGCGCTCGCCGCAACTTCTTGCGCAGAACTGCTCGTCCTGCGTCATCAACTCCATGCACCTGAAATACATTTTTCGCCAGATCCAGTCCGACCGTGATAATCTTCGACATGACCGCTCTCCTTTGTGGATCGTTGCAGACCCACCTTGGCACATTGATGCCGTCGGGGGGCGGTCACAT
>NZ_JAINWI010000006.1 GCF_021021435.1 Seohaeicola saemankumensis
TGACGACCACCGCCTCGCCAAAGTCGGCCTGGGCATGACCGGGCGGATGCGCCAGCGGCACGAACATCTCGCGGCCGCGCCGTTCGCGCTGTCGCATGTAATCCTTCACGATCGTGTAGCCCCCGGTGAAGGCATGCTCGTCGCGGAGCCGCTCGAACACCCGCTTCGCCGTGTGCCGCTGCTTGCGAGGGACCTCCCGATCGCCGTCCAGCCAACCGTCGATGATCCCGGTGAAGGCATCCAGCTTCGGTCGCTTGACCGGCGCCTTCCGCCGATATCCAGGTGGAACCGAAAACGCCATCATCTTGGCTACGCTATCGCGCGAGATGTTGAAATGCCGCGCCGCCTCACGCTGGCTCATGCCCTCAGCACAGGCCAGCCGAACCTTCCGATACAAATCCACAGTGAAAATCCTCCCGCCCTCCCTGTCACCAGAAAGGGTAAAGGTGGACGACTTTTACAC
>NZ_JAINWI010000060.1 GCF_021021435.1 Seohaeicola saemankumensis
GACACGACGCCCGCGCCGACGGTACGACCGCCTTCACGGATGGCGAAGCGCAGGCCGTCTTCCATCGCGATCGGTGCGATCAACTCGACGGTGAACTTCAGGTTGTCGCCTGGCATCACCATCTCGGTGCCCTCGGGCAGCGTCACGGTGCCGGTCACGTCGGTCGTGCGGAAGTAGAACTGCGGACGGTAGTTCGCAAAGAACGGCGTGTGACGGCCACCCTCTTCCTTGGTCAGAATATAGGCTTCTGCCTCGAACTGCGTGTGCGGGTTCACCGATTTCGGCTTGCACAGAACCTGACCGCGCTCGACGCCTTCGCGGTCGATACCGCGCAGCAGAACGCCCACGTTGTCGCCAGCCTCACCGCGATCCAGCAGCTTGCGGAACATTTCCACGCCCGTGCAGGTCGTTGTCTTGGTGTCTTTGATACCCACGATCTCGATGCTGTCGCCGACGTTGATCACGCCACGCTCGATACGGCCGGTCACAACAGTACCACGACCGGAGATCGAGAAAACGTCTTCGATCGGCATCAGGAACGGCTTGTCCACAGCGCGCTCGGGCGTCGGGATATAGGTGTCGACAGCTTCCAGCAGCGCGCGGATCGACTTCTCGCCGATCTCTTCGTCACGGCCTTCCATCGCCGCCAGAGCCGAGCCTTTGATGATCGGAATATCGTCACCCGGATACTCGTAGGAGGTCAGAAGCTCGCGGATCTCCATCTCGACCAGTTCCAGCAGTTCCTCGTCATCCACCTGGTCGACCTTGTTCATGTACACGACCATGTAGGGAATGCCGACCTGACGGCCCAGCAGGATGTGCTCGCGCGTCTGCGGCATCGGGCCGTCAGCCGCGTTCACCACCAGAATCGCGCCGTCCATCTGTGCCGCACCGGTGATCATGTTCTTCACATAGTCAGCGTGGCCGGGGCAATCGACGTGGGCATAGTGACGGGTCGCCGTCTCGTATTCCACATGCGCGGTCGAGATCGTGATGCCGCGGGCCTTCTCTTCGGGCGCGCCGTCAATCTGGTCATAGGCGCGGAATTCGCCGAAATACTTCGTGATCGCAGCCGTCAGAGTCGTCTTGCCGTGGTCAACGTGACCGATCGTGCCGATGTTAACGTGCGGTTTGTTACGTTCAAACTTTGCCTTGCCCAT
>NZ_JAINWI010000061.1 GCF_021021435.1 Seohaeicola saemankumensis
TCCGAAACACGCCCCGAGGGACGTGCAGGTCTTCAGCCTCATGTGCGACGTCTCGACCCCTCGCGTCTTGCGCTGCTGACGATGTGCGTGATGGGCTCACCATCCCCATCCTGTACCGATGCGGATGGGCCGCACTCTGACGGACTGGGTAGAGGGATAACGGTGCTGGCCGCCGCAGACTGCCGATCGCGCTTGACCGATCGCACGCGCCATGAGACATGACGAAAGGGCCGCGCCAAGCGCGACCCGCTCTCTTCAATCCTGCGCGGTCTTCTTCGCCGGGTCCGCAACCCGCATGACCGTCAGGCCTTTCGCTTCCGCCTTCTGCCCGAGGTTCAGTGCGACCCCGTTGCCGCCGAAGAGTACAACCCCCGTCGCCGCGAACTTGTCGTCCAGCATCTCATCGTTGCACTTGAACGGTGCCGCCCGCCCGTGCGCGGACCAGCGCGGATCGAAGCGCGCCTGCGCGACCCCGCGTGCCCGGGCCCACCGAGCCGCAATCATCTCCGCCCCGTGCTTGCCACCCTTGTGGCAGAGGAAGATCTCCTGGTTGCGGTTCTGCTTGATGCGTTCGCGAACCTTGTCGAGCGTGTTGAAGATCACATCGACATCGGTCCAGTCGGTGGCGCCTGAGACGATCAGGGGAACCCCCTCGACTTTCGATTTCTCGGCAGTCTCGCGGTCGTGCTGCTCCAGGAGCTGCCGTGCCTCGAAGACCGCCCCGGTCTCTTGCGCCCGGACGCTTGCGCGGGAGCCTGCCGCCGGGATGAAGGCGTGGCCCGTTTCAATCTCGTAGCATTCCGCCGCCGCCTCGCTCATTACCTCGATGGCGCCGACGATCTCGCGCAGCTGCAGAAAGCGCGCCTGCGCCTCTTCGAGCGCGGTCTCGGCGATCTCCGATCCGTCATGGGATTTTGCCAGCGCGCCGATCTTGTCGGCGGTGCGGTCGACCTCCTTGCCGAGTGCCACTTTGCGGCGCTGCAGGATCGTCGCGAGCCCATGGGCCAGCGGTTCGATCTCTGCTTCAAGCCCGGTCCCCCGCAGCTGCCCGAGCAATGCCTCGAAGCTCTCGCGGATGATGTGGTCGGTCAGGATGTGATCCTCGGGGATCGGCAGCTGCGCGTCCTTCTCGGTCAGTCCGAAAAG
>NZ_JAINWI010000062.1 GCF_021021435.1 Seohaeicola saemankumensis
GAAGATTGCTCTTGCGCAAGGGGCGGTTATACATGTTGCACAAATCGGCTGAGGGTCGAGGTTCCCCTTCCCCCGGACAGACTCATCCCACGGCTTCAGTGACGGGTATGCCGAGTGCGGTGAAGCCGTTCAGGACGACCACACGGATCTGAAACTCGGCAACCTGACGGTCGAAGTCCCTGGCAGTCAGGCGTTGGCCCAGCAGCTTCACACAATGCATCTTCGTTTCGACGCGGCTCCGGCGGTGATAGCCGCTCCATCGTCGCCAGATGTTTCGCCCGAAGCGACGTGACGCGCGCAGGGCTTCGTTGCGCGCGATTGCTCCGGGAGTGTCGGGCTTCCATGGCCTGGCATTTTTGCGTGGCGGTATGACTGCGGCGGCACCTCGGGCGGCGATGGCATCGTGGCACTTGCGGGTGTCAAAGGCACCATCAGCGGTGACGCTTGCAACCTCGTGATCTGGCGGGATCTGGTCCAGAAGCTCTGGCAGCATGGGCGCGTCACCGACATCACTGGTGGTGAACTCGGCCGCGCGTATTTCCAGCGTTTGCTCGTCAATTCCGATGTGGATCTTGCGCCAGACCCGGCGCTTGGTGCCACCATGCTTGCGGGCGTTCCACTCCCCTTCGCCCTCGACCTTGATGCCGGTGCTGTCGATCAGCAGGTGCAACGGGCCGCCGGATCCACGGTAGGGAATATTGATCTTCAGGGACTTCTGGCGCCGCGACAGCGTGCTGAAGTTGGGCACGGTCCAGTCCAGGCCGGTCAGGCGCAGCAGGCTCTCAACGAAGCCCGTCGTCTGCCTGAGCGCCATGCCAAACAGCACCTTCATCGTCAGGCAGGTCTGTATGGCTGCGTCACTATAGTCAGGCTGTCGGCCACGTTTGCCTGTTGGCCTGGCCTCCCAGGTCATCTCGGGATCGAACCAGATCGTCAGCGAGCCACGACGCTTCAGAGCTTCGTTATAGGCGGGCCAATTCCTGGTCTTGTAGGCGGGGGGGCTGGGTCGGCTCATGCGCCCCCAGCTACCACGCTGGATTCACAAGATGAATCCCTCACGCGATTTGTGCAACATGTGTAACCGC
>NZ_JAINWI010000063.1 GCF_021021435.1 Seohaeicola saemankumensis
TCCTCTTGCGCAAGGGGCGGTTACACATGTTGCACAAATCGGTTGAACGCTGAGTTTCCCCTTTCCCCGGACGGACTTATCCCACAGCTTCCGTGACGGGTATTCCGAGCGCCGTATAGCGGTTGAGCACGGCGATGCAGACCTGAAGCTCCGCGACTTGGCGGTCGAAGTCCCGCGCCATGAGCCGCTGGCCCAGCAGTTTGACACAATGCATCTTCGTTTCGACGCGGCTTCGGCGGTGGTATTCGCTCCATCGTCGCCACAGGGCACGGCCGAGGTATTTTGATGCGCGCAGGGCCTCGTTTCGGGCGACCGCGCCAGCAGTGACGGTCTTCCATGGCTTGGCGTTCTTGCGGGGCGGGATGACGGCGTGGGCGCCGCGGCCAGCTATGGCATCGTGGCATTTGCGTGTGTCGTAGGCCCCATCTGCTGTGACGCTGCCGATTTCCTGGTCTGCCGGGATCTGGTTGAGCAGGTCGGGCAAAACCGGCGCATCACCGATGTGGCTCCCGGTGATCTCAACAGCCCGAACCTCCAGTGTTTCCTCATCGATGCCAAGGTGGATTTTGCGCCAGACCCGCCGCTTTGGGCCACCATGCTTGCGGGCGTGCCATTCGCCTTCGCCCTCAACCTTGATGCCGGTGCTGTCGATCAGCAGGTGCAACGGACCCTTGGAGCCGCGATATGGGATGTTGACGGCCAAGGTTTTCTGACGGCGCGACAGCGTGCTGAAGTCGGGCACCGTCCAGTCGAGGCCAACCAGGCGCAACAGGCTTTCGACGAAGCCGGTTGTCTGCCGCAGCGCCATCCCGAACAGCACCTTCATCGAAAGGCATGTTTGTATGGCGGCATCGCTGTAGCTCTGCTGGCGACCACGCTTGCCTGTCGGCGCGGCATCCCAGGTCATCTCGGGGTCAAACCAGATCGTCAGCGAGCCCCGGCGCTTGAGCGCTTCATTGTAGGCTGGCCAGTTCCTGGTCTTGTAGGTCGGGGGTGTGTGTCTGCTCATACATCCCAGCTACCACGCTGGATTCACGAGATGAATCCCTCACGCGATTTGTGCAACATGTGTAACCGC
>NZ_JAINWI010000064.1 GCF_021021435.1 Seohaeicola saemankumensis
CGCCATGTTGGACAATTCGGCCCTGAAGGACCTGCTCGGAAAAAAATGGTAGCGCCCGCCGCGAAGCGGCAAGCGGTCGCGCATCTTGTGGAAGGCCACGGGATGAGCGAACGGCGGGCGTGCCGGGTCATCGGCTGTTGCCGGATGACGATGCGCTATGAGGCGATCCGGCAGGATGATCCCGTGCTGCGGGAGAGGCTGAAGGAACTGGCCAAGGTTCGCCGCAGGTTCGGCTATCGGCGGCTGCATGTGTTCTTGCGGCGCGAGGGCTATGAGGTGAACCATAAACGCCTGTTCCGTATCTACCGCGAAGAGCGACTGCATGTGCGGCGCCGGGGCGGGCGCAAGCGGGCGATCGGCACGCGGGCCTCGATGGTGCTGCCGCTGATGCCGAACCAGCGCTGGTCGTTGGACTTCGTGTCGGACCAGTTGACCGATGGCCGCCGGTTCCGGATATTGACCGTGGTCGATGACTGCACACGCGAATGCCTCGCCCTGATCGCGGATACTTCGCTCTCAGGCGCACGGGTCGCGCGGGAACTGGCAACCCTGTTCGATACCTGGGGCAAACCCGCAACGGTGGTCAGCGACAATGGGACCGAGTTCACTTCGAACGCGATCCTGACCTTCGCCGATGACCGCAAGATCGACTGGCATTACATCGCGCCGGGCAAGCCGACCCAAAACGCCTTCATCGAAAGCTTCAACGGTCGCCTACGGGACGAACTCCTGAACGAGACGCTGTTCCCGTCTCTGAGCCATGCCCGCGCCACACTGGCCGCCTGGCGCACGGACCACAACACCGAACGCCCCCATTCGCGCCTCGGCTGGCAGACGCCTGCCGCGTTCGCCCAAACCTTCACCCTGCAACGGGGCCTGACGCTGCGCAATCCGCAAAGCTCCGCGCCAGCCCCCGTTGCCCAACCCGCCCAAATGGGCAAAACTCAAGCCCAGAGTCTCGCTCACGCTGGATAAAAGTTGGGGGCAACGTC
>NZ_JAINWI010000065.1 GCF_021021435.1 Seohaeicola saemankumensis
CCATCAACTTAAGTAAGGATGATGGTTATGACAAAAAGCAAAATGGCAAATCGCTAATCGCCTGAGGTCCGCGCACGTGCGGTCCGGATGGTGTTTGAGCATCAAGGTTCATACGAAACGCAGGCGGGCGCGATTGCGGCCATTGCACCCAAGATCGGCTGTATTCCCCAGACTTTGAGCGGATGGGTCAAGCAGGCCGAGAAGGACAGCGGCATGCGCGACGGCGTGACAACCGAAGAACGTGAGCGCATCAAGACGCTGGAACGGGAAAACCGTGAGCTGCGCCAGGCGAATGAAATTCTCCGCAAGGCGTCAGCTTATTTTGCGCCCGCTCTCATCGCCGCAAGCGGCGACTGCCGCGCAGCGGGACGGAACTCGACCGCCCACTCAAGCGATGATCGGCTTCATTAACGATCAAAGGGCTGTTTACGGTGTCGAGTCGATCTGCAGGGTGTTGCCGATCGCGCCGTCAACTTACTATCACCGTCTGGCATGCCTCGCTGATCCGTCTAAAGCTTCGGCACGGCATCAGCGGGATACGGAGCTGCGCCCGGAAATCAAGCGTGTCTGGGATGAGAATTATCAGGTCTACGGGGTGCGCAAGGCATGGCATCAGCTCAAGCGCGAGGGCTTTGAACTCGCGCGTTGCACCGTGGAGCGCCTGATGAAACAGATCGGCATTCGAGGTGCTGTGCGCGGAAAGGTGGTCAGGACGACTGTTCCTGACACGTCAGCCCCTTGTCCGCGTGACAAGGTGAACCGCGTGTTCCGGGCACCAGCGCCGAACCTGTTGTGGGTCAGCGATTTTACATACGTGTCGACATGGAAGGGCTTTGTCTATGTGGCCTTCGTCATCGACACATTCGCTGATCGCATCGTGGGATG
>NZ_JAINWI010000066.1 GCF_021021435.1 Seohaeicola saemankumensis
TATGAAGATCGCGATGATTGGCACGGGCTATGTGGGCCTTGTTTCGGGTGTTTGTTTTTCAGATTTCGGCCATGATGTGGTTTGCGTGGACAAGGACCCCGCGAAGATCGACAAGCTGAATGCAGGGATGGTGCCGATTTTCGAGCCGGGGCTTGAGGCATTGATGGCCAAGAACGTGGCGGCCGGCCGGTTGAGCTTCACCCTTGATCTGGCCTCGGCTGTTCAGGGGGCCGATGCGGTGTTTATTGCGGTGGGCACACCCACAAGGCGCGGCGACGGTCATGCCGATCTGGTCTATGTCTATGCGGCGGCTGAAGAAGTTGCGCGGGCGGCCAGCGAATATGTTGTGATCGTGACGAAATCGACTGTGCCTGTCGGCACGAACCGGCAGATGAAAAAGGTCATCCGCAAGGCCAATCCCGATCTGGATTTCGACGTTGCCTCGAACCCCGAATTCATGCGCGAGGGTGCCGCACTCGAGGATTTCATGAAACCCGACCGTGTGATCGTGGGGGTGCAGTCCGACCGCGCCGCCGAGGTCATGGCCGACATCTATCGCCCGCTCTATCTGCGTGATTTCCCGATCGTGACGACCGATCTGGAAAGCGCCGAGATGATCAA
>NZ_JAINWI010000067.1 GCF_021021435.1 Seohaeicola saemankumensis
TTTGCGCCGCCACGTGGCCGGTTTTGTCTCCGCCGTTGACATTCGACCCCACTTACCGATCAGGCGCCGCTTCAAGGGACGTCTCGAACCGCTTGTCCGCCGCCACTGCTTCTTTCAAGAGCGCGTCGAAATTGTCAGGTGGATTGCCATCTTCCAGCATCCCTTTGAACGTCGCATAGGCATCCGTCTTGCTGCCGTAGGCGCGCAGGG
>NZ_JAINWI010000068.1 GCF_021021435.1 Seohaeicola saemankumensis
GCATCCCTTTGAACGTCGCATAGGCATCCGTCTTGCTGCCGTAGGCGCGCAGGGTCTTGTCGTCATTCACCCATGCCACCACGATGACCTTCGCATCGCTGTTGAAGCGGTAGAACAACCGATACTGCTGGAAGAATTTCGCCCGGAACCAGTGCTTGCGGTGGTCGCCGAGTGTGCCGCCTTGCCGGAAGGCTGCGGCACCCGGATCTGCCGGTATGGCCTCGGTCACCAGCTTGAAGATGGCGGCCAGCCGTTTCGTGGAATTTTTCTTGCGCCAGGTCTTGGGATCGCGTGCCTTACGCGCCTCGACCTCCAGGGTCAGCCCTTCGAGCTGGTCCAGAAAGAGCGGATGCGCATAAATCGACCATCCGT
>NZ_JAINWI010000069.1 GCF_021021435.1 Seohaeicola saemankumensis
TTTCAGATCCAGCGCGCGGAATTCGTTCCATTCCGTCAGGATCACCAGCAGGTCGGCATTCTGCGCGGCCTTGTAGGCATCCTCGTGCCATTGCACGCCGGGCAACATCGCCTCGCCCTCGTGGCGGCCTTGCGGATCGACCACGCGCACCTTGGCGCCCGCGCCAACCATCGCGGGAATGATCGTGAGGCTGGGCGCATCGCGCATGTCGTCGGTGTTCGGTTTGAAGGTCACTCCCAGCACGGCAACCGTCTTGCCGTTGAAACTGCCATCGCAAAGGTCCAGCAGCTTGTCGACCATGCGCCGCTTGATCTCGTCATTGACCTTGATGACGGTCTCGGTGATCTGCATGGGCACAGCATGCTCCTGCCCGATCCGCGCCAAAGCCTTGGTATCCTTGGGAAAACAAGACCCACCAAAGCCGGGACCGGCATGCAGGAACTTGTTGCCGATGCGGCCATCCAACCCGATGCCCTTGGCAACCTCCTTGATGTCGCCGCCTGCACGTTCGCACAGCGCCGC
>NZ_JAINWI010000007.1 GCF_021021435.1 Seohaeicola saemankumensis
CGAGGTCGGTAGAATGGGACTTCATTCAGGACGATACGCTGACGATCCCAGGACATCTAATGAAAACCCGGAACCGTCATCGCGTACCTTTATCGCGTCAATGCAAGAAGGTCTTGGACATGATCAAGAGGGACGATCCTAGACTTGTCTTTCCAGGACCGGTGGACCGAAAATCTGGAGGACGAGCAATCTTGTCGGTCAATGCGTATCGGGCGCTGTACAAACGCATGCATGTCGATGGGTTCACGACACATGGCTTTCGGTCAACTTTCAAGGATTGGTGCATGGAGGCAGGTGCAGGCGAGTGGGAGGTTTCCGAAGCCGTGCTTGCCCACGTCGCGGGAAACTCGGTTGAGCGAGCATATGCTCGGAGCGACCTATTTGAGAAGCGGAGGGAGTTGATGCAAGAATGGGCGGATTTCGCGATGCAAGAAGTTTGGCCAAGGAAGCCGCGCGTGAAACTTGGCAAACATCGAACCGGTAGCGCACAATTGCCACGCGGCTAGCCAAGATGTTTCATGCTTCTCAAAGTTTCACTTCCGGAATGAATGTCGGCAAACTACTCTTAAAACGGTCAGCATGCGGAGAATGGTTGTGAAAGAAGCACAGTATATTGATCATTTCATGAAGATCGATGAAGTCGTGGTTATGACGCGTTTCTCCCGCGCCAAGATATATCGACTTATCAAGAAAGGTGACTTCCCTGCGCAACGTAAAATCGGCGTATCTGCGCGATGGCTTGCAAGTGAAGTTCGTGAATGGATGGCTGCTCAGGCAACTCTTTCGCACAAACGAATGCCAGACAGACGGAGGATAAAAATGCCAAAGGCTATCAAGCGCAGGCTCCTCACTAAATGACACACATTTTTTTCACATAAAAACAAAAGCTACCCCACCCTAACTCTAAATGTTTCAAAAATTCCACAAGATTAAAAGCAAAGGGACATAACAAATCGATAGTGTCAAAAGATTGGGAGCATTCTACAGTAACGTGCTCACCTATGGGCATCTGTGCATAACGGACTTTCCAAAAAACTGACATAAGCCATTGTCTACAAACGTTTCTGTTGAGACAACGCCTGCATGAACCCATACAACTCAGCATCTTACAATCGATTATAGCGAAATCTGCCGCAACAGTACCGTGAAAGATTGATAAACGGTGTCGAATGAACCAATCGCGGCGATCATAAAAAAATAGAAGTAAAAACCTATCATTTGGTAGGGGTGGAGACCAGGTGTGCTCAAACGAACCAACGTTCATAGGAGCACATCATGGATTTTCCGCATAAATACATTTCATACATCCGAGTTTCGACCGACCGCCAAGGAAAGAGCGGTTTGGGGTTTGACCTGCCCCCCGAAACTTCCCGCGTTCTAATGTAGAGTTT
>NZ_JAINWI010000070.1 GCF_021021435.1 Seohaeicola saemankumensis
CTGGTCCAGAAAGAGCGGATGCGCATAAATCGACCATCCGTTTACGACGAGTGGCGCTTGGGCGGGCACGCTATCGCCGCTCATTCATCCTCGAGCGATAGCGGCGCATCGAGATCGACGTCCACGTCTCCGACCAGTGCTGCAAGACGGTCATGCAAAGCCCCATCGAACGCCCGAATGCGGTCCGGATGCGCCTTGATATCGGCCTCGACAAAATCGAGAAACGCTCCGAGCACGGGATCTTCCTCGTCGCTGCGCACGGGCTCGATATAGACCCTGCCACTCGGCTCGGTACAGTAGCGAATCTGGTCGCCCTTGCCCAGCTTGAGCTGCTTGCGCACACCGGCCGGCACGGTCGTCTGATACCGATCCGTGAGTTTCGAGACATCTTGTGCGAGCGCTGTCATGGCAGTCTCCTGAAA
>NZ_JAINWI010000071.1 GCF_021021435.1 Seohaeicola saemankumensis
CCCACGCGCTGAAAACGGGTGCGCTCCTGGCCATCGGTATCGGTGAACTTGACGGGGACGGTGGCGACGTAGTGGTTGGTCATTTGGGTCTCTCCTGGTTGCGATGGGGATCACCCGGCACGGGGGCAAGAGGGCCGGTCGCAAGCGCAAATGCGGAGGGTCCGCGGCTAGCCGTGGAAGCCGTATTTGTGCTTGCCGAAGCGTGAGCTGAGGGCACGATTGGGCCGACCCCGTGCGATCCACATCTATGAGCAAAAAGGAGAGACCCGGATGACCCTTGCTATCACGCAGCCGCCACCATCCGCGTCCGCGTCCCACCGAGCCTGGCCGGGGTGCTGACGGAGCCCGCCCGCCTGGATGCGATGTTCCGAAACACGCCCCGAGGGACGTGCAGGTCTTCAGCCTCA
>NZ_JAINWI010000072.1 GCF_021021435.1 Seohaeicola saemankumensis
TAACCTGAAGGTCGTAGGTTCAAATCCTACTCCCGCAACCAACTTATCCTGCGAAGCGCCCTCTGGGGCGCTTTCGCATGTTGGGCCTTCGCCAAGCGCGGCTCTGCTAGCTGCAATCGTGGCGTCGTTGATATGCGAAGAGGGCTTCGGTCCGGCAGACAACGTCAGGATGCCTGCCAGGTCGCCGTGAAGATCAGCCACCAAACGGTTTTCGCTTTCGTCCGGTGTCAGGACGATCTTCTCGACCAGTGATCGAACGATTTCCGTCGCCTCAGCGCGATGCTCAGGCGTGTTCAACGTGTCGATCAGCTTTGACGTTGCCCCCTACCACTAATCCAGTTTGAGATAGACTC
>NZ_JAINWI010000073.1 GCF_021021435.1 Seohaeicola saemankumensis
CGCCGTGTCTCGGCTAGGAGCCGTGAGGCGAGGAGCTTTGCAGCGGCGATGTCACCTGCTGCACCGTCCCCACGCAGCAGCACCTGGATGGCCGCGGCCTGCATCAGATCGTAGGCCATGCGCCAGTCCCAGGCACCGCCGGCATCGCTGCCATTAAACGTCTCGCGCATGATGCGCGCGAACGCTGAGATGCGCAGGGGCTGGTTGTCGATCTCCGTGCCGATTTGCGCGAGCGCAGAGGCGAGATCAGCGTCGGAGATTTGGAAAGGCGGGTTTGCCGGATTGGGCTTGGTCATGGGGGTTTTCCTTTGGATCAGGGTCTGAGTTCCAAAGGACAAAAAGC
>NZ_JAINWI010000074.1 GCF_021021435.1 Seohaeicola saemankumensis
CCTGAAGACCCAGACCCTGACCTTGACAAAACGCCAGTCCAAAGCCCGGATCGAGCAGATCAAACGTCAGCTCGCCGAGCTGGAGGCCGCGCTGCTCCAGCTCCTGCGCGAATGCCCGAAACACGCACGCGCCTTCGACATTCTGTGCTCGATACCGGGGCTGGGGCGGGTCACGGCCGCCGCGATCCTGATCGAGTGCCCGGAAATCGGCACCCTGAGCCGCAAACAGATCGCCAGCCTCGCGCCGATGACCCGACAGTCAGGCCAATGGAGGGGCAAAGCATTCATTCAGGGCGGGCGTAAATTCCTGCGCG
>NZ_JAINWI010000075.1 GCF_021021435.1 Seohaeicola saemankumensis
GTTGGTGTTCGTACTGTGATTCGGATCCGAGGAATTGTTTTTTCTTGGGTTCGTTCGTAATCGTATGGGGGCGTGCCGTGTGTGGTGCGTCCCCGTGATCTGATGTCGTTCTAGGGTTTTTCAGTAGTGCTTTGGTCATGGCGGCCGTGTTGTGGTTGTCGTGATGGGCGTATGGTGGATGCCTTGGCAGACAGTACCGATGAAGGACGTGTGGGGCCGCGATAGTCCTGGGGGAGCCGCCGACATGGCTTTG
>NZ_JAINWI010000008.1 GCF_021021435.1 Seohaeicola saemankumensis
TCGAATTCCGGAGGGGGCAGAATCCCCCGCTAAGGCTGCCAGTAAGGGGCTCGTTCTGCGATATTATCTCCCGTCACCCTTGAGCCGAGTGAAAGAGGCGACATTGGTGTGTCATATGGCTGGTACGATGAAATTCTCAGAAGTCCCTCCCTATCCGTACACCTGCCGTTCGCTGCATCGTGTACGAACTGGTAAGATGCGGACTTTCCGGGCTTTCGCTGCGCGATGCACGAAGGTCCGTTGTTCCCTTTTTTCAGGGTGGACTAACCTTCGAGAAGTGCGTCAATCACCGCACATTCTGGTGCGGCGTCGCCTGTACATCGAGCGACGGTTTCCGACAGGACACGTTCGATCCGCGTGAGATCGGCTATTTTCGCCTGCACATCTTCAAGATGCGTCTCAGCAACGGTCTGGACCTGAGCGCAGGTTTGAGACCGGTCATCGACCAACCCGAGCAGCCCGCGAATTTCTTCCAGGGAGAAACCGAGATCGCGGGACCGCATGACGAACTTCAACCGTTTGACATGAATATCATCATAGCTTCGATACCCTTTTGCGGTGCGCGGTGGGTCGGGCATGATACCGACCGTCTCGTAGTAGCGGATGGTTTCGAGATTGCAGCCCGTGGCCCGTGCTAGATCGACCCGCCGGAGTGCTTTCACGCTTCTGTTATCCATTATCCGCAGAAATCCCTTGAGCCTGTATCAACTACAGACCGTAGAACGATGGAAAGAACAGAACAAGGGCGATTCGATGGAGCAAAGTATTTCAGACCATAAATCCGGCCACGTGCGTCAGGTTGGCGATGACACCGCGAAAGGCTGGGGTGCGACCGGCTTCGGCGTTCTCGGTGCGTTGGCGATGACCTCGTGCTGTATTCTGCCGCTTGTGCTGGTGAGTTTCGGCGTGACTGGCGTCTTCATCGCGCAGCTCGGGGCGTTCTATGCCTACAAATGGTACACTTTCGCGCTAAGTGCCGCGTTTCTCGGATACGGGTTCTACAAGGCATACAAGCCGGTGAATACGGACGCCTGCGCCGATGGCACCTGTGCCCGGCCAATCAACCGGACTGTGATGCGGGTGACACTTTGGGCCGCCGCCGCAATCGTCGCGGTAGCGATGGCCTTTCCCTACATCACGCCCTTCATTCTGAAATTCTAAACAAGGAACAAAATCATGAAACACGTACTGTTATCGTCAACGCTGGCCATTGCTGCGTTTGCCCCAGCGGCTTTTGCCGAAGAGCGCACCGTCGAGATTGCAGTCGGCGAACTGACCTGCCCCTCCTGTTCGTTCATCGTTGCCAGTTCGATGCGCGGCGTTCCATCGGTCCAGATCGACGACTTCGTTGACGGTCCCGAGTATGGACAGGGCGTTTACAGTGTCACCTTCGATGATGCCGAGACCAGCGTGGACAGCATCATCGATGCAGTGGCGGCAAATGGCTACCCCGCCCAGGCTCTGCCGGACACGGCGTCCTAACCACGGGGAAATTTGCAATGCGTGACAACCTTATGGGCGGGCTACTGGGTTTCGGAGTTGCGACTCCGGTCGTGATCGTGTGCTGCGGTGGCGGCACAGCTCTGCTTGCTGCGGCGTTCGGCGGCCTCGCAGCGTGGATGTCGGGGCTTGGCTGGATAGCCGTCGCACTGGTTGTGGCGCTCGCCTTCCTTGTCGTTCGTGAATTCCGGCGGTCCGCCAATGGCCGCACCTCGATTTCCAATCATTCTCCAGAAAGAAAGAGCGCTACTTGACCCAGAACATTGAGAACCCCGACCGCTTGCTAAAATGGGGGCTGGGTGGCGCACTCTTTGCGGCCCTGTGCTGCTTCACACCCCTCCTGGTCGTCGTTGTGGCCGGTGTCGGCCTGTCGGCTTTGACCGGTTGGCTCGACTACGCGCTGTTCCCGCTTTTGTTCTTTTGCCTTGCCGTCGTGGCGCAAGCGCTCTGGCTGCGCGCCGGGCGCGTGGGGCCGAACCCGAAACTCTGGGCGACGGCGATTGCCGCTGCTCTGTCGATCCTCATCATCTGGATCGAGTTCCGTTTCGCGCTGCGCATTACGGTCGGCGCTTTCGTGGCTGTCGGCGTCTACGCTTTCTACCTCAATAAAATGAAATCCAAGGAAGCGACACAATGATGATGGGATCTTGCACAGGGATTGGCATGTTCTTCGGAATGCTTGGCATGCTGACACCGCTCATAGCCATTGGTGCGATCATTTATCTGGTCGTTGCCAAACGAAAAAACTCTGATCTGCACGAGGCGCGCTGAAATGAAAGATATCAACAAGAATGATGATGGAAATGGCGGATACGACCTTATCGTCATCGGCGCAGGCTCGGCGGGTTTCTCCGCTTCAATCACCGCTGCTGACGCGGGAAAACGTGTCGCACTTGTCGGGCATGGCACCATCGGCGGCACCTGCGTGAACGTCGGCTGTGTGCCGTCCAAGGCAATGATCCGCGCCGCTGAGGCGATCCATGGCGCACATGCCGCCAAGCGGTTTCCTGGCCTGTCCGGTCACGCACAACTCGATGACTGGCACACGCTGATCGAGTCGAAAGACGATCTGGTCGCGACCTTGCGTCAGAAGAAATACGCAGACCTGCTGCCGGAATACGCGGGTGTCGATTATATCGATACTGGTCCGGCGCGGCTGATCGAGGGTGGCGTCATCGTCGGGGGTCGCACGTTGACCGCAATGAAAATGATCATTGCAACCGGTGGTCATCCGGTCCTGCCGACGATTGACGGAATCGAGGAGGTCGGCGCACTCGATAGCACCAGCTTGCTGGAGCTTGAAACCCTGCCGGAAAGTCTGATTTTTATCGGGGCGGGCTACATCGGGGCGGAACTGGCGCAGATGATGAGCCGGATGGGCGTGAAGGTCACGCTGGTGACACGGTCACACCTGCTTCCCGGTGCCGAACCGGAAGTGTCCGGGGCTTTGACGGACGCTTTTGCCGCCGAGGGGATCACCCTGCTGACCGGCCTGAGTTATGAGAACGTCAGACGTGACGCGTCGGGCGTGACCTTGCGGGTTATGCAGGGCGGCGAGCCTGTCGAGGTCACGGCGGATCATCTTGTTTCGACCGCAGGTCGGCGTGCCAATACCGACAGTATGGGTTTGGACGAGGTCGGCGTGAAAACCGACGCGCGCGGGTCCATCGTCATCGGCGACGACATGCAGACGTCGGTGCCCGGCATCTATGCGGCGGGCGACGTGACAGACCGCGACCAGTTCGTCTATATGGCAGCCTACGGGGCAAAATTGGCTGTGAAGAACGCCGTTCTGGGCGATGATCAGCGCTATGACAATTCTGCCATGCCCTGGGTCGTGTTCTCCGATCCACAGATTGCCGGGGTCGGGCTGAGCGAGCAACAGGCTCGCGACGCAGGGTTCGACGTGAAGACTTCGGTCGTGCCACTCGATCAGGTCCCGCGCGCTCTTGCCGCCCGCGACACACGTGGATTGATCAAGCTTGTGGCGGATAAGAAAACCGACAAACTGCTTGGTGGCCAAATCATCGCACCCGAAGGATCGGACACGATCCAGACACTGGTCATGGCGTTGAAGTTCGGCATGACGACCAAAGACTTGGGCGCAACGATCTTTCCCTATCTGACGACGGTCGAGGGCCTGAAATTGGCCGCGCAGACTTTCGATATGGACGTGGCAAAACTTAGCTGCTGCGCCGGATAAAGACACGTAAGAAGGATCTAAATATGAGTGAGACGTATGACCTGATCGTTATCGGGGCGGGCATGGCCGGGGTTGCGGCGGCGAACAAATGCGGTGCGGCAGGCTGGCGCGTGGCCATCGTGGATGCGCTGCCCTACGGCGGCACCTGCGCCTTGCGTGGTTGCGATCCTAAGAAAATATTGCGGCGTGGCGCTGAAATCGTCGATGCCGCACGGTTGATGGACGGCAAAGGGATCGATCCCAGCGGACTAAAGATCAACTGGTCCGATCTGATGGCTCACAAACGTGGTTTTACCGATCCGGTGCCGGACAAGATGGAAAAGGGTCTGACCGGAAACGGCGTCGAGACGTTGCACGGTGCCGCGCGGTTCACCGGTGCCAACGCGCTCGAAGTTGACGGGCAGTCCTATCAATCGAAACGTTTCCTTATCGCCGCTGGAGCGATCCCGAGACCTGTCACCTTCGCCGGTGCCGATCTGATGATCGACAGCACGGATTTTCTCAATCTTGAGGCTTTGCCCAAGCGTATCCTGTTTGTCGGTGGCGGCTTCGTATCTTTTGAGTTTGCGCATATCGCCGCACGTGCTGGGGCCGAGCCTGTCATCGTAGATCGCGGTGCCCGCCCGCTGAACGCTTTTGACCCTGATCTGGTCGAGATGCTGATCGCGCGCAGTGCCGCTGTTGGTGTGGACCTGCAACGAGAAACCGAAATCGTCTCGATCACAACCTCCGGTGCGGGTTTTGCCGTTGAAGTGAAGACAGGCGACAACACAACGACCATTGAGACCGATCTGGTCGTGCATGGCGCGGGTCGCATCGCCGCTCTTGCCGATCTGAACCTTGAGGCCGCCGATGTCGCGTATGGCGACAAGGGCATCGTTGTGGCTCCGCATCTGCAAAGTACGACGAACGCCGCCGTCTTTGCAGCTGGAGATTCCGCCGATACCAAGGGAATGCCGCTGACGCCCGTTGCCGTGATCGAAGGTAAGGTCGCGGCCTCGAACATGCTCAAGGATCAGAAGATCTTGCCGGATTATTCCGGCATCCCGACCGCAGTGTTTACGGTACCCGAACTGGCCCGCGTCGGCATGTTGGAGGCTGAAGCCAAAGAGGCCGGTTATGATGTCGATGTCCGGTTCACTGATACGGGCGGCTGGTATTCCAACTACCGAATTGGAGAAAAATCCGCCGCCGCAAAGGTGTTGGTGGATAGGTCGGACGGCAAGTTGCTCGGCGCACACCTATTCGGACCGGAATATGGTGAGTTGATCAACTTTTTCGGCTTGGCGATGAAGTTGGGACTGACCGCAAAGCAGCTCAAGTCGATGACCGCCGTCTATCCCAGCGTCGGATCGGATTTGGGCTCGCTGCTCTGATTTGAAAGTTGGCGGAACCCACTGAACGCGCGGTCAAATACAAATGCCTGCTTGGCATCAAGAACAGCGCTTGACCTTATGGTTGGTGGAAGGCCCATCATCAAACTTATCATACAATGAAAGACATTTATGGATCTCACCTATCAGGCCCTGTTGCTTGCATTTGGCCTTGGCCTGCTCGGTTTCATCGAACCCTGCACGATCGGCGCTCACATGTTGTTTCTGGGAGGCCAGAGGTCTCGCCCGATGGGGCAGCGGTTCGGCGCGGCGATGACCTTTCTTCTGGCCAGGCTCGTCGTGATGGGGGGATTTGGCGGGATGATCGTCGTGCTGGGCCAACGCCTTATCGGTGTACAGACTGGCGCGTGGCTCATTTTTGGTGCAATTTACCTCGGCCTTGGTCTTGCGATCTTCGCGGGGTGGGACAAATCGATGCGCCGCCGCATTGGATTCGCGCCGGAGCGCTGGAAGGCGGCATCCAACCCGCTCGTTCAGGGGTTGGCGTTCGGACTTAACATTCCGGCCTGCGCAGCCCCAATCCTGTTTGGATTGATGGGTGCCGCAACTGTAAGCGGGTCGGCCATGACCGGGTTTGTGATGATGGCGGTCTTCGCCTTCGCGCTGTCGCTCCCGTTGTTGCCACTCTCTATTGTTCCCAGCCTTGCCAGGCCCCTTGATCGGCTTGCCGATTGGCTGCGACCGCGTCGTTGGCTATTGGGCGCGATCTTCGTCGGGCTTGGCATCTGGTCTGTTTGGTTTGGTCTGTTTGTCGAGCCCATCAATTGGAGCGGGATATGACGCCTCGCCGTCGCTTCTGGCACGTAGCTGGCGCAGGCACCGCGTTCCAGGCAGGATCGGCGGCGGTGGACAGCGCAACGGTGATGTCGGCGCTGGTTTATCAACTTACTGGAAGTTCGGTCGCCGTAGGCGCGGTGTCTACGATTTTGCGCCTCGGCTGGCTTCTGCCCCAACTCTTCGTTGGCTACTTCGCCGGTCGCGGTGCGTCTTCAATGCCATTCTATGTCGTCGGTGCGTTTGGACGGACGGCGGCCATTGCAATCCTCGCAATTGTTCTCTGGATTGGCGCGACCGCTGGTTGGGCTCATGTCACACTCGGTGCCGCGACCCTTGGACTTTGGGTTCTTTACGCTTTCCTCAGCGGCATCGTCGGTGTTCCTTACAATGATATCGTTGCCCGATCCGTCCCGTCAGAACACCGGAGCAGGATGCTTTCGATCCGCTTCTTCGGCGGAGGGGTCATAGCGCTTTTCGTCGCGGCGTTGGCAGACAGGCTGTTGCGGACGCTTGAATTTCCAGCATCCTATGCCGCCGTGCTGGGGATCGCGGCGATCCTGATGTTGCTTTCGTCTTTCATCTTCACCGTGATGGGCGAGCCTGAGCGAAATACACCCCTCAAAGTGGCCGGGAGTTTTACCGCCTACCTGCGTGAGGGTGCTGTGACCTTCCGAGAAGACCCAGTGTTCCGCCGCTTCGTTTTTGCGCAATGGTGCGGAGGTGCAGTTCTCATCGCAGCGCCGTTCTTTATCGTCGCCGCCGACAAGCTTGGGGTGGGGTTTGAAAACGTAGCACTTCTGCTCGGTGCCCAGACCATCGGGGCCCTCGTGGGCAATCCACTTTGGGGCTGGTGGGGCGATAGCCGGGGCAAACTGAGCCTGATGCGCGGGATCGCAGTTGCCCGCACCGCACCGCCAATCGCCCTTCTGGTTCTTTTGCTCATACCCGTTCCGGCGGAGGCACTCGTACCAATCCTGCTTGTCGTATTCTTCGTTCTCGGCGCATTAATGAATGGGCTGACGATTGCCGTCATCGGGCTGCTGATGGAGATCTCGCCGGACGACCAACGTCCAGCCTATAGCGGGTATTTCAACGCGCTTACGGCACCCGCTTTCGTTCTCCCGCTCGTCGGAGGCTTTGCCGTCGCCGCACTGGGAACATGGATAGTCTTCGCGACTGCTCTGTTAGCGGCATTTGGACAAGCCATCATTCTCGCGCGAATGGATGTTAAGGAATAGACCCGATTGCTTGGATACGTAAGTCTGACCCAATGAAAACAATTCTGATTTACTTCGTGGCCGCGCTGGCCGAAATCGCCGGATGTTTTGCCTTCTGGGCTTGGTTTCGGCTGGACAAGAGCGTGTTCTGGGTGGTGCCGGGGATGCTGTCCCTCGCGGCTTTTGCATGGCTTTTGACCCTCAGTCCGGCTGACCAGGCGGGACGCGCCTATGCTGTTTACGGGGGCATCTACATCGTATCGTCCCTGTTGTGGCTATGGGGTGTGGAAGGCCATCGCCCTGATCAATTGGATGTTATCGGAGCGGTAATTTGCCTTGTCGGTGCAGGTATTATTCTCTGGGCACCGCGCAGTATTAGAGAGGCGGCCGCAGACGGGGTGAAGCGCTGAAACGTTCGATTAGATCGCCTTCTGCTTCACGCGTTCCAACAGATCGGCTGCGCTTTCCTTCCGCTCGCGGCAGCGATCAAGCAGGTTTTCTACCGCCCTCGAAAGCAGCCATACATCCTTTGTGCAGCATCGGTCAAAGTGGGCTCCTAGCGGCCGGTCGCCGCGCGCCGCCTCAATGTCGGCTTTATTGATCAACAAGTTCGGCGGTTTTGCTGCGTGGCTTTCTCTTTGTTGCTGAGGAGGGCGGATTGCGTTGACGGCCCGCCCTTCTTAATAGCTTTTGGGCCGGATCCCCTGAAAAGCGAAAGCGGGCTTTTTGTCCTTTGGAACTCAGACCCTGATCCAAAGGAAACCCCCATGACCAAGCCCAATCCGGCAAACCCGGCATTCCCAATCTCCGACACTGATCTCGTCTCTGCCATCGCGCAGATCGGCGCGGAGGTCGACCACCAACCCCTGCGCAGCTCAGCGCTCGCGCGCATCATGCGCGAGACGTTTCATGGCAGCGATGCCGGCGGTGCCTGGGACTGGCGCATGGCATATGACCTGATGCAGGCCGCGGCTGTCCAGGTGCTGCTGCGTGGGGACGGCGCGGCAGGTGACATGGCCGCTGCAAAGCTGCTTGCCTCACGGCTTCTCACGGAAACGCGCCGGTCAGAGCAGCAAATCCGGCTCCAGCAGTTTTCCACGCCGCTGGCATTCGCGGCGCTGGTCTTACGGGCGGCGGCGATCCGCAAGGGCGAGACCGTGCTGGAACCCTCGGCTGGCACTGGTGCCCTGGCCGCTTTCGCCGCCCGGGCCGGTGCCACGCTTTTGCTCAATGAAATCGACCCCTTTCGCCAGCGCCTCCTGCGCGCGGTTTTCGGCGGCGAGGTCACAGGCCATGACGGCGAGCATATCGATGATCTGCTGCAGACGCCCGTTCTGCCCGACGTCGTGGTGATGAATCCGCCCTTCGCCTCCTCGGTCGATCGCTCCCGAGACAAGCACATCGCCGCCAAACATCTTATCGCGGCTGCAAAGCGTCTGGCACCCGGCGGGCGGCTGGTGGCGATCATGCCGCCGGGATTCACGCCCGAACGCGATTCCGCGTATTGGTCCCGCGCCTGCGGTTTGCTCACGCCGCGCTTGGCGTTGCCGATGCCAGGGCAGGTCTACCGCAAGCTTGGCACCTCTGTCGAAACCCAGCTCATGGTCTTCGACAAGGTGCAGGAGGGCGGCGAGATGATCCGCGCCAATGTCCAGTATCTGGATGAAGCCTTGGCATATGTCGACGCCGTGGCCGCGACCCGGACCGAGATGCGCCACGTACAACAGGCTGGGGTGATCCCTCACGGGCGGCCGACCGTTCCATCATCTGCCCCGCGCAAGACCGCCGCTGTGCCTTTTGCCGCCTCCAAGCCACGGGCCAATGCCGTCCGTCCGCTCAGCTTCACAAGCCTTGAGGCCCCGCGCGACAACACGCCCGTCTCCGACATCTATGCGCGCTACCGCCCGCAACGGATCGAGATCGCGGGCGCGCAGGAACACCCTACGCCGCTGGTCGAAAGCATCGCCATGGCCTCTGTCGCGCCACCGGTGCCCTCAGGCCGGGCCAGTGCGGAATTGCGCCTGCCTGTCAGGCTGATCGAGGAGGGACACCTCTCCGAGGCGCAGCTCGAGACCATCATCATGGCGCATGATGCCCATGGGCGCGACCTGCGAGGACGGTTCACCATCGATGACGACCAGACCAAGCTGACGCGCGCCGATGATGACCCCGAGGCACGGACCTATCGCCTTGGGTATTTCCTCGGCGACGGCACCGGCTGCGGCAAGGGCCGCGAATGCGCGGGGCTCATTCTCGTGAACTGGCTGGCCGGGCGCAGAAAGGCGATCTGGGTCTCCAAATCCGCCACGCTCATCGAAGACGCCATCCGCGACTGGACCGATCTCGGCGGCTCGCCCGCCGACATCCAGCCGCTCTCCAAATGGAAACCGGACCAGCCCGTCCCGATGGGCGACGGTATCCTCTTCGTCACCTACGCCACGCTGCGGTCCGCGGGCAAATGCGGCACCACGCGACTGAGCCAGATCCTCGACTGGATGGGCGCAGACTTCGATGGCGTGCTGGCGTCGACGAGGCCCATGCCATGCAGAATGCGGCGGGGTCCGAGCAGGGCAGGGGGGTCAAACCCTCCCAGCAGGGCCTTGCGGGCCTGCGGCTGCAACTGGCAGCACCACGCGCCCGCGTCTTCTACATTTCGGCCACGGGCGCCACGAGCGTGCACAACCTCGCATATGCCGCGCGTCTCGGTCTCTGGGGGCAGGGGCCGGAATACCCCTTCCCAAGCCGCGAGAGCTTCGTGTCGGCGATGGAGGCAGGCGGTGTCGCGGCCATGGAGGTGGTCGCGCGCGATCTCAAGACGCTCGGGCTTTACACAGCCCGTGCCCTTAGCTTCGATGGGGTGGAGTATGACGTGCTCGAACACGCGCTCACCCCGGCGCAGATCGAGATCTACGATGCCTATGCGGGTGCGTTTCGGACGATTCATCACAATCTCGAAGCCGCTTTGACCGCGACTGGCGTCAATGACGCCTCGGGGGAGACCAATGCCTCGGCCGCACGCGCCTCGGCCAAATCCCGCTTCGAGAGCACGAAGCAGCGCTTCTTCAATCATCTCCTGATGGGCATGAAAGCCCCGACCATCATCCGCGCCATCGAGGACGATCTGGCGGCGGGCAACGCTTGCGTCATCCAGGTTGTCTCTACAGGCGAAAGCCTGCTGAAACGTCGGCTTGAAACGATGGACCCCGAGGATGAGCTCGTCGAGGGTGCCTTGACGCCGCGTGACTATGTGCTTGGCTACCTCGAACAGGCCTTCCCAATCCATGCGCAAAAGCTGGTCGAGATCGACGGCAATATGGTGGCCGAGCCGCTCCGCGATGAAACTGGCGCGTTGGTCGTCTCGCGCGAGGCGCTCGCTCTGCGTGACGCGGCCATGATGGAGTTGATGACGCTCGCCCCGATCCCCTCGGCGCTCGATCAGATCCTCTGGGCCTTTGGCGACGAGGCCGTGGCAGAAGTCACGGGGCGGTCCATCCGGCCGCTCAAGGCCGAGGATGGTCATCTCTTCATCGAAAAGCGCGCCGCCAGCAGTAATTCCTCCGAGACCCAAGCCTTTATGGACGGTGAGAAGGATATCCTGATCTTTTCTGACGCGGGCGGGACGGGCCGATCCTATCACGCCGCGCAAACGGCGAAGAACCAGAAGCGGCGGCGGCACTACCTGCTGGAGCCCGGCTGGCGCGCCGATGCGGCCATCCAGGGGCTTGGACGCACGCATCGCTCTGCTCAGGTCAGCGCGCCGTTCTTCCGGGTCTGCACATCGGATGTGCATGGCGAGAAGCGCTTCACTTCAACGATTGCCAAACGCCTCGACCAGCTGGGGGCGCTCACCAAGGGCCAGCGCGAGACTGGCTCGCAGGGCATGTTCCGCGAGGAGGACAATCTCGAAAGCCCGATCGCACGGGCGGCTCTGCGCGGGTATTTCGCCGATCTTGCTGCCGGTCGGGCCGAGGCGATGAGCTATGAGAGCTTTACCGACTGGACAGCCCTACGACTGATCGACAAGGACGGGGTGCTGCTGGAAGAGCTTCCCCCGATCCAGCGGTTCCTGAACCGGGTGCTGGCGCTGCCGATCCACATGCAGAACGCGCTCTTTACAGAGTTCATGAGGCGGATCGCCGATCAGTCTGAGCGGGCGCGCGCGGCGGGCACGCTCGATCTCGGCGTCGAAACCCTGCGCGGCGAAAAGATCGAACAGGTCTCCACAGAGGATCTCTGGACCTGCCCAAAATCCGGCGCGGTGACGCGGATCATCGGGCTCGAGGTGACGGACCCGGTCCATGTCCTGGACGCCGAAGAGGCCATGTCGCGCAATCCCGATAAGCTACCGATGGTCAATCGCGCCTCCGGCCGCGCGGCGCTCCTCTCGGCGCGGCCCATGCAGATGTATGACGAGGATATCGTCACGCTCATGCGCAAGGCGGTGCGGCCCAACGGGTCGAGCTATCTGGAGGAGACGCGGTTCGAGTCTTCGGCCTGGGAAGACATCGGAAGGCCGGAGTTTGCAAGGCTTTGGGATGCCGAGGCTGTGTCCTTGCCCAAGACCACCACGACCAAGCTCTACCTGCTGACCGGGCTCTTGCTGCCGATCTGGAAGGATATTCCGACCACGAATGAGCGCATCTACCGGGTCACGCCGGATGGGGCGACGGCGATGATCGGGCGCACGCTCAGTGAGGAAGGGGCGGCTGCGCTGCGCGCCCGCTTCCTCGTCTCGAATCCGCAAACGCCGCAGGAGATGTTGACCGCCGCCCTCGGCACCACCGCACCTGTGGATCTGGGCCGGGGTCTCACCCTGACCCGTCGCCGGGTCGCAGGCGAGATGCGTCTCGAGCTCTCTGGTGCGGATCGGGGCATGATCGAAGGCCTCAAGGCCCTCGGCTGTTTCACCGAAATCATCGCCTTCCAGCTGAGGGTGTTCCTGCCGCACGGGCAAGGGATCGACACCGTCAGCATTCTGGCCCGGATCGTCGGGCAGCGAGCCGCTAGAGCGGCAGAACAAGCCGCCTGAAAAGTCAAAGTGGGCTTTGGGTCGGGCGTCGCGGATCTGGACTTGACCGGTCTGCGCTTTCCGGGCGCGGGCAGACCAATTCCACGCCCGGCCCCAAATTTCAGACAAGAGGACAGTCCCATGACCAACCCCCAGATCGACTATGCCGCAATGGAAGCTCAGTGGCGCGCAGAGCGTGAAACCACCTTGAAGGCATCCCGAACGGAGCTGCTCGCGCAACTACGTGCGCTTGGCATCAGCGAGGTCACTGCCGAATACGAAGGCTATGGCGACTCCGGCAATGTCGAGGATGTGACGGTGCAGCCTGCAGAGGTCCAACTGCCTGAGCCGCTTGCCACAGAGGTTGGCGACTTCGCCTGGTCGCTCGCCTATCATCATCACCCGGGGTTCGAGAACAACGAGGGCGGCTACGGCACGCTGACCTGGGAGATCACCGACGACAGTATCATCTTGGATCATGCCGACCGCTATGTCGAATGCTCGCACAGCTATGACGAGGGGCTGTGAGATGGCCCATCCGCTTCATCATGCCGAAAGCTCTGCCCGGAAATTCGGCGGGGTGCCGTCTGACTATCAGTCCATACATGACTGGTTCGATGCCTCGAAAGAGCACCTCGCGCTCTTCACGCACCGAGCCATGCGCCACCATGCCCAAGGCCTTTTTGAGGCCGAACGTGTCTTCGGCCTGTCCCTGACCAATAGCGCAGGTCGAGAGATCCCCGTGCGCTGGATCGGCGAGCAGCATATCCGTGAAGACTGCCAGGGCCGCATTCCGAGCATGGCGGACTGGCTGCGACGAATCCAGCCCGAGCCATGGATGGCCAATGGCCATATCGACCGGCATTTTGGCGATGAGCCCTGCCGCGACCCAAGGGTTGCCTGGGCATCTGAAGTCGCCGCCGGAAGAACGGTTCTTGGCCTGAAGGATTGGATGGCGGCGCACGCGACGCAAGGTGCCTGACAGCACTCGGCCGTTTGCCAAACAAATCTTGCATGGAAGATCGGGCTTCTTGCGTCGTTTCCCCA
>NZ_JAINWI010000009.1 GCF_021021435.1 Seohaeicola saemankumensis
ATTTTCAGGCGCAATGCCCCAGTCCATATAGCGCTGCCGCAAAAAATCGGACGGCGCCACAAAATGGTCGATCGCGCTGAAATAGCTTTGATACCGGTGCTTTCGAAGCCAGAAATCCTGCGCCGGGATATCCGGAAAACAGCGATGGCAATCAGCAGGCGTTTCCCGAAAACACAGGCGGTTTGTGACAGGTTTGACCATCTGGCCGTTGTTGTAGCAAACCGCCAGAAATTCATGCAGCGTCAACACCAGTTTGATCTCTGGAAATTGGGTTCGAATAATCTGGAAATACTCCAGCCCCATCGGCCAGTAGTGATGCGCGTGCACAACAGTGGGCTGCAAAGCCCGTAGAAGATTTGCAAAATCCTCAAGCGTTCCGTCCGGCTTTGCAGCCCGCCCCATGAAAATGTTGCTCAGGCTCTGGTCCCAGAGAAACTCGTTCTCGCGCCGGATCGAGATCCGGCCCGTCGGCGGTTCTGTCGTCCCGTGTCTTGCCAGAAAAAAAGCCTGCGCCACAGCGGGATGTGCCTGATAGGCCTTATGCAGGTTGTAGGCCGCAATCTCGCCTCCGCCGAGGCTGAAATCCGGATGGGCATGGCTGATCGTCAGAATGCGGTGGGTCATAGTTGCTCACCCGCCAAGGCAGCTATGTCCGCCCCCCAGATCGCATTGAGCCGAGCGGCATTCAAAATCGCTATCTTGTTGTGAAACGCCTTGCCCCGCATGCCCGTCTTAGATGATCTTGATATCTGGGTCAGCATCGCATGCGGCTGCAGAACAACCCTGTGCCCCAATTGCCGAAGCCTCATCGAGAAGTCGAAATCAGCCCCAGTGCCGGGCAGATAGGACGTGTTCCACCCACCAACCTTGTCAAAAAGGTCTCGCGCCACCAACAAGCAGCCAGCACTCAATGCCGCAACAGTCGCCGCTTCAGTTTTGTGACCAAAATCTGCGGGAAGTCCGGCATTTCGAACACGGGGATACCAAATGCTCTCATTGTAAGGGTCCCAAACCTCATACCCATCGTGGCATATACTGCTATCTGTAGACAAAAGCCTCGCACCTACTGCGCCCGCAGTGTCATCACCATCAAGTGTGGCGAACAATGCATCAAGCCAGCCAAATCCCAAAGGGATCACCGAGCTATCCAAAAAAAGAAGATAATCACCTCGTGAATACTCAGAACCAGCATTATTCGCAGCACTTGCCCCACGCCTGTGGGAGTAATAGACAACCTTAAAAGCCACGCCATGAAGCCTGTGGCACAGCTCGGCCTCTTCAAGAAATTCGCTCCGAAGCATTGGATCGTCCAACACAAATATAATCTCTGTTTTTCTTAGAAAACTTTCATCTTTCGAAAACGCCATCAACTGACTTTCGAAGGCATCAAGGTTGCCACTCAGATAGATGACAATCGAGACCTTGGGGTCTTGAACACCTGACCCAAAAAAAATTGTTTTCGGTGATAGCGTTGCCCTACTTTGCTTTTTTTGTATCAGCGGCAAAAGAAGGGGCCAATCTATATCATTTGATCTTTGAGCAAGAAGCCTATCTTCCGTAAGCACATCAAACAATTTCTCAGCAGCCGCTAGTGGATCTTCAGACAACGTTTCCGCAGTATTTATCTCCCCCAGAGTAAAAAGTCCGCTGGCTGTAACTATCCGCAACTTTAACCGCAGCTTCGGGCCAGTATTTGGCAAAAACGCAATAAATCCTGCATCCATACCAGCTGAATGATGCTCCGAAAATGCCGCTATTATGTCACGTCTCTCTCGGCGGAAGGCTTTATCCAGCGGGTAAGTATTTTTTGCATCATCTTCAAACCAAAGGATTGAATCCACAAAATGCAGCGCCCATCCGAATACGACAACTCCCCCTTCGATACTAGCAAAAGCACCTTCTAGAAAACCGTAGCAGCCTATTGGCGGAGTATTACTTTCTGGGAGTTTATCGACAACATCCCACCAATCTTCTTCTCCAATCGATTTGCCGACTAAATCTTCGTACGTTTTAGTCAACAATTCTGGAAGAAGCCTGAATTCCCCATCGGTTAATTCTTCACTTTCAAGCAAAACACCAGTATTGATCTGCGCGCAGCGAGGAAGTGCGACACCGAGTTCAAACGGACTGCTATCAATTTGGGCGTCTGTTACTATAGTAAAGCCCAAGTTTTGATCCGAAGAGACCCCAAGGGCTGAGGCCACATCGTCCCGCCGGTAAAACTTTAATACGAGCGGCCAAACGTTACCATTTTGTCTTAATTCTAGTTTTAGAAGCGGTGACGTGCTCCATCCGAGCAAAACCAAGAGTTCACCTTGCCGCGACACTCTTTCTAGAAATACTTTCTGGATCTGTCCAAATCGATCGACTAACGACAAAATCTCGCTTTGAATTTTGGCTGGACCAAATGAGGTCTGCAGAGCCTCACCAGCAGGCAAAATAACGTCTTCATCTGCCGGCTTTACTTTTATCAGATTCGGGACACCAAACATTTTTCCACTCAACAACACACTTGCTACTATGAACTACGTCCAGATTATCCAGCAACCTGTCAAGGCGGGACAACCAGGGTTAAACCGAGTCGGTTAAAGCTTACGCGTAGGCGCACGACAAGTCACTTGCAAAGCAACCGGGGTCACCCCAAACTCTGGTTAAGAAATTGTGCTTAAGTTAAGATTAACTGCCGGGTAGTACT
Source organism: Seohaeicola saemankumensis (assembly GCF_021021435.1). GTDB lineage: Bacteria > Pseudomonadota > Alphaproteobacteria > Rhodobacterales > Rhodobacteraceae > Seohaeicola. The sequence continues at coordinate 2,696 of NZ_JAINWI010000009.1, forward strand.
TGTGGGCCCGACGTCGTTGTTTCCGGCAAAAGGATCGTGGGCTTTGACCGTCCAGAGCATCAAGCAACTGCCGCTGAGGCTTCAGGTGTCGCATAAAAGCGATGTCCGGACCCAGTTTGCTGCTTTGTGCTACAGGATCGTCAAGAACAAGATCGAGATCCTGCTGGTGACAAGCCGCGGTTCGGGACGCTGGATCGTGCCGAAAGGCTGGCCGATGGACGGGATCACCCCTGCCCGCGCAGCCATGACTGAAGCCTGGGAAGAAGCCGGAGTCGAGGGGCGGGCCGATGATATCTGTCTTGGCATGTTCTCCTATTCCAAGGTGCTTGGCCCCGAAACCATGCTGCCTTGCGTCGCGATGGTTTATCCTGTCCGCGTGAGCCAGCTGGCCACGGATTATCCCGAAGCGGGCGCGCGGCGGCGCAAATGGTTCAGCCCCAAGAAGGCTGCCAAGCGCCTGCAGGAACCGGAACTGGCTCAGATCGTCCGCAACTTCGATCCGCGCAAGCTGCGGCGCTGACTTGATTTTGCCCCGCAAGCCGTTATCTGTTACGCACCCGACCCGCATACCATGATCCACAGGCTTCAAGCCGCCGGATTACAATTGCAGACAAGAATGCAGATCAGGCAGCATGATCCAGTTTACGCTCAAATGCAGTAACGACCATCGCTTCGACAGCTGGTTCCATTCGTCGGAAGCCTATGACAAACTTGAGAAATCAGGCCTTGTCACCTGCACAGTCTGCGGTGGCACCTCGATCACCAAGGCGGTGATGGCACCACGTGTGCGCCCTGCGCGCGATGCAGTGCCAAGCACCGGCACCGCTGCGCAAACGGCGCAACAGGGCCAGTTGACAGCACCCGCCTCAACCACAGAACAGGCATTGGCCAAGCTCAAGGCCCATATCGAAGCCACTGCCGACTATGTCGGACGCGATTTTGTTCGTGAGGCGCGCGCCATGCATGACGGCAGCGCGCCGGACCGCGCGATCTATGGCGAGGCGGCCCCCGAAGACGCGCGCCGTCTGATCGAGGACGGCGTGCCCATCGCCCCGCTACCTTTCGTGCCACGGCGCAAATCCAACTGACCCCACCCAAAAAGACAGGACATCGCATGCGTATCGTGATCACCGGCGCAAGCCGCGGCATCGGTCAGGCTATGATGAAAGCCTACCAGCGCGCTGGCCACGAGGTGACAGGCACGGGCAGACAGGCAGGCACGGACCTTTTCCCCCTTGATGTGACCGATCCCGCCAGCCCCGCGGTGCTTGCGGCCCATCTGGGCGCGCGGCCCGTCGATCTGCTGGTCTGCAATGCCGGTATCTATAGCGACAAGGGTCAAAACCTCGAGACGGGGTTTGCCGCCCCGCTCTGGGCCGAGGGTTTTGCCACCAATGTTACCGGAGTGTTCCTGACGATACAGGCCTTGCTACCGCATCTGCTGCGGGCGCCCGCTGCAAAAATCGCCATCATCTCCTCGCAGATGGGCAGCGACACGCGGGCTCCGGGGGGCAGCTATATCTACCGCGCGTCCAAGGCGGCGGCGCTCAATCTGGGGCGGAACCTTGCGGTCGATCTGCGCCCGCGTGGTATCGCCGTAGGGATCTACCATCCCGGCTGGGTGCAGACCGATATGGGCGGCTCTGCGGCTGATATCACGGTAGACGAATCCGCCAGCGGTCTTGTCGCGCGTTTTGCGGCCCTCGGTCTTGAGACAACAGGCTGTTTTGAAACATGGGACGGCCGCCCCCATCCCTTCTGAGCGCAATGGCACGGGCGTGCTGTTTCTTCTTGCCTCAAATATCCTGACGGGCCGCCTGCGTCACCGGACGACCAGATCGGATTTGATCCCGTCCAGATCTGTCCACCAGATCACCAGCCGACTGGCCAAGACCCGCGGCAGGCAGTCTTGAGATCACGGCAAGGTCGCAAACCTGATGGAACCCAAGCGTCTGCTCGCGCAGGCTTGCAAGCGTGTTTGGCCGCGCCGCGCAAACCGCTCAGATACCGGCGCTGATGCGATAGATATTGCGCGTGGCACAGCAAGGGATTACACGCGGGCGAGCTTGCGACCAAGGACAGACCATGCCCGTTCTCGTGATGAAATTCGGCGGCACTTCCGTCGCCAACCTCGACCGGATCAAGCGCGCCGCCAAACGGGTGGGCGTCGAGGTCGCCAAAGGCTATGACGTCATCGTTATTGTCTCGGCCATGTCCGGCAAAACCAATGAATTGGTGGGCTGGGTGCAGGAAATCTCGCCCTTCTATGACGCGCGGGAATATGATGCGGTGGTGTCCTCGGGCGAGAATGTGACAGCAGGCCTGATGGCACTGACGCTTCAGGAAATGGATGTCCCCGCGCGCAGTTGGCAGGGCTGGCAGGTGCCGCTGATCACCAATTCGGCGCATTCATCCGCACGGATCGAGGATATCCCGCCCGCGAATATCACCGCGAAATTTGCCGAAGGTATGAAGGTCGCCGTTGTCGCGGGCTTTCAGGGAATCTCGCCCGAAGGCCGGATCACCACGCTGGGACGTGGCGGATCAGATACAACGGCTGTGGCCTTTGCCGCAGCCTTCAACGCGGAACGGTGCGACATCTACACAGATGTGGACGGGGTCTATACGACCGATCCCCGCGTCAGCCCCAAGGCGCGCAAGCTGGACAAGATCGCCTTTGAAGAGATGCTGGAACTCGCAAGCCTTGGCGCCAAAGTGCTGCAAACCCGCTCGGTCGAGCTGGCGATGCGCTACAACGTCAAGCTGCGCGTGCTCAGCTCGTTTGAAGAACCCACAGATACGGCAGGCACATTGGTCTGCGACGAGGAGCTAATCATGGAATCCAAAGCCGTTTCAGGTATCGCCTTCTCGCGTGACGAGGCCAAACTGACCCTTGTCACCATCGAAGACCGGCCCGGTATCGCCGCAGCGATCTTTGGCCCTTTGGCCGATGCGGGTGTCAACGTGGATATGATCGTGCAGAACGTGTCCGAGACAAACTATCAAGGCCATGCCGGTGGCGTGACCGACATGACCTTCTCTTGCCCCATCGACCAGATGAAACGCGCCGAGAAAGCGCTGAACGACGCCCGCGAAGCAGGCTTGATCAAGTTCGACCGTCTTGAGGCCGATACCGAGGTTGCCAAGGTCTCTGTCGTGGGCATCGGGATGCGGAGCCATGCCGGTGTGGCGGCACGAATGTTCAAAACGCTCTCGGATGAAGGGATCAACATCAAGATCATTGCAACCTCCGAGATAAAAATTTCCGTCCTGATAGACAGGAAATACATGGAACTTGCGGTTCAGGCGCTGCATGATGCCTTCGAGTTGGAGAAATCGGCCTGAGATCAGGCGACCGGTAGCCTGCTTCGGCTGCCAGTCGGACCGGCAGATCGGGGCGCGGGCCAGCGCGTGACAAGGCGGGGGACAAGGCAGGCCAGATGCCCGAACAAACCGAATCCGAAAGCCGCAAACTGCTGCGACGCTTGCGCGACGCCATGGCGGAAGACAGCGCCGGACAGGCGCGGCTGGACAAGATCACGCATCTGACCGCCGATTCGATGGGCACTGAAGTCTGCTCGATCTATCTGTTCCGCGACCCCGAAACGCTCGAGCTTTGCGCCACTGAGGGTCTCAAGGCCGAAGCCGTCCACCAGACACGCATGAAAATGGGCGAGGGCCTTGTCGGGCGCGTTGCCAGATCCGGCAGCATTATCAACACCGCCAATGCACCGCAGGAAAAGGGCTTCCGCTTCATGCCCGAAACCGGTGAGGAGATATATTCCTCCTTCCTTGGTGTGCCGATCCAGCGATTGGGTGAAAAATTGGGCGTTTTGGTCGTCCAGTCCAAAGAGGCCCGCGAATTTTCCGGCGACGAGGTTTATGCGCTGGAAGTGGTCGCCATGGTGCTGGCGGAAATGACAGAACTGGGCGCGTTTCTGGGGGAAGGCGCTGCACTGTCGGCCCGCCATCAACAGCCTGTCCTGATCCGCGGCACCACCGCGCAGGAAGGCGCAGCCGAGGGCCATGTCTGGCTGCACGAACCGCGCGTTGTCGTGACCAATCCGATCTCGGACGATCCGCATAAGGAACTGGAACGCCTGCATGAAGCGGTTGAAACGTTGCGTGTCAGCGTCGACCAGATGCTGGCCGATACGGGCGACAAGGAACAGACGGAGGTGCTGGAAGCCTACCGGATGTTTGCCAATTCCAAAGGCTGGATGCGCCGCATGGAAGAGGATATCGCCCGCGGCCTGACAGCCGAGGCGGCGGTCGAGAAGGAACAATCCACCGCGCGCAACCGGATGGAACAGGTCACCGACGCCTATCTGCGCGAAAGGCTGCATGATCTGGACGACCTGTCTAACCGTCTGCTGCGCATACTGACCGGACAGGGCCGCGAGACAGGGGCGGAACTCCCCCCCGATCCGATCCTTGTTGCGCGCAATATCGGACCTGCGGAATTGCTGGATTACGGGCGCAGCCTGCGCGGCATAGTGCTGGAAGAAGGCTCGGTCGGCTCGCATGCCGCCATCGTGGCCCGCGCGCTGGCGATTCCGCTGGTGATCCGCGCAGGGCGTATCACGACCGAGGCGCTGAACGGCAATCTGATCATGGTCGACGGCGATCAGGGCGTGGTGCATCTACGACCCGATGAAACCGTGGCCTCCGCTTTCCGCGACAAGATCGCGATGCAGGCGCAGGCACAGGAACGCTATACCTCGATCCGCGACAAACAGGCGGAAACGCTATGCGGGCGCACGATAGGGTTGCATATGAACGCAGGTCTGATGGCCGATCTGCCCAGCCTTGCCGGATCAGGTGCCCAAGGCGTCGGCCTGTTCCGCACCGAATTGCAGTTTCTGGTTCGCAACCAGATGCCCAAACGCTCGGAACTTTCCGCGCTCTATTCCCGCGTGCTTGACGCTGCCCAAGGCAAGCGCGTGGTGTTCCGCACGCTGGATATCGGCTCGGACAAGGTGCTGCCCTACATGAAGCCCAATGACGAGCCGAACCCCGCCCTTGGCTGGCGCGCAATCCGCGTGGGTCTCGACAAACCGGGCGTCATGCGGATGCAGTTGCAAGCTCTGATCCGCGCGGCGCATGGCCGCCCGTTGACCGTGATGTTCCCCTTCGTCGCGCAATACGGTGAATACCTTGCCGCCAAGGCCGAGATGGACAAGGCGATGGAGCGCGAGCGGATTCTGGGCCACCCCTTGCCCGCCTCGCTGGAAGTAGGCGCGATGCTGGAAACCCCCAGCCTTGCCTTCGCGCCCGAGCGGTTTTTCGAGGAAGTGCAGTTCCTGTCCATCGGCGGCAACGACCTCAAACAGTTCTTTTTTGCTGCCGACCGCGAGAATGAACGCGTGCGCCGCCGCTATGACACACTGAATGTCAGCTTCCTGACATTTCTGGAAAACATCGTGGACCGGTGCCGCGCCACTAATACCCCGCTCAGTTTCTGCGGCGAGGATGCGGGTCGTCCAGTCGAGGCAGTATGTCTGGCTGCAATCGGGCTGGAAACGCTGTCGATGCGCCCTGCCTCAATCGGTCCGGTCAAGTCGATCCTGCGCCGCACCCATCTGGGCGAGTTGCGCGACGTGATTTACGCTGCCCGCGATCGCGGAGAAGAGACCGTGCGCCCCTCCGTGATGGACTACCTGCAACAGCAGTTATGATCTGCAGCAACAGACCCAAAAAACCGCGGGTGGCCACGCATTGGCAGCCACCCGCAGCAGTCAGGTTTTGCAAAGAGCGACGGATCAGTCGTTGGCGGGTCGCTCTTCTTCGGTATCCGTATCGGATTCCATCGTATCGGACCCGGAGGTGTCGGATGCAGGCGCGTCATCCGTCGTCGGGGCGTCCGTTTCCGGCTCCTCAGTCGCCGGTTCATCCGCCTCAGGAGCATCCGCCTCAGGTGCGTCCGCCTCAGGTGCTTCGGTTGCAGGAGCATCCGTGGCCGGTGCATCCGTAGCCGGTACTGCCACATCAGGTGTGTCGTCCATCAGGGTCGACAACTGCGTGTCGGCCGGCAGGGGTTCGCGGTCAGTGCCATCATATTCCGGCATCGCCTCAAGCTCTTCCCGCGTCAGGCTCACCGAAATAACCTGATCCGCCGCGTTATAGGACAGATCACTCAACGGCAGGGCCACATCATATTGCCCGATACCAAGGAAGCCGCCGATACCGACCACAGCTTCGCCGTCATTGGTTCCCTGAACCACATCCGTGATATTGCCAATCGAGTCGCCGTTGGCGTCCATCACATCCGTGCCGTTCAGATCACCGACCGTCATCTCGGAAAGGCTCTGCGGGGCCATCGTGTCTGTTGCACTGTCACCCGCCATAGGCGCGGTGTTGTCGGCAGGGGCCGTCGTGCTGTCGGTTTGTGCGATAGCCGAAGTTGCCAGCAGAAGGCTCAGGGCCGAAGTCGTCATCAGGGTCTTGATCGTCATGTCATCACCTCTTGGGTTGCGTCGTGTGACAGGACAACTGGGGCCGCGAGTTGCGGTTCCACGCTTTTGCATGGGATCGCGCCACAAACACCGCATGCGGCCTGAACTGGCAGAAATGCGCCTGACCAGAGGAGTGGTTTTCGGCAGTTTCACGCCCATCACCGCCGCAGAGCCTTTGTCAGTGCGACAGGCCAGCCGTGGCAATTCCTGAACACGCAAGACCAAGCCATTGAAATGCTTTGAGGTGCGAAATCTCCCGTCACGGGACATGACCTCGCCCCGCGCATCCATCTTGTGCAAACCATCGCCGTGGTGCATGAGCAGGCGAAACCCAGACAGCCAAGGGCAATGACATGGATTACGGAAAATCGGGCGCAGCCAAGTCGGCCAAGAACATGCCGCGCCACAAGGAACATAACGAAAAGGGGACAGACAAGAACCCCTATGGCAAATCCGCCCCCAAGGCGGAACTGCTGGCACGTATGAAAGCCGCGGCAGAGGCCAAGAAAAAAGGCTGAGCCCGATTTCAGAACGAGAGTGGGCTGCGGTAATCCGCAAGCGCCGACAGAACGCTCATTGCGGCCAGCGCCGATGTGCGCGGATTGTCGGGCAGTGTCTGGCCCGTGATGGAAAACCGCATGGTGCCGAAATCGCCAGCGGCCTCGATCTCGTGGATATTGCCCTGCGTCGCAGGGTCCGCGATCAGGCGCACGCGAGTCTGATCGAAACCCGCCCCTGCCAGTGCCACAGCCGCCGCAACATTGGCGTTCTTGGGATAACCTAGCGCCGCCTGCCGTGCCGATCCCTCGAAATGGGTGACAGGAGCAGAGAGCGGTGCCGAGAGGTCCAGCACCTCTTCTGCCCGCGACCCCACCCAACCGGCGGGCGGTTTGCGCCCCGTATAGGTCACGCTGTCCAGACGCCCCATCCGCGCTGCACGCAGAGCATCCAGCCCGCCCAGCGCACCGCTGCACAGGACCAGACGACTGCCACCGTCGCGGGCGGCCTGTGTCAACGCCGCCTCAAGCTGGCGGTCGGCCAAGGCACCCAGCGAGACCGTGACAAGCGGTATTCCGGCGCGCAGTATGTCCGTACCGTGCTGTGCCAACCCCTGATGACCCGCGCAATCCACCATGATATCGGGGCTATAGCCTTCTATCCCCTTGGACAACGCCACATCCGCGTCAGTGGCGATACGGGCCGCGTCACCACGCCCTTGACGGATCAGCACCAGTTCCAGCCGCCCCCCGATGGCGGGCAACCCCTGCGCCACATAGTGCGCGATTGCGCCCTGCCCGATCAGACCGACCCGCAAAGTCATGGTTCAGCCTTCGACCGGTCGCGCATAATCTTCATCGCTCACATGCTCCAGCCATGTCACAGCCGCGCCGTCCAGCGCCTCCTGCATGGCAAGATGCGTCATGGCCTTGGCGGGTGCCGCCCCGTGCCAGTGCTTTTCACCGGGCGCGAACCAGACGGTATCACCTGGACGGATCACCCGCACAGGTCCGCCCCAGCTTTGCGCAAGGCCTGTGCCGGACAGGACCAGCAGCGTTTGGCCCAACGGATGCGTATGCCACGCAGTGCGCGCCCCGGGTTCGAATGTCACGCGGACAGCGCGCAACCTTGCGGGGTCCGGCGCTGTGATGACAGGCTCCATACGGACGCGACCCGTGAAATACGCCTCCTCGCCCGGCCCTGACGGGCGTGCTCCGTCCGCTGTGATCTCCATGCAAGCGCCTCCCTCAAGCTGCCACCAGTGTTCTGCAGTGCTGCGCGCAAGGCAAGCGCGAATGACCTCAACGCCGGCGGAAGGGTGCGCGCGCCAGCCTGTCGCGCAACCGTTCCGTCAGTTCCGCCTGCGGAACGTCACCGTCAATGGCCAGTTTCCGCAGACCGAACTGAACATGCGCGATTTCCTGATAATAGCTGGTATAGGCGTAATTCGTCGCGGCCCCTGCGACAGCCCCCAGAACCGGCACGGTTTGCGCAGCGAGTTTCTGCCCCAGCACCGTGGCCAGTCGCGGGGCCACGCGGGCAATAATGCTTTGCACCGTCGGACCTGTGACTGCCAGACGTGTCGACACAAAGGCCAGATCGGCCCCGTCGTCGCGCGCCAGCGGACCTGCTGCGGAAAAGACCTGAACGCAATCGAACTGCACATTCTGTGCGGCCGGATCAAAGCCGTTCTCGGCCGCCACGCCTTGAATCGCGCGCAGCAGTATCGTTGTCGTGATCGGCAATTCCGCCATCGCTGAGGGCAGGCCGCCAAAGCCGCCCGCGGCACCCATTGCCGTTGTGACCGCCGTGTTCATCCAGCCCGGCTGATCGCCCACCAGCCCGCGCGAACCCTGTGCCGCGCGCATCGCCCAATGCAGCGCCGCCTCGGTCCCCTCGCCCAGACGGTCGCGGACGGGGGCTGGCAGCCGGTCCAGCAGCGATTCCGCGCGTCCGCCGATCAGGTTCAGAACCTGAATCCCCATCCCGCCCGCGCGGGCATAGCGTTGCGCCAGCCTGTCCAGCTCGGCTTCGACATCGACGGTGATCAGGGGGTTGGCGGTCATGGGCCTATCCTTTGTGCATCCCTGCATAGATTGGATGGCGCGCCGCCGCATTCAAGCGGTCAGGCTGCATTCGATCCTGCCAGTTCAATCCAGCCAGCGCGCCACGGTGCCTGAAACGCCATGCCATGCGCCTTCCGTCAATTCATGGCCCAACACGCGGTCAGGGTTGGTGGGGGGCGGCATCTCAACCCCCTCAAGCTTCCAGAAACCGAAGCGGTTGTAATAGGGCGCATCGCCCACCAGCATAACGCGGCTCCAGCCTGTGTCGCGCGCCCGTTCCAAACTGTCCTGTATCAGCAACGCGCCCAAACCTTCGCCCTGATGGGTGGGATGCACAGCGACCGGCCCCAGCAGCAGCGCGTCCTGCCCGCCCACATGCACCGGCCAGTAGCGGATGGCCCCTGCCAGAATACCCTCGCGGTCCCGCGCCACCAGCGACAAGCCCGGCACGGGCGGGATCTTGTCGCGCAACCGGTAGGATGACAGCGCCTCGCGCCCCGGTGCAAAGCACAGGTCGTAGAGCGCCTCGACCTCCCACCAATCGGCGGCGGACTCCTCGGTCAATTGAAACACCTGTGGCCGTCTCCGCGCGTCAATTCCAGTTTCCGGTGGAAACGCCCCTAGCATGGCGCTAGGTCAGGCACAAACCAAAGCGCGACCGATGACAGCATGGCGCGCAGATATCAGCCAGACACGAGGGTGCAGATGTTCTATCAGCCAAAAGACGGCCACGGCCTGCCGCATAATCCGTTCAACGCTATCGTGACGCCCCGCCCTATCGGATGGATTTCATCACGCGGGCTGGACGGTGTCGACAATCTGGCACCCTATTCCTTTTTCAATGCTGTAGCCTACACGCCGCCACAGGTCATGTTTGCCTCGACCGGCACCAAGGTCGATCGCAACGGCACCAAGGATTCCGTGGCCAATATCATCGAAACCGGTGTTTTCTGCGTAAATATCGTGGAATTCGCGATGCGCGACGCAATGAACGCCTCGTCCAAGACATTGCCCGCAAACCAGTCCGAGTTCGACCACGCAAAGCTGGAGCGCGCAGAATGTGACACCATCGCCTGCGCTCGCGTCGCCGCCGCTCCTGCCGCACTGGAATGCCGCCTGACCCAGATTGTGCCGTTGGAGGGTGAGGGCAACAGTCTGGTGCTGGGTGAGGTCACAGGCGTGCACATGCGCGACGACTGTCTTGTGGACGGAGTGTTCGACGTGACCACCTTCCGCCCGCTATCGCGTCTGGGCTACCGCGACTACGCGGTTATTACCGAGCTTTTCGACCTCAAACGACCCGATGACTGAGGGATAGACCCACTCTGCGCTTGCAGCCCCGTGCTGCTTGGCTAACCTTGTTCAAGATGCGGGCAACACAGGGCAGGCAGAATAATGCAGACGCGGATCGGGATCATCGGAGGTTCGGGCCTTTACCAGTTGGACAGCCTGCAAGAGCCCGAATGGGTCAGCGTGGCGACACCTTGGGGGGATCCCTCGGACCAGATCCTGACCGGCATGCTGTACGGTGTGCCGATGGCCTTTCTGCCGCGTCACGGGCGCGGCCATATCCATGCGCCATCCGATGTGCCCTACCGCGCCAATATCGACGCCCTCAAACGGCTGGGCGTGACCGATGTGATTACCGTCAGCGCCTGCGGCTCGTTCCGCGAAGAGATGGCACCGGGTGATTTCGTTATCGTGGACCAGTTCATCGACCGCACGCGGGGCCGCGTTTCCAGCTTTTTCGGATCGGGCTGCGTGGCCCATGTCAGCCTTGCCCATCCCACCTGCCCGCACCTGTCGGCGGCCTGCGCCACAGCCGCCCGCGGTGCAGGTGTGACCGTGCACGAGGGCGGCACTTATCTGGCCATGGAAGGCCCGCAGTTTTCCACCCTTGCCGAAAGCCGGATGTATCGCGAGGTCTGGGGCTGTGATGTGATCGGCATGACCAATATGCCTGAGGCAAAGCTCGCGCGCGAGGCCGAGCTTTGCTATGCCAGTGTCGCGATGGTGACCGATTATGATTGCTGGCATCCCGACCATGACGAGGTGGATGTGGCCCAAGTGATCGCTACGCTGGGTGCAAATGCCGCCCATGCCCGCGCGCTGGTGGCGGGATTACCGGCGTTGTTGGGGGCAGATCGCGCACCCTGCCCGCATGGTTGCGACCGCGCGCTGGAGCACGCGATCATGACCGCCCCTGACAAACGCGACCCTGCCCTTCTGGCGCGGCTTGATGCGGTGGCTGGCCGCGTTCTATAGCTAGCCCAACCTTTCAACAGCCGGAGCCCCCATGAAAACCGTCAAGGATTATATCCGCACGATCGTCGATTTCCCGCATGAGGGGATTCTCTTCCGCGATGTCACCACGCTTTTTGCCGATCCACGCGGATTTCGCATGGCGGTAGACCAGATGCTGCACCCCTATGCTGGCATGCGGATCGACGCCGTTGTCGGACTTGAGGCGCGGGGTTTCATCCTTGGCGGGGCGATCGCGCATCAGCTTGGCACAGGTTTCGTGCCGATCCGGAAAAAGGGCAAGTTGCCCGGCACGACGATCAGCCAAGATTACAAGCTGGAATATGGCGAGGCGATAGTCGAGATCCATGACGACGCGCTTGACGCCGGACAGCGCGTGCTGGTCGTGGATGACCTGCTGGCCACAGGCGGCACCGCCGAGGCGGGTATCAAGCTGGTTGAACGGCTGGGCGGCGTGATTGTCGGCTGCGCTTTTATTGTCGATCTGCCCGAATTGGGTGGCCGCAAACGGCTTGAGGCATTGGGCATGGATGTGCATGCACTTTGCGATTTCGAAGGTCTGTAAAGGGGGGCTGTCCGCCCCCCCCAACGTCGAACCCCGTTCGACGCCCCCCCGAGGATATTTGCGGCAAGAAGAAACCTAGACTTGGCGCAGCACCGCACCGGGATTGAGGATGCCGTTAGGGTCGAACATATCCTTGATCTGGCGCATCAGCGCCAGTTTGACCGGATCGGCATAACGCTCCAGATCGTCGATCTTGAGGCGGCCTATCCCGTGTTCGGCACTGACCGAGCCGCCCATTTCGTGAACCAGATCATGCAGCGCGTGTTTGACATGGTCGCGCTGGTTCAGATGGTCCGCGACCGTGCGGCCCTTCTGCGGGAATACATTGTAATGCAGGTTGCCATCGCCCAAGTGACCGAAACAGTTGATCCGGAAATCCCCGATACCGGCGATCAGCGCATCCGCACGCGCGATATATTCTGGCACCAGTCCCGTCGGTAGCGAAATGTCATGGCTTGAGACCGATCCCACGCGGCGGTTCGCCTCGGGGATCTGTTCGCGCACTTCCCAAAGCTGGTGGCGCTGCGTCTCGTTCTGGGCGATGATGCCGTCGCTCAGCAATCCGGCCTCGAAACCCCGCTCGAACAGGGTTTCCAGAGTATGAGCCGGATTCAGACCATCTGCCAGACCCACATCAATCAGCACCATCCATTCGGGCGCGGTATCGAAGGGTTGACGGATATCAGGCAAAGTCTCGGTCAGGAAATGCAGGCCGTTGGCATGGATCAACTCGAAGGCGCTGACCCCCTCGCCCATCATGTCGCGCGCCATCGCCAGCATGGTAATGGCAGCGGCGGGGCTGTCGACCACCAGCATCGCCGTGCCCTCGTCCGCGGGACGCGCCACCAGTTTGAGACTGGTCGCCGTGATAATGCCCAATGTCCCCTCGGACCCGATCATCAGGTTACGCAGGTCATAGCCCGTATTGTCCTTGCGCAACCGCGACAGCCCGTTCCAGATGCGGCCATCGGCAAAAACCACTTCGAGCCCCAGACACAGATCGCGCGCATTGCCATAGCGCAGCACATTCACGCCGCCGGCATTGGTCGCAAGGTTGCCGCCGATCCGCGCCGATCCCTTGGCGGCAATGCTGAGAGGGAAAAGACGGTTCACCGCCAGTGCCGCATCATGGATATCCGACAGGATCGCACCAGCCTCGGCGATCAATACATTCTCTTCGGGATAGACCGCGCGGATCGCGGTCATCCGCTCCAGTGACAGCAGCAGCGGCGCAGGCCCGTCCGGCATGATCTGACCGCCCACCAGACCGGTGCCCCCGCCATAGGGCAGCACACCGATGCGCGCGTCATTCGCCGCGCGCATCACGGTTGCGACCTGATCCACCGTTTCGGGGGCAATCACCAGTCCCGCATGGCCCGCCCAGCGGCCGCGCGGCTCTTCCAGATAGGCGGGTGTCACCTCGCGGAAGGCGCGTTCAGGCAGATGGTCGCGCAGCGCGCGGGCGAGGTCGGGTGTGGCGGGATTCAGCGTCATGCGATATGTCTATCACGCCGCTCCGCGCCGTCCAGTGATCACGCGTCAGTCAGCATCGCGCAGCAGTTCGGGACGCAGCACCACGATCGTCGGCTGGCGCGGCAAACTGCGAAGGGACAACTCGATGCTGCTCTCGCCCGCCTCAACGACAGCAAATTCTCCGCGCATCCCCTCGACAAAACGGCGCAGGGTGCTGTCTCCGAACCAGTGCATGGGGATCACCACGGACGACCGCAGCCGCCCGACCACCCGCATCATCGTGTCCAGATCCAGCGTCATACCGCCATCGACGGGCGCCATGACAACATCCAGCCGTCCGATGGCCGCATATTGCTCGGGGTCCGGTTCATGATGCAAATGCCCCAGATGGCCGATGCACAGACCTGCCACCTCGAAGATGAAAATGGAATTACCCCGCGGCTCGACCCCGCCGAAGGACCGGATATCGGTGGGCACATTGCGTACCAGCATCTCGCCCAGATCAAGATGGTGCTCGACACCTGCCCCGAAACTTTCGCCCCAGCCGCGCAGGACATGGGGAATCGCAGGGTCCGGTGCCGAGGTCCAATGCGTGGAATGAGCGTGGTTCATCGTGACCACATCGGGGATCAGATCGACATTGCCGATAAAGCCTGTGAAATCTGTCACCACGTTCAACCCGCCGGTTGTCTGGATCAGGAAAGAGGCGTGATCGAGATAGTTGATCCGCACAGTATGATCCGGCAGCGGATCGCGGAAACTGGCCTTGTGCAGATATTCCAGCCCCGGTGCCGATTGCGCGACAGCGATACAGTGGCTTGGGGTGCGATCCTGTGCGGCAGCGCCCGTTGCCAGCATCGCGAATGACAGGGCAAGGGCAGGTATCATCGGAACCATGGCTTATCCTCCTGCGCACAAGGATAGCGCAAAGGCTTGGTCTGTCACTTCACAGGGCTGTTTCTTCTTGCCCGAAATATCCAAATCGCATCGCTTGCCAGCAAAAACGCCTCTGCTTTGGGCATTCCGTCAGCCGGCATCCGTGCGCCCGCGCCGGTCAGCCCTGAGCGACGCATAGAGCACATGGGTGCGCCAGCGCCCCCCGATTTGCAGGTAGCTTTGCGCGACACCTTCATATTTGAAGCCGCAGCTTTCCAGCAATCCGCGCGAGGGCGTGTTTTCGGGCAGGCAAGCAGCCTCGATCCGGCTGAGGTCAAGCCGCTGGAAAGCGTGATGCACAACCGCCTCGATCGCCTCGCGCATGAAGCCCTGACGGGCGTGGCTGCGGCCCACCCAATAGCCAAGCGTGCCTGCCTGCGCGGGCCCGCGCCGGACATTATCCAGCGTGATCGCGCCCAGAAGCACGTTGTCGGCGCGCCGGATCAGGAACAGCGGCAAGGCCGAGCCGTTGCCGATGGACCGCTGCGCCCAGTAGACGCGGTTGGTAAAGGCTTTGCGGGACAGATGGTCGGCAGCCCAAGTAGGCTCCCACCGTGTCAGGAAATCCTCACTGTCGCGGCGCAGGCTGACCCAGTCGCGAAAATCGGCATGCAAGGGCGGGCGCAGGGTCAGACGCTCGGTCTCGATCCTGATTTTCCGACGCCCCAACAGCATCAGGCGACGCGCCTGTCCTGAACGCTCTGCCAGTCCGGTGCCGTCGCGATCGGGCCATACAGCGCCAGCGCCGAGGGTGCGGTGCTGATCATATGCGCTGCCATCGCGCGCACATCCTGGACCGTGACCGCGTCGATATGGTCAACCACTTCGGACAGCGGCGGAATGCGGCCCCAGACCTGCATCTGCCGCGCCAGACGCTCGGCGCGGTTCGAGGGGCTTTCCAGCCCCATCAGCAGGCCCGCCTTCATCTGCGCCCGCGCGCGCGCCACTTCGGCCTCGGACATGTCGTCGGCGGCGCGTTTCATCTCGTCCAGCGTGATCGTGGTAAGATCACCCAGGTCTTCGGCAGACGTGCCTGCATAGATCGTCATCATGCCGGTATCGGCATGGGCACCGGCCTGCGCGAAGATCGTGTAGCATAGGCCCCGTTTTTCGCGCACTTCCTGAAACAGACGGCTCGACATGCCACCACCAAGAGCCGAGGAATAGATCTGCGCGGTATAGATCGCGGGGTCGGTATAATCCGGTCCCTCGAATGCCAGCGCGAAATGGGCCTGTTCAAGATCCTTCTCGACACGGTGTTCGCCGCCGATGAAATGGGCAGGTGTCGGATGATGCAGCCGTCCTTTGGGCAACGCGCCAAAGATAGTTTCTGCGGCTTTCACGATCGCATCGTGATCCACAGCGCCTGCCGCCGACAGAACCATATTCGCGGGGCTGTAATGCTCGGCCACGAAGCCTTGCAAGTCTTGCCGGTCAAAGGCTTTGATCCGTTCGACTGGCCCCAGAATGGTGCGGCCAAGCGCCTGATCAGGATAGGCTTTTTCCTGCAACCAGTCAAAGATCACATCATCCGGTGTGTCCAGCGCCTGACCGATTTCCTGCAGGATCACACCGCGCTCGACCTCGATTTCGGAGGGATCGAAAATCGGGTTCAGCACGATATCCGAGACAACATCCAACGCCAGCGGCACATCCGCTTCAAGCACGCGGGCGTAATAGGCCGTGGCCTCGCGCGATGTATAGGCGTTGATATAGCCGCCCACATCCTCGATCACCTCGGCGATGTCCAGCGCGGTGCGGCGTTTGGTGCCTTTGAAAGCCATATGTTCCAGAAAATGCGCGATACCGTTCTGTTCGAGGCGCTCGTGGCGTCCGCCGGACAGGACCCAGATACCGATCGCGGCGGATTGCAGCCCGTCCATCCGTTCGGTCACGATACGCAGGCCGTTTTCAAGAGTGTGGGTGCGGACGGTCAATTGGCAATACGCTCTCTGATCAGGGATTCGATGGCGGCAAGGTCGTTGCCGATCCGCGTAACGCGCTCGGGCCGGTCGTAAAGATCGGCCATGCGCGGCGGCAGGGGCGGACGGATGCCTGTGGCCGCCTCGACCGCGTCGGGGAATTTTGCGGGATGCGCGGTGGCCAGCGTGATCATCGGCACGGCAGGATCGCGTAATGCCTCGGCCACATGGACACCCACGGCACTATGCGGGCAAAGCAGTTCACCAGTCGTTTTCAGCGTGCGCCCGATGGTGGCACTGGTCTCGTCCTCGCCGCAGCGGCCGGAATCAAACACTTCGCGCAGCGCTTGCAGCGCGCCCTGGCTGACGCTGAAGCCACCGGCCTTCAACTCGTCCATCAGTTGCGCCACGGCGGCACCGTCCTGATGATAGGCATAAAACAGCGCGCGTTCGAAATTCGAGCTGACCTGAATATCCATCGAGGGGCTGATCGAGGGAATCACCCCGTCAGGGTGGTAGTCTCCCGCCGACAGGCAGCGGTGCAGGATATCGTTATGGTTGGTGGCCACGACCAGACGCTCGATAGGCAGGCCCATGCGTTTCGCAATGTAGCCAGCGAAAATGTCACCAAAATTGCCGGTTGGCACGGTAAAGCTGACCTTGCGGTCAGGTGCACCAAGGCTGACGGCAGACGAAAAGTAATAGACCACCTGCGCCAGCACCCGCGCCCAGTTGATCGAATTGACACCCGCCAGACGCACACCGTCGCGGAAGTCGAAATCGTTAAACATGTCTTTCACGCGGGCCTGCGCATCGTCAAAATGTCCGTCGATGGCCAGCGCGTGGACATTCGCCTCGGCGGGCGTGGTCATCTGGCGGCGCTGCACTTCGGAGACACGACCATGCGGGTAGAGGATGAAAACGTCCACCGCATCCAGCCCTCTGAACGCCTCGATCGCCGCCGATCCGGTGTCGCCGCTGGTGGCCCCCACGATAGTGACCCGCTCACCGGAACGCGCCAGTGCTGTCTGGAACATCTGGCCGATCAATTGCATGGCGAAGTCCTTGAACGCCAGCGTCGGGCCATGGAACAGTTCCAGCAGGTGGTGGTTGCTATCCAGTTGCACCAAAGGCGCGCGGGCGGCATGGCCGAAACCGGCATAGGCGCGTGTGATGATGTCGCCGAATTCCGACTCCGTGAACGTGTCGCCGGTAAAGGGCCGCATGATGCGGAAGGCGACCTCCTCATAGGGCAGGCCCGCCAGCGCGCGTATATCGGCAAGGGACAGGGTGGGGATGCTTTGCGGCAGATAAAGTCCGCCATCACGTGCCAGCCCTGTCAGCATCGCCTGCTCAAAGCTCAGCACGGGGGCCGCGCCACGGGTCGAGATATATTGCACTGTCTTCAGCCTTTCACGGGTTTACGCATGCGCCATAACAGGAATCCGGTCATCACGACCCAGACAATGGCCAGACCGAACCATGTCACGGCATAGCCCAGATGATCGTTCGGGATGCCCGATGTGTCGACAGGCAAAGGTCGCAGGGCAGTGTCGGGCAGATCGGTCTGACGTGCCACGACCAGAACCGGCTCGGTGTCCAGATAGGCCGCCATGCGCGGCAAATCGCGGGCAAACCAGATATCGGCGCCCAGATCGGGTTCGGGTGTATAGCTGTCCACTTCGTCCGGCCAATGCAGGTTGCCCAGAACAGTCACGGGCGCGGCTCCGGCCTCGGGCTGGGCGGCCTGCACCGGAAGAAAGCCCAGATCGACCATCACACGCCGGCCATCAACCTCAAGCGGGCGGATGATACGATAGCCTGCGCCGACCTGCTTCTGGCTGACCAGCACGCGGATCGCGGGTTCCAGCAAAACGCCCGTGACACTGACGGGCAGATACCGGTCCATCTGTGCGTCGGGGGCGGCAGGCAGGGCCACAGGCGCGGCCACGATGCGCGCCTCGATATCGGCAAGGATCGCTTCCTTCCAGTCCAGCCGCTGCACCTGCCAAAGGCCAAGACCGACCAGCACCGCCGTGCCGAGCAGTCCGAATATCAGGGGAAGGATAAGACGCGCCAAAACGGATAGGCCCCTTGAACGTGGAAAGCGCGCGGATGCCGCGCGCTTTGCTTTCTTTCGCTTTGTCCGCCGGAATTCAACCGCTAATGCGCGATTGCGGCCGGACCTGCCGGATCAGCCGCCCCAGACATAGACCGCGGCGAACAGGAACAGCCAGACCACATCGACGAAGTGCCAGTACCATGCAGCGGCCTCGAAACCGACATGCTTTTCCTGACTGAAATGGCCGCGCTGCAGGCGGATCAGACAGACCAGCAGGAAGATCGTACCGATCACCACGTGAAAGCCATGGAACCCAGTCGCCATGAAGAAGTTGGCACCGTAGATGTTGCCTGCAAAGCCGAAGGCCGCGTGGCTGTATTCATAGGCCTGAAAGCCGGTAAAGATCACACCCAGAGCGACCGCAAGGATCAGGCCCCACTTCATGTCTTCACGGTTGTTCTCGTGCACCAGCGCGTGGTGGGCCCACGTCGCCGCCGCGCCCGAGCACAGCAGGATCAGCGTGTTGATCAGCGGCAGGTGCCATGGATCGAATGTCTCGATCCCTGCGGGGGGCCAGATGCCGTCCACGGCAGGGCTAAGCGGGCCCATCGGATACATGGCATGCTTGAAGAAGCTCCAGAACCATGCAGCAAAGAACATCACTTCGGACATGATGAACAGGATGAAGCCATAGCGCAGACCGATCCGCACGACGGGTGTATGATCACCCACCTGGCTTTCGGCTACGACATCGGCCCACCAGCCGAACATGACGTAAAGCACGCCGACAAAGCCTGCGAGGAACATCCAGGGCATCCCCTGCGACATCCACATGACCGCGCCGTACAGCATGACAAAGCCCGCAACGGCCCCAAGCAAAGGCCACAATGACGGGGCCAGGATGTGATAATCGTGATTTTTCTCGTGCGCCATCTCGTTTCCCTCGTTGGAAGGCTTCTTAGTTAAGTGTGGTATCGTTTCCGGCGGGGGCTGCGTCAAGGGCTGCCTGTTCCTCGGGAAGATCTGTTTCGTAGAAAGTGTAAGACAGCGTGATCTGTTTCACATACTGCCCGTCGCGGTCGGTCGCAATCGCGGGATCGACGAAGAACGTTACTGGCATCATCACACGCTCTCCTGGCTGCAAAACCTGCTGCTCGAAGCAGAAACACTGGATCTTGCTGAAGAAACCGCCTGCTTCATAGGGGGTGACGTTATAGCTGGCTGTGCCTGCAATGGCGCGGTCTGTCGGGTTATAGGCCTCATAGAAGGCAAGCCCTGTCTCGCCGATCTTGATCTCCATGCTGCGCTCGACGGGTTTGAACTCCCACGGCATGCCGCGTTCTTTGGAAGCGTCAAAGCGCACGATGATCGTCTGGTCCAGCACCTGTTCTGGTCCGGCTTCCGCGATCATGGTTGTGCCGCCAAATCCTGTGACACGGCAAAACCAATCGTAAAAGGGCACCGATGCCCAGGCCAGGCTGCCCATCACGACAACAAGACCCATGGTCTGGACGACGGTTTTCGATTTGGGGGACAAAGGCATTCTCAGTCTCCTGTAGCCGGGGCTGCTTGGGGTAAAAGATCCGTCCGCGGCGCATGATCAAAAGCCTGCATCGGATCGCCGCTGGTCACCTTGGCGACGGTCAATCCGAAGACGATGGCGATAAAGGCCAGCAGAACCAGTGCAAGACCTATATTGCGACCCGACCGGCGGTGATGCAACTCATGTGTGGCGCGAAAGCTCATCCCCAGCCTCCAAGTCCATAGGGGCGCAACGCCGCTTCGGCCAGAAGCGCGCCGAAATGCAGGAACAGATAAAGCAGGGACAGGCCGAAAAACGACTTCTCGACCTTGTATTTGTCATTCTGCGCGATCTCTTCGTCGCGCCGCCAGATGCGGAACGCACCCAGCAGGAACAGCGCGTTCAACACAACCGCCACTGTCAGATACACCGGCCCACCGATCGAGGTGAAGGCCGTGCCCACGGCCAGCGGCGCCAGCAGCAGCGTGTAGGCCAGAATATGGTTGCGGGTGACGCGGCGGCCGTGCGTGACGGTCAGCATCGGCACCCCGGCTTTTTCGTAATCGGCGTTCATGAACAGCGCCAGCGCCCAGAAATGCGGGGGCGTCCACATGAAGATCAAACCGAACATCAGCACCGATTCCAGCCCGATGCCACCGGTTGCCACGGCCCAGCCGATCATCGGAGGGAAAGCACCTGCCGCCCCGCCGATCACGATGTTCTGCGGCGTCCAGCGCTTGAGCCACATCGTGTACACGACCGCATAGAAAAAGATCGTGAAGGCCAGAAGCCCCGCCGCCACCATGTTGGAGGCCAGTGCCAACATGACAATCGCAAAGCCCGACAGGGCAACGCCTACGGCCAGCGCCTCGCCCGGTTCGACCTTGCCCGCCGGCACAGGGCGCTTGGCTGTGCGCTTCATGACCGCGTCGATATCGGCGTCCCACCACATATTCAACGCGCCCGAGGCCCCTGCCCCCACCGCGATAAACAGGATCGAGGCAAAGCCGACCATCGGATGCACGCCCATCGGTGCGGCCAGAAGACCGACCAATGCCGTAAAGACGACAAGCGACATCACGCGCGGCTTCAGAAGGGCCACGTAATCGCCAAAGCCCGCTTCGGGCTGGACGGTCTGGGTGTTGATGCTTGCGTCTGTCATATCAGGTCCCGTTCGGGGTCAGATCCGGCAGGGGGCACTGGTCGCGCCCCATGCGTGGCGGGGACAGGCTACGCGCCCGCCCCCTTGTGTCGTCAGTCGGCTGCGGCCAGCTTTACATCGCGCGGCGTGCCGGCATATTCCTCGATCGCGCCGTCCAACCATGCTTCATAGGCTTCCTCGCTCACCACTTTGACGGTGATCGGCATGTAGGCATGGTCCTTGCCGCAAAGTTCCGAGCACTGGCCGAAATAGATGCCTTCTTCCTCGGCCGAGAACCACAACTGCGCCAGACGGCCGGGGATACCGTCCTGTTTCACGCCAAAGGCGGGAATGGTCCAGCTATGGATCACGTCGGCTGCGGTGACCTGCATCACGACTGTCTTGCCGACAGGAACGACAACGGCGGTATCGGTCGCCAGCAGGTATTCATCCTGGCTGTAGCCATATTCCTCAAGATCTTCGCGGCCCAGCATGAAGCTTTCAAAGCCGAAATCGTGATCGGTGTATTCATAGCCCCAGTACCACTGGTAGCCTGTCACCTTGATATTGATGTCACCGACAGGGATTTCCTGCTGCTTGAACAGCACCGGCAGCGAGAAGGCACCGATAAAGAACAGGATCACGATGGGCACGATGGTCCATGCGATTTCGACCGGCGTATTATGGGTGAAGGAACCCGGCGTCGGGTTGGCGCGGCGATTGTAGCGCAGAATCACAATGGCCAGCAGGCCGCAGACGAAGATCGTAATGGCGGTGATGATCACCAGCACCATACCATCCAGCCACTGCAGGTCGCGGGCCAGTTCGGTTGCAGCCGGCTGAAAGCCGATGCCACCCGCTTTCGGCGCGCCGATGATTTGCAAAGCCTCCTGCGCCGAGGCAGGAACGGCAAGGAAGGCGGGAATTAGGGCCAGCAGGCTAGTCAGTCGTCGCATATGTCACCCTGATCGGTTGAGGTGTTTCTGGGTCTTTTGTCGGTCGTCCAAGCGGTATGCCATAGAATCCCGTTGTTTTGTCGTCGCGAGAAACCATATTCTGACAGACAAAACAACAACGAGCCTTGCGGCAAACGGACGCGAATTTGATTTAGATCAATTGCACGTGCTGCGAAAGATACAGAAAGCCCCTCATGTCCGATACTCCATTCCGCCCCCTCGAAGACAAGATGGCCCCTGATGCCGCCCTTGCCCTGCTGCGCGAGGCGACCGCAGGTGCCGATGACGGAGAGCTGTTTTTCGAACGTCGCCGCTCGGAAGCACTGGTATTCGACGATGGCCGCGTGAAAACCGCCAGCTATGACGCCTCGGAGGGATTCGGTCTGCGGGCCGTACGCGGCGAGGTGACGGGCTATGCGCATTCCACGGAAATTTCGGAAGCCGCCCTGCGCCGCGCGACGGGCACCGCGCGTCTGGCCGTCGGTCAGGGGGGCGGCACATGGGCCGAGCCCCCCCGCGCCACTAACCGCCACCTGTATACAGAGGACGATCCGATTGCGGGCGTCAGCTTTCCCGTCAAGCTGGACACCCTGCGCGAGATCGACGCTTTCGCCCGCGGTCTTGATCCGCGGGTCGTACAGGTCAGCGCGACTATCGCCGCCTCGATACAGGAGATCGAGATCCTGCGCCCCGACGGTGTCTCGTTCCGGGATGTGCGCCCGATGACCCGCGTCAATGTCAGCGTCATCGTCGATCAGGACGGAAGGCGCGAAAGCGGCACTGCTGGCGGCGGCGGGCGCGTGGGCCTTGACGGTCTGCTGGACCCTGCCGACTGGCAGGCCAAAACTCGCGAGGCGCTCAGGATCGCCACCGTTAATCTGGACGCCGTGCCTGCCCCTGCGGGTGTCATGGATGTCGTGCTTGGCCCGGGCTGGCCCGGCATCCTGCTGCACGAGGCGATAGGCCACGGGCTTGAGGGCGATTTCAACCGCAAGGGTACATCCGCCTTTGCCGGTCTGATGGGGCAACAGATCGCGGCGCGCGGAGTCACCGTGCTGGATGATGGCACGATCCCCGACCGGCGCGGCTCGATCACAATCGACGACGAGGGCACGCCCTCGGCCCGAAATGTGTTGATCCAGGATGGTGTGCTGGTGGGCTATATGCAGGACCGCCAGAATGCGCGCCTGATGGGTGTCGCCCCCACCGGCAACGGACGGCGCGAAAGCTATGCCCATGCGCCGATGCCGCGCATGACTAACACCTATATGCTGGGCGGCGAGACAGATCCCGCCGATATCGTGGCCGATTTGAAAGATGGCATCTATGCCGTGGGCTTTGGCGGCGGTCAGGTGGACATTACCAACGGCAAGTTCGTCTTCTCCTGCACCGAGGCGTACCGCGTCAAGGACGGCAAAATCGGCGCGCCGGTCAAAGGGGCCACGTTAATCGGAGACGGGGCAACCGCGCTGCAAAAGATTCGCGCCATCGGCAATGACATGGCGCTTGATCCCGGCATGGGCAATTGCGGCAAGGCGGGCCAGTGGGTGCCTGTGGGCGTTGGCCAGCCGACCCTGATGATCGGCGGCCTGACCGTGGGCGGCTCGGCAGCCTGACAGAACGGGCGCCGCCACTGCTGCAATACGGAAACGGCGTGCCTTCGGGTGCGCCGTTTGTCTTTGTGGTTTACCCCGAATTAACCAGCGCCGGTCTACACCTGATTCTGCAAGCAGACGGAGTTGTGATGACCTGGGAACCCACTTCTTCCACTCACCCCCCACTCCCACCCACCACGGAAGATGACCGGGTGTCATGGCTTCGTCTCTTGCGCTCGCCCCGTGTGGGGCCTGCGACTTTCTTCAGGCTGATGGCGGAACATGGCAGCGCCCATGCCGCGCTGGATGCCCTGCCCGAAGTCGCCCGCCGCGCTGGTGTGGACGGATATGCGCCCTGCCCGCATGGCGTGGCCTTGGCCGAACTCAGGGCTGCGGCAGGCGCAGGTGCGACTATGCTCTGCGCGGGCGATCCGGCCTATCCGCTGCCGCTGGGTGATCTGTCCGATGCCCCACCCTTTCTGTGGACCATCGGCGATTCCGCCATCCTGTCTCGCCCGATGATTGCGCTGGTCGGCGCGCGCAACGCCTCGTCCCTTGGCACCCGCATGGCAAGGGCCTTGGCCCGCGACCTTGGCGCGGCGGGGTATGTCGTAGTGTCAGGCCTTGCGCGCGGCATTGATACGGCTGCCCACAACGCCACGCTGGATACCGGCACCGTCGCGGTTCTGGCCGGCGGTGTGGACGTGCTGTATCCTGCCGAGAATACAGGCCTGGCCCATGCGATCGCGGCGCGCGGACTGCGCCTGTCGGAACAACCCGTGGGCCTTGTGCCGCAAGCACGGCATTTTCCACGACGCAATCGGATTATTTCCGGCCTGTCCCGCGCTGTTGTGGTGATCGAGGCGGCGGCGAAATCCGGCAGCCTGATCACCGCCCGCTGCGGTCTGGACCAGGGGCGCGAGGTCATGGCCGTTCCGGGCCATCCCTTCGACGCGCGCTCGTCGGGCTGCAACATGCTGATCCGTGATGGCGCGCGGCTGGTCCGCAATGCTGCCGATGTCATCGACGCCTTGCCACCCGTATCGGCCCCGCGACAGCCCTGCCTGCTTGAGGGCGCGATTCCGCCGCGGCCATCGCCCCCGCCCGATCGCCGGTCTCTGCGCGAAACGGCAGCCTTGCACAGCCAGATTCTGCAACGGCTTGGCGCCTCGCCGCTGGCCGAGGACCAGTTGATCCGCGATTTGGACACGCCCGCCCATCACATCACCCCTGCCCTTGTCGACCTGGAACTCGACGGTCAGATCCTGCGCCAGCCGGGCGGACTGTTGTCCCGCGTGACCTAGCCCCGCGCAACATCAAGGCGTATTGTTCAGGTCGCCTCGCCCCCTGCCGTTGACGGCAAGTCAGCCGGATGCTGCGAATTTGCCCGCATTGACAAAGCCCCCTTTCACCCCACATGGTCCGCCGCCATGATGCCGCGGCATGTTTCCGTGCCAAAGCCGTGTCCGAGTCGAAAGGAAGTCCGATGCCCGTCGTCGTTGTGGAATCTCCGGCTAAAGCCAAGACAATCAACAAATATCTGGGCTCTGACTATGTCGTGCTAGCCTCTTATGGTCATGTCCGCGACCTGCCTGCCAAGGATGGATCGGTCGATACCGACAACGGCTTTGATATGACATGGGAAGTCGGCGTCGACAGCCGCAAACATGTAAAAGCCATCGCCGACGCGCTGGCCAAGGACAATTCCCTGATCCTCGCCACCGACCCCGACCGCGAGGGCGAGGCGATCAGCTGGCACCTTGAGGAAACGCTGCGCAAGCGCAAGGCGATCAAGAAAGACACCCCCGTCAGCCGCGTGGTCTTCAACGCGATCACCAAATCAGCCGTGACCGAGGCGATGCAGCACCCCCGTCAGGTCGATGCGCCGCTGGTCGAGGCTTATCTGGCGCGCCGCGCGCTGGACTATCTGGTGGGTTTCAACCTCTCGCCGGTTCTGTGGCGCAAACTGCCCGGATCGCGCAGCGCGGGGCGGGTGCAATCCGTTTGCCTGCGACTGATCGTCGAACGCGAGATGGAGATCGAGGCGTTTCGAGCCCGCGAATACTGGTCGGTTACCGCTCGTCTGGTCACCCCGCGCGGTCAGGAATTCGAGGCGCGCCTGACCCAACTGGCCGGCAAGAAGCTGGATCGTTACGATCTGGAAAACAGCACGCAGGCCGAAATGGCCGTGCAGGCAATCAACTCACGCGAACTGACAGTCACCTCGGTCGAAGCGAAACCGGCCAGCCGCAACCCCTCGGCCCCGTTCATGACCTCGACCCTGCAACAGGAAGCCAGCCGCAAATTCGGCATGGGCGCGCGGCAATGTATGAACGCGGCGCAGCGGCTTTATGAGGCCGGATACATCACCTATATGCGGACCGATGGCATCGACATGGCCGCCGAGGCCGTCACCGCCGCCCGCGACGCGATCAAGGCGCGCTACGGTGCCGAATATGTGCCAGCCAGTCCGCGCATCTACAAAAACAAGGCCAAAAACGCGCAGGAAGCGCATGAATGTATCCGCCCCACCGAACTGGACCGCGATGCCGAAAGCCTGAAAATCAGCGATGCGGACCAGCGCAAGCTTTATGATCTGATCTGGAAACGCACCATCGCCTGCCAGATGGAGGCCGCAAGGTTCGAGCGCACGACCGTCGATATCGGCAGCCGCGACGCGCAAGTGGAACTGCGCGCGACCGGTCAGGTCGTGTTGTTCGACGGTTTCCTCAAGGTCTACGAGGAAGGCCGCGACGATGTGACCGACGAGGACGAGCGCCGCCTGCCCCAGATCATGAAGGGTGAACCCACAGAAAAGCGTGCGGTCACACCCGAGCAGCATTTCACCCAACCGCCCCCCCGCTATACCGAGGCAACTTTGGTCAAGCGGATGGAGGAATTGGGGATCGGTCGCCCCTCGACCTATGCCAGCGTGATCACCACGATTCAGGACCGTGACTATGTCCGCAAGGACAAGAACCGCCTTTTCCCAGAGGATAAGGGCCGGATGGTCACTGTCTTTTTGATGAATTTCTTCCGTAAATACGTGGAATACGACTTTACCGCCGATCTGGAAAACCAGCTCGACGAGGTCAGCGCGGGCGAGATGGATTACAAGGATGTGCTGTCGCGCTTCTGGCGGGATTTCTCGGCGGCCATCGCGGAGACCTCGGAACTCCGGATCACCGAAGTGCTGGACGTGCTGGACGAGGCCCTTGCCCCGCAGCTTTACCCGCCGCGCGCGGATGGCTCCGACCCGCGTGTCTGTCCGCTTTGCGGCACTGGCCAGTTGCATCTGAAAAGCTCCAAAACCGGCGGCTTTGTCGGTTGCGGCAACTATCCCGAATGCCGCTATACCCGCCCGCTGAACGGCGACGCCGACGCGCAGGGCGACCGTGTGCTGGGCACTGATCAGGGCGACGAAATCAGTCTGCGCTCGGGTCGTTTCGGCCCCTATGTGCAGCGTGGCGAGGCTTCGGAGGAGGTCAAGAAACCACCACGGGCCAGCCTGCCCAAGGGCTGGTCGCCAGATGACATGGATCTGGACAAGGCGCTGATGCTGCTGAACCTGCCGCGCGAGATCGGTCCGCATCCCGAGGACGGTGTCATGGTCGAGGCCGGGATCGGGCGGTATGGCCCCTATATCAAGCACGGCTCGGTCTATGCCAACATCAAAGAGGTCGACGAGGTCTTCATCATCGGCATGAACCGCGCGGTCGAGGAACTGGCGGCCAAGGCCGCCCGTGGTCCCGGTGCGGTACGCGCAGCCGCCAAACCGCTGGCCGAACTGGGCGAGCATCCGACTGAAGGCGGTCCTGTTCAGGTCATGGATGGCCGCTATGGACCTTATGTCAAGTGGGGCAAGATCAACGCGACCCTGCCCAAAGGTGTCGAGGCTGCGGCGCTCACGATGGATGAGGCTGTCGTGTTGATCGCCGAGAAAGCCGCCAAATCCGGCGGCAAGAAGGCGGGCGCGAGAAAGGCGGCTGCCAAACCCAAAGCGGCAGCCGCCAAAAAGCCTGCCGCGAAAAAGGCGACAGCGGCAAAAGCCGGCGCGACAAAGGCAAGCACCAAGGCCACTGCGAAAAAAGCTCCCTCCAAGAAGACGGGAAGCTGAACAGGGGTCGCTTGGCCTCTGCACTGCGGCATATGATTGACTCTTGCCATTACCGGCGGCAAACAAGGCCGCAACGGTGAAGCGAGGGAGAGATCAATGAAGAAAGTCTATGCAAACGCGACCGAGGCGTTGGACGGCCTGCTGTTCGACGGCATGTTCATCGCGGCGGGCGGTTTCGGCCTCTGCGGTATCCCCGAATTGTTGCTGCAGGCCATTAAAGAGGCCGGCACCAAGGATCTGACTTTCGCGTCGAACAACGCGGGCGTGGATGATTTCGGAATCGGCATCTTGTTGCAGACCCGTCAGGTGAAAAAGATGATCTCTTCCTATGTGGGCGAGAATGCCGAATTCATGCGCCAGTATCTGAGCGGAGAGCTGGAGCTGGAGTTCAACCCGCAGGGCACTCTGGCGGAACGCATGCGCGCTGGTGGCGCAGGTATTCCCGGCTTCTACACCAAGACCGGCGTCGGCACCGTGATTGCCGAGGGCAAGGAGCTCAAAGAGTTCAACGGCGAGACCTATGTGCTGGAACGCGGCATCTTCGCCGATCTTGCCATCGTCAAGGCGTGGAAAGCGGATGCCACCGGCAACCTCGTGTTCCGCAAAACCGCGCGCAACTTCAACCCGCCCGCAGCCATGTGCGGCAAGGTCTGTGTCGTTGAGGTCGAAGAGATCGTGCCGACCGGCAGCCTTGACCCCGATCACATCCACCTGCCCGGTATCTATGTGCACCGCATCATTCAAGGGCAGCACGAGAAACGCATCGAACAACGCACGGTTCGTCAAAGGGAGACCGCATAATGCCTTGGGATCGGAACCAGATGGCCGCACGCGCGGCACAGGAACTGCAAGACGGCTGGTATGTGAACCTCGGCATCGGGATTCCCACGCTGGTCAGCAACTACATCCCCGAGGGCGTGGAAGTTACCCTGCAGTCCGAGAACGGCATGCTGGGCATGGGCGCATTCCCTTATGCAGGCGATGAAGACCCCGACCTGATCAACGCGGGCAAGCAGACGATCACCGAATTGCCGCAAACGGCATTTTTCGACAGCGCGATGTCTTTCGGTATGATCCGTGGCGGCAAGATCGCCATGGCGATCCTCGGCGCGATGGAAGTTTCCGAGGAAGGCGATCTGGCGAACTGGATGATTCCCGGCAAGCTGGTCAAGGGCATGGGCGGCGCGATGGATCTGGTCGCGGGCGTCAAGCGCGTAGTCGTCGTGATGGATCACACCAACAAGGCAGGCGAAAGCAAGGTGCTGCCCGCCTGCACGTTGCCGCTGACCGGCAAGGCCGTCGTGAACCGGATCATCACCAATCTGGGCGTTTTGGACGTGGTCGAGGGCGGTCTGAAAATCGTCGAATGCGCCGATGGCGTCACCGAGGACGAACTGCGCGCGGCAACGCTGGCGAAGATCGTCAACTGAACCCTCCGATCTGACAGATAAAAGGCCCGCGTGTCATCCGCGGGCCTTTTGCGTTTCTTCTTGCTGGAAATATCCATGCACCCGCACCCGCCTTGGATGTGGCGGAAAGATGGCTCACCCCTCGCCGAGGTTGAAAACGCATCCATCCGAGATCAGCATTGGCGGCGTCTTGCACAGATTGCGCGCCACGGCAAAAGCGGCCAAAACTTTTGGAACATAATCGCGGGTTTCGGCATAGGGTGGCACACCGCCATGCCGTTTCACCGCATTCTCGCCCGCGTTGTAGCCCGCCAACGCCAAAATCGGATCGCCGCCGAATTCCGCCAGCAACCAATCCAGATAGGCGACACCACCCTTGATATTCTGTCCCGCATTCAGGCTGTCCACGACGCCAAAGCGCGATGCTGTAGCAGGGATCAACTGCATCAACCCGACTGCCCCAGCCGAACTGACCGCATCGGCACGCCCGCTGGATTCCACAGCGATCACCGCCAGCACCAGTGCAGGCGACACGCCTGTCCCAACCGTATTGAGCAACAGATCCGCGCGATGAGCGCGGGCAATCCCCAGCAAGTCGGTCAGGCGCGGGGCCGCGATCTGCTGGCCCGCCGCAGCATTGGCAATCTGGATCAAGGCCGGTTCCAACCGGCCGGGTCCACTTTCGTCCAGCGCGGGCGACACGCCTTGCCAGAACCAGTCATACCGCCCGATCGCTTCCGCAACCCCTTCCGACGGCAATTGTGGCACGGAAGGGCGCGCCACTGCGACGGGTTGCGGTTCGATCTGCACGGTAATCCTGCGCCCCGTGCTGCCAGCCGCGGGCGGCTTGACCCGTTTGAATGTGAAATCGGGATAGGCTGGCGGCTCTTGCGCGGCCAGAGCACAGGGTAAGGCGAGAGCCACGCACAGGATCGCAGCGCCGGAAAACCGTCGCGCATACGCCGCAAGGCGCGGACTCGCCTGTCGATCCAAACGGTGGGATCGTATCATCGCGGATTTGCCTGCCTGTGATTTGTGTATCACGCTCGATTATCTTTGCCCATTTATCCCAGAAATTCGCCCAGATAGCCAGAACTTCATGAAATACGCTGCCTTGAGTTCGCCCCGTCTGCCTCAATCCCCAAGGGTAAAATCACGTATTTTGTATCAAAAGATAAATTTCTTTTGTTTAATTTCATATACTTGATACGCCTTGATGCAGAAAAAGTGGAAAAAGATAAAACGCACGATTTCGGCCAAACTGTTGCCCCAATCCGCTGGCTATATCTGCTCATACCGAAACGGAGACGGGCCAAGAGAGAGACAGCCCAGACAGTCACCGGCGCGGTTGTGCAACAGAGCAACTGATCCTTTGGAGGGATACAAAATGATTAACTTCTTCAAGAACTTCAGCAAAGACGAATCCGGCGCCGTGACTGTTGACTGGGTCGTTCTGACCGCAGCCGTTGTCGGTCTGGCCGTGGCCGCCTATTCCTCGATCGAAACCGGTGCAACCGGCCTGACAGCTTCGACCAACACCTTCATGGGCGAGCAGGCACCCGGCGCAGTTGGCGGCGGCGAAGGCGGCGGCGAAGAAGGCTGATCTCTTTCTGAGACAAGCATGATTTTGGCCGCACCCGCCCGGTCGGGTGCGGCCTTTTCAGTGTAAGAACCGTGCCGGCGCGTTTCTGTATTTTTGATGCGTAATGCCGGCTGGAGATACTGCCATGACATTCTTCAAGCTCCGTAACCCGATCAAACATTTCGCCCGCGACACCAATGGCGCGATCACGGCGGACTGGGTTGTGCTGACCGCTCTTGCAGTCACCCTACTGGCGGCTGGCTGGGGATCTCTGCGCGATGGCACCACGACTCTGGCCTCGGATACAAGTGATTATATGACCACCTATCGGGACTGATCCCGAACCCAGCCTGTGATTGATATCCGGGTACCACGTTAGACTGCTAGCAAGCCTGACATGACGGGTCACCACCCCACCAAATCGCCGCTCTCCCCATGCAGATTTCAGCCGATGTGCTGCTTGTGGCGTTGCGGGCCGGCCCGCGCTGCCCTAAAACTCTGGCATGATCCACAAACGTCTGACCCCTAGCGTTCTTGCCTTTTTGCTGGCTGCACCCGCAGCGCAGGCCCATCCGCATGTGTTCGTGCAAACCGGATTGCAACTTGTCGCCGATGACAGCGGCAAGCTTGTCGGGGTCGAGGTCAGTTGGACCTATGACGATTTCTATTCCCTGCTACTGCTAGAAGACATGGGGCTGGACAATGATGCCGACGGCGTTTTGACGCCCTCCGAACTGGCGCGTCTGGACGGCTTCGATCTGAACTGGATCGAGGGATTTCAGGGCGACCTGTACATCACAGCCGATGACGCCCCCGTCGTATTAGGCCCACCGGAGGGGCGCGGCACGGATGTCGTCCAAGGCCAGATCGTGACGCGCCATTTCCGTGCCTTTGCGCCGCAATCAGGGCCTGTGATCCTGCGCGCCTATGATCCCAGCTTTTACACCGCCTATGATCTGGATGGCGGCGTCAAGGTGCCCGACGGGTGCAAGCTGACGATCCAACCCGCCGATCTGGACCGCGCCTATACGCTGGTGGAAGAGGCACTCTATGCCAACCCCGCGATGCCGGACGATGAATACCCCGAAGTCGGCGATGCCTTTGCCGATATCGTCGAGGTGACATGCAACGCGTGATCCGCTCCCCGCTGGCCTTGTTGACCCTTGGGCTGATCACGACCCTTGCCGTCTGGCTGTGGGGCATGAACGGCATGGCAATTCTCGAGCGTTGGGCCGCCGATGGACAGCGCGACACACAAAACGCGATGGCAGGATTGTTGCGGCGATTGAAGTCGGGGGATGGTGCAGCGCTCTTTGCCTTGTTGGGGTTCTGCTTTGCCTACGGATTTTTCCACGCCGCAGGCCCCGGTCACGGCAAGGTGCTGATCGGTGGCTACGGGTTGGGACGCAGGGTGCCCTTGGGCCGGCTTGCGGGTCTTGCCCTTGCGTCCAGCCTTGCACAGGCGGCGACGGCCGTGGCGCTGGTCTATGGCGGCGTGTTCGTGCTGGACTGGTCGCGCGAGCGACTGGTCGCCACGGCCGAGGCATGGCTTGCCCCGCTCAGCTATGTCCTGATCGGGATGGTGGGGCTATGGCTATTGCTGCGCGGCCTACGCAAGTTGTGGACACAGCGCGCCAGTCCCGCAGGACAAGAGAGCGGCGAGCACGCACCCAGCCATGCCGCGCACAACCATGACCATGACAACAGCCACGCACACCACCATGCAGACGCGGCCTGCGCCTCTTGCGGGCATAAACACGGCCCCACGTTTGAGGAAGCCGCCGAGGTGCGGTCACTGCGCGATGCCCTGGTGTTGATCGGTGCTGTTGCGGTGCGGCCCTGCACGGGGGCGCTGTTTTTGCTGATCCTGACATGGCGCATGGGTATTGATGCGATTGGCATCGCAGGAGCTTTTGTCATGGGGCTTGGCACCGCCAGCATCACCGTTCTGGTGGCTGTTCTGTCGGTAACCGCCCGCGAAAGCACGCTGGCCCAGATCGCCAGCGGCCCGGCGACCTTGCGGGCGATGTCATTGATCGAGATTGCAGCGGGCTTGCTGGTGGTGCTGGTCGCCGCGCAATTGGTCTCTAGCGCGATATGAGCTGCAAAGCGGGGTAACACTCCGCAGCCCTCGCGGGCTTTGTCGCCTGCGCTACTTCACGATCACCTCGTCGCGCACGAACATGTTGGACCAGGCGCGATCGACCAGAGCAGGGCTCATCTGGTTGGGAATGCCCTCGAACTGACAGATCGAGATCATCTGGTCGATCAGAAAGACCGGTTGGTAATTCGCATAGACATTGTTGATCGTCGGGTATTTCACCTTCAAGAGATGCACCAATGTCGCCTCGTCCAGCGGCATGCCCTTCTTGCGCGCGACAAGCGCGAAAATCTTGAGGAAGTTTTCCTGATTGGGTCCGTCAATCTTGATCTTGTAGAAAATCCGGCGCAACGCCGCCTGATCGAAAATCTCGTTCGGATGGAAGTTGGTCGAGAACACCACCAGCGTATCGAAAGGCACCTCGAACTTCTCGCCCGATTGCAGCGCCAGAATATCCTTGCTTTCCTCCAGCGGCACGATCCAGCGGTTGACCAGAGATTGCGGCGGTTCAGCCTGACGGCCAAGGTCGTCAACGATGAAGATGCCGCCGGTGGCTTTCAGTTGCAAAGGTGCCTGATAGGTGCGCGCGGTCGGGTTATAGACCAGATCCAGCATCGACAGGCTCAACTCACCCCCCGTGATCACCGTGGGCCGCTCGCAACGGACATAGCGCGTGTCGAAACTGCGCCTGCGCCGCAGTGATCCCGGCTCGTCGGTTTCGACCTCGGCCGAGGAATGCACGATCGGATCATAAACGGTAATCACCTGCCCCGCATATTCGATGGCGCGCGGCACATAGACTTTGTCGCCCATCGCATCGCGGATTCCGTTCGAGATCGAGGATTTGCCGTTGCCCGGCGGTCCGTACATCAGGATCGAGCGCCCCGAACTGACCGCAGGACCAAGATTGGACAGCAGATCATCCGGTAGGATCAGATGGCCCATCGCATTGGTCAATTGGGCGCGGGTGATCTGCACATCGCGGATCGACTGGCGCTTGACCTGTTCGGCATAAACCGACAGAGGCACCGGCATCGCACCGAAATATTCCGATTGCGACAGGGCATCCAGCGCGCGCGCCTTGCCTCCGTCTGTCAGCTGATAGGCCATCTCGCTGCCCGAATTGGCATTCAGCGTGCCCGTCGCCTCAAGCAGGCGCTGCTCACGCGCCATGTCGATCAGTTCCTGCGTGACCCTGAGCGGCAGGCAAATCGCCTCGGCTACATCAGTGACAGTGTTCACGTTCTTGCGGAAAATCGTCTTGAGCAGGATATCCCGCATCATCACCACCGGCAGGCGCATCTCTTCGATACTTGAGGGCGGCGGGGGGGCTGTCACGCGGGTCTGTGTCGGGGTGATCTGCATATTCATGGGCTGGCCTGTCCGTTATGCGGGTCGGGTGCCGAATGGCTGGGCCAAGATGTGCCGCGTCAAAGTGGCAAAATAATGGAAAGGCAAAGAAATTGCTGCAAAGGCAGGAAGAGACCCCCGCATATTGGCCCGCAAGGTGTGTCTCAGCTCCCGTAAAGGGCGGCCAAACCGAGATAGATCGACAGCGTGCTGCCAAGCGACAGGCCCATCGGAAAATCCTTCTTGCGTTCCCAGCTTTCCCAGCCGGGTGCCAGTTTCCGCAGCGGGGTGCGGCCTGCCACGCGGTGCGTGATCATGGATGCCAGCAGGTTCAGGGCCAGCAGCATCAGCACGAATGTAACATCCCCCAGCATCACGAAAGGGGCCGCAGCGGCGGCAAATTTCGCATCGCCCGCACCGAACACAGACGCGGCATTCAGCACGATCCCCACAAGCAGCATCACCACCATCTGCACAAGCTGCGTGGCGATCACCGGCAAGGGCAAAACCCAGACCCCGACCAGCAGGAAAACGGCGACAAGGGCGATGACCGCCTTGTTGGGAATACGCATCGCCCGCAGATCGCTGAGCATCACCCAGAAACAGATGGGCAGGCTTGCGATAAAAAACCACAGACCAGCCCGCGCGGGAAGCGCGATGCCTGCGCCCGTGATCGAAAAACCGGTGGCAAAGTCTTGCAACATCGGGCGCGACCGGATCAGCCGCGCACGTTGTTTTCAAGGGCCGCAAGACTGCGAACCGCTTCGTCGAAATGTTGTGGATGGGTCTGGACCGCGTCACGCAACAGGCCTTTGGCGGTTTCGACATCGCCCTGCTTGACCGCGCTAAGCCCCAGCGTGTGCAGCAGTTGCGCTCTTTCAAGCTGGGTCATCGGCATCACCGGCAAGGTGTAGTTGCGTTGCGCGGCGCGCGCCAGAACAAGGTTGTTCTTGGCCGTGAACATCGCGTTATCCTGCCGGATGGCATCTGTGAACAGACGTTCGGCCTCGGGATAGGCGCCGCGTGTCAGCTTGGAAAAGCCCCAGTTGTTCATCACACCGGCGGGGCGCGTGGTCAGCCCCATTGCGATTTCATAAAAACTGTCGGCGCGTTTCCAGTCCTTGTTGGCATCGGCCACCATCGCTTCCAGGCGGTAACGCTTGAAGGTTTCATAGGTTGGCGGAACCGAATTGAGCGCGGTCTTGGCCCCTTCCCAATCACTGGCACGGATCAAGGCATCGGCCAGTTCGACCTTGTCCTCATGCGTGGATTCGGGATGTTTGGTGACGGTGCGCCATGCGGCGGCTGCCTCGACAGGGCGCTGAGCACGCACCAGCGATTGCGCGAGGCCCCGTTGCAGATCGACCCTGTCGGGCTGTTCTGCTGATGTACGTGTGAAATAGACGACCGCCTCGTTGGGGTCGGCCACGGTCAACATGATGTCGCCAAGATTGCTTTCGTCAACGACGTTCACGGCCTGCATGGCCCGGTCTACACTGTCATTGCCTGCGTCCTGGCAAGCCGCCAGACCAAAAGCCCCTGTCAGACACAGGGTCAGGAAAATGGGGTGGCGCATTTTTGCGTCCTTTATTGCTGCTCTGCCGTCTAGTTTATCCGCCGCAGCAGGAAGTCGCTCGTGCCGCGCCGGACCATTTTGTAGTCTTGTTCCACCACATCATAGTCCGGATTTTCATTTTTTGCGAGTGCCAAGCGAAGATTGTCACGAATTGAGTCACTTTCGCCATTGTCCAGCGCATAGGCCCTGCGGAAAATTTGCTCGGCCTCGGCGGTCTCGCCTTTCTCCATCAGCACGACACCAAGGTTGTTCCATGTCTGGGGGATCGCCTCATCGGTGGCGATGGCGCGGCGCAACAGCGTTTCGGCCTGCCCCAACCGGCCAAGGCCCAGATTGGCGCTGCCAAGGGCGGATAACACATCGACGGTCAACCCGTCCTGCGCCGCCGCACGTGTAAACGCCTTAAGCGCCAGTTCGAATTCGCCTGCATCCATCAAGCGGTGACCGACGATCAACCCATCCTCGGCCTCGGCGCCCGGACGGATACCGGGCGCATAGGGGCTGTCACGCGACGCACCAAGGCCGCCTGACGAGCAGGCGGCCAGGGTCAGGATGATCCCCAATGTGAATGCGGAGCGAATTCCGCGCGGGCGTGATGCCATGATAGACTTACATATTCCCCAGATTCTGGATCCCCACCACCGAAGGTCCGACCAGAATGATCAGCAGCGGCGGCACGGTCAGCATCATAGTGACAAGTGTCATCTTGGTAGGCAACTTGTTTGCCTTTTCTTCGGCACGCATCACGCGTTTGTCACGCATTTCCTCGGCATAGACCCGCAGCGCGTCGGCAATCGAGGTACCGAAAGTGGCCGATTGCACCAGCACGGTCACGAAACTGGAAATATCGCTGACGCCACACCGTTCGCCCATATCGGCCAGAACGGAGGGTTTATCCTTGCCGGCCTTGATCTCGTAGCTGACGATCTCGAACTCGTCCGAAAGCGAGGGATAGGAAGCGCGCAATTCCCGCGAGACACGGATGATCGATTGGTCAAGCGATTGGCCCGCCTCGACGCAGACCAGCATCATGTCAAGCGCATCGGGAAAGCCCGATGTGATCTCTTCCTGACGCGTTTGCTGCCGCTTGGTGACCCAGTATTTCGGGATCATATAGCCCACGACACCCGGCCCCAGAATATACATCATGGCGTCCTGTGTGGTCGTGTCGGGCTTTCCGGCAAGGTTCAGCAGGTAGTAGATCACGCCACCGATCAGGAACAGGACTCCAAGAGCAAATTGCGCGAAATGGAAAGCTCGCACAGCTTCCTTGCTTCGATAGCCAGCCTGCATCAACTTCATGCGAATTGCAGAATATTCGGTCTCGTCCTGCGGCTCCAGAAATGTCGAGTATTTCTGCAGCTTGTCATTGCCCTTGGAAGTCCGCAACGCCTTGCCGGTTGCCGCCGTGTTCCGGGCCGCATTGGCACTTTCGCGCAACTTGTCCAACGGGTCCTTGCGCGGGGACAGCATCATCGGAATGGTGGCAAGGATCAGCACAAGACCCAAGCCTCCGACCAGGATCATCGGCCCCATTTCGCCGAACTGCGCGGTCATGAGGTTCATGATTGCATCCATGGTGTTCTCCTCAAACCTTGATGTCGGTCAGCATACGCATGACGATCAGGTTGGCGGCAAGAAACAACCCGACAGCAATACAGGCGGGAATGAACCACGGGTGGTCCAGTACGGCGTCATAATAGTTGGGGTCCATCACATTGATCGCGATGAGTGCGAAAATCGGAAAGCCGGACAGGAACTTGCCCGACCATTGCGCCTCGGCGGTGATGGCTTTGACGCGCCGGAACAGACGGAACCGCGCGCGGATCACGCGGCTCAGGCCAGCCAGAATCTCTGCAAGGTTACCGCCCGACTGTTGCTGGATCGTCACCGCGACCGCCAGAAAGCGCAGATCCTGCATATCCAGACGCTCTGCCATGTCCTTGAGCGCCTCGCCGATATCGCGCCCATAAGCGGATTCGTCGGCGATAATCCCGAATTCGGTCGCCAGCGGGTCGGCTACTTCCTTGG
Source organism: Seohaeicola saemankumensis (assembly GCF_021021435.1). Classification (GTDB taxonomy): domain Bacteria; phylum Pseudomonadota; class Alphaproteobacteria; order Rhodobacterales; family Rhodobacteraceae; genus Seohaeicola. Next base: position 40,315 of record NZ_JAINWI010000009.1, read on the forward strand.
CGACGATCTGGATCGCGGACGAGAACGGATGCCCGACGCGCAACGAGCGCACCATCAGTTCGACCGCATCCGGCAATTGCTCCTCGATCATCGAGATACGTTTCTTGGCTTTGGAGTTGACCCAGAAATAGACGCCCCCTACTCCCATTCCGACCGACAGAAGCGCACGCACCGGCGCTTCGGAGGCGGTGCCGATTGTCAGCCCCAAAAACGATACGACGCTGACAGCAACCATGATCATGATCAACTGGATCGGCGTGAAGGCAATGGCCGCTTTCTGGGCCCGATCCGCCAGCATGGAATAGAGCGGGATAGAGCGCGAATTCATATGCTGGCGCATTTCCTTGCGCAGCGTTTCCATCACCTCTTCGCGGCGCGTGCCCTTCTCAAGCATTTCCAGACGCCGGTTCACACGGCTGTTCAGGCTAATCGACTTGCCAAAAACGACAAGATACAGACCCTCGACAAGCACCAGAACGCCAAAGAAAATCAGACCGTAGATAAGCGGTTCGATACTGATGGTCATTGGGTCTACTCCGCTGCGATAGGTTCAAAGATGGATGCGGGCAGATCGTATCCCCACAGGCGGAAGCGTTCCGAGAAGTGGCTGCGCACACCTGTGGCCGTGAAATGGCCGATGATCTTGTTTTCGGGCGTAAGGCCCACGCGCTGGAACTTGAACACTTCCTGCATCGAGATCACCTCGCCCTCCATCCCCGTAATCTCGGTGATCGAGGTCATGCGGCGACTACCGTCCTGCAGGCGGTTGACCTGCACGATCAGGTTAACAGCGCTGGCGATCTGGCTGCGGACCGCCTTGATGGGCATTTCGATCCCCGCCATTGCAATCATGTTTTCCAGACGGCTGACACCGTCGCGGGCCGAGTTGGCGTGGATCGTCGTCATTGACCCGTCATGGCCGGTGTTCATGGCCTGCAACATGTCGATCACTTCCTCGCCGCGGGTTTCGCCGACGATAATCCGGTCAGGACGCATCCGCAGGGCGTTGCGCAAGCAATCGCGCTGCGTGACTGCGCCTTTGCCCTCGACGTTGGGCGGGCGGCTTTCCATCCGGCCCACATGGACCTGCTGCAACTGGAGTTCGGCCGTATCCTCAATCGTCAGGATGCGTTCGGCATTGTCGATGAAGGATGACAGGGCGTTCAGGGTTGTCGTCTTACCCGAACCCGTACCACCCGACACGATGATATTCAGGCGCGTCGCAACAGCCGCTTGCAAGTAGGCGGCCATTTCTTCGGAAAAGGCCCCGAAACGGACCAGATCGTCAATTGCCAGCTTTTCCTTTTTGAATTTACGGATAGAGACCAGCGATCCGTCCACCGCCACAGGCGGCACCATCGCGTTGAAACGCGAACCATCGGCCAGACGGGCGTCAACATAGGGGTTGGATTCGTCCACGCGGCGGCCCACGGCAGACACGATCTTGTCGATGATCCGCAAAAGGTGCTTTTCATCCTTGAAGGTAATGTCCGTCAATTCCAGCTTGCCCGCGCGTTCTACAAAAATACGGCGCGGGCCGTTGACCAGAATATCGTTGACGCTGTCATCCTTGAGCAGCGTTTCCAGCGGGCCCAGCCCTTTGACCTCGTCATAAAGCTCCTGCGTGAGCTGCGTGCGATCCTCGCGGTTCAGCACGATGCCCTTTTCCTCAAGTACTTCCGAGGCAATCGAGGTGATTTCTGCCCGCAGATCGGATTCGCTGGCCGTATCCAGCGCGCTGAGGTTCAGGTTGTCCAGCAACGAACGGTGCAGTTCCAGCTTGATCTCGCCAAGCCGTTCACGCCGCTTGCGGTCGCGGTCCATCGCCTGGGTCTGTTCCGGCGCAACGGCCAAAGCCCGCCGGATCGAGGCAGGCTGGCTGGCAAGAGCGGCATCGGCGGGACGTGTGACAGGCTTTGCAACCGAGTTGCCAATCTGTGTCGGACTTTTCGCTGCGCCATCAGCCGCACCGGTCTTTTTGTAGCGTGAAAACATCTATGTCTCCCCCATGTTCCGGTTCAGGCCGCGTCTGCTTCGCTTTGGCCAAGCTCGTGCAAGGACAACGCAAGTTTGGCGATCTCTTTGCGGAGCGGGTTTTTGGCAGCACTCAGTGCCAGCGGCATCCCGTGATCTGCCCCTTGTGTGACCTGCTTGCCGCCATCGGGCAGCATCAGATCAATCGAGATACCAAGACTCTCGGCCATCCGCTTGACGCGGCTTTTGCCGCTCAGGTCGGTAAAGCCGGGGGCGCGGTTCAGCGCGAAACGCAGCTTCTGGAACGGCAGGTCTTCGGCTTGCAACGCGCGTTTGAGGCGCAGCGCGTTCTGGGCCGAGCGCATATCGAGTTCCAACAATGCAAAATAGATATGGGCGCTGTTCAACACGGCCTCGGTCCACTGGACCAGCGTGCGTGGCATGTCGATCACGACATAGTCGAAATGCTGGCGGGCCATCGCAATAAGCCGGTTGATATCGTCCGACCCGATCAGATCAAGCGGCAACATATCGGTGGGCGAGGTCAGAACCTGCAGCTTTTCCTCAAAGCCGATCATGGCCGCAGTAAAGCTGTCGCCATCCATTGATTCGGTGTCCGACAGCAGTTCGAACACAGACTCGCGGCGTGGCAGATCAAGGAAGGTCGAGACAGACCCGTATTGCAGGTCCAGATCAAGCAGACAGACGCGCGGGTTTGCCTTGCCCTTCTTGGCGACATTGCACAACTCCCACGCCAGATTGACGGCGAATGTAGTGGCACCGGTGCCGCCGGCAATGCCTTGCACCGCCATCACAACGCCTTCACGGTCATGGGTGGATTTACGAGCCGTTGCCGTCGAACGTTCGTCAACTTCCGGCAGGATAGGTGCGGGTTCAGGCGCACGGATACGCTGGATCGCGGCCTCAAGCTCGTTCTCGGGCAAGGGATAGGGCACAAATTCGTCCGCGCCCTGACGCAAAAGCTGGTGTAGGGCTGCGGGGCTTACATCCTCGGCAATCAGGATCACACGGATATTGCGGCTGCGCGCCTGATGGATGATCTCGCCCAACAGCACAAGATCGTCCTCGTCTTCCTGATCCATCGCGATGGCCACGAACTCCAAAGCCTCGGCATCGGGTTGCGTGAAAAAGGCCAGCGCTTCGCCAAAACCGAGATCGCCCCAGCTCTCACCAAGTGCGGCTTCCATGTCCTCGATCAGAAGGTCGAAGTTCTGCACATCCCGACTGATCGTGCAGGCCACAATCGGCGCAGGTTCCTGAGAATGGTGCACATTGCTACTCATCTTGCCTCAATCCTTTGACTTCGGGGGCCGTCGTCTGGCAAGGCAGGCACATATAGAACCTCTGGCGGGTTCATTCCTGTTCCGGCATCCGACCACCCGTGCCCGGCACCTGCCGGACAAAGCTATCCCATTGCAGGCAAGGTCGCGGAAAATCTAGGCAACATTAGGGCCAAAACATCGTAATTGTACGGTATCATTGGACGATCAAATCCGCGTGACAGCCATTGCCGGACCATTGCACAGCAATGAAACCCAATCGTGGCAATCAAGGGGCGGGCAAGCGCGTGTGGATCTAGGGAGCGGATCTCTGCACCGCGCCAGCGCAAAAGCGGCAGGGCCTGTCGGCCCTGCCAGGTCGTGCAAATTCTGCACTAGAGCCGGTTATTCCTGTGCATCACTCCGGATCGAAACACCGGTCAGACCGCTTACAGGTGTCGCGCTGTTGATATACTCGCGGTAGACGACGCGGGCGTATTTGCCGTCCAACTCGCTGGCGCGTTTCTCGAAGACGCCCGAAACCTCGGTCACTGTGCGCCGGTTGCGGACCTCGCGGCCTTCCGTCACAATCAGCGGTTGGGTCTTGCCGAAGGATACCACGGCTTCAAGCCGTGCGCGGCTGATCCCCTGACTTGTCAGATAGGCCACAACCGCATGCGCGCGGCGCAAGCCCAGCGCCTTGTTATAGGCATCAGAGCCGACCAGATCGGTGTGACCATAGACGCGGAAGCGCACTTCGGGGAATTGCCTGATCCAGTTGGCCTGCTCGCGCAGCGTGTCGCGTGCAGCCGCATCCAGCTCGGCCGAGTTGAAGGCGAAATTCACCATCGGTGACACTTCCTGCGAAAAGCGGCGCGACATGTCGATGATGAAACCCTGCCGGTCTGTCATCGCCATGCTGTTGTTCATCGTTGCATTGCCGAATGAACCGCTGTCGATCGTCGATCCAGCCTCGTTGTTGAAGTTGCGGTAGATCGGATCATCGCTGGAACAGGCACTGGTTGCCAACAGGCCGATCACTGCAAGTGTCTTGTACATGTTCCCAGTCATCCGATCAGTCCATCACATAGCCATAGGAGCCGTTGAAATCCTGTTTGGCAACCTCGCCGGCAGCACCGCGCAGGGCAGGCTGACCTTCGCGTGCAACGCGGCCGAACAGGAACAGGTCACGCTCGCTTGGCGGGCGGATCCGGTCGGTGGGCAGGGCCAGAGCCTCGCCACGGGTCGGGGTTACCAGATGCGCGGTCACGATAATGACGAGTTCCGATTGGGCACGGCGATAGTCCGAACTGCGAAACAGCGCCCCCAGAACCGGAATGTCACCAAGCCAGGGCACCTGACTGGCCGTATCGCGGAAGTCGTCCTGCAACAGACCGGCCACGGCAAAACTTTCGCCATCGCGCAATTCAACCGTCGTCGATGTCTCGCGACGCTGGAACGCGTCGATGCGGAAAGCGTTCAACTGGATACCGTTGGAAGGGTCCAAGGACGACACAGCGGCCATCATTTCAAGGTTGATCAGATCGCCATCGACAACACGTGGCACGAAATTCAACTCGATCCCGAAGGGTTTGAACTCGATCGTGATTGTGCCGCCATCCTGTGCGATCGGCACAGGATATTCACCACCCGCAAGAAACTTGGCTTCCTGTCCGGACAGGGCCACAAGGTTAGGTTCGGCCAAAGTGCGCACAGCACCTTTGTTTTCAAGGGCTTCCAGAAGAATGCCGACCTCGACAGCCCCTGCACCGAAGCCAAGAAGCATCGCACCGTTATTCGTATTCGCAGGCGGAATACTCCCGGCAAGACCCGAAGACTGCGCTGCGAGGTTGTTCAAAGAGTTGCTGCCCCCGGACAGGCCCAGATCGTTACTGAAAGCACTGCCGTTCAGCGCCAGCGAGGCGCTGAGGGATTTGGATACGCTGCGCTGCATCTCGGCAAAGCGCACCTTTAGCATCACCTGCTGTACGCCGCCCACAGACATCAGGTTTGAAACGCGTTCGGGCGCGTAGCGCTCCGCCAGATCAATGGCGCGCTGCAGTCGGGCCGCGCTTGAGACTGTCCCCGACAGCACGATACCGTCATTGGCGGTGCGGACTTCGATCTTCTCACCGGGCAGGATCTGCCCCAATCTTTCCTTGAACTCGCTGATATCAGCGGCCACACGCACGTCGACGTTTGTGATCAACTGCCCGCTCGCATCCAGCAGCGTCAGGGTCGTCGTGCCGGGGGCCTTGCCAAGTACATAGATCGTGCGCTCGGACAAAGACGAGATATCCGCAATGGCAGGGTTGGCAATCGACAACTCTGCAAACGGCGTCTCGCTTTCAACCACAACCGCGCGGTTCATCGGCACTTCAAGACTGGCAGAACGATTGTCCTGCAAAACACGCACGGTCTGCGCCATAGCGCTAGGGGCGACCAAAATCTGGCCAACCGCAAGGGCCAACCCGAACAGGGTGCCCTTCAAAATTCTATCCGTTTTCATGTGACCTGCCTTTCCGATCACGCCTCTGTTGCGGGTCTTTGGCGCCCGCCTTTGCCGCAACCATGTGCGATTTCCGTATTTATTGCAAGAATCAATAGCTTCAGGCGCGTTGGTTATGTGGATAAACAGCAACAGAGCCTAAAACACGTCTGCAGACTGCCAAACCTGATCGCCGATCTGAATCAAAAAGGCAGGCTCTGTAACAAGCCTGCCTTTTGCATTTCTTTCCCCGATGGCTGTCAAACCGGGTGGGTCGATCACGACAACGGTAATCCGTCGGCGATCAGTTGGTGCAGGGGATACGCAACACCACAACCTCGGCCCCGCGGCGCACGCGTGTCGAGCAAACGACTTCCTCCTCGACCTGGACAGGCTCCGGGGCTTCGGCACGGACCAGCCCCAGAAGCGCGCGCTGGTCGATTTCGATCGCTTCTGCCACGGTATCGTCCTTGACGCCGACCAGAGCCAGTGAAAGCCGTCCGGTGGATTGCGCCTGCGCCAACGCCGCCACCTGATCGGGGCGCACGGATACTGTTACCGTGCGGGCAATCGACGCCTCAGAATTGTCATCATTGGCGCTTTGGTCCACAGCGATCAGGCGCACATTGGCCTCGATCAGCTTGGTGATATCGCCGCGCAACTCGGCGCCCAGATCACCCGAGACCATACCAGTCCAGTAGACATCCACGCGGTCACCAGGACGCAGGAAACCCGACACACCCGATGCCACATCGACCTTGATCGCAAAAGCACGCATCCCGCGCTCAATCCGCGCATTCAGACCAGCATCCTCGCCGGGCAAGCTGACCTTGGTGGCCAGGAGCGCCTCGTCCTTCTCGATAACGCGCAGCACGAAACGGGGTGCTCTTTCGTTGTCGGGGAAGATATCTTTCAACGTAGCAAAGCTGCCTTCGGGTATTGCATTGGCAGGCCACTTCACCGCGCGCACATCCGCTTCTTTCAGGACATCGCCGTAATTCAGAAGTTTCTTTGCAACAAATACCTCCACCGTCGGGATAACTTCACCCTGCTGGCTTTGCGCTTGGGCAAGCTGCTGTTGATAGGCATCAAACTGCTTTTTCGCCATCATGACGGCAAAACCGGCCAAACCCAGACCGGCGATCAGCACGAGGCCAAAAACTGCGCGCATTGTGCTTCCTTTCCTGTTTCATGTCCCGCTGCCCCATCAGGGCAAGGAACGTTTTTCCCGCTGTTGAACAGGCAGATATCGAAAGATTATGGCCAAATCTGGGAGGTCCTGCGATTTTGCCGTGTCGCATGAACTGCAGCGTGTCCTGCAAGACACAGCCCCGCACACGCTGGACTGACGCAACGACAGTTACCGCAACCGTTGCGCCAAAGGCTTGCGCGGGGTCCAATACACTCACCCAGAGGAGGAGAGACCCATGACCCCGCTCAAAACCACGGCGCTGGCATTGGCGCTGCTTGCCAGCCCCATTGTTTCAGGTCCAGTATCCGCGCAAATGACAGCCCATAACCCGATTGACCAGACCCGCCCCGACGCCCCTGCACTGGCCGCTTTCGGCGACCAGGTGATCGGGGTACGGACATTGACCTTCACCCATGCCGACCAGATCGACATTCTGAACGTGACCGATGCGGATACACCGACCTATGACCGCCCCCTGACGGTCGAGGTCTGGTATCCCGCCGCCGACGGGACCGAGGCAGGCACGACCTACGAGACCGTCATCCGCGACGGGCGCACCCCAACGACCCTGTCAGGCCGCGCCGCCCGCGATGCAGCCGCCGCAGAAGGGACATTCCCGCTGGTCATCATCAGCCACGGCTATCCCGGCAACCGCTTTTTGTTGTCGCATATGGCCGAAAACCTTGCCTCCAAAGGCTATGTCGTGGCCTCGATCGACCATACCGACAGCACCTATTCGGATCAGGCGGCATTTGGATCGACCTTGCTGAACCGACCCCGCGACCAGCAATTCGTACTGGACCGGATGGCAGGGCTTGGCGACATAGCCCCCGATCTGGCCGCGATCATCGACGCGGACAACACGGGCGTGATCGGCTATTCGATGGGCGGCTATGGCGCATTGATCTTCGGCGGCGCGGGCGTCACGCAGGCGGCGGTCGACCTGTCTTGGGGCACACCCAAAGGATTGCTGGCCGCGAACCTTGCCGGATCGGACAGCCATGAGGCTCTCCTGGACGACCGCGTCAAAGCGATCATCGCGATTGGCCCGTGGGGCCGACAGCACGGCTTCTGGGACGAGTCTGGACTGGCCGGATTACGCGCGCCGACGATGATCATGGCCGGCTCGGTCGATGATGTGTCGATCTATCCAGCGATGCGCCAGATATTCGAGCAGGCCAGTGGCATCACGCGCCACCTGCTGACATTCGAGAACGCCAACCATAACGCGGCAGCCCCGATGCCCGCGCCTGTGGAAAGCTGGCAAGCGGTTGAGGGACTGGATTTCATCCCCTTCGACCATTACGCCGATCCTGTCTGGGACACGCTGCGGATGAACAACATCGCACAGCATTTCGCGACAGGTTTCATGGACCTGCACCTGAAAGGCGATACCGACAAGGCCGCCTTTTTTGATCTGGTCCCAAATGCCGCTGACGGAGTCGTGGCGCTGAACGAGGATGGCACTGAAAAGCCCGAGCATAGCTACTGGCGCGGCTTTGCCCCCCGCACAGCCATGGGCCTGCGATTCGAGACCCTGCAGCCCGAATAAGAACGACATGGCCGTCCTGCAAAGGGCGGTCTTCAAAGGGAAACAGCCATGCAAAGCCATCACATCACCCTGAACGACCAGCCTTTCCACTATCTGGAATGGGGCGCCAAGGATGCCCCGATCATGCTGATGCTGCACGGCTTTCCCGAATATTCCGGCGCTTGGGTGGAACTGGCTGAACGCCTGTCCGACAGGTTCCGCTGCATCGCGCCCGATCAGCGCGGCTATGGTCAAAGCTGGGCACCGTCCCATGTGGCGGATTATGCGACCGGCAAACTGGTCGGCGATATGGTGGCCTTGATCGACCATCTGGGTGGTGGGTCTGTTACGGTAGTCGGCCATGATTGGGGCGCATCTGTCGCCTATGTGCTGGCCGCACGCCAGCCCGAACAGGTCAGCCGCCTGATCATCCTGAACGGCGTGCATCCGGTGCCGTTCCAGCGCGAGATGGCGGCGGGCGGCGCGCAGTCGGATGCATCGCAATATATCCTTTGGCTCAGGCGGGAAGGGTCCGAGGGTTTGCTGGCCAAGGACGATTTCGCCAAACTGATGGATCTGTTTTCCGCCAAAATGGATCTGTCTTGGATGACGCCCGCCAAACTGACCGCTTACAAGACCGAATGGGCGCGCCCCGGTCGGATGCGCGGGATGGTCAACTGGTATCGCGCCTCGCCCCTGCAAGTGGCACCACCGGGGCAGCCGCTGACCGATCTGCCCGCCCTGCCCCGCGACGCCCTGCATGTGCCGCAACCGCATCTGCTGGTCTGGGGCACCGGCGACACGGCGCTGCTGACGCAGTGTCTGGACGGGCTTGAGGACCATGCCAGCGACCTGACCATACACCGCATAAACGGGGCAGATCACTGGATCTGTCACCAGAAACCGGACGAGGTCGCCGCGATCATCCGCGATTGGATCGGCTAATATCTCTGCTGCATTCGATTATTTGCGGCAGGATGAAGGTAACGCCTGTCTGTTCATCTTACCGGAAATACCCATCTGCTCCGGAAAAAGCGATCACCACCATTCGGGTGCAGCAAACCGTCAAGACCGCTTTCCCCTGACGCTTCCGTCTGACATACTGCGGTCCAACCCATAAAAAGAAGCAGTATGCATGGCCAACGATCTTTTGACCGGAACCGCCCCCGACGACTACAACGCCTCCTCCATCGAAGTCCTTGAAGGGCTGGAGCCCGTCCGCAAACGCCCCGGCATGTATATCGGCGGCACGGACGAGCGTGCGCTGCATCATCTGGTGGCCGAGGTGCTGGACAACTCGATGGACGAGGCGGTGGCAGGCCATGCCAACCGTATCGAGGTGGAGTTGCTTGAGGATTACAGCGTCACCATCCGCGACAACGGGCGCGGGATTCCCATCGACCCGCATCCCAAGTTTCCCGACAAAAGCGCGCTTGAGGTGATCCTGTGCACGTTGCACGCAGGCGGCAAGTTTTCCGGCAAGGCCTACCAGACCTCGGGTGGTCTGCACGGGGTGGGCGCGTCGGTCGTGAACGCACTATCGGATTCCATGGTGGTGCAGGTCGCGCGCAACAAGGAATTGTACGAGCAGCGTTTCTCGCGCGGCATCCCGCAAGGTCCGATCCGGAAGATCGGTGCCGCCCCCAACCGGCGTGGCACGACAGTCACCTTTCACGCGGATGAGCAGATTTTCGGTTCGCATCGTTTCAAGCCGGCGCGGCTGTTCAAGTCCATCCGCTCCAAGGCCTATCTGTTTTCTGGCGTGGAAATCCGCTGGAAATCCGCGATCAATGATGGCGAGACCCCGCAAGAGGCCGTGTTCCACTTTCCGGGCGGACTGTCCGATTACCTGAACGAAACACTTGGCAAAGCCTCGACCTATGCGGATCGGCCCTTTGCGGGCACGGTCGAATTTTCCGAGAAATTCAATGTGCCGGGCAAGGTGGAATGGGCGATCAACTGGACCCCGTCCCGCGACGGCTTCATCCAGTCTTATTGCAACACCGTGCCTACGCCCGAGGGCGGCACGCATGAGGCAGGGTTCTGGGCAGCGATCCTCAAGGGCATCCGCGCCTATGGCGAGTTGGTGAACAACCGAAAGGCCAAGGAAATCACCCGCGAGGATCTTGTGACAGGCGGCTGCGCGCTGGTCAGTTGTTTTATCCGCGAGCCGGAATTCGTAGGCCAGACCAAGGATCGTCTGGCCACGATGGAGGCCGCGCGTCTTGTCGAGAACTCGGTGCGCGACCATTTCGACAACTGGCTGGCCGCCGATACGAAATCCGCAGGCGCGATCCTTGATTTCATGGTGCTGCGCGCCGAGGAACGCCTGCGCCGCCGTCAGGAGAAAGAGACCCAGCGCAAGACCGCCACCAAAAAGTTGCGCCTGCCCGGCAAGTTGGTCGATTGCACATCCTCGACCCGCGAGGGGACGGAACTGTTCATCGTCGAGGGCGACTCGGCCGGTGGGTCGGCCAAGATGGCGCGCGACCGCAAGACCCAAGCCCTGCTGCCCTTGCGCGGCAAGATCCTGAACGTGCTGGGTGCTGCCTCGGGCAAGTTGGGGTCCAATCAGGAGATCAGCGATCTGACACAGGCGCTTGGCGTCAGTCTGGGGTCGAAATTCAACATCGACGATCTGCGCTATGACCGCATCATCATTATGACGGATGCCGATGTGGACGGCGCGCATATCGCGGCGCTCTTGATGACCTTCTTCTTCACCCAGATGCGGCCAATGATCGACACGGGCCATCTGTATCTGGCCTGCCCGCCCCTGTTTCGCCTGACCCAAGGCGCCAAGCGCGTCTATTGTCTGGACGAGGCAGAAAAAGCGCTCTGGCTGGAAAAGGGGCTGGGCGGCAAGGGCAAGATCGACGTCAGCCGCTTCAAGGGTCTAGGCGAGATGGACGCAAAAGACCTCAAAGAAACCACGATGGACCCTGCCAGCCGCAAGCTGATCCGCGTCACGATTGACGAGGATGAACCTGGCGAGACCGGCGATCTGGTCGAGCGTCTGATGGGCAAGAAACCGGAATTGCGGTTCCAGTATATCTCGGAGAATGCGCGGTTCGTCGAAGAACTGGACGTCTGAAAGGACGCGCGCCCTACCCAAGCGGTGCTGATGCCCTATTGTTTCGAGTATGCGCTGTTTGATCCTTGCCCTGACCCTGTCCATCGCCGCCCTGCCCGCCATGGCGCAGGACACCGATCTGGAACTGGTCCTGATGGCCGATGCCTCGGGGTCGATTGATCCGGAAGAATTGCGCCTGCAACGACAGGGCTATGCCGTGGCGATGACCGATCCCGATGTAATCGCAGCGATCCGCAACACCGCCTATGGCAGTATCGCCGTCACCTATGTGGAATGGGCGGCTAATCAGGCTGTTGTCGTGGACTGGATGCGGATCGACGGCCCCGCAGCAGCAGCGGCTTTTGCGGGGCAACTGGACAGTCCCGTGCGCCGCGCAATGGGGCGCAATGCAATCGGCTCGGCACTGCTGCGCGGAATGCAACTGATCGAGGAAAACGACATCAACGGCTGGCGTCGCGTGATCGACTTTTCGGGCGACAGCATCAACAACTGGTCCGGGCCCTCGATCAGCGAGGCACGTGACACGGTGCTGGCGGCAGGGATCACCGTCAATGGCTTACCTCTGATGCTGAATGACGACATGGGCCGCGCCGCCACGCTGGAAGATGCCTATCGCAACCAGATTATCGGTGGTCCCAACGCCTTTACCCTGCCCACCACCAGCCGCGATGATTTCGCGGCGGCCGTCAAGCGCAAGCTGATCCTCGAAATATCCGGTCTGACGCCGGAAACGGTGCTGGCCGCCACAGAGTAGTCAGCGCTGGATGCTTTCCAGATAGACCAGCAGCGCCGCCAAGGGGCGCGGGACGGGTGACAGGGTTCCGTCTTCCAGCACAACCGGCACAGTCTCGCCCTGCAACAGAAGTCCGAATTCGGGCATGTTCTCTTCGGGGCTTTTGCGGGTATAACCGTCGATCACCGACAAGACGCGTGTGCGCGGGAACACGTCGCGCGCGCGGAAGGTGATCCGCGTCAGATCGGGCGGCGCGGGATCAAGATTTTCCGCGATCAGCCCGTCACCTTGCCCCGAGGGACCATGACAGATCGCACAGTTCTGATCGAAAACGATCTGCCCCTCGGCCGGTTCCGGCATGTCGACGGTGGCGCAGGCCCCGACGATGGCCAAGCCTGCAAGGGCTGAGGCGATCAATACCTGTCTCATTTCTGGATCTCCTGTAAGTAAAGCACCAGATCGGCCACAGAGCGGCCCATCAGCACCGGTTGTCCGGATGGCGTCTTGAGCGCGACATCATCACCCTGAAAGATCGCGCCGTAAACCGGCATCTCGCTTCCGTGACTGACAAGGGGATCGCGCCCATCAATCCGTTGCATCACGCGCACAATCGGAAAGACCCCGCCCGATGCGGCGCTCAACCCTGTCAGATCGGTTGGTTGCACCAGAAGAACGGGGGCCATCGGACCTGCGCCATTCGCGCCGATCCCGTGGCAACTGGCACAATACCACTGATAAAGCGCGGCACCTTCCTCTGCATTCTGGGCACTGGCCTGCGCGGTTGGCAATGCAAGACCCAGCATCAGGCCAAGGGTAGCGAGAGGGGCAGTTTTCATCAACGGGCTCCTTGCGAAATGCGACAGGTTATGGACGTTGCAGACTTTGTAGATAGACCAGCATTTCAGCCAACCGCTGCGGGACGGGTTGCGCGCGCCCTTCGGCGTCGTTCAGAACGGTTTCGGGTCCGTCCAGTAGCGCCGTAAATTCGGGCATCAGATCAAGATCATGTTTGCCCGCATAGCCATAGACACTGTCGGCCACCTCACGCAGCGGAAACACACCGCCATTGCGGGCACTGATCTGCGTCAGATCGGGCGGCGGCACCGCAAGTCTATCGGCCAGTTCTCCATCCCCTTTGGCGCGGGGGCCGTGGCAGATGGCGCAATAATCCTGATAGGCCTGCGCCCCCGGTTCGGGTGGAGGTGCAGGCATGCAGCCGGACAGCACCAGACCGCCCGATATTAACATAGCACCTGCTTTCAAGCGCCGCAGGGATCGCGTTTCGGGTTTTTGCATCAAGGGCCTCCTCTGCCGTGGGTTGAGTTTGCCAGCAACGCATGAAGCGCGCCTTGATCTGGATCAGAGGTTGCAAATCCCGTAGGGCGCTGCAATCTGCATGGGCACACGAAAAAGGGATCAGTAGATGTTCAAACCGGTTGATGCGCAGAATTTTCTGGCAGATGCCTTTGCGCCATGGGTTCAGGCGCTGGATCTGACCGTGGATGAAGTCGACCCCGCAGGGCATGTGGTTCTGTCCATGCCGGTCACGGATGCCGTGGCCCGCATGGGCGGCATCGTGTGCGGACAAGCCCTTGCGACGCTGGCCGATACAACGATGGTTCTGTGCACAGCCGCGCATTTCGGCAAACCGCGCGACGTGGCCACGACCAATCTGGACACCCAGTTCCTGAACGCGGGACGCGGCAGCCATATCCGCTGCAGCGGGCGCATCACCCGTGCCGGTCGCGCGTTGATCTTCGCGCAGGCCGAGTTGGTCGCGCTGCCCGATATGCGCCCTGTGGCCAGCGCATCCGCCACGTTTTTTGTCCCCGAGGAGAAGGCCAGATGATGCCGCCCACAACCGCCTATGCATTGACCATGCTGGCCGCAGGGATCGGAATTCCGATTCTGGCCGCTTTGAACGCAGGCCTGGGCACAAGGCTCGGCTCGCCAGTCGCGGCCGCAGCAATCCTGTTTGTCGTGGCGCTTGGCACGACGCTGCTGATTCTGGCGCTGAAAGGGGTCCCCTCCCTTGCCGTTGTGATCACCGCGCCGAAACACCTGTTTCTGGCGGGGCTTCTGGTGGCATTCTACATCCTGTCGATCACCTTCATCGCGCCCAAGTTCGGTGTCGGAAATGCTGTGTTCTTCGTGCTGCTGGGCCAATTGGTCAGCGCCGCCCTGATCGACCATTTCGGCCTGTTCGGGGCGCGCATCAGCCCACTCTCTCTGACACGCAGCGCTGGGATCGCATTGATGGCGGCGGGCGTTTTCCTGACCCAGCAGGCCTAGCGCAGCACCATGTCGCTGACCCGCGCGCGGATGGCGCTTTGCGTGTCGTCACTATCGGCCGAGACAGCGACCCCCACAAGCGCCGCGGGGGCGCTGCCGAAAATGCGGGCATAGTCTGCCGCCAGATCGACCGTTTCCGCATGCGCGCCTGTGCCTGCACCGCGCAGGATCAGCGTCTTTCCGCGCGCTTCAAGATAGGGGCTGTCCAGCACCTCGCCGCGACTGTGATCCCCGCCCCAGACATAGACCAGCATCCGCGCATTGCGATTGCCCAAGAGACTTCGCAAACGTGGATTGGGACCGGCGCGGCGGGCCGATTCTGTATCCATGAAGACAAAATACAATGAGATATTGCGATCATCTCCACCCTTGCGCCGCAGGTCGGTGGGCGGCACGGATTGCTCTACCCGCCATGTCCAGTTGGCATCCCGCGCGGACCAGCGGCTTTCGGGCAGGGCTGTAAAGATCACCGACACCGCCTGATCCGAGACAATATCCAGCCGTGTTCCCTGCGCAGCATAGCGGTTCGGTGTCAGACGCGGAAAATTCTGCTCGCGCCAGTCGGGAGTAAAGTTCAGGGGTTCGGCCTGTGAGGGTGCAGGCGCATACAGGGCAAGCGCGCCTGCAAGGGCGAAGCATGATAGAAAGGACGGGCGTGGTCGCAACATCGGGGCACCTCGGCAGGAAAGTCCTTGCCTTGGTAGCGCAGTTGCCAATCACCTGCGCGACACGTCTGCGTGAGACAGGGCCTTACAGCCCCTCGGTCAGCCGTCCAGTATCAAGCCGCAGCACCCTGTCCATCCGTGCGGCCAAATCAAGGTTATGGGTCGCGATCAACGCCGAAAGACCTGTGCTGCGCACCAGTTCCATCAAGGTGCCGAACACCTGATCCGAGGTCGCCGGATCAAGGTTTCCGGTCGGCTCGTCCGCCAGCAACAGGCGCGGCGCATTGGCCAATGCACGACAAAAGGCAACGCGCTGTTGTTCCCCACCAGACAGGGCGGCAGGGCGATGATCGGCGCGCGGCGCAATCCCGACGCGGTTCAGCAGATCATAAGCACAACTGCGCGCCTCGTCCTTGGACACACCGTTTGCAAGTTGCGGCAGAACGATATTCTCCAGTGCCGAAAATTCGGGCAGCAGATGGTGGAGCTGGTAGATAAAGCCCACATCCGTCCGCCGCACCGCAGTGCGCCGCCTGTCGGACAGACCCACCATATCCGCGCCACCGATCCGCACCGATCCCGCATCCGGCGTATCCAGCAGACCTGCAATATGCAGCAACGTGGATTTGCCCGCACCTGACGGGGCCACCAGCGCCACGACCTCGCCGCGCCGGACGGTCAGATCGACTCCTTGTAGCACCTGCACCGCGTTGGGCTTACCTTGATTATAGGTCTTGTCGACCCCTGCCAGTTCCAGCACCACCTCACTCATAGCGCAGCGCCTCGACGGGGTTCATCCGCGCGGCGCGCCGTGCCGGAAAGATCGTGACGATGAACGACAGCCCCAGCGAAAGCGCCACAGCCGAGATCACATCACCCAGTTGCAGCTTGGCGGGCAGCGCATAGATGCCGCGCACCGCAGGGTCCCAGACCCCGCCACCCGCGACGTAATTCACGAAAGAGAAAATCGGGTCGATATAGATCGCAAACAGACAGCCCAGAATAACCCCTGCTACAGTCCCGATGATCCCCGTGAACGCCCCGCAAATAAAGAAAACCCGCAACACCGACCCTTCCGACAGGCCCATCGTCCGCAAGATGCCGATATCGCGGCCCTTGTTCTTGACCAGCATGATCAACCCCGAGACGATGTTCATCGCCGCGATCAGCACTAGGATCGACAGGATCACGAACATCACATTATCCTCGATCTCAAGCGCGCGCAGAAACCCGCCGCTGGTATCGCGCCAAGTCCAAAGCTGTGTGCGCGGCCCTGCGGCCTCGAGCAGGGCGTTTTCCATATTCTCGATCCGCTCGGGTGCTGCGACCATAACCTCGATCTCGTCGGCGGTCCCTTCGCGGTTGAAATAGACCTGCGCTTCCGCGAATGGCAGATAGACACGGGTGCGGTCGATATCCCAGCGCCCTGCGGTGAAGATATAGACCACCTCATAGGCTTTGACGCGTGGACTGGTGCCAAAGGCCGTCTTGGCCCCATCGGGCGAGATGACCCGGATGCGGTCGCCCAGACCCAGCCCCAACTCGCGCGCTACGCCCGAGCCGATGGCAATGCCCTCGTCGAACCGCGCCAGATCGCCCTGGGCCTGCGCCGCGTCCCCGCCCACGCGCGGAATTTCCCGCAGGTCCTCGGCACTGATCCCGAAAACCTCGATCCCCGCATTGCGCCCCGATGCGTTGGCCATCACCTGCCCCTTGATCAGGGGGGCAGCACTGGTCACGCCGGGCACGGCGGCCAACGCTTCGGCCAGCGCCGCATAATCCGGCAGGCTGCGGTCAATCACACCGCTGACCGGATCAACCTGTCCAAGGCTATAGACCGTCACATGGGCATTAGCCCCAAGGATGGTATCCACGAATTCCGCACGGAAACCGGACCTAACTGCCAGCGTCGCAATCAAGGCAAAGACCGCCAACGTGATCCCGATCAGGCTGATCCATGTCATCACCGACACGCCGCCCTCGGCGCGGCGCGCCCGCAGGTAGCGCCAGGCAATCATCCATTCGAATCCTGCAAAAGGGGGCGTGGTCCCTGCCATCTGCTTTTCCTTACATGCCTCGGGTCAGCGGGGCGTGGACGTTTCGGCGCCCTGCTTCGTTTTGCAACAAATAACCGTAGCAGCGCCGCATCCGTGACGCTGCTCAGGCATAGATTTCCTGCACCCGCGCAACAGCCGCTTCGGGCGTCATCTCGACGCTTTCGCCCGTACGGCGCGAAGTCAGTTCGACCACACCTGCCGCCAGCCCCCGCGGACCGACGGTTATACGCCACGGCAGACCGATCAGGTCCATGGTAGCGAATTTCGCGCCCGCGCGCTCGTCACGGTCGTCGTAGAGCGGATCAAGCCCTGCCGCGACCAAAGCCATGTAAAGCCCCTCGCAAGCCGCGTCCGCTGCTGCATCGCCTTGCTTGAGGTTCACAATGCCGCAATGGAAAGGCGTGACACCTTCGGGCCAGATGATGCCCTTATCGTCATGGCTGGCCTCGATGATCGCGCCCACCAGACGGCTGACGCCGATGCCGTGGCTGCCCATATGCACCGGGACTTTGGCACCGTCCGGCCCTTGGACAGTGGCGCCCATGGCTTCGGAGTATTTGGTGCCGAAATAGAAAATCTGTCCCACCTCGATACCGCGTGCGGTGCGGCGGCGTTCCTCGGGGATCTGGTTGAAGATCGCCGCGTCATGGGTCTCGTCCGTGCGGGCATAACGGCTGGTAAATTCCTCCAGCACTGCCTTGCACTGATCCACACTGTCATAGTCGATCTCGCGTTCGCCGAATGTCAAATCGGTGATCTGGCTGTCATAGAACACTTCCGACTCGCCCGTCTCGGCCAGAACGAGGAATTCATGCGTATCATCGCCACCTATGGGGCCAGAGTCGGCGCGCATCGGAATGGCTTGCAGGCCCATCCGCTCATAGGTCCGCAGATAGCTGACCAGATGGCGGTTATAGGCATGCAGCGCCGCCTCTTTATCCAGATCGAAGTTATAGCCGTCCTTCATCAGGAATTCGCGGCCCCGCATGACGCCGAAACGCGGGCGCATCTCGTCGCGGAATTTCCACTGGATATGATAAAGGGTCAGCGGCAGATCCTTGTAGCTGCCGACATGGGCGCGGAAAATGTCGGTAATCATTTCCTCGTTGGTGGGACCATATAGCATATCGCGGTCCTGCCGGTCGGTAATGCGCAGCATCTCTTGCCCATAATCGTCGTAGCGCCCGCTTTCACGCCACAGATCGGCAGGTTGCAGTGTCGGCATCAGCATGGGGATATGGCCAGCGCGCACCTGTTCCTCATGCACGATCTGCTCGATCCG
Source organism: Seohaeicola saemankumensis (assembly GCF_021021435.1). Classification (GTDB taxonomy): domain Bacteria; phylum Pseudomonadota; class Alphaproteobacteria; order Rhodobacterales; family Rhodobacteraceae; genus Seohaeicola. Next base: position 58,903 of record NZ_JAINWI010000009.1, read on the forward strand.
GCGCAACACCTTGAAACCCAGCGGCAACCACGAATAGATCCCGGCGGAGGATTGCTTGATCATCCCCGCCCGCAGCATCAACCGGTGGCTGACGATCTGCGCCTCGGCGGGATTTTCTTTCAGAACGGGCAGGAAATAGCGCGACAGACGCATGTGAGACCCCTTGGGAATGGCATTTGCGCACGTTTAGGGCACGGGGCAGACACAGGCAAGCACGATAGGCTTTACCAACTTCACCAGATCTGTCGGCACGTGCGATTCTTCACCGTCACAGGCTGATTACTCTTCATTGCAGAAGTTGTTGACCACTGGGTGATATCAACCCACGCCCTTCTGATTTTCAGCAATAGTTTTTTGGGGAGTAAGCTCGATGACCGGATAGAATCGCATTATCTGCCATGTCGTTGCCGCTCTCTTTTGTTTTCCCAGTGTTGTGGCAGCGCAGGGCGTGAAAACAGGCACCTACAAAGCCAAGGGTGCGGAAGGCTGCGCAACATTGCTCTTGATAGGCGCAGGACCTGGTGGAAACGAATATTCTTTTGATGACGGCTGCGATGGCAATGGCGTGTTTGTCGCAAAATCTGTCAAAGTAACGTCGCGGGGTCTCCAAATTGACCAAGGCTGCTATTTGAACCGAGAAACACATGCAGACGGATTTACCGGCGATTGGTCGTTGGGCGGCACAAGAATTCCCGATGTGAGATTTGTGCGGCAGCAATCAGATACCCGAGCAGACTGTCGGTTCCGAGATGAATGGAATTGAGTAATGCCATGACGCTGCGCGTCATGGCACACTTTGGCTGGATGAAAACCAGCCAAACGTCAAACAATGGGCACTGCAACCCGAACCAAGTACCATACAGAGCGTCACGTGCGCTTTTTCGCATCTGTTTGTAAGTATGGAATTCCATACCTTTTCATACTTCCTGGCCCCCCTTGGCAACACCGCCCGCAACGACAGGCCTTGAATTGCCAAACCCGAAGCGCGACATAGGAAAAAGCCCGAAAAAGGAGCGCGCATGGCCCTGCCTGTCAAAGATCAATTCCGGTATTGGGGCATCGCCACAGCCGCGTTTCTTGTCATCCTGTGGTTTCTGGGGGATGTGATCCTCCCTTTCGTGCTAGGCGGTGCCATCGCCTATTTCCTGGACCCTGTGGCCGACCGGATTCAGCGCCTTGGCGCATCGCGGACCGTGGCGACCACGATCATCACCCTGTCCGCCTTGCTGATCTTTATTCTGATGGCCCTACTGGTCATTCCGGCACTGGTCCAGCAGGCCGTATCCCTGTTCGACACAGCACCCCGGCTATTCCAGGATTTACAGGCCTTCCTGACCGCGCAGTTTCCATCGCTGGTGGACGAGGATTCGGCCCTGCGGCAATCGCTCATCTCGATCGGCGAGACAATCCGCGAGCGAGGGGGCGAGTTGTTGAACACCTTGCTCACCTCGGTGAACTCGCTGGTCAGTATCGTCTTGCTTTTCGTGATCGTGCCGGTTGTGGCCTTCTATCTGCTTTATGACTGGGACAACATGATCGCGCGCATCGACGACTTGCTGCCGCGTGACCATGCGCCGATGATCCGGCATCTGGCGGCCGAGATTGACCGCACACTAGCCAGTTTCATCCGCGGCATGGGCACGGTCAGCCTGATCCTGGGCACCTACTATGCCGTGGCGCTGATGCTGCTCGGTCTGCAATTCGGTCTGGTCGTCGGGGCCATTGCGGGGCTGGTCACCTTCATTCCCTATGTCGGCGCGCTGGTCGGTGGCGCGCTGGCAATCGGGCTTGCCCTGTTCCAGTTCTGGGGCGACTGGGTGTCGATCGGCCTTGTTGGAGGGGTCTTCGTGCTGGGACAGGTCGTCGAGGGCAATATCCTGACGCCCAAACTGGTGGGCAGTTCTGTCGGCCTGCACCCTGTCTGGCTGATTTTCGCGCTCTCGGTTTTCGGGACATTGTTCGGTTTCGTCGGCATGCTGGTGGCTGTGCCGGTCGCTGCGGCTCTCGGGGTTGTGGCCCGCTTCGGGATCAGCGGCTACAAGAAAAGCCAGCTCTATCGCGGCGTTGATTCCGACACAGGTGTCTGATGCACAGGCAACTCAGCTTTGACCTGCCCGTGCGCGCCGCATTGGGGCGCGGGGATTTCTTTGTTGCGCCCGCCAATGCGATGGCCGTGGCGTTGATCGAGGGCTGGCAGAACTGGGTGGGGTGCAAGCTGGTGCTGGAAGGGCCGACAGGATCGGGCAAAACCCATCTTTCCCATGTCTGGGCGCAAGCCTCGGGTGCCCTGATTATCGAGGCCAAGCAGTTAGTTGCAGCCGATATTCCCGCCCTTGCCTCAAGTCATATCGCGGTCGAGGATGTGCCCCTGATCGCAGGCGACACTGCAGCCGAAAACGCCCTGTTCCACCTGCACAATCTGGCACTGGCCGAGGGCAATTCCCTGTTGCTGACCGCAGACCGGCCCGCTGCGCGCTGGGGTCTGGCCCTGCCGGATCTTGCCAGCCGCATGCAGGGCACGCAAGCTACGCGGCTGGAGGCCCCTGATGACAGGCTGCTATCGGCGGTGCTGGCAAAACTCTTCGCGGACCGCCAGTTGATCCCCACGCCGGACACGATCCCCTATCTGGTCGCACGGATGGATCGCGCCTTTGATACAGCGCGCCTGCTGGTGGCTGATCTGGATGCGGCGGCCCTGTCTGAAGGCCGCGCCGTTAACCGCAAGCTTGCCGCTGAGGTGCTGGAGCGGTTCAGCCAGCCGGGCCTGCTGGACAATCCGCCCGACTAAGCGCAGCATCCGGCAAAACCTTTACCAAACCGTCACATTCAGGCAGCATAAGCCGCTCATGACTCACGCAGATTTCCTCAAGGTGCCGTTCGATGCGCCGCTTGACATGCCGGATCTGGACCTGACGGGTCCGGGCCGCTTTTACAATCGTGAACTCAGTTGGCTGGGCTTCAACTGGCGCGTGCTGGAAGAGGCGGAAAATCCTCGTGTCCCCCTGCTGGAGCGGGTGCGGTTCCTGTCGATTTCGGCCAATAACCTTGATGAATTCTATACCGTGCGGGTCGCGGGCCTGCGCGAGCTTGCCCATGCCGGTAACATCACCCCCGCCGCCGACGGGCTGACACCTGCCGAACAGCTTGTGCTGATTAACGATGATGCCCGCCAGTTGATGCAGCGCCAGCAATCCGTATTCGACGCATTGCGCCGCGAGATGGAGGCCGAGCAGATCAGCCTGCTGGACCGGAGTAACCTGTCCGACAGCGACAAGGCCGAGTTGGAGGGGATATTCCTCAACAAGGTCTTTCCGGTTCTGTCGCCGCTGGCTATTGATCCGGCACATCCGTTTCCCTTCATCCCCAACACCGGTTTCAGTCTGGCGCTGCAACTGGAACGTCGCCGCGACAAGCGGGCCTTACGCGCTTTGCTACCAATCCCCGCGCAGATCGCGCGCTTCGTGCCGCTGCCCTCATCCGATGCGGGCCACCGCTTTCTGCCGCTGGAAGAATTGCTGTTGCTGCATGTCGACAGCCTGTTTCCGGGCTATGCGGTCAAGGGACATTGCGCGTTCCGTGTGTTGCGCGACAGCGATCTTGAGGTCGAGGAAGAGGCCGAGGATCTTGTGCGCGAGTTCGAAACCGCCCTGAAACGCCGTCGCCGTGGCGAGGTGGTCCGCATGAAGATTACCGCAGGTGCCCCCGAGGCATTGCGCGATATCATCATGGAAGAACTGCATGTCGATACCGACGAAGTAGTCGAGGTGGACGGCATGATTGGCATTGCCGATGTCAAGGAACTGGTGCTGGACGCGCGGCCTGATCTGCTTTGGCCTGCCTTTACCCCGCGCATTCCGGAACGGGTGCAGGACCATGACGGCGACATGTTTGCCGCCATGCGGCAAAAGGACATGCTGCTGCATCATCCCTACGAGACCTTCGACATGGTGGTGCGCTTCCTTCAGCAAGCCGCGCGCGATCCCGATGTGGTGGCGATCAAGCAAACGCTTTACCGCACATCGCGCAACTCGCCCATTGTCGAGGCGCTGTGCGAGGCCGCCGAGGACGGCAAATCCGTCACCGCACTGGTCGAGTTGAAAGCACGCTTTGACGAGGCCGCGAATATCCGCCAGTCTCGGAGATTGGAACGCGCGGGCGCGCATGTTGTTTATGGCTTCATGGATCTGAAAACGCATGCAAAAATCAGCACTGTTGTGCGCCGCGAAGGTGATACGCTGGTCACCTATACCCATTACGGCACGGGCAATTACCACCCGATCACGGCGCGGATCTATACCGATCTGTCACTCTTTACCTGTGATGCGAAACTGGGACGCGACGCGACCAAGGTGTTCAACTACCTGTCGGGCTATGCGCAGCCCGAACATCTGGACAATCTGGCCATCTCGCCCATCAGCCTCAAGCCGCGCCTGCTTGAAATGATCGCGGCCGAGATCGCGCATGCAAGCCAGGGGCGCCCCGCCGAGATCTGGGCCAAGATGAACGCCCTGATCGACCCCGAGGTGATCGACGCGCTTTATGCGGCCTCAAAAGGCGGGGTGAAGATCAGCCTTGTGATCCGTGGCATTTGCGGCCTGCGTCCGGGCATCAAGGGCCTGTCCGAAAATATCCGCGTCAAATCCATCATCGGCCGATTCCTTGAACATTCCCGCATCGTCTGTTTCGGCAACGGGCACGGTCTGCCCTCGAAAAAGGCGCGCGTCTACATGAGTTCCGCCGACTGGATGGGCCGCAACCTGAACCGTCGCGTGGAAACGCTGGTCGAGATCGAGAACCCCACCGTCAAGGCGCAGATCGTCAGCCAGATCATGGCTGCCAACATGGCCGATGTCGCTCAAAGCTGGGTCATGCTGCCGGATGGACATTTCCAGCGCGCGCCCGTGCCCGAGGGCGAATTTGCGTTCAACTGCCATCGTTTCTTCATGGAAAACCCGTCTTTGTCGGGGCGTGGTTCTGCTGGCGCAAGTGACGTTCCGAAATTGACCCACACGGATGATTGACCTTGCCGCCCGTTCCGGCGCATTTAGGGGGCGGACCAAGGAAAGACGGCATGGACGGCACGACAGAACCCGCCCCGCATGATTGGGGCCCTTTCGGACGGCCTTTGTTCAACGACGCCTCCTCGCGCGCTCTGGCGAGGGTCGGTGTTGTGGACGTCGGATCGAACTCGGTCCGACTGGTTGTTTTTGATGGCGCGGCGCGTTCGCCCGCCTATTTCTACAACGAAAAAATCATGTGCGCCTTGGGCGAAGGGCTGGCTGAAACCGGCCGCTTGAACCCGCAAGGCCGCGTGCGCGCCCTGAATGCGCTGCGCCGCTTCCAGAAACTGGCCGAAGGCATGGCGATCGCACCGCTCACAGCCGTCGCGACCGCCGCTATGCGCGAGGCCGAAGACGGGCCGGAATTTCAGGCGCTGATCGAGGAACAGACTGGCCTGAGGCTTTGGGTGATCGACGGCGAGGAAGAGGCGCGCCTGTCCGCACAAGGCGTGCTGCTGGGCTGGCCCGGGTCTTACGGGCTGGTCTGCGATATCGGCGGCGCCTCGATGGAACTGGCCGAAATCGCGGGCGGCCATGTCGGGCGACGCGTCACATCCCCTTTGGGTCCGCTGAAACTGAGCGCGGTCAAGGGCGGCAAGAAAGGGCGCAAGGCGCATATCAAGGCCGTTCTCGAGGATCTAGCCACCACACTTGGTCCTCAGAAAAACCGGCTGTTTCTTGTGGGCGGGTCATGGCGCGCCATCGCGCGGATCGACATGGAGCGGCGCGGCTATCCGCTTCATGTGCTGCATGAATACAGGATGAGCGCGAAATCCATCGCCGCCACCATCGACTACATCGACCGAAGCGATCCGGTCGAGCTTCGCAACCGCTGCGGTGTGTCGAGCGCGCGTATGGATCTGGTCCCGCTGGCCTGCGAGGTCTTGCGCGGGGTCGTCAAGACCTTCCAGCCGCGCGACATTGCCGTGTCCAGCTATGGTATCCGCGAAGGCATGCTCTATGAGCAGATGCCGCAATCGCTGCGCGACCGCGATCCCCTGATCGAATCGTGCTATTTCGCCGAGGCCAAAGACGCGCGCCTGCCCGGTTTCGGCAAGCAGCTATACAGCTTCATCCTGCCGCTGTTCAAATCCGCCCCGCTGGAGCGCAAGCGTCTGATCCAGGCCGCCTGCCTGCTGCATGATGTCAGCTGGCGCGCGCATCCCGATTACCGCGCCGAGGTCTGTTTCGACAATGCCACACGCGCCAATCTGGGGGGGCTCAAACATTCCGAACGCGTGTTTCTGGGGCTGGCGCTGTTGCACCGCTATTCCAACAAGCGCGAGGGTACACGGTTCGAGCCGATGTTCCGCCTTTTGGACGACGCTGCGATCCACCAGGCCGAAGTGGCAGGCAAAGCCATGCGTTTCGGGGCGATGCTCTGGCTGCAAAAAGATGCGCCGATGGGCGAGATGAAGTGGTTTCCCAAGAAAAAACTGCTGGAATTGCACCTGACCGAAGCCGCCAGCCCGCTTTACGGCGAAGTGGCCGAAGCGCGGTTCATGTCGCTTGCAAACTCGCTTGGCGCGCAGACCTATATCCGCATCAAAGGGTAACAGGGCCGCCTGCCGTCAGATATCAATCTCGCCTTCGGCGGGGGGTGGCAATGGGCCTGCATCGGGTTTACGACGGATAATGATATCACCATTGGGCAGCAGTTCCGGTGCCTCGTAAACCGACAGATCGTCGATCCGGTCCAGCAGTTCTGTCATTGCGGGGCCCATACGCTGGATAAAGTCCTGCATCGCAGGCCCCATTCCCGCCACTAGATCGCGCAGGTCTTCCAGTGCCGGAGACATGTCGCGGCGCAGGCCTTCCAGAAACATCCTCGCGCCGCGCTCCATAAGGCTTAGCCCCTCATCGGGGCTACCCCCCTCTTCGGTGGGTCTGGACGGCGCGTCATTCATCTGCGCTTGCGCGGGCATCATTGCCAGCAGCAGCACCAGAAGAAGGGCAAAGGGTGTTCCAGTTCTCATACCGTCACTATAGGCCCAACCAGCCCCAAGTTTAAGTCAAAGATCAATGTCGAGCGTCACCGGATAGTGATCCGAGGCGTCAATCAGCGCATCGCGCAGTTCCGGCACCTGCAGACAGGATGGATCGTGGAACGGATGCCAGATCCGCCATCGCGGGTTGCGGCGCATCAGGTCGGGCGAGATCATGATGTAATCCAGAAGCGCCTCCAGATAGCGGTCTTCATGCTGGATAAAAAACCGCGCCGTTGTGGGGCTGGCCACACCGGGGCGGCGTTGCACCGCGACGCGGGCATGCGGATCATAAAGCCCTGTGTCATCATCATCACCGATTAGCACCTCGACCGAAGAACGCCCGAACAGGCTCTCGTATTCATCAAGCCCGGGACCGTCGTTGAGATCGCCCAACAGGATCAGGCTTTCGCCCCGTATCAGATGGCGCATGATACGCCCGCGTAACCAAACCGCCTGCGCCATCTGTTTGCGCCGGTTGGCGATAGCCAACCGCATCACCGCATCACGCCCCCGCGCCCCGTGCGGCGCTTTCGACTTCAAATGCGCCCCGATCATACGAACCACCTCGCCCCGCTGCGTGATCAATTCGAGCTCGAGCGGAGGTTTGGAAAAGCCGACAAGATCCTCGGTCCCGTCCAGATCCAGATCAATCCGGAACACCCCGTCAAACCGGGGGTCCGCATCCGATCCTTTTTTGCCCGTAGCGTCGCCCACGGGATCATGGCGCGGCGTGACCACATAGGGATCATACATAAGCGCGATTTCCTGCTGCGTTTCATTGGGAAACCCGATGATCGCCTGCTTGATCCGCAGATCAAAGGCCGCTGCAAACCGCGCAAGCGCCGTGACGGTCGATCTGCGCCCGTTGTGATCAGGTGCCTCGATAACCATCACAAGATCTGCATCAATCGCTGTAAAGACGAATCCCAAAGCCTCAAGCTGGCGCGCGCGGCTGACCCCCTGCCTGCCAGAGGGCTCATCATCGGCGATCAACTGCCCTGCATCATCAAAAAGAGAGTTGAACCATTCGACATTATAGGTCGCGATCCGCATCAGCGGTGCGCCTGTTCGATCTCGGCCCATGCACGGTTGATATCCACCATGCGCCGCTCGGCCAGATGCACGGCCTCCTCTGGCAGACCGCGCGCCACCATCGCATCGGGATGCGTGTCGCGGACCAGCCTTTTCCAAGCTGCCCGCATCTCGTCTACCGGCATGTCGGGGCTGATCCCTAGAACATCATAGGGATCATGCGCGGCATCTGGCACGAAGCGACCACGCAGGCTGCGAAAACGCGCGTCCGGAATTTCGAAAGCCTCGGCCACTTGTGCCAGAAACGCATCCTCGGCCGGATGGTAATTTCCGTCCGCCATGGCGATGTAGAACAACCCTTCCATTACATCGCAAAGGGTCTCGCTGCCGGCGCCGAACATGGTGCGGATCTTCACCGCATAGGCCCGGTATCCCGCCACATCCTGCCGCGCCAGATTGAAAACCCGTGCCGCATCCGCCTCATCCGCAGCGGCGATGTGGAACACCTCGCGAAAGGCCGCCACCTCGTCGCGGGTCACCTGCCCGTCGGCCTTGGCCATTTTCGCTCCCAGCGCGATCACGGCGATGGTAAACGCGACAGAACGCTCCGGCGGAGTGCTCAGCCGGTCGAAAACCGCACTTAGCCCCTCGCCAGACCTTAGCGCGCCAAGCGCGTCCATGATGCGGGTCCAGATCGACATGGCCTTACCCTATCGCGCCCTGCGTCAACTGTCAGCGGGGGATCGTTGTCGCAATCACAGGATTTTCTGCATCAGCACAAGATCCATCCAGCGTCCGAATTTGAACCCCACTTGTGGCAGACGCGCGATCTCTGAAAAGCCGATCGCATTGTGAAAGGCAACGCCGCCCGGATTTTCCGCGCTGACGCCCGCCCAAAGCGAATGCACATCGCCCGCGCGGGCATGCTCCTCCAGCGCGCGCATCAGCGTACGCCCGACACCGCGGCCTCGCGCGGAAGGCGCCAGAATGACAGAATGCTCCATTGTGCGCGCATATCCCGGCCCACCGCGAAACTGGAAATAGGTCGCAAACCCCAAGATCTCACCCGCGTCTTCTGCCAGCAGGAAAACCTTCCCCTCCGCCGCGCGTGTTGCGAAATCTGCCACCAAACTCTCGGGGGTTTTCTCCAATGTGGTGAACGTCGCAGCGCTGTCGCGGATCACCGGATTCCAGATCGCGGCCACAGCGGGCGCATCCCGCACCGCGGCTGTACGCAGGATCATTCCAGCACCCGCAACCCGTGCGGGGTTTCGATCTCGGCGCGCAAAGCGATGCTCTCACCCTGCGCGATCACAACCAGCCTGTCGGCCCCCGCCTTGGCCAGCGCCCCCCGCAAGGCTTGTGCCTCGGGGTGGGCCACGACAAGCCGGTGCAATCTGCAGCCTGAGGATGCAAGACGCGCCGCAGGATGTGCGCCTTGCCACTGGATCAGCGCGGGAAAGCCGCCTGCAAAGGGCATCCGTCCGTCCGGGGCAACGCCCATCCGCCACCGCAAATCCCCGCGTGCCAGTTCCACCGGCGCGCCCGCATCATCCGGAGCCTTGTCCAGCGCCGCCTCCAGATCATCGCAGCGACAGATCCATGTGCCCAAACGCGGCCCGCCCGCGAACCGGTCCAGATCGAACCAGCGCGGCGCGGCAGGCAGAGGCACGGCCGGATCAACCGAGATCACCTCAAGATAAAGCCCGTCCTCAAGACCAAGAAGCAGGTTATGAGTCCCGAAATGCGCGTGTTGCCCGCCCGTCTGCATGGCAACACCCAGCGCTGCCTCGACATGGGCGCGGCCTGCCTCAAGCGTTTCCGCGGCAACTGCCAGATGATCCAGTTCCAGCATAGGGCGTCTTCTTGCCTCAACTATCCTCGGGGGGAGTCCCGCAGGGACGGGGGGCAGACAGCCCCCCTGCCCGTATTCAGCCGCGCGCCGCGCGGATCAGTTCAAGGATGTTCTGCGCGGCATCGGGGATATTCGTGCCGGGACCAAAAATCGCCTTCACCCCGACTCCTTTAAGGAAATCGTAATCCTGCTGCGGAATGACCCCGCCGCAAATCACGATGATATCACCCGCATCCTTTTCCTTGAGCGCCGCGATCAGTTGCGGGGCCAGAGTCTTGTGGCCAGCCGCCTGACTGCTGATGCCGACGACATGCACGTCATTGTCCACCGCGTCCTGCGCGGCTTCTTCCGGCGTCTGGAACAACGGGCCGACATCGACGTCAAATCCGATGTCGGCAAAGGCCGTGGCGATCACCTTGGCGCCACGGTCATGCCCGTCCTGCCCCATCTTGACCACCAGCATGCGCGGGCGGCGGCCTTCTTCTTCGGCAAATGCCTCGACCGAGGCCTGGATGGCGGCGAAACCGGCATCGCCCTCATAGGCCGCGCCATAGACGCCCGCCAATGTCTTGACCTCGGCCCGGTGTCGCCCGAATACCTTTTCCATGCTCATGCTGATCTCTCCCACCGTTGCCCTTGCGCGCGCGGCCTCGACCGCTGCTTCCAGCAGATTGCCGCCCTCGGCGGCGCGGCGCTCCACCTCGGCCAGTGCGGTCTGACATGCTGCCTCGTCGCGCGTGGCGCGGATTCTTTCCAGGCGCGCGACCTGGCTCACCCGCACGGCGGCATTGTCGATATCCATGATGTCGATCGGGTCTTCCTTGTCCTTGCGGTACTTGTTGACACCGACGATCACCTCGGTGCCACGGTCGATCAGCGCCTGACGGGTCGCGGCGGTTTCCTCGATCCGCAGCTTTGGCATGCCGGTGGCGACAGCCTTGGTCATGCCGCCCATCTCCTCGACCTCTTCGATCAGGGCCCATGCTTTCTCGGCCAGTTCATGCGTCAGGTTTTCGACGTAATAGCTGCCCGCCAGCGGGTCGATCACATTTGTGACGCCGGTTTCCTCCTGCAAAATCAACTGAGTATTGCGCGCGATTCGCGCGGCAAACTCGGTGGGCAGGGCAATCGCCTCGTCCAGCGCGTTGGTATGCAGCGACTGCGTGCCGCCCAGCACCGCCGACATCGCCTCATAGGCGGTGCGGATCACGTTGTTATAGGGGTCCTGCTCCTGCAAGCTGACGCCAGAGGTCTGGCAATGCGTCCGCAGCATCGAGGATTGCGGGTTCTTCGGTTCAAACTCCGCCATGATGCGGTGCCAGAGCAGACGCGCGGCCCGCAGCTTGGCCGCTTCCATGAAGAAATTCATCCCGATGGCAAAGAAGAACGACAAACGGCCCGCGAACTTGTCCACATCCATGCCCGCCGCAATCGCCGCGCGCACATATTCGCGCCCGTCGGCCAGCGTATAGGCCAGTTCCTGCACAAGGTTCGCGCCCGCTTCCTGCATGTGATAGCCGGAAATCGAGATCGAGTTGAACTTGGGCATTTCGTCGGACGTATATTGGATAATGTCCGAGATGATCCGCATCGAGGGTTCAGGCGGATAGATATAGGTGTTGCGGACCATGAATTCCTTGAGGATGTCGTTCTGGATCGTGCCCGACAGAACAGACCGGTCATGTCCCTGTTCCTCGCCTGTCACGATGAAATTGGCCAGAACGGGAATAACCGCGCCGTTCATCGTCATCGACACCGACACCTTATCCAGCGGAATACCGTCAAACAGGATTTTCATATCCTCGACACTGTCGATGGCTACGCCGGCCTTGCCGACATCGCCCACAACGCGCGGATGGTCGCTGTCATAGCCGCGATGTGTCGCCAGATCGAAGGCGACGGAGACGCCCTGCTGCCCTGCGGCAAGTGCCTTGCGGTAGAAGGCGTTGCTTTCCTCGGCGGTAGAAAAGCCTGCATATTGGCGGATCGTCCAGGGGCGGCCCGCATACATCGTGGCCTTCACCCCGCGCGTGTAGGGCGCGAAACCGGGCATGCTGCCCAGATGTGGCAGAGCCTTCACATCCTCCTCGGTATAGAGCGGCTGGACAGGAATCCCTTCAAGGGTGTTCCATGTCAGATCCTCAAGCGGTCTTGCGCGCAATTCCTTCTGCGCCATTTCACGCCACGCGTCCTTCTTGCCGGTCATTGTCTTGTCCTCTTGTCAGTTGGTCGCGCTGCGGGCTGATCCCCGTCTGCTCGCGCGTCTTTTCCGTATTCATAATCGCCAGACCATCTGCACCTGATGCCAGCCAGAACAGATCGTCCTGATAAAGCTCGCGCAACCGCGCTTTCTGGTCTGCGGTGAAAGGATCGTAGCGTCCCGCGCCCTGCCCGATCCGTGCAGGATCCTCGCCCCGCAGGGTCAGACACTGCCTGAGCATATCCATATCCGCTGCGCGGTTCAGCCACATGCGATTGGTGTCTACAGGGGCGGTGATCGTCGCCGTAGTCATGATCTGCAACCGCCTGTCGGGCAGGCCCGCAAATGTTTCGTGCGGCAAAACGTGGATCTCGGTATCCGGTATAGCGCTGGCAAGCTCTGTGATCACATCGCGCCACCCCCGCCGCAGGGTGCAGATCGCCTCCAGTTGCGCAGGGTCTGGCAAGGGCGATCCGCGCGCGATGCTGTAGGCCAGTGCCGAGGACCAGTAGCTGTCGAAGGCGCGCACCGACAACACGACCCGCGCAATCCGTCCGCCGAACGCTGCGGCGTGACGTGCCATCCGCACACCGGCCCCGCGATAGAGATCGCTGTCGCGCAGATTGCGCCTTGGCGCGCCTATGATGTTCTCGTCCGAAACAATCAGCCAGCGCATCCCCTGTGCCGCGGCACGGTCCAGATGCAGCTCGATCCGACCTTGGGCCAGTCGCGCCTGCCGTCCCAGTCGTGGCGATCCGTTGGTGGGAATGATCCCCGCGAACAATCCGTTGCGCGTCCGGCGCGGCCCCCAGAAGCCGATGCCCTGTTCCTGTAGCGCCGGTAGATTCGCCCGCATATAGGCCTGAAAACTGGTCGATGCCGTCCGATGCGCTCCGATATGCAGAATGACATCCATTGCAAAGCAAGCCCTTTGATTGCGGGATGCAGTCCGCAGCCCGGAGGAAAAGTGATCCCCCGATCATTGCCCTATACCTCTCACCAAGGTCTTAAACTTCAAATTGTCGCAGTCAGGTGCGAAAAACCCATTCGCAATTACGTCTTCACCCCCTATATCTGAAGGGACAGGAGCACATATGAAAAAGATACTGGCCGTTGTTTTTGCAGGCTTATTGGCGTTTCCAGCCGGTGCCGCAGATACTGCTGAAGGACCGCCCGAATTACCGGTCATGTCGGGCGACGATGTGGATTTGAAAGAATTTCTCTGGATAAAGCGGCCCATCGTGGTGTTTGCAGACACACCCAATGATCCCAGCTTCATCCAGCAGATGGATTTTCTCGAGGAAGATATCCCCGCGATCCTGTTGCGCGACATCATCGTGGTGACCGACACAGACCCTGCAGCAAAATCCGAATTGCGTCGCACTCTGCGCCCGCGCGGTTTCATGCTGGTGCTGATGGACAAGGATGGCGGCGTCAAGATGCGAAAGCCCGCGCCCTGGGACATGCGCGAGATACGTCGCAGCATCGACAAGTGGCCCACCAGACAGCAGGAAATCCGCGACAATCTGGGCAAGGAATAGATCGCCGCGCCCGCATACATGCCCCGAAGATCCCCCGCCAGGGGGGACCAGAGGGGCTTGTATGCGGGCGCGGCGGTCATGGCCTCACTCGAATTCCATGATCACAGCATCCACGGACAAGCTGTCACCGGGTGCGGCATTGATCTTGGCGACAACGCCCTTGCGCTCGGCCCGCAGGATGTTTTCCATCTTCATGGCCTCGACGGTACAAAGCGATTGACCGTCCTGCACCTCGTCCCCGACAGCGACGTTGATCTTTACGATCAGGCCCGGCATCGGACAAAGCAGCAGCTTGGACGTGTCGGGCGGCGTCTTCTCGATCATCAGACCGGCCAGTTCGGCCTGACGTGGCGTGCGGACATGCACCTTGAGGTCCGCCCCGCGCGAGCGGATACGGAACCCGCCCGAGATTTTGCCAACCTTCAGCACCAGCGACTCGTCTCCGACCTGCAAAACGGCCAGTTGATCTCCAGGTGTCCAGTCGCTGGTCACCCGCAGGTCGGACCCGTCCTCGAAACACACGGTCGATCCGCTCTGATCGGCCTTGATCGTCACCGGATAACTGTGACCCTGCAGGCTCACGACCCAGTCGCTGCCAACCTTGCGTTCGTGGTTACCCATCCGGCCCGACACCCGCGCACGGCGGATTTCGCCCACGCGGTGCATGGCGGCGGTCGCGGCGGCAATGCGGCGCAACACATCGTCGGGCAGTGCAACACCGTTGAACCCGTCAGGGAATTCCTCGGCGATGAAGGCCGTGGTGATGTTGCCCGACACGAATTTGGGATGGTCCATCACCGCGCTGAGGAAGGGCAGGTTATGCCCGATGCCTTCCACTTCGAAACCGTCCAGCGCATTGCGCATAGCTTCGATCGAATCCGCGCGCGTCGGCCCCCATGTGCACAGCTTGGCGATCATCGGATCGTAATACATGCTGATCTCGCCACCTTCGTAGACGCCTGTATCGTTGCGCACGACATGGCCCGCCGCGACGACCTCGGCAGGCGGACGGTAACGCGTCAGCCGCCCGATCGAGGGCAGGAACCCGCGATAGGGGTCTTCGGCATAAAGCCGGCTTTCCATCGCCCAACCGTTCAGCTTAACATCCGCCTGTTTGATCGACAGCACCTCGCCATAAGCCACGCGGATCATCTGCTCGACCAGATCGACGCCGGTGATCAACTCGGTCACGGGATGTTCCACCTGAAGGCGGGTATTCATCTCGAGGAAATAGAAATTGCGGTCGCCGTCGACAATGAATTCCACGGTGCCCGCCGAGGTATAGCCCACCGCTGCGGCCAGCGCGCAAGCCTGTTCGCCCATCGCCTTGCGGGTCGCCGCGTCCAGAAACGGGCTTGGCGCCTCTTCGATCACCTTCTGGTTGCGGCGCTGGATCGAACATTCCCGCTCGCCCAGATAGATCGTGTTGCCGTGACTGTCGGCCAGCACCTGAATCTCGATATGGCGCGGCTGGGTCACGAATTTCTCGATAAAGATGCGGTCATCGCCAAAGGAACTGGCTGCCTCGTTTTTCGAGGACTCAAACCCCTCGCGGACTTCGTCTTCCTTCCACGCGATCCGCATACCCTTACCGCCGCCACCGGCCGAGGCCTTGATCATCACCGGATAGCCGATCTCGCCCGAAATCTTGACGGCCTCATCCGCATCCGCGATCAGCCCCATGTAACCAGGGACAGTTGACACGCCCGCCTCGGCTGCGATCTTTTTCGAAGTGATCTTGTCGCCCATCTTCTCAATGGCGCCCACGGGCGGCCCGATAAAGGCCACACCAGCCGCGGCCAAAGCTTCAGCGAACTTGCTGTTTTCGGACAGAAAACCATAGCCCGGATGCACTGCTTCAGCACCTGTTTGGCGGATGGCCTCCATGACCTTGTCGATCACAATATAGGACTGGTTCGCCGGCGCCGGGCCGATATGCACCGCCTCGTCCGCCATCTGCACATGCAACGCCTGACGGTCGGCATCCGAGTAGATCGCCACGGTCTTGATACCCATCTTGCGGGCGGTCTTGATGACACGGCAGGCGATCTCGCCCCGATTTGCGATCAGGATCTTCTTGAACATCTCAGGTTCCTTCTGGTGCTTGGCAACGGGCATGCTGTCCCGCCGATGAGAGGTCTTCGGACATGAAAAAACCACCGCGCCCGATAAGGGCCCGATGGCTATCTGCATGTCTGTTCACAAGGTGCGGACGAATGCCCGCAACGGCCTTGGCGTTAGCAGCGGCCGGGATTGCTCTGGCAGTAAAGCACGTTTGCTGCGCCGCCGATGACCGCGCCGCTGACAGGGTTGCCGTCCAGCACGATCGCTGTGCCGGCACCTGCACCCGCACCGATGACGCCCTGTTCGAGCGCCGTGTCGCCACAAGCTGCAAGTGTGAGAGCGCATACTGCGCCGACGACCCATTTCGTGATTTGCATAATGTATAGCCTTCCAGGTTGAACTTTGTTCCAGCGATGGAGGATGACACAACATTCACAACATAAAAAGGCGCGCGGCTAATTTTCCCGGAATGGGCAAGGCTTCGCCTATCGGGTGAACGCATTGACCTTGCTGTCAAAAAAATGGGCGGGGTGCCTAGGGGAAAGGCACACCGCCCATCAGGGGAAGGGTAACGGAACAGACTGCCAGTCTTCGCCCGAAGGGGTTGGGCTACCACTACCGGGCCGAGACTGCCGCAAGTTTTCTGCCCCGCCAAGCGCGATTCGCAGGCTTGAAAAAACTGGGCCATTTCCTGCCCAAAGCGACCGAACGTCTGCAAAAACCCGCCGATCATTCCTCGAACACCTCGGGAAACGCGGCGCGCGCAGCATCGACGTCGATAACCAGCAGCGCTTCATAACTTTCGGGATCGAAAGGCTCGGACGCGGGCACGACCTCGCGCCCGAACAACCAACTCAGGCGGCCTGCATCCAGATTACCGCGCTCGAATGGCTCATCCCCGAAATGCATCCACAAGGCTTCCATGAATGCCGCATCAGCGCGCCTGTCCACGGCCTTGCGGTCGCGGTAGCGTTCCCGTCGGGACAGGGGCGTGATCCCTTTCGGGTTCGCGCGTCGGATAATGAACTGGAAGTCACTTCCCGGCAGACGCCCCGGAAAACCGCGATGCTTCAGCATAATACGCCCTCCAGGTTTGATTGCCCCGGAACCGCGTCACGATAACAGCCTGTCAATGCAGGGGCAGCCGTGCGGTGCTGTGCCCGACTGTCTACCGCCTTTTGCACTACGATTGTCGCCATCAACGGGTTCTGGCTGGCGATCAAAGGTCGGGGCCGGATAGGGGCCGGCAGCGGCCAGAGGCCTGCCGCCGGTCCCGATTGGTGGTTACTTGTATTTGCCGGTGTAGCTCGGCTCCATCGAGATGGGCGCAGGCTCAACAACGACGAATTCTTCTTCTTTAGGCTTCGAGCAGGCTGCCACGAGGACAACCATGCCAAGAACCAACATGCTCGTGATGTTCTTCGACATCTGTTTCTCCAGTTACTTGTTCCAGACAGAACCCCGCCCTGTGACGCGGCCTGCCTCCTGTACGAGGTATCGGTCACATGGATGCGACCAGTTGTGATCATACCGGAACAAGGTGACGAAACATATCGGGAGCCGTGAAAGTGGCTATGCTGTGTCAGAAAAGACTCATTCGGGCCGCTGAATGAAGTCCGCCCCGCAAGATATTGTGGAAGCATCAGAATTCCTCCCAGATACAGCGGCCTTCACGGATCGTGAAAACCTCGAAATATTGTACCGTTCCGGGATCGGACTGACCGAATTCGAGCGGCTTGTCCATGAGAGAGACAACAACTTGCGAAACCTCCTCGCCCGCCGCATCCAGCATCGGCACTGCAGTGCCATCGCAAAGCACAGCGAAGTCACCCTGCACCTTGTCATAGACGGCATCATCCGCCAACGCGGGCATCACATAGCGAAACCGAGCCCAGCGCGCGCCATCGGGCTGGACTTCGACAAACCCCTCCAGCAGTTCGGCATTGAACCCTGAGGGAAGTGCTGTCTGCCCCTCAGCCATACCAGTGGTAAGGGCGCTGGCCGCAACCATCCAAAGTCCGCAAGACCGGATCATGCCGCCCCCCCTGCATGGCGTAGCCAGCGGGATTGACGGGCCGGATCGGAAAGAAGATCGTATAGCATCGCTTCGACCCGCAGGCGCAGCGCCGCAGCAGGCACGCCGCCCTGCAACGCCCCGCCCGCTGTCAGATGCATCGAATCGCCTGCACGCACGACCCGCACCACAGGCCGGAAACCGCGCAGATCGCGCAGGCGCCGCCAAACATCCTGACGCACTTGATGGGCCAGACGCGCACGACCAACCCCGCGGCCCTGCCCTTGTAGCACAAGCGAGGCCGAGACATCGAAGCGCGCAGGCAAATGCCGCGACAGGGTCAGAACCTCCCCGTCACGCACAAGGTGCCACGCACCCTGCCGCGTTATCCGCGCATCTTCTGCAACCCCGACCATCCGGCGCGACACCCTTTTTACCAAGTTGAATTACCGAAAACTCCGGACCCACCCCTCACGCCTCCTCGCGCGGGGGGCAGGCCTCTTGTCCCGCGCTACAGCGGGATGTTGTCATGCTTCTTCCAAGGATTGGTCAGCTTCTTGCTGCGCAACGCCGCAAAAGCCCGCGACACGCGCCGCCTTGTGCTATGCGGCTGGATCACTTCGTCGATGAAACCGCGTTCGGCGGCGACGAAGGGATTGGCAAACCGGTCCTCGTAATCCTTGACGCGACCCGCGATCTTTTCGGGATCGTTCAATTCGCTGCGATACAGAATCTCTGTCGCACCTTTCGATCCCATCACCGCAATTTCGGATGTGGGCCAGGCGTAGTTCACATCGCCCTGCAAATGCTTGGACGCCATCACGACATAGGCCCCGCCATAAGCTTTGCGGGTAATCACCGTAACCTTCGGCACCGTTGCCTCGCCATAGGCGAACAGCAGTTTCGCACCATGCTTGATCACGCCGTTATATTCCTGCGTCGTGCCCGGCAGGAAGCCCGGCACATCCACCAACGTCAGGATTGGGATTTCAAAGGCATCGCAGAAGCGCACGAAACGCGCGGCCTTGCGGCTGCTGTCGATATCCAGACAGCCTGCCAACACCATCGGTTGGTTGGCCACGACACCTACGCTTTGGCCTTCCAGACGGATAAAGCCGGTGATGATATTGCGTGCAAAGTCTTCCTGTATCTCGTAGAAATCGCCCTCATCCGCGACCTTCAGGATCAACTCCTTCATGTCATAGGGCATGTTGGGGTTTTCCGGCACCAGCGTATCCAGACTCATCTCGATCCGCGCGGGATCGTCGAAGAAAGGACGCACCGGCGGCTTCTCGCGGTTGTTGAGAGGCAGGAAATCCACCAGGCGGCGCACTTCGGCCAAAGCCTCGACATCGTTCTCGAACGCACCATCGGCGACGCTGGATTTCTTGGTATGGGTCGAGGCACCGCCCAGTTCCTCGGCGGTGACAACCTCGTTGGTGACGGTTTTCACCACATCGGGACCGGTCACGAACATGTAGGAGCTGTCTTTCACCATGAAGATGAAATCGGTCATCGCGGGGCTGTAGACAGCGCCACCCGCACATGGTCCCATGATCAGGCTGATCTGCGGCACCACGCCCGAGGCCAAAATATTGCGCTTGAACACCTCGCCGTAAGCGGCAAGCGAAGACACGCCTTCCTGAATCCGCGCACCGCCCGAATCGTTGATACCGATAACAGGGGCACCGTTCTGCACCGCCATATCCATTATCTTGCAGATTTTCGCCGCATGGGTTTCGGACACCGAGCCACCCAGCACGGTGAAATCCTGGCTGAACACATAGACCATCCGGCCATTGATGGTGCCCCAGCCCGTGACGACACCATCACCGCGCGGCTTGCTTTCCTCCATCCCGAAATCGGTGCAGCGATGGGTTACGAACATGTCGTATTCCTCAAAGCTGCCCTCATCCAGCAACAGCTCGATCCGCTCGCGCGCGGTCAGCTTGCCCTTGGAATGCTGTGCATCAATGCGTGGCTGCCCCCCGCCAAGACGTGCGGCGGCGCGGCGCTCTTCGAGTTCCTGAAGGATGTCTTTCATCGGCTCTTCCCTGCTGCTGCCGCCGTGCTCCGGAAGAATATCCGGGCCCGACGGCCTTCATCGCGGACAAGACCTTGCGGTCTGTCTTCTTGCGCTCCGGTATAGGGCGGCTTCATCATCAAACAAAGCAGATTTCGGCAAATTTGCAAACTATTGGCAATAGTCATCCTGCAAATTGCAAAGCGGCATATTTCTGCACCCCGGCAATGGACTTCCCCAAATCGGCATCTTACGCATTCAGCCATGCAAGAGCCGAAACCCGTCCGCTATCTGGACCGCTCCACCGCCCCTCATGTGACGACGCTGATCCTGCTGGCAGGGATCTCGGCTATGGCCATGAATATCTTTCTGCCATCCCTCCCCGGTATGGCGCTGCATTTCGAGGTGGATTACAGCGTCATGCAGCTATCGGTCGCCACCTATCTTTCCATGAGCGCGGTGCTGCAAATCCTGATCGGCCCTATATCGGACAAGATCGGGCGTCGGCCTGTGATCCTGTGGGGTGTGATCCTGTTCTGCCTTGCGACACTGGGTTGCCTACTGGCCCCGAATGCGACCGTCTTTTTGATCTTCCGCGCCCTTCAGGCAGTAGTCGCCGTAGCGATGGTTCTCAGCCGCGCTGTGGTGCGTGATATGTATACGCAAGACCGCGCCGCCTCGATGATTGGCTACGTGACGATGGGCATGGCCGTGGTGCCGATGATCGCCCCCGCGATTGGCGGCATTTTGGAGGATGCCTTTGGCTGGCAGGCAAATTTCGGGATGCTGCTGCTGTGTGGTGTGCTGGTTCTGGTCATTGCATGGCGCGATCTGGGCGAGACAGGAACGCCCAGCGAGAATTCCATCGGGCAGCAATTCCGCGAATATCCCGAATTGCTGCGATCACAGCGTTTTTGGGGCTATTGCCTGGCCTCGGCATTCGGCTCGGGTGCGTTCTTCGCCTATCTCGGCGGCGCGCCTTTTGTCGGCACGCAGGTTTTTGGCCTGACGCCCAGCCAGTTGGGTTTGTATTTCGCAGCCCCTTCGATCGGTTATTTCCTTGGCAACTGGGCCACGGGCGTTCTTGCCGCGCGGCACGGAGTCAACCGGATGGTACTCTCGGGCACGATCATCTCGGTGATCGGCATGGGCCTGTCGCTGATCGTCAGCTATTCCGGCTTTTCCGGCCCCATCACCTTCTTTGGCTTCATGAGCCTTGTCGGTGTGGGCAACGGCATGGTGATCGCCAATGCAACCGCAGGCATGCTGTCGGTGCGTCCGCACCTGGCAGGCACGGCATCAGGCCTAGGCGGGGCAATCATGATTGGCGGCGGCGCGGGCCTATCCGCACTGGCAGGCGCATTGCTGAAGCCCGGACGGGGCGAGTTCCCGCTGGTCTGGATCATGTTCGTCACCTCGGTTCTGGCGGTGCTTGCGATCCTCTACGTCATCCGCCGCGAGCGGCAACTGGGCTTCTGACCCCCCTTGCCCCAACAGATTTGCAAAGTTAGGCTTCCGGTCAATCCGGACTTTGCAAAGGCACCTTCATGGCCACGCAGAAACTTTATGCAGGGGCAAAGCTGCGCGAAACGCGCCAGCGTCTGGCCCTGACGCAAAAAGACTTTGCCACCAAGCTGGGGGTGTCCCTGCCATATCTGAACCAGATGGAGAATAATAACCGTCCGGTATCCACGTCGGTGGTGCTGGCCTTGGCGCAGGAATTCGGTTTTGACGTCACCGAACTTGGCTCTGGCGACAGCGAAAGGTTGGTGTCCGACATGCGCGAGGCGATGGCCGATCCGGTCTTTGCCGAAAACGCACCGCCCTTGGCCGATCTGCGCCTGACAGCCTCGAACGCACCCGCCTTGGTGCGCGCTTTTCTGGATTTGCACCGCGCTTACAGGCAAACCCACGAGCGCCTGGCCTCGCTGGACGAGGCCTTGGGCCGCGAGGACGCCAGAACTCAGCCTTCACCTTGGGATGAGGTGCGCGATTTCTTTCACTATTGCGACAATTACATCGACGCTGTGGACCGCACCGCTGAGCATTTCGCAAGTGCAGCAGGTCCCGCAGGCATCCGCGCCCATGCCCTCAGAACGCTTGAACAGGCAGGCGTAACCGTATCGTTTACAGACATTTCTGGTATGCGCCACTATGATCCGGCAGCCAAGCGATTGACGCTGTCGTCGCGTGCAAGTTTGGAGACTCAAGGGTTCCAGCTTTTGCTACAACTTGCCTTATTGAAGCAGAATGCTCTTCTGGAAGCAACGCTCGATCTGGCACGTTTCCAGACTGATCAAGCGCGCGCCATTGCCAAGATTGGCCTCGCCAACTTCTTTGCCGGTGCCGCCATCATGCCCTATACAACCTTTCAGGCGGCGGCGCGCGATACGCGGCACGATCTGGAATTGCTGGCGCACCGGTTCGGCGCATCAATCGAACAGGTTGCGCACCGCCTGTCCACGCTGCAACGACCCGGCGCCAAAGGCATCCCGTTTTTCTTTGTCCGCGTCGATCAGGCCGGTACGATCACCAAGCGCCATTCCGCGACATTGCTGCAATTCGCCCGTTTCGGCGGGGCCTGCCCGCTCTGGAACGTCCATCGCGCATTCGAGACTCCGGGCAGGTTCCTGCGGCAACTGGCGGAAACGCCGGACGGGGTTCGCTATATCAATCTGGCGCGAGATGTGTCCAAGCCCGGCGGAAGCTTCGGCGCACCGACACGCCGTTTTGCCATCGCGCTGGGGTGCGAGGTGCGGCACGCCGCTGATCTTGTCTATGCCGACGATCTTGACCTTGCCAACCCCCGCGCATTCGAACCTATCGGCATTTCCTGCCGGATTTGCGAGCGCAAGGATTGCCACCAACGCTCGGTCCCGCCGCTGGAACGACGTCTGACCATCAACAGCGACGAACGCGGCATCCTGCCCTATACCGTCGATTGACCGCAAAAAGGGCGCAGGGATCCCCCTGCGCCCCCTGCATCTGTGGCTTTCGGGATCAGTCTTTCAGATAGGCGTAGATCTGATCCTTCAGGGCCGCGCGGGTTTTCCGCATTTCGACCTCGACCAGTTCTTCGACAGGTTCCACATGGGTCTCCGCCCTATGAACCGCGCGGTTGATCTTGTGATAGTCCTCGGCCAGTCGCGCGAAATGGGCATCAGCGGTCTTCAGTTCCGCAATCTTCGCGGCTTTCGAGGGGAATTCGTCATGCAGTTCGTGGGGGGTGTTGGACATCGCGCCTGTCTCCTTCTGGTTGCGTTGGTCAAGACTAGCAAAGCCAGCCCAACCGTACCTTGAGACAGATCAATCCAGCCACAAAACAGCCGGCCTCACGACATTTCCGTCCCGTATTCCAGAACGATCGGCACGATGATCTCTTCCTCGTCCATCAGATGCCGGTTCAGAAAGGTTTTGAACCCTTCCTGCACAGCCAACAGGCGACCCGCTTCGTCCCGCGCCTTTTGGCCCTGCTGCAAGGCCCGCAGAACCTGATTGGTATGATCGGCCAGCGCGTTCAGATGGTGGTCCAGCGCGTGATGATCCACGTCCAGAATGTCGAAAGCCTGCTCCAGCCGCTTGTCCATCGCCATGAATTGCGGGAAATAGTGCTGATCCTCGATCTGGTGATGCCCGTGCAACTGGTCCAGAAAAAAACCTGTGTAGCGCGACAGTTCCGGCCCGTAGCGACCTGTATAGCCGTCAAGATGCGCCTGCGTGTCTCCGATCACCTTGTCCAGCACCTGCCGGAACATCAAGTGACGCTCCAGCCAGAAACCGGTCAGGTCATTGAAATTCATATGCCCGCGCCATTCCGCGCGCGGATAGCGGTCTGCCAGCACACGAAGATGCTCGGGCAGGCCGGTGCGGGTTTCTATCGAAAACGGTTTTGACATGGCAGGTGGATACAACGCCGGCAGACACAGTGCAGCCCCTTATTCGCGCACAATCCGTGTGCAGCGTTTCGGCGGCACAGGTTCAGCGACGCGCGGCGCGCCATCCCGCAGCCTGCGCCTCGGCGGGGGAACAGAACCAACGTTCGCCCTGCGCGGTGTTGATGCGCGTGCGATCATAATGGTCCTGACCCGGACTGTGATAGATCCGCTCGCCCTTGGCGCTGATATTTCCCTTGATGTTGCAATCACTTGCAGCACGCGCTGCGCGCGGAGCAGCCCCGCCATCCCGGCGAAACGCTGCAGGGTCCTGCACCCGCATGGCCCAAAGCCCGCGTTCTGCGACCGCTGCCTGTTTCTCGATCAGGTCATAGTCCATCGCGTAGCGCCGATAGGCAAAGGCCAACCCGTCACCGACAAGTGCCGCTCCCATATCCTGCCCACCCACTTTGCAACGGGCCACGACACGACCATAGCGGTCGCTGTCCAGCGCCTCGCAAGCGGCAGACTTGCCCTGATAGCGGGCGCGCACCTCGCGGCTGACCCATGCCCCGCAATCCCATGTGACACCCTGCTCTGTCTCGCAGCGCTGGTTGGCCTCGGGTGCGTCGATCCCGTGCAAACGGACCCGCACACCCCCGACATCCAGCGTATCGCCGTCAATGACACGGATCAGCCCGTTCGGCGTGCCGGCCATTGCAAAGCTGGCGGCCAGAAGAACGATTGCGAAAAGAAGGAAAAAAATGATTTTGAACATGGGGCGATTTCAAACGCTTTTGAAACCATTTCAACCCAAAGCTTTAACGAATGTTAACGAAAAGTTAACTTCTGGATCATTAAATGACTCAAACTGTTACCTATGCGACAGTTTTCTGCGTTCACCACCTTAGCGCTGCGCACTTTCCCAATCTGGATGGACCCACGGCGCGCGGTTGTCGGCAGGCAAGGGATCACGACCCAACAAATCGTCGCTGACCTTCTCGCCGACCATGATCGAGGGCGCATTGAGATTGCCATTGGTAATGCGCGGAAAAATGCTGCTATCCGCCACACGTAGCCCATCGACCCCGATCACCCGCGCTTTCGGATCGACAACCGCCAGAGGATCACTGGCCCGTCCCATCCGGCATGTGCCGCAAGGGTGATAGGCGCTTTCGGCATGTTCGCGGATGAAATCATCCAGTTCGGAGTCGCTTTGCAGCGAAAGTCCGGGCTGAATCTCATAACTTACAAACGGTTTAAATGCCTTCTGCGCGAATATTTCGCGGGTCAGGCGGATACATTGCCGGAACTCCCACCAGTCCTGCGACTCGGACATATAGTTGAAACGGATCACAGGATCATCCGCAGGATCGGACGAGCGCAAGGTGATCGTCCCGCGCGAGGGGCTGCGCATCGGGCCGACATGGGCCTGAAATCCGTGACCCTCGGCGGCGATCTTGCCGTCATAGCGCACAGCAAGGGGCAGGAAATGGAACTGGATATCGGGATAGTCGATACCAGCCCGCGAGCGGATGAAGCCCGCGCTTTCAAACTGGTTGCTGGCGCCCAACCCCTTGCCGGTAAACAGCCATTGCGCCCCGATCAGCGCCTTGCTCCAGAGGTTCCAGTACTTGAACAGGCTTACAGGCTGGCTGGCCGCCATCTGGATATACAATTCCAGATGGTCCTGAAGGTTGCCCCCAACCCCGGGACGGTCGGCCACGACTGGAATTCCGTGTTCCGTCAGATGCGCGGCGGGGCCGATCCCCGACAGCATCAACAGCTTGGGAGAGTTGATCGAGGACGAGGCCAGCACCACCTCGCGCCGCGCGCGAATGATCTCGATGCCATTGCCGCGCGTCACCTCGACTCCCGTGGCGCGCCCTTCCGAGATGACAACACGTCGCGCGAAGGCACGGATCAGGCCGCAATTGGCGTGTTTCAACGCAGGCCGCAAATAGGCATTGGCCGCCGACCAGCGCCGCCCACGCCAGACGGTCTGCTCCATGGGGCCGAAACCTTCCTGCCGCTCGCCATTATAGTCATCGGTCAGGCCGTAGCCCGCTTGCAGCCCCGCCTCGACAAAAGCATGGAAGAGCGGGTTCTTGCGTGGTCCGCGCTGGACATGCAGCGGCCCGTCGGTGCCGCGCCAACCCTCTTGCCCGCCGTGGGATTGCTCCATCCGGCGGAAATAGGGCAACACATCGGCATAGCCCCAGCCATCCGCGCCCTGATCGCGCCAATGGTCGAAGTCGCGTGCATGGCCGCGCACATAGACCATCCCGTTGATGCTGCTGGAACCACCGATCACCTTGCCGCGCGGCACGGCCAGACGGCGGTTGTTCAGATGCGGTTCGGGTTCGGACTGATAGCCCCAGTCATAGCGCTTCATATTCATCGGATAGGATAGCGCGGCAGGCATCTGGATGAATGGCCCCGCATCGGTGCCGCCATGTTCCACCACCAGAACCGAAGCCCCCGCTTCGGCCAGGCGATAGGCCATGGCGCAGCCTGCACTGCCCGCCCCTATGATCACGAAATCGGCTTCCATCGTCACTGTCTGTCGTCCTGTTCATCTTAAAGATCGCCTGCACTGCTTCGACCGGCCCCGATCCGCCATGCTGGCGCGGGGTGGTCGGGTGGGTGTGCCGGCCTGGTGGCCCCTGACGTTTCAGAAAGGCGCCTCGACCCGCCCCATGCGCACGAAAACCGATTTGAGCTGGCTGTAATGCTCGATCGCGGCCTTGGCGTTCTCGCGCCCGACGCCTGACATCTTGACCCCGCCGAAAGGCACTTCGACCGGCGCATCGTTATAGGTGTTGATATAGCAGGTGCCTGCCTCCATGCGGCCCACGACGCGATGCGCTCGCGCCAGATCGCGGGTGAAAACACCCGCTGACAGGCCGAATTCCGTGTCATTGGCCCGTGCGATGACCTCGTCCTCGTCATCGAAATCCAGAACGCACATGACGGGGCCGAAAATCTCTTCACGTGCGATGGTCATGTCGTCCGTCACATCGGCAAAGACAGCAGGCGTGATCCAGAACCCGTCCTTGTCCAGACGCTTGCCGCCACAGACAAGCCGCGCGCCCTCCTCGACGCCTTTGACGATGTAGGTCTCGACGATCCCCAACTGCCGCTCGGACACCATCGGGCCGAAATTCGTGGTCTCATCCAGCGGATCGCCGATCACGGCCTTGGCCAGACGTTCGGACAGGCGCTTGAGGAACGCCTCGCGGATGCCTTTTTGCACGAAGACCCGCGTTCCGTTTGAGCAAACCTGCCCCGAGGAATAGAAATTCCCCAGAATCGCCCCGCCCACCGCATCGTCCAGATCGGCATCATCAAAGATGATCAGGGGTGACTTGCCACCCAGTTCCATCGTCACATGCTTCAAGCCAGCGGCGGCAGCGGCGTAGACCTTCTTGCCGGTCGGCACCGATCCGGTCAGCGAGACCTTGTCGACGCGGGCATCACCCACCAATGCGCCACCGACGGCGCCACGCCCCTGAATGACGTTGTAAAGCCCCGCAGGAAGCCCCGCCTCATGCAGGATTTCCGCCACTTTCAACGCGCAAAGCGGCGTCACATCGGAGGGTTTGAAGATCATCGCATTGCCGCAGGCCAGCGCAGGTGCGCCCTTCCAGCAGGCGATCTGGGTAGGATAGTTCCAAGCACCAATACCCACGCAAAGGCCCAAAGCTTCGCGCACGGTATAGGCCCAGTTCTCGCCCAAGGGGATGTGATCCCCCGTCAGGCTGGCCGCAATCCCGCCGAAATACTCCAGCGCATCCGCGCCACTGGTCGCGTCGACATAAAGCGTTTCAGAGAGGGGTTTGCCCGTATCATGGCTTTCCAGAATGCTCAGGTCGCGGTTGCGTTCGCGCATGATATCGGCCGCACGCCGCAGGATGCGCCCCCGTTGCACGCCCGGCATTGCAGCCCATGCCTTTTGCGCCGCCCGCGCGCTGGTGATCGCCTCTTCAATGACGGCAGGGGTGGCCTCATGCACACGGGCGATCACCTTGCCGGTGGCCGGATAGATCACATCGATCAGCGCGCCCTCTGTGTCCTCGAGATAGCGGCCGTTCACAAAGTGGCTGGCGGCGGGCTGTGTGGCAAATTGGGTCATGTTGAGTATTTCCGGCAAGATGAAATGGTAAGGCACAGGGATGATCGCGGGCCGATCATTCCCCGCGTGGAAAGCGTTTGCTTTCCTCGAGGATATTCAGGTCCATGTGGTTGCGCATGTAGCGTTCCGAGGCTTTTTGCAGCGGCTGGAAATCCCACGGGTAATAGCCACCCTGACGCAAAGCCTCGTAAACGACCCAGCGTCGCGCCTGACTTTCCCGCACCTCGCCGTCGAAACGGGCCAGATCCCAGCGCGCCTCGGACTTGGCACGCAGGCTTGCCAGCGTGCCTTGATGCGCGGGATCATCCGCAAGATTATGCAATTCGTGCGGGTCGGCATCCAGATCGAACAGCATGTCGGGATCAAGCTGGCAGCGGGTATATTTCCACCGGCCATAGCGCAGACAGACTAGCGGGGCGTTCGATGCTTCTGCCGCATATTCCATCGCCACCGGACTGGCGCGATCAAAGCCCTGAGCAAGCGGCACGAGGCTTTCACCCGTGGTCCACGGCATCACCTCGTCCATGCTGACGCCCGCCAGATCGCACAACGTCGGGCAGACGTCGATCGTGCTGACCGGCGCATCAATACGCCCCGCGGTCATGTCTGGGGCCGCAATCATCAGCGGGACACGGGCCGAGCCTTCGTAAAAGCACATCTTGTACCACAATCCGCGCTCGCCCAGCATATCGCCGTGGTCGCTGACGAACAGGACGATAGCCTGCTGGCGCGTCGCCTCAAGCGTGGCCAGAACCTCGCCGATCTTGTCGTCCAGATAGCTGATATTGGCAAAATAGGCACGTCTTGCACGGGCCACTATCGCGTCAGTCAGATTGTAAGAACGCCAGTTATTGGCATCGAATATCCGCTTGGAGTGCGGGTCCTGCTTCTCATAGGGGATGGGTCCCACCTCGGGCATCAGATGGTCGCAATCCTCGTAGAGATCCCAGTATTTGCGCCGCGCCACGTAGGGGTCATGCGGATGGGTAAAGCTGACGGTCAGGCACCACGGCCGCGCATCCGCCCCGCGTGACAGGTCATAGATTTTCTGCACCGCCTGATGGGTAACATCGTCGTCATATTCCATCTGGTTGGTGATCTCGGCCACACCCGCGCCGGTGACGGATCCCATATTGTGATACCACCAGTCGATCCGCTCGTCCGGCTTGCGGTAATCCGGCGTCCAGCCGAAATCGGCGGGATAGATATCGGTGGTCAGACGCTCCTCGAACCCGTGCAACTGGTCGGGACCGACGAAATGCATTTTGCCGGACAAGCACGTGTAATAGCCCGCACGCCGCAGATGATGCGCGTAGGTCGGGATGCTGGAGGCGAATTCGGCAGCATTGTCATACACCCGCGTGCCACTGGGCAACTGGCCCGACATGAAACTCGCCCGTCCGGGCGCGCAAAGGGGCGAAGCCGTGTAGGCATTTGCAAAGCGCGTGGACCGCGCCGCAAGCGCCTTGAGGTTGGGTGCATGCAGCCAGTTTGCTGGTCCGTCAGGAAACAGCGTGCCGTTCAACTGGTCGACCATCACGATCAGGATATTGGGCCGCGCGCGGTCGTCTTTCATGCCCTACCCCTTTGTAATTCCAGATCAAGATAACCCAGCACGGTCGCCACCGCAGCACCGCTATCGGGCTGTCCCAGCCCCAATGATTGCCGCAGATACACCCCGTCGATCAGCGCCGCGATCCGGTCGGCCACATCCCGCGCTCGCGCGCCCACCAATGGGCGCAAATCATGCGTCAGGTTCGATCTGAGCCTGCGCTGATAGACCGACAGCAATTTCCGCGCATCTTCCGACACCTGTGCCAGCACGTAGAAGTTCAGCCATGCCGCCACCACCTCGCGGCGGAAATTGCTGCCTGCGAAACTGGC
Organism: Seohaeicola saemankumensis; assembly: GCF_021021435.1. Classification (GTDB taxonomy): domain Bacteria; phylum Pseudomonadota; class Alphaproteobacteria; order Rhodobacterales; family Rhodobacteraceae; genus Seohaeicola. The sequence continues at coordinate 88,571 of NZ_JAINWI010000009.1, forward strand.
GCGCACGATCGCCTCAAGCCGCTGCCTTGAATCATCGGCCATCTCCAGCGCCCCGCGCACACCTGCCGCATAAAGCGTTAAAGTATGGCGCATGGCTGCCAGAAAGATCTGTTCCTTCCCGCCAAAGTAGTGATGCGCCAAAGCCGAGGACATGCCTGCCCGCCGCGCGATCTGCGCGACAGTGACATCCAGCGTGCCGCATTTGCCAATCTCGGTGATTGTCGCTTCCACCAAGGCGGCACGGCGTATAGGCTCCATCCCGAGCTTGGGCATGGTTTTCTCCGATAAACTTGCCACAAGACGCTAAATGTTTTTTTATTGACTAGTCAATCAATAACAACACGGGAGACACAGATGACCAAGAAAACCGCCCTCGCAACCCCGCTGACGGCACTGGCCCTGCTGGTCGCAACACCTGCCTTTGCCCAATGCGACAAGGTCACATTCTCGGATGTCGGCTGGACCGATATCACCGCGACCACCGCCGCGACATCCGTGGTGCTGGAAGCGTTGGGATATGAGACAGAAACCAAGATTCTGTCCGTGCCGGTCACCTATATCTCGCTGTCCAAGGGCGATATCGACGTTTTTCTTGGCAACTGGATGCCCACGATGGAGGCCGATATTGCCCCCTATCGTGACGCGGGCACAGTCGACACTATCCGCACCAACCTGACCGGCGCGAAGTATACTTTGGCCGTGAACGGTGCCGCCGCCGATCTGGGCATCGCCAGCTTTGCCGATATCGCCACGCATGCCGACGCGCTGGAAGGCAAGATCTACGGGATCGAGGCTGGCAATGACGGCAACCGCCTGATCATGGACATGATCGCCGCCGATGCCTTCGGCCTTGGCAGCTTCAGCGTCGCCGAAAGCTCGGAACAGGGGATGCTGGCGCAGGTCACGCGCGCTGACCGACGTGGCGAGCCGATTGTGTTTCTGGGATGGGAACCCCATCCGATGAACGCCAATTTCGACATGACCTATCTGGAAGGCGGCGATGACTGGTTCGGCCCCAACCTTGGCGGCGCCGAGGTGCGCACCAATACGCGCGCGGGCTATGCCGCCGAATGCCCCAATCTGGGCGCCTTCTTCGGCAACCTGGAGTTCACCCTGGCCATGGAGAACGAGATCATGGGCGCGATCTTGAACGATGGCGCTGATCCGGCCGAAGCAGCAAAGACATGGCTAACCGCGAATCCCGACGTGCTGAACGGCTGGCTGTCCGGCGTCACCACCCTCGATGGTGCCGAAGCCCTGCCCGCCGCCCGCGCGGCGCTGGGTCTGTGATCGCAACTGTCACAGCACATTAAGCAAAACACCTTCCCTCTCGCGGGGGAAGGGTATGCGCAGCCCGCCGTGGCAAGCTGCGCCAGAAAAGGGGTCTTAACCCGATGAACTGGCTGACCGAGACCAAGATCCCCGTGGGCGACTACGCCGACAGCGCCTTCATATGGCTGGAAACACATGGCGCCTTTGTCTTCGACGGGATGTCAGACGGGCTGGAGACCCTGATCGCCGCGATCCTGTGGATCCTGCAATCGCCGCATCCTCTGGTCGTGATCGGCGTCTTTGTTGCCCTGACCGTGGTCTTGCAACGCAGCTGGAAACCGGCCGCTCTGGTGGGCTTGGGCTTTCTGTTCATCGTCAATCAGGGCTATTGGATCCAGACCACCCAATCGCTGACGCTGGTGCTGGCGGCCTGCGTGGTCTGTATGGGGCTGGGCGTGCCCATCGGGATTGCTGCGGCGCATCGGCCGGGGCTGTTTCGTGCCCTCCGTCCGGTGCTCGATCTGATGCAAACCCTGCCTACCTTTGTCTATCTCATTCCCGCCATTGTATTTTTCGGCATCGGCATGGTGCCCGGCCTGATCGCCACGGTGATTTTCGTGCTGCCCGCACCGATCCGCCTGACCCATCTGGGAATTACCGCTACACCCACCCCACTGCTGGAGGCGGCGCAAGCCTTCGGTGCCACTCCGCGCCAGACCCTGCTCAAGGTGGAACTGCCTTATGCGCTGCCGCAGATCATGGCGGGACTGAACCAGACCATCATGCTGTCGCTGTCGATGGTGGTGATCGCGGCGCTGGTGGGCGCGGACGGGCTGGGCGTGCCAGTTCTGCAGGCGCTCAACCGCGTGAACCCCGCACTGGGGTTTGAATCCGGTCTGGTGATCGTGGTGCTGGCCATCTTGCTGGACCGCATGCTGAGGATCGAACGGAAATGACCCGCATGACAGCCCCACGAGAGACCGCAGGCATCGCCGTGCGCTTCGACAATGTCTCGATCGTCTTTGGAGATCAGCCCGAACGCGCCCTGCCCCTGATGGACGAGGGCCACAGCCGGTCCGCGATCCAGCAGGAGACGGGCCAGGTGCTGGGCGTGCATGACTGCTCGCTCGAGGTGGCCGAGGGCGAGATCCTGGTGCTCATGGGCCTTTCCGGTTCGGGCAAGTCCACCTTGCTGCGCGCGGTCAACGGGTTGAACCCGGTTTGCCGGGGCGCGGCCCATGTCTGTGACGGCAATGTGCTGGTCGATGTCACCCATGCCGACGCAGCCACGCTGCGCCGCATCCGGCTGCACCGGGTGGCCATGGTGTTCCAGCAATTCGGCCTGCTGCCCTGGCGCACGGTGCGCGAGAACGTGGGCCTTGGGCTGGAGCTGGGCGGCATGGGGCGCGCGGAACGCCGGGCCCGTGTCGAGGCGCAGCTGGAGCTTGTGAACCTGTCGCAATGGGCCGACCGCAAGGTCGCAGAACTGTCAGGCGGCATGCAACAACGCGTGGGTCTTGCCCGCGCCTTCGCGACCGAGGCCCCCATCCTGCTGATGGACGAGCCGTTCTCGGCCCTCGACCCGCTGATCCGCGCGCGCCTTCAGGACGAACTGCTTGAGGTGCAGGCCACGCTGAAACGCACCATCATCTTCGTCAGCCACGACCTTGACGAGGCGTTCAAACTGGGCAACCGGATTGCGATCATGGAAGGTGGCCGCATCGTGCAATGCGGCACCCCGCAGCAGATCTTTACCAATCCCGCCACCGATTACGTGGCCGAATTCGTGGCCCATATGAATCCTTTGGGCGTATTGACTGCGGCCGATGTGATGCAGCCTGTGACCTCAGCAAGCCACGGGTTAAGAATCGCCGCTGGCGCAGGTCTGCGCGCTGTCATGCAAGGGCTGCAACAGGCCGACGAAGCCGGACTGACCGTGACGGACGCCGCAGGGCAAGCTGTGGGCCGGATCACGCGGGCCGATGTACTTGCCGGACTGCTGGACCCGCGCGCAACAGCCTCGAAAGATCAGCGCAAGGGCTAAACCTTGGTGGCCGTCGCGGGCGGCGTGATCGGGCGCCGTTTCAGAACCGCCTCGCGCCATGTGATAAAAGTCACCGATCCCAGGATGACCAGCCCGCCGATGACGACCCAAATATCCACACCCTCGTCAAAGAACAAAGCTCCCAAGGCGACGGCCCAAACCAGTTGTAGAAAGGTGACCGGCTGGGTCACGGTGACTGGCGCCGCGGCAAAGGCCAGTGTCATGGTGTAATGCCCCGTCGTTGCCAGAAGCGCCACCAGCGTCAGGATGCCCAAAGCCTCAAGGCTGGGCGGCACCCAGACCGCAAACGCCATCGGAGCCAGTCCGACTGTCACCCAGATCGACAGCATGCCGACCACAATCGCGGCATTCGTCTCGTCCGTCAGCAGCTTGGCCAACAGATAGGACGCGCCGAATACAACGGCAGCCCCCAGCATCGCCAGATGGCCGGGTCCGATTTCGCGAAAACCGGGACGCAGAATGATCAGCGCGCCCAACAGCGCGATGATCACGGCAATCACGCGGCGGGTGGCCAGTTTCTCGCCCAGAAACAGGGCAGCGCCCAGCGTCACATAGATCGGCGCGAGATAGTTCATCGCCGTCACATCCGCGATTGGGATGCGCGCCATCGCATAAAACCACAGGGCCACACCGATGGAATGGGACAGCCCGCGCAGGGTGAACAGGCTCCATTGGCGGCGCGACAGCTGTGTTGCAAGGATCGGGCGGATCAGCGGGATCAGGAAAACCAGACCAATGGCATAGCGCAGGAACGCTGCCTCTGGTGCAGGGATGCCGGGGCCGAGATATTTCACAAGCGCAGTGACGCCCACGAACAAAAGGCCCGTCACCACCATCCAGAATACACCCAGAACAGGGCGGACGGGTCGTTCTTGAATGATCATGGCGGCATCAAGCCACGAAGCGGGGCGAGCTGCAAGGGCTGCAGGCAAAAACTTGTGCGCTCAGGATAACTTAACCGCCGCGGATCAGGCTTGCGGCAATCGTCCACATCAGCAGGCCCACCGCGAAATCCAGCACGCGCCATGCCTGCGGGCGGGCAAATAGCGGGGCCAAGCGCCGTGCACCATAGCCTAATGTAAAAAAGAACACGACGCTCGCCGTCATGGCGCCTAGCGCAAAACCAAGCCTGTCTTCATATTGCGCTGCCACAGCGCCGAGCAGCACGACTGTATCCAAGTAGACATGCGGATTCAGCCATGTCAGCGCCAGACAGGTCAGCAGAACAGGCCCCAGCGCCTCGCCTCCTTGCCCTTCGGCCACCAGAACAGCGCCCCCGCGCCATGCCGACAGGAAAGAGCGCGCGCCATAGACGACCAGAAACGCCGCGCCGCCCCAGCGCATCACCGGCTCAATCCACGGGGCGGCTTGCGTCAACCGGCCAAAGCCCGCGACACCGGCGGCGATCAGGATCGCATCGCTGAGCGCGCAGGTCAGACAGACCGCCAGCACATGCGAGCGCCGGATACCCTGACGCAGCACAAAGGCATTCTGCGCCCCGATCGCCATGATCAGCGACAGCCCCAGCCCGAACCCCGCCCCTATCGCCTGCATCACACACCCCGATTGTCCGTTTCATCTGCGCGTATCGGGGTGGCAAAGGCAGGTCAAGGCAACCTTGAACCTGTGGATAAAATCCTGCTCAGTTATCCACACAATAGCTAACAAGCTCTAAGCCTGTCGTGGATAAGCTCTGCCAATGATTGGGTATTTAATAAGCGTGCGCGGCTAAAATGATGTTGCCATCTCGTTCAGAACGAAAATTGAAAAGCCTTCCAAAGCGGTCTAGCCAGCTTCTTCATCCCTAAATGTGGACAAACCTGTGCACATCCTACAGCAAAACGATCACCGAACCCGGTTTCTTCTTGCCCGAAATATCCCCGGGGTCCGGGGCGGCGCCCCGGTTGCGCGGGCGCTATTCATCACCGCCATTGTCCAGTTGGGCCAATTCTCCAAGCGTGACGGGCTTGTAAGGCGGTCTGATGCGGAACATTCCGACAGCGGCTGGGCTGACCCCATGCGTTTGCGCCAGCAAGGCGGTAACGCTCAACCCGCAATAGCGCCCCTGACAAGGCCCCATCCCCACCCGTCCAAAGGCTTTGGCCTGGTTCGGTCCGGTGCAACCCAACCGCGCCCAATCGCGGATCTGTCCGGCGGTGACCTCCTCGCAGCGGCAGATGATCGTGGCATCGGTGGGGGCCAGAACCTGATCGGATGGCGGATAGGCGCGTTCCAGAAACGGACGCACGGCGCGTTCTGCCGCAAGCACAGCAAATGGTGCACGCGCTTTGGCATCCCGCGCGGCACTATCCATCCGGCCAAGCTGGTAGGCCACTTGCAAAGCCGCCACCTGGCCCGCCGACGCTGCTGCAATGCCCCCCGCAATCCCGGCCCCGTCACCGGCCACGAAAATACCTGCTGCAGAAGTCTCGCCCCAACGATCGCAGCGCGGCGCAAAAGCATGCTGGCCTTCCAGCCAGACATGCGCAAGCCGCAGCGCCTGACTGATCTGTGTATTTGGCACAACCCCCTGATGCAGTAACACCGTATTGCAAGCGATCCGCTGGCTGCGACCTTTAGCCGTGTATTCAATCGCTTCGGCTCTTTCCGTGCCGGTGATCCGCAGATCGCGCGCGCCGGTGATGCGCCGCACCCCAAAGCGGCGTAGTTCTGCCAGCAGGCCCACCCCCTTGACCAGACTTCGCCAGCCACGCGCGCCACGCGCCAGATGTGGCACTGCGCGCAGGATATCGCCTGCGCCTTGCGTCTCAATCAGTGCCAACGGCGGCTTGCCCGCCCGCGCCATCTGGACCGCCAGCAAATACAAAAGCGGCCCCGATCCCGCCAGCACACAGCGCTCCGGCACCAGCCCAGACGCCTTGAGCAAGATCTGCCCCGCCCCCGCTGTCATCACGCTGGGAAGGGTCCAGCCCGGCACCGGCACGGGCCGCTCCAGTGCGCCAGTGGCCAGGACCAACCGCGCGCACCGTATTTGCGCGGCGTGCCCCTGTTGCGAATAGCTGACGGTGATGCCCGTCGCACCCGGTTCAATCTGCCAGACAACGGCCCCTACCAGATAGCGCCCCCCCCCCGCCTGCATCGCCCGCGCCAGCATTGCACCCACCGGATAGTCCCGTCCCAGCAACGCAGCACGAGTGGCGCCGCCCTGCGTTACCGCGCGGTAAATCTGCCCGCCCGGTCCGGTCTGCTCGTCCAGAACCGCCACGGTCAGACCCGCTGCTGCTGCTTCGGACGCCGCGGCCATGCCAGCGGGTCCGGCCCCGACCACGATCAGATCGGCTGAGTTCATGTCCCCACCTGACCGGCCGGACGCGACAGAACCAAGCCCGCTTGCACCTGCACCATGCAGGCTTGACGTGTCACGCCATCCACTTCGATCAAACAATCGAAACAGGCCCCCATCATGCAGAACGGCCCGCGCGGCGCGCCCAAAACCGGCGTGGCGCGAAACCTGTCGATCCCCGCCCCTAGCAAGGCCGCCGCCAGATTGGCCCCATCCGGCAGATCAACGGGCTGGCCGTCCAGCGTCACCGGGACAAGCGGTCTGTCGGGATCAAGATCATGAAAGCGCAAAGCGGGCCTCACTGAACGCGTCCAGATCGGGGGCATCCGTCGCCGCGTCCAGCCAGCGCGGCAGCAGCAGTGCATGCGCGGCAGCCAGCGTGATACCGGAATGGCAGGTCACAAGACTGACCCCGGGCAAGGTCGCGCTGCGGGCGTAGATCGGCAATCCGTCCGGCGACATGATCCTGAGGGCAGCCCAGCTTCGCACCATCTGCGCGCTGGCCAGACGCGGCATCACTGCTACGGCTTGTGCTGCAATCGCGGCGGCGGTCGGCGTGGACACGCGGTCGTCCAACCCCACCTCTTCCGCGCTGGCCCCGATCTGGATACCGCCCTCGTCGACCTGCCGGATCGTGGCAGAGGGGCGGTTCATCAGCTTGGGCAGTTTTTCGGTCACCAGTACCTGCCCGCGTTGCGGACGCACAGGCGCGGAAAACCCCAGTTTCGGGCCAAGCTCCATCGTGCCAAGCCCTGCACATAGCACCACCTGCGCCGCCTCGACCGGTTGACCCGAAGCGCAGATGATCCGCAAGGCACCACCCTTGGCCTCGACATCCGTGACGGCCTGTCCGGCCAGCACCTGCCCGCCAAGGCGGCGCACATCCACCGCCAGCGCGCGCAACAGGCGTAGCGGGTTCACGTGACCATCCTGATGATGCAGGATCGCACCCGCGACACGCGGCCCAACCTCCGGCTCCTCGCGCTTGAGCGCGTTATGTCCCAGCACCTCGAACGGGTAATCCCCGCGCAAGGCATCGCGTAGCGCGGCATAGCGGGCGACCGTGGCCTCCAGTTTGGCCTCGTCCAAATGGAAGTCGTATCCGCCCTCTTGCCGCAAGGACAGATCGACCCCCGCCCCTGCCCCCAGTTCGGCGGCAAAGCCCTGCCACAACGCAGCCGACCGCTGCGTCCAGCGTGCATAGGCGGGATTGCCCAAGCCTTTGGATTGCACCCAAATCAGGCCGAAATTACCACGGCTGGCGCGAAAGCTGCCATCATCGCCATCCAGCACGATCACGCTTTTTCCGGCCCTGAGCAGGCCCCATGCCACGCTAAGCCCGACAATCCCCCCGCCAATGATCGTGTAATCCGCCTGCACCCGTCCGCCTGACCCGTTGTCTGTGACGCTTCAGTCTTGGCAGGCCCAAACGCGGTTGTCACGACCCTGCAACGCAAAAGGGCACCCCGGCGGGACGCCCTTGCATGTCACTGACCGGACGGGATCAAAGCTGACCCATTACCTCGTCGCTGGCCTCGAAATTGGTGGTGACGCGTTGCACGTCATCATCATCTTCCAGCGCATCGACAAGCTTCATCAGTTTGGTCATGCTGTCCAGATCCATCTCGGTCGTGGTGGTGGGTTTCCAGACCAGCTTGGTGCTGTCGGATTCGCCCAGAACACCCTCAAGCGCGGTAGCAACCTCGTTCAGATCGGTATCGGCGCACCAGATTGTATGGCCGTCCTCACTGCTTTCCACATCCTCGGCACCGGCCTCGATCGCAGCCATCAGCACGGTATCGGCATCGCCCACCTTCGCGGGATAGGTAATCTCGCCCTTGCGGTCGAACATGAAGCCCACCGATCCGGTCTCGCCCAGATTGCCGCCGTTCTTGGTGAAAGTCGAGCGCACGTTGGATGCGGTGCGGTTGCGGTTGTCGGTCATCGCCTCGACGATGATCGCCACACCATTGGGGCCATACCCCTCGTAGCGGATTTCCTCGTAATTGTCGCCCTCGCCGCCGATGGCTTTCTTGATGGCGCGTTCGATCACATCCTTGGGGCAAGATTGCGATTTCGCTTCCTTCACCGCCAATCGCAGACGCGGGTTCTTTTCGGGATCCGGATCGCCCATCTTGGCGGCCACGGTGATTTCCTTGGACATCTTCGAGAAGAGCTTGGCGCGCACCGAATCCTGACGGTTCTTGCGATGCTGGATGTTTGCCCATTTTGAATGGCCGGCCATTGGTGTCTCCGTCTGCCTGTCTGGTTCATCTGTCCGCGATCAGCGTCTCTATATGTCAGCAGACAGGCGGGCTGCAAGACCAGTCGCAACGGGCAAGATACGGCGCGCTACAGTGGCCAGATAAACGGGATCAATGCCGCCGACAACAACCCCACCGAGATATTGAGCGGCACGCCGACCCGCAGGAAATCGGTGAAGCGGTACCCGCCGGGACCATAGACCAGCATATTGGTCTGGTAGCCGATCGGTGTGGCAAAACTGGCCGAGGCCGCCACCATCACCGCCACGACCAGCGGACGCGGATCAATCCCCATCGCTTGCGCCAAACCTATGGCAATCGGCGTCACAACCACGGCCACCGCGTTATTCGATACCATCTCAGTCATCACCGAGGTCAGCAGATAAATCGCCCAGATGATGAAAAACGGCGGCAGATCGGTCAGCGCGGGGGCCACGCCCTGCGCGATCAGGTTGACTGCACCGGTATGTTCCAGTGCCGCACCAATCGCGAGCATGGCAAAGATCAGCGCCAGCAACCGCCCCTCGACAAAGGAAAACGCCTCATCCGCGTCGATGCAACCGGTCAGAAGGACCACCGCCATCGCCAGAACAGCCAGAGACAGGATCGGTGCCACACCAAGCCCCGCCAGAACCACGATGGCCAGCAGCGACACGATGGCCACCGGCGCATGGCCGCGCCGGAAAGCGCGGGCAGACGGATGCGAGACATCAACCAGATCCATTTCCGCCGCAAGGCGCTGGATATCGGCGGGCGCACCTTCCAGCAGCAATGTATCGCCCACGCGCACGACCAGTTCATCCAGTTGCCGCCCGATATTCTGGTTCCGCCGGTGCACCGCCAGCGGATAGACGCCGAAGCGCCGCCGCAAGCGCAACGAGCCGAGCGAGCGGCCCACCATCTTGCAACCCGGCGTGATCAGCACCTCGACGGTCGATGTCTCAACAGCCGAGACCTGATCCATCCGCTTGAGGCTTTTGTCGCGTTGCAGGCTCAGCAATTCGGTCATTTGCGTGCGCAGAACCACACGGTCCCCCACCTCCAGCATCACGCCTTGCAAATCACGTCGCAGCGACTGGTCGCCTCGCACCACGTCGATCAGGCGGACACCCTCGCGTTTGAACAGTTGCACACCCGTCACCTCGCGCCCGATCAGGTTGCTATCGGGGGGAATGACCGCCTCGGTAAAGAACTTCATGCGGCTCTTGTCGGACAGCATATTCGCCATGCTGTCGCGGTCCGGCAACAGCCAGGGTCCGGCAAAGCGAAGATAGATCATGCCCCAGGTGACAAGGATCACCGCCAGGGGCGTGACCTCGAAGATCGTGAAACCTTTCATCCCTTGCGCCCGCGCCACACCATCCACCAGCAGGTTGGTCGACGTGCCGATCAGGGTCAGCGTTCCCCCCAAGATCGCGGCATAACTGAGCGGGATCAAAAGTTTGCTCGCTGAAATGCCCATGGTCCGCGACAGTTGCACGAAAACCGGCAGCATCACCACAACCACGGGCGTGTTGTTCATGATCGCCGAGGCCAGAACAACAAAGACCATCAGCATCACAATGGCCGTGCGCGGATGGGTCCGCGCGCGCCGGTCCGCAACCGAAGTAAAGGCATCCAGCGCCCCTGTCCTTACAAGGGCCCCCATCACGATAAACATCGTGGCAATCGTCCATGGTGCAGGGTTTGCCATGACGGTCAACGCCTTGTCATAAGGCAACAGCCCCAGCACCAGCATCAGGGACGCCCCGCCAATCGCGACAACCTCGGCCGGATAGATCTCTTTGATGAACATCACAAACATACCCAAAACGACAATCAGGCACAGGATCGCTTGGGTGTTCTGGGGTAACTCGAAAACTGTCATCATTATTCCTGCACAGGTGCTCAGGGGCGGATGTCACTGTCGCCGAAGCCAGTCAGCGGGGCAAGCACCGCTTTGGGGCGCGGCTGCACCAATGCCATACCCGCCATCATCAGCACCATCGCCGCCCAGATCATAGGCGCATATCTTTCGTCCAGCAGCAGCATCGCCCAGATTACGCCAAATCCCGTCACCAGATAGCTGACCTGCACGGCAAAGACCGATCCGGCCCGCCCGATCAGCCAAACAAAAGAGGTATAGACCAGCACATGCACGACCGAGGAAGACACAAGCGACCATTCGGCAACCCCGAAAGGCGTGAACGGGCTGATCCAGTGGCCGGACGCCAGCATCAGCGGGGCCACCATCACCGCCCCCGCACTCGATGCCCCTAACAGCACCTGCACAGGGTCCAGCCCCGCGGTGCCCCACCTTGCCACGTAATTGCCTTCGAACGCGTAGCAGAGCGAAGCAAGAATCGCGACCGGCACCCAAGCCACCATCGCGGCATCCGGCAGGCTCGTCTCGGGCAACACCAGAAACGCCACACCCAGCAGGCCCAGCAGCAGACCTGACAGGCGACGCATGCTGAACCGCTCCAGCCCCAGACCCAGCGCGATGGGAAAAGCCATCATCGGGATCAGCGACAGCAGGATCGACAACACGCCCGAGGGCAGATGCACCGCCGCCTGATAGGAGGCGGTATTGGGCAGGACCGTGCCGATCAGGGCAATCGTGGCATAGACACGCAAGGCCGGACGGGTCAGCGGCAAGCGACGTCCGGTCGCCCGCGCAATCACCGCCATGAGGACCGCGCCGATCACCAACTGCCAGAAAATCAGCCCGAAATGGCCATGCCCGGTGCTGACCGCCAGCTTCGTCAAGGGTTGGGTGATACCCCAGCCCGCGCCTAGAACGATCAGCAGACCGAACAACGCCGACCGCTCGCCTGCCGCGCTGCCAAGATACGCGCGCACCAGCGTCAGGGCCCCGACACGTCCAGCCGCCCGCCCTGACGGATCGCGCGCACTTTGATGGCGCGGCCCGTCATGTCGTCGGTTTCGACATAGAGACCCGACAAGGTGCCCTCGCCCATCGCGGGGGTGAAGCGGCTCTTGGCCATGCCAGTCACAAAGCGGCGCAGCGGCTCGACCTTGTCCATGCCGATGACACTGTTGTAATCGCCGCACATACCCGCATCGGACTGGAACGCCGTGCCCGATGGCAGGATCATCGTATCGGCGGTCGGCACATGGGTATGCGTGCCCACCACAACACTGGCGCGCCCGTCGCAGAAGTGGCCCATTCCCATTTTCTCGCTGGTGGCCTCGCAATGGATATCGACCAGCGCCGCCTGCACGGACCCGCCCAGCGGATGCGCCGACAAGACCTGATCCACCGCCGAGAAAGGATCGTCGAAAGCGCGCTTCATGAACACGTTGCCCAGCACCTGCGTCACCAGAATCTTGCGCCCCCGCGCATCCGAAAAGACGCGGTGCCCGCGCCCTGGCGCGCCTTTGGCATAGTTCAGCGGGCGCAGAATGCGCGGCTCTGCCTCGATATATTGCAGCATGTCTTTCTGATCGAAGGCATGGTCACCCAGCGTCAGGCAATCCGCGCCGGCTGCCAGCAGAACCTTGGCATGATCGGCTGTCAGCCCTGACCCGCTAGAGGCGTTCTCGCCATTGACGACGACGAAATCCAGCTTCCACTCCGTCCGCAGGCGCGGAAGGTTCTCGGATATAGCCTGCCGTCCGGCACGGCCCATGACATCGCCAAGGAACAGAATTTTCATCTCTAAAGGCCTAGGGCGAATGCTGGCGCCCGACAAGGGTCAAGCAGCGGCCACCGCCGATTATTTCCGTGCCGCAGCTTCATCTTGCCGCAAATACTCATCTACGGGTCGCGTCGGGTAAAATGACTTCGCGTTCGGTGACGATCAGGTCCAGCGGTTGGTCTGTCGGTTCCAACGGCAGTTCGCCAGCCTCCTGCGCGGCAAAGGCAAAGCCCACGGCCAGCACCGCCCCGCGCGCGCGCAGCGCTTCCAGCGTACGGTCATAGAAGCCGCCGCCATAGCCCAGACGCCCACCGCGCCGGTCGAAACCCACCAGCGGCACGATCAGCACCTCCGGCTCCAGCCAGTCTGTCACCGCAGGCACCATCGCGCCGAATGCGCCCGAGGCCATCGCACCATCCGGCGTCCACTGCGCAAAACGCAAAGGCAACCCCTTGCCCTGAATGACCGGCACACAGACAGGACCGGCCCCGGCCATCAGGGTCATTGCCGCCAGCGGGCTGATCTCGGTCCGCATCGGCATATATCCCGCCAGCACCTTGCCCGCATGCGGTGCCAGAACCTTGACCAGCAAACCAGCATGATCCGGCCCCAACGTCTCGAATGCGGTTTTGCGCCTGTCGAACGCGGCGCGGCGCGCCTCTGCCTTCATCGCGTTCAGGTCCATGCCAGCCACCCTACATCAACACGGCAGCAGCAAGGCCGAGGAAGGCGAAAAAGCCCACGACATCGGTCACAGTCGTCACGAAAGGTCCCGAGGCCAGCGCTGGATCGATACGGAACCGTTCCAACGCCATCGGGATCACGATCCCGCCCAGCGCCGCGGCAACCTGTGTCATCAGCATCGCCACGCCGATCACCACCGCAAGCATCGGCACACCGAACCAGACGCCCGCCACCAAAGCCATCAGCAAGCCGAAGATTACACCGTTCAGCGCGCCTACAGCGACTTCGCGCCGTATTACGCGCCATGCGTTCTGCGCTGTCAGGTCGCGTGTTGCAATCGCCCGCACCGCCACGGTCATGGTCTGCGTACCTGCATTTCCCCCCATCGAGGCCACGATCGGCATCAGAACTGCCAAGGCGACCATCTGGTTGATGGTCTCGGCAAAAGCGTCGATCACCAGCGAGGCAAGGATCGCGGTCAGCAGGTTAACGAAAAGCCAGACCGCCCTGCCTTTGGCGGCTTCAAGGATTGTATCCGACAGGCTCGATTCCTCGCTCACACCCGCCATTCTGAGGATGTCTTCCTCATGCTCCTCGTCCAGCACGGCCATCGCGTCATCAATCGTGATGATACCCACAAGCCGCCCGTCATCATCCACCACAGGGGCCGAAATCAGGTGATACTGGTTGAACGCATAGGCGACATCGCCCTCGTATTGGGTGACGGGGATCTTGTGGAAGATCTCCTCGGTAATGTCGCGCAGCGTCACGTCGCGGCGCGAGCGCATGATCTTGCCCAGCGTGACATTGCCCACCGGATGCAGGCGCGGATCGACCAGCACCATATGATAGAACTGGTCCGGCAACTCTTCGGAATTCCGCAGAAAATCAATCGCCTCGCCCACGGTCCAGTGCTCGGGGGCCATCACCACCTCGCGCTGCATCAGGCGACCTGCGGAATATTCCGGATAGGTCATCGCCTGCTGCACCGCGACGCGGTCGGCATCTTCCAGCGCGTCCAGAATGGCGCCCTGCTGCGGCGCATCCAGATCTTCCAACAGATCGACCACGTCGTCGCTGTCCAGTTCGCGCACGGCATCGGCCAGAACCTGCGGGCTCAGCATGCCGATCACATCCTCGCGGATGCTCTCATCCAGTTCCGACAGAATGTCGCCGTCGAATTCCAGACCGTAAAGATTGATCACCGCCCGCCGGTCGGCACTGCTGATCTGTTCCAGAAGGTCCGCAATATCCGCCGCATGCAGCGGTTCCATCAGCGCGGTCAGAAGGGCGGCATCCCCTGCTTCCACAGCATCCAGAATGGCGCCGACGGTGCGACGCTCCAGAGTGTAGCGGCCCTCGGCATTGCTGTCGCCGGGAGTGTCTGCAGACCGATCAATCACGTCATCGTTCTCTGCCATGTTACCCTCCTGTGCGCGCTGGGGCCTACTTAGCGGAAAGGTCTGGCCGGAAACAATGCCTTCACACCCTCAAAGCCGCGATTTACCTTGCTTTTGCATCACAATAGAGTGGCAGAAAAAGGATATAGAATGCCCTCACAAACCCTTCTGCTGGGACAGACGCTTAGCTTTGTCGCCGATCCCTTTGCCGACGGCCCCGCGGCAGCCCGCCATGACAGCGCCGGCGGCGTGCTGGTCGCGGACGGGCATATCATGGAGGTGGGGCATGGTGCCGATCTGCGCGCGGCATATCCGCAGGCGCAAGTGGTCGATCACGGCCAGGCCCTGCTGATAGCGGGTTTCGTCGATGCCCATGTGCATTATCCGCAGACCGGTATCATCGCAAGCTGGGGTAAACGGCTGATCGACTGGCTGAACAGCTATACCTTTCCCGAAGAGATGCGTTTTGGTGATCCGGCCTATGCTGCTGATATTGCATCTCAATATCTTGACCTGACGCTGGCACATGGGACCACCACCGTTTGCAGCTATTGCACGATCCATCCCGAAAGCGTCGATGCGATCTTCACCGCAGCGCAGGCACGCGGACAGCGGATTGTAGCGGGCAAGACCTGCATGGACCGCAACGCGCCGGACGGCCTGCGGGACACCGCGCGAACGGCCTATGATGACAGCCGCGCGCTTTTACAAAAATGGCAGGGGGTTGACCGGTTGTCCTATGCCATCACGCCGCGTTTCTCGCCGACATCAAGCGTGGCGCAACTTGAAGCGCTGGGGGCTCTGTGGGCCGAACATCCCGATTGCCTGATGCAAACCCATCTGAGCGAGCAGATCGACGAGATCGCATGGGTGCGCGGACTTTTTCCTGAAGCCCGTGACTATCTGGATACCTACGAGGCGCATGGCCTGCTTGGCGCGAACGGGCTTTACGGCCATACCATTCATCTTGAGCAACGCGAGAAGGACCGTCTGCGTGAGGTAGGCGCGGCCTTGGTGCATTGCCCGACCTCGAACACGTTCATCGGATCGGGACTTTTCGACATGGCGGGGTTGGTAGCGGCAGGGCAGCGCGTCGGGCTGGCCACTGATACAGGCGGCGGCTCCAGTTTCTCGATGTTGCGGACGATGGCAGCCGCCTACGAGATAGGCCAGCTCCGCGGCACGCCGCTTCATGCTGCACAACTGCTGTGGCTGGCCACGGTTGGATCAGCGCGCAGCTTGCGGCTGGACGACCGGATCGGCAATCTGGCGCCAAGAATGGAGGCGGATATCATCGCCCTTGATCTGGCATCGACCCCCGCCATCGCACAGCGCAGCGCAAGGGCTACCGATATCTGGGAAGCGGTATTCCCCACCATCATGATGGGTGATGACCGCGCCATTGCGGCTACATGGGTCGCAGGAAAAAGGCTGGTTTAGGAACAGACCAAAGGCCGGCGCAGGTGTCAGGGATCAGCAGGGCCGGCCCATGACCAGAACCCAACTCCGCCCCACAGCGGCAAAGCCGTAATGGGTGACACTGCGCGACAACGCGTTGCGTCGGTGCCCGGGCGATCTGTACCAACCGTCCATCACCTTCGCGGGATCACGAAAGCCCATCGCGATATTCTCGTTCACACTGCGATAGCAAAAGCCCTGCCGTTTAACCCTTTGGGCAACAGTCGACCCGTCAGTGCCACGATGCGACATGAACCCGTTGCGCGCCATATCGGTGGCATGGGCCTGTGCTGCGGCCATCAACAACTGGTGGGGTTGCACAGCATGGACCCCATGCGCCGCCCGTTGCGCGTTCAAGGCCTGATCGACATATCTGTCGGCGCTGGCAAATGCGGGCGATGCCGGTGTCAGCACCATTGCAAGAATGGTCAAGATTGTGCGGATCATGGTCCCTCGTCCAATGCAGCGGATGTGAGTGCTTTCCGTTTTGCTAAGTCATTTTGGTAAAAATATGACCGTTTGACCAGATAGCTTGCCACAATTGAGCGAAAATCCACCGAATCACCGCTCGATCATCGCCCTAGCTTGCCAAAAAAAGCGCAAGCCGGCGCTGTTCCTCCAGAATGCGGGGCATGTCGATGGTGGCAATCTGCCCTTGCCGCACGACGCGGCGGCCCTCGACCAGCAGATCGCGTACACGGGTCGGTCCCGCCAGCACCAGCGCCGCAGGGTCCCAGCTTCCCGCGCTTTCAATCCCCGAGACATCCCAGATGGCAATGTCGGCGCGTTTGCCAATGCTCAAGCGTCCGCAATCAGGCCGCCCCAGCACATCGGCTCCGCCACGGGTGGCGATTTCGAGCGCCTCGCGCGCACCCATCTTGTCGGCCCCCATCGTCACGCGCTGCAACAGCATGGCTTGACGCGCTTCAAGGATCAGGTTGCCGCTGTCATTGCTGGCCGATCCGTCCACACCCAGACCAACGGGCACGCCCGCATCGCGCATCGCCCGCAGCGGGGCGACACCCGACCCAAGGCGGCAGTTCGAACAGGGGCAATGCGCCACGCCCGTGCGGCTGCGGGCGAACAGACCGATCTCGTCGCTGTCCAGCTTGACGCAATGCGCGTGCCAGACATCCGGTCCGGTCCAGCCCAGATCCTCGGCATATTGACCGGGGCGGCAGCCAAATTTGGCCAGTGAATAGGCGATATCCTCGTCATTCTCGGCCAGATGAGTATGCAGCATCACGCCCTTGTCCCGCGCCAGCAAAGCCGCATCGCGCATTAGCTCGCGGCTAACCGAAAAGGGCGAACAGGGTGCAATACCGACACGGCACATGGACCCCTCGCGCGGGTCGTGGAAGGCGTCGATCACGCGGATGCAATCGTTCAGGATATCGCCTTCCCGTTCGACCAGATCATCGGGCGGCAATCCACCCGCGCTTCGCCCGATGCTCATCGCGCCGCGCGTGGGATGAAACCGCAAACCCAGATCGGCGGCGGCATGGATCGTATCCTCCAGCCGCACGCCGTTGGGATAAAGATAGAGATGATCTGAAGACAACGTGCAGCCCGACAGCGCCAGTTCGGCCAAACCCGTCAGCGCGCTGATCCGCATTTCCTCGGGTCCGAACTTTGCCCAGACCGGATAGAGTGTCTGCAACCAGCCAAACAGCAGCGCATCCTGACCGCCGGGTACCGCCCGCGTCAGGCTTTGATAGAGGTGGTGATGCGTGTTCACCAGACCGGGAGTCACAACACAACCCGCCGCATCAAGCATATCAGCCTGTGGATGGTGGCGGGCAAGGTCGGGACCTATGGCAGCGATCACGCCACCGCGGATCACGATATCCGCACCGCGCAATTCGGTGCGGCCATCGTCCATTGTCAGGATATGATCCGCATTGCGGATCAGGATTTCAGTCGCTTGGGAGATCATGGTCAAGGGCGCCTTTTATCAATCAGCGCCCCCTCGTGAACTGGGCGCGCACCGGAAAGGGGCCAAGAGGCGCGCACAGGTTCAGGTTAACGCGACAGCCCGCGCGGGATCAAGCCGGAACCTGGCGCAATATCCCCAACGCCGCTTCATGTTGCGCGGCACCAGCAGCGGCCAGAATGCGCCCGCCGTGATGGGCTGGCCCGCCCTGCCAGTCGGTCACGATACCGCCCGAAGCCTTGATCACCGCGATGGGGGCGTGAACATCGTAGTTGCTCAACCCTGCCTCGATCACCAGATCAATTTGTCCCGCCGCCAGCAAGGCATAGGCGTAGCAATCCATCCCGTAGCGCACCAGTCGGGTTTGCGCGGCGACGGACTGGAATCCGGCCTGTTCGACAGCCGTGCCCACCTCTGGGAAGGTCGTGAACAGGATGCTTTCGGACAAGGGCCGCGAGCCGCGCACCCGCAACGCGCCTTCACCCATCGGCCCGCGCATACCGGCTTGACCGAAGCCGCCCCAGAAACGCTCGCCAATATAAGGCTGGTCGATAATCCCGAAAAGCGGTCCGTTCTGGTCAGAGAGTGCGATCAGCATCCCCCATGTCGGTGTGCCGGACAGAAAGGCGCGGGTGCCGTCCACAGGGTCCAATACCCAAGACAGGCCGGATGTACCCGTGGTCACGCCGAATTCTTCACCCACGATCGCATCATCTGGCCGCATTCGGACAAGAACATCGCGCATGGCCAGTTCGGCCGCACGGTCTGCTTGCGTGACGGGATCAAACCCGCCCGCCAGTTTGTTGTCAGCGGCAAGGCCGGAAGACCGGAACCACGGCAACACCGCTGCACGCGCCGCATTTGCCACTGCATGCGCTGTCGCACTCAAGGCGACTTTATCGGATGAAGTAAGACCGGCCATATTGCCCCCTGCTGCCTGTTGGCGCTTGGGTATCGCAGCCGGGCCTTCGCCTCAAGCCACGTCGGACAGTACGCGCGCCAGATCGAACAGACGCCGACGCTGGTTTTCCGGTATTGCATAATAGGTGCGGACCAGATCCATCGCTTCGCGGTCGCCCATCAGGTCGGCCGCACCGCTGGCCAGCGGCGGCGCGGGACGGTCCGGCATGTTCTGGACAACCGAGATGGCGGGCAAGGCCGACGGCAGGCCTTCGAAAAAGAAGCTCACCGGAACGCCCAGACTGTCGGCTATATCCCACAGCCGCGACGCGCTGACGCGGTTTGCACCCGTTTCATATTTCTGGATTTGCTGGAACTTGATACCGACCTGTTCGGCCAGCTGCTGCTGAGTCATTCCCAACAGCCAACGGCGATGCCGGATACGTTTTCCGACGTGCACATCGACGTGATGCGTCATACTTGGTCCTCTCACTCATACAACGATCCAACCATTTTGGCGACGCCCCTTATTGGCACCAAACGACCGGACCACACTCTTCACGCTGTGTTGTTACACCAAAATGCTTTACAACAATAACAATTTTCGCACCAAGCCTGTCGCAGTATGGTCGAATTATGGTTATGCGGGCACGTGTTACGCTTTGCGCTTGGGAAAACTCTTGCAATAAGCATGCCAGCCACTCTTTTAACGCGAACAGGAAACGCAGATGCGCGCCTATTACAAAGCAACCGCCGAGGCCCCTGCAACCGTGACGCAGATCGACGTACCACACCCGGGCCCGGGACAGATCCTTCTGAAAATAGCGGCTTGCGGGCTGAATTTTGCGGATTTGCTGAT
Source organism: Seohaeicola saemankumensis (assembly GCF_021021435.1). Taxonomy (GTDB): domain Bacteria; phylum Pseudomonadota; class Alphaproteobacteria; order Rhodobacterales; family Rhodobacteraceae; genus Seohaeicola. The sequence goes on from NZ_JAINWI010000009.1 coordinate 108,351, forward strand.
GCTGAAAGGCCAGTATCAGGACACGCCCGCCCTGCCCTTCACCCTCGGAATGGAGGTTGCAGGCACGGTCGAGGCTTTGGGCGATGGCGTAACAGGCCCGCCTGTTGGCACACGTGTCGCAGTCTTTGGCGGGCAGGGCGGACTGGCCGACTATGGCTGTTTCGATGCGGAGCGCGCCGTGCCCCTGCCCGACATGATGAGCATGACCGATGCGGCGGCGTTCCTGATCGCCTATGGCACCTCGCATCTGGCGTTGGATCACCGTGCCCGCATGCAACCCGGAGAGACCCTGCTGGTGCTGGGCGCCGCAGGCGGTGTCGGCCTGACAGCGGTCGAGGTCGGCAAGCTGATGGGGGCCACAGTGATTGCCTGCGCGCGCGGTGCCGACAAGCTTGCGGCGGCGCGACAGGCAGGGGCCGATCACCTGATTGATGCGGCAACGGATGATATCCGCGCAGTCGTCAAATCGCTGGGCGGGGCCGATGTGGTCTATGACCCTGTGGGCGGCGATCAATGGCAGGCTGCCTTCCGCGCCTGCAAACCCGAGGCCCGCCTTCTGCCGATCGGCTTTGCCAGTGGCGAGGTGCCGCAAATTCCCGCCAACCATCTGTTGGTCAAGAACCTGAGCGTCCTGGGCGTCTATTGGGGCGGCTATATGAAATTCCGGCCCAAAGCAGTCACGGACAGCCTGCGCGTTCTGATGGGGTGGTATGCCGAGGGCCGGATAAAGCCCCATGTCAGCCATATCCTGCCGCTGGAACAGGTCGACGCGGGGCTGGAACTGCTCAGATCGCGCGCATCGACAGGCAAGGTTGTGATAAAGCTGTAACCAGCGAGCGCGCTACAACCCCTGATAGGCCTGCCGCAACAATCCGCCCAACTGGGTCAGCACCTCGCCGCGCGCCCGGTCCAGACCGTACATGTTGATATTCTGCCGCGTCAGTTCGGGCAGCGCTCCGCCGTGGTCGATCTGTTCCAGATGGCGCGGCTGCATCCCTTCAATCATCGTGTTGATGCCAAGATCGGCGCTGACTGTCGCCTCGATCGTGCGGTCTGATTCGGTCTCGACAGACAGTTCCCAGTTGATCCCTGCCGCATCCAGTGCCGCGATAGCGCCTTTGCGGAAGATGCAGTGGCGCCCGAAAACCAGACGCAAGGGCCGTTGCCGCCACGCGGCACCACCCGGCGCGCCCACCCATTTCAGCGGTAGCGAGGTCAGCGTTTCCCCGCCGGATTCCACTTCGGTTTCCGTGGTCAGGATGATGTCGCATTCGCCCCGCATATAGCGCGTTTTGAGATCGCGCGTCGGTGTTGTGACCAGTTGCACCTTCATCCGCGGAAACATCACATTAAAACGTTGCAACACGCTCGGCACGGCGGGCAGCACGATATCATGCGGCACCCCCAGAACGATCTCACCCTCATAAACCTGATCGGTCAGCCGGCACATGACCTCGTCGTTCATCTCGACCATGCGCCTTGCATAACCCAACATCTGCTGGCCTGCCGCAGTCAGGCTGATATTCCGGCTGGACCGGTCCAGCAGATTCAGGCCCAGCACCTCTTCCAGCCTTTTGAGTTGCATCGACACGGCGGATTGGGTCAGGTGCAGATGCCCAGCCGCGCGGGTTACCCCGCCAAGGTCGGCCACCGCCACGAAAGAGCGCAATGTGGTGATATCGAGGTTCCGCATTATCAGTTTCCGTGATTCATTGGGTCAAAAACATTCATTTTTCTTATGTTTCAGTCGCCCCTATCTATCAAGCAGAATGATGCTTCTGTCATCCACATCACATTTGTGAAAGTCGAATCCATGTCTTTGCCCCTGTTGACGCCGCGCTCTTCCCTTGGCTCCGACCGCTTTCCCGGTCTGACATTTCCAAGCTTGGCGGCGGCAATGCGCCACCTTTCGAACATGCGCGCGATCCGCCGCCAAAGGGTCAGACTGGCCACTCTGGATCAGGCAGCGCTGGACGATATGGGCATCAGCCGTGCCATGGCCGAGACCGAGGCGGCTCGCCCAGTCTGGGACGTTCCGGATGGCTGGCGCGACTGAATCTGCATCTCCACAAGACTGTGACTAAAATGCACGGCGAAAAAGCATGTTTCGGCACCGGAAAACCTTGAAAACGCGGGTCTCCTCTCCGATATTGATCTCAATACGTCCATAAGGGCGTGCGTGTCATTTATCGGAGGCTTCAATGGCTGAGTACAACACTTTCCGGACGGCGACGGCAGGCGTTCGCACCGCCCAGATTGACGAGGGTCTTCGCGCCCACATGAACAAGGTCTACGCGACCATGTCCGTCGGCATGCTGATCACCTTTGCAGTGGCTTGGGCCGTTGGCACCAGCCCCGCATTGCTGGGTATCTTCCGGGATCCCGTCACACTAAGCCCGAACATTCTGGGCTGGATCGTTATGTTCGCTCCGCTGGCAATGGTTTTTGGCTTCTCGGCCATGATCAACCGTTTCTCGGCAGCAGCGGCACAAACATTCTTCTATGCGTTCGCGGCTGTCATGGGCCTGTCGCTGTCGTGGATTTTCGTGGCCTTCACCGGCTTCTCGATCGCACAGGTGTTCCTTGTGACCTCGATCGCCTTCGCGGGCCTGTCGCTCTGGGGCTACACCACGAAAAAAGACATCTCGGGTTGGGGCGCGTTTCTGATCATGGGCGTGATCGGTCTGGTCGTGGCTTCCATCGTCAACATCTTCCTCGGCTCGCCCGCGATCATGTTCGCGATTTCGGTGCTGGGTGTGCTGATCTTTGCCGGTCTGACCGCCTATGACACCCAGAACATCAAGAACACCTATGTCGCCCACGCCGCACATGGTGATCAGGAATGGCTGGCGAAAGCAGGGATCATGGGCGCTCTCAGCCTGTACCTGAACTTCATCAACATGTTCATGATGCTGCTGTCACTGTTCGGCAACCGCGAATAAACCGCGCAGAAACTGCCAGAATGCAAAGGGCCGGTCGTTTGACCGGCCCTTTTTCATTCACGCCTGTGATCAGCGGTCAGACATGCACCCCGAACAATCGCCCCACTCCCGAGGTGACCAGCATCGCAAGGCATCCCCAGAACACCACACGCCGGATCGAGGGCAGCATCGGTGCCCCCCCCATACGTGCGCCCGTCCCGCCCAGAACAACCAGCGCCAGCAGCGCCACAACCGCCACGACGACACCGGTCTGTCCCTGCGGCGCCAGCGCCGCACCGGCCAGGGGCATCCCCGCCCCCAGCGCGAAACTGAGCGACGACGCCCAAGCCGCTTGCAAGGCATTGGCATCACCCGCCAGACCGTGCATCCCCAACTCCTCGCGCGCATGGGCACCCAGCGCATCGTGGTCCGTCATCTGCTGCGCCACTTCCAGCGCCAGCCCTGTTTCGACACCGCGCGCCTCCAGACCTTCGGCCAGTTCGGACAATTCGTAATCGGGATCATCCTCCAGCGCGATGCGCTCGCGCTCCAGGTCGGCAGTCTCGATATCCTGCTGGGTCGAGACCGAGACATATTCCCCTGCCGCCATTGACAGCGCGCCCGCAGTCAGTCCGGCAAGGCCTGCCAGCAAGACACCGCTGCGGTCCATTCCGGCTGCGGCAACGCCGACAAGCAGGCTGGCGGTCGAGACAATCCCGTCATTTGCCCCCAGAACCGAAGCACGCAGCCAGTTGCTGCGATTGATGAAATGGCCTTCTTTGGGCATGGCAATTGGTCCTGAAACTCATTCGCAACGGGGCAGAAATGAAAAAGGCCACGCGCGCGGCGTGGCCCTGATCCAACAGAATGGAAGATCGCTTACTTGATCTTGCCTTCTTTATACTCGACATGCTTACGCACAACGGGGTCATATTTCTTGATCACCATCTTCTCGGTCATGGTGCGGGCGTTCTTTTTGGTCACGTAAAAATGGCCCGTGCCCGCGGTCGAGTTCAGACGGATCTTGATTGTCGTCGGCTTCGCCATTGGTGTTCTCCTACGCCGGACGACAAGGTCGCCCGTAAATTCCTAGAACACGGCTTTTACCCGCGCACACACCAGAGTCAACAGACAAAGGCGGACAGCGGCGCTGTTTTTCGCGCGACCGCCCGTTGCAACCAGATCAGACCGTCGGACGCCCCATCGTTTCATGCAGCGCATCGCGTTCCGCGTCGCTCATGCCCAGCGCCTGCGCCAGATTGCGAAGATAGCTGCGCTCGGCCTCGGTATCGACCTGCACCGCCATCAGGGCCGCGGAATAGACCTGCCCGCGCATCTGTGTGCCGGTATCGCGCGCAAGACCCGCCACATCCACGGGTGCAGCCAATTCCGCCTCGACAAAGGCGATTTCCTCGTCAGTGGCGTCGCCCAGATGATCAAGGATTGCCGCCCGCTCCTCGGCATCAATCGCACCGTCCGCCTTGGCGGACTGGATCATGGCGCGGATCATCAGCTTTGCATTCTCCTCGGACACCTGCCCCATGGCGGTGCCTTCCGTCATGGACGACATCAGGCCACCAAGCCCTGCCGCGCCTGCGCCGGCCATGCCGGTCATCGCGCTCATCAGGCTGCCAAGACCCGTTTCCGTTGCGGTCGTCATCTCGGCCGCACCTTTGCCGAAACGGTCGAACATGCCGCGCAACTGTTCTTGCTGGACAGGCAGACCCATTTTTTGCGCCATCGCGCCGATATCATCGGCCATGCCGCCGGGCTGCCCGGCTTTGCGCAACGCATCCTTGACACCAGCTGTGCCCCCCATATCCCTGACCTTTTGCATCCCTTTGGCGGCTGCAAAGCCGACAGCCAACGTGGCCAATGTCTTGACGAAACTCATGTGCAATTCCTTTCCGCGACAGAATGGATGCACCATAACGCAGAGTTTGCGACAGGCGCGCAAAATTTTTGTGTCCAACGCCTTTGTGGCAACATCGCGCTACGGGTATTTCTGGCCAGATGAAACGCGCGGAAGGCCTGTAAGCCGGATTCTGTCCAAGGGGTTGCCCCCTCTGGATGACCATTCATCTTGAGACCGCGTTACCGCGACCCCTCTAGCTGCCAACCCGGACCTCTGGGTCAAAGCCTGCCCTGCGGTGATATCGGCGAACCGATCAACCCGCGCGAGGTCCCTATTCGGCATTGCTCCTGGTGGGGCTTGCCGTGCCGGTCCTGTTGCCAGTCCCGCGGTGGGCTCTTACCCCACCGTTTCACCCTGACCGCGCCGAAGCACGGCGGTTTGTTTTCTGTGGCGCTTTCCCTTGGGTTACCCCAGCCGGGCGTTACCCGGCACCATTGCCTTGTGGAGTCCGGACTTTCCTCGGGCCGATAGACCCCGACCCGCGATCATCCAGCCTTCCGCGCAAGCCCCACTTAGGCGCTGTGCCGCGCGCGGTCAACGGGGAAGCGATGCGCCAGATCGGCGACGATCTGGCGGTCGGTGTCGTCGGGGGCCATCGCGCCGCGCAGATGCGGGCGAAACCGCAGGCGCAAGGCAGTCAGCACAGCGCCTTGCGGGTCGGCACAACCGGCGGGCGGGTGCCAGCCAGCGCGTGCCGCATCCGCCATGAAATCCCCGGCCGGCCGGCTGCCAGCCAGATCAGGCCAGACCGACAGGCCCCGCCGCGCCAGACGACGCCAGTCAAAGCGCGGTCCGGGATCGGATTTTCGCAATGGCGCCATATCGGAATGGCCGATCACCCGTTCGGGCGGGATATCCCAGCGCGCCATAATCCCTGCCAGCAGCTCTTCCAGAGCCGCCATTTGCGGATCGGCAAAAGGGTGATCGCCCGTATTGGCCAGTTCAATCCCGATCGAGCGGGAATTGACGTCGCAAACATCGCCCCAGCGCCCTGCACCGGCATGCCATGCGCGCAGCACTTCTTCGACCATCTGCCAGATCTGGCCTTGTCCGCCGATCAGGTAATGCGCTGATACCTCGGCCAGCGGGTCGCACAAGCGCGCCAGCGCATCCTCGGCGGTCTGCATCGCTGTATAGTGTATCACGATCATATCAGGCCGCGCGCCCTCACGGCGGGCGCCGTGATTGGGCGAGGGGCAGGACAGCACCGTCACAACGCTGTATCCGGCTTAGTTGCGGACAGCAGCACGGAAAGGACGCGGATCCCAGTCGCAGGCAAAACCGTCCCCGTCCGGGTCCAGCCCGCGCCGGTCACGCTGCGGCCCGCCACGCGCCAGAAAGTCGATCTGCGCCTGATCCGCCGAGGCATATTCAGCGCAGTTGCGTTCATAGTTCTGGAAACCGATCGAACTGCGACGATAAAGCGAGGTGCCTTTGGGGTTTGTCGTCCTGAGGGCGTATTCCACGATATTGGGCCCGCCATCCCCCGACCGGCTAGGCAGCTCGGTGGGCTGAATCACCTGATATTGCGCGCGGTTGCGGGCAATCTGGGCGGCATCGGACTCAATCGAGCGCAGGTCGGCCACGCGGTCGAAATTGTTCTCCTGCGAAATCCCTGCCGCATTCACAGCCACAGGGGCCGGATTGGACGGGCTGGCTTCCAGCGGTGTACGACCCAACGCGGCGGCGGTCTCGGCTGCAAGACGTTCCGGCGAATCGGCATCACCCGTTGCATCAAGCGGTGCGCTGGACACCGACGAGGGCGGCGGCAGGGATGCACCGCCCTGCAACTGCTGCTCGCGCTGCGCCTGATAATCACTGTAATTCCCGAATCCGACACCGGCGGCACTGTCCGGCACTTGCGGCGCACAGGCCGCCAGCGTTCCCAATGCCAGCAAGGAAAGAACCGAAATGCGATAACTCACGTTCATCTACTCTGCCTCATACTCGATCAGGCCAGTTCTTATGTCCGGCAAGATGCGAAGGGGATTACCACCATTTTCCGGGCTTTGCCACAAAACCTGCAGCCTGTTCGAGCGCATAGGCGGTGTTCAGCAAATCGCCCTCTTCCCACGGACGCCCGATCAGTTGCAGCCCCAGAGGCAGCCCCTGCCCGTCCAGTCCGGTCGGGACCGCGACCCCAGGCAATCCAGCCAGATTGACCGTCACAGTGAACACATCGTTGAGATACATCTGCACCGGATCGGCATCTTTCATCTCGCCCAGACCAAAGGCCGCTGACGGGGTGGCCGGTGTCAGGATCGCGTCGATCCCTGCGGCGAAGACGTCATCGAAGTCGCGCTTGATTAGGGCGCGGACTTTGCGGGCGCGGTTGTAATAGGCGTCATAGAAACCCGCCGACAAGACATAGGTGCCAACCATGACACGGCGCTGCACCTCGTGGCCGAAGCCCTCGGCGCGCGTCTTTTCATACATTTCGGTGATACCATCGCCCTGCCCCAAAGCCGCGCGGTGGCCGTAGCGCACACCGTCATAGCGGGCGAGGTTCGATGACGCCTCGGCGGGGGCAATCACGTAATAAGCGGGCAGCGCGTATTTGGTATGCGGCAGGCTGATCTCGCGGACCTCGGCCCCTGCGGATTTCAGCATGTCAGTGCCGTCAGCCCAAAGCTTCTCGATCTCGGCGGGCATACCATCCATGCGGTATTCCTTGGGAATGCCGATAACTTTGCCTCTGATATCGCCAGTCAGCATCGCCTCGAAATCCGGCACGGCCAGATCGGCGCTGGTGCTGTCCTTTGGGTCATGCCCCGCCATGGCACCTAGCATGATCGCGGCATCGCGCACCGTCTTGGTCATCGGTCCAGCCTGATCCAGCGAAGAGGCAAAGGCCACAACGCCCCAGCGCGAGCAGCGCCCGTAGGTCGGCTTGATCCCCACGATACCTGTAAAGGCCGCAGGCTGGCGGATCGAGCCGCCGGTATCGGTGCCGGTCGCGGCCAGACACAGATCAGCGGCCACAGCGGCAGCAGAACCGCCAGACGAGCCGCCCGGCGTCAAGCCGGTATCATCATTGCCGCGCCGCCAGGGGTTGATCACATTGCCGTAGGTGCTGGTCTCGTTCGAACTGCCCATGGCGAACTCGTCCATGTTCAGCTTGCCCAGCATGACGCTGCCTGCATCGAAAAGCTGCTGCGTCACGGTAGATTCGTATTCGGGCAGAAAGCCTTGCAGGATGCGGCTGGCGGCCTGTGACGGCACACCCTTGGTGCAGAACAGATCCTTGACGCCGATCGGCAGGCCACACATCGCGGGTGCCTCGCCCTGTATCAGACGCGCATCAGCAGCGCGGGCCTGATCGCGCGCGATTTCCGGTGTGTGATGGACAAAGGCGTTCAGCGCCCCTGCGCCTTCGATCTCGGTCAGGCAAGCCTCGGTCAGCTCAAGGCTGCTGACCTCGCGCGCGCGCAGTTTGTCACGGGCTTCGGCCAGCGTCAGTTTGGTCAGATCACTCATTATTCCACCACCTTCGGAACCGCAAAAAAGCCCTCGCGCGCGTCGGGCGCATTCTTGAGGATCTGCGCCTGCCGGTCGCCATCGTTCACCAGATCCTCGCGCCGCTTCAGGCGCATGGGCGTCACGGATGTCATCGGCTCGATCCCGTCCACATTCACCTCGTTCAACTGTTCGATGAAACCGAGGATCGTGTTGAACTCGGCGGCCAGCGCCGGCAGCGCCTCGGGCTCGACCTTGATACGGGCCAGTTTCGCCACGCGGGCGGCGGTTTCGGGTTCGATCGACATGGCAGGTCTCCGGATGTCTGACAGCTTGCCCCTGCGTTTAGCGTCCACTGTCCGCGCCCGCAAGCATATGCCTGCCGGAAAGCGCGATCATCCGGCCTGCTCTGGCGTTGCTGGCTTCTTCTTGCCTCAAATATCCGTCTTCGCCTGCCTCTGGTCAAACCGGCCTGCCATGCTAGGCTTGCCCTGAAACAATGCCAAAGGGAGGTTTGACATGAAGATCATCTGGCTGGGCCACGGCTCTTTCCGGTTCGAGATTGCGGGAAAGGTGCTGCTGCTGGACCCGTGGCTGACGGGCAACCCGATGCTGTCCGAAGACCAGCACGATCCCGCTACCAAGGGGGCCACGCATATCCTGCTGACACACGGCCATTTTGACCATGTCGTGGATGTGCTGGACCTTGCGCGCAAGCTGGATGTGCCGGTGATCGGCCAATACGATCTGATGAGCCACTGGGCCGAGCACGAAAAGATCGAAACCGTCGGCTTCAACAAGGGCGGCACAGTCGATCTGGACGGGATCAAGGTCACGATGGTCAATGCGCTGCATTCCTCGACCTTCGCCAGTCCCGACGGGCCGCGCATCGCAGGCACAGAATGCGGCTTTATCATCGAGGCCGAGGGGCATTCGATCTATGCCTCGGGCGATACGGATGTCATGTCGGACATGAAGATTTTCCACGACCTGCACAAACCCGATATCGGCATCCTGTCGGCAGGGGGCCATTTCACGATGGATATGCGCCGCGCCGCCTATGCCGCCAAAACCTTCTTTGATTTCAAGACGGTCATCCCCTGCCACTACCGCACATTCCCCTTGCTGGAACAATCCGCCGAGGTGCTGGCCGATGCTCTTCCCGGTGTCGATGTGATCGAGCCGCAGGTGATGCAGGCGATCGAGATCTGATCTGTCTCGAAAAAACCCGGCAGAATGATCTGCCGGGTTTCCTTTACGCAATACCGCCGCCCTCAGGGACGCAGATAGGCGTATCCGTCTTTCTGCAACTCCATCAGCCGCACGGCACCTGATGGCACGACCGTTGCTTCGCTGATCAGCGGCACATCTTTCTGCGACTTCTGCTTCATCGCCTCGACCGTGTTCAGGCACGCGGAAAAGCTGATATTGTCCATCTCCAGCGACATGGTTGCGATACGGTCTTTTACCGGTGATGTATCGGCCCGCAGCATGTGCAGTCCAGGGCCATAGGTGACGATCTCGATGATCACCTCTTCCCCCAGATCGCCATAATGTTTGGCAATATTGGCGGCGTTGTTCAGCGCCATGTTCATGGTGCTGACGTTTTCCTCGTCGACATGGATCGCCACTTTGTGCTGCGCGTCGGCCAGCGCAAGCTGCGCGCCCAGCACGATTGCGGCCAGCGTCGCCATAAGGCGCGTGACGGTGCGGATCGGGTTCAGTGTCATCTGTCATCCTCCCTGAGACATTTGGAAGGGCAGAGTTGCAAAGCCTATCCCTCAAGGCAAGTCATATTCCCTGATTGGAATTGATCAGCCCTCTCAGCGCCGCGCGGCGAAGAAGTCGCGCAGCAGCGCCGCCGCGTCATCCGCGCCGATCCCGTCATAGACTTCTGGCGCATGATGGCATTGCGGATGGGTGAAGATACGCGGACCCTGCGCGACGCCGCCGCTTTTCGGATCCGCCGCCCCGTAATAGAGCCGTGCGATGCGGGCTGCCGAGATCGCCTGCGCGCACATCGGGCAAGGCTCCAGCGTCACATACAGGTCGCACCCCGTCAGCCGCTCTGACCCCAGAACGCGGCATCCTTCGCGGATCACCAGCATTTCGGCATGGGCGGTCGGATCGTTCCATTCGCGGGTCCGGTTACCTGCCTGCGCCAGAACCTGTCCGTCGGCACCGATCAGGACCGCACCAACAGGCACTTCACCGCGCAGGGCGGCGGCACGCGCTTCTTGCAGTGCTTTGGACATATGGCTTTTGAATTCCATGCTCTTCCCTGCCGCGCGATCTGCGCTTTCGCAAGTCCTGATTCTGGGCTAAAGCCCCTGCATGAGCAACAAGCCAGCATCCCAGACCCCCAAATCAGCCGATGGCGACCGTATCGCCAAGGTCATCGCCCGCGCAGGCATCGCCAGCCGCCGCGAGGCTGAAAAACTGATCGAGGCAGGACACGTTACCGTCAATGGCGAGGTGATCACCCGCGCCGCGCTGAACGTCACACCTGCGGACAAGATCGTGGTGAATGGCAAGCCGCTGGACGCGCCAGAACCAGCACGGCTCTGGCTCTATCACAAGCCCACAGGTCTGGTGACGACCACCCGCGACGAACAGGGCCGCGCCACGATCTATGACGACCTGCCCGAGGATATGCCACGCGTCATGTCGGTGGGCCGCCTTGACCTGAATTCCGAGGGCCTGTTGCTGCTGACCAATGACGGTGCGGTCAAGCGGCAGCTTGAATTGCCCTCGACCGGCTGGTTGCGGAAATACCGTGTGCGCGTGAATGGACGCGTAACCGAGCCGCAGCTTGAGCCGCTCCGCACCGGCATCACAGCGGATGGAGAGGATTTCCAACCGATGATCGTGACGCTGGACCGCCAGATCGGGGCCAATGCATGGCTGACCGTCGGTCTGCGCGAAGGCAAGAACCGCGAGATCCGCCGGGCGATGGAAGCCGTGGGTCTGGTGGTGAACCGCCTGATCCGCGTGTCTTATGGTCCGTTCCAACTGGGGCAGCTCAAACCCGGTGCGGTCGAAGAAATCCGCCGCCGCGTATTGCGTGACCAGCTGGGTCTGGACAATATATCAGATGACGATGCAGATATTGGCGCAACTAAACCGCAAAAAAAGATCGTCCGACACAACAAAGCCCGCACACCACAAAGCGAAGCTGATGTTTTCGGCGACAGACCTGCCCGCAGCGGCAAGGCACCGGCACGTCCAGCCAAGCCTTTTGGCGCGCCCAAGCCCTTCGCGGGCAAGTCGTTTGCGGGCAAGCCCGGCCCCAAAGCCGGTGCAGGTCACACCGCGACCAGCCCCCGCGATGCGGGCAAACCTTCGGGCCAGGACAAGGCGGCGCGTCCCGCCAAGTCAAAAGCCGATGCCGCACCACGTGTCGCCAGACCCGCAAAGCCGCGCCCCAAACAGACCCGCAACTAGGCCGGGTTGATGCCGGACGGGGACGCATTCCATCCTTCGCCACCCGATCTATACTTCCTGTTCCCTCTAGTATCCTGCCCCATGATCACCTAACTTTCGATGTGTGCATCTGGATCAGGGAAACGTCATGTCAGGGACAGGCTTGCAAAAACTGTCATTTGCCTTGCTGATCGTGCTCATTCTGTATGTCGCGATCGCGGGAGGGGTCTGATGGCCCAGCGCTTTGGCGGCAAGTACAGTCCTGACAAAAACAACACCGGCACGACACAACCCGCACCGAAAGGCGCTTTTCAGGGTGCACGACGGACACGCGCGGGCGGACGCGTCAACCTGTTGTTTCTGGCACCGCTTCCGCTGGCTTTCGCAGCTTTCGGTGATGGTCCCGCTGGCCTTGTGCTGAACCTGTCGGCGCTTGGTATCCTGCTGCTGGCCGCATGGCTGACGCGCGAGGGGCTGATCGCACATGAGGCCTATGACGCCCGCAAGGTCGCGCGCCGCCCCGCCTTTCCGCGCAAGATGGCGGGCAGCCTGCTGACTGGTATCGGGCTTGCCGTTGCGGGTTTTGCCGCCTCGGGTGACATTCTGGCCCCTGCTGTCTATGCAGGTGTGGGCACGTTGCTGCATGGCATGGCCTTTGGCCTTGATCCCCTGCGCGACAAGGGTGCCGAAGGCATCGACACGTTCCAGACCGACCGCGTCGCCCGCGCCGTGGACGAGGCTGAAAAACACCTGTCGGCGATGACCGATGCAATGCAGCGTGCGGGTGACCGGCAATTGATGGCGCGGCTGGAGCGATTTCAGGTCATCGCCCGCGATCTCTTCCGCACTGTCGAGAACGATCCCCGCGATCTGACGGCCGCGCGCAAATATCTGAGTGTCTATTTGCTGGGTGCGCGCGATGCGACGGTGAAATTCGCCGAAGTCTGGTCGCGCAGCCGCGATCCGCAGGCGCGTGCCGATTATGAAACCCTGCTGGCCGATCTTGAGCAGAATTTTGCCGCACGCACACAAAAACTGTTGTTAGATGACAGGACCGACCTGACCGTAGAAATCGAAGTTCTGCGCGAACGGTTGAACCGCGAGGGTGTGCGTCCGAAGGAATAAAACTGAAACCGGCGGCGGAACTTTTTGCCGGACCAACGCGTTAATCCCCGTCTGCCAGACGGGTCGAAAGATTGAAAGGGAGCCACGATGTCCGACACAACCCGCCGCAAGGCACAGGAAGCCCTTACCATGGTCGAGGAAGTCACCTCGGTAGTCCTGCCCGAACCCGGACCCGCCACAGCAATCGTCACGCTGGAACAGGCCGACCCCGCGCTTGGCGCCGAAATCACGCGCCGCATGGCTGAACTGGACATGGACGATACCAATTCCATCGTGTCATTCGGATCGCGCGCGCAGGCCGAATTGCAAACCATCAGTCAGGCTATGCTGACCGATGTTCGCAACAAGGATGTGGGACCTGCGGGGGACTCCTTGCGCGATATCGTCTCCACGATCCGCGGGTTTTCGGTCTCGGAACTGGATGTGCGCCGCGAACGCAGTTGGTGGGAACGTCTTCTGGGACGCGCCGCACCTTTCGCCCAATTCACCGCGCGTTTCGAAAAGGTGCAGGGGCAGATCGACAGGGTGACGGATGATCTGCTGCAACACGAGCACAAGCTGCTCAAGGACATCAAATCACTCGATATTCTCTATGACAAGACGCTGGCCTTCTATGACGAGCTGGCGCTTTATATCGCGGCGGGCGAGGCCAAGATCAAAGAGATCGAGGCGACCACTATCCCCGCCAAAGAGGCCGAAGTGAGTGCCGCTCCCACAGATGCACAGGTGATGAAAGCGCAGGAATTGCGCGACATCCGCGCCGCCCGTGACGATCTGGAGCGCCGCGTGCATGACCTCAAACTGACCCGTCAGGTGACGATGCAATCCCTGCCTTCGATCCGGCTGGTGCAAGAGAATGACAAGAGCCTTGTCACCAAGATCAACTCGACCCTCGTGAACACGGTGCCTTTGTGGGAAACCCAGTTGGCGCAGGCTGTCACCATCCAGCGCTCTGCCGAAGCCGCAGCCGCCGTGCGCGATGCCAACGACCTGACCAACGAACTTTTGACCGCGAATGCCAAGAACCTGCGCGACAGCAACAAAATCATCCGCGAGGAAATGGAACGCGGCGTGTTCGATATCGAGGCGGTCAAGCAGGCCAATGCCGATCTGATTGCCACGATCAATGAAAGCCTGCAGATCGCGGATGAGGGCAAGGCCCGTCGCGCCGCTGCAGAGGAGGATCTGAAGAAGATGGAAACGGAATTGCGCGACACGCTGGCCTCGGCCAAGGCGCGCAAGACAGGCCTTGGCGACACCGCCGGCATAGCCGTTCCCGGAGCCTGAGACCGTATGCGCCAGATCGCAGCCAGATTGGGCTTGCTGTCGGGCGCGTTGGTGCTGGCAGCCTGCACCCCCCCCGTGCCCAACGGCACGGGTCCGCAGCCCGGCATATCGCGCCCGCCCGAGAAACCCGAGATACAGGCAGATGCTACGCCCTCCGAGGCCAGCAGGAACCTGTCGATTTACTACAGCCGTCTACAGGCGGATCTGCTGTCTCAAGGGTTGCTCAGGACTGATCGCGGCGCACGCGACGCCCCTTTCGGCCCGCGTGAATTGGCGCGCAATTTCGAACTGATCGCGTTTTTTGACGAATACGAGCGCGGTGCGGGGCTGCGCGCCTCGTCCGGTCGCCCCGTTCCGCTGCGCCGCTGGACCCAACCGGTGCGGATCAATGTCGAATTCGGCCCCTCGATTCCCACGGCACAACAGGACACCGATCTGCAAAGCGTGACCGGCTTTGCGGGCCGCCTGTCGCGGGCCACAGGCCATCCGGTCGGGATGGATAGCGCCCGTCCGAATATGCATGTTCTGTTCTACAGCGAGGATGATCGCGCCCTGTTGCCCCAACGCGCACGCCAGCTTGTGCCCGGCATCAGCCCTGGCGCATTGGGCGTGTTCCGCAACTTGCCGCGCCAGATCCATTGTTTCGTGATGGCCTTCTCGGGCGGCGGGTCTGAAACGCATGTCTACCGTCAGGCGGTTCTCGTAATCCGCTCGGAACATCCCGACCTGCTGCGTGATTCCTGTATCCACGAGGAAATGGCGCAAGGACTGGGTCTGGCCAATGACACCCCGCGCGCGCGCCCGTCGATCTTCAACGATGACGATGAATTTGCTTTGCTGACCCGCCACGATGAATTGCTGCTGCAAATGCTTTACGATCCGCGCCTGACCCCCGGCATGACGCTGGATCAGGCCCGCCCGATCATTGCGCAGATGGCAGAAGAACTGATGGGCGGCTCGATATGACCACCCACCCCACCACCAGACTGTAGTCACCCCAGGAGACACCCTATGCCGATTTTCGATTTCCTCCGTGGACAGTTCATTGACGTCATCCACTGGACCGAAGACAGCCGCGACACGATGGTCTGGCGGTTCGAGCGCGAGGGCCACGAGATCAAATACGGTGCCAAACTCACCGTGCGCGAGGGGCAGGCTGCGGTATTCATCCACGAGGGCCAGTTGGCCGATGTATTCACCCCCGGCCTCTACATGCTGGAAACCAACAACATGCCGATCCTGACCAGCCTCAACCACTGGGATCACGGCTTTCGTTCGCCATTCAAATCCGAGATCTATTTCGTCAACACCACGCGATTCAACGATCTGAAATGGGGCACCAAGAACCCGATCATGGCGCGCGACCCCGAATTTGGGCCGGTGCGCCTGCGCGCCTTCGGCACCTATTCTGTGCGAGTCACTGATCCCGCCCGTTTCATGTCCGAAATCGTGGGCACGGATGGCGAATTCACCGCGGACGAGATCAGTTTCCAGATCCGCAACGTGATCGTGCAGGAAGCGAGCCGCGTTCTGGCCTCGTCGGGCATTCCGGTGCTGGACATGGCTGCAAACACAGCCGAACTGGGCAAACTGGTCGCCAGCCAGATCTCGGCCACGGTTACATCCTACGGCCTGACCATCCCCGAACTTTACATCGAGAATATATCGCTCCCCCCTGCGGTCGAGGCGGCGCTGGACAAGCGCACCTCGATGGGGATTGCCGGTGATCTGGGGCGTTTCACCCAATATTCCGCAGCCGAGGCGATGACAGCCGCCGCCGCCAACCCCTCGGGCGGGGGTGGCATGGGCGCCGGCCTTGGCATGGGGATGGGGATGGCGATGGCCAACCAGATCGCACAACCCGGTCCTTGGGGGGCAAGGCCCGAAAGCGCTGCCGCCGCCCCACCACCGCCGCCGCCAGTCGAACATGTCTGGCATATCGCCGAGAACGGCCAGACCAAAGGGCCGTTCTCCAAGGCGTCGATGGGCCGCATGGCAGCAGATGGCGCGCTGATGCGTGACACATTGGTCTGGACCCCCGGACAGGATGGCTGGATGCGGGCCGAGGATGTGACCGAACTGGCGCAACTCTTCACCATCCTGCCCCCGCCACCGCCGCCAGCGGTGTGATGGCATGAAGTCCGGCGTCCCATCGGTCAGGCATTTTTACAGGCCAGTGCTCAAGATCATGCACTGGACCGCCTTGGCCCTAATCGTGCTGATCCTGCTGAACGGCCTGAACGGATGGGTCCGCTGGGGTCTGATCCTCGTGGCGGTCCTTTGGGGGCTGGGCTATGCCGTTTTCGGGCATCTGTCCCGTCCGGGCCCCGCGCTGACCGGCCTTGCGCGCAGCGGGTTCAAGGCGATGCATGTGATCGTGCTGGCCGCGCTGGAAATGGCGGCTGTTGCCGCCCTTCTTGCACCCAATGGCCTTCTGGACGGTGCAACGCGGGTGATCTTTCTTCTGACGCTGGGGCTGGGGCTGCTGCATGGTATCTTTCATCTATGGCGTCACACAGCCCTGGGTGACGGCGCCCTGCGCAATATCACCCCGCGCCTGATGCACGGCATTTTGTGATCCATGACGTCCGAGACCACAGAAACCCTTGAGGAACACCGCTTTCCCTGCGCGCAATGCGGCGCCGACTACCGCTTTGCACCAGGACAAGGTGCGCTGGTCTGCGACCATTGCGGCCATACCCAGCAAATTGCCCCTCCCGGTCCGTGGTCGGGCGCGCTGAAGGAGCTGGATTTCAAGGCCGCCCTGTCACAGAACCTGCCCGCGTCAGAAACCGAGGTGACGCGCGTGTCAAACTGCACCAGTTGCGGCGCGCAAGTGGAGTTCGATCCGACCATCCACGCGCTGGAATGCCCGTTCTGCGCCTCGCCTCTGGTGGCCGATACCGGCACGCATCGCCATATCAAACCGCGCGCCGTACTGCCTTTCGTGCTGGATGAACGCGCTGGACGGCAGGCAATGACCGACTGGCTGGGCAAATTGTGGTTCGCCCCGAACGGCTTGCAGGACTATGCCCGCAAGGGCCGCGCGATGGCGGGCATCTATGTGCCCTACTGGACCTTCGACGCCGACACGCAAAGCCGCTATTCCGGCCAGCGCGGCACTGTCTATTATGAAACCGTAACGGTAATGCGCGACGGCAAGCCCGTCCGTACGCAGGTGCCGCGCATCCGCTGGATGCCTGTATCGGGTCGGGTGAAACGCTGGTTTGACGATGTGCTGGTGCTGGCCTCGGCCAGCCTGCCGCGCCGCTATACTGAAGGTCTGGAGCCATGGGATCTGTCCGCGCTACAACCCTACCGTCCCGAGTTTCTGGCAGGCTTTCGCGCCGAGGGCTATACCGTCGATCTGGAAACAGGCTTTGGCCTTGCGCGCGAAAAGATGGACCGCGTGATCGAACGCGATGTGCGGTTCGATATCGGCGGTGACCAGCAGCGCGTCGGTCATATCGACACTGCCATCAGCGATGTGACCTTCAAGCATATTCTGCTGCCGGTCTGGTTGGCGGCATATAAATACCGTGGGCAGACCTACCGTTTCGTGGTCAATGGCGCAACAGGCCGCGTGCAGGGCGAGCGGCCATGGTCGGCATGGAAGATTGCCTTTGCGGTGATCCTTGGTAGCTTGGTTGCGGGGGCTGTCGGCTACGGGATCGCCCTGAATGAAGGATTGATGTGATGACCAATACCGCCGCTGCAACGCTCGACACGCTGTTGCTGGACCGCCATAGCTGCCGTGCCTTTCTGCCGGACTCTCTGCCAGACACCCTGATCGAAGAGATCGTGACCAGCGCGGCCCGTGTGCCTTCATGGTGCAATGCGCAGCCATGGCAGGTGGTCGTCACCCGCGCACCCGAGACCGACCGCTTCCGCGACGCGCTCTATCAGGCGGCCACCAGCACACCGCCGAAACCCGATCTGGAATGGCCGCGCCAATATACTGGCGTCTACCGCGACCGCCGCCGCATCTGCGGCTTCCAGCTATATGACAGCCTTGGCATCCCCAAGGAGGACCGCGCCGCCACGCAGGCGCAAATGCTGGAAAACTTCCGCCTGTTCGGTGCGCCCCATGTGGCCATCGTGACGACCGAGGCCGATCTTGGCCCTTACGGTGCGATGGATACCGGCGGCTTTGTGGCGCTGTTCACGCTGGCGGCGCAAGCGCGCGGTGTCGCCTCGATCCCGCAGGCGGCTGTGGCGGCACAAGCACCCTTCCTGCGCGACTGGTTCGCCATCCCCGAACATCGCCATATTCTGTGTGCGATATCCTTCGGCTATGCGGACAAGGACCATCCCGCCAACGCCTTCCGCACCGCTCGCGCGCCCCTGTCCGAGTTGATCGACTGGCGCGGCTGACAGGCCCTCCACAACCGCCGCCCATTCATCTTGCCGGAATACTTTCGGGGGTGGCGTCGAATATAGTTCAACGAAGGGCAGACAGGCCCGCTTCCTTAGCCGTCCGCCAAACAAACACAAGGAACTCCGCATGCGCGCACTTATCCAGCGGGTCACCGGCGCCACTGTCAGCGTCGCGGGCCGGCAGATCGGACAATGTGGTGCAGGTCTGCTGATCCTGATCTGTGCCATGCAGGGCGATACGGATCAGCAGGCCGAACAGATGGCTGCGAAAATTTCCAAGCTGCGGATTTTCAAGGATGATGAAGGCCGGATGAACCGCTCGATCCTTGATATCGGCGGGGCGGCGCTTGTGGTCAGCCAGTTCACGCTCTCCGCGGATACGTCACGCGGCAACCGTCCGGGGTTTTCCGCAGCCGCCAGCCCGGATGAGGGACGGCGCCTGTACCAACAGTTTGCAGCCAGCCTGTCCGCATGGGGCATTCCCACTGAAACCGGCGAATTCGGGGCGGATATGGCCGTGGAACTGGTCAATGACGGACCGGTGACAATCTGGCTCGATGTCTAGACCCGTACTGATATCAGGACTTTTTCACAAATTCGGTCAGGATCACGATCCGCTGTCCGGCTACGCGCCCCTCGATCTGGCCCGCATTATCCGCAACAAGGGAAATACCCCGCACGGCCGTGCCCCGCTTGGCGGTAAAGCCCGCCCCCTTGACCGGCAAATCCTTGATAAGATGCACCGTATCGCCCTGTGCCAGAACCGTGCCGTTGCTGTCGCGGTGGATGATATCGGCGGGTTGTTCGCCTTCAGCCATCCCTGCCTCGGCCCAAGCCTGCACCTCGGGTTCCAGATAGACGATATCCAGCAGATCGCGCGCCCAACCGGCATCGACGCGGTGCAACATCCGCCATGCCAGAACCTGCACTGCCGGTTCCGCACTCCAGACCGCGTCGTTCAGGCAACGCCAATGCGGATCGTCCGTGATTGCGCCGCTTGTACCGGACCGGCAGATCGCGCAAAGCGGCACCGCGGCATCCATGGGTGGCACCGCAGTGGGCTGTGCGTCAGGCGTGCCGCAAAGGGCGCATTGGCTGGTCATGGATAGGCCTTTCATGTCTTTGGCCTGCTTATGGGCCGCTGACACGGTTTCGCCAAGGGAAAACCCCTGCCCTGCATCAAGGCTCGCGGAACGCCTCGCGCGACTTGTAGAGCGGCTTGAGCAGATATTGCAGCACCGTCTTGCTGCCTGTGTGCAATTCAACCGAAGCCTGCATCCCCGGCCTGATCTCGACCGAAGCCTGACGCGCTGTCAGATTGTCCAGATCCACCCGTAGCGTCACCTTGTAATGCGCCGCGGTATCGGGATCGCGGGCGCGGTCATCCTTGAACGTATCGGCGGAAATCACATCCACCTGCCCTGTCAAGGTGCCGTAGATTGTATAGTCATAGGCCGTCAGCTTGATCGTCGCGTCCTGTCCGGGGCGCACGCCTGCAATATTCTCGGGGCGCACCCGGGCTTCGACGAACAACTCTTCGTCCATCGGGATGATCTGCAATATCTCCTCGCCGGGGCGCACTACCCCTCCGATCGTGGTAACCGACACCGCCTTGACGATGCCGCGCATCGGGCTGACCAGAACCGTGCGGTTCAACTGGTCCACACTGGCCTTGAGATTCTGCCGCAAGGTCGCCAGTTCGCGCAGGGTCGTGGCGTAAGCCTCGGCGCGCTCAAGCTCGGCGCCGGTGATGATCTCGTCATACCGGATTCGGGCATCGGCATGGATTTTGCGGGCGCGCGTCACCTCGATCAGGGCGACGATCTTGCGCTCAAGCATGTTCTCCATCAGCTGCATTTCCTGGCGCGCCTGTTCCAGCACGCGCTGCGCGCCCTCGGTCCGGCTGCCCAAATCGGACTGGCGTGCCTGTAGCAGCACCCGCTCCGAGGCAATCATGCCCTGATCGCGCACCGCCAGACCGGCGGGAACTTCGAAATCGGACTGCCCTGCAAGTTCAGCCTCAAGCCGCAAGCGGCGGACTTCCAAAGCGGCGATCTGATCGGTCAGATCATCGACCGATGCGCGGAATTGCGTGTCCTGAAGCCGCGCCAGAAGATCTCCAGCTTGTACGATATCGCCTTCACGCACAGCCAGTTCAGCCAGAATGCCGCCTTCAAGGTTCTGGATGATCTGCGGGCGCGAGGCAGATATCATCTCGCCCTCGGCGCGCACGATCTCGTCCACCCAAGCCACGCTCGCCCAAAGCAGAAACAGCAAAACAGTGCCCGCACAAAGCCATATCGTCAGGCTGGGACCGCGCAACCGCCCGTTCATCTGTGCCGCAAGTCCAAACGACGTCTGCGCCATTCTCAGATCCCTCCGCCTGCCGGTGTCGCCAGATGCGCCAGCACCTGCTCGCACGGGCCATCCACCGCCAAGCGTCCGTTTTGCAGCACCATGACGCGGGTTGTCAGCGACAGGATCGGCATGCGATGCGTGGCGATCACCACGGTGCGTCCCTCAAGCCAGTGTTCCAGACGGCTGACCAGTGTTGCCTCAAGCCGTTGATCCAGTGCCGCGGTGGGTTCGTCCAGCAGGCAAACCGAGGGGTTTTGCAACCAGAGCCGCGCCCAACCCACCGACTGACGCTGCCCGATCGACAGCCCCATACCGCCATCACCCAGTTCCAGATCAAGCCCGCGCGGATGCGATTTGACGAAAGGGCCAAGCCCCGCGAAATCCAGCGCCTGCATCAGCCGGTCATCATCGCGTTCCAGCAGGTTCAGCGTCAGGTTCTCGCGCAGGCTGCCCGCAAAGAGCCGCACATCCTGTCCCAGATAACCGATGGCGCGGCGCAGGTCACGTGGCGCTATCTGGCCCATTTCCGTCCCGTCCGCCATCAGGCGGCCACGGCTTGGCGCATAGAGACCTGACAAAAGCCGCAGTAATGTCGATTTCCCCGACCCGTTGGCCCCCAGCACCGCGATACGCTGTCCCGGAAGGATGGCAAGGGCAGGAATATCCAGCACGGTTGCGGTCTCGTCGCTATAGCGGAACTGGATCTCGCGCATCTCGAAACTGCCCGCCAACTGGTCGCGGCGCAGATAGCTGCGCCCTTCTTCACGGTCCTGCTTGGCATGGGCGATCTTGTCCAGCGCGTCCAGCGCCGCGCGCACATTGCCCCAGCGCGCCATTGTGCCGGCCAGTTGTGACAGTGGTGCCAAAGTGCGCCCTGTCAGGATGCCCACCGCGATGATCGAGCCCACGGTGAATTGCCCCGCGAAAACCAGATAGGCGCCCAGCACCACAGCTGCCACATAAGTGGCCTGCTGCACCCCCTGCGCCCAGATCGTCAGGATTGAGGCCAGCTTGCGTTGTTCTGAGGATGTCAGCGCCGACAAAGTCGTCAGTTCGGCCCAGATCCGGCGCATCCGTTCCTCGCCGCGCAGCGTCTTGATGGTTTCCTGCTCGTAGATCACCTCTTGCAGCAGGCGCGCTGCGCGGGCTGATGCGCCCTGCCCCTCTTCGGTCAGCCGCATCATCCGGCGCTGCATCAAGAACCCGGGCAGCACCATCAGCACACCGCCCAGTACCAACACCCAGACGATATTGCCCCCAATCGAGGCGACAAGCAGCAGGAACACAAAAATAAAAGGAATATCAGCCAAAGTGCCCACGGTCGCGGTGGTGAAGAACTCGCGCACTGATCCGAAATCGCGCATCGCGCTGAAAATGTGCGAGGGGCTGCGGCCTTGCGTGTCGGACCTCGCGCCCAGAACCTTGTCCATCAGCACGCCCTGCACTGTGACCTCGATGTTGCGGCCTGCGCCGTCCATCAGTTGCGCGCGTGCGGCCTTGAGGACGGCTTCCATCACCAGCGCCAGCATAGCACCGCCGGCCAGCACCCAAAGCGTCGCCTGCGACTGGTGCGGGATCACGCGGTCGTAGACCTGAAGCGAGAAAAGCGCGACTGCGACAGCCAGAAGATTGGCCACGAAAGAGCCAAGCATTACATCCACAAAAGGACGCCGGAGCACCACGAACTCGCCCCAGAACCAATGAGCGGGCTTTGCCGCCGCAACATGGCTTTGTGCCAGTTGCACGAGTGGGGCTTCGGCGCGGATCAGGTGGCCTGTGAAATAGGCAGCAAACTCGGCATGGGGCACGGCCAGACGATTGTCGGCGCTGTGCCTGTCATAGATCGTCAGCGCGGCCCCACTCTCTGCGCTTGCCTGATCCAGTACCAGAACATATTGCCCGTTGGTCATCAGCGCCAACGCAGGCCAGAGATCGGGTGTCAGTGCCTTGGCCGTTGCAACACGCGCCAGCAGGCCGCAGTCTACGATCACACCGGCCAAGGCAGCGGGACCGGCTTGGTCCTCAGGCGACTGACGCGCCATCATCGCTTCGATCACGTCGCGACGCGGCAGGCTGCGCCCCAGAACACCGGCATAGACGACGACCAGTTCGGCCTGCTCCAGACTGTCTGCATCGACCGCGACCGGATCGACCGGCTCAGTGTCACGCTGCACCACAGGCACGGATTGCAACCTTGCCCTGATCGCGCCACCAGCGGCATCGGCTGTGGCACCAGCCTTGGCGCGCACCGCACCACCCAGCGCCCGCAGGGTTTGTGCAGGACCGTTCACAGCTTGTCACCATCGGCCAGCAGGCCCAGTGTCGCCGCGATCTGCAACTCGGCCAACGCCGCGCGGTAGCGTAGCGAAGCCACGGATTGCTGTTGTCGGGCGAATTGCTCGTAAAGCCCCACCACATCCATCACCTGCCGCTGGCCAGCGTCATATTGGCTTTGAAACAGGTCCAGATTGGCCTTGGCGCGATTGCTCAGCACCGTTGCTTCGGCGGCCTGACGCATCAGGGCGGTGCGTTCCTGTTCCAGCCGCCTCAGCTGGCGGTTGGATTCCTCACGGGCCTGATCCACCTTGCGGCTTTCACCTTCGGTTGCTGCGGCGATGGCGCGCAGGTCATCGGCAGTCCCGAAGCCCAAGGGGCGCGATGTCCGTATATCAAGCGAGGGATCGGGCGCGCCGCGCCCCAAGGCTGCATTGGCCGTGATCGCAGGTAGAAATCCGGCCCTGTCGATGCGGGCCCGCGCCTCGGCGCGGTTCTTCTCGGCTTCGGCCAGGCGCACCGGCAGGGGAACAGGCAATGTTTCGGGCAGATGCAGCGGCGCGATTGCATCATGATCCGCCAGATCATCAGGGCCAACGCCCATCGCGGACAGCTCGGCCAGTGCGGCGCGGGCCGCTTCGGTTTCCGTCTGCCCCGTGGCGCGGATTTCGGCCAGTTTCTGGTGCAAGACCTGCAAATCGGACCTGTCTGATATACCCCCCGCCACGCGTTCGGACATGACCCATTCAAAATGCGTCATATCGCGCTCTGCCGCTTGCGCCAGCAGCGCCTTGTCCTGCGCCTCGCGGGCGGCTAGATAGAGCGTCAGCGCTGTCAGCACGCGGTCATTGCTGTCCTGCACCAAGGCGACCGCCGCCACCTCGACATCCGCCTTGGCAAAGTCGCGTTCAGCCAGCTTGCGCCCGTTGTCGAAGAGAACCTGCTCCACCACCAGCATCGCCACGACCGAACCTAATGAGCTAAGGCTGACCTGCGGCCCGATACTGGGCAACCAGTTGCGCGACTGTGCCCGCGCCCGCAATCTGGCGCTGCGTAGCTCGGCCTGTGCGGCGCGTGTATCCGCCACAAGCACCGCGCCCGCGACCTTGTCCAGCGCTGTATCCGGCGGCAGCGCGCTGCGCCGCGCCATCAAATCTTGCAACACGACAGAGGTTTCAGCCTCTGTCGCATCCGCATCAAGACCTTCGGCAACAGGCGCAGGATCCGGCATCAGCAACCGCGCGACACCGCCCTGGCCCTGATCCAGACAGGCAGGCAGAAGCAAAAGCGACAGCAGGGCCAGCGCGGGGCGCGGGACTCGTCCGCCTGCGCGCTTTTTCTCTGCCTGCCCCATACCAGCCCCTTGTTGCGGTGCTTTGTGTTGTTGCCGAACCCGCCCGCGTGGAACGGGTCCGTTGCTTCGACGCATCAATCTGCCTCAGATGGTCGTCACAGTCTCGTCAATGATCACGCGCGCATCGCCCAGTTCATAAACCGCATAGCTCCGCCCATCGACCGTTTCGGAACCTGTCCGGTTTGCACCGGTCAGCGTCACGGTATCGTCGCTGCCACCATGGATCGTCAGGCTGTGGTCATCCGGTGACAGGGCCATAATTTGCGCTTCGGTCAGGGTCAGGCTGCGATCCTCGGCATAGTTCAGGTCGATCGCATCAATCTGCATGTCCGCATTGACCACAGGTGACAGATCGACAGCCTGCGTCGCAGGATTATCAAGCGCCAGGAAAGTGCCGCTGTGATTGCCCGCAACATCCGTTGCCATCACGATCAGGTTCGATCCATCCGGCACAGGCATGCCCATGAAACTGCCGCCGGGCTGGAGCGTTCCGAAATCATGCAGCGTATCCCCCCGCGAGAGGATATCGGTCTCGAGTGTCTGCACCTCGGCAATACTGCCATCGCTGCGGATTTCGGTAAAACTGACATCGTCGTCAGTGGCCTTGATTGTGACGCTGAAGGTCGAATCCGGACCTTCCTCGCGCCGCACAACGACAGGGCTGGTCGGATCAATCGTGTCAATCGTGACAGCTTGCGTTGTCCGGTCGACATTGCCCGCAGCGTCGCTGGCATGGACGATTATATCGGCGTCATAGAAACCCGTCCGCACATCCGCACCCGGAATGAACGCGCGCCAGTTGCCTGCGCCATCGACGCTTGCCGTGTAGAAATGGTTGTCGAATTCGACAACGACATCGGAACGATCACTTGCCGCCGGACCGTGTTCGACGCGCCCCCTTACCTCGAAACCCGATTGGGATTCATCAAGGTTGATCATGTTGTCGCCGGTCACCGGCCCCGTGATCGTCAACAGATTGAGCCGTGTGTCCACACGGACCGCATGGCTGATCTCTTCGACGTTGTCTGCACGGTCGGTTGCCACCGCTGTCAGCGTTGTGGGATATTCACCGCTGCGGATATCGGATGCCTCGAAGCGGGCGCTCCAAAGACCGTTGGTCTGAACATTTGCCTCAATCTGGGCGCCATCCAGCGTGACAATGACCCGCGATCCGGGTTCAACCCGACCGGCCACGACCAAACCTTCGGCGGCGTCATCGCCGTTGATGATCCCGTCTGCCGCCAAATCCGTCGAGGTATAGGCGAAATTCTGCACCTCTGTATCATAGCGGACGGTCGTGTCGTCGCTTGTGCTGTTGCGCGCCGCATCGGTCGCGGTTGCCACAACATCAAGATCACCCTGACCCACTGGCAGGTCAACCGCGTTGAACCGCACCTGCCAGTTGCCGGAACCATCGACATCCGCCTGCTTCGAGACTGTGCCGACCTGCACCCAGACATCGTTTGTGGCATCATCGGTGGTGCCAGTCAGCAGCACACCACGGTTGCGCGCAGCCCCGTTGATCAGACCGTTATTGCCAATCCCGCCATCCAGAGTGACATTGACCTCGGTATCGACCGACACCGTCCGCGAGGCCGTATTCTCATTGCCCGCCGCGTCCCGCGCGGTGACCGTGAAAGTCGCGTCATAGTCACCGCGGGCAAAATCGCTGCTTTGGAACGGAACAGCCCATGTGCCATCTGTCGACGTCACCTGTCGCACGATATTGCCGTAGCGCACTTCGACCACCGAATCCTGCTGCGTTGTGCCGCGCAGGGTCATACCATTATCGACGCTGACCGCGTTCAGCACGTTGTTTTCGCCCAAGGGAGCCGGATCAATCTGCAGGAAATGCGAAGTGTCGACACGGAATCCGCCGGATTGCCGCCCGATATTGCCCGCCCAATCTGTGGTGGTCGCCGACAACGTGACATCGTATTCCCCACGACGCAACTCGCCGGGCTGGTAATCCACCTGCCAGGTTCCGTTTTCCAAAACCGGCACGGTTTTGGTGATTGTCTGCACACCGTCCTGATAGACAAGCGTGAGCATGTTGCCGGGTGTCGAGGTTCCCGTGACACTGACCACACGACCGGCTTCGACTGCGTTGACTACACCATTGCTACCGATCAACGACGAGTTGATCATGATCGGATCGGGGATCGTATCTATCCGCAGCTTATCCGTGAATGTTGCCGAATTGTTGTAACCGTCCGTCGCCGTCACGGTGACATCGCGCGTATCATCGCCGCCAGGCACTTCGGTCGGCGCGTAACCGACCGACCAAAGTCCGTTCCCGTCCGCAACGTCGGTTTTGATCACGCCGTCAACAACCACTTCGATCCGCGCGCCAGCCTCGCTGGTGCCTGCGATCCTAATACCGTCCTTGTGGTCGTCACCATTCACGACATGTCCGACCGACTCGGTCCCTTCGATGAATGTCAGAACAGGCGGTGTGGTGTCGATGGTCACGGGAGGGCCGCTCAGATCAATCGTGCTGCCATCGGGCTGCGCGACAACAACCACGACAGGATACGTGCCATCCTCGGGGAAGTTATCCCCTGCGAACACGACTTCCCAATTGCCGTCCTCATCCGGCGTAACCTGCAGGGTGACGTCACCGATGGTCACCTCGACCCCTGCATCCGGATCAGCCGTACCGGTGATCTTGATCGAGGGGGTATCGCCCCCACCGACCACGATAGGGTCTTTCTCGTTGACGGTTGGCAGACGCACCCCGTTGCCATTTCCGCCAGGGGTTGGCGCGCCGCCTCTGGGAGTTCCATCTTCGCCACCGCCGCCACCGACGCCAGCGGCCAGAGCTGAACCGGCCGCCAGTGCGGCGATGCCACCGGCAGCGCCAAGCCCCCCGCCACCCAGCAACAGACCGGCGCCAAGCATGCTGACCGTATCATTGTCGGTCTCGGCCAGCGGGGTTGTAATTTCGTCGCTACCCAGAAAGATCAGGTCTTCATGCGGGCTCCATTTGCCCCACGCCTCGGTCGGACCATACTGGGCATAAAG
The DNA here is from genome assembly GCF_021021435.1 of Seohaeicola saemankumensis. Taxonomy (GTDB): domain Bacteria; phylum Pseudomonadota; class Alphaproteobacteria; order Rhodobacterales; family Rhodobacteraceae; genus Seohaeicola. The sequence goes on from NZ_JAINWI010000009.1 coordinate 135,865, forward strand.
GACACCTTCGCTGCCTTCGACCAGCGTTACCTCGCTCAGGTAACCGTCCGCGCTGATGAACAGCCGCGCAACCTGTGCACCGCCTTCATAGTAGCCTTTAAGGGTGATGACCCTCCCGTCCGCCAGCGTGATCTGCAAATCGGAATCGACCTTGGTATAGCCGGTCAGTTCGAATTGCCTGATATTGAGAGAGATCTCTTCGCCAGCGGCGACCTCGATCACGGATGCGGCAGCGCCACCTTCGACCACGCCACGCCTGGTTACGCCCATAACGGGACGCACGACAAAATCCATTGCCTTCATGATAACACCGCTCTACTCGTTAATCGCCGATTTATTCAGCGCTTTTATAATTGCCGTCCAAACTAGCCTGATTTTCATCCACTGACTAGAGTCTTTTTGCGATCCCACCACAATATAGCCACAAAACAGCCACATATAGCGTTGCCTTCAGGCGTTTTTCAGCCTGCAAAACCCGCGTCAGCCGGCCAGAAACGAAGAGCCTTTCATCGTATCCGGTATCGGCGCGCCCAAGCGTGACAGGATGGTCGGGGCCAGTTGCAACTGGTCCAGCACCGTGTCCGGATCGGGCCCGCGCGCTGAGCCGAAATAATACAGGGCCACCTCGCGTTGCAGATCGCTGTTGCCACCGTGATGACCGCGCGCATCCTGCCCGTGATCGGCAGTGACGATCACCTCGTATCCCATTGCCAGCCATTTGGGGATGAAGGGGGCCAACATCTCGTCCATGACGGCGCAGGCATGGTCCATTTCCTGACAATCGTGGAAAAAGCGGTGTCCCATGCTGTCCAGCGTGCAGGTATGCAGGATGCCGTAGTCCAGCCCGTGTCGTGCCGACAACATGGTCAGTGTTGCGAACAGATCCACATCCGACGGGGTCATCTGGTTGATCAGCCCGTAGCCTGTCATCGTGTGGAAGCGCCCGTGATTGATCGTGTCGCTATCGGGCTCGTCATATTCGATGTCGCGGACATAATCGAAAGGCGCGCGGTTGAAAAACTCGGACCAGAATGAATGAGTCACAGCGCCCGTGATCCCACCCGCTTTGCGGACTGCAGTGAACACGTCGGGATGCGATAGCCGGAAGACATTGCCATTGCCCGTGCAGCCATGTTCCTGCGGCGTCACGCCTGTGTGGATCGAGGCATAGCAACTGGCCGAGATCGAGGGCAGTACCGAGCGCATCACCCATGTCTGCGCCTGTCCGCTTTCGACCCAGCCTTCCAGATTGCCGAACAAACGCCGCCAGTTCCGAAGGGGCACACCGTCAAGAATGATCAGAAGAAGCTTGCTCTGCATGATTTTCTTTCCTGCAACCGCCCTGTCCGGCGGCAAGGGGTGGAGCCTCCGGCGGGGATATTTCAGGCAAGAAGAAGCAGCGGGCCGTGGTTTCTTCTTGCCGGAAATATCCCTGCACAGCAGGCGGATATCTAGTGTCCGGCGCTTTCCATCTTGCGATGGGCGATGACCTCTTCCAGCCAGCCCAGCCGCATCTCGGGTACCGAGGACAAAAGCAGATCGGTGTAATCGTCGAAGGGCGGGGCCAGAACCTCGCTCTTGGGACCGTAGCGCACGACCTTGCCCTGATACATCACGGCGATACTGTCCGCGATAGCGCGCACCGTGGCCAGATCATGCGTGATAAAAAGATAGGCCACATCCTCGCGTTTCTGCAAGGCCAGCAACAGCTTGAGGATGCCATCGGCGACCAGCGGGTCCAGCGCGGATGTCACCTCGTCACAGATGATCAGGCGCGGCTTTGCGGCCAATGCGCGGGCGATGCAGACGCGCTGTTTCTGCCCGCCCGACAGTTCGGCCGGATAGCGGTCGATAAAGCCGTTGCCCATTTCGATCGCGTCCAGCAATTCGGCGATACGGTCGCGCTTGGCTTTGCCTTTCAGGCCGAAATAGAACTCCAGCGGACGACCGATGATGGTGCCCACGGTCTGGCGCGGATTCATCGCCACATCCGCCATCTGGTAGATCATCTGCACCTCGCGCAGATCCTCTGGGGAACGCCCTGCAAGGGCGGTCGAGAGAGACCTGTCTGCAAAGGTGATTTGCCCTTCGGATGGTGGTAATAGTCCCGTGATGACACGTGCCAGCGTGGATTTCCCAGATCCGCTTTCACCGACCACGGCCAATGTCTGGCCGGTATGCACCTCGACATTCACATCATGCAAGACGTCGAAATTGGTGCCGCGGTAGCGCGCCGTGATATGTTCGACCCGCAGCACCGGATCGTCCGAGGGCGCTTTTTCCGTATGCTCGATAGACCGGACCGAGACCAGCGCGCGGGTATACTCCTCGCGCGGGGTGTTGATGATGTGGTCGGTCGAGCCATGCTCGACCATCTGGCCGCCTTTCAGCACCATGATCTCGTCGCTGACCTGCGCGACCACGGCCAGATCATGCGTGATGTAAAGTGCGGCCACCCCTGTTTCGCGGATCGCATCCTTGATCGCGGCCAGCACGTCGATCTGGGTTGTGACATCCAGCGCGGTTGTCGGCTCGTCGAAGATCACCAGATCGGGATGCGGGCACAGTGCCAGCGCGGTCATCGCGCGCTGCAACTGCCCGCCCGACACCTGATGCGGGTAGCGGTTGCCGAAGTTATCGGGATCGGGCAGGCCCAGCGTGGCGAAGAGCCTGCGCGCGCGCGCCTCGGCCTCGGATTTGCTGGCGCGGTCATGTTCCAGCGTCGCCTCGATTACCTGTTCCATGATCCGCTTGGCAGGATTGAAGGCGGCAGCTGCCGATTGCGCGACATATGTGACCTCTGCCCCGCGAAGCTTGCGCATCTCGCGCGTGCCCAGCTTGAGGATATCGCGCCCGTTCACGGTGACAGTGCCGCCGGTGATGCGGACCCCGCCACGCCCGTAAGCCATTGCCGACAGGCCGATCGTAGATTTGCCCGCACCGCTTTCCCCGATCAGCCCCATCACGCGCCCCTTGTCCAGCGCGAAACTGACGCCTTCGACAATGGTGATGTCTTGCGGAGGCTCGCCCGGAGGATAGGCCGTGGCCTCGATCTTCAGATTGCGTATCGTCAGCAGAGGATCAGCCACCGCGCCCTCCTTTCAGGCTTGTGGTGCGGTTCAAGACCCAATCCGCCACCAGATTGACCGAAATCGCCAGCGTCGCGATAGCAAAGGCTGGCACAAGTGCTGCGGCAATACCGTAAACGATGCCTTCCTTGTTTTCCTTCACGATCCCGCCCCAATCGGCATTGGGCGGTTGCACACCCAGCCCGAGGAACGACAGGGTCGAGACGAACAGCACCATAAAGATGAAACGCAGCCCCATTTCCGCCACCAGCGGCGACAACGCATTGGGCAGGATCTCGCGGAAGATGATCCAGCTCCGGCCCTCGCCACGCAGGCGGGCGGCCTCGACAAAATCCATCACATTGATATCGACCGCCACCGCGCGGGCCAGACGGTAGACGCGGGTGGAATCCAGCAGGCCCATTACCATGATCAGCACAGGGATCGTGACCGGCATCACCGACAGCACCACCAGCGCGAAGATCAGCGAGGGGATCGCCATGACAAGATCGACAAACCGCGACAGCGCCTGATCAATCCAGCCCCCGATCACCGCCGCAAGAAAGCCCAGCACGGCGCCTGTGGTGAAAGACAACAACGTGGCCATCGTGGCGATAAAGATCGTTGTGCGCCCACCATAGATCATGCGGGTCAGAAGGTCGCGCCCGATACTGTCTGTGCCCAGAAGATGGGTGCGCGACATCGGTTCCCACACATCGCCGACAATCTCGGACATGCCATAGGGGGTGATGAAGGGCGCAAAGATCGCCGCCAGAAAATAGGCCCCCGTGAACACAAGCCCGACCAGCGCGGAAAGCGGGATACGGCTCATTTCGGATGCCTCAGCCTTGGGTTGGACAGGATCGCTACGATATCGGCCACCATGTTCAACCCGATATAGACAGCGGCGAAGACCAGCCCGCAGGCCTGCACAACCGGCACATCCCGCTTGCTGACATGATCGACCAGAAATTGCCCCATGCCGGGATAGACAAAGACGACCTCGACCACGACAACGCCTACCACCAGATAGGCAAGGTTCAGCATCACCACATTGACGATGGGCGAGATGGCATTGGGAAAGGCATGGCGGAAGATCACGTTGAACCCCGACAGTCCTTTGAGTTCGGCAGTCTCGATATAGGCCGATTGCATCACGTTCAGGATCGCAGCACGGGTCATCCGCATCATATGGGCCAGCACGACCAGCACCAGAACCGCCACCGGCAGGGCGATGGCACTCAGCTTGTCGCCAAGGCTCATGCTGTCATTGATCATCGCCACGGACGAGAACCAGCCCAGTTTGACAGCCACGAAATAGACCAGCAGATAACCGATCAGGAATTCGGGGATCGAGATCGAGGCCAGCGTGACCCCTGAAATCAGCTTGTCGGGCCAGCGATTACGATAGCGCACGGCCAGCAGGCCCAGAAAAATCGCCAAAGGCACGGCAATGACCGCCGCCCAGAAAGCCAGAAAAAGCGTATTGCCCAAGCGCCGCCCCAGCGCGTCCGCAATATCCTGACCATTGGTCAGGGCCACGCCAAGATCGCCCTGCATCGCGCCGAAAAGCCAGTTGAAATAGCGGGTAACGGGCGGCTCGTTCAGGCCTAGTTCAGCGCGCAGGTTCGCCAGTGCTTCAGGCGTCGCGGATTGGCCCAGAATGGATTGCGCCACATCGCCCGGCAGGATCATCGTGCCTGCGAAGATCAGCACCGAGGCCGCAAAAAGCAGAAGGAGGCCCAGCGCAATGCGCTGGGACACCAGTATCAGGATCGGGTGCATTCAGCAGGCCCCCGTCAGGCCGTGAGCCAGCACCGGTGTGACGCCGTGCCGGACATCAGTTCGCCAGTCGGGTCAGCGACCCAGCCTTGCACCTTGTCGCTGACGCCTTCGACGAAATCGTTGAACATCGGGCAGATCAGGCCACCCTCGTCACGGATCATCGTGCCCATCTGGCTGTAAAGCGCCTTGCGCTTTTCCTCATCCAGTTCGCCACGTGCCTGCAACAGTAGCGCATCGAAATCGTCACGCTTGAAGCGGGTGTCGTTCCAGTCCGCCGTGGACAGGTAAGCTGTTGAATACATCTGGTCCTGCACCGGACGTCCGCCCCAATAGGATGCGCTGAAGGGCTGCACGTTCCAGACCTCGGACCAGTAACCGTCACCCGGTTCGCGCTTCAGTTCCAGCGGGATACCGGCTGCCTTGGCGGTCTGCTCGAACAACTGTGCCGCCTCGACCGCACCCGGGAAGGCGACATCCGAGACACGCAGGATGATCGGGCTGCCGTCGTGGCCCGATTTGGCGTAATGTTCGGCGGCTTTCTCGGGATCATAGGCGCGCTGCTCGATGCTTTCGTCAAACAGCGGATAAGCGGCGTTGACCGGCATGTCGTTGCCGACCGAGCCATAGCCGCGCAGGATCTTGTCCACCATATCCTCGCGGTCGATCGCATATTTCAGCGCCAGCCGCAGATCGTTGTTCAGGAACGGTTCGGTATCGCAATGCATGATGAAGACGTAGTGGCCGGGACCAGCCACGCTTTTGACCGACAGGCCAGGCGCACGGTCCAGCAGCGCCGCAACCTTGGGATCGACGCGGTTGACGATATGCACCTGCCCCGATTGCAGCGCGCCCATCCGCGCGGTGGTGTCGTTGATCGCAAGGATTTCGACCTCGTCCACATGGGCAAGGTTGCTGTCCCAGTAATTCGGGTTGCGCTTGAACAGGTGGCGCACGCCGGGCTCGTCCGCCTCGACCATGTAGGGGCCGGTGCCGATGCCTGCCGCCGGATTGTCGAAACCGCCATCCGGCTGAATCATCAGGTGATAGTCGCCCAGCAGGAACGGCAGGTCGGCATTGGCTGTATCCAGACCCACAATAAACATATCGCCCTCGACCTTCATCGAGGTGATGCCGCGCATGATACCCAAGGCACCCGACTTGCTGTCCTCGTTCGAGTGACGCTCCATCGTGCGCATCACATCCTCGGCGGTCAGCGGCTTGCCATTGTGGAATTCCACACCGGAACGGATTTTGAACATCCAAGTCTTGGCATCTGCCGACGCCTCGACCGATTCCGCCAGACGCATTTCCAGACCGCCGGTTTCATCCACGTTTACCAGTGTCTCGCCGAACTGGTTCAGCACGTTATAGGGCACCGGGCTTGCCGCGAGTGCCGGATCAAGCGAGTTGGTGCTTTCGCCGCCCGACACACCCATCCGCATTGTGCCCCCCTTGACGGGGCCCGCAGCATGCACGGCTTGTGCATAGAATGTGCCTGCCATCGCGGCGCTGACACCCAAGGCGCCCATGCGACCGATGAATTCACGCCGTGAAATGCGGCCCATACCGGCACGCACCTTCAAGTAATCTAGTTGGTTCTGGTCGATCTTTCCGGCCATCGTCATCTCCCTGTTGTCATTTGTTCGCTTTGCGCGATTCTGATTCAAGTCTACCAACCTTCTGTCAGGATGCCCTGCCAAGGATGTCTCATGGTCCTGCCGAGCGGCCTTACAGGGGGCCTGGCAGGGGACCGTGACCGTCACGGGTTGTTGACTGCTGAGTCAACTTTTGCCTATCGCGCCCCAGTGTTCAACCAAAAAAGCTCCTGACTGCGACAAGCCTGTGACAAATGCGACGTCCAGCGAAAAGAAACCCGCCAGCAGGCTACAAAAAAATCCCGCCGATCCTGTCTTCCTGTTCGCGCGCAGAGATCAGCCGCACCGCAGCGCCCTCGCTCTCTGATGCCTCGGGTCTGGCCCGCTGATGGAAATGTGCGGCATCCGCCGACATTTCGGCACATGTTTCGGTGCCGGTCACGATCCCGTCGCGCTCCACTTCCGTCGTCCAGTAGGTGCGTCGACGGGCCGATAGCAGATCATCCGGATGATCCGCATACCGTATCGCAGGGCGCACCCCCTCCTCAGATACTGGCGATAGGCTGGATCATTCTCGGCCCCGTTGGGGACCGCATTGAGCCAGCGACCCCACCAGCGCCGCGCGGCCGGCCCGAGGATCACCTCGACCGCATCCGATAATTCCTGTGCGCTGCATTCATCCCACATCAGCCCATCGCTATCGCCATTGCCGCGCAGATCCATGCGGATACAGGCATAGCCCCGCGCCGCCATTCACGGTTACGTCAGCGCATCCCGCACCGCCGTGCCGTCGCGCTTGCGATAGAGCAGAAATTCAAGGATCGCGCGCACAAGTAAAGGGCGCATCATCCGGCATCCAGACACGGGCGGAAAACCGGCACCCGTCAGACAGGATGATCCGCATATCAGGGGTCTCGACCAGAGGGCGCGAGGGATGTTCCATCGCCGCAACATCGGGCGGCGGGCGAACTGCTAACACGCGACAAGAAGCAGCGGCGGATCAGCCCGTCATGGCTAGAGTCGCGGCCACAGCCTTGCACCATATGTCATAGCGCGCCTCGCGGTCAGGGGCTGGCATCACAGGACTAAACCGCCGCTCCAACGCCCATGTCGCGGCAAATCCGGCCTGATCGGGATAAAGGCCAGCCCGCATCCCCGCCAGCCATGCCGCACCCAGCGCCGTGGTTTCCACACCTTCGGGCCGGTCCACCGGTGCGCCCAGAATGTCTGCCAGAAATTGCATCGTCCAGTCCGAGGCCGCCATACCGCCATCGACGCGCAGCACGGCGCGGGCACTGTCATAACGCGGCCAGTCGGCCTGCATTGCCTGCCACAGATCGCGCGTCTGGAACCCCACGCTTTCCAGTGCCGCACGCGCCATCTCGGCAGGGCCGGTATTGCGCGTCAGCCCGTAGACTGCCCCGCGGCATTCGGGATTCCACCAAGGCGCGCCAAGCCCTGTGAAGGCTGGCACCAACGTGACCCGTTGTGCGGGATCGGCTGCTTCGGCCAGCGGCTGGGTATCCCGCGCCGCGCGGATGATCTTCAACCCATCGCGCAACCACTGGACGACAGCGCCAGCGATGAAAATCGACCCTTCCAGCGCATAGCTGGGCCGCCCGTCGAACTGGTAGGCAATCGTGGTCAGCAACCGGTTGGACGAGACAACCGGCACGTCGCCGGTATTGAGCAAGGCAAAACAGCCGGTGCCATAGGTGGATTTCATCATGCCGGGTTCGAAACAGGCCTGCCCGATACCGGCGGCTTGCTGATCACCGGCCACGCCAAGGATCGGGACGGGTTGACCCAGCAGATCTGGCGTGGTCATGCCGAAATCGGCGGCGCAATCGCGCACTTCGGGCAGCATCTGCATCGGAATACCCAATATATCGCAGATCTCGGCACTCCAGCAGCCGCGCCGGATATCATAAAGAAGGGTGCGCGCTGCATTGGTGGCATCGGTCGCGTGCACCTTGCCGCCGGTCAGGTTCCAAATCAGCCAGCTATCCACCGTTCCGAAGGCCAGTTCGCCCCTGACAGCGCGCGCCCGCGCGCCTTCGACATGATCAAGCAGCCATTTCAGTTTGGTGCCCGAGAAATAAGGATCCAGCAAAAGCCCCGTCTGCGCCGCGATCAGCGGTTCGACGCCCTGCGCGCGCAACTCGGCGCACAGATCGGCCGTGCGGCGGTCTTGCCAGACAATCGCGCGGTGGATCGGCTGACCGGTTTTGCGGTCCCAGACCAGCGTCGTCTCGCGCTGGTTGGTCAGCCCGATGGCGGCGATATCGCTTGCCTGCAAACCTGCCTTTTGCATCACCTCGCGCGCAGTGGCTGCCGTGCTTTCCCAAAGATCGGTCGCATCATGCTCGACCCAGCCCGAGGCGGGAAAATGCTGCGTGAATTCCTGCCGTGCGGTCGCAACGGGTCGCATGGAGGCGTTGAAAAGGATCGCCCGGGACGAGGTTGTACCCTGATCGAGCGCCAGAATATGTTTCATCGAGACCTCCCCTTCCCGTTGCCTTGCCGATCAGACCGGCGCAGCCCTGCTTGCCACTATCGCAGCGGCGACACCATCCAGTCCTGCAGCGCCTTCACCTGATCCGGTGTAAATCGTAAGCCCAGCTTGCTGCGCCGCCACAGGATATCTTGCGCGTCGCGGGCAAATTCATGCTGCATCAGCCAGCGCACCTCGGCCCCAGTCAGACCGGCACCGAAATCCGGCCCCAGATCGGCCTTGCTGCTTGCCCCGTCAAGGATCAGTTCAGCATCTGTTCCATAGGCGCGCACAAGGCGGCGGGCCTGCGCTGCGTCCAGAAAGGCAAAGCGCTTGCAAAGATCGGCAATCATGGTCTCAACACCGTCTACCGGAAAATCGCCCCCCGGCAATGGCACGCCATCAGTCCATTTCGGTTGATCCACAGACAGTTGCACCGCGATCTGCGCCAACGCCGCCTCGGCCAGACGGCGATAGGTGGTGATCTTGCCGCCAAAGACATTCAGCATCGGCGCGCCCTGTCCTGTATCCAGCTTGAGCACATAATCCCGCGTTGCCGCGGTGGCCGAACTGGCCCCGTCATCGTAAAGCGGACGCACGCCCGAATAGGTCCATACGATATCATCCTGCGTCAGTTGCCGCTTGAAATAGGCATTGGCCAAGCCCAGCAGATAATCCGCCTCCGCAGGTGAGCAGACGGGCTTTTCCCCTGCATCGGGATGGTCGGCATCGGTCGTGCCGATCAGGGTGAAATCCCCCTCGTAGGGAATGGCGAAAATGATACGCCCGTCAGTGCCCTGCAGGAAATAGCATTTGTCGTGGTCAAACAGGCGCGGCACCACGATATGGCTGCCGCGCACCAGCCGGACATTGGCCGGACTGTTCAGACCCGCGACACCCTGGATCACGTCACGCACCCAGGGCCCCGCCGCGTTGACCAGCATCCTCGCCTGCACCACGCGCGTTGCACCTGTTATGCTGTCGGTCAGCGTCACCTGCCACAAAGCACCATCGCGCTGCGCCGCGCTGACCTTGGTGTGGGTCAGGATCGTCGCCCCGCGCGCGGCGGCATCGCGGGCATTCAGTGCCACAAGGCGGCTGTCCTCGACCCAGACATCGGAATACTCGAACGCTTTTTCGAACCTGTCCTGCAACGGCTTTCCTGCAGCATCGGCCCGCAAGTCCAGCGTGCGCGTGGCGGGCAGAACCTGCCGCCCCCCCATGGTGTCATAAAGAAAAAGGCCAAGCCGGATCAACCAGGCTGGGCGCCGTCCACGCATCCACGGCATCAACACCCCCAACAAACGCGAGGTCGGCGTTTCTCCTTCAAAGCGCATATCAGGATGATAGGGCAGCACGAACCGCATGGGCCAACTGATATGCGGCATCGCACGCAGGAGCACTTCACGCTCTTGCAGAGCTTCGCGCACAAGGCGAAACTCGAAATATTCCAGATAACGCAACCCGCCATGGAACAGCTTGGTCGAGGCTGACGATGTGGCCTGCGCCAGATCGCCCATCTCGGCCAACGTCACACGCAGACCCCTCCCCGCCGCATCGCGCGCGATACCGCAGCCGTTGATCCCGCCGCCGATGATCAGCAAGTCAACGGGGTCGGCGGCTGGGGGCACAAGATCGGTCACGGCAATGGCCTGATTGAAGGGGGCGGAAAGAGTGTCCTGACGCTCATCTCTATCCCACCAGCTCGTCGGGTCAAGTCGTTTGCTTTCGTTTATGTTCGTTATCACCCATGAAACGAAACAAACCCGTGAAAGCCCGCTTGCGCGGCTCCGGTTTTTCAAAAATAGTCGGTCCGACAAGGAGAGCCGCGTTGAGCCAGACATTTCGCCACCCCGATATCCTTGAAATCGCACGCACCGAAGGCAAGGTCACTGTCGACGGGCTGGCTGAACGGTTTGGCGTGACTGTGCAGACTATCCGCCGCGACCTGACCGAGTTGGCCGAGGCGGGAAAACTGGAACGCGTCCATGGCGGCGCGATCCTGCCTTCCGGCGTCACCAATATCGGCTATGATGAACGCCGCCGCCTGAATGCCGCCGCCAAGGCAGTTATCGCGCGGGTCTGCGCGCAGGACATTCCCGAAGGCGCGTCGGTTTTCCTGAACATCGGCACCACGACCGAAGCGGTGGCGCGTGAATTGCTGCATCACCGCAACCTGATGGTCGTGACCAACAATATGAATGTGGCCAATATTCTTGTCGCCAATCCCGAGGCCGAGATTATTCTGGCAGGCGGCATTCTGCGGCGCACCGATGGCGGGTTGGTCGGCCCCCTGACCGCTGGCGTGATAGAACAGTTCAAGGTGGATATCGCCGTGATCGGCTGTTCGGCGATGGATATTGACGGCGATCTTCTGGATTTCGATGCGCAGGAAGTCAGCGTCAGCCAGTCAATCATCCGGCAGGCGAGGCGCACATGTCTGGTGGCAGACCATTCCAAAATGCACCGCGCGGCGCCTGCGCGCATCGGATCGCTACGCCAGATAGATCAGGTCTATACAGATCAGGAATTTCCGCCCGCTCTGACACGCCATTGCGCCGATTGGGACACGCGGATTACGCTCTGCGGACAGGTGCAGCCATGATATGCACAATAAATAGGCGAAATGCCCATGGATTGCGCGCAAAAATTGGACCGCTCGTTGATTTTCGTTTTGCTGACAGGCCTTAATCAGGCCACCTTTGCAAAGACCAATCCCTCCTCTAACGTGAGCACATGGACAAACAAAGCCGTTTCTTTGACGAGATGTTCGACAGCGCCGGCGCGGCACGTCAGCCCTATGCGCGCTATAACGAGTGGTTCCAGACCGAGGATATCCGCCACCTGCGGCGGAAATCCGAAGAGGCTGAGGCATTTTTCCGGCGGATCGGTATCACCTTCAACGTCTATGGCCAGCAAGAGGCCGACGAACGGCTGATCCCTTTCGATGTGGTGCCCCGCATCATTTCGGCGCGCGAATGGTCGCGGCTGGAGGAAGGCATCGCGCAGCGGGTGCGCGCGATCAACGCATTCCTGCATGACATCTATCACCGTCAGGAAATCCTGCGCGCAGGCCGCGTTCCGGTCGAGTTGATCGCGCGGAACGAGGCATTCTTGCCCCAGATGATCGGCGTCAACCCGCCCGGCGGCGTCTATACACATATCGTCGGCACCGATCTGGTTCGCACCGGCGACAACGAATTCTACGTGCTGGAAGACAACGCCCGCACCCCGTCCGGTGTCAGTTACATGCTGGAAAACCGCGAGACGATGCTCCAGATGTTCCCCGAGTTGTTCACCCGCCTCAAGGTGCGCCCTGTCTCCAGCTACCCGCAAAACCTGCGCCGCTCGCTGTCGGATTGCGCCCCGCCTGCCTTTAACGGCGACAAGCCGGAAGTCGCCGTTCTGACGCCTGGCATCCACAACTCGGCCTATTTCGAACACGCTTTTCTCGCCGACCAGATGGGCGCGGAACTTGTAGAAAGCCACGACCTGAAGATCATGGATGGCCGCGTCTGCATGCGGACAACGCGCGGCTATACGCCAATCGACGTGCTTTACCGCCGCATCGACGATGATTACCTCGACCCGCTGAACTTCAACCCGAACTCGCTTCTGGGTGTGCCGGGCATCATGGATGTCTACCGCGCGGGTGGCATCACGCTGGCCAATGCGCCGGGAACAGGCATTGCCGATGACAAGGCGCTTTACAGCTATATGCCTGATATCGTGGAATTCTATACGGGCGAGAAATCTATTCTGCAGAACGTACCGACATGGCGTTGTTCGGAAGCCGACAGCCTGAAATATGTGTTGGACCATCTGTCGGAACTGGTGGTCAAGGAAGTGCACGGATCAGGCGGCTATGGGATGCTGGTTGGCCCCGCCGCCAGCAAGCGCGAACTGGCGCGGTTCGAAAAGAAGTTGCGCGCGCGGCCATCCAATTACATCGCGCAGCCCACGCTGGCGCTGTCGACGGTGCCGATCATGACCAAACGCGGCCTCGCGCCGCGCCATGTCGATCTACGGCCCTTCGTGCTGGTCTCGCCCAACAAGGTGCAGATCACGCCGGGCGGCCTGACGCGGGTCGCGCTCAAAGAAGGCTCGCTGGTGGTGAACTCGTCGCAGGGCGGCGGGACCAAAGACACATGGGTACTGGGGGACTGACGCGATGCTGGGAAAAACCGCAGGCGGACTGTTCTGGATGTTCCGCTATCTTGAACGCGCCGAAAACATCGCCCGTCTGGTCGAAGCAGGCTGGCGCATCGCCCTGACACGGTCGGGGGATGCCGAAAATGAATGGCAGTCTGTTGTCACAACAGCTGGCATGCGACCGGCCTATAGCCAGAAATACGACGATTTCGACTCGGCGCATGTGATCAATTTTCTGCTGCGCGATCCCGACAACGCCTCAAGCGTGATGTCGGCGATGAATGCGGCACGTTCCAATGCAAGGCTGGTGCGAACGGCGCTGTCCTCGGAAGTCTGGGAAGCCGTGAACGAATGCTGGATGGCGGTCAAGGCCGCGCTCGCCCGCCCTGTGACCGAACGCAATCTGGCCGAAGTGCTGTCGACCATCCGCACGCGCAGCGCCGTGGTGCGCGGTGCGCTGCATGGCACGATGCTGCGAAACGAGATCTACAACTTCTGCCGCATGGGGACATTTCTGGAACGTTCCGACAATACGGCGCGCATTCTGGACGTGAAATACTACGTCCTGCTGCCCTCGGCCTCTTTCGTGGGCACCAGCATGGACAACGCGCAATGGGAAAATATCCTGCGCTCGGTCTCGGCGGAACGCTCGTTCAGCTGGCTCAACGGTGGCGACACCACCCCGCAGGGCATCGCCCAATTCCTGATCCTCGACCGCCGCGTGCCGCGTTCGATGGCCTTCTGCTGCGCCAAAACGCGCGAGCAATTGTCCCATCTGGAAGGGGAATACGGCACGCGCCAGCCCTCACAGACAATGGCCGACGATATGTGCCGCTGCTATGATCAGCCGATTGCCGCAATCTTCGATCAGGGCCTGCACGAGTTTCTCAAGGCGTCGATCCGTGATACAGCAGCGCTGGCTCAACAGATCGAGCAGGATTTCCGGTTTTACGGGTAGGATGCCATGCGATTGAAAATCAGCCACGTGACGACCTACAGCTATGACTCTCCCGATCATTACGCGCTGTTGCAACTGCGCGTGACCCCGCGCGGCGGGCGCGGTCAGAAGGTGATCGACTGGACATCAACCATCACGGGCGGGACCAAGCAAGTATCGTTCAACGACCAGTTCAACAACCATGTCGATCTGGTTCTGGTCGACCGCGATGCCACGACCGTGGAAATCCGCAGCGAAGGCATCATCGAGACCGAAGACAATGCCGGCGTGATCGGCCCCAATAGCGGGCTGGCACCTGTCTGGATGTTCACCGCCTCGACGCCTGCCACGACACTCGGGCCAAACCTGCGTAAGCTGGTCACGCAGGCGCGCCGGATTGAGGCCGAGAACGATCTGGACCGGATGCACCGCCTCTCTGCCATGATTCTTGAACAGGTGCCGTGGCGCACGGGCAGCACCGACAGCATGACCACCGCAGAAACAGCCTTGGAAGCCGGTGAGGGTGTCTGTCAGGATCACGCGCATATCATGATCGCCGTGGCGCGCGCGCTTGGCTATGCCGCGCGCTATGTTTCGGGCTATCTGTTGATGGAAGACCGGACCGAACAGGATGCCAGCCACGCATGGTGCGAGGTCTGCCTTGATCCTCTGGGCTGGGTAGGTTTCGATGTCTCGAACGGGATTTCCCCGGATGACCGCTATGTCCGCGTTGCATTGGGGCTGGATTACGCGGATGCCTCGCCGATCAAAGGGCACAGGATGGGGAGCGGCAACGAAGCGATGAATGTCCACTTGCAAGTCGCGCAGGAGCCTGATCAAACGCAGGGCCAGTCGGGTCAGCAGGCCCAGCAGCAAACATCATCCTAAAGGCGCGCGCGCCATGTCCGGACCCAGATCATGACCTATTGTGTCGGTTTCACCCTGAACAAGGGTATCGTCTTCATCTCGGACACACGCACGAATTCGGGCGTGGATAACATCTCGGTCTTCCGCAAGATGACCATCTGGGAAGAGGCCGACGATCGGTGCATCACCTTGTTATCCGCAGGGAATCTGGCCACGACACAGGCTGTCGTCAGCCTGCTGGAAGAACGCTCGAAAAGCCCGCAGGACCGCGCCCCCAGCATCATGGCCGCCGACAGTATGTTTCAGGTGGCCACCCTGATCGGCAGCACCCTGCGCGAGGTGATTTCGACCCATGCCATGACAGGCCAGCGCGCCGATGCCACCTTCAACGCGACGCTTTTACTGGGCGGTCAGGTCAAAAACGGACAGCAACGCCTGTTCTTGATCTACCCTGAGGGGAATTTTATCGAAGCCAGCAGCGATACGCCCTTCTTCCAGATCGGCGAAACGAAATATGGACGCCCGATCCTGCTGCGTGCCTACGACGCCGATATGAGCTTTGAAGAAGCCGTCAAACTGCTGCTGGTGTCCTTCGACAGCACGATCAAGGCCAACCTGTCGGTCAGCCCGCCACTTGATATCCATATCTACGAGAAAGACAGCCTGAGTCAGGGCCGCACCCTGCGGATCGAAGGGGATGATCCCTATTTTCAAGAGATATCCAGCGGATGGGGCGTTGCCCTGCGCGAGGCATTTTCCCGCCTTCCGGCCTTCACCTTCAAGTCAGAGTAACATCAGGCGCGCGGCAAAGTAACATCAGGCGCGCGGCAAACTTTCCTTTTTTGGTTTTCAAGTACATTTGGTCCTGAAATAAACACGCCATAGTTGACAATTATCAACATTGCCGCATATCAGCCCTGTTTCGGGATAACAGCCGTAGCCTCGATCTCAAGCAGCGCCTCGTCTTCGACCAGACCGGCCACGACTACCATCGTCATCGCTGGAAAGTTGCGCCCCAAGACATGGCGATAGGCTTGGCCCACCTCGGATTGGCGGCGCAGATATTCGGCCTTGTCGGTCACATACCATGTGAGGCGCACAAGGTGCTCGGCTCCGCCGCCCGCCGCCTCGACCACGGCCATGATATTTTGCAGCGCTTGCTCCATCTGGCCGATGAAGTCATGCGTGCGAAAGACCTGATCAGCCTCCCAGCCGATCTGCCCGCCAACATAGAGCGTCCCGTCAGCCGTCAAAACGCCATTCGCATAGCCTTTGGCGGGTGCCCAACCTTCGGGCTGGATGATCTCATGCGTCATCAGTCTGTTCCTTCCACGTGTTCTTCCAATGCCTTACGCAATCCACCCGACCAAGGCACGGGTCGACCGTCCAGCCCCACATGCACAAGGGTTGACGCGGCTGTCAGGCGCAATTCGTCCCTGCAATGCGCCGCAAATTCCAGATCCAGCGCGCTGCGGCCCAGTCTTGTGCAGCGCAAGGTAATATCCAGCCAGTCACCCAAGCGACTGGGTGCCTTGAACTGTGTGTCGATCCGCGCCGTGGGCACTGCATGGCCGTGGTGCAAAGTCTCGAAGGGGCAGGCCAGCACCTCGTCAAAGAAGCATTCGACGGTATCGTTCAGCATCTCGAAATAGCGCGGATAAAAAACGATGCGCGCGGGATCGCAATCCTTGAACATGATCTTGCGACGATGGGTATAGGGCATGCTTCAGACCCCCAGATAACGGTCGGCCAGATCAGCCGTCAGATCGGCAGACTGGCCCGCCCAGACCGTTTGCCCGCGCTCGATAATGACTGCACGGTCGGCAATCTTGTTCAATTCTTTCAACGCCTTGTCGACCACAACTATCGCAAGTCCGCTGTCGCGTTTCAGCACCGCAATCGCGGCCCAGATTTCCTGCCGAACGACAGGGGCCAGACCTTCGGTCGCCTCGTCCAAGAGCAGCAGGCGAGGGTTTGTCATCAGCGCGCGCGCGATCGCCAGCATCTGTTGTTCACCCCCCGACAGCGATGCCGCTTTCTGGTCACGCCGCTCGCCCAGACGCGGGAACAGTGTGCAGAT
The DNA here is from genome assembly GCF_021021435.1 of Seohaeicola saemankumensis. Taxonomy (GTDB): domain Bacteria; phylum Pseudomonadota; class Alphaproteobacteria; order Rhodobacterales; family Rhodobacteraceae; genus Seohaeicola. The sequence goes on from NZ_JAINWI010000009.1 coordinate 152,843, forward strand.
CCGGTCGAAATCCCAATGGCCGGGCCGCGCGCTGGCCATCAGGTTTTCATGCACTGTCAGCGGCGCAAAGCAGCGCCGCCCCTCTGGCACGAGTCCAAGCCCCAGCCTTGACGCACGGAAGGATGGCAGGGCCAGCAGATCATGTCCGTCAAAGACGATACGCCCGCCTATCGCGGGCACCATCCGGCAGATGGCATGGATCGTGGTTGTTTTACCCATGCCATTGCGCCCCATCAGGGCCACGACCTCGCCCTCGGCCACGTCGAAACCGACCCCGAACAGCGCTTGCGACGCACCATATTGGACTTGTAGATTGTCCACAGATAACAAGGTCATGCCGCGTCCTCCTCGCCAAGATAGGCGCGGCGCACCTCGGCATTGCTGCGGATTTCGGCAGCAGTGCCTGTGGCAATGACCTGCCCGTAGACCAGAACGGAAATCCTGTCGGCCAAGGCGAAAACAGCGTCCATGTCATGCTCCACCAAAAGGATCGGGGCCTCGGCGCGCAGCCCGTCCAGAAAGCCTGTCAGGCGTTTCGACCCGCCCGCGCCAAGCCCTGCCATCGGCTCGTCCATCAAAAACGCTTTCGGCTTGAGGGTCAGCGCGACAGCCACTTCCAACTGGCGGCGCTGGCCATGCGACAATTCGGCGGTCCGTGTCGCGGCATGATCCTGCAAACCCACCCGCTTCAGCGCCTCCCGCGCGCGTTCCAGCAGGGCGCGGTCTTTCATCACCGGACGGAAAAACCGGAACACGCCGCCGCGTTCACCCAAAGCCCCCAGAACCGCATTTTGCAGCACCGTAAACTCCATCGCCAGCGCCGAGATCTGGAACGTCCGCCCCAGCCCCAACCGCGCTCGCGCAACGGTATCCAGCGCGGTGACATCCCGCCCCAGAAACTGCACCGTGCCATTGTCAGGCTGCATATTGCCCGCGATCTGCTTGATCAGCGTGGACTTGCCCGCGCCGTTCGGCCCGATCAGGGCGTGGATCTCGCCCGCGCGCAAATCAAGGCTGATATTGTCCGAGGCTTTCAGCGCGCCGAAGGATTTACTGATGCCGTTTGTCTGCAACACAATCTCAGCCATGCGCCACCTCACGTCCGGCCAGCGTGCCGATCAGGCCACCCCGCGCGAACAGCACCACACCCAGAAGCAGCGCGCCCACATAGATCAGCCAATAGTCGCTGATTCCGCCCAGAAGATGCTCCAGCAGGATGAACAGCGCGGCCCCTGCTACAGGGCCATATAGCCGCCCGACCCCGCCCAGGATCACGAAAATCATGATCTCGCCGCTGGTATGCCAGCTGAACATCGTGGGGCTGATAAAGCGGTTGAGATCAGCGAAAAGGGCCCCCGCCAGCCCCGTGATCGCGCCCGAGATCACGAAAGCCACCAGCCGCAGCTTGAACGGCGTGATGCCCACAGTCTCGACCCGGTCCGCGTTCTGCCTTGCTGCGGTCAGGGCCAGCCCGAAAGGTGCGCGGGCAAGACGCGCCGAGAACAGCAGCGCCAGACCAAGGATCACATAGGCAAGGATCAAGAACTGCGCCGGCACCAGTGTATTCAGCCCCGGAAAGCTGTTGCGGACATAGATCGACAACCCGTCCTCGCCGCCATAGGCGGGCCAGCCGATGGTGAAATAGTAAAGCATCTGCCCGAAGGCCAGTGTGATCATAATGAAATAGACACCCGATGTCCGCAGGCTGAGCGCCCCGATCAGCAGCGCGGCAAAGGCCGAGGCAAGCATCGCCACCAGCCAGATCACCGGCATGGATTTTGTTCCCTCGATCAGGAAAGGCCATTCGGCAATCGGGTCCATGATCTGCGCGTGGCTGGCCAGAATGCCCATCGCATAGCCGCCGATGCCGAAAAACGCCGCATGGCCGAAGCTGACCAGCCCACCAAGGCCCAGCGCGATATTCAGGCCGACCCCCGCCAGCGCAAGGATCGCCACCTTGGTGCAAAGCGTCAGGATATAGGCCTGCCCCGTCGACCATGCCCAGAGCGGCACCAGCACCAGCGCAAGTGTCAGAGCCGCATTGATATATGTCTCGCGGGCCATGTCAGGCGCTCCCGTAAAGACCGGATGGCCGCACGATCAGTACCGCGGCCATCAGGATGTAGATCAGCATGGACGACAAGGATGCCCCGACGGTCGTCGCGGCAGAGGCATCCATGAACAGCCCAAACATGCGGGGCAGCAGGACGCCCCCCATCGTATCGGTCACACCCACCAGCAACGAGCCCACCAGCGCGCCCTTGATCGAGCCGATCCCGCCAATCACGATAACAACAAAGGCCAAGATCAGCACAGGCTCGCCCATGCCGACCTGCACCGACTGGATGGCGCCCACCATTGCCCCTGCCAGACCTGCCAGCGCGGCCCCCAACGCGAAAACCAGCGTGTAAAGCTTCGAGATATCAACGCCCAGCGCCGCGATCATCTCACGGTCCGCCTCGCCTGCGCGGATCTGGATGCCGATGCGGGTGCGCGCGATCAGGGCGAACAACCCCGCCGCCACGATCAGCCCCGCCACGATGATGGTCAGCCGGTAAAGCGGATATTGTATTCCCCCCGGCAGCGTGACCGGCCCTGACAGATAGGAGGGCACATCAAGATAGAGCGGGAAAGACCCAAAGACCCAGCGCGTGCCTTCGGACAGGATCAGGATCAGCGCGAAAGTCGCCAGCACCTGATCCAGATGGTCGCGTTTATAAAGCCGCCTGATCACCGTCATTTCGATCACCGCGCCTGCCACCGCCGCCGCCGCAAGACTGGCAGCCAGCGCCAGCAAGAAAGATCCGGTCAGTCCCGCCACGGTTGCCGCTGCGAAAGCGCCGATCATGTAAAGCGAGCCATGCGCCAGATTAATCAGGCCCATCACGCCAAAAACCAGTGTCAGGCCTGCCGCCATCAGGAACAGCATGATCCCGAATTGCAGCCCGTTCAGCAGTTGTTCGGCAAAAAGAAGAAAGGTCATCGCGCCCGTCCGTTCAGATTGACCCCGGCCTGCCCGCACGCTTTGCGCGCAGGGAACTGGCGGCCAGACTGGCCCCGGCGCAAGCGCGCCGGGACCGTTTTGCTACTTACATCTTGCAGTCGACGGCATAGGCGTCGACATGGTCTTCAAGCGCTGTGCCGATGATCTTGTTGGTGAAGACATCACCTTCCTGGATCACTTCACGGACATAGATGTCCTGAATCGGGTGGTTGTTATTCCCGAACTTGAAGTCACCCCGCGTGCTGGCGAAATCCGCCTCCTTCAGTGCGGCACGGAACGCATCTTTGTCCGAGATGTCGGCCTTGCCGATCGCCGACAAAAGCAGGTTTGCCGTGTCATAGCCCTGCGACGCGTAAAGCGATGGCAGACGCCCGTATTCCTGCTGGAACTCGGCCACGAAGGTCGTGTTCGCCGCATTGTCCAGATCCTTGCCCCATTGCGAGGTGTTCACTACACCCAGCGCCGCAGCACCGACAGCCTGAAGTATGCCCTGATCAAAGCTGAAAGCGGGGCCGACAACCGGCAGATTTACACCGCTATCGGCATATTGCTTCATAAAGGAAATTCCCATGCCGCCCGGCAGGAAGAAGAACACCGAATCCGCGCCAGAAGCACGGATTTGCGCGATCTCGGCCGCATAGTCGGTCTGGCCCAGCGTGGTATAGACCTCGCCCGCCAGTTCACCCTCGTAGAAGCGCTTGAAGCCGGTCAAGGCATCGGTGCCTGCAGGGTAATTCGGCGCAAGAATGAAGGTATTGCCATAGCCGGTCGTGGTCGCATAAGCGCCTGCAGCCTCGTGCAAGTTATCATTCTGCCATGCGACGTTGAAGTAGTTGGGATGGCAATTCGCCCCCGCCAAGGCCGAAGGGCCCGCATTGACCGACAGATAGATCTTGTCCTGCGCCACAGCAGACGGCACCACGGCCATTGCGAGGTTGGACCAGATGATGCCGGTCAGGACGTCCACATTCTCGGCCTGGATCATCTTGTCGGCCAGTTGCACGGCAACTTCCGGCTTTTGCTGGTCATCCTCGATCACCACCTCGACCTCGTCGCTGCCGGACAGTTTCAGCGCCAGCATGAAGCCGTCGCGCGCGTCGATGCCAAGGCCGGCACCGCCGCCGGACAGCGTGGTGATCATCCCGACCTTGACCTTGGTCTCGGCCATGGCCGTTCCTGCCATCAGCATCGCTGTTGTAGCCATCAGGCCCAGTTTCGTCAGTGTCATTTCATTACCTCCGCATTGGTTTTGTTGGTCTTTTCACGTCGTCTTTGTTGTCATTACCCTTCAGAACGCCTTGAAAGTCGGCGTCGTCAGGGTGCGTTCGATGCCGGAAATATCCAGCAGATTGTCATTGATATATTTGCCCACATCCGCACCCTCAGGAATATACAGCTTCATCAGAAGGTCAAACGCCCCGGATGTCGAGTAAAGCTCGGAGTGGATTTCCCGCAGCACGATCTGTTCCGCCACGCTATAGGTCGTGCCGGGTGTGCAGCGGATCTGGATGAACAGACAGGTCATTCATGCCCCTCCTTCAGGCGGAACCGCTGGATCTTGCCGCTTTCGGTTTTGGGCAAGCTGTCGCAAAACACGATGATCCGGGGATATTTGAAAGGCGCGATCTGCGCCTTGACGTGATCCTGCAGGGCCTTGACCATGTCATCCGACGCCGTTGCCCCTGCCCGTAAAACCACATGCGCCTGAACAATAGCGCCGCGCGCCTCGTCCGGCGCACCGATTACCGCGCATTCGGCGACATGGTCATGCGCCAGAAGTGCCGCCTCGACCTCGGGCCCCGCGATATTGTAACCCGACGAGATGATCATATCGTCATTGCGCGCCACAAAATGCAGATAGCCGTCATCGTCCATCACAAAGGCATCGCCGGTGACGTTCCAGCCATCCCGCACATATTCGGCCTGCCTGTCATCGGCCAGATACCGGCACCCCGTCGGCCCGCGCACGGCCAGCTTGCCCACGGTGCCGCGCGCCACCTCCTGCCCGTCTTCACCGATCACTTTCGCCTCATAGCCGGTCACCGTCTTGCCGGTGCAGGCGGGGCGATGGTCATCGAAGCGGTTCGAGATGAAAATATGGAGCAGTTCCGTCGCCCCGATCCCGTCCAGCATCGGCTTGCCGGTCTTTGCCATCCATTCGTCGTAAACCGGCGCGGGCAAAGTCTCACCCGCCGAGACCGCTGCGCGCAGGCTGGACAGATCGGCGCCGCGGTCCATCGCGGCCAGCATCGCGCGGTAAGCGGTGGGCGCAGTAAAGCACACCGTCGCGCGATATTTCTGGATAATCTCGATCATATTGGGCGGCGAGGCATTTTCGAGCAGCGTTGCCGCAGCACCAAAGCGCAGCGGAAACACCGCCAACCCACCTAGACCAAAGGTAAAGGCCAGGGGCGGCGATCCGACAAACACATCCTCGGGCACAACATCCAGTACTTCGCGCGCATAGCCATCGGCAATGATCATCAGATCACGGTGAAAATGCATCGTGGCCTTGGGCGCCCCCGTCGTGCCGGACGTGAAACCCAGTAACGCCACATCATTGCGTCCTGTCGGCACAGCATCAAACTGCACGGGTTTTTCAAGGGCCAGTCGGTCCAGTTCGGCGTCATGGTTGGATGTGCCGTCAAACCCGACAACCCGCGTCACGAAGCGCGATCCCGCCGCACAGGCCTCCATCTCGTCCATCAACCTTGTATCGCACAGAGCATGGGTGATCTCAGCCTTGTCCACGATCTTGGTCAACTCGCCTGCCCGCAGCATCGGCATGGTGTTCACCACCACCGCACCCGCCTTGGTCGCGGCCAGCCAGCACGCGACCATCGCGGGGTTGTTGGCCGAGCGGATCAGCACCCGGTTGCCGGGTTTGACGCCCAGATCCTCAACAAGCGCATGGGCCAGACGGTTGGTCCAGTCGGCCAGTTCCTTATAGGTGCGCCTGCGCCCGTTCCCGATCAGCGCGGTCCGGTCGCCAAATCCGCGCGCGACCATCGCATCGGTCAACTCGACGCCCGCATTCATCCGTTCGGGGTAATCAAACCCATCCAACAAGAAATCCGGCCATTGGTCCAAGGGCGGCAGGTTATCCCGCGTGAAGGTATCGACATGCGCGCTTGGTCCCAGCATCTGCATCATTCCCCTTGAAAGGCCCCTATGGTTTGCCGTGCAATCACGACCCGCTGCACGTCCGACGCGCCCTCATAGATCCGTAGCGCCCTGATCTCGCGGTAAAGCCGTTCCACAACAGCACCCGAGCGCACCCCATCGCCGCCATGCAGTTGCACGGCCATGTCGATGACCTTCTGCGCCTCGTCCGTGGCATAAAGCTTGGCCATCGCCGCCTCGCGCGTCACGCGCGCAGCACCGGCATCCTTGGTCCATGCTGCACGGTAGACCAGCAAGGCTCCCGCATCGACGCGGAGCGCCATATCCGCGATATGCCCCTGCACCATCTGCAAATCGAACAGCGGCGCGCCCTGCACCTGACGCGCCTGCACGCGCGCCAGAGCCTCGTCCAGCGCGCGACGCGCAAACCCCAAAGCCGCCGCCGCCACAGTCGAGCGGAATACGTCCAGCACCGACATTGCAATGCGGAACCCCTGACCGTTTTGCCCGATCAGTGCATCGCGCGGCACCCGCACGCCATCAAAACGCAGCAAGGCCAGCGGATGCGGTGCGATAGTCTCCAACCGCTCCACCACCTCAAACCCCGGCAGATCCGCCGGTACAACAAAGGCAGACAGCCCCCGCGCGCCCGGCGCCTCGCCCGTGCGGGCAAAGACGGTATAGACATCCGCGATCCCGCCATTGGAGATCCATGTCTTCTCGCCGTTCAGAATGAACCCGTCCTCATCCGCCTGCGCGGTCATGGTGGAGTTGGCGACATCCGACCCCGATTGCGGCTCGGTCAGTGCAAAGGCCGAAATCGCCCGCCCCTCCCGCGTTCGGCTTAGCCACTCGGCCTTGTGCTGATCGCTCCCGAAAAGTGACAGCGCCCCTGTCCCCAGCCCCTGCATGGCAAAGGCAAAATCCGCCAGCCCGTCATGGCGCGCCAATGTCTCACGGATCAGGCACAGGGACCGCACATCCAATACCCCGTCCATCGCGCCGGAATGGCGCAACCAGCCGCCCTGCCCCAGCATTGCGACCAAGGACCGGCAGGCCGCATCCGTATCACTATGATCCACCGTCCCCAGATTGGCCACGCACCACGCATCCAGCGCGCCGGACAGTTCCCGATGCCGGTTCTCGAAAAACGGCCAGTCCAGAAACGACCGATCAGCCATGGCGCGCCACCCCCCGTTTCATCGTGCTAAAAATACTCAATCCCATCGCTCAATCCCCTGCAAACACGGGTTTTTCTTTCACGACAAAGGCCTCATAGGCCCGCACGAAATCCTGCGTCTGCATGCAGATCGCCTGCGCCTGCGCCTCGGCCTCAATGGCTTGGTCAATCGACATGGACCATTCCTGCGCCAGCATGGTTTTAGTCATCATATGCCCGAAATTCGGCCCCGCCGCGATGCGCTCCGCCATGTCCTGCGCCGCCTGCGCCAGTTCATCCCCTGCCACCAGACGGTTGAAGAAGCCCCAGCGCTCGGCCTCATCCGCCGTCATCACGCGGCCGGTATATAGAAGTTCTGCCGCCCGCCCCTGCCCGATAATGCGCGGCAGGATCGCGCAAGCGCCCATATCGCAGCCCGCAAGCCCGACGCGCGTGAACAAAAACGCAGTCCTGGCCTCAGATGTGCCGATCCGCAAATCCGAGGCCATTGCGATAATCGCCCCCGCACCGACACAGATCCCGTCTACCGCCGCAATCACAGGCTTGCCGCAATTGACAATCGCCTTGACCAGATCGCCGGTCATGCGGGTGAAGGCCAGCAATTCCTTCATCGTCATCTTGGTCAGCGGTCCGATGATGTCATGCACATCCCCGCCCGAGCTGAAATTGCCACCATTCGAGGCAAACACCACCGCCTTCACATCATCGGCATAGACCAGATCACGGAACCAGTCGCGCAACTCGGCATAGCTCTGAAATGTCAGCGGATTCTTCCGCTCGGGCCGGTCCAGCGCGATAGTCGCGACCCCATTCTCGATCTTGCACAGAAAGTGCTCCACATCGCTCCGCATCTCGGTCATTCGGTTATCCCTTTTTCATCCAGTTTCTGCGCCAGCGTCTTAAGCCGAGACGCATAGTTGCGCGCCTCCTCGGGGCTGAGTTCCGCCAGCATCGTATCAAGCCACGCCTCGTGTTCCGCCGCCTGCCGCGCGAAAACCTCTTTGCCGCGCGCGGTCAGCCGTACCAGCATGGCGCGGCGATCGCCTGCCACCGGCACACGCACCACCAGCCCGTCATCGGCCAGACGGTCCACAATCCCCGTGACATTGCCGTTCGAGACCCGCAGCACGCTCGAAAGCGCTGACATTCGCAGCCCCTGTTCGTTGCGGCTGAGGGCGGCCAGCACGTCAAAGCGTGGCAAGGTGCTGTCAAATTCGGTCCGCATCCGTTCGCGCAGTTCCGCTTCGATCTTGCGGGTCACGGCCAACAGCCGCAGCCAGAGCCGCAGCCGCTCTTTCGAGCTTTGCTCGGCCAACATGAGTTCCGGTTTGCCAGTCATATCTCTCCCCCTGCGACAGACAGCGCATGCCCGTTCACCATCGACGCCGCAGGCGAGGCCAGAAACATCACCGCTGCTGAAACCTCGTCCGGCGCGATCAGGCGGCCCATCGGGTTGCCGCTGACGACCTCGGCAATGGCCGCGTCGCGGTCCAGATCGAACCGCTTGGAAACCGCGCTGATAGCGGCCTCGGCCAGAGACGTTTCCACGAAACCGGGGCAGACCGCATTGCAGGTGATGCCCTTTTTTGCCACCTCCTGCGCCACCGACCGCACCAGCCCCAGCACGCCATGCTTTGCCGCCGCATAGGCCGGAATCGTCGCCCCGCCCTTGAGGCTGGCGGTCGAGGCCATGGCGATCAGTCGCCCGCCGGATGGCATCTGGTGCAAAGCCTCACGAAAAACCAGAAACGTGCCGGTCATGTTCACCGCAAGCGTCGCGTTCCAGTCGTCCAGCGTGACAGACCGCAGCTTGCCCGCAACTCCGCCTCCCGCATTGGCGATGACCACATCGAAAGGCGCATCGAACAATGCCTGCACCTGCGCCTCGTCCGTGACATCGGCGGTGCGACAGTCCATGTCGAACCCCGCAGCGGTGTCCTGCAACGCCTTGATGCGTCGGCCTGTGATCGTCACGTGGTCGCCCTCCGCAGCAAAGGCCCGTGCCACGACACGTCCGATCCCCGATCCGCCACCTGTCACAAGAATACGCCTTGTCATACTTTGCCCACCTGTTCCGCGTCACGCTCGGCCAGCCGCCACGCCTGATCGCGCCCCGCGATGTAAGGCAGCGGCCAGCTTGCATGACGATCGCCAATCGCGGTGCCTGCGTGCAGCGTCCAATAAGGATCGGCCAAATGCGGCCGCGCCAGGCAGACCAGATCAGCCCGCCCTGCCATCAGGATCGAGTTGACGTGATCTGGCTCATAGATATTGCCCACCGCCATCGTCGCCAAACCCGCCTCGTTGCGGATTCGGTCGCTGAACGGCGTCTGGAACATGCGCCCATAGACGGGCCGCGCTTGGGTGGATGTCTGGCCAGCAGATACGTCGATGATATCCGCGCCTGCGCCGTGGAACATCCGCGCGATCTTGACCGCTTCTTCCGGCGTCACACCGTCGTCGCCTACCCAGTCATTGGCGGAGATCCGGACAGAGAAGGGCTGACCTGCAGGCCATACCGCCCGCATCGCCTTAAATACCTCAAGCGGCCAGCGCATCCGGTTCTCCAGACTGCCGCCAAAGTCATCCGTCCGCAGATTCGACAAGGGCGAGATGAAGGACGACACGAGATAGCCATGGGCGGCATGCAGTTCGACCATATCGAAACCTGCCCGTGCGGCCATTTCCGTCGCCGCGACGAATTCCGCCGTTACCTTGTCCATATCGGCGCGTGTCATCTCGCGCGGGGTGGCGTTAGTCTTGGACCACGGGATAGCCGAGGCTGACATGATATCCCAATTGCCCGCAGGCAAAGGCGCATCCATCACGTCCCAGCCAAGCTGCGTTGATCCCTTGCGCCCTGAATGTCCGATCTGACAGCAGATTTTCGCCTCTGTCTCGAGGTGCACGAACTCCACCAGACGCCGCCAAGCCGCCTCATGTTCGGGCGCATAGAGCCCGGGACAACCCGGCGTGATCCGTCCTTCGGGCGATACGCAGGTCATTTCCGTATAGACCAGCGCCGCGCCGCCTTTGGCGCGCTCGGCGTAGTGCACGAAGTGCCAGTCTGTCGGGCAACCATCCACAGCCTTGTATTGCGCCATGGGTGACACGACGATCCTGTTCGCCAGTTCCATATCTCGCAGCTTGAACGGCGCGAACATCGGCGCGCGCAACGGCGCATCCTGGGGCACGCCCGCCTGCGTCTGGAACCAGCGTTCGGCCGAGGCCAGCCATTCCGGATCGCGCAGGCGCAGGTTTTCGTGGCTGATCCGTTGGCTGCGGGTCAGCAGCGAGTAATTGAACTGCACCGGATCAAGGTCCAGATACCTCTCGACCTCCTCGAACCACTCAAGCGAGTTGCGCGCCGCCGATTGCAAGCGCAACACATCCAGCCGCCGTTCGTCCTGGTATTTGACAAAAGCCTGCTCCAGCGTGGGTTCGGTATCGAGATAGGTCGCCAAAGCAATCGCGCTATCCAATGCCAACCTTGAGCCTGACCCGATCGAAAAATGCGCCGTTGCCGCCGCATCGCCCATCAACACCACGTTCTGGTGATGCCAATGCGCGCAATTCACCCGCGGGAAGTTGATCCAGACAGCCGAGCCGCGCAGGTGGTGCGCGTTCGACATCAGATCATGCCCGCCAAGATGCCCCTCGAAAACCTTGCGGCAGGTCTCGACAGTGTCTTCCTTGGACAAATCGGCGAAACCCCATTTATTCCATGTGTCCTGCGTGCATTCCACAATGAAAGTCGCTGTCTTGTCGTCGAACTGATAGGCATGCGCCCAGACCCAGCCATGCTGCGTCTTTTCGAAAATAAAGGTAAAGGCATCGTCGAATTTTTGATGCGTGCCCAGCCAGATGAACTTGCATAACCTTGTGTCGACATCGGGCCTGAAATGTTCGGCCCATTGGCTGCGGACGCGGCTGTTCAGGCCATCGGCGGCCACTACCAGATCATAAGCTTTCGCATATTCCTCGACCGGCCCCACCTCGGTCTCGAACTGCAGATCAACACCCAAAGCCCGCGCGCGCTCTTGCATGATCGTCAGCAGCTTCATTCGCCCGATCCCCGCGAACCCGTGCCCGCCGGACACGGTGCGATGCCCGTCATGAACCACGGCGATATCATCCCAATAGGCAAAATTCTCGCGGATCGTAGCGGCACTGACCGGATCATTGGCTTCAAGGTTGCCCAGCGCATCATCCGACAGCACCACGCCCCAGCCGAAAGTGTCATTGGCGCGGTTCCGCTCGAACACCGTCACTTGCGTGTCAGGCTGGCGCAGCTTCATCGAGATGGCAAAGTAGAGACCAGCCGGCCCGCCCCCAAGACATGCGATCTTCATTCCGCGTCATCCTTCCGATAGCCACTAAAAAAGCCTATCCGCACCTGAATTTATTTCAAGTATAAATCTTTTAGGTTTGAAATACATCACCGACAAACATTCTAACTAACTGTTTTATTTTACTTTTTTGGGAAGCCCCGCAAGGCAATTGCACCATCAAGCGCCGAGGATTAGGCTGGCACAACCATCAGGAGAGCCTGCCAATGCCCCATATCTTTCCCCGCCATTCCCGCCAGAACCTGCCCACAGTTGCAGGTGGCGAAGGTTGCTACCTGATCGATTCGACCGGCAAGCGATATCTCGACGGCTCGGGCGGCGCGGCTGTCTCCTGCCTTGGTCACGGTGACAGGACCATCATCGACGCGATCAAGGCGCAACTGGATAAGGTAGCCTTTGCCCATACCGGATTTTTCACGTCCGAGCCTGCCGAAGCGCTGGCGGATCTGCTGATCGAACATGCGCCCGAAGGCCTTGACCGTGTCTATCTGGTCTCGGGCGGGTCCGAGGCGACCGAGGCCGCGATCAAACTGGCCCGCCAATACTGGGTCGAGAAAGGTCAACCAGAACGCGGCCGCCTGATTGCGCGGCAGCAAAGCTATCACGGCAACACCATCGGCGCGCTGTCAGCGGGCGGCAATGAATGGCGCCGCGCACAATTTGCGCCACTTCTGCTGGATGTCAGCCACATCCCGCCCTGCTACGACTACCGCTTGCGCCGCGACGGCGAAAGTGCAGAAGATTATGGCATCCGCGCGGCCAATGAACTCGAAAAGGAATTGCTGCGCGTCGGCCCCGAAACGGTCATGGCCTTTATGGCCGAACCTGTGGTGGGCGCCACGGCAGGCGCGTTGACACCCGCACCGGGCTATTTCAAACGCATCCGCGAGATTTGCGACCAATACGGCATTCTTCTGATCCTTGATGAGGTAATGTGTGGCATGGGGCGGACAGGCCATCTGTTCGCTTGCGACGCGGACGGGATCGCGCCTGATATCTTGTGCATCGCCAAGGGTTTGGGCGCGGGATACCAGCCAATTGGCGCAATGCTGTGCAGCGCAGAGATATACGACACGATCGCCACAGGCAGCGGTTTTTTTCAGCACGGTCACACCTATCTCGGCCATCCCACAGCGGCTGCGGCGGGTCTGGCCGTTGTGTCCTCGATCATCGAGAGGGACTTGGTCGCGCGGGTGCGCGTGCAAGGTGACAAGCTGGCCAAGCGGCTTGAGGCGCGTTTTGGCCAGCACCCCCATATCGGTGATATTCGCGGGCGCGGATTGTTCCGCGGCATCGAGCTGGTTGCCGACCGCGAGACCAAAGTCCCCTTCAATCCGGCGCGCGGAATCGCCGGCAAACTCAAGACCGCGGCATTCGAGGCTGGGCTGATCTGCTATCCCATGGCGGGTACGATTGACGGGCGCATTGGCGACCATATCCTGCTGGCCCCACCATTCATTATCGAGGACCGGCAACTGGACGAATTGACCGACAAACTCGCCTTGGCGCTGGATCACGTCCTGCCAAAGTGAATTGCGAAATAAAAGTCATGTAATTCACATGCTTGATAAACATATTTCCAAAGCTGACCTTTACGTAAAGCCTTTCCTGCGTTGCACTTTGCAAAAATGCCGCTAGGCTTGTGATCAAAATATAATCACGGGTTGTTAAAACCCCGAGGCAGAACAGAAAACAGGCTAGACGTCTCTCGGCACCCGAGCTTGAAACAAGGGAGACAAAAAATGAAAATCTTCAAAGTCGCCTCCATGACTGCGGCCATCGCCCTCTCGGCGCAGGTGGCCCATGCACAGGAGCGTTTCATCACGATCGGCACAGGTGGACAAACCGGCGTCTACTACGTCGTGGGACAGTCGATCTGCCGCCTGGTGAACCGCAATACCGCTGATCACAACCTGCGCTGCACAGCACCGTCGACCGGCGGCTCCATCGCCAATATCAACGCGATCAAGGCGGGCGACATGGATATGGGCGTGGCCCAGTCCGACTGGCAGTTCCATGCCTATAACGGGTCATCGCAGTTCGAGGGCGATGGCTATGACAAGCTGCGCGCAGTCTTTTCCGTGCATGGCGAACCCTTTACCGTCCTTGCGCGTGCAGATGCGGGCGTCAGCGAGTTTGCCGACCTCAAAGGCAAGCGCGTCAATGTCGGCAATCCGGGGTCAGGCCAGCGCGCGACGATGGATGTCGTGCTGAACGCCTTGGGCTGGACGATGGATGATTTCGGGCAGGCATCAGAATTGCAGCCCACCGAACAGGCCGCTGCTCTTGGCGACAATAAGGTCGATGCCATCGTCTACACCGTGGGTCACCCCAATGGTTCAATCCAGGAAGCGACATCGACCGTGGATTCCAAGCTGGTCAACCTGACCGGCCCTGAAATCGACAGCTTGATCGCGGACAATCCCTATTACGCCAAGGCCACGATCCCCGGCGGCATGTATGCCAATAACGACGACGACACGACAACCTTCGGCGTCAAGGCAACCTTCGTCACTTCGGCCGATGTGGACGAGGACATCGTCTATACCGTCGTCAAAGCCGTGTTCGACAATTTCGACCGCTTCAAGGGGCTGCACCCCGCTTTTGCGAACCTGACCGAGGAAGAGATGATCGCGGACGGCAACTCGGCTCCGCTGCATCCCGGTGCGGAAAAGTACTATCGCGAGCGTGGCTGGATCGAGTGATCCTGCTCTCTGCATGACTTTTTCCGGCCCGCTTTTCGCAGCGGGCCGGAAGCCGACACACGGGACAAAACCGTGGGCCTGAAAAACAACAGCAGGGACCCCGAAGATGAGCGATGACCCCCAACGCAACGCCTCTGCTCGATCCACAGCCGAAGGGCTGAGCCAGGAAGAGATCGACGCACTGGTTGCCGCGGCCGATACGGGCGGGCGCACGCCCTCGGCCCCTGTGGCCATGTTCATCACGGTCGTGGCGCTGGCATGGTCGCTGTTCCAGCTCTGGATCGCCTCACCAATCCCCTTCATGCTGGGTTTCGGCATTTTTAACGACACCGAGGCGCGGTCCTTCCATCTGGCTTTCGCGCTGTTTCTGGCCTTCGCCGCCTATCCTGCCGCCAAAGGCGCGTTCCAGACAGTTCTGGCGATCGGTGTACCGGTTGCTGTGTGCGCCGCCTTCATGCACGGGGCCAGTTCCGGCGATCCGGTTTGGTGGATTCCGCTTGTGGGCGCGATCCTGATCGGCGCTGTGCTGCTGGGTTCGCCGCGCCAGCGCGTGCCGTCTTGGGAATGGGCACTTGCCATCATTGGCGCGGCAACCGCTCTTTATGTCTTTGTGTTCTATGCGGAAATCAGCCGCCGCATCGGCGCGCCGATCCTTCAGGACCGGATCATTGCCGTGATCGGCATACTCGTGCTGCTTGAGGCGACACGCCGCGCGCTGGGACCGGCGCTGATGATCGTCGCCAGCATTTTCCTGATTTACACATTCTTCGGCCAGATGATGCCGTCCATCATCGCGCACAAAGGCAATTCGCTGAATGAAGTGGTCAACCACCAGTGGATCACAACCCAAGGCGTTTTCGGCATTGCCTTGGGGGTTTCGACCTCTTTCGTTTTCCTGTTCGTGCTGTTCGGCTCTCTGCTGGATAAGGCGGGTGCCGGCAATTACTTCATTCAGGTGGCTTTCAGCCTGATGGGGCATATGCGCGGCGGGCCTGCCAAGGCAGCGGTTGTATCTTCGGCCATGACCGGCCTCATCTCCGGCTCGTCCATCGCCAATGTAGTCACGACCGGCACCTTCACCATTCCGCTGATGAAACGCGTGGGCTTTTCATCGGAAAAGGCGGGCGCGGTCGAGGTCGCATCCTCGGTCAACGGCCAGATCATGCCCCCTGTCATGGGGGCTGCGGCCTTTCTGATGGTCGAATATGTCGGCATTTCCTATTTCGACGTAGTCAAGCACGCCTTCCTGCCCGCTGTGATCAGCTATATCGCGCTGGTCTATATCGTCCATCTCGAGGCGATGAAGGCGAATATGAAGGGCCTGCCTCGCGCCTATGAACCGCCCCCCATCATCCAGCGCCTGATCGGCATCGCCTTCACCATCGCGGTCATCTGCGCGCTTAGCTTCGGCGTCTATTATGGCATGGGCTGGATCCGCCCCACTTTCGGCGACTCCGCCGGCTTTGTGATCTTTGCCTTGCTGATCCTGGTCTATGTGGCCTTGCTGCGCGTCGCTGCACGCGAGGCACCGCTCAAGATGGAAGACCCCAACGCGCCGGTGACCAAACTGCCCCTACCCGGTCCGACCGTGCGCTCGGGACTGCATTTCATCCTGCCGGTGGTCGTGCTGGTCTGGGCTTTGATGGTCGACCGTTTGAGTCCCGGCCTGTCGGCGTTTTGGGCCGCGGCCTTCATGGTCTTCATCCTGATCACGCAGCGCCCCATCATGGCCGTGCTGCGCCGCGAGGGTGAGATCGGGCTGGCCATGCGTCAGGGCTTTGTTGACCTGATCGAGGGTCTTGTCGCCGGTGCGCGCAACATGATCGGTATCGGCATCGCTACGGCGACTGCAGGTATCATCGTGGGCGCGGTCAGCCAGACGGGGGTCGGCTCGTCACTTGCAGATGTAGTCGAGGTGCTGTCGGGTGGTTACATCCTTGCGATCCTGCTGCTGACGGCTGTGCTCTCGCTGATCCTTGGTATGGGTCTGCCCACAACGGCCAACTATATCGTGGTCTCGGCTCTGCTGGCCCCTGTCATCGTGACGCTGGGCCAGCAGAACGGTTTGATCGTGCCGCTGATCGCGGTGCATCTGTTCGTCTTCTACTTCGGCATCATGGCGGATGTGACCCCACCTGTCGGGCTGGCCAGTTTTGCCGCCGCTGCCGTATCGGGCGGTGATCCGATAAAAACAGGCGGCGTGGCGTTTTTCTATTCGCTCCGCACCGCTGCCTTGCCATTCCTGTTCATCTTCAACACCGAATTGTTGCTGATCAACGTAACCTGGGTGCAGGGCATTTTCGTTTTTGTTGTCGCCACAGTGGCAATGCTTCTTTTCGCCGCCGCGACGCAGGGCTGGTTCATCACGCGCAACCGCATCTACGAATCCGCGATCCTTCTGCTGGTCGCCTTCAGCCTGTTCCGGCCCGGTTTCTGGATGGACATGATCGCGCCGCCCTATGACATCCTGCCCCCTACGCAGATTGAGGAGGCGGCCATCAACACCCCGACCGGAGAGTTGCTACGCCTGCGGATCGACGGGCTGAACGATCTGGGCGATCCGATCAGCTTTGTCGCCCTGCTGCCGATTGGCGAGGGCGAGACAGGCGAGGAGCGTCTGCTGGCCTCGGGTCTCGAGGTGATCGTGCAGGGCGATCAGGTGATCGTGGATAATGCCGCCTTCGGCAGTCCCGCGCAGGAAGCCGGTTTCGATTGGGATCAGGAGATCACGCAGGTCTTGGCCCCCATTCCGCAGCCGTCGAAATATTGGATCTTCCTGCCGGCGCTGCTGCTGTTGGGCGGAGTTGTGATGATGCAACGGCGGCGCGCGGCAGCGCTGCCGCAGACCGCCTGAAGGGGGGCGCGCCATGTTCAAGAATATCCTGCTACCCGTAGACATCGAACATCCTGAATCATGGGCAAAGTCCTTGCCCATGGCGGTGGAACTGGCGGGAACGACAGGGACGCTGCACTTGCTGGGGGTAGTGCATGACATCGGCTCGGCTTGGGTGGCGCAATCCCTGCCCCGCGATTTCGAGGCAACCTCGCTCCAGATGATGAAAACGCGTCTCAAGGAACTGGCCGCGCAGGAACTTCCGCAGGACCTGTCTGTCAAAACCCATGTCGGACATGGTCATATCGCTGAACGCATCCTGATGATGGCAGATTCCGTGGGGGCCGATCTGATCGTGATCGCAGCGCTACACTCCGACGATCTGCGGACGCTCATGGTCGGTTCCAACAGCGGAAAAGTTGTCCGGCATGCGAAAATCCCCGTTCTGACCGTGCGCTAATCGCCGCCTTGAGGTTGACGCAGCGTCAATCTTGGTGGAACAGAACGAAAAACCGCAGCCAAACTATTGCGTCTGCTCGAAAACACCCCAAATCGCAGGGCAGCGCGCATCTGGAGCCTGTTATTAAAGTGAAACTGCCGGTTTGGGGGGCTCCTTGGACCGGTCGGGGTGAAACCGTGTTGCACATTGGGTTTCATCCTCTTTAAAACGGCGCAACCGGTTTGCCGTCTACGGTATGACAGTTTGATCAAGGAGCCCTGTTCGTGACTCTGATTCTTATCGCTGCCCTTCCGTTTCTGGGTGCGCTTCTGCCGGGACTGATGATCCGTGCGGGTCGTGATGCCTGCGCCTGGACAACGGCCTCGGTCACGCTGACAGCGCTTGTCGGTCTTCTGGTCCATGCCCCCGCCGTGATGCGCGGCGAGGTGATCCAGTTTCAACTGGAATGGATGCCCTTGCTGGGGCTCAACGTGAATTTCTTTCTGGACGGTCTTGGCCTGCTTTTCGCGGGGCTGATCCTCGGGATCGGCCTGCTCATCATCATCTACGCCCGCTTCTATCTGGCGCGGCAAGACCCGATGGGGCAGTTCTATACCTATCTGTTGTTGTTTCAGGGCGCGATGGTGGGCATTGTCCTGTCCGACAACATCCTGCTTTTGCTGATCTTCTGGGAACTGACCTCGCTGTCGTCCTTCCTGCTGATCGGCTATTGGAAGCACCTGCCCGAAGGCCGCCAGGGTGCGCGTATGGCGCTGGCTGTCACCGGCATGGGTGGTCTGGCCCTCATCGGGGGGATGCTGATCCTTGGCAATATCGTCGGCAGCTATGACCTGACCGTGATCCTTGATAACAAGGAGCTGATCCAGGCCAGCCCGCTTTATCTGCCTGCACTCATCCTGATCCTGCTGGGCTGCTTCACCAAATCGGCGCAGTTTCCGTTCCATTTCTGGCTGCCGCACGCGATGGCCGCGCCGACGCCGGTTTCAGCCTATCTGCATTCGGCCACGATGGTGAAGGCGGGCCTGTTCCTGATGGCACGCCTCTGGCCAGTGCTGGCGGGAACACCCGAATGGTTCTACATTGTCGCCACGACAGGCCTGATCACGATGGTGCTGGGCGCGGTGATCGCGCTGTTCAAGGATGACCTGAAGGCACTGCTGGCCTTTTCGACGGTGTCGCATCTGGGCCTGATCACCATGCTGCTGGGCTTCGGCACGCCCTTTGCCGCGGTGGTTGCGGTATTCCACATCATCAACCACGCCACGTTCAAGGCGGCGCTTTTCATGAGCGCGGGGATCGTGGATCACGAGACACATACACGCGACATCAAACGCTTGGGCGGCCTGCGCCACCTGATGCCCGTGACCTTTACGATTGTCACAGTCGCAGGCCTGTCGATGGCGGGTATTCCGCTGTTCAACGGCTTCCTGTCCAAAGAGATGATGCTGGACGCGGCCAGAAATACGGTCTGGAGCGGCAATCCTTGGATCATTCCAGCGCTGGCAACACTGGGCGCGCTTTTCTCGGTCGCCTATTCGTTCCGTCTGATCGTACATACTTTCCTTGGGCCCAAGCGCGACGACTACCCCGCCAAGCCGCATGATCCGGGCTTTGGCATGTGGGCATCGCCCGCGCTGCTGGCGGTTCTGGTCGTGCTGATCGGTATCATGCCTGCGCTGATGGTCGGCCCATTGGTCGCTGTGGCATCGGGCGCTGTGATCGGGGACGATCTGCCTTATTACTCGCTCAAGATCTGGCATGGTGTGAACCTGCCGCTGTTCCTGTCGATCATCGCGGTCGTGGGCGGGCTGGCGTTGTTGGCACTGCACCGCCCCCTGGATGCGGGATGGATCAAGGCGCGCCGTCCTGAGGCCAAGGTGATGTTCGACGCGATCGTCGGAGCCGTCACCCGCGCCGCACAGTCGCTAACGGACGGGCTGCATAACGGTGCGATGACACGCTACGCCTCTGTCTTTATCGTCGCTGTGATCGCTGCCGGCACTACGGCATGGTTCGGCGGCACAGCCGCTGCCCCGCTGCGTGAAGTGCAGGAATTCGGGCTGGTGCCCCTGACCGGTTGGTTCCTGCTGATTGTTGCCACAGGCTGCATGGTGGCCTTTCATCGCAACCGCCTGCTGGCGCTTGTCCTGATGGGGATTGCCGGACTGATCGTGTCTGTCGCATTTGCCTATATGTCAGCGCCCGATCTGGCGCTGACGCAGATCTCGGTCGAGGTGGTGACGATTATCCTGCTGCTTCTGGCCCTGAACTTTCTGCCAAAGACCACGCCCAATGAAAGCACCAACACCAAACATTGGCGGGACGGCATGATTGCGATACTGGGCGGTTTGGCCGTGGGGGGACTTGCCTTGGCAATGCTGCTGTCGGATTTTTCGCAAGAGAGTATCTCGGCCTTCCATCTGGCGAACTCCAAGCCCGGCGGTGGCGGCACCAATGTGGTGAACGTGATCCTTGTGGACTTCCGCGGCTTCGATACGTTCGGCGAGATCATCGTGCTGGGTATTGCCGCGCTGGTAATTTTCGCCATGACGGAATCCGTGCTCGACAGCCCTGTGGGCGCAGCGCTGAAAAACCGGCCCGTCAACCCGAACGAGGCCGGTGACCGCCACCCGCTGATGATGGTTGTCGCCACGCGCGTGATGATGCCCATTGCGCTGATGGTCGGTGTCTTCATCTTCCTGCGCGGCCATAACGAGCCGGGCGGCGGGTTTATCGCCGGTCTGATCGTGGCCATCGCTCTGGTCATGCAATACATGGCCAGCGGCTTTGACTGGGCCGCAGCGCGTCAACGGTATCCCTATCACACGATCATTGCGCTGGGTGTCTTTGCAGCCGCCTTCACAGGGATCGGGTCGTGGTTCGCGGATCGCCCCTTCCTGACCAGTAATTACGGCTATTTCCAGATCCCCCCAATGGGCGAATTTGAACTGGCCACAGCAATGGCCTTCGACGTAGGCGTGTTCCTATGCGTCGTGGGTGCCGTGATGCTGGCGCTGGAAAGCCTGTCACGCTTTGCCCACCGAGCCGGAGAACGGCCCAGCCCCTACCCCATGGATATCGACCCCTCGCGGGATATGCCGCAGGAGGCGAAGGACGCGTAATGGAATATCTACTTGCTAGTGCAATCGGCGCGCTGACCGCCGCAGGGATCTATCTGACCCTGCGCCTACGTACCTTTCCGGTCATTCTTGGCATCTCGATGCTGACCTATGCGGTGAACCTGTTTCTGTTCGCCTCGGGCCGGATCGCAATCAACCTGCCGCCCGTGCTGCTCAACAACACACCCACCTATGCGGACCCATTGCCGCAAGCACTGGTGCTGACAGCGATTGTGATTTCATTCGGGATGACAGCCGTTGTTGTGCTGATGGCATTGGGGGCTTTCCTGTCCTCGAAGAATGATCATGTGAACCTGTCCGGCGACGCTGCCGACGAGCAGGAGGTGGGCAAATGAACCACTGGATCATTGCGCCCGTCCTGCTGCCTGCCCTTGTCGCGGCGGTCATCATTTTGGCCCTGCGGTATCAGGTTTCGACACAGCGCGTGTTTTCCGTAGCATCGACCGTGGCGCTGGTCGGCATCGGGATCGGTCTGCTGGTGCACAGCATGTCGGGCCAGATTGACGTTTACGAGCTTGGTAACTGGCCCGCCCCCTTCGGCATCGTTCTGGTGCTGGACAGGCTGTCGGCCATGATGGTGCTGCTGACTGCCCTGCTGGCACTGGCGGTGGTTCTTTATGCCATCGGTTCGGGTTGGGACAAGCGCGGCAACCACTTCCACGCGCTGTTCCAGTTCCAGTTGATGGGCATTTTTGGCGCTTTCCTGACAGGCGACGCCTTCAACCTGTTCGTGTTCTTCGAGGTGCTGTTGATCGCCTCCTATGGTCTGATGATCCATGGCGGCGGTGCCCCAAGGCTGCGCGCTGGCGTGCAATATGTAATCTACAACCTGCTGGGCTCGACGCTGTTCCTGTTCGCGCTTGGCACGATCTATGCGGTGACAGGCACGCTGAACATGGCCGATCTGGCCCTCCGCGTGGCCGACCTGCCTGCGGATGATACCGCGATGATCCGCGTGGCGGCCATGCTGCTGCTGCTGGTCTTTGCGGTCAAAGCCGCGCTAATCCCGTTGCATTTCTGGCTTCCCGCCACCTATGCCGAGGCCCCTGCACCTGTTGCAGCGCTGTTCGCGGTCATGACCAAGATCGGCGCCTATGCGATCATCCGCATCTACACGCTAGTCTTCGGGCCGGATGTCATGGCCACGGCTGACATCATCGGCCCGTGGTTGCTGCCTGCCGCTATTGTCACATTGGCCATCGGGATGATCGGTGTGCTGGGGGCCAGCCATCTGGGACGGCTTGCAGCCTTCGCGGCCATCGGGTCGATGGGCACCTTGCTGATCGCCATTGCCCTGTTCACCCCGCAATCCATCACGGCCGCGCTTTACTACATGATCCATTCCACGCTGGCCGGTGCCGCGCTGTTTCTGGTGGTGGACATGGTCCGCGCCCGCCGCATGGCCGAGGATGACACCATCGCGTCGCGTCCTGCCATCGCGCAGAACGGTCTCATTGCGGCCTTCTTTTTCGCCACCGCCATCGCCATGGCCGGCATGCCGCCACTGTCGGGCTTTCTGGGCAAGCTCTTGGTGCTTGACGCCGTGCGCGATCACAATCTGGTCTGGGTGATCTGGGCCGCGATCCTGATCACCTCGCTTGTGGCTGTGGTGGGCTTTGCGCGTGCAGGCAGCATGGTGTTCTGGAAGGTTGAACCCGATGCCACGGAGCAGACCCCGTCCGGCACCGCTGCCGCCCTGCCCTTCGTGGCAACCGGCGGACTGGTCGCAGCAATCGTGGCGATCACGGTCTTTGCCGGTCCTGTCACTGCTTTCCTGTCTGACACATCGGCGCAGGTTTTCGACAAGCAGTCCTATATTGCTGCCGTGCTGGAAACTCCGCGCGCGATCGAAGCTGAAAACCTGCCACTTGAGGGGTCGAAGAAATGATCGCCCGTTTCCTGCCTCATCCATTGCTGACGCTGCTGCTCGTCGCGGTCTGGCAAATGCTGGTCAACTATGTTTCGCTTGGCACGATCGTGTTCGGGCTGATCCTCGGGATCGTGATCCCGCTGATCACAGCCCCCTACTGGCCAGACCGACCGCGACTGAAAAACCCCATGATGATCATCGAGTTCATTTTGGTCGTCCTGTGGGACATCGTTGTCGCCAATGTCGTGGTTGCCAAGACCATCCTGTTCACCAGCAACACCAATATGCGCCCGACATGGGTAACCATTCCACTGGACCTGCACAGCCCCGAGGCAATCACCGTGCTGGCGGGCACGATCACCATGACTCCGGGCACGGTGAGCAGCGACATCGCCGCAGATGGCCGCAGCCTGCTGGTGCATTGCCTGAATGCGGCTGATCCCGACGCTGTGAGGGACGAAATCAAGCAGCGCTACGAGCGCCGATTGAAGGAGATTTTCGAATGATCCTGTCCTCTGCCCTGATCTTCGCGACCGCCTGCTTTACCCTTGCGCTGCTGATGAACCTCTGGCGCGTGGTCAAAGCCCCCGGTGTGCCCGACCGCATCCTTGCGCTGGATACGATGGTGATCAACTTCATCGCGATCCTTGTGCTTTACGGGATCATCGAAGGCACCGCCGTCTATTTCGAGGCCTCGATCCTGATTGCGATGGTCGGTTTCATCTCAACAGTTGCCTATGCCCGCTTCATGCTGCGCGGCAACATCATCGAATGACCGGAGGAATGGATATGGAACTCTGGCAGGAAGTCACCGTTGCGGCGTTTCTGGTCGTCGCTGGTATCTTCGGATTTGTCGGTTCTTTCGGGTTGATCAAGCTACCCGACCCGATGACACGACTGCATGCCCCGACCAAAGCCACCACGCTGGGCGTGGGCGGTGTGTTGATCGCGTCAATGCTGTATTTTCTTTTTGCACAGGGCCAATTCAGCTTTCACGAGTTGATGATCACGCTGTTTCTGTTCCTGACAGCCCCGATCACGGCGCATTTCATTGCCAAGGCGAACCTGCACACCAACGTCAACCGTGACAGGGTATCTGCCACGGGAACGGATCGTCCATGGGCCGGGTTCGAATCTGACGAGGCGCGCCGCTTGCACGAGGAACAAGGCGCTTCCGGCAAATGACCGCGACACCGCGCGACGCGTTGATCGTGGCACATGGCGCGCCCGCCGATCCTGCCCCGCAAGAGGCCGTGTTGCAAGCTTTGGCCACAGCTACCGCGCAGCATCTGCCGCAAGGCTGGCGCCTGCGCGGCGCGACAATGGCGGCTGAAGGCGCGCTGGAAGCCGCACTTGAGGGCTTGAACGCGCCGCTGGTCTATCCGTTCTTCATGGCCGAAGGCTTCTTTACCGGCACCTTGCTGCCCCGCCGTCTGGCGGATGCAGGCGCAACAGAGACGCTGCAGACAGCGCCTTTCGGGATTGATCCTGCCCTGCCCGACCTGATGGCCCGTGTCGCGCTTGAAGCTGCAACCGCTGCGGGGATTGATCCTGTCGTATCTTCGCTGCTGGTGGCGGCCCATGGCAGTAAGGTCTCGCGCACATCTGCCGACAGCACCCATGCAATGGTCGCAAAGCTTGGCCCGCTGACGGGTTTCGGGCGCATCCTCGCGGGTTTTGTCGAGGAAGGCCCGTTTCTGGCGGATCAGGCGCGGGAATTGAGCGCGGGGATCTGCCTGCCCTTCTTCGCGCTTGAGGCCGGCCATGTCGTGGGCGACATTCCAGAAGCCATGGAAGAGGCCGGTTTTGATGGCCCTGTCCTGCCCCCGATCGGTCAGCACAGGGACGTGCCTGCCCTGATCGCGCAAGCTTTACTGCGCGCGGCCGGGTAGTCGCGGCAGGTCACCCTGCCGCGACATCACCACCTCAACTTGCGAATTTATCGCCGAAGATGGCACGCAATTCGTTTTTCTGGACCTTGCCCATCGTATTGCGCGGCAGCATCTCGACCAGTTCCAGAGCCTTGGGCTGCTTGAACCGCGCAAGGCTTTCGCGCAGCACCGCGTCAATCGCCGCCAGATCGGGGCTCTGACCCGGTTCCGCCACGATCACCCCCAGAACTGCCTCGCCGAAATCGGGATGCGGCACCCCGACAACCGCGCTTTCCAGAACGCCGGGCTGGTCATCAAGGATCAACTCGACCTCTTTGGGATAGACGTTGAAGCCGCCGGTAATGATCAGGTCTTTCTGGCGCCCGACGATAGACAGATACCCGTCCGCATCGAATTGTCCCAGATCGCCGGTGATGAAAAAGCCTGTATCGCGCAACTCTTCACGGGTTTTCTCGGGCATCTGCCAGTACCCTTTGAAGACATTGGGGCCGCGCACCTCGATCATACCGACCTCGCCCTGCGGCAGGGCGTCGCCCGTAGTCGGATCGGTCACGACAACCTCGACCCCTGGCAAGGGCAAGCCGACAGTTCCCGCACGGCGATCGCCCGCATAGGGGTTCGAGGTGTTCATATTCGTTTCTGTCATGCCATAACGCTCAAGAATGCGGTGGCCTGTGCGCTCTTCGAACTGCACATGGGTTTCCGTCAGCAACGGGGCCGAGCCGGACACGAAAAGCCGCATATGTGCTGTCAGATCTGCGGTAAAGCGCGGATCGTCCAGCAGGCGCGTATAGAATGTCGGCACGCCCATCATCGATGTTGCGCGCGGCATCAGGCGGATCATGTCATCCATGTTCAGCCCCGGCAGAAAGATCATCGCCCCCCCGGCCAGCAACGAGATATTCGTCGCCACGAACAGGCCATGGGTGTGGAAGATCGGCAAGGCATGCAACAGCACATCCTTGTCGGTGAACTGCCATTCGGCGGTCAGAACCTCGGCGTTGGACAGCAGGTTCTGATGCGTCAGCATCGCCCCCTTGGACCGGCCTGTTGTGCCCGATGTATAGAGAAACGCCGCGAGATCCTCGGGCCCGCGCGCGACCGCCGCGAAACTGTCCGACTGCGCTGCGACCAGATCGGCAAAGCTACCTGATCCGTCGGCATTGACCACCATCAGCACCGCGCCCTGCGCTTGCGCCACAGGGGCCAGCGCCTCTGCGCGCGCGCCGTCGGCCAGCACAAGTTTCGGCGTGGCATTGCCTACGAAATAATCAATCTCGGCGGCTGTGTAGGCCGTGTTCAATGGCAGAAAGATCGCACCTGCCGCGACAGCCCCGCCATAAATCGCCAGCGCCATCGGGGATTTGTTGATCTGTACCGCGATCCGGTCACCGGGGCGCACACCTGCCGCCACAAGCGCATTGGCGACCCTGTGCACCATATCCAGAAACGCTGTGCCGCTAATCTCGGACCCGTCGGGCAGGATCAGGAATGCACGGTCGCGCCCCTTGAGCGGAGCAAAGAACGCATCATAGAGCAGGTTCGTCATTGGTCTTTTCGTCCTTTTTCTTTCCGGTCCTTCACTGGTCCCGCCAGCGCCTTGACGCCACGTGTTGCTGCCACCGTCTGGACGCTGGCAAAAGCTTCGTGGTTTTGTTCCACCCGCGCCGGATCGTAAAGATAATTCACCATCGCGCCGCAAGATTGAGCGCGGCCCTTGGGCGACAGATCGGCATTCGCATGGATCTCGTGCACCTCGGCCCCGTTGCCCAGATGAAAGCGCGCAACAGGGTCCAAGGGCTGTCCGTCTTTCGCCTTGGCCTCCAGCAGATAGGTCGCGGCCATCGCGCGCAGCAGGTCCGCATCAGGGGCCACGCCATCATCGGCCAGCAGCGCCTTGGCATGGCTGTCGTCCTGTGTGTCCAGCCAGCGCACAAGGCCGGGGATCGGCGAGAGGGTCACGAATGTCTTCAGCCCAGGCACCTCGCGTCCCAGAACATCGACCACCTGCTTGATCAGCGAATTGCCGAAGGAGATCCCCCGCAAGCCTGCCTGACAATTCGAGATGGAATAAAACACAGCCGTGTCCATCTCATGCGCGGGCAATGCCTTGCGATCCTCGGCCAGAAGCGCACCGATTGCGCCGGGGATGCCGCGCGTCAGTGCCACCTCGACAAAGATCAGCGGATCATCGGGCATGGCCGGATGAAAGAAGGCGAAACAACGCCTGTCGGGTGGCTCAAGCCTGCGGCGTAGATCGTCCCAGCTCTGGATCTCGTGCACGGCCTCATACTGGATGATCTTTTCAAGGATGTTAGCGGGGCTTTCCCACCCGATCCGGCGCAGCACCAGAAAGCCGCGATTGAACCACGATGCGAAGAGGTGCCGAAAATCCAGATCGACACGCGCCAGATCAGGCTCGGCCTTGGCCGCCGCCATCAGGTCGACGCGCATCGCCACCAGATCGGCCGTGCCGCCCGGCGCTTGATTGAGACGCCGCAGCAATTCCTGACGCGGTGGTTCAGCCGCCTCCAGCAAGGTCGACAGATGCCGTGCATCCCGCCCCTTGGCATAGGCTTGCGCCGCCTTAGTCAAGGCAGCGGGATCCAGATCCATCTCGTCGGCCAGAAAGCGGAAGAAAGCGGCTTTTCCGGCGGCATCGGCCTGACGGTAGCGCATCAGCACTTCCGCCGCCCGTTTCATCCCCGACACCTCGCCCTGGCCCGACAACAGCGCGCGGCACAGTTCGGGCAACGGCTTGCCACTTGCCGACACATCGCCGGCGCGCCGCCTCTCGAACAGCGTGGTCAGAAAATCACCCAGCGCCCAGCCGCCCAAATCCCATGTCCGTGCCATCAGACCGGCCCCATCACAAGATTGGGCAACCATGACACAATCCCCGGAAAGACGCACAGGATCACAATGGCCAGAACCATGCAGCCGACATAGGGCATCGAACCGCGCAGGATTGTCTTGAGCTTGATATCGGGTGCGATCGAATTGATCACATAGAGATTCAGACCCACCGGCGGCGATATCAGCCCGATTTCCATGTTGATGGTCAGGATCACCGCGAACCAGTAGGGGTCGAATTCAGCAGCAAGGATGATCGGCAACAGGATCGGCGCCGCCATAAGGATCACAGCTACCGGCGGCAGGAAGAATCCGGCCACCAGCAGGAAGACGTTGACGATCCCCATCAGCACCCAGCGGTTGACCTCAAGATCGGAAATCCACGCGGCGATCGACTGCGTGATGAACAGAGAGGACAGCATATAGGAGAAGACACCAGCCGCCCCGATAATGAACAGGATCATTACGGATTCGCGCGTGCTGTCGCTCAGGATGGTCCACAGCTTTTTGGGCGACCACAGTCTGTAGATCACCATGGCGATCACAAGACACAGCAGAGCACCGACAGCCGCCGTTTCCGATGGCGTCGCGATACCGCCATACATGGCATACAGCACGCCCACGATGATGATGATAAACGGGATCACACGCGGCAGGATTTCCAGCTTCTGCTTAAGGGTATAGGTGCGGCGCGCCAGAACATCGGCAGAGCCGTAGCGGAAGGTGTGAAACACCGACCACGCCATGAACAGGCCCACCAGCAACAAGCCAGGCAACACACCCGAAAGGAACAGACGGCCGATAGATGTTTCGGTCGCAATGCCATAAACGATCATCGTCACGGATGGCGGGATCAGGATACCCAGCGTACCACCCGCCGCGATCGAGCCTGCGGCCACCTCATCGGGATAGCCGCGCTTGCGCATCTCGGGGATACCCATCTTGCCAATAGCCGCACAGGTTGCAGGGCTGGAGCCAGACATCGCCGAAAACAGCGCGCAAGCGCCAAGGTTCGACATCACCAGACCGCCCGGCACACGGGTCAGCCACCGTTCCAGCGCCTCATAAAGGTCGGCCCCTGCGCGGGTCGATGAGATCGCAGCCCCCATGATGATAAACATCGGAATGGACAACAATGCGAAGGAGTTGAGTTTGCCAAAGAAAATCTCGGGCATCAGTTCCAGCGAGCGAATCCCGTCAAATACCAGCAGGAAACCGGCGGATACGATAAGCAGTCCCGACGCGACAGATACGCCCGAAAACAGCACCACGATGGTCATGAATGCGACCAGAAGGCCAAGCGAAAGCGGGTCCATCAGTTGTCCTCCAGTCCGAAGGCGCGATCAACGCCCAGAACAAGCGCCACGAAGTCAGCGGCAAGTTGCAGCAGGTAAAGACCGAACCCCAAAGGCAACGCCAGATAGGGAATCCACAGTTTCGGTGCCCATACCGTTTCCGACCGCCAGCCGCGCTCCCAAGCGAAGTGCCAGTTCTCGAAGGCATAGAACAGGATCACGCTGACCACCGCCATCGTCATCAGAAGCACCACACCTGCCAGAACGTTGCGCGCGCGCCCTTTGATCAGGATTGGGATGAGATCGACATTCACATGACCGCGCAGGCTTTGCACATAGGGAAGCCCCAGCAATGTGGCACCGATCATCAGATAGATCACAGCCTCGGTCTGCCAGATCGTGGATTTTTCCATCACGAAGCGGACAAAAATCATCTGGCAGGTGATCAGGACCGAGGCGAGGATCATCAGGGCCGAAACCCATCCGCACACAGTGGACAGCCCTTTGATCAGGCGCAAGACAAGGTAGCCACCAGTGCTGGCGGCACGGGTAGAGGGCAGGGTTGCCATTGATACGGCTCCGAAGATTTGAGGGTTTGATCGAGGCCGGGCGACCATTGGACCGCCCGGCCTGTATTAATGGCGGGCGAGTTTATTCAACCGCCAGCGCCATATCCAGCAGCGCCTGACCATTCGGCACACTGTCCACGAAGGATTTGTAGGAACTGGTTTTCGCCAGTTCGAGCCATGCGTTGAAATCGTCCTGTGTCATCGCGGCAATCTCGACACCGGCGGCCTTGAAGACCTCGACCGACGCTGCATCCTCGGCCTTGGCCTCTTGCAGATACCATGCTTCCGCTTTGGCCGCCGCTGCGGTCAGTGCCTCTTTCTGCGCGTCTGACAGGCCGTCAAAGGTAGATTTGTTCATCAGAACCGGCTGGTACATGAACCACAGTGCCACATCGGCCGCAGGGGTGTAGCACTTCACCTGCTCTTGCAGACGGAAGGACGCAAAGGACGAGGACGACGTGTTGACCGCCTGAAGAACGCCGGTCTGCATCGCGTTATAAACCTCGGATGACGCCATGGACGAGATCGAGGCACCGGCAGCCGCCAGCATTTCCTCGAAGGACTTGCCCGCCGCGCGGGTGCTCAGGCCGTTTACATGCTCGGGCCGTGTGATGCACTCGCCGACACTGGCAAAACCGCCGGCCAGATAGCCATGCACCAGCACCATGATATCGTCCTCGGCAAGGATCTTCTCGATCTCTTCCATGAACGGGCTTTCGTTCAGGCGCGCCGCGTGATCGTGGTTCTTCACCAGACCGGGCATCAGGGTCAGGTTGTATTCACCGCGCTGGCCGCCGGAATAGGACAGCGGATAGACGATCATGTCGACCTGCCCGCGTGACAGAGGGTTGTACTGCTCGCGTGCTTTCAGCAGCGATTCGGACGGAAATATCTTGATGTCCAGATCGACACCTGCAGCCGCAACATCTGTCGCGATCATCTCGGCCACCTTGTGGCGCACATCGCCGGTGGACCACTGATGCGACAGGCGCAGTTCGGTGGCATTGGCAGCCGAAAGACCCATTCCAAAAACAGCAAGAGCCGCAGCAGCGGCGAAAGTTCTGATGGCCATTGTATCCTCCCAGATATCAGTGCTGCGGGCTCCTCCCCGCAATCACAATGATCTTGCGCGGCTTTGCATTCCATGTCAAACTTTTTGTATACAAGAATTTGATTGCTGGATTTCAGTAGACCGCATATCATTGCATACATGAACACACGTATGGCAGATCATGTGCGTGAAGCACTGGAACAGATGATCGTGACCGGCGAATTCGCCGATGGCGAAAGGCTTGACGAAATCCGGCTGGCCGAGCGGTTCCACGTCTCGCGTACACCTCTGCGCGAGGCGTTTCAGGTGCTCGCCGCATCCGGTCTGGTGGAACTGCTGCCCCGTCGCGGGGCCTTTGTGCGCCACCCTGCCTTCCACGAGATGATCGAGATGTTCGAGGTCATGGCCGAGCTTGAGGCCTTTTGCGGCAGGCTGGCCGCGCGCCGCGTGACACCCGATGTGCTGGCCGCGATTCGTGCAACAGTGGACGCCTGCGAAGCCGCAGCCCATGCAGGCGACAGCGACGGCTACTACCGCGAGAACGAGAGGTTCCACCACATGATCTATACCGCCTCCGGCAACGAGTTTCTGGAAGGCGAGGCCCAGCGCCTGCACCGCAGGCTGCAACCTTTCCGTCGCATGCAATTGCGCGTGCGCGGGCGGATGGTGCAATCCCTGACCGAACACCGCCAGATTCTGGACGCGCTCGAAGAAGGCGACAGCACCACCGCCGAAACCGTCCTGCGCGACCACGTCGCGGTGCAGGGCGGCAAGTTCAACGACCTGATGGCCAGCTACAAACAATCCAACCTGCGCGCCAAACCGCCACTTGTAGCCATGCGAGGGTGATGCCTTCCCTCTTGACATGGTTTGTCTGTGGGCAGGATCGACGCAGCCGGAATGCGGGACGCAGAGGTCAGTTGCCACCTATCGTCCTGAATACCTCCGAGGTGCGTCACCAGATCGACTGTTCAATCGGGCCGTCCGTCGCGTTTTTGAAGGCAATCGAAATTATCATCCCAATGCGCGCGACTGGAAAAACAAATATGCCCGTCGGGCTATCCAGTGGTCCAGTTGGCACGACAGGCACACCATCGCCTACCTGCCTGCCTGCCTGCCTGCCTGCCTGCCTGCCTGCGAAAAAGGCAAAGCGGACCCGCAGTCGGTGCAAAAACATTTCACATGCTGTGACCCAGTCGGCCTGAAATCCCTAATTTTTTCCTTGCCTGACAACCAAGTAATCTGCGCCGTGGACGAAAACAGGTTGGCCGAATGGGCTGACCCGCTATCCTTGCGACAACACCAGCAATGACAAAGAAAGAAACTTTTGAACTCTGCCGATATCCGGAACGTCACAGTTGCACACAGGCACTGTCCAGTCACTAGATTATCCATGCACAGCCTCTCAAGATGCGACTCCCAAGCCTTCAGACGAATGTAGACTGCCCGGCTCCCTATCGTTGTGTAAGACCAAGGTTAAAAAGAAAAAAGCCAACTCACCTCCTTCCCTGCCCATGCCATACCAAGCAATACCGCGGGTGAAACGAGTCTCAGGGTCAACCTGCAATTCCAGTCCCCCATACCGCCTCCGATCATCACAGCCCTATCCGGCACAACGCGAGACGATCCGGGGGCGGGCTTGGTTCGGTCTTGTGGCCTCGGGTCAGGTGCGCACAGCGCCGCGTGTCACGCGGGCGGTCCACCAGAAGATCACGGGGGTGATGAGGACTGTGGGGCCAAGCCAGACCACAAGATCGGGCAGAAAGCCCAGATTGACAACGCCCGCCGCCGTGATCGTGGCGATGGTTCCACCCAGCATGCGCCCCAGATGCCGCGCGATGCGACGTTTGCCAGCGACCGGACCGCGCGCCCAGTCGCGCCAGTCCGCCAACGCCATGGTCAGCCCGATCGCGCCGAAGACCAGCAGGATCACCGGCTGCGCGCCACTGCCGCTCAGCATGCCCTGCCCGCCCCAGCCAAGCATCCCGACCCCCGCCAGCGCCATCACAGCACCCCCTGCGTGATCAGCCAGCCTTGGCCGCCCGTCGCGCACCATGGCCGCGCGCCAGCCTGTAAAGACAAGATAAAGGCTGAATATACCGACGGCGAACAGGAACGGGTTGGGGTCCATCACCGACAGGACAAGCGCGCTCAGGCCCGTGACCAGCATCGCAAGCGTATAGATGTTGCCCGCGCGCCGGTGCAGCCTTCCACCCTTGGCGCTACCGACAGCGATGCCAGCGGCGGCCAGTGCTGTGACACCGGCCAGTATATGCAAGAAAAGGGTTGTCTGGATCATGGGGCGATGCCTCCGTTTTTCGGGTCAAACTGTTTTCGTGATGTGCCAAGGGTGGTGGCCGCCGGCCGCGACCTGCCAGCAAAGTTGCGGAAATGGTTGGGAATTTACGCAAACGGCATGATAAGATACCGCTGCGATGCGTGAACGACTTGCCCACCTTTCCCTCCGGCTGGGGCCGCCATTCGGTGTGGGCCTTGTGCTGGGATTGATCGGGCCGTTCGGCACCTATCACCTGCTTCCCCTCGGGACACGGCTGGCCTATTGGCTGGCGGTGGTCTCGGTCAACTGGCTGCTGGCAGACGCTATCGTGCGGCGTGTGGATGCGCTGCTGGAGGCGCAGCTGCCAAAGCGTCGCTTGATTGTGCCGCTTGCTGGCGCGCTTCTGGCCGCACTGCCTGCAACCGGCGTGGTGTCCATGGCCAATGGCCTGTCGGGGATCGGGTGGCCGCAAAATGTGGCGATGCTGTCCGGTCAGGTCGCGCTGTTGTTGGCCGCGATCACCCTTCCGGTTTACACATGGCTGGATATGCAGGAGCGGATACAGGCGCCGCCTGATCTGCCAACAACCGCCGCCTCCATGCCGCATACATCCACAGCCGAGGCAACCCGACAGGAAACAGACGGCCTTGCTCTTTTCTGCGCGCGCTTTCCGAAACCGCTTGGTGGGCAGATTCTTTGCCTCGAGATGCAGGATCACTATCTTGTGGTGCATCATTCCGGCGGGTCCGACATGATCCTGTGCCGCATGGAGGATGCCACCCGCGAACTGGGCGGGTTGGGCCTGCGCGTACACCGCTCTTGGTGGGTCGCAAGCGATGCTGTGGCGGGTGTGGAGCGCGAGAGGCAGCGCACCGTCTTGCGCCTGACCGATACCCGCCGTGTGCCCGTTGGCCGCTCGTTCCGCCCCGATCTGAAGGCTGCGGGGTGGTTGTAGTTATCGGTCGGACGCGTCCATCCCTGAAGCGTCGCAACAGCCCTTGCCGTTCTTGAGATAGAACGCGTCGCAAAAACATCCGGTGCGACGGACGTTTCCAAGTAGCGTCATTGCCAAGCTGGGCGGTTCGTGAGCGACAGGCCCTTGATGAAGTTAGGGTATTGCGCGGATGAAGAAGATTGGTCTCGATGCAACCGATATCCGCATCCTGTGCGCTGTGCAGCGGCATGGGCAGCTTAGCAAGTCCAGACTTGCAGAGATTGCCAATATCTCTGCCACACCCTGCTGGGCGCGGCTTGACCGGCTCAAGGCGGCGGGCTTTATCCGTGGCTACAACGCCGATATCGCGCTTGAGCGGATTTGCGATATCTCGCAAGTGATCGTCACCGTATCGCTGACACATCACCGCAAGGCCGACTTCGACAGGTTCGAGGCTTTTGTAAACAGCAAGGACGAATTCACCGAATGTATCGCTACAGGGGGCGGCATGGACTACGTTCTCAAGGTGATCTGCTCCAACCTCACAGGCTTTCAGGCGCTCATGCAGGCAATGCTGGATGCCGAGCTTGGTGTCGATCGCTATATGACCTACATCGCGACTCGGACGGTGAAATCCGGTCTTCCCAATCTGGTTAAATTGACCTCGAAAGATGTCTTGGCACCCCGTCAGACTGAATGATCTGCAAAGCGCCCAAAAATTAGACTGTTCAGTCTAAAGCCGCCAGTTTTTCAGCCCGCCTTCGCATATCGCAGAGTTCTAGATTTGCGTCAGGTTCCAACGATCCCGGCCAGTCGGACCGGTGACAAGCAAGGGCGAAAACAATGCAAGCAGACGACTTCGGCTTTGGCACGCAGATCCGGAAATCCCCTTATTTTGACGCAACGGTCCGCTGGGGTGCCAAAGGGTTTTCCGTGTATAACCATATGTATATCCCGCGCGATTTCGGTGATCCGGAACAGAATTTCTGGAACCTCGTCAATGATGCGATCCTGTGCGATGTCGCGGTCGAGCGTCAGGTCGAGATCACCGGACCGGATGCCGCGCGTTTTGTCCAGATGCTGACACCGCGTGATCTGTCGAAGATGGCAGTCGGGCAGTGCAAATATGTCCTGATCACCAATGCAGAAGGTGGCATCCTGAACGATCCGATCCTGCTGCGGCTGGCCGAGGATCATTTCTGGATTTCTCTTGCCGATAGCGACATTCTGCTTTGGGCACAGGGCGTAGCCGTCCATTCCGGCCTTGATGTCACAATCAACGAGCCCGATGTGTCGCCGCTACAGTTGCAGGGGCCAAAATCGGGCCAGATCATGCAGGCCCTGTTCGGCGACGGTATTCTGGACCTCAAATATTACTGGCACCGCGAGATGGATCTTGATGGCATCCCGCTTCTGGTGTCGCGCACAGGCTGGTCCAGCGAACTGGGCTACGAAATCTATCTGCGCGACAGCACCTGTGGCGATGCCTTGTGGGAGCGGATCATGGCCACCGGTATGGAATTCGGCCTGAAGCCCGGCCACACCTCTTCGATCCGCCGGATCGAGGGCGGAATGCTGTCATACCATGCCGACGCGGACATCAAGACCAACCCCTACGAATTGGGGCTGGACCGGCTTGTCAACCTTGATATCGAGGCTGACTTTATCGGCAAGGACGCGCTACGCCGTATCCAGCAGCAGGGTGTCAGCCGCGTTCAGGTTGGCCTGATTATCGACACCGCGCCAATGGCAGGCCCTAACACCACTTTCTGGGCCATCAGCAAGGACGGGTCGGAGATCGGCAAGGTCACATCCGCGGTCTACTCTCCTCGGCTCGAACGCAACATCGCCCTTGCCATGATAGCTGTCGAGCACGCGCATATCGGGGTCGAGGTCGAGGTTGTCACCCCGTCCGGTCCGACCCGCGCGACGGTTGTCGAGCGTCCATTCTACGACCCCAAGAAAAAACTCGCCGCTGCCTGAGCACGGCCCATCAAGAGACCCGACACATGTCTGACCTTTCGATCCAATTGCACTGGCAGCGTGCGGAACCCGTGCTGCTGGCGGGCAAGTATTCCAATGCCCATACAGTGCGCTTCAACAGTGACTATGATGTTGCAGTGGATGCCGCCCCCGATTGGGGCGGCGATCCGGCCAACACTAACCCTGAACAGGCGCTGGCCTCGGCCTTGTCGAGTTGCCACATGATGACCTTTCTGGCTTTGGCGGCCAAGGCGGGCTGGCCGGTGGCGAGCTATAGCGATCATGCGGTGGCCCATCTTGGAAAGAACGCCAAGGGGCAGATGTCGGTTACCCGTATCGACCTGCATCCTGCGGTGCGTTTCGACGCGGGGTTTGCGCCTGATGCCGCAGAGCTTTCAAAAATGCAGCACCGCGCGCACCGCTATTGCTTCATCGCCAACACGCTGGCCGACAGCGTCGAGATCAACATTCTTCAACCAGCAGGTTAGGAACCGACCCCATGCAGACCGGCGACATTCTTCTGCACGATCTGGACGCGGACGGTATTCTGCGTCTGACCCTGAACGATCCGGCACGGCGCAATGCGCTGTCCGAGGCGATGCTGACCGAACTGGGCAAAGCCTTCGGACAGGCCGGATCTGACCCTGCCATCCGCGTCATCGTCCTTGCTGCGAACGGCCCCGCCTTCTGCGCGGGTCACGATCTGAAAGAGATGACAGCAGGGCGCACAGGGCCTGACAGAGGCCGCGCCTATTTCGCGCGTATCCTTGAACAATGCTCGGCCGTGATGCAGGGGATCGTCACCTGCCCCAAACCTGTTATTGCCGAGGTCACAGGTGTTGCGACCGCTGCAGGCTGCCAGCTTGTGGCCAGTTGCGATCTGGCTATCGCATCCGAGAACGCGACCTTCGGTACGCCCGGTGTTCACATCGGCCTGTTCTGCTCGACGCCGATGGTCGCGCTGTCACGCAATGTTGCCGATAAACATGCGATGGAAATGCTGCTGACCGGTGACATGATGCCCGCTGATCGCGCGGCGGAAATCGGACTGGTCAACAAGGTTGTGACGGCACAGAACCTGCGCGACGCCACTTTGCAGATGGCGCAGAAGATCGCGTCGAAATCCAGCATGACGCTGGCCACAGGCAAACGCGCTTTCTACGCGCAGCGCGACATGCCGCTTTCCGACGCCTATGCCCATGCGACGCAGGTCATGGTCGACAACATGCTGGCACGCGATGCCGAAGAAGGCATCGGCGCCTTCATCGAAAAGCGCGCCCCCAAATGGGAGGATGCGTAAGACCATGGCGGCCAACCCCTACAACACCGGACTGGAGCGCAACCCCGCGAATTTCCAACCCCTGACGCCGCTGACATTTCTGGAACGGGCAGCCAGTGTCTTTCCCGATCACACCGCCATCGTGCACGGTGCACTGCGGCGCAGCTATGCCGATTTTTACCGCCGTTCGCGGCAACTTGCAGGGGCGCTGGCAACATCGGGGATTCTGCGCGGCGACACCGTGTCGGTGTTGCTCGCTAACACGCCCGCCATGCTGGAATGTCACTACGGTGTGCCGATGTCCGGCGCGGTCCTGCATTCGATCAACACCCGTCTGGATGCGGCCATCATCGCGTTCCAACTGGACCATGCAGGCGCAAAGCTTGTGATCGTCGACAGCGAGTTCATGCAGTTGATGCAGGACGCGCTGGCGCTCGCCACGGTCAAGCCGGTTCTGATCCAGTATAGCGATCCTGAATTCACAGGTCACACCGCCGCTGCCGCCGCCCTCGATTACGAGGCGTTCCTGTCGGGTGGTGATCCCGATTTCTCATGGCTCATGCCCGAGGACGAATGGGACGCGATTGCCGTCAACTACACGTCCGGCACGACGGGCGACCCCAAAGGGGTGGTATCGCATCATCGCGGGGCCTATCTGCTGGCGCAAGGCAATGCGCTGACATCCTCGATGCAGAAACATGCGGTCTATCTGTGGACCCTGCCGATGTTCCATTGCAACGGCTGGTGCTTTCCTTGGACACTCTCGGCCATCATCGGCACCCATGTCTGCCTGCGACAGGTCAGAGCCGAACCGATCTGGGCCGCGCTTTCCGAAGAGGGCGTGACCCATTTATGCGGTGCGCCTGTCGTCATGTCCCTGCTGGTCTCGGCACCCGAGGCCGTGAAGCGCGGACTGGACCGCAAGGTGCAGTTCTTCACCGCTGCCGCGCCACCGCCCGAAAAGCTTCTGGCCGATATGAGGGTGGCAGGTTTCGACGTCACCCACCTTTACGGGCTGACCGAAACCTACGGCCCCGCTGTCGTCAACGACTGGCATGATAGCTGGTCCGCACTGCCGCCAGCCGAACAGGCCGCACTCAAATCGCGGCAGGGTGTGCGCTATCTGCCACTCGAGCAGCTTGACGTGCTTGATCCCGAAACGATGATGCCCGTGCCGCGCGATGGTCGGACCATGGGCGAGGTGATGTTTCGCGGTAATGTCGTGATGAAGGGCTATCTCCGCAACCCGCAGGCCACCGAAAGCGCCTTTGCAGGTGGCTGGTTCCATTCCGGCGATCTGGGCGTGATCCATCCTGACGGTTACATCCAGCTCAAGGATCGGTCCAAGGACATCATCATTTCGGGTGGCGAAAACATTTCGTCGATCGAGGTCGAAGATGTACTCTATCGTCATCGTGACGTTCAGGTAGCCGCTGTTGTTGCCATGCCACATGACCGCTGGGGCGAAACGCCCTGCGCCTTTATCGAATTGTCCGCGGGCGCCACAACGGATGCCGACGCGTTGCGCGATTGGTGTCGCTCTCATCTGGCGGCCTACAAGGTACCGGGGCGGTTCATTTTCATGCCTATCCCGCGCAGCGCGACAGGGAAGGTCCAGAAATTCGTTCTGCGCGAACAGGCACGGGCCATCGCGCAGACACAGGACAAGACGGAAGGCAAAGCCATCGCACAAGACAGCATGGTCGGGTGAGGCCCCAGCTAAGCGCGGTGCAAACGCCGTAAAACACCAATTTGAGGAGAGCGGGCACGCATCGGCAAAGATCCATTGTAAGGGAGGATACCAGATGAACCTAAGACCAGACCCCACATTCCACGCGACTCCGAAGCTTGCGATGGAAGCGCCGGCCGAAACATTGGCCTTCACCCTCATGCTCAGCCCCGACGGGTCGCAACCCGACGGGCTGGCCGTAGTCGATGTAGACCCGACCTCGGATAGCTATGGCCAGATCGTCCATCAGGTGATCATGCCCAACACCGGCGACGAGTTTCACCATTTCGGATGGAACGCCTGCTCATCCTCTCTGTCGCCCCTGTCAGGCCATGCCTTTCTTGAACGGCGCTATCTGATCATCCCCGGCATCCGGTCGTCACGCATTTATATTATCGACGTGAAGGAACCGCTGAAGGCGAAAATCCACAAGATCATCGAGCCCGAAGAGGTTTTTGCGAAAACCGGTTATTCACGCCCCCATACGATCCATTGTGGCCCCGAGGGTATTTATGTCTCGACTCTTGGCGGTGGTGGCGCAGACGGGACAGACGGCCCTCCGGGTATTTTCATCATGGATTGCGAAACCTTCGAGATCCTCGGCCGCTATGAAATGGACCGTGGCAAGCAAGACAAGCACTATGATTTCTGGTGGAACCTGCCGCGCGACTACATGGTCAGCTCTGAATGGGGCCTGCCGCCCCAGTTCGAGAACGGTATCGTCGCCGAAGACCTGCTGAGCAACAAATACGGCCATTCGATCCATTTCTGGAACCTGCGCCAGCGCAAGAACGTGCAGACCATCGACCTTGGCGAGAACTACCAGATGGCGCTGGAGATCAGGCCGGCGCATGATCCCTCCAGGAATTACGGATTTTGCGGCGTTGTTGTGGACACAACAAACCTGCAAGGCGCGATTTTCACGTGGTGGCAAAAGGACGATGGCACCTTCGAGGCCAAGAAAACCCTCACCATCGACCCGCGCCCTGAGAAGCCGGAAAACCTGCCGCCCCTGCTGCAAGGGTTCGGGGCGGTGCCGCCACTGGTCACCGATATAGACCTCAGCCTTGATGACAAATACCTCTATGTCGCCTGCTGGGGTTTGGGCGAGATGCATCAATACGATGTATCCGATCCGATGTATCCACGCCTTGCGGGGAAGGTCGAACTGGGCGGCATCGCACGCAGCACGAAACATCCGAACGGCAATCCCTTTGCCTACGGTCCGCAGATGGTCGAGATCAGTCGCGACGGCAAACGCGTCTACTGGACCAACTCGCTTTATTCGACATGGGACAACCAGTTCTATCCCGATGACGAGGGCGGACAGATGGTCATGGCGCATGTCGGCGAAAATGGCGGGCTGACACTGGCCGAAGATTTCTACGTCGATTTCCCGAAAGGCTATCGTAGCCACCAGATCCGGCTGGAAGGCGGCGACTGTTCGACGGACAGTTTCTGCTACCCCTCCGTCTGACGCGTGGCGGGCGTCGACATGGCAGCGGCCCTTTGGTGGGCCGTTGTCGCATCGGGCATATATCACGGGATCAATCCCGCCATGGGCTGGCCGCTGGCTGTCTCGGCGGCGTTGATGGACCGCGCCGAGGGCAGCCTTTTCAAGGCGGTCGGGGCCTTGGCCGCAGGGCATATGCTGGCGATGGCGGCCATTCTCTTTCCATTCACCGTTTTGTTTTTCCTCGCGCAATGGCAGCGCGAAATCCAGATTGCGGCGGCTTGTCTGGTGATCGCGCTGGGCATTTTCCTGCTATGCAACCGCCGCCACCCTCGCTTTCTGGCCCGCGTCCCACCGTCGCGCCTTGCGCTCTGGTCCTTTCTGGTCGCGATGGCGCATGGCGCAGGCCTGATGCTGGTGCCGATCTATCTCGGCATCTGCCGCACCGTCGAGACAAACGCAGGACATGCCGCAGCACAGGATCTGATGGGCAGCAATGCCGAAATCGCAGTGCTCGTCGCGCTGGTCCATACAGGCGCGATGACGCTATCGGGAGGGCTGATCGCCCTCGGCGTATACCGCTGGCTCGGGCTGCGTTTTCTGTCCAGAGCCTGGTTCAATCTCGATCTGATCTGGGCCTTGAGCCTTGTTCTTGTCGGCGCACTATCGCTTTTGATCGTGCTGTGACGTGTCGCGGAGATCCAAGCTTTCTATTTCGACAGGATCGTCGTGCGCGCGGTCACTGCCAGCGGCTATGCCCGTCGAGCGCACAAGACTACAGACCCACAACTCCACGGCAACAGGCCCAACGCACACGCCGCAGCTTCACCGGACCTGCCATTCGCGGATCGCGCAGCGCTTTTCTGTTTGCAAGTATCCACTAGCTGCGTCACGTCGCTTCCGCGGCTTGGAAGACTGACAATGGCTTTAAGCTGGCCAGTTCAGCGCCAGAAGCGAGATTCCAAGACCCTGCCATAGGCTGTCTAAGGCAGGGTTTTGTGAAATGAACGGTGCCAAACTCGAATGCCGGAACTTGTACGAAAACAACATTGTTCAGGGTAGTTCCGGCACCTGGCTGGACTGCTTGAACCGAAAATATCAGCCATCAGGCGCCATTCAATCACGCAGACCGCGAGACCAGCAACTTGTCGATACGCCGCCCGTCAAGGTCAATAACTTCAACGGTCCAGCCCTGCAAATCCGTTCGCTCTGCCACCGCCGGCAGATGCCCGAGCTTGTCGAGGATCAGGCCAGCGACCGTCTGATAATCGCGATCAGGGTCTAACCCGATCGACAGAAGGTCCGCGAATTCGTCTACCGGCATCCAGCCTGCAACCAGATAGGAACCATCTTCCCGCATCACCACCTTTGGCTCATCCGTCACGTCATCGGGAAACTCACCGGTGATGGCCTCAAGCACATCCATCGGTGTGATGATCCCCTCGAAATGTCCGTATTCATCAAAGACCAGAACCATGTGAATTGGTGTCGTGCGCAGACAGTCGATAACCTCCAGTGCGCTTGTTCCGTCCC
This sequence comes from Seohaeicola saemankumensis, assembly GCF_021021435.1. Taxonomy (GTDB): domain Bacteria; phylum Pseudomonadota; class Alphaproteobacteria; order Rhodobacterales; family Rhodobacteraceae; genus Seohaeicola. Next base: position 194,356 of record NZ_JAINWI010000009.1, read on the forward strand.
GCACCACAGGGGCTTCTCGCAAAAGCATACGCAGATCGAATGCGGCATCCGTCAGAGCGGCCGAAAGGATCTCGCGTGTGTTCAGCACGCCGATGATGTTGTCACCATCGCCCTCCCACACGGGCAGTTTGGAACGGCTCAGACTTTGCACGCGCCCCAATATATCTGCCCTGTCGATATCGACATTCAGCGTTTCAATGTCACGGCGGGGCGTCATCAACCCGCGCGCGTTCCGGTCTGCAATACGCATCACGCCTGCGATCATCTGACTTTCGGCAGGCTTCATTGCCCCCGAACTTTCTGCTTCAGCGATGATCAGACGGACCTCTTCGTCGCTCACCCCGCGCGACGGCCCTCCAGACTGGCCCAGAAGGGCGAGCACCAGCTTTCCCGAATGGTCAAGCACCCAGATCAGCGGGGCCGCGACCCGCGCGATAATACGCATCATTGGAGCGACACGCGACGCGACTTGCTCGGGTGCGCGCAACGCGATCTGCTTGGGCACAAGCTCACCCACGATCAATGACAGATAGGTAATCGCCACAACCACCGACCCTACGCCAAGGGGTTGTGCGATAGTGGGTGCAATCCCTGTATCCACCAGGCGTGCCGCAAGACGCGCGCCCAGTGTTGCGCCAGAAAAAGCGCCGGCCAGAACTCCGACTAATGTGATACCGATCTGCACGCTGGACAGAAACCTGCCCGGGTCTTCTGCTAGACGTATCGCGGTTGCAGCGCCTTTGCTGCCCTTGTCGGCCAGCATTTTCAGGCGTGCGGGGCGGGCCGATACAATAGCAAGTTCAGACATTGCCAAAAGCCCGTTGATCAACGTCAAAGAAATGACGATTGCGATTTCGAGGTACATTTTCTCCAACTCTTGCCGGACATTCCGGCCACTGATGTTATCAGTGATATATATATGGTCCCATGTCGGGCGACCATGGCTCAAGTCGCCTTGGTTCGATATCTGAAGAAACGGCCAAGCCTGCAAATACACCTCATCTTGACACAAAGCATCGTCACCTGGCGTCGTGATGACGAAAATTAGGTCTGTCAGATATCAGCAACTGCTTGATATCCAATACTAACCTCTTCCGAACAGATGCAGCGCACCGCCGCCGTTTTCACAGGTCGCGCGTGTAATCGCGCCCGCAATCGCGAAGGCCCGACAAGCGGCCGGAAAAAAATATCCAGTCGCTTGCAAGGTGTCTCATGCTGTTTGATCTCATTCCACTGGCTAGGCCTTACCAAAGCCCGCAATAGCCCGCCCACCAGACCCTCGCCCCGTCCAAACGTGAATGCCTGGGGTGCGGCTTGCACGCGCCCTCCACCTACACGGACAAATAAGCGTCCCTGATCTCGGGTTGGGCGTTCAGAGCTTCCAGAGTGCCGTGGAACTTTTGCTCGCCGCTTTCGATGATCACGGCCATATCGGCCACGGCGCGCGCGAAATGCAGGTTCTGCTCGGACAATAGCACCGTGAGGCCTTCGGATTTCAACTGCAGGATCACGCGGGCCATCTGTTCGACGATCACCGGTGCGATCCCCTCGCTGGGTTCGTCCAGCAGCACGAAGCTGGGATTGCCCATCAGGGTGCGCGCGATGGTCAGCATCTGCTGCTCGCCGCCCGACATTTCCTTGCCACGGTTGTTGCGGCGCTCGGCAAGGTTGGGGAAGAGATCGAACAGCATGTCGCGGGTCCATGTGACCGTCCCCTCGCGCGGGGGTTGGCGCCCAACCTCGAGATTCTCGAGCACGGTCAGATCGGTGAAGATGCGCCGTTCTTCTGGCACATAGCCCAGCCCCAGCTTGGCCACTTTATGCGGCGCCTGCCCCAGCAATTCATGCCCCAGAAACGTGATCGACCCGCTGCGCGGCACGACCAACTGCATGATGGATTTCATGGTGGTGGATTTGCCCGCGCCATTGCGCCCCAGCAGCGCCACAACCTGCCCGCGCTGGACTGAAAAGCTCAGATCGCTCAGGACATGGGCCTTGCCGTAGAAACTGTTGACGGATGCGACCTCAAGCATGCTGACCCTCCTCGGCCGCGTTGAACAGGGTTCCGCCGCCCAGATAGACCTCCTGGACGCGGGGGTCGTTGCGGATGTCCTCGACGCTGCCATTGGCGATCAACTGGCCGCGGTTCAGCACCATGACGCGGTGGGCATGGGCAAAGACCACGTCCATGTCATGTTCGGTGAACAGCACGCTGACGCCACGCTCGCGCACAATATCGGCGGTCAGTTTCATCAGCGCGATGCGTTCGCGCGGGGCCATGCCGGCGGTGGGTTCATCCATCAGCAGCAAGGTCGGCTCATGCGCCAGCGCAATCGCCAGTTCCAGACGTTTCAGATCGCCGTAAGCCAGCACCGCGCAGTGACGGTCGGCCTGATCTGCCATGCCGACCAGATCCAGCAGTTCCAGCGCCTTGTCACGATAGAGCGTATGGGCATAGGGCAGGATCGAGAACACCCGCCCGTGATGCGAGATTAGCGCCATCTGCACGTTTTCGGCTACAGTCATCGAGGCGTAGGTGCCTGTGATCTGGAAGGTCCGCCCCACACCCATTTTCCAGATCTGGCGCGGCCCCAGTCCGGCAAGGTTGACCCCGTTCAGCCAGACCGTTCCCGCGCTAGGGGGCAACTGCCCCATCAACATGTTGAAGCAGGTGGACTTGCCTGCACCATTGGGGCCGATCATGGCCAGCAACTCGCCCTTGTGCAGCGCGAAAGACACGTCCGAGACAGCCTTGATCGCGCCAAAGGATTTCGACAGGCCCCGTGTTTCCAGAACAATCGTCATTTACCATCCTCCGAACTACGCAGGATACCCCAGCGTTCCGCCCATTTGCGCGTTGTGCCGACCAGACCGTCAGGTGCCAGAATAACCACCGCGATAATCAGAACACCCAAGGCCAACCGCCAGTATTCGAACCGTGTGAGCACATCCTTGACGCCTTCCAGCGCGGCACCGCCGACAACACCGCCTGCCAGCGTCTTGACCCCGCCAAGGAAGACTACGATCAGCGCATCGAAACTGCGCGCGATTTCCAGCTCGTTCGGGAATACGCTGCCTTTGGAGAAGACAAAAAGCCCGCCCGCAAGACCCGCCATCGCGCCTGCCAGTGTAAAGGCGGCCCATTGCACGCGCTTGGTATGGATGCCCGTCGCCTCGGCCTGTCTTGCGCTGTCGCGTGACGCGCGCAGGGCATAGCCGAAGGGCGAATGCGCGGCATGGCGCAGAAAAAGAATGCCACCTGCACAGATCACGAGAGTCAGGTAGAAATAGACCGTGGTGCTGGCTGCCCATGCAGCGGGCCAGATATTGACCAAGCCGTCATCGCCGCGTGTCACGTCGCCCCATTGGAAGGCCAGCGACCACAGAAGCTGCGAGAAGGCCAGCGTCAGCATCGCGAAATAAACGCCCGTTAGCCGCAGGCAGACCCAGCCGATAATCACCGCCATCAGGCCCGCACCAAGCGGGGCCAGCAGCAGTGCCAGCTCCATCGGCGTGCCCGCATAGGTCACCAGCAAGGCTGCCACATAGGCGCCGCCGCCGTAGAATGCGGCGTGACCAAAGCTGACCATACCGCCCAGCCCCAGCATGAAATGCAGGCTGGCCGCGAACAGACAGAAGATCAGGATATCGGTCGTCAGCACCATTGCAAAGCTCGAGCCATAGAGCGGCATAAATGCCAGCACAGCCAGACCGGTGGCCACGATCATCCTGACCCGCGCGCCTGCGGGCTTGATCGGGCGTTCAGGCTCGCCCACCTGCCCGTGCTCGCCTGCTACCTCGGGGCGACCGAACAGGCCGTAAGGACGCACCATCAGCACTACGACCATAATCACGAAAATCAGCACCAGCGTGCTCTGGGGGATGTACGTCACACCGAACACCCCCAGAACCGAGACCAGCACCGCCGCCAGATAGGCACCGGGCAGTGAGCCCATGCCACCGATCACGACCACCACAAAGATCGTGGTCAGGATGGTAAAATCCATCAGCAGATCAGCGCCGCCCTTGGGCAGTTGCAGCGCGCCGCCCAGACCGGCCAGCGCGCAGCCCAGAAAGAACACGCCGGTAAACAGCCATGCCTGATTGACGCCCAGCGCGCCGACCATCTCGCGGTCTTGCGTGGCGGCGCGCACCAGCACACCGACGCGGGTCTTGGTGATCAGGAACCACAGGGCCAAGGCCACGAAGGGCGTGATCGCCACCAGAGCCAGATCATATTTCGGCACCGGCTCGCCCATGATGCGGATAACACCGGTCAGGCCGGGCGCACGCGGACCCATCAGATCCTCGGCCCCGAAGGTCATCAGTGTCAGATCCTGAATGACAAGGATCACACCGAAAGTGGCAACAAGCTGGAAAAGTTCGGGCGCGCGGTAGACAGGGCGCAGCACGCAGATTTCCACGATAACGCCGATAATGCCCACGATGATGCCGGCCAGCAGGATCGACAGCCAGAAGCCGAACATCCCCGGCAAAAGCTGCATCATTGTATAGCCGACATAGGCCCCAAGCATGTAGAACGATCCATGCGCGAAGTTCACGATCCGTGTGACACCGAAAATCAGCGACAGGCCGGATGCGACCATGAAGAGCGCACCCGCATTGGCAAGGCCGGTCAATAGCTGTGCGAGGAAGAAACCCATGATGCAGTCCCGGTCATGAAAGGAAAGGGTCAGGGCGCGTCAATGGAACTGCCGTCAGCACGGCAGCGCAACCATCAATGGCCCGAAGGTTCAGCACGAGGCAGGGACAGCAACGCGGCCCCTGCCAAACTGTGATAGCGCGGCCTCAGTTGGCCGGGCGCATGGCGCGCACTTCGTCGTCGCTGGGCAGATAGTCGGCACCGTCCTTATAGGTCCAGTCGACCATCACACCCTTGCCATCCTTGAGCGTGGTCGTGCCCACGAAAGCCCCCATGGTCGCCTGATGGTCGATCGCGCGGTAGGTGATCGGGCCGACAGGTGTATCCAGTTCCAGCCCCTTGAACGCCGCCTTCAGCGCCTCGGTCTCGGTGCTGCCGGCTTTTTCCAGCGCGGCCTGAATGGATTGCACGGTCATGTAACCCACCAGCGAACCGATACGGGGATAGTCGTTGTAGCGCGCCTGATACGCCTCGACGAAGGCGGTATTGGCGTCATCGCTCACGTCATACCAGGGATAGCCCGTCACGATCCAGCCCTCGGGGGCTTCCTCGCCCAGCGGATCAAGGTATTCCGGCTCGCCAGTCAGCATGCCAAACACCGTGCGCCCGTCAAAAACGCCGCGTGTCGTGCCTTCGCGCACGAATTTCGCAAGGTCCGTGCCAAAGGTCACGTTGAAGATCGCATCAGGCTTGGACCGCTCCAGAGCCTGCACCTCGGCGCCCGCGTCGATCTTGAACAGGGCGGGCCATTGCTCGGTCACGAATTCCACATCGGGTTTCAGGTTGGTCAGCACTTTCTTGAAGGCCTCGACCGCTTCCTTGCCATAGGCATAGTTGGGCGCGATGGTCGCATAGCGCACGGCATCGGATTGCGCGGCAGCCTCGGCCAGCATCGCGGCCTGCATATAGGTCGAGGTCCGCAGGCGGAACGTATAGTCATTGCCGCTGGCCCAGACGATGGAGTCCGCCAGAGGTTCGGACGCGAGATAGAGGTATTTCTTCTCGGCCGCCAGCGATGAGATCGCCAACCCCACATTACTGAGGATCGTGCCCGTCAGCATCACAGCCCCGTCGCGCGTCATCAGTTCCTCGGCGATCTTGATCGCCTCGCCCGGCTCGCCCTGATCGTCGCGGAAGATGAATTCCAGCGGCTTGCCCAGCACACCACCTGCGGCGTTCACCTCTTCCAGCGCCAGTTCGATCCCCATTTTATAGGGTTCGGCAAAGGCTGCCATCCGCTTGTAATGGTTGATCTCTCCGATCTTGATCGTGTCCTGCGCCAGTGCGGGCAGACCTGTGACGGCAAGTGCTGCGGCACCCACCAGTCCTTTCAGAAACGTCTTGCGGTGCATTTGGGTATCCTCTGTGTTGGACGTCCTCAGTCGTGCTGGACGAAAGTTGGTTTTACAGGTTCTCCAAGGTCTGTCGTTGCCTCGGCTTCGATCAGGTCGCGTATCCTTTTACGGTATACGTTCGGCCCTTTGTCTATGGCAATCCGGATAGGCTTGCGCTTTTGAGGACGCTGTTCCTCGAGATGGATCGCTTCCAAAATCTCCTTGTCTTCGGCAAAGGCTACGCGGAACATCGCGTCCATCTGGTCCGATGCCGCGTCATCGCCCACCGCCGCGTTGCGGATATGCATCCAGTGGTCGATGGTATAGTCCTCGGTCACCGGTGTCACGAAATGCAGCGCAAAAATCCGCACACCCTTCTGGCGGTCTTCCTCGGGCAGATTCAGCGCCGCATCGGAACTGCCGAAGTCAATCACTGCCGTGCTGGGCAGATGCAGGTGGTAGTAATGCCAGCGGTCCACATTGCCGGAAAATCCGCCGAATTTCTGGAAGAACCCGACGGGCGGCGCATCCCTGATCCAGCGCCACGCGACGATGGCTTTACCCGATGTGCTGACATGGACCGGCACATTCTCTGACGCAGAACTGCCAAGCGTGGTGGGATGCACGAAACTGACATGGGCAGGATCGACAAGGTTCTCGGCCACATTCAGGTAATGGGCTTTAAGATGCAATGCATCGCCGTGATGCACATGCCATGCAGGATCGCTGAATTCGGGCAGGTCGAAGATGGTCGCGGGATCGGCGCGCTGCGGATCGCCCATCCAGACCCAGACAATGCCGTGACGCTCCTGCACCGGATAGGCCTCGACATAGGCGCTGGCGGGCAGGTTCTCCTGCCCCGGCACCCGCACGCAAGCACCGCTGCGGTCGAAGGTCATGCCGTGATAGCCGCACTGGATCGTGTCGCCGATGCGCTTACCCTTGGACAGCGGAAGCTGACGGTGCGGGCAACGGTCCTCAAGTGCGACGAGCGTGCCATCGCTGGCCCGAAACATGACAAGCGTCTCATTCACGATGGTCAGGGCGCGCATCTGGTCACCGAAATCACGCGACCAGCCTGCCACATACCAGGCGTTTTTGATGAAAGACATCGCTTCTTCCTCCGGTTGCGTTGCCACGATCAGCGGCAATCCGTTGGCTGCTCAGGCGGCGCGCCGGTCCTGCGACCGATCCGCGCAACCGTGGCCCTTTGTCCCATACGGCCCCAAAAACTTGTTAGCTGTCAAACAATATTTTAAGCTGGAAACAGGAAATGGACCCCGCCCGACTTTCGTGAAACACTAGCGCCCTGATGATAAGCAAATAGGCTGGGCTGTCCCCTACCGCGCCACAGGAAAGACGACGCATGGATATCGAGAATCGGGATATCACCGCCTACCGGCTGGAAGACCAGATCGGCTTCAAACTGCGGCTGGCCAACCAGAAACATCTGGAAGTCTTCGCGCGGATGATGCCCGATGTGACCCCGACCCAATTCGCCGTTCTGGCCAAGCTGATGCAAGACGAGGTGATCTCCCAGAACCAGTTGGGACGGCTTGTCGGCATGGATGCAGCCACCACCAAAGGCGTGGTGGACCGTCTGCGCGCCAAGGGGTTCGTGCGGCGCACCAAAAGCACCAGTGACATGCGGCGGCTGGAAATCTCGCTCACACCCGAGGGGCGCGTCTTTGCGGATCAGGCAGTACAGACCGCGCATCAGATATCGCAGGCCACAGCCCAGAACCTGTCGCGCCGAGAACTGGAACGCCTGCTGGAACTGCTCGACAAGCTCTAGACTCCTGCCGTTTCATCGTGCCCCGAACACTCAATATCCTGCGGTAGCCACAGGCTTAGCGCAGCCCGTCCTTACCTTCGGCCTCGGCATGCGCCAGCCCGCCAACGCGCGGAAGGGGGCGGCCCGAATCGGTAACAGCGACCGCGACCATGATCTCGCCAGCACGCGGCGCATCCGGAAGGCGCACTTCGATCCCGTCGAAATGGCTGCGCACATAGGCCGCGTCCTTGTGGCCCAATGGCACGTCCAGCGGCTGCCCCGGCCCGCCCATTTTCTTGGACGACGGCACGAGGGCAGCCCCCTTCTCGACCGCTGCACGCAGGGGGGCGCCCAGTTTGGGATGCAGGATCGCGGCGGCATGTTCCAGCTCTCCGTCCTCGCCCACCATCGCGGCCTTGCCATAGCTTTGCGCCTCGGCGGGGGTGATCCCCAAAGCGGCAACACAGCGTTGCCCCAGAAGCCCGCCCAGTTCCGCGCCGATCTCGATCAGCTCCGACAGATCCGCGACATAGCGACCAGCAAAGGGATTGGCGATGACGGCCACGGCCACGGCCTTGCGGGTCGCAGGGGTGATCGTCTGGCCCATCTCGCGATGCGTTTCCTCGACCCAGACAGCGATACGGCGGATATCGGCGCTCATCTCAGCCCATCCCTTTCAGCAATCTGGTCGGCGCGGAAACCGCCAGCGCGGTTATGCACACGCGGACCGGTGGTCATCACCAGCGCAAGGGCCATCTCGTGCGCGCGCGGCGCATCGTTGAGGCCCAGTTCCATCGAATCGAAATGGCTGCGGACATAGGATGCGTTCACATGGGTGACCGGCACATCCAGACGCGCACCGACACCGCCCACCTTTTTGGTTGAGGGCACAATCGCCAGCGCATCGCCCAGCACCTCACGCATTGCATAGCCGCCCGGCGCATGCCACAGCGCGCCATGCTCCAACTCGCCGGCCGCGCCGACAATAGCACCTTTGCCGTAGCCTTCGACCAGCGCGGGATCACCGCCCAACAGGTCCACCAGACGTTGCGCCATCATCAGGCCAAGGGGTTTGAGATCTTCCATGAAATGCTGGATATCCTCAACATAGGCACCGGCAAAAGGGTTGCGGATTACCGCCAGAACGGCAGCACGACGCAGAGGGGTATTGGCCTTTGGCCCACCCTCATGGAAAATCTCCTCGGTCACGTTGAGGATTTTACGGATCTCGACCTCAGGCATGCTGAAGGCTCCTTTCTGAAAGGGCGGATGCCCATGATCTGTGATGCGTCGTGGCGCCCTGACCTTGCAGCAGCAGGGCGGCGGCTGCAACATGGCCCGCATCCACCAGAGATTGTGCCCGCAGCACACCGCGGGACAGGGCCGATGCGATATCGCTCTGCGACAGCGCGCCGACATGGGTGACGACCAGTCGCGCGCCAAGATCGCTGTCGGGGTGCAACTCCTGCGCGGGCTGGCGGGAGATGGCCGGATGGTCCGGCAGATCGACCGCATTGGCCACCAGCGTGGCGGCAGCATCCGCCTGTGCCGCGCCAGCGGCCAGCACTGTGACAGATGTCGCAATCCCCCGCGACAGGCTGCGCCCGCCCTGCCCGCTGGTCGCGATACCGCCGATCCCGTCTTCTGCAGCCAATGTGATCTGTCCGCTGATCTGCCCGCCCAGACCTGCAATAGCCGCGCGGAAGGTCTGGCCCGCCGCCAGATGCAATGCGATATCGCCCCCGTTATTGACATAGGCACGGGCGAGCGGTGTTGCGGCCAGCATCGCGGCCAGCACCTCATCCGCAACGGAACCGGCTACGGCGGCCATCGGGGTGATAAAGTCACCCTGCGCAACCGCGGCGCAGGCGCGGTGCATCCGGCCCGCGATCTTGCCTTTGGGACGCACGCCAAGGGTTCTGCGCAACAGCGGCAGTTCGGGGACAAGCTCGTTCAGCACCGTGGCGAAACGATCACGCGCGGCGCGGTAGGCGATGCGACGCGCCTCCTCGCTCTGCTCCTCGGCCATGATCACCAGATCAATCGGGCCGTGATGCAGATGCAGGCGACCATCCGGCAGAAGGGCGGCTTGCGCTCCGCTCATCCCCGCCGCCCTTTGCGATCAGGCCGCCAGCGATAGTTCTGCGGATCATGCGGATCTGGCTGGCTGAGATTGGGCAAGACCCTGCGGATCGCGGGGGTCAGCACACCTTCGACAGGTTTGACATGATCCACATGACCGCCCAAGGCTGCATAATCCTCCAGCCGCAGGGTAAATTCGATAGGGGCCACCAGTGCAGGCGTCGGCACATAGCCGAAAGAATTGGTGGGCATATCCATCACATCGGCCATGACGGTGATACCGCCGCCGGGCCAGACATAGGCCTCGGCCCCGCCACAGGACACATAAGTCAGCGCATCCTTGACCGACCGTGTCAGCCGCACAGGGTTCTCGGTCACGCCTGCGCGCAATGACCCGCCCGCGCCGCCCATGAACAGGACCGAGCAGAGCGAGGGTTCGCAATTCTCGGCGATACGCTCGGCAGTAGCCAGCAAGGAGGGGGTGATTTCAGCCGGTTGCGGGATCAAGTCATCATCCAGCACGTAATAGGCCCATTGCTCGCCCGTGGTGGAAATCATCAGCAAGCGCAGCCCTGCCCAAGCCAGCTTCGGATCGGCCGGCTTAAGGATCGTCAAAGGGTCCTGCACATTAGTCCCACCCCAGCCTGTACCGGGTTCGGCCACTTGAAAATAGCGGCCCGGCGTGGATTTGCGGCCCTTCACCTTGATCCCCGAGGGGCGCATATCAAGGCCCTTGCCCGCCTCGTGCTCGCTCAGCACGCCGGTGATATGGTCGTCCACAACAACCACCTCGTCGACATGGCCGTGCCATTGCTTGGCGAACATCCCGATGGTGGCCGAGCCGCAACCCACGCGCATCAGCTTTTCCGGCACGCCGTTGATGACCGGCGCGTGACCTGCCTGCACCACAAGTGTCACGCCCTCGTCGATCTGCATCTCGACCGCCTCGCGGTTGCACAGGCGCATCAGCGCGTCACAGGTCACGCGACCTTCCTTCTTGGAACCGCCCGTCAGGTGTTCGACCCCGCCCAGCGACAGCATCTTGGAGCCGTATTCGGCGGTCATCACATGCCCGATCGCCTCGCCATCCACCCGCACAACGGCACGCTCGTGCCCGATATGGCGGTCGGTGTCGATTTTCACTTTCACGCCGCAATAGCTGAAGATGCCTTCCGTCACGACGGTAACCATATCGACGCCCTCGACCTGCTGGCTGACGATGAAGGGGGCCGGTTTGTAATCGGGATATGTGGTGCCCGCGCCGACCGCCGTTACGAAGGTGCGGTTGCCCTGGATGACGTCGCCGTCCCAATCCTGCGCGTTTTCGCCCTGATCAAGAAAGGCCACCGCCTGCGCGCCGCCCTGAATGACGGTCAGCGGATCAAGGCGCACCAATTCGCCTCCGTGGTTGGCATAACGATCGCAGGCACCTGCCTTGCCATCGGCGATATAACACATCACCGGGCAGGCATCGCAGCGGATCTTTTCCGCTGCCAAGGGGGCGTTGTCGTCAGGCATGTCCTGCCTCCTTCAGAGCGGCGCGCACGCGCGCAGGGGTCGCGGGAAGTTGCGTGATCCGCACACCGGTGGCATGCCTGATCGCGTTCAGGATCGCAGGGGCCGTGGGGATCAGCACATGTTCCCCCAAGCCTTTCGCGCCGTAAGGCCCGTGTGCGTCGGGCACTTCGATGATCAGCGTGTCAATCGGGGGCACGTCGCCGATAGTCGGGATCAGGTAGTCATGCAGGTTCTCGGTGCGGTGGGGGATATATTCCTCCATCAGCGCCATACCCATGCCTTGGGCGATACCGCCATGCACCTGCCCTTCGACCAGCAGGGGGTTAATCGCCTGGCCCACATCATGGGCGGCGGTAAATCGCAGCGGACGTACACGGCCAAGGGCAGTATCAACCTCGACCACCACCAGATGCGCGGCATAGCCGTATTGGGCATAGGGCTCGCCCTGCCCGTTCGCATCCAGCGGCTTGGTCGGGGGATCGTAGGATTCGTTCACCTCGATCACATAGCCTTTGAGGTTGGGCGACAGGCGCGCCAGATCGAGGACAAAGTGTTGCGCGCCATCCGTCACCGCAACAGTGCCATCCTGCAAGGTCACCACCGCATCGGGGCTTGCGTTGACCTGTGACAGCATCTCGCGGCGCAGCGCCTCGCCTGCCAGCCTAGCGGCATTGCCGGTTACAAACGTCTGCCGGCTGGCCGAGGTTTTGCCAGCGTCGGGCGTCAAATCGGTATCAGCCCCGACAAGGGCGATCTGATGGACGGAAACGCCCAGCGCGCGGGCAAATATCTGCGGGATCACGGTGTTGGAGCCCTGACCGATATCCATGGCGCCCTGATGCAGCACAACCGTTCCATCAGCACGCAATCCTGCGCGGATGGTGGATGGGTTGGGCATCGAGGTATTGCCGCAGCCATACCAGCCCGCGGCCAGACCGACACCGCGTTTTAGGGTGCTGTTGACGGTGTTGAAAGCGGCGCAGTCGGCCTTTGCGGCCTCCCAAGCGGGGCGCAGCGCCTCAAGGCAGGGTTTGATCCCGACGCCTTTGGCGAAGACCTGCCCGCAGACTGTCGGAACGCCGTTATCCAGCGCGTTGAGAAGACGAAAATCAAGCGGGTCCATGCCAAGTTGCGCGGCAAGATCGTCGAACAGACTTTCCTGTGCGATGGCCGATTGCGGCACGCCGAAGCCGCGAAATGCGCCTGCGGGCACGCAATGCGTATGGATCGCGCGCGACCGCGCACGGTAATCGGACACGCGGTAAGGGCCGGAGGCATGGACTGGCACGCGGTTCGCCACGGTCGGTCCCCAAGAGGCATAGGCGCCGGTGTTGAAATCACCATCGAATGTCATACCGCACAGCCGCCCGTCACGATCCGCGCCGATCCGCATCGTGATCTGTGCGGGATGCCGTTTGGTGGTGGACTGCATGGTTTCCACACGCTCATAGGTCATCCTTACGGCACGGCCTGTCTTCATCGCGGCAAGCGCCAGAAACGGTTGTAGCGATATGTCGATTTTGGAACCGAAGCCGCCCCCCACCGCCGTGGGCACGATGCGGATACGCTCGCGCGGCAGGCCCAGAATGGGCATCAGCGCGTCCTGATCCATCACGGGCGCTTGCGTGCAGGCATGGACGACAACGCGGTCGCCCTGCATCTCGGCAAAGCCTGCCTCGGGTTCGATGTAACCGTGCTCGACAAAGGCGGTGGTGAAATGCCCCTCAACGATGACATCCGCACGGCCCAGCGCGGCATCGGCATCGCCGCAAGCAACATGGCCGCCGCACATGATATTGCCAGCGCGTCCATCATGCAGTTGCGGGGCAGCACCGGACAGTGCCGCATTAACCTCCATCACAGCATCGCGGATGGCCCATGAAACAGGGAAGGCCTCCAGATCAAGCTGCGCCATGACTGCAGCCTCTCCGATAACGGCGGCCACCGCCTCGCCACGAAAGCGAACATGATCCACTGCGAAAACAGGCTGGTCGATGAAGCCGGGAATGACGCCGAAGGCATTCAGGCCGGGCACATCGGCGGCGGTCAGGATCGCGTGCAGGCCCTGATGGGCAGCAAGGTAGCCGTCCAGATCGCCAAGGGTGAAACCGGCATGGGCATGGGGCGAGCGGATTACCCGCAACACCAATGCACCGGCGGGCGCGACATCATCGCCGAAGGCTTCCATGCCTGTAACCTTGGGCAGACCGTCCAGACGACGCAGGCTCGTGCCGACATCGCCCGCAGTCTCGGCAGAGGGCACAGCCCCTGCCCCCACGACCGCGTCGATGATCTTGCGATAGCCCGTGCAGCGGCACAGCACGCCACCCAGCGCGTCCTGCACCTGAACGGCATCGGGCGTGGCGATCTCGCGTAGCAACGCCACGGCAGACACCATCATTCCGGGGGTGCAGATCCCGCATTGCGCGGCCTGATGCGCCTGAAAGCTGTTGACCAGCGCGCCCGCATGGGGATCGGCCTTGACCAGCCCTGCCAGCGTTTCGATCTTTGCACCCGCCGCCCGTTGCACCGGCATCAGGCAAGCACACAGTGGCACCCCATCGACCAGCACGGTGCAAGCACCGCAATCGCCCGCATTGCAGCCGATCTTGACGTCTTTGGCCCCCAGTTTTTCGCGCAGCACATGGGACAACCGTTCGCCGGGCGTTGCCTCGACCTCGACCACCACGCCGTTCAGCTGGAAAGCAGTCATTTCGGGTGCGGTGCGTCTATCCATTTGACTTGCCCTGTTTGCCGATTGCATGCGCCACGGCGCGCGCACAAAGAGTAGCTGCTGCCTCCATCCGGTATTCGGCACTGCCGCGCACATCCGCGATGGGCGCGAGCGGGGAGAGATGCGCGGGCGTGATCAAAGCAGCACCTGCCAGCAGCACATCCCTGACCGCGCGGCCCGTCAGATCAGCCTCTAGCGCCGGCAGGCGTTGCGCCGTCGCGGAACAGGAACCCACGGCAATAGCGGCTTTCACGATCCGGTCCTCTTCAACCGTCACCACGGCTGCGACCATCGCGATCGAGATCACCAGATAATGCCGCGCGCCCAGTTTCAGAAACGACCCCTGCGCCTTGTCGGGCTGTGCGGGAATATGGATCGCGGTCAACACCTCGGCAGGCCGTCGCGCGGTCTTGCGCGGCCCTTGCAGGAAATCGGCCAGCGGCATCCGTCGCGTGCCAGCGGTCGAGGCCAGTTCAACCACGGCCCCCAAAGCCAGCAATGGCGGCACCCCGTCAGCGGCGGGCGAGGCGTTGCACAAGTTGCCCGCGATTGTACCCGCGTTCTGGATCTGGACCGACCCCACCTCATATGCGGCAGCCTTCAACCCGTCGAAGGCAGGGGGCAGACCGGCGCGGATTACATCCGTCCAGGTCGTGGCCCCGCCGATGCGCCAGCCGGAACCGTCAGGCATAAACCCGCGCATGCCTTCCACACGGGTGATATCGACCAGATCACCTTGCAAAGGACGCGACCCCTGCGCCGGAAACCAGTCTGTCCCGCCGGCAATGATGGCGCCATGTCCGCGGTCAAGAGCGGCCAGAGCCTCGGTCAGTGATGCGGCCACCAGATAAGCCATCGTCTTTTCCCCGCAGCAAGCCGCCATTCAAACGCGGCCCCGTTTTGCGACCGCTTGGTGCAGTCATGTATTTTGTTTGCACACTAATAAGAAATCCGCAGGGCCCTACCTGTCAAATCAAATATGCGGATCACCCGACGAAAGCGCGCTCGACAACGAAGGTTGCCGGTTTGCTGTTCGAGCCTTCCTCCAGTCCGAAGCCTTCCAGTGCGGCTTTGGTATCCCGCAGCATCTCCATCGAGCCGCAGATCATTCCACGATCGGTTGCCGCGCTGATCACCGGAAGGCCCAGAGCCGCGAACAGATCGCCCGATTCCATCAGATCGGTCTGCCGTCCCATTCTGTTCGACGCTTCCCGCGTTGTGGTCGCATAGTGGATCAATCCGCCCGCCATCTCGCCCACCAGAGGGTCGGCGCGCAGATCGCGCACCAGATCGAAGCCATAGGTCAGTTCGGCCACATCGCGGCAGGTATGGCACAAGATCACCTGCTCGAATTTCTCGTAAGTCTCAGGGTCACGGATCAGGCTGGCAAAAGGCGCGATACCTGTGCCGGTGGCGAACATGTAAAGCCGCTTGCCGGGCACGAGCGCATCCAGCACCAGCGTGCCGGTGGGCTTTTTCTTCATCAGCACAGTATCGCCCGGCCGGATGCGCTGCAAATGCTCGGTCAGCGGACCGTCCGGCACCTTGATCGAATAGAACTCGATCTCCTCGTCCCATGCAGGCGAAGCTATGGAATAGGCGCGCATCACGGGCTTTTCCGCATTCGGCAGACCGATCATCACGAATTCCCCCGACCGGAAGCGGAAAGATGCAGGCCGCGTGATCCGGAAGCGGAACAGACGGTCGTCATAGTGCTGCACTTGCGTGACAGTTTCGGCAAACATGCCCTCGGGGATGGGGAAAGATGTGGCTGGCTTCAAAGTTGCGACGGACATGCGCCCCTCCTATCGGGATGAATCACTCTTATTTTTTGTTAGTATACAAACAAATTGGCTGTCAATGTGTTTTAGGCGGCACAGGTATCGCTGCCCTCTTGATCGGTGTGGCGTTTCTGTTAGCGTTCTAACAAATCAGCAGGAGTGATCCCATGGCCGAAGTTGCCCCCCAGACGCAGGACACAACCCACAAGCTTGTCATCCACAACATCGGCCTGATGCTGTCGGGCAAAATCGAACAGCCCATCTATGACGCCGATTGCTTGATCGCGGTCGGCGGCAAGATCACCGCTTGGGGCTATGAGAAGGATATGGATACCGAAGATGCCGATACGCTGATCGACGCGAATGGCAGCACGCTCTGCCCCGGCCTGATCGACAGCCATGTGCATCCGGTGGTGGGAGACTACACCCCGCGCCAGCAGCAGTTGCACTGGATCGACTCGACCTTGCATGGCGGGGTTACCACGCTGATCTCGGCAGGCGAGGTTCATATGCCGGGCCGGCCCAAAGATATCGTGGGGCTGAAGGCGATGGCGATCGCATCGCAGCGCTGGTACGAGAATTTCCGCCCCTCCGGCGTCAAGGTCCATGCCGGCGCGCCCGTGATCGAACATGGCATGGTCGAGGAGGATTTTGCCGATCTTGCCAAGGCCGGCGTCAAGCTGTTGGGCGAGGTGGGTCTTGGCACCGTCAAGGATGGCAAGACCGCGCGGCAGATGGTGGACTGGGCGCGCAAATACGGCATCCAGAGCACCATCCACACAGGCGGACCATCGATCCCCGGATCGGGGCTGATCGACGCGGATATGGTGCTGGAAACCGGCACCGATGTGGTGGGCCATATCAATGGCGGCCATTCAGCACTGCCCGACGACCAGATCATCTGCCTGTGCGAAGGCTGCAAGGCAGGGCTTGAGATTGTGCATAACGGCAACGAGCGCGCGGCTTTGCTGACGCTGAACACAACGCGCGAACTGGGCAAGCTGGATCAGGTGATCCTTGGTACGGACGGTCCCGCCGGATCGGGGGTGCAACCCTTGGGCATCCTGCGGATGATCGCGATGTTGTCGAGCCTTGGGAATGTCCCCGCCGAAGTGGCCTTCTGCTTTGGCACCGGCAATACGACGCGCCAGCGCGAGCTGGACACCGGCATGATCGAGACAGGGCTTTGCGCCGATTTTGTGCTGATGGATCAGGCGCAGCATGCGCCCGGCAAGACGATCCTGGAATCGGTGCAACTGGGCAACCTGCCCGGTATCGGCATGACCATCATTGACGGGCGCGTGACCAGCCAGCGCAGCCGCAACACGCCCCCTGCGGGTCGGATTCCGGCGATTTTGCAGGGGTAGAGTATCACCCTTTGTGCAGTCTCGGGCAGAACCCGCCCGCAGGTGGGCGTCGCGCCTTTTGTCCAAGGCGGTTCATCGCGCAGCAAACCTCTGACCCTCGCGGATGCCGGAACCCAAGAAAAGAGCCCGCCCGGGAGGGCGGTCGGGCTCTGCCCGGAGCGGCACCGGACAAGCACCATTTAAGCTCACTTCGCAGGACCGGAGCGGAGCGTCGTTTTCAGTGACTAACCCCCTGCCTCTCTGCGGTATGTTGAGCGCGATTGGAACAGGGACGGACCATGCTGGCAGGGCTGAAAACACATACGTCGAAAAATCTGACACTACTGTCGTTTTTGGTGGTGACGGAACTGCGGCCATCGGTCAGGATCACACCTGCGCCGCGCTTCCTGCGCGTTGCGCGCCCCTGTCCCTGCCGGAGCTTCCGATGACCCAGACCCTGACCAAAGACCCGCTGTTGCAACCCTATCAGTTGGGCCATCTGACCCTGAAGAACCGGATCATGACCACCAGTCACGAACCGGCATACCCTGAGGACGGGATGCCCAAGGACCGTTACCGCGCCTATCACGAGGCCCGCGCGCGCGCCGGCGTCGCACTGACCATGACGGCAGGATCGGCGGCGGTGTCGCGCAACTCGCCGCCCGTGTTCAACAATGTGCTGGCCTATAAGGACGAGGTGGTGCCTTGGATGCGCGCCATTGCCGCGGGTTGCCACGAACATGGTTGCGCCGTGATGATCCAGTTGACGCATCTGGGCCGGCGCACGCATTGGGCCAAGGGCGACTGGCTGCCTGTCGTGGCTCCCGGCCCGTTTCGGGAACCCGCGCACCGCGCCTTTCCCAAGGTGATCGAGGATCACGAGATCGACCGTATCATTCAGGATTACGCCGATGCGGCGGAACGGATGCAGGCAGCGGGTCTGGATGGGGTAGAGTTCGAATGCTACGGGCATCTGATGGACCAGTTCATGTCGCCGCTGACCAATGCGCTGGATGCGCCTTGGGGGGGCGGGCTGGAAAACCGGGCACGTTTCGCGCTCGAGGTGTACCGTGCCTGCCGCAAACGTGTCGGCAACCGTTTCCTGCTAGGTATGCGCTATGCGGCCGATGAGGCTGCACAGGGCGGGATTACCGCCGAGGACGGCATCGTAATCGGCCATATGTTCAAGGCAGAAGGCGTGGACTTCCTGAATGTGATCAAGGGCCAGATCCACACGGATGCCGCGCTGACCGATGTGATCCCCGTGCAGGGAATGCGATCCGCACCGCATCTGGATTTCGCCGGGCGCATTCGCGCCGAGGTAGGATTGCCCACGTTCCATGCCGCGCGCATCCCCGATGTCGCCACGGCGCGGCATGCCGTGGCCTCAGGCCAGTTGGATATGGTGGGCATGACCCGCGCACATATGGCCGACCCGCTGATCGTGACCAAGATCATCGAGGGGCGGGAGGAGGATATCCGCCCCTGCGTTGGGGCCAACTACTGTCTGGACCGGATCTATCAGGCGGGCGATGCGCTTTGCACCCACAACGCGGCCACAGGGCGCGAATTGACCATGCCGCATGACGACCAGATCACACCTGCGGCTGAGCAAAAGCGTGTCGTGGTCGTCGGCGCAGGTCCGGCGGGGCTTGAAGCCGCACGGGTAGCTGCAATGCGCGGACACAAGGTCACGGTGTTCGAGGCGGCACCCAATGCAGGTGGGCAGTTGCGGTTGGCGTCGCAATCGGCACGTCGGCGCGAGATGATCGGAATCATCGACTGGCGCATGGCACAATGCGCAGCGCGTGACGTGGCTTTCCACTTCAATACCTATGCTGAAGCCACTGACATCACGGCACAAAACCCCGATGTGGTGATCATCGCCACAGGCGGCATACCCAATACGGATGTGCTGGAGGATGGCAAAGATCTGGTTGTCTCAAGCTGGGATATCATTGCAGGCGATGTAAAGCCCGGTGCCCGTGTGCTGATCTATGACGATGCGGGCGACCATCCGGCCCTGCAAGCCGCCGAGGTAGTTGCGGCCAGTGGTGGCCATGTCGAGGTCATGACCCCCGACCGCAGCTTTGCACCCGATGTGATGGCGATGAACCTTGTGCCCTATATGCGCAGCCTTCAGGACAAGGATGTCCGCTTTACAGTGACTTACCGGCTGAAAGCGGTCGTGAAATCCGGCAACCACCTGCAAGCGGTGATCGGCTCGGACTATTCCGCACATCGCGACACACGCGAGTTCGACCAGATTGTGGTCAATCACGGAACTTTGCCGCTGGACGAATTGTATTTTGCCCTCAAACCGCAATCGGCCAACAAGGGCGCTGTCGATCAGGACGCGCTGATCGCGGGTCGCGCGCAGCCTTGGAAGGCGGGGCCGGACCAGTTCGCACTTTTCCGGATCGGCGATGCAGTGGCGGCGCGCAATACCCATGCGGCAATCTATGATGCGCTGCGTCTGGTCAAGGATATATGACCATGCGCGGCTGAATACACTTTCCCTCAATCAACCATAAACCTCCATTCCCCTCCTAGGATCATAGTCATGCTTGACGATTCACAACTTCAAACCCTTTTGGCCGCGCGCAAGCCTGCCCATTCCCTGCCGCGCCCCTTTTATACCGATCCGCAGGTCTTCGCGGCGGATATGGAAAATATATGGTATCGCGACTGGCTGTTCGCGATTGCGGCAGTCGAGGTGCCGAAAACCGGCTCCTATGTCTCGCTCCAGATCGGGGAATATGCGATCATCATCGTGCGCGGCGCGGACGGTGTAATCCGCGCGTTCCACAATGCCTGCCGACACCGTGGCAGCCGCATCTGTGCAACCGAGAAGGGCAATGCGCCGAAACTGGTCTGTCCCTATCACCAGTGGACCTACGAACTGGACGGCAAACTTCTGTATGCACGCGACATGGGACCGGATTTCAAGCCGCAGGATCACGGGCTGCGGGGCGTGCATTGCACCGAGGCCGCAGGCATGGTTTTCGTCTGTCTGGCCGGGGACGCCCCCGATTTCGCACCCGTCGCGGCGCAGATGGCCCGCTACATCACGCCCCATGACCTGAGCCAGTTGAAGGTGGCACACCAAAGCACCATCACCGAACAGGCCAACTGGAAACTGGTGATGGAGAATAACCGCGAGTGCTATCATTGTTCGGGCTCTCACCCGTCGCTCTGCCGCACGTTCAACGATGATCCCGATCTGGTCGGGGCCGAGGACAGCATGTCATCTCCCGCAGGTCTGGCTCATGTCGAGCGTTGCGAGGCCGCAGGTCTGCCCTCGCGCTATGTGGCCGATCCTGACGATCAATGGCGGCTGGTGCGTATCCCGTTCCTTGGCGCGGCTGTCAGTTATACAATGGATGGCAAGGCCGCTGCCGCGCGGCGCGTGGGCGAAGTGCCCTTCGACAATGCAGGGTCCTGTCTGTTTTTCCACTATCCCAACACATGGAACCATTTCCTGTCGGATCAGGTCCTTCTGTTCCGCATCATGCCGGTTTCTGTGACCGAAACGCAGGTCACAACCACTTGGCTGGTCCACAAGGATGCGGTGGAAGGGGTGGATTACGATCTGAACCGTCTGACCGAGGTCTGGATTCACACCAATGACGAAGACCGCGCCATCGTCGAGGAAAACCAGAAAGGCATCCTTTCGCCCGCCTATCTGCCCGGCCCTTATTCTGTCCGGCAGGAAAGCGGCGTAATCCAGTTTGTCGACTGGTATGCCAATACGCTGGAACGGCGACTGACCGGCCCTGCCCGCCCTGCAACAAACATCGCGGCGGAGTAAGCAGCATGATCCCGATGCCCCGTGCCGATACGCCCGTCTGGCAGGATAGCGAACCGCTGGAATGCGTGGCCGTGGTGCCCGAGACCCCCGGCGTGCGGACATTCGTGTTCCGTCCGCCTTCAGGGGCCACTTTCGTCTATCGCGCGGGGCAGTTCCTGACGCTGGACTTGCCCTTGCCCGGCGGGAATGTGCAGCGGACCTATACGATCTCCAGCAGTCCGGTGGTGAACGCCTATGTGTCCATCACCATCAAGCCGGGACCGGATAGTGTGGCAGGGCGCTGGATGATGGAGAACCTGCAACCCGGCATGCGGATCAAGGCCTATGGTCCATCCGGCCTGTTCCACCTGCCGCCACAGCCGGACGGGAAATACCTCTTCATTTCGGCGGGTTCCGGCGTGACGCCGATGATGTCGATGGCCGCGACCTTGTTTGAACGCGGCGAAGACCCGGACATGACCTTTATCCAATGCGCGCACAGGCCGGCCGAGTTGATCTTCAGGCGCAAGCTGGAATACATGGCCAGTCGCGTGCGCGGATTGAAGCTGCATTTTGTCGTGAGTGTCGAAGACCCATACGAGGTCTGGACCGGCTATCGCGGGCGGTTCAACCAGTTGATGCTGGGCCTGATGGCGCCCGATTACCTTGAGCGGGACGTCTATTGCTGCGGGCCCGACAGTTTCATGCAATCCGTGCGCGATATGCTGAACGCGCTTGGCTTCGACATGAGCCGCTATCATCAGGAAAGCTTCCACGCGCCTGCCGAGACCAAGGCCGAATTGACCGAGTTCGACGACGTGATCCCGCAAGAGGATGTGGGCGCCGAGATGATTTTTGCCGCCTCGGGCCTGTCCGCGCGCTGCTCACAAACCGATACGGTGCTGAACGTCGCACGCGGTGCTGGGCTGAACATCCCGTCGGGCTGCCAGTTCGGGATTTGCGGCACCTGCAAGATCCGCAAGATCTCGGGCGAGGTGCATATGGTGCATAACGGCGGTATCAGCGAGGATGATGTGACCGAGGGCTATATCCTCGCTTGTTGTTCGCACCCCATCGGCAAGGTCGAGGTCGAGGCGTAATCAGCCCTGTTTGCCGTGCCTGACAGCGGGGCGCGGCAGATGGCGGGCGCGGAAACGCTCGACCTCGGATTCGGATGGCGGCTTGCCGGTAAACACCTCGATATAGGTGGGCATGCGGTCGACACGGACCTGCGTGTCCTCCTGCACCATCATCGAGACATAGCCGACCTGCGTGTAATAGATCGTGAAGGCCCGGATACGGGCATCATGCGGGGCATGGCCGAAGCGTTCGAACATCGCGGCAATCGCGTCGATACGGTCTGAATCCGTGTGCTCCAGTATGGCGCGCAAGGCAGGATCGCCCAAGGCCCAGTTTCGGATCGCGTGGTCCAGTCGCGCATCGAACAGATCGGGGCGCAGCCAGCAGTCGAAGATATTGAGAACCGCCTCTGTGATGGTCTCGGCATAGGCCTGCGTCTGGCGGATCAGGTTGCCGGTATTTTTATCACGCCAGCGGCCGACAAGGGCCTCAAGCAAAGCCTCGCGGCTGTCGAAATGTCCGTAGAAACTGGTGCGCGACAGCCCCAGATTTTGCGCCAACGGCTGCACCTTGACCGCATCCACCCCTTTCTCAATGAGCAGATCATAGGCCGCGTTCAGCCACAGTTCCTCGGACCCGCGCCAGCCGCTTTTCTTTTGGGGTGATTGCGTGCTCATAGCATCTGTCTAGCAAGGGCGGTTGAGTGTCGCAATCATGTTCCGGTAAGCAGTCGCCCGCAGCGCCTGACCGCGTTTGAGCAGTGCACGCTGCGAAAGTAGCTGTTTAACGCGCAGCAAACATTCTTCGGTGACAGGTGCCGCGAGGTTGCAAAAGAGCCCGCCCGGGGAGGCAGCGCCACCCATCCCGGGCGGCGATTTCCGGCTAGACCAACCGCATCAGCAGAGCCGCTGTCAACTTGGCGCGCTCCGGCAGGCTGGAGACCTCGATATGTTCGCCGAGGGTATGTAGCCCCTTGCCCCGCACGCCGATGGAATCGAGCGTGGGGATGCCCATGAAGCCGGTGAAATTGCCATCCGACCCGCCGCCGGAACTGGCGCCTGTCAGTTCGAAGCCCAACTCTGCACAGATATCCTTGGCAACCGCGAACATCTCCATCGTGCCCGGTTGGTCCGGCTCCCAGACCGGTCGCGTCACGCCGCGCGTGACCTCGAATATCACACCGTTTTCCTCGCCCTGCAGCGCCATCATCGCGGCCACACCGCGATCAAGGTCTTCCTGCGTCTTGGCCATGGTCAAGGCCTGCGCGTCGCAACTGGACGACACACAGTTCACCCATTGACCCGCATGGATCACCCCGACCGAGAAGGTGCAGTCATCGCTGGTCATCGCCTCGATCTCAAGGATTTTCTTCGCCATGGCGGCAATCGCGGACCGCCCGTCCGCCAGCGCCCAACCGGCGTGGCTGGGGCGGCCCACAGTGCGCAGGTTGAAGCGCGCGATGGCATAGCGACCGATCACAGCGCCACCGTCCTGCTTGGCGGGTTCGGGGACAAGGACGTATTTGTTCTTGGCCGCTTCCGCCTCGATCAGATCGCGGGTCGAAGGGGTGCCCACCTCTTCATCCGGTGTGAACAGGACCGTGACGGGCAGAGGTGTCCGCATCCCTGCCTTGGCCAGTTCCCTGATCGCCTCCAGCGAGACAAAATTCCCGCCCTTCATATCCATGATGCCGGGGCCGTAACAGATATCACCCTCGCGTTTGAAGGGCAGCTTTTCCAAGGTGCCGACCGGATGGACCGTATCCATATGGCCCGCAATCAGAATGCCCGACTTGCCAAAATCGGGATGCGGAAACCGCGCGCGAACCGAACCGCCAAAACCCATGCGGCCGGGAATACGCTCCACGACCGCGCCCGCGACGGTCAAGTCATAGGCGGCCAGATCCATCATCCGGTTCACGGCATCGGCGTCATAGGTCGGGCTTTCGCATTCGATCCACGGGCGCAGACGTTCAACCATATCATCGGCGTCGAAAGGCAAATCCAGAGGGTTCATGCAGCGGCCTCCGCCAAGGTATCGGCAGAAAGGCGGCGTTCGACGATCCGCGCCATGATGGATGCGCCCACCGGCAACACCTCGGTGCCCAGCACGAAACCGGGATTGTGCAGCGGCACATTGCCGGTATGGCCGACACGGCAATAGGCACCGGGCACGACTTTCAGCATATCGGCAAAATCCTCGGACCCTGTTGCGGGTTCGTCATTGCGGCTGATCATCTCCTCGCCCACGATATCGCGGGCCGCGTCCATATAGGCGTCTGACAGATCGTCATCGTTCATCAGAACGTCAAAGACATTCCGCAGATCGACCTTGATCTCGGCCCCGTAGGCGGTGCCGAAACCAGCGCAGATTTCCTTCATGCGGGTTTCCGCGATGGCATAGACCTCGTCCTTGAAATAGCGGATCGTGCCACAGATCTGCGCGGTTTCGGGGATCACGTTATAGGCCGAACCGGCATGGATCTGCGTGACCGACAGCACGCAGGTGTCCAAAGGTGCGACGTTGCGGCTGACGATGGTCTGCAACTGGCCGACCAGCGCTGTGGCCGTCACCAACGCATCGCGCGATTGCTGGGGCATGGCCGCGTGGCTGCCCTTGCCCGTGACGGTAATGTCGAAAAACGCGGCCCCCGCCATCGCGCGGCCCTTGCAGATACCGACGGTGCCCGGCTGGCCATTGGGTGAATTGTGCATCCCGTAAACCTCGTCACAGGGAAAGCGGTCAAACAGGCCATCGGCCAGCATGCCGCGCGCACCGCCCAGCCCTTCCTCTGCGGGTTGGAAGATCATCACGGCGGTGCCGTCGAAATCACGCGTGGCGGCCAGATGTTTGGCCGCCCCCAGCAGCATCGTGGTGTGGCTGTCATGGCCGCAAGCGTGCATTTTCCCTGCATTGGTCGAGGAATAGGGCAGGTTCGTCTGCTCGTGGATCGGCAGCGCGTCCATATCGGCACGCAGACCCACGCGTTTGCCGCCCGCATCCTTGCCACCGCGCCCGTAGATGATGCCAACGACGCCGGTGATGCCGATACCTGTGTGGACCTCATCGACACCGTAGCTACGCAGTTTATCTGCCACGATGGCGGCTGTGCGCTGCTCTTCCAGCCCGATTTCGGGATGGGCGTGCAAGTCTTTGAAAATCGCTGTCAGCTCCTCCGTGCTGGCCTCGATCACGGGCAGAATATTCATGTCTCTCTCCTCGGTATTCACATTGGGGTCTATGTTTGGATGGGATCAGGCAGCGCCCAGTTCCCTGAAATTGGCAAAATCCCATGCGCGGCCGGGGGCCGCTTCGATCAGGGATCTGGTATATTCATGCTGCGGATCGGCCAGAACGGCTGCAGCAGGTCCCTGCTCTACGACAACGCCGCGCTGCATGACGATCACATCGTCGCAAATCTGGGCCGCAACACGCAGGTCATGGGTGATGAAAACGATGGTGATACCCAGCTTTTCCTGCAAATCGTCCAGCAGTTCCAGCACCTGCGCCTGCACCGACACGTCCAGCGCCGACACGGCCTCGTCGGCGACAAGCACATCGGGCTGCATCATCACGGCCCGTGCAATCGCAATACGCTGGCGCTGGCCGCCGGAAAACTGGTGCGGATAGCGATCGAGGCTGTCGCGCGGCAGGCCCACGATCCCCATCAGTTCAGCCGCGCGGGCCATCGCATCGCGGGCCGAGGTGCCATAGTTCACAGGCCCCTCGATCAGACTGCGCCCGACCGTCCAGCGCGGGTTGAGCGAACGGAAAGGGTCCTGAAACACAACCTGCAAATGCTGGCGATGCGGCTTGAGCTGCGCGCGCGACAGATGCGCGATATCGGTATCGCGCAGATGGATCGCACCCGAAGTCGGCGCGATCAGCCGCATGATGCAGCGCGCTACAGTCGATTTGCCCGAGCCGGATTCCCCCACGATGCCCAATGTGCGACCGCGCGCCACGTCGAAGGTCACATCCTTGGCCGCATGGGTGCCCGGACGTTTCACGAAGAAACCACCCCCGCCATAGATCATATCAAGGCTCTCGACCCGCAGCACCGGATCACCCCCCGGAACGGGTCGCGCCGCGCGAGGCACCAGGCTGGGGACCGCGCGCAAAAGCTTCTGTGTATAGTCCTGCTTGGGCGCGCGTAGCAGCGTCTCGATCGGCGCGTTTTCCACCAGATCGCCTGATTTCATCACATAGACGGTATCGGCAATCTCGGCGACGACGCCCATATCGTGGGTGATGAACAGCACGGCTGTGCCGTGTTTCTCCTGCAACTCGGCGATCAGCGACAGGATCTGCTGCTGTGTGGTCACATCCAGCGCTGTTGTCGGCTCGTCCGCGATCAGCAGTTCCGGCTCAAGCACAAGCGCCATTGCGATCATGATGCGCTGACGCTGCCCGCCTGATAACTGGTGCGGGTAACTGCGGTGGATGCGTTCGACATCGGGCAAATGCACGTCCTTCATGATGTCGATCACGCGTTGCCGCCGCTCATGCGCGGACATGCTGGTATGGCTTTCCAGCACTTCTTCGATCTGGTCGCCCACGCGCATCACGGGGTTCAGCGCGGTCATCGGTTCCTGAAAGATCATCGCGACACGGCGCGCGCGGATATCCTGCATCGCGTTCTGGCTCTGCGACAGCAAATCGGTGCCGGACAGGGTGATCCTGCCGCCGGTCACAAACAGCGCGTCCTTGGGCAAAAGCCCCATGATCGCCAGCGAGGTCACGGATTTGCCCGAACCGGACTCGCCCACAAGGCAAACCGTCTCGCCCTGACGGATGGTCAGGCTGATGCGGTTCAATACTGGCGGGGCCTTTGCCGCGGGGGGCAGGCTGACGGTCAGATTCTCGACCGTCAGGATGGTTTTCGCAGTATCGAAATTGCGCGTCTTGAACAGCATCGGCCTATTCCCCCCGTTTCTTGAGGCGCGGGTCCAGCAGATCGCGCGCGGTATCGCCCAGCAGGTTGATCGTCAGGATGCACATCGACAGCATCAGGCCGGGCCAGAGGATCAGTTCGGGTTTCACGCGGAAATATTGCCGCCCCTCGGCCATAATATTCCCCCATGTCGGGATCTCGGTCGAAACGCCCGCGCCAAGGAAGGACAGGATCGCCTCGGTCAGAATGGCCGATGCAAGGATATAGGTGCCCTGCACGATCAGTGGTGCCATCGTGTTCGGCATCAGATGCTGGAACAGGATCTTGGGCATGGACGAACCAAGCGCGATTGCCGCCTCGACATAGGGTTCCTCGCGCGCGGTCAGCACGACGGACCGCACCAGACGCACGACACGCGGGATTTCGGGAATGGTAATGGCCATGATCACCGATGTGATCGACGGCCCGTTCAGCGCCACCAGTGCAATGGCCAGCAGGATCGACGGGATCGCCATAAGGCTGTCCATCACCCGCATGATCAACGTATCAGCCAAGCGGAAAAAGCCGGCGATCAGGCCGATCACCAACCCGATCAGCACCGACACGACCGCCGCACCGATGCCGATAAGCAAGGAGACCCGCCCACCGATCAGGACACGCGAATAGATGTCGCGCCCGAACGGGTCGGTGCCCAGAAAGTGCTCTTCGCTTGGCCCTTGCAGACGGTTCATCGGGTTCATTTCCAGCGGATCGAACGGCGCCAGCCATGGCGACAGAAGCGTGACGATCACGATCATCACCAGCACGGCAGCGGCGATCAGCGGACCAACCCCGAGCTTGGCCAATGACGGGATCGAGAACAGGCGCAACACCGATTGCATGGCCGAGGCGGGGGGAGCGGAATACGACATCAGTAACGGATCCTCGGGTCAAAAATCGTGTAGGAGATGTCGATGATCAGGTTCACAACCACATAGGTCGCGCTTGTGATCAGGATCATCGCCTGAATGACCGGATAGTCGCGCGCCAGAATGGCATCGACGGTCAGACGGCCTATGCCGGGGATGTTGAACACACTCTCCGTCACAACAACGCCCGAGATCAGCAGCGCGAAACCGGTACCGATGACGGTCAGGATCGGCACGGCCGCATTCCGCAACGCATGGCGGAACAGCACACGGCTTTCCTTGACGCCCTTGGCGCGGGCGGTGCGGATGTAATCCTCGCCCAGCACTTCCAGCATCGAGGCGCGGGTCATGCGCGCGATCAGCGCGATGTAGATCGTCGCCAGCGTCAGCGCAGGCAGGATGCCGCGATAGAGAAACTCTCCGAAACCCTTTTCGGCGGGAGCCGCATAGCCTTGCACCGGCAACCAGCCCAACGTGATCGAAAAGACGAGGATGAAGATATAACCGATCACGAAGACAGGCACGGAAAAGCCCATGACGGAAAAGCTCATCACCGCATAATCCACCCAGGACCGGTGACGCCATGCAGCCAGCACGCCCATGGGCACAGCAATGGCCACGGCAATCACAATGGTCAGAAGGGCGATATTGATCGTCGGGAACATACGTTGCCCCACCATCGTAATCACGGGCGTGCCGGAAATCAGCGAGGTGCCCAGATCGCCCTGCAAAAGGCGGCCCATCCATGAGATGAACTGCGTATGGATCGGCTGGTTCAGGCCCATCGCCTCGCGGATACGCTCAAGCTGTTCGGGGGTAGCCATGTCGCCTGCGATGATGGCCGCCGGATCGCCCGGTGTCAGTCGCAGCAACAGGAACACGAAGATCGCAACGATCAGCATCACCGGGATGATCGCCAGAACGCGTCGGATGAGATAGCCCAGCATCGGAAGCAGACCCTTTCGGCGGGAAATTCAGCAAGGGACGGGCAGCGGGGTATTTGCAACCGCCCGACGGAAGCATCCGGCGCGCGCAAGGCACGCGCCGGAGCATGTCAGAGAAGGATCACTCTTCTTTCTTGACGTTCCAGAAGACCGGCACCGGCGAGGGCAGCATATCGACGATATTCGACCGGCGCGCCTGCGGCAGCGCATATTGCCCCACGGGAACGTAAAGAACCTGCTCCATGTTATGGGCCTGAATCTCGGCTGCGACCTTCTGCTGTTCTTCAAGGGAAGAGGCGGCAATGAACGCGGCTTTCAGTTCCTCGATCTTCTCATCTTCGGGCCAGCCGAACCATGCACCGTCGCCGCGACCGTTCAGCATCGGCGAGACCAGCGGGCTGGAGATTTCCGGCACCAGCCAGTTGGTGAAGAACATGTTCCAGCCACCATCGGCAGGGGCGTTCTGGCTGGCGCGACGGGTCACAAGGGTCTGCCAGTCCATCGGCTGCATATCGACGTTGAAGCCCGCGTTCCGCAGCGCCTGCGAGGCGACAACCGGCTGCGCGGCAAGCGCCACAACATCGGTGGGGGCCATCAGGACGATCGGCGTACCGTCATAGCCGGATTCAGCCAGCAAAGCCTTGGCAGCTTCCAGATCGCCGCCCGAGGTCAGGCTGTCCGAACCGGTTGTATCGGCCAGTGGCGTGCCGCAACCGAAGATCGCACCGCAGATTTCGTAGTAGTCGGGGTTGCCCACCAGCGCCGACAGGATCGCCTGCTGGTCAAGGGCCATCATCGCGGCCTGACGCACCTTCACATTATCGAAGGGCGCATGTTTGAAGTTCATCCGGCCAATGGTTTGGTAGCCCAGCGGCTCGCGTTTTTCGTTGATGACATCAGGGTCACCTTCCAGCAGCGGCAAAAGATCGACCTGCACGGATTCGATATAGTCGATCTCGTCTCCCAGCAGCGCGTTGATCGCGGTCGAGGCGTCAGGCATCGTGGACCAAACAACCTTGTCGACATGCACGACCTTGCCGCCAGCCATGTTGTCCGCAGGCTCGTCACGTGGAACATAGTCCTCGTTCTTGACATAGGTTACGCTGACGCCGGGCTGGAATTCAGCCTCGACGAATTTGAACGGGCCCGATCCGACATGCTCGGTGATCGCGGTATCTGTCGGCGTGGCAGCAATGCGCGCGGGCATGATAAAGGGCGGCAGGGCCGATTGCTTGCCGATCGTGTCCAGCAATGGCGCGAAGGGTTCGGTCAGTGTCCAGACCAGTGTCTTGTCATCCGTTGCAGTCAGGCTTTCTGTGCGGTCCATGATGATCTGGCCGCCCGAATCCTTCTCGGCCCAGCGCTTGAGCGAGGCTTCGGCATCGGCCATCGTCACCGGTGTGCCGTCATGGAACATCAGACCGTCACGCAGGGTGAAAGTATAGACCTTGCCATCCTCGGACACGGACCATTCGGCCATCTGCGGCTGAGGTGCGAAATTGCCGTCAACAGCTACCAGCACGTCATAGATCATGTAGGCATGGTTACGGGTGATATGCGCGGTGGTAATGATCGGGTCCAGAACGCGCAGGCCCGAATGCATCACGGCTGTGATCGTGGTTTCGGCCCATGCGGCGGAACCGGCCAACGCGGTCGAGGCCATCAGGGCCCCCGCCATCAGGTTGCGAACGCGGGACGCGCCCTTTGAACGGAAACTTTGTAAAGTCATGGTCATCTCTCTCTGTTGCAGTTCGGGTTGGTGGTCATGTGCCCCGCTTTCTGTGGCAGGTACACGGGCGGTAAAGGAAATGGGTCAGCTCTCCTCAAGACTGGGTTCAGACGTCTTGGCGGGCATCCAGCGCACGCCCATCGGTTCAAGCTTCATGCCGGGTGCAAGACTTGTCCATGCCAGACGAGCCGGACTGATCGGCATCGGGCCAGGTGCCGTGCAGACGAGGATTGTTTCAGCAATCGGCTGAAAATCCGCGCGAAAGTGGACCGAGCTTTTGTTTACAAGGATCGCTTGCGTGGTCGGTTCGATACCCACAAAGCGATACATCTGCTGATCCGCCATTTGTGCCTTATGGGTTGATACCACAATCCGCACATCACCGATACGCAGACAAGCGGACGCGCCAAGGTCCAGCGGTGCGCCTCCGTAGAACGGACCGGAAGCGATGAATTTGCCATCCGAAAGGGTCTCGACCGTGAAGCGAGCCTGAAACGGGCTGTCGCCGGGAATATTCGAAAAACCGCCCAGCGCGATGTCGATCTCGGCGCCCTGCCCCGCCGCATGCGCGGCTTTGGCCGCGGCAGGATCGACGATGATGCCAATGGCCGCGCGCTGGGCATCGGCACGAACAAGCGCGCGCAACATGCCAGTGGTGTTGCTGTCTCCGCCCGCACCAGGATTGTCCTGCGTGTCTGCGATCACCACGGGCTTTGTGGCGGTGGCGGCGATGCGGATCGCCTCGGCCACGCCTGCATCGGGATCGAACGCCTTGCCCGCAAAGGCAGGCTCGGCGCGGTTTACATCGCCAGCAACCCTATCGGCAGCCGCATCAGCGGCAGTCTGTGTCGCACCATAAGCGACAACCGTCGGCCCGCATCCGGCGAAATCAGCGGCTGGAAAGCCCGGAAAGAAAGACACCGAGGCCAGATCGCCGCCTTCAAGTGCGGCCATCCGGTCGTATATGCCTGCCGCCGGCTCCATCACTGTGCTTTGCCACGCAATGGGGATCAGGAAATCCAGCCGCCGGAACGCCTTGGCAAAAGGCGCGCCGCGCACCATCAGCGCATCAAGCTGCACCGCCGCGCGGCGGCCTGTTTCGGCCATGTCCACATGCGGATAGGTACGAAAGCCCACCAGCACATCGGCGGCATCAACCATCTGCGCGGTGATATTGCCGTGCAGGTCCAGCGCCACCGCGATCGGCACATCGGGGCCGACCGCAGCACGCACACGCGCGATCAACGCACCCTCGCCATCATCCTCGTGCTCGGCCACCATCGCGCCGTGCAGGTCCAGAAAAACACCGTCCAGCGGCAAGGCCGCCGTGATACCCGCCACGATCTCGTCGGCGATTAAATTATAGGCACTTTGCGACACATGGGCCGAAGGAATAGCGCCGCACCACAGGATCGGCTGAAGGTTCCAGCCCGCCGCCTCGCCATGCTCGACCGCGCCGCCGATTCCCAGATTGATTCCACGTCCCGCCTCCATCAGGGCTGCGCCGCGCGCCATGGGCATATAGCCACCGCCCTGAACAAAGCTGGACATATCCGCGAGGCTTGGCGCGAAAGTATTGGTTTCATGCAGAAATCCTGCAAGCGCCACACGTCTGGTCATTCCTGGACTTGGCCCCCGTCCCTCATCGCAAATCGCCCATCACCTGTTCGCTGGACAGAAAAAAGCGAAACCCGCCTGATTGTGTGTATTGCAATGCGATACACTTGCATCGTAATCTAAGCCTAGAGGTGGCGCTGCCCCTAAGTCAACGGCCTTGATGGAGCGATGATGAGAAACACCCTGCGCGCGGAATCCGGTGTCCGTTATTTAAGCGATGAACAGCGCGCGGACCCGCTTTTCACGAATTCCATCGCCCGCGCCATGCAGGTGCTGGCTGCGTTCCACCATGCCGACCGCCCTCTGTCACTGGCCGATATTGCACAGGGCGCGGGGATTGACCGAAGTGCGGCACAGCGAATCGTTCATACATTGCGCAGCCTTGGCTATATCCGTCGCGATGCCGAGGATCGCGGCTATTTGCCGGGTATCCGCATTCTGGATCACACGCTGGATTTTCTGCGGATGGATCCGTTGATCCAGCGGGCAACGCCGGTGATTCTGGAACTGCGCCGTAATGTGCGCGAACGGGTGGACCTGTCGCTTTTTGACGGTCAACGCGTGGTCTATGCCGCGCGAATGCAAAGCAAGCGCGAGACATTCTATGCCACGCTGGTGGGTCATAGCGTGCCGACATTTTGCTCCTCCGGTGGCTGGGCGATCATGGCGCGCCTGTCCGAGGAGGAGGCCAGTGCAATCGTTAAAGCCTCGGACAGGATGCCGTTCACGCCGCGCACCCTGACAGATCCCGACCATATCATGGAGGAGGTCGCAGCGACCCGCGCGCGCGGCTATAGTATCGCGGTCGAACAAATCCTGCTGGGCGAGGTGGCGATCGGCGTGGCCGTCACCGGCCCGCAAGGTCGCCCCGTCGCGGCGATCCATGTCGCTGGGTCATTGTCGGAATGGACAGCGCAGGATTTCAGCACCCGCGTCGCTCCTCTTGCACTGGAAGCGGCACGCGCCATCAGCCATATATGACCTGATCGGAGAGAGTTATGACCACCCACCGCCTGCATGGCCTCGCCGCCCCGGTCACGATCCGCCTGGACCGCTGGGGCCTGCCGCACATCAAGGCGCAAGGGCTGGAGGATCTGTTCTTTGCCCAAGGCTTCAACGCGGCGCGGGACCGGCTGTGGCAGATTGATCTGTGGCGCAAGCGTGGCCTGGGCCTGCTGGCCGCCGATTTCGGCCCGGGCTACCTGATGCAGGACCGCGCGGCGCGGCTGTTCCTGTACCGCGGCGATATGGCACCGGAATGGGCCGCTTACGGTGATGATGCGGAAGCGATCTGCACGGCCTTTGCGGCAGGGATCAATGCAGGCGTGGATCAGGTTCTGGCGGGCCAAATGCCCATGCCGCAGGAATTCGCCGTTCTGGGCACAAAGCCCGCGCATTGGCTGACCGAGGATGTGGTGCGTATCCGCACCCATTGCCTGACGCGCAATGCCGGATCGGAACTGGCTCGCGCGCAGGTGCTGGCGCTGGCCGATCCGGATGTTGATCTGCTGCGCGCACCACTCAACCCGCCTGTCGATGCAGGCGAATGGGCGGTGAATGCAGGCGCGGGCCTGCCCGCACATGCATTGGCGGTGTTCGAACTGGCTACCGCGCCGGTAACGTTTTCGGCCGACCGACTGGCCGCAGGGCTGGAGGAGGCCCCGCGCTGGTCGCGCGTCGATCCGCGCAAGACTGTGGTGCAGGCGCCATCGGTCGAGGGGTCGAACAACTGGGTCGTCGCAGGCAGCCGCACCGCAACAGGCCGCGCCATCATGGCCAGCGACCCGCACCGCGCCCATGCGGCACCTTCCCTGCGCTATATGGTGCATCTGACCGCCCCCGGCATCGACCTGATCGGCGCGGGCGAGCCTTCATCCCCCGGCATCATGGCGGGGCATAACGGCCATGCAGCCTTCAGCCTGACCATCTTTTGCGCCGATCAGGAAGACGTAATGGTCTACGAGACCGACGCAGACCGCTACCGCTATGGCGCGGGATGGGAAGATATGCAGGTGATCAAAGAGGTCTTTGCCGTCAAAGGCCATCCCGACCAGCGGTTCGACCTGCATTTCACCCGTCACGGACCTGTCGTCTGGCAAGAGGAAGGTCGCGCACTGGCCCTGCAGACGGTCTTCACGCAGGCGGGCACCGCGCCCTATATGGCCAGCCTGAAATCCATGCGCGCCACAAGCTGGGACGGGTTCAAGGCCGCCGTTGAAAGCTGGGGCGCGCCTTCGGTCAATCTGGTCTATGCCGATACGGATGGCGGCGTTGGTTGGCAGGCTGCGGGCTATGTGCCACGCCGCACCGGCTGGCGCGGACTGGTGCCGGTCGCCGGCGACGGGCGGTTCGAATGGGACGGGTTCATGGCCGCCAGTGCCCTGCCCCGCCTGGACAATCCCGCGCAAGGCTATGTCCATTCCGCCAACGAGATGAACCTGCCGCCGGAGGCGCAGCACGGCCCCGCCATCGGCCATGAATGGTTCGAGGACCTACGCGCCGCGCGGATCGCGGATACTTTGGCCGCGCGGGACGATCACGATCTGACATCCTCTACCGCGTTGCAAACCGACACAGGATCGCCCTTCGCCGCACGGTTGATCGCGATGATCCCGCAGGATGCGGCCGGGCGCGATCTGCTGGCCCTGTGGGACGGGCGGTCCGACGCGGCATCGGCTCCCGCCCTGCTTTACGAGGTCTGGCTGTCCTCGCATCTGCGCCCCGCATTGCTCGCGCTTGTAGCCCCCGATCAGGAGTTGCGGCGCTACCTCATGCCCGGAAACATCCCGGTCGTCACCGAACTGCTGGAAGGCCAACACCCCAAGCTCGCCACCCGTGCAGGACTGGACCGGCCTGCCATGCGCGACGCCTTGATGCGCGAGACTCTGGCGGCAGCTTTGGCGGATGTGACAGAGCGTCTTGGCAACGATCCGACAGCATGGCGCTGGGGTGATCTGCATCACGGCTGGTTTGACCATGCCCTGACGCCACTGGGCGAAAGTTTCGATCTTGGGCCTTGGCCCAAGGGTGGCGGCAATACCTCGATCATGCTGGCGCACCATGAGGCGTCGGACTACCGTGTCCGGATCGGGGCCAGCGTCCGGATGGTGATCGACGTAGGGGCTTGGGATAACAGCCTGTGGATCAACGCACCCGGCCAATCTGGGATGCACGACAGCCCGCATCTGGCCGATCTTGCGCCACTATGGGCCGCAGGAGACTATGTGCCGCTGGCCTATTCCGAGGCAGCAGTGGCGGAAGCAACAGTCCAGACAATCACGCTTCTGCCCGCCTGAACCGCGATCAACGCCGCAGGCGCTGCACGATCTGGCCTGCCAATTGGTCGATTGCCTGCCCCTGTGCCGCAGCAATCGCGGCGGGGCTGTCGCTGGCCATTGGCACGCGGATATCGAACCGCTCCAGCAACTCACGGATACGCCCATCCGGTGAGGCAACTGCGTATTGCCCTGACATCTGGAACGTCTGGTCTGCCCGCGCCACGATCCTGTCGATCCGCACATCCAGACGCCCGGCGGGGAAATCTGACAACGGCCAGGGTTCCGCAGCAACCGAAGCGGTGGATTGCAGATCAAGGCTGCGCGCCAGTGCCGCTGTCACAGCCCGCGCCGAACCATCCGCCCATTCCGACCCCGACACAGGGCGCAAGGCACCGCTGGCATCCTGTTGCAGGATCTGCGTGCCCTCGGCATAGGCCGGCAGAACGACATCGCGCACTTCAAGGCTGGGCAAGCGCAGTGGGACTGCCGTCGCCGTAGGTGCGGGTTCCACCAGATAGCGCGCAGCGTTGTCACCACAGGCCGCAAGGGCAAGGGTCATGGCAAGGGTGATCGTGGGGGTCAGGGCCAAGCGGTTTTTCATGGTTAACGTCCGATCAAAAGAGAATTGGGATTGCGTTCGATGGCGCGCGCCAATTGCGTGACCGCGCGGGCTGTATCGCGGAACTCGCGCATCACCTGCATCGCTTCCGTGTTGAAATCCGACCGCGCCCCGTAAGAGGCGATCAGCGCGTCAGCCTGTCCGACCAACCGGTCCAGCCTTTGCGACAGGGCAGGCAGGCTTTCCATCGCCTGCGCGACAGAATCCGCAGCCGAACGGGCGGACGCCAGTGTCCGGTTCACATTCTCGACCGCATCGCCTTCGCGCAGCGTGGCCAGAACCTGTTGTACCTCGGTCAGGGCGCTGCTCAGGGCGGGGGGGAGATCGCGCATGCCGTCGGACCCGATCAGGCTGTCCGCGCTGTTCAGGACGCGCGTTGCGGCAGCGGCAAGCTCCTCTACCTCGACACCGCTGGCCCGATCCACGAGGGCGCGCAGATCCTCGACCAGCGCCGGGAATTCTGCCGAGGCTGTCGCTGTATTCGCAGCAACAGTATCAACGCTTTCTACCACTTCCAGCAAACGATCCATCGCCTCGCGCAGACGCAATTCGGCGATGACACCGCGCAATTCTGCCAACCCGCTACGCAACTCTCCGGGCAGGGCCTGTGCATCCTCGCCCCCGACAAGGCCACGGATATCCTCGATCAGGGCCAGCGCCGCATCGGGGGCCGCGCGTGTACCTTCGGAAGACACCACCAACTCGATCGAGGCCATCACGCGAATGGCCTGGTTCATCAACTCCTCCACCGGCAGAGAATTGATCCGTTCCAGCACGCCTTCGGCTGTCGCGGTGAAATCCGGCAGGTCCGACGGGATCGAGGGCAGAATGGCCATGCCGTTCTCGCGCCGCGCGATTTCGGCAGGCGCCACCTCGTCAGCGGATAGTTCCGCCAGTTCGATCACCAGCGCCGCGCTGAACAGGCTTGACGTTGCAAGCCGCGCACGCAGGCCCTGTGCCACGGCATCTTCGAGAAATTCCAGCAACCGGTCTTCCCCCGCCTCGGCGGGCAAGCCGATTGCTTGCGGGTCCAGTGCAACGGTGGTCAGCAACCTGACTTGGGGGCTGTCCGCATCTTCGGCCAGAACCGCGCCGATGGCGCGCACCTCGCCTACGCGCAACCCGCGATACTGCACGGCAGCGCCGACTTCCAACCCGTTCACCGAACCGTCGAATTCGATACTCATCTCGACCGCATTGGCCCCCACGCTGCGGAACAGGCTTTGCCGCGCCGAGGCTTCATCCGGAAACAGGTCGAAGACATAGCCGGGGTTCAAAGGCTCGCCGCCCGAGAAGACCGTATCAAAGGCGATCCCGCCGGTCACAAGGGCCGCAAGGTTGCCCACATTCAGCGATAGCCCGCTGGCCCCGAACGACACCGAAAAACCGGACGTATCCCAGAATCGCGTTGCCGTGGTCAGGCGCCGGTCATGCGGCGCCTCGATGAAGGCGTCAAAGACAACACTCTCGCCCGACAGGATCAGGCGCGGCTCCTCGATATGGCCGACCTCGATCCCGCGAAACAGGATCGGCGCACCCTCCGACACACGATTGGCCTCACGCGTGCGCATGGTGATGCGGGTGCCCTGCTGCCCGTCACGCACAAGCGGTCCTGAAGTTGAGCCTGTGAAACTGCGCGCTCCGGCACCCGGTTCAGGCTTGAACGACGCCTCGATATAGACCCCAGACAGCACGGTGGACAGACCCGTGATACCACGGGCGCTGACCTCGGGCTGCACAACCCAGAAGCGCGCGTCCTCTGGCAAGGTATCCGCGACATCCCTGTCAATCGCGGCCGTCACGACAACCTCGGTCAGATCGGGGCTGAAACTGACATCCTCGACCGCGCCGATCACCACGTCCCGGAACCTGATGGAGGTCTCGCCGGGCGTTACGCCTGCGGCATTCTCGAAAGTGATCTGCACGATCACTCCACGCGCCGCAAAGCTTTGCCACGCGATCCCGAGCGAGACGACAATGGCCACAACCGGCACCAGCCAGATCACAGACAGATTGCGCCAGAAAGACCGCTTGGGCGCATCAATCTGCATTTCGGCTGGGGTCTGCGTGCTCATGCGGCCTGTGTCTCCTCTGCGTCCCAGATCAGACGGGGATCAAAACTTTGCGCTGCCAGCATGGTGAAGGCAACCGATAACGAAAAACTCACAGCAGCAATGCCTGGATTGATAGTTGCCGCAAAATCCAGTTGCACAAGTGCCGACAGGATAGCCACTACGAAAACGTCGATCATCGACCAACGGCCAATAAACTCGACCACTTCAAACAGGCGCTGGCGACCATGCAACCCGCTGCCCCGCGTCATCCGCGATCCCGGACGCACAACCAGAGCAAGATAGCCGATGGCGACGAATTTGCCCACGGGTATCAGAACACTGGCCACAAAGACAATCAGCGCAACCCCGATCGAGCCGTATTCGACCAGTTCGATCACGCCGCCGATGATCGTGCTTTCGCTGGTATGTCCCAGGCTGGTTGTCAGCAACATGGGATAGATATTCGCGGGGATATAGACAACCATACCTGCGAAAAGCCACGCCCAGACCTTTTGCAGACTGCCCGGCATGCGGCTGTGCAGCACCACGCCGCAACGGGTGCAATGGGTTGTGCCCATCTCGTGCACCCGCCCGCAACTATGACATCCGACCAGGCCCGCCTGTCGTGCTGTCAGCGCAGGTTGGCTGTGCGCCTCGCTCATTTGCGCCGCTCTTCCAGTGTTTTCCACACCGTCAGACGGCACATGTAATTGTCGCTCAGAACGGTCACCAGAACCAGAACGGCAAAGGTCCAGAAGGCCGGACCGAAGGACAGTTTCGCCAGACCCGCAACCTTGACCAGCGCGACCGAGACACCGACGATAAAGATCTCGGCCATCGCCCAAGGCCTGAGAGCCTGCGCCACGCGGAAGGCCGCAACAGCGTGTTTGGCAGGATGCCAGCCCAGCGCCATGGGAGCCAGCGCATAGACAATCGTGCTCAACCGGATCACCGGCAGAACGATGATCAGCGCGGCCACCGCAAAAGTCAGCGGCAACATCATGCCTGTCGAAAAGGCCAGCACCGCGTCCAACAAGGACGAGCGGCGCACCATGCCACCGGCGCTGATCTCCAGAAACGGAAAGAAAACGGCCGCCACCATCAGCACCAGCGCGGTCGCAGCCAGCATCACGATCCGCGTCATCGCCCCCTCGCGCGGGGCCATCAGGATCGTGCCGCACCGATGGCAACGCGCATTCGCCCCTGCTGGCACGGGCATATCCCGCTGCAGAGCATCGCATGTCGGACAAGCAATCAGCCGGTCCGGATCAAGTCCGTCCGTCGGGGCAGTCCGGCTCATTGCAACCGTGGGTTCAGACACATCAACCATTGTCGCATTTTCTATGTCGCGCGCGACATATGCAACCCGCCGCTGACAAAAACGTGAGAAGTACACGGCAGATCGGCGGGCGCTTGCCATTTGCCTGAAGATGATCAAGGCTTTGCGGACTTTCGGCGCAGGTCGGCGCGTGCCGTCTCAGATCACGGAATATACCATGCTGACAATCGATCCTGAACGCTCCGCCCTGCTGATGATCGACTTCCAGACGCGGTTGATGCCTGCCATTGAAGACGGCGATCTGCGGATTGCCAATGCTGCACGCCTGCTGCGCGCTGCCGAGGTGCTGGGTATTCCGCGCCATGTGACCGAGCAAAATCCGCAAGGTCTTGGCTGCACGGTTGACGCACTAAAGATCGACGCAGATGAGGCGATGACCAAGATGAGCTTTGACAGCCTGCGCGATCCTGCGATCTCGGCGGCGTTGGACGGGGACGCGGCGCTGGTTGTGTGCGGATGCGAAACGCATGTCTGTGTGCTGCAAACCGCTCTGGGTCTGTTAGCACGCGGGCGCGAGGTCTATGTGGTCGCCGATGCCACCGGATCGCGCAGCGCGCAAAACCGCATGGCTGGGCTGGAAAGAATGCAACGCCACGGGGCCGAGATCGTGACCACCGAAATGGTTCTGTTCGAATGGCTGGGCAGTGCCACCCATCCGGCTTTCAAAAGTTTGCTTCCACTGATCCGGTAGTCTTGGCAGGTTGGCTATTCGGTAGAGCAGCAGAAGCGGCAGGCCACCACTTTCTCGATACACGGCAATGTGACGGAACGGATTGTGCGTTTGCGGCGTTATGGTCGATAACACTATCCGCTCCGGTCGCGCCGCGACTACAGGGTATCCCGCAGCCAGACTGAAAAGGCCAAGACATGACACGCAGAACTCTCAGAGCCACAACCGCCAGTATTCTGGTGATTTCCTTGATCCAGCCTTTTCCCGCAATGTCGCAAGTTCGTGCGCTGAATGTTAGCTCATCACAACAATCCGGCGAAGTGAACGGCGTTGAGCGCCTGCTTCTTGCGCAATCCGAAGCGCCGACCTGCTTTACTGACGGGCAGGTCGACACAGGGCGTTGTGATGTGGAGATGATGCGGGCCGAACTGGAATCTCTTCTGGAATTCGGTCTTGCCGATGCAGAAGTCCGCCCGCCCGAAGATGAATTGACAGCCGCGCTGAGCGCTGAGGAACGGATCGGCCTGTTGACAGCAGCTATTGCAGAGGCGGAACTCGAGGCTGCTCTGCAGGCAAATGATGCGGCGCAGGCCGAGGCGGAAGCGGCGGCGCAGGCCGAAGCGGAAGCGGCGGCGCAGGCCGAAGCGGAAGCAGAAGCAGAAGCAGAAGCACAAGCAGAAGCACAAGCCGCAGAGGCCGCAGCCGAGGAAGCCGCGCAAGCGGAGGCTGACGAGGCCGCGCGGATTGCCGCTGAGGCAGAGGCCGCCGAAGCGGTTGAAGTTGAGGCCGAAGCTGAGACGACATCGCAAGCAGAGCCGGATGCGGCCGCACAAGCCGAGGAAACTGCCCGTATTGCCGCGCAGGAAATTGCTAAAGCAGAATCAGAGGCTGAG
The DNA here is from genome assembly GCF_021021435.1 of Seohaeicola saemankumensis. GTDB lineage: Bacteria > Pseudomonadota > Alphaproteobacteria > Rhodobacterales > Rhodobacteraceae > Seohaeicola. The sequence goes on from NZ_JAINWI010000009.1 coordinate 235,403, forward strand.
GCTGAGGCTGAAACTGAGCAGGCCGCGGAAGTGGAAGCACAAGCACAAGCGGAAGCGGAAGCGGAAGCACAAGCGGAAGCGGAAGCACAAGCGGAAGCGGAAGCGGAAGTAGAGGCCGACACCGCCCAAGGCGAGGATGCAGCCAACGCCGAGGCCCTTGCCGATGTGGACGAAGCCGCCGCGAACGAGGCCGAAGCCTCGGCCCAGAAGGACGCGGAAATCATCGCCGAGCAGGAAGAGGCGCAATCCCTTGCGGCGGTCACCGCACAATCTGAAGACGGAAACGCCGAAGGCACAGCCGAGGCCGAAGCTGAAACTACGACCGAAGTGATCACCACCGAAGACACCCGCAGCAGCGATCAGGAATTCGAAACACGTGCCGCCGAGGTAGAGCGCAACGATGATCGCGGCCTCTCGACACTGGAAAAAGGCGGACTGCTGGCGCTTGGTGCGCTTGCGGTCGGGGCGCTGATCCAGAACAATCAACGGGTCGCCGCAACATCCGGTGACCGTGTGATTGTCGAGGACAATTCTGGCCGGTTTCAGGTTCTCAAGGATGACGACGCCTTGATCCGCCAGCCCGGATCGACCGTCGAGACGCGCCGGTTTGATGATGGCTCAACCACCAGCACGGTCACGCGCGACAATGGCACCCGCATTGTGACGATCCGCGATTCCTATGGCCGCGTTCTGCGCCGGTCGCTTTTCGATCAGGATGGCCGCGAGACTCTGTTGATCGACGACACAACAACGGTCGAGCCGGTCAACGTCACGACCCTGCCTCCGGCCACGCGGATGAATTTCCAAGGGACCGACCGCGATGCCCTGCGCGCCGCCCTGCGCGACCTTGAAGAGCGCGATCTGGGCCGGACATTCAGCTTGCGTCAGGTACGCGAGATCGTCGAGGTGCGGGAACTGGCCCCTCAGATCAGCATTGACGATGTCACCTTCCGTACCGGATCTGCGGCTATCGACCCCTCCGAGGCCGAGGGCCTGCGCGAGATCGGGCTGCTGATGCGCCAGATGATCCGCGACGATCCGCGCGAGGTGTTCCTTGTCGAAGGCTATACAGACGCGGTCGGCAGCGCCTCCTCGAACCTGCTGCTGTCCGACCGTCGGGCCGAAAGCGTGGCGCTCGCACTGACCGAGTATTTCGACGTGCCGCCGGAAAACATGGTGGTACAGGGCTTCGGGGAACGCTTCCTCAAGATCCGCACCTTGGACTCCGAGCGTCAGAACCGCCGGGTCGGTGTGCGCCGGATCACAACCCTGATCGCCCAGCGCTAATCAGCAATTGAACATCCCTGCCCATCGCAAAGGCGGGCCGGTCAGACCAGTCCGAAGGATTGCAGAAAACGGTCCACCGCGCGTTCAATCGCGCGGCTCGGATCTTCGGGCGTCGGCACCTGATAGATATGGCGGCGGATGCCGATATAGACGATCCCGCCATGAAGGTTCCAGATATCCTCCATCTCGGGCGACACCTCCTGTGGGGCCTCGGCGCGGATCTCTTCCAGAAGCGGCAGCAGAATCACCGTCCCCATATGTTTCAGGTAACGGCGGTTCAGTTCCGCCCCAGCCAAACCGGAGAACATGAAAATCCGCATCCATTCATACTCAAAGATCAGCTCGCTATACTCGCTGTAAAAGGTCAGCAAACGTTCGCGCAGCGGAACGCTGCGATCCGTCAGGCGGCGCGGCCAGTCCTCGGACAGACGGTCCAGATAGACATGGGCATAGACCGCCTCGATGATCTCGGCCTTGTTGGCGAAATAGTTGAACAGCAGCGATTGCGTGATCCCCAGGCGCTTGGCCAGATCACGCGTTTTACCATCCAGACCGACATCGGCAAAGAATGTGACCGCGCCCTCGACAATCTGACGGCGGCGTTCTTCGGGCGGCAGGCGCCTGCGTTCAACAGGTTCCGTGGCGACGGCAAGTGTAGGCGTTATCTGATCCATGCATCTTCCTTAATGCCAGAAGCCCAAAAAATACCACTTGCAAAATAATGCAATTAATAGATCATCCGATCAATAGGGTTGATCAAACGATCAACAAGCCTGGGGGAGCGGGCACCTGAAGGGAGGGTTTCGGATGAAGGCGATGGCGGGCGGCTATGCTCGGGCAACGGACGTGCAGCATGCATTGGATCTGCTGGCTGGCGCTGACGGGATGGGACGCGTTCTGGCTGGTGGACAAAGCCTGATTGCCGCCATGAACATGCGCCTGAGCACGGGTGACATGCTGGTCGATATCTCGCGAATCGCCGATTTGCGCGGTGTGACCGTGGAAGAAAACCGCTTGCGGATCGGCGCACTGACCCGCCATGCCGAAATCGAGACCGACCCGCTGATTGCTGAACACGCCCCCCTGCTGACGCAAGCAGCAGGGCATATTGCCCATGCCGCGATTCGCAATCGTGGCACCATCGGCGGTGCGCTGGCCCATGCCGATCCCGCAGCCGAGTTTCCCGCCTGCGTACTGGCATTGGGCGGCATGATCCATGTGCAAGGGCCGGATGGCACACGCGACATTCCAGCCGAAGATTTCTTCGTCGATGTCTTCGAGACCGCCCTTGAAGATGGCGTGATCCTGACCGCGATCACTCTGCCCTTGGCAGAGGCAAGTGAAAAACATCTTCTGCGCGAGACCGCACGGCGTTCCGGTGATTACGCGCTGGCGGGGTTGTGTCTGGTCAAACGCGCCGCCGGGCACCGCCTGTCCGCCTTCAGCGTCGGCCCCCGCCCCCTGCTGGCCTTAGCGGCAATGGAACGTCTGGATGCAGGCGATATCGTGGGGGCCGTCAGCGCCCTGCGCGCCGAGATTGACCCGACAGGCGATACACAAGCAAGCGCCGCCTATCGCCGGCACCTGGCCGGTGTGCTGCTGACCCGCGCCATGGCGGAAATAACAGGAGAACCCGCATGACCGAGGCATTTCGCGACCGGATCGACATTGCTCTGACCGTCAACGGAGAAGCAGTCGAGGCCCGTGTGCCTGCAAGCCGCCACATGATTGACTTTCTACGCCTTGATCTGGGGCTGACCGGCGCCCATTCCGGATGCGAACACGGCGTTTGCGGCGCATGCACAATCCATGTCGATGGCCAAGCCGTGCGCGGCTGTCTGATGCTTGCGGCACAGGCTGACGGGGCCGAGGTCTGGACGCTGGAAGGGCTGACCGAGTCCGGTGTGATCCGCGATCTGCAGGATGCCTTCGTGGCCCGCAATGCCCTGCAATGCGGCTATTGCACCCCCGGGATGCTGGCATCGGCCATGGACCTGCTGGAGCAGGGCGGCATCCCCGACCGCGCCACGATCCGCGAGCATCTGTCGGGCAACTACTGCCGCTGTACTGGCTACGAGGCGATCATTGACGCGGTGGAAGGCGTCGCAAAGGCCCGCGCGGGAAAGGAAACGGCATGACCATTTCTTTCGGCAATCCCGACCGCCCCAACAGCTATATCGGCAAGACCGTCCCGCGCCCGAACGCGCCACGTCTGGTGCAGGGGCGCGGCAAATACGTGGACGATATCGTGCTGCCGCGCATGGCGCATGTGGTCTTTGTCCGTAGCCCCTATGCCCATGCCGGTATCGGCTCCATCAATACGGTCGAGGCAATGGCAGTCAAAGGCGTGCTGCGTGTCTTTACCGGCGCTGATTTGGCCAAGGTCTGCACGCCTTGGGTCGCGGTTCTGGCGCATCTCAAAGGTCTGAAATCCCCGCCGCAACACGCGCTTGCCGTGGACCGCGCCTGCTGGGTCGGTGATCCTGTAGTCGCCGTGGTCGCCAACACCCGCGCCGCCGCCGAGGAAGCCGCAGCGCTGGTCGAGGTGGATTATACCCCCCTGCCCGCTGTCACGGATATGATGAGCGCGCTGGACACGGATACCCCTGTGCTGCATCCCGATATGGGTGACAATCTTGCCTTCCGTCGCCTGCACGAGGAAGGCGATGTCGACGCCGCATTCGCCAAAGCCCACAAGGTTGTCGAGGCGCGTTTCAAGACAGCGCGCCATACCGGTGTGACGCTGGAGCCGCGTTCGATCCTTGTTGACTGGAACCCCGCCGAGGCACAGATGACCGCGTGGCATGCGACCCAAGCCCCCCATATGATGCAGACGGTCCTTGCCAAACATCTGGACCTGCCCGAAGGCCGTGTGCGCGTGATCTGTGACGATGTGGGCGGGTCCTACGGGATCAAGGTGCATGTCTATCCGGACGAGGTCGCAACAGCGGCGATTGCCAAAATCATGGCGCGGCCCATCAAATTCGTGGCAGACCGTCTGGAAAGCTTCACGACCGATATCCATGCCCGCGACCACGAGATCGGTGGCAGGATTGCTGTCGACAAGGATGGCAAGATCCTCGCCATGGATATCGACGACTGGACCGCCATCGGTGCCTATTCCGTCTATCCCCGCACCTCGGCGATCGAGGGCAATCAGGTCGTGAACCTCTGCGGCGGACCCTATGATTTCGCGCATTACCGCGCGCAGACATCCGTGGTGTTCCAGAACAAGACGCCGACCTGCCAGTACCGCGCCGTGGGTCATCCCATCGCTGTAGCCGTGACCGAAGGTCTGGTCGATATGGCGGCAGCCGCGCTGGACATGGACCCTGTCGAGATCCGGCGGCGCAACATGTATGCCGATGACGCCTATCCCGTCACATCCCCCGCCAAGATGCGGTTCGAGGGGCTGTCGCATCACGCCAGCATGACCAAACTGCTGGAACTGATGGATTATGACGGGTTGCGCGCAGAACAGGCGGAACTCCGAAAGAAAGGCATCCATCGCGGCATCGGGATTGCCAGCTTCATCGAACTGACGAACCCTTCGCCCTTCATGTACGGCATCGGCGGCGCGCGGATCTCGGCGCAGGATGGTTGCACCGTACGGATGGACCCTGACGGCTCGATCGTGGCGCTGTCGGGTGTCACCGAACAGGGTCAGGGGACCGAGGCAATGCTGTCGCAGATCGTGGCAGAAGGTGTTGGCGTTTCGCCCGCGAAGGTCCGCGTGATCACGGGCGATACGCAGGTCACACCCTATGGCGGAGGCACATGGGCGTCGCGTGGCGCTGGCATCGGCGGCGAGGCGGCGTTGCAGTCGGCCATGGCGCTGAAAGCGTCGATCCTCGAAGTGGCAGGCTCCATGCTGCAAAGCCCTGTCGAGGCGCTGGATATCCGTGACGGACAGGTCGTGGACAGTGCAACTGGCGAGGCGCGTATGCCGCTCGAAGAACTGGGCCGCATCGTCTATTTCAGGGGCGACACCCTGCCCAAGGGCCTGCCACGCGAACTGGTGCAGACCCGGCATTTCATCACCTCGGATTACCCTTTTGCGTTCACCAACGGGGTGCAGGCCAGCTATCTTGAGGTGGATATCGGCACCGGCGAGGTCAAGCTGCTGAAACACTGGTGCGTCGAGGATTGCGGGCGCATCATCAACCCGCAGTTGGTGGATGAGCAGATCAGGGGCGGCATCGTGCAGGGTTTGGGCGGCGCGCTTTTCGAGGAAATCCACTATGACGAGGACGGCCAGTTGCTGAATGGCTCGATGGCAGACTACCTGGTGCCAATGGCCGCCGAAATGCCGGATATGGTCGTGGGCCATGTCGAAACCCCGACGATGGAAAGCGCGCTGGGTGCCAAGGGCGCGGGCGAGGCGGGCACCGCCGGTGCCCCCGCCGCCGTTATGAACGCGATCAACGATGCGCTGCGCCCGATAGGGGCGCAGGTCACTGCCATGCCCTTCACGCCGGAACGCATCCTGCGCGCGATGGGACAGATCGAAGACTGACGAAACCGCAACGCGCAGGGAGGCGCGTTGCAAAAGGGAGGAAGCAATATGAAATTCCAGACACTCACAACAGCCACCGCTCTGGCGGTTTTTGCCGGCGGTTGGGCCTCGGCCCAGCAATCGGTCACCGTGAATATCGGCTCGAGCCATCCAGAGGCGAATATCTGGGTCTATGCGATGAAAAACACCTTCCAGCCCGAGGTGGACCGTATCCTTGCAGAGGGCGGCGAATATCAGGTCAACTGGAACGAAGCCTATGGAGGCACGCTTTACAAGTTCACCGATACCCGCGAGGCGGTGATGGACGGAATCGTGGATGTCGGCATGGTAGGCACGGTCTGGGAAGGCTCGGATATGCCTTTGCAAAACGTGACCTATTTCACGCCCTTCGCCACACCCGACCACAAGATGATCATCGAGATTTTCGACGATCTCAGCGAAAGCCTGCCCGAATTGCGCGACAGTTGGTCGGAAAACAACATGGTGCACCTGTCCTCGCTGATCACCGACAGCTATGACATCTATGCCAACTTTCCGGTCAACAGCATGGCCGACCTGCAAAACCGCAAGCTGAACGCGCCGGGCACCTCGGCCAACTGGCTGCAGGGCACGGGAGCCACGCCTGTGGACGGTGCCCTGACCACCTATTACACCAATATCCAAACCGGCGTGACCGAGGGTGCGTTGTCTTTTGCATCGGGCATCCTGCCCACACGGGTTTACGAGGTTGCCCCGGAACTGACCCGCGTGGGTATCGGGTCGATGTATTTCGGCGGGATCGCGGCCAACCAGGACTTCTTTGATAGTCTGCCCGAACCGGTGCAGGCAGCCTTCCGCGAGGCAGCCAAAGCCACTTCGGTCGCCCACGGCGATTATGTGCAGCAACTTGCCGATCGCGCCATGGACGAGATGCAGGCCGCAGGGCTGAAGATCACCGAACTGCCTGCGGATCAGAAGGCGGCATGGGTTGAAAACCTGCCCAATATCGTCGAGCCTTGGCTGAACCAGACCGGCGAGGCGGGCAAGACCGTGCTCAAGGCCTATTTCGCGGCCCTGCGCGAGCGCGGTGCAGAACCGTTGCGCGCTTGGGACGAAGGTCTCTGATCCGTCAGTGACAGGATAACCCGCACCCGTCCGGAGCAGTCCGGGCGGGTGTTGCAGACAAAGGGGCACGTTGGCAGTTATGGCAGGGCAGGATCACAACGCGGCGGCTGCGGACAGTTTCGCCCCTGGCCCTGTGGGAACCGTATTATCCTTATCGGCCGCAGTCCTGTCGGGCATCGGCACTATCTGGATCGCGGCGCTGATGCTGTTGGTCGTGGCCGATGTGATCGGGCGCAATTTCCTGAACGCGCCCATCACCGGCGTGGCCGAGATCGCAGGCCGTTCAGTCGTGGCGATTGTCTTTCTGCAAGCCGCCCATGCGATCCTGCAAGGCCGGCTGACGCGCGCGGATTTCCTGATCCGCCGTATCCAGGGTAGGCTTCCGCTGGCCCGTGACGCGCTGGAGCTTTTCTTTGCCCTGACCGGCACGGTGGTCTTTGCCCTGATCGTCTGGGCCTCTTGGGGCAAGACGATGGGCAGTTGGACGTCGGGCGAATATTTCGGCGTGCAAGGCGTCTTCACCATCCCCACATTCCCCTTCCGCGCCATCACGATCATTGGCGCCACGCTGGCAAGCCTTGCTTGTCTCTACCGCGCGGCCCATATCCGCAACAGCCCCGAAAGCCCTGACGCATGACAACGCTTGCCATCGGATTCGCGCTGATCGTATTGTTGGTCGCGCTGGTGCTGCTGGGCATGCAGATCGCTTATGCCCTGTTCGGCGTGGCCTTCATCGGTATCTGGATCATCCGCGACAATATCGACCTTGGCTTCCGGATGCTGGAACTGACGGTCTATAGCGGCATTGCCGACTATCTGTTCGCCACGATCCCGCTTTTCGTATTGATGGGCCTGCTGGTCAGTGTCTCGAATGTGGGGCGCGATACATTCGAGGTGGCCGAGGAATTGCTGCGCCGGATGCTCTGTGGCCTGGGTGTCGCGACAGTGGCCGCCAACACGGTTTTCGCCGCGGTAACAGGGGTTTCCATCGCCTCGGCAGCTGTGTTCACTCAAGTTGCCGTGCCGGAGATGACGCGGCACGGCTATCGGCCCGCCTTTGCGGCGGGGACCGTTGCGGGCAGTTCGGTTCTGGGCATGATGATTCCGCCAAGCCTGCTACTGATCATCTATGGCGTGCTGGCTGAGGTATCCATCGGCGGCATGTTCATCGCAGGTATCGTGCCGGGGCTTCTGATGGCCTTGGGCTTTGTCGCCATGCTGATGTTAATGGCGCTATTCGTTCCGAAATTCGTCTTTGTCGATGTGACCGCCGCCCGCGCCAAGCGACTGGACAAGAACGGCCCCAAAATGCTGCCTGGCGTGATGCTGTCGAAACTTCTGCCCATTCTGGCGCTGGTTCTGCTGGTTCTTGGCGGGCTTTACAGCGGCTATTTCACCCCGACCGAGGCAGGCGGCGTTGGCGCTTTCGGCGCGCTGCTGATCGCGCTGGCGCGGCGCAGCCTGAACCGTCAGAAGATGTGGGAAGTGCTTAAACAGACGGGCACGATCTCGGTCTCGATCCTGCTGTTGCTGATCGCGGCCAGCTTCTATTCGCGGATGCTGTCCATCGCGGGCCTGCCCAGCGCCATTGCCGATCTGGTGCAGGCCGGCGGGTTCAGCCCGCTGGGCTTCCTGTTTCTTTATGCCGTGATCATCCTGCTGATGGGCATGATCCTTGACAGCACCTCGATCCTTTTGATCATGGTTCCGATTGCAGCACCCATCGCGCAAAGCCTTGGTATCGACCTGATGCAATTCGGGATCGTCACCGTCATCGCGGTCGAGATCGGATTGCTGACGCCGCCCTTCGGGATATCTGTTTTCACCGTGCACAACACGCTGAACCGCACCGATGTGCGGGTGGAACAGATCTTTGCGGCCACCCTGCCCTTCATCCTTGTGATGCTGGCAGTCCTTTTGCTGGTGGCCCTTGTGCCCACCACAGTGACCTTGTTTTTATAGGCGCAGCGCGCGCCGATTGCTTCTGTATTCCACCGCAAGACAACTATGCAGGCATGGCCGGATTACGTGCCTTGCCGCGATTGGGGAATTTGCAACTAGACCCGCGCGGACCTGCTCCTTACCATTTGATCAAAATACGAGCGACTTTGATTCGCCGGATCAGAAGGGACGCAGGGGGTTCGCATGACAATCCAAGCTGATTTGATCATAACCAATGGCCGCGTTCTGACGATGGATCGCAATAATCCCAGGGCCGAAGCCGTCGCGCTGGCCGGGGATCGCATTCTGGCCGTTGGCACTGTGGACCAGATCGCCGCCCTAGCCGGAGCGGACTGCCGGATCATCGACGCTAAAGGCGCCACCGTGCTGCCCGGCCTGATCGAAAGCCATCTGCATCTGTTCATGGGCGGCGCGGAACTGGCGCATCTGCAATTGCTGGGCGTGCGCGGGCCCGAGGCTTTGGGCCGCGCGATCCGCGACTACGCTGCGACCAATCCCGACTGTCCTGTGGTCATGGGGCAGGGTTGCGACTACGATATCTACGGCCGCGCGCTGACACGGCACGATCTGGATGCAATCCTGCCCGACCGTCCGGTTCTGCTACTGGCCGCAGACCATCACACCGGATGGGCCAATACAGCGGCGCTTGAGGCCGCAGGCATTTTGCAAGGTCGCACCCTGACACCCGGCAACGAGATTGTCATGGGCGATGACGGTCTGGCCACCGGCGAGTTGCGCGAGTTCGAGGCCAAAGCCCCTGTCATGCGCCTGTCGGGTGAGCACCGGATCACGGCGGGTATCGCCACGGGAGCCGAACCTGAACCTGCGCCTACGGCGGATGATCTGGCATCCGACTGCATCCCCATGGCGCGCGGGCTGGCACATTGCGCGCGGCACGGTCTGACCTCGCTGGTGAATATGGACGGCAATATCTATACATTGCGCGTTCTGGCGGCGCTGCGTGATCAGGGCAAACTGACGGCGCGCGTGCGTATTCCCTTCCACTACCGCAACCACCGCACCCCCGCCGATCTGGAGATTGCCAGCCGGATGAGCGCGGAATTCAACGATGACTGGTTAAGTTCGGGTTTCGTGAAATTCTTTATGGACGGTGTCGTGGATAGCGGCACCGCCGTAATGATCAACGACTACCCCGATACACCCGGCTGGCGCGGTGATCCCTTGCACAGCCCCGAAAGTTTCGCCGCCGCCGCGACCGAGGCAGACAGGCGCGGGTTGCAGATTGCTGTGCATGCCATCGGCGACGGGGCCGTCCGCCGCGTGATCGACGGCTATGCCGCCGCCCGCGCGGTCAATGGCCCGCGCGATGCGCGCCACCGGATCGAACATATCGAACTCATCGACCGCAGCGATATTCCCCGCATGGCCGATCTCGGCATCATCGCCTCGATCCAACCCTGCCATGTGCCGGGCGCGCTGGATTTCCCCATGCAGCCCACGCTGGACAAGATCGGCAAGGCGCGCTGGGATGACGCCTATCTGTGCCGCTCGTTGCACGAGGCGGGTGTGCCGCTGGTGTTTGCCTCGGACTGGCCTGTCGCGGATGCCAGCCCCTTGCGTGGCATTCAGGCCGCCTTGGACCGTCCCGTTTTCGACGGCGCCCGCGATGAACGCATTGATCTGCATGACATTCTGGCGGCCTATACAATCGGCGGGGCTTATGCCGAACATACCGAGGACCGCAAAGGCATGCTGCGTCAGGGCTATCTGGCGGATGTCGTGATCCTTGACGCCGATATCGAGACGACTCCCAAAGACCGGATCGGCAGCATGCGAGTCCAGAAAACGATCTGCGGCGGACAGATCGTCTGGGATGCGGAGGCCGAGGCCGCTTAAAGCTTGCTCATCACCCGTCCAGGGTGCCACGATACATCAACCAGACAGGCGGAGGCATCACAGTGTCAGAACCACAGCCGACACCGCAGCCCGAAATCGAGATCACCGGTCTGAGCAAGGTCTTCGGTCAGGGCTCTGCCGCATTCAAGGCGCTGACCGATATCGAGTTGAACATTCGCACGGCAGAGTTCTTCACACTGCTTGGTCCATCGGGTTGCGGCAAGACAACGTTGTTGCGAGTCATAGCAGGGTTCGAGCAGCCCAGCCAAGGCTCGGTCCGGATCAACGGTCAGGAAGTCGCGGGACTTGGCCCCAATGCGCGCCCGGTCAACACGGTTTTTCAAAGCTATGCGCTGTTTCCCCATATGACCGTCGCGCAGAATATCGGCTTTGGCCTCAAGATGCTGGGTCGTCCGGCGGATGAGGTCGCGGCCACCACGGCGGATATGCTGAAACTGGTGCAGATGGAAGCGATGGCAGATCGCAAACCATCGGAAATCTCGGGCGGACAGCAACAGCGCGTGGCCCTGGCCCGCGCTTTGGCCCCGCAACCGCGCGTTCTGCTGCTCGACGAGCCGTTATCGGCGCTGGACCTGAAATTGCGCAAGGAAATGCAGACAGAGTTGAAGCGCCTGCAAACCGAGACAGGCATCACCTTTGTCTTTGTGACCCATGATCAGGAAGAAGCGCTGACCATGTCGGACCGCATCGCGGTAATGTCGGGCGGTCGTATCCTGCAACTCGGCTCGCCCTCCGAGATCTACAACAGCCCTTCGGAACGCTTCGTGGCCGATTTCATCGGGGATACCAACTTCCTCAAGGTCAAGGTAGTGGAGGCTCTGACCGAAACGGTCAATGTCCGCCTTCCGGGGGGCGCGCTTCATTCCGCCCGCCTGCCTGACGGGTTGCGCCCAGCTGCGGGCGACGATGTGTCGGTCGTAGTCAGACCAGAACAGGCGACGCTAGGCGACGGGGCCAAGGCACATCTGACAGGCACAGTTACCAACAGCGTGTTTTTCGGCACGGATACCCACATACATGTAAATCTGGAGGATGGCACCCCCTTTACCCTGCGCCGCCAGAACGCGGGCAATACCGCACCGCCTGCCCCCGGCACAATGGTCGGACTGACCCTTGCCGATGGCGCGCTTCAGGTCATTCGGGAGTAGGCGATGGCAAGCGATCCGAACCAGACAGAAGAACGGCATGGCTGGAAATGGCTTCTTGCGACACCTGCCCTGATCGTTCTGGTCCTTGCGGCGTCCGGCCCGCTGATGATCGTGGTGCTTTATTCCTTCCTCAGCCCCGGCAATATGGGTGGCGTGGCTTGGGAGTTTTCCACCGATGCGTGGTTCCGCGTCTTCATGCGCCGCGATATTTTCGACCCAGAGAATGTGACCGTCAATCAAGCACATCTGGCGGTCTTGTGGCGCTCGGTATGGCTGTCGGCGCAAACCACCGTGATCTGCGCTGTGCTTGGCTTTCCCACGGCATGGTTCATTGCAACGCGCCCGCCTGGCCAGCGCACGGTCTGGCTGTTTCTGATCACCATTCCCTTCTGGACAAACCTGCTGATCCGCACATTCGCCATTCAGGAGATGCTGCGCAACAATGGCACGATCAACACCGCCCTGATGTGGATGGGCGTGATCAACGAGCCGATCCCGATGATGTTCACCGACTTCGCGGTGCTGTTAGGGATGGCCTATGTGTTCATGCCGTTGATGGTGCTGCCGCTCTATGCCGCGATGGACAAGATGGATTTCCGTCTGGTCGAGGCTGGATATGACCTCTATGCCAGCCGCATTGCTGTGCTGCGCCACGTGATCCTGCCGCTAGTCAAGCCGGGCTTTATCGCAGGCTCTATCCTTGTCTTCATCCCTTCCATCGGTGCCTATGTCACGCCGCGCGTGCTGGGGGGCGGGCAGAAGATGATGCTGGGCAACCTGATCGCGCTGCAATTCGGACAGGGCCGCAACTGGCCCCTTGGTGCGGCGCTGGCGATGGTGCTGCTGATCATCACTGTCACGGCGCTTGTTCTCTATCTGCGCGCGGTCAACCGTCAGGAGGACAAGCGCGATGGCTAGGCAATTCTCGATCTCGCGCCTGCCGGGCTTTGGTGCGATTGCGCTGCTGACTTTTGTGCTGCTCTATCTGCCGATCATCATTCTGGTGGTCTTCTCTTTCAACGAGAACCAGAGCCAGTCGATCTGGGGTGGCTTCTCGCTGCGCTGGTACGAGGCCGCGTTCGACAATCAGCAGGTCCGCGACGTGTCGATCCGGTCGCTCTGGTTGGCGCTTGTCGCCTCCAGCCTTGCCACGATTCTGGCGACTCTGGCCGCGCTGGCGACAACGCGGGTGTCGCGGTTCAAGGGGCAGACCATCATCTATGCACTGATCAACCAGCCGCTGATGGTGCCCGAAGTCGTCACCGGTATCGCGCTGTTGATCGTGGTCGCCTTTATCAAGGTGCAAACAGGCTATACCGGCATGGGCTATCTGGTGCTGGCGCATACCGCCTTCTGCATTCCCTTTGCCTATCTACCGATCCGCGCACGGCTTGAAACGATGGACCGCACGCTGGAACAGGCGGCGGCCGACCTCTATGCCAGCCACGTTCAGGCGTTCCGCTACATCACCCTGCCCCTTCTTGTGCCCGGCATCGTGGCGGGTTTCATGCTGGGTTTCGTGGTGTCGCTGGATACGGTCGTTATAACCGAGTTTGTGAAATCGGCAGGGCAGGATACACTGCCAACCTATATGCTGGGGCAGTTGCGCCGCGCCGTAACCCCCGAGATGAACGCCATCGCCACTTTGTTTCTGGCGCTGTCGCTATGCATTGTGACCTTGTTTTTCCTTGTCACAAGCAAACGCGGGTAACCGCACAACACGGGAGAATATTACATGAAAAGAACAATCGCACTGGGGACCGCCGCGCTGCTGGCGTCAACCTCTTTGGCAAGCGCCGAAGGCGTGGTGAACCTTTACAACTGGGGCAACTATACCAGCCCCGAAATGCTAGAGAAATTTACAGCAGAAACCGGTATCACTGTGAATGTAACCGATTTCGACAGCAATGATACGGCCTTGGCCCGTGTCCGTCAGGGCGGCCACGGCTTTGACATCGTGGTGCCGACCCATTCCTATCTGGAGACATGGATCAACGAGGGACTGTTGATGCCGCTCGACAAATCCATCGTTGTCAACCACGGCAATATCGCACCGGAATGGACCGATGTGCCTTTCGATCCGGGTCGCGAATATTCGGTTCCGTGGCAGTGGGGGACCACGGGTATCACCGTCGATACGGCAGTCTATGACGGCAACATCAACACCGCCGATATCGTCTTTAACCCGCCGGAAGAGTTGAAAGGCAAGATCAACGTCGTGCCTGAAATGTCCGATGTGATGGCCATCGCGATTTACCATGCGGGGGGCGAGTCCTGCACCGAGGACATGGAGGTGATGCGGAAAGTCCGTGACACGCTGGTCGCGGCCAAGCCGCATTGGAAGGCGATGGATTACAGCACCGTCGAAAACTTCGCGTCGGGTGACTTTTCCGCAGGGATCGGCTGGAACGGCGCCACCATGCGCGCAAGGTTCCAGCGCGACACGGTTGCCTATGGCTATCCCGAAACCGGATTTCCGGTCTGGATGGACAATGCGGCTGTTCTTGCCGATGCACAGAACCCCGAGAATGCGATGAAATTCATCAATTTCATTCTTGAACCGGAAAACGCGGCCATGCTGTCGAACTTCGCACGCTATGCAAACGGCGTGGCGGAATCGGATGAATTCCTGTCCGAGGACATGCAAGGCGCGCCTGAACTGACCATCCCCGAAGACCTGGTCTCGGCGGGCAAATTCAGTGAAGCTTGCCCGCAAGCCGTGAACGATTTGCAGTCGCAGATCTGGACCGAACTGTTGCAGTAAATCCTGCCAGATCGTGAATACCATGAAGCGGCGCAGTCAGACTGAGCCGCTTTTTTCATGCCGCATGGGTGGCATCAGTCAAGGTGGCGGGTCGCAGCCAGAAGGGCCAGCAGTTCTTCTCGCATCGCAAGCAAGCTGGTCTCATGATCTTGCGGCATCGCACCGCTGGCCAATGCCCCGTCAAACGCCTTGAGGACATGATCCTCGCCACTGCGGATATTGTCCATAACATCCTCGTCGATCTCGTCGAAGAAGGCACGCAGGCTGACGACGGCCTGGTTCACCGTCCCCATGAACGAACCGTCCGCATCGACCTGTGCACCCATAGCGATCAGGATACGGGACAGTGCGGATGCATGGCTGTCATGCAGGTCACGGAACTTCTGCGCTATCGCACGAAACTCGGGCTCGGCCTTCTCGACCATCTTTTCATAGCCGCGCAAGGCATCGACGGTTCTTGTGTGCAATTCGGTGATAGCGTCGGCAATATGGGGCGACTTGCCTTCCGGCTCGCCTGTTGCGCTGTCCAGTATCATGCGTCCTGTTTCGGGCGGCAGCATAGCGGTTTCCTTTCAAGTGGGTGGATGTCTCAGTCATCAGAACAACCCCCTGAGCGGCCAATCGGTTCCCCTCTGCGCCCTTGTGAGGCAGGTTTGCACCCAGCCCGGCCCATAGCCGCAACGCCCCTTCTTTGGTGATTTTCCATGCATTTCCCGCGCATCCATAGCCTCAGACTAAGTGAGAGACAAAGTATGGCGCTTTGCCATAAATTTGCGTGCCTCCTAGACTTCGTGTACCCTGACCGCTGATGCTGGTTCCGCATGGCGCGCGGCCCAGACAGCGCAGGACCGAAAAACGGACGATGACGCGGCAGGGCTTCCGGTAACATCCGGCAGCGGGGTTTGCGATCTTTGTCCAAGGAAAGAGGTTCCGACTTGCAACATTCCTCCCCTTATCTCGCCACGGCTGGGCTTGCACGCGAACGACGCGATCTGGCCGTTGCCTACCGTCTGATCGCGCATTTCCAACTGGATGACAGCATTTTCACGCATATCTCGTCGCGCGCACCGCAAGACGAAGGCGAGCATGCGTTTCTGATCAACCCGTTCGGTCTGCGCTTTGACGAGGTGACAGCCTCGAACCTTGTGACAGTCGATCTGGATGGCAACATCCTGCAAGACAGCTTTGGCGCGGGGATCAACGACGCAGGCTTCACCATCCACAGTGCAGTCCATGCCGCGCGCCCCGAAGTGGGCTGCGTGATCCATACCCATACCGTGGCAGGGGTGGCGATCTCGTCGATGAAGGAAGGTATCCTGCCGCTGAACCAATGGGCCTTGCAGTTCCACAACCGCGTGGCGTTCCATGATTACGAAGGCATTGCACTTGATCTGGCCGAGCGGGAACGGCTGGTGGCCGATCTGGGCGATGCCAAGGTCATGATCCTGCGCAACCACGGCCTGCTGGTCTGTGGCGGCACCGTCGGCGAGGCTTTTGCCCTGATGTATAACCTCGAGCGGACATGCCGCGCCCAACTGGCGATCATGTCCAGCGGCGGCACCCCCAACACGGTATCGGCGGAACTGGCTGAACACACTGCCGCGCAATACGAGATGCTGACCCGCAATCGCGGCAATCCCGAATTTCACGACCCCGAGTGGGAGGCCTATGTCCGTCTCGCGCTCAAGATCTATCCGGATCTGGCAGCATAAGCCCGACCGGATGCCGGCGCCTTTCGGCGCCCCCTCCATCAACCAACACGGGAGTTTTCCGAATGAGAAGAACCTTGACCTTCACCACTGCGACAGCCATCGCGCTGGCCCTGAGCCTGCCGGCCTTTGCCGAGCCGCAAGCAGGCGGGCGACTGAACCTGATCATCCAGCCCGAACCGCCCAGCCTGATGATGGGTCTGGTGCAGAACGGACCAACCCAGATGGTGGCTGGAGATATCTACGAAAGCCTGCTGCGCTATGACGAGAACCTTGAGCCGCAGCCGTCACTGGCGAAATCGTGGGAAGTGTCTGAAGATGGTCTGACCTATACCTTCACCTTGCAGGACAATGTGAAATGGCACGATGGCGAAGATTTTGATTCCTCCGACGTCGTGTTCTCGGTCGATGTGTTCCTGCGCGAAACCCATCCGCGCCTGCGCGCCTCGCTGGTGCATGTAGAGAAGATCGAAGCGCCCGATCCCAGCACCGTAGTCTTCACTCTGAAGCAGCCCTTCGGTCCGTTCCTCGGGATTTTCGAGGCGGGCACGATGCCGATGATCCCGCAGCATATCTATGAAGGCACCGATTTCGCCAACAACCCGATGAACAACACCCCTATCGGGACCGGCCCCTTCAAATTCGAGGAATGGGAACGGGGCAGCTATATCCACCTGGTCAAGAACGAAGACTACTACATGGAAGGCAAGCCATATCTGGACGAGGTATATTATCAGGTCGTGCCGGATGGTGCCTCGCGTGCGGTAGCTTATGAAACCGGCCAAGTCGATGTTCTGCCTGGCGGTTCGGTCGAGAATTTCGACGTCCCACGCATCACCGCGATGGACAACACCTGTGTCACCGACAAGGGCTGGGAATTCTTCGGTCCGCATAGCTGGATGTGGATGAACAACCATGAAGGCCCGATGGCCGACAAGAACACCCGCAAGGCCGTGATGCATTCGCTGGATCGCCAGTTCGCGCTGGACGCGCTTTGGAACGGTCTGGGCAAACTGGCGACAGGGCCTGTGTCATCCTCGACCCGTTTCCACGATAGTGACACACCCTCGATCGACTATGACCCGGAACTAGCCAAGCAGTATCTGGCAGATTCCAGCTATGACGGCGAAACGATCCGCCTGCTCCCCCTGCCCTACGGCGAGACATGGCAGCGCTGGGCCGAGGCCACCCGTCAGAACCTGATCGAGACCGGTTTTGACGTTGAACTGGTTGCCACTGATGTGGCGGGCTGGAACCAGCGGGTGGGCGAATGGGATTTCGATCTCGCCTTCACATATCTCTACCAGTATGGCGATCCGGCGCTTGGCGTATCGCGGACCTATGTGGAGAGCAACATCGCCAAAGGCTCGCCCTGGAACAATGTCGCGGGCTATGTGAACCCCGAGGTTGACGCGCTGTGGCAACAGGCTGCGGTCAGTGCCAGCGCGGAAGAGCGTCAGGAACTGTATTCGCAGATCCAGGACACCATCGTCGATGATGTGCCCGTTGCGTGGTTGCTGGAGCTTGGTTTTCCCACCATCTACCGCTGCAATGTCAAGGATCTGGTGACGACCGGTATCGGCATCAATGACGGTCTGCGCGACGCCTGGATCGAGCGCTGATCCATCAAAAGGGCGCGGCCATACCGCCGCGCCCTGACCTTTTTGCGCACCACATCCCTGCACGCTGATATCTGGAGACCCGACACTTGATCCGTTTCATTCTGGCACGGTTGGTCAAGGCAGTAGTCATTCTACTGGCCATCCTGATCTTCAACTTCCTGCTGATCCACGCCGCCCCCGGTGATCCTGCCGCCGTCATGGCGGGCGAGGCCGGTGCGACCGATGAGAAATTCATCGCGGATCTCAGGGCCCGTTTCGGGTTGGACCAGCCCTTTGGCGTGCAGCTTTGGCTTTATGTCAAGTCGACCGTGCAACTGGACCTCGGGTTCTCCTATCGCCAGAACATGCCGGTGATCGACCTGATCTGGGATCGTCTGCCCGCAACCTTGCTGCTGACGCTGACCGCTTTTGTGATCGCTCTGGTGCTGGGCGTGACCGCCGGTGTTTTGGCAGCCTCCAAGCAGGGGACATGGTGGGACAGCATTATTTCGTCGATGGCGCTGCTGTTTTACGCGACACCGCTGTTCTGGGTGGCGCTGATGGCGTCGCTCTTGTTCTCGGTCGTGCTGGGCTGGTTGCCCGGCTATGGATACGAGACCATCGGCGCGAATTACACCGGCTTTGAACGGGCGCTGGATATCGGCAAGCACCTGATCCTGCCTGCCACGACGCTGGGGCTGTTCTTCATGGCGGTCTACATGCGGATGACACGCGCCTCGATGCTGGAAATGTCGCGTCTGGATTTCGTCAAGACTGCGCGGGCCAAGGGCCTGAAAAACCGCGTGATCCAGCGCCGCCATGTGCTGCGCAATGCTTTGCTGCCGGTGATCACGTTGGCCGGCCTTCAGGCGGGCCAGATCGTCGGCGGGGCGGTCCTGACCGAGACTGTCTTTGCATGGCCCGGCATTGGTCGCCTGCTGTTCGAGGCGATCAGCCAGCGCGATTATAGCGTGATGCTGGGAGTCTTCTTTGTCTCGGCGGCGATGGTGCTGTTGTTCAACCTGATCACCGACGTTCTTTATGTTCTGGTCGATCCCCGCATAAGGCTGACATGATGCTGGATGGTTTCAAACGTTTTGCACGCAACCGCGGCGCGGCGATCGGGCTTGTGATCCTGCTCTTCGTCATTCTGACCGCGATTTTAGGTCCACTGCTTTATCCGGACAGCCCTTGGAAAATGGTGCAGCGGCCCTTCTTGCCACCTTTCACAATGGACGGGTTGCCGCTGGGCACCGATGCCTTGGGGCGCGATGTGATGGCGGGGCTGGTGCATGGCGCGCGGATTTCGCTGCTGGTGGGTCTAGTCTCAACCGTTGTGGCCCTGCTGATCGGCGTGCCGATCGGGGCGCTGGCGGGCTATTTCGGCGGTTTTATAGATGACGCGCTGATGCGCTTTACCGAGTTTTTCCAGACGATCCCAAGCTTTGCGCTGGCGATCGTTCTTCTGGCGATCTTCCAGCCCAGCCTGTTCTACGTGATCCTTGCCATTGCCATCGTCAGTTGGCCCCCCGTCGCGCGTCTGGTGCGCGGAGAGGTTCTGAGCCTGCGGTCACGCGAATATGTCGAAGCGGCGATGCTGTCGGGACAAGGCACCTTGCAGATCATCACCCGCCAGATTCTGCCCAACGCCCTGCCCCCGATCATCGTGCTGGCATCCTTGATGGTGGCCACCGCGATCCTGCTGGAAAGCAGCCTGTCCTTTCTGGGACTGGGTGATCCCAATGTGATGTCATGGGGTTATATGATTGGCACTGCCCGCACGGTGATGCGGACAGCATGGTGGCTGTCCTTCATTCCGGGTGTCGCGATCCTGCTGACGGTGTTGGCGATGAACCTGATCGGGGAAGGTCTGAATGACGCGCTGAATCCGCGCCTGTCGAGGAAAAGCAGATGAGCCTTCTGGAAATCGAAAATCTGGCGATTGCCCTGCCCGCTGGTGCGGACCGTCAGCTTGCGGTCGAGAATATCAGCTTTGGCCTGAGCAAGGGTGAAATCCTGTGCATCGTCGGCGAAAGCGGATCGGGCAAGTCAATGTCGGCCAATGCCGTGATGGGGTTGCTGCCCGAAGGCGTGGAACCCGCGGGCGGGCATATCCGCTTTCACGGTCGCGAGATCCTGCATCTGACCGAGGACGAGCGGATAGATATTCGCGGCAAATCCATCAGCATGATCTTTCAGGAACCTCTCAGCGCGCTGAACCCCCTGATGCGTGTCGGCGCGCAAATCTGCGAGGTGTTCGAGGCGCATGGCCTGCTGACCCCTGCCGAGCGCATGGCGCGGGCCGTAGAACTGCTGGAGGAGGTCGGCCTGCCCGATCCGGACAAAACGATCCGCGCCTATCCGTTCCAGTTGTCAGGCGGGCAACGCCAACGCGTGATGATCGCGATGGCACTGGCGCTGGAACCGGAAATCCTGATCGCGGACGAGCCGACAACGGCACTGGATGTGACGACACAGGCGCAAATTCTTGCCCTGATCGAGGAATTGCGCCGCAAGCACGAGATGGCTGTGATCTTCATCACCCACGATTTCGGCGTGGTCGCCGATATCGCGGACCGCGTGATCGTCATGCAGACCGGACAGATCGTGGAACAGGGCAGCGCCGAGGATGTGCTGTTGCGCCCCTCGCATCCTTACACAAAATCCCTGATCGCCGCGATTCCGGGGATGAAGGACAAGCCGGATACAGGTCAGACGCACAGCCAGCAAAGCCCCGTGATCCTGTCGGTCAAGAACCTGAACAAGACGTTCAGCACCGGCGGCGGCTTGTTCAAACCCGCCCGCGTTGTGCATGCCGTCAACGACATGACCTTTGATCTGCATCTGGGCGAGACCATTGGCATCGTGGGTGAAAGCGGTTCGGGCAAATCAACCGCAGGGCGCTGCATCATCCGACTGATCGACCCCGACAGTGGCACCGTGCGCTTGTCCGATGTCGATCTGACAGCACTCAACGGTCATGCCCTGCGGATGGCGCGCAGCAAGGCGCAGATGATCTTTCAGGACCCCTATTCCTCTCTCAACCCGCGCGCACGGATCGGGCGTATCCTGACAGAAGGCCCCATCGCGCATGGCGTGCCGCGCGCGCAGGCCTTGGACCGTGCCCGCGAATTGCTGTCGCTTGTCGGGCTGGACCCTTCCGCCGTCGACCGCTTCCCGCACGAGTTTTCGGGCGGGCAGCGGCAAAGGATCGGGATCGCCCGCGCGCTGGCGCTGGACCCCGATGTGATCATCGCGGACGAGGCGGTGTCGGCGCTCGATGTCTCCATTCAGGCCCAGGTTCTGGACCTGCTGGCCGACCTGAAGGCGCGGCTGAACCTGTCGATGCTGTTCGTGACGCATGACCTGCGGGTTGCCGCGCAGATTTGCGACCGGATCATGGTGATGCGACGCGGTCAGGTGGTGGAAATGGGACCAAGCGCCCAGGTGCTGGGTCAGCCCGCGCATGACTATACCCGCAGCCTGCTGGATGCGATTCCCGGACGGCACCACGAAGCGGCGATGCGGCAGTCCGTTGCCTCCTACTGAACACCCGAACCCAGAAAGGCACCCGATCATGCCATCCCGTTCCCCTTCCGATGTGATCGAGGGCGTCTATCTCTGTGACCATCTAGACCTGCCGCGCCTTTTCGCGCCGACGCTTGACGCGCTGCCCGGCCTGCAAATCTATGCCCCTGATCAGGTGCCCGACCCCGCACGCATCCGCTTTGCGGTGGCATGGCGTCCCGGCCCGCAAGCGTTCACACCCTATAGCGACCTGTCGTTGGTGCAGTCGATCGCTTCGGGCGTTGACGGCATCCTTGCCAGCCACAGTCTGCCTCGGCAGGTGCAGGTGGCGCGCGTGCGCGATCCCGGACAGGCGCATGTGATGGCCGGCTTTGCGGTGTGGCACCTGATCTGGCATCACCGCAAGATGGGCAACTATGTCCGCAACGCGGCCAATGGCCTGTGGAAGCGCACCAGCTTTGGCGCATTGATTGCACCATCAGATCTGACGGTAGGCGTCCTCGGCTTTGGCCTGATGGGGCGCACCATTGCAGAGGCTGTTGAAAAACTTGGCTTCAACGTGGTGGCGGCCAGCAATACCCCGCGCAGCGGCACCGGCGAGATCAAGGTCGTATCGGGGCCGGACGCCTGCCAGACCGTGGGCCAGCAGGCCGATTTCCTAATTAATGTCCTGCCCCTGACAGGCGCCACCCAAAGCCTGATCAACGCAGATTTTCTAGCGTCCATGAAGCAGAGCGCGGTGCTGATCCACTTGGGACGGGGCGAGCATGTGATCGAAGCCGATCTGCTGGACTCCTTGGAAAAAGGGCATCTGGGCGGGGCCTCGCTGGATGTGTTTGCCACCGAGCCATTGGCACCAGATCACCCGTTCTGGACCCATCCCAAGGTTCTGGTCACCCCGCACGAGGCCAGCGTTCTGCCGGCCGCCGCGGTTGCCACATCGCTCAGCCGTTCACTGCATGAGGTGGTTGAAGGGCTTCCCCTGACCACAGGCGTTGATCGCAACAAAGGCTATTGAGGAAAGAAAACAGCAATGGACACGATATTCGACAAACGCCAACTTGGTCACGCGCCCGAGATCTATTTCCGCCGTGGCAAGGCGATGCCACATCAGGAACAACCGCTGCGCGCCATCCTGATCCGAGACATGCTTCTGGAAAACGGATTCAGGGTCGATGCCCCCCGCGATTTCGGGCTGGACCCGATCACTGCCGTGCACGATCCTGACTACGTCACCTTCTTCCGTGACGCCTATGACCGTTTTCGCGCCAATGCCGATGCCGATGCGCTGGCGATCCCGACAATGCATCCCGGTGTGCGACGCGGCAAATGCCCGACCGATATCCACGGCGCGATGGGCTGGTGGATGACCGACACCTCGACCCCGCTGACCCCGCAGACATGGGAGGCGATCTATTGGTCCGCCCAGACCGCGATCGAAGCGGCCGAGCGCGTGATCGAAGGCCAGCGCATGGTGTATGCCCTGTCCCGCCCGCCGGGCCATCATGCGATGCAGGCCGCATCCAACGGTTTTTGCTTCTTCAACAATGCCTGCGTGGCAGCCCACCACCTGACCCGCCGCTGGAAACGCGTGGCGCTGCTGGATATCGACGTGCATACCGGCAATGGCAGTCTGGATATCCTCTATGAACGGGGCGACATCTTTTTCTGTTCGATCCACCCCGATCCGGCCACCTATCCGACCTTCTTTCTGGGCCATGCCGACGAAACCGGCGCAGGCGACGGCGAGGGCACCTGCCTCAACCTGCTGCTGGAACAGGGCGATGGCGAGGACAAGGTCATGGCCCGTCTGGAACAGGCCATCAGCGCAATCAAGACCTTCGGGGCCGAAGCCCTTGTCGTGTCGCTGGGCTTTGACATGGCCGCCGATGATCCGCTGGCCGCGGTCAAAGTCTATCCTGAAGGTTTTGCGGAAATGGCCCGCCGGATCACGGCGTTGGGTCTGCCCACCGTGTTGGTGCAGGAAGGCGGCTATCTGGGGCCATCGCTGGCGCTGAATGCCCGATCCTTCCTCACCACCTGCCGCGGGATGCTGTGACAAAGCCACCCGCGCGCGAAAGTTCCGGTTTCAGGCTTGACCATCCCCGCCGAACAGCGGGAGTATACGGCATGGCCTCAGAAATTGATCTGCACCGCTTCCTGACCGAACCTGCTTCGCAATCCAGAAGCAAGCTGTCCAACTGGGGCATGCTGCGGACATTCCACCACATCGCGGATCAGGGCAGCCTAACAGGGGCTGCGCGGGCGCTGGCGATCAGCCAGCCCTCGGTCAGCGCCGCCCTGCAACGGCTGGAAGATGTGCTGGGGCATCAGTTGATCGAACGCGGCAAACGCCGCTTCGCTCTGACGACGCATGGCCAGATCCTGTTCACCGAAACCCAGCGCATGTTCCGGGCGGTGCAACGCGCCGAGGAACGGTTGCGCGTCGAAGGCAGCAGCCTGACGGGGCAGCTCAGGTTGCAGACCGTGACCGGCAATGGCAGCGATCTGTTCGACGAGGCGCTGCGCCTGATGCACCAGCGCCACCCTGCCATCGGTTTTGATATAGACGTCGCGTCGTCCCACCGGATCGTGCGCAATGTCGCGGACCAGATCGTGCCCTTCGGGGCCTGCCTGATGGTGCGGCCCGCACCTGGCCTGACCTGCAAGCTGATCCTGCGCTCGGAATACGGGATCTATTGCGGGCAGGAACATCCGCTTTACGGGCGCGAGGATATCACCCTGTCCGACTTGCGCGACGAGGGCTATATCGGCTTTGCCTGCAGCGCGGAAGGTGACGCGCCCGAACCGCTGGTGGCGCTGCGCAACACCTACGGTCTAGGTCACAACCTGCGCGGCACAAGCCCGAACTTCGCCGAAGTCGTGCGGATGCTGGTGGCAGGTTTGGGGATCAGCATCCTTCCGGTTATGACCGTCCAGACCCGTATCAGGGATGAACAACTATGGCGTTTCCCGCTGGACGAGGTCAAGCTGAGCGCGGATCTCTACTTTGTCAGCAATCCCAAGGCCGGCCATTCCCCTGTCGAGACCGCTTTTCTGGGAATCATGGACGAGGTGCTGGCTGCCGCACAGGATGCGATCATCGCGGTCTGATCTTGCGACAACTTGCGCCGCGCCTGCCTATGCCAGACATAGGAAAGACGGGCTTTTGGTCGCGCAGCCTTCCGGCCTATCCTGCGGCCAGACCGATCTCCGTTTGACTCCTGAAGGTGAATGATGAGCGACGACATGCTGGCCCGACGCGTCCGGTTGATGGGGCCGAATGTGCCTACCTTCTATGACACCCCACTGCATCTGGTGCGCGGCCAAGGCGTCTGGGTCTGGGACAGTCAGGGCAACCGTTATCTGGATTGCTACAACAACGTGCCCCATGTCGGCCATTGCCACCCCCGCGTGGTCGAAGCCATCACCGCACAAGCGGCCATGTTGAACACGCATACACGCTACCTGCATGACGGGGTGCTGGATTACATCGAACGATTGACCGCCAAGCTGGACCACGGCATCGCACAGGCGATCATGGTCTGCACTGGCTCCGAGGCCAATGATATCGCGTTGCGGATGGCGCAGGCAATGACGGGCAAGACCGGCATCATCGCGACAGACAACACGTATCACGGCAACACCTCTGCCGTCAGTGTGCTGTCCACCCGCCGCCCGCCGATTGGCGGCTATCCCGACCATGTCAGGCTGGTCCCCGCCCCTGACACGTTGCGTCCTGTCGGGGGTAGCCTTGACGGACAGGCGCAGGCCTTTGCCGATCATATCGCCCGCGCGATCCTTGAACTGGAACAGGCAGGTCATGGTTTTGCTGGCATGATGCTTTGCCCTGTCTTCGCCAATGAAGGCCTGCCAGCCGTGCAACCGGGGTTTCTGGACCCGACCGTCGCGGTCGTCAAAGCCGCAGGTGGCCTGCTGATCGCGGACGAGGTGCAGCCCGGTTTCGGCAGGGTCGGCTCGGATTTCTGGGGCCATGACTGGCTGCGATTTGCACCCGATATTGTCACGGTCGGCAAGCCGATGGCCAATGGTCATCCGGTCGCTGCCGTGCTGACGCGCCCCGATATCATGGCCGCCTTCCGCGAGGCCTTCGGCTATTTCAACACCTTTGGCGGCAATCCCGTGTCCGCCGCCGCCTGTCTGGTAACTCTTGATGTGATCGAGGACGAGGACCTGCAAGCCAATGCAGCCCGCGTCAGTGACCATCTGCAAGACCGCATGCGCGCCCTGCGCCATCCGCTGCTAGCCGAGACCCGTAACGCAGGCCTGTTCTTTGCCGCCGAATTCGTGACCGACGATGCCATGACCCCCGCCAGTGCCTTTACCGCCGCACTGGTCGAGGCGATGTTGCAGCGCGGTATCCTGCTTAACCGTGGGGGGCGCGCCGCCAATGCACTGAAGATACGCCCGCCGATGCCATTCTCTGTCGAGGATGCCGATCTGCTGATGGACAAACTTGAGGCTGCGTTGACCCAAACGCCGGTGCCCCGGGCATGAGCCTGACCGATAGCGAGGCGCAGGCGCTTGCCGTTCAAGCCGGCGCGCAATGGGGCGCGGGAACCGCATCTAGGCTGATCAAGAACCGCGAGAATGCGGTGTTCGAGATCACCCTGCCCCAAACCCGCGCCGCCCTGCGCCTGCACCGGCACGGCTATCAGACCGCCGCCGCGATCCGGTCGGAGCTTTGGTGGTGCGAGGCGCTGGCCAAGGCGGGCTTGCCCGTTCCGATCGCGATCCGCGCGCGCAATGGTGATCTGTTGGCGGATCTGGGCGCGGGACAACTGGCCTCGGTGATCGCCTGGGTTGAAGGCACCATCCTTGGTCAGGCGGACATCCCATTGGCCGGAACGCCAGAGCAGCAATGCGCCCGCTATGCTGCCCTTGGCACGCTGATCGCCCGTATCCATACCGCAACCGACGCGCTGGACCTGCCGCAAGACTTTGACCGCCCGTACTGGGATATTGACGGACTGGTCGGTCCCAATCCGCTTTGGGGGCGTTTCTGGGAGCATCCGGTGCTGTCAGAGCTCGAAGCCGCGACGCTTCGACAAGTGGCGCAGCACTGCTACGCTCAGTTGACGGAATACGCGGCAGGGGGCGTGGACGTTGGCCTGATCCATGCAGACCTGCTGCGCGAGAATGTCATTCTGCATCCTGACAGCAACACCATGACACTGATTGATTTCGACGACAGCGGGTTCGGCTTCCGGCTGTTCGATCTGGGAACGGCCCTGTCGCAGAACCTGTATGAGCCGTCACGCGACGCATTGGCCGGGGCGCTGATCCAAGGCTATGGCGCGCATCGACCGCTACCTGCACGCGATGTCGCCATGGTGCCGGTCTTTACCCTGCTGCGCTGTCTGGCCTCGTTGGGCTGGACGATGGGACGCCTGCCCGCAGACCACCCGCGCGCAAGGCATTATGCCGAGCGCGCAATCATCGCCGCAGGGTTGGCGCGTCTGACCTGATCCTTTCCGGTATCAGACAGGTTTGACCTCGATCTCCAGAAACTCGACCACGCTGCCCGTGCGGTTCTGCACATCATGCTCGACCCCGATCTGGCGGGCGTAGGGGATGCCGACACTGATCTGGTTGGCAGTGGTGCTACCATCGGGATGCAACAGCGTCAGTTCCCCCGCGATGGTTGGCACCACGACGTAATCCTTTTCATGCCTATGCCAGCCGGTCGCGCTATTCGGCGGGAAGGTCCAGCGCGTCACGATGCAAAACGCGTTGTCGATCTCAACTTTCGATGTTGCTGCATCCATGTTGCAAGCCTCCATAAGGTTTTCTGACGATCCGGTTAACCTCTGGCCACAGGCTCGGTCCCGCACCAATCGGCGATGAAAAGCGCCATCGCCTTGGTGATCTTCCGGAGCGAGGACAGGCTGACGCATTCGTCAAAACCGTGGATATTGCGCGCGACAGGGCCATAGCAGAGCGTCGGAATACGATTATAAAGCGCATAGACCCGGGCATCCAGATAGCCCGCAGTCATCATGGTCTCCAACGGCGCGCCGAATGCGACCTCATGCGCCGCGCCCAATACCTTTTCCGCCTCCGATCCGCGCTCCAGCACATAGCCTTCGGCGAAAAACCCGTTGGGGGTCAGTTGCGGGGGGTTCTGCGACAGGTAGCGGTCAGCGCGTGCAAAGCTGCGGATGTGATCTTCGATCTCGGCGAATTTCTGTTGCGCATTCTGCCCCGCATAGATCGAGACACGCACCTGAAAGCGGCACCATGCGGGCACTGACGATCCCCAGTCACCGCCTTCGATCTTGCCGATATTGAGGTTGATGGGATGCGCATCGCTCAGGAATTCGGGATGCCGGTCCTTTTCGCCGTTCCACTTTTCCTCAATCTCGCGCAGGGCACCGATCACGCGGTAGGCGGCGTCGATTGCGTTGGCCCCCTCGCCCATCTCACGCACATGCACGGGCGTGCCACGCACCTCGACCGAGAACCACAAGACGCCGACGCAGGCGCGCACCAGCTTGTTCTCCTCCGGTTCGGGGATCAGGGCAGCATCGGCGGTATAGCCGCGCAGAAATGTCTGCAACGCGCCGTTGCCGGTAGATTCCTCCTCGACCACCGATTGCAGATAGACGGTAGCTGCCGGTTGCAGCCCGATGCTTTTGAGCGCCTCAAGCGCAAAGACATTGGCCGCAGCCCCCGCTTTCATATCGCCGCTGCCGCGCCCATACATCCAGTCGCCAACAATATCACCGCCGTAAGGGGCTTTTTCCCACATATCCGCAGGCCCGACCGGCACAACATCGACATGGTGTTGCAGGATCAGCGAGCGCCCTGTTTCCCTGTGCGGATGATGGATACCCACGACAATCGGCGCCTCTGAATGCTCGGGCGAGAAGGCACCGGCCCCTTCATGCGCCATGATATCCGCAGGGCTCATCTCGAAGCGGTCCATCTTGTAGCCGCGCGCTGCCCAGTCCCGGAACAGAAAATCCTGAATCGCGAATTCTTCGCCCCGCTGGGACGGGTAAGACACCAGTTTGCGGGTATAGTCGAGCTGCGCCTCGAACCCCGCATCTACTGCCGCCTCGATCGCGGCGCGCATGTCGGCGCTGTCAGCCATCACGTTCTCCTGTTCCCGTTTACCCCACTGTGAAGGCTGGCAAAACGACAGTCAAACCGGTTCAGGTGATTCACGGCCCTGCAACGGAAAACCGGCAAAGTTCTTCCTTCGGCTACCCCGCAGCCGCTGTCCCGCTGACCGGCCGGTCGGCCCTGTCAAAGCAGCGACTTGCCTATCATCATGTGCACGCCCTTCTCGAGGTTCACGGTCTGGGTGATCCGAAGATCCGCCGCCAGCGAGCACAGCATGTAAGCCTCGGCGCGCGAGATGCCTGTGCGCTGCGAGACCAGAGTGATCATCCGGCGCAGGGCCATCTCGACACACACATCCAGATCGGGATGCATCCCCATCGTGATCAGATGCGTCTGGGTCTCGGTCTCGGGATAGGTCACATCCAGATCACGCCGGATTGTCAGGCGGAACCGGCCCTGCAATGCGGTCTCGATCGCTGTTACGCAAACCTCGCCATCGCCCTGTGCGCCATGCCCGTCGCCGCAGGAAAACAGCGCGCCCTCGACCAAAACCGGCAGATAGAGCGTGGTGCCGGCCACCAGTTCCTTGTTGTCCAGATTACCGCCATGCGTTCGCGGCTCGATGGTCGGGATACGTCCCCATGATGCGGGTGGCGCGACCGCCATGACACCGAAGAAAGGCGCAAGCGGCAGCTTCAACCCCCAAGGCAATGTCGCCTCGTTCCGCGCGTTGTCCAGCGCGATAGTCATTTGCTGCATCTGCGGAAAATCCAGCGGCAAAGTGCCCGACAGCGGCCTGATGAACGTATAGCCCCAATCCTGCCGCAAGCGGACATCCAGAATGTCGATCTGCAACACATCGCCGGGCATCGCGCCCGCAACGGCAACAGGCCCTGTCAGGATATGGCCCGGAGTGGCGGGGATACCTCCCGCGTGGATCTCCAGCAGTTCGGGCGGGATATGATAGCCCTTAAACGGTAGGACATTTGGCCCGCCCGAGACCGTGTTGATCGTGACCTCGTCACCGCTTGCTATCGTGGCCACGGGGGGCAGGTCCGCATCGAAAAAGCCCCAATGGCAGGTCTTTGGTCCGGCATCCACAATCATGCGTATATCCCTTCATGTTCTACAGAGGCGGCGAAAAGTGGCGACGCTATCGCGCCAGCATCAT
The DNA here is from genome assembly GCF_021021435.1 of Seohaeicola saemankumensis. GTDB lineage: Bacteria > Pseudomonadota > Alphaproteobacteria > Rhodobacterales > Rhodobacteraceae > Seohaeicola. The sequence continues at coordinate 265,160 of NZ_JAINWI010000009.1, forward strand.
CACGCCCTGCTTTTGCCAAGGTGCATACCCGCATCCACCAGCAACATCTCGCCCGTCACATGCCGCGACGCATCGCTTAGAAAGAACAGCGCCGCATCAGCGATATCATCAGGACCGGAAGCCTGCGCCAGCGGCGTCAGGGTCTCGATCTGGCGGAGAGTTGTGTCAAAGGCGGCCTCATCCATCGTGTCCTTGAACCAGCGCGTGCCAATAAAGCCGGGGCAGATCGCGTTGACGCGGATGGCTGGCCCCAAAGCGCGCGCCAGCGACAGGGTCATGGTGTTCAGCGCCCCCTTTGACGCGGCATAAGCCACGGACGATCCCACGCCCTTGACGCCCGCAATGGATGACGTGTTCAGCACCGTGCTGGCCCGTCCGGTATTTTGGTAAGCCGCCACAAGCAGCGGCTTCAACGCCTGCAAAACCAGATAGGAACCGACTACATTGACCTCGTAGATCGCCATGAAGTCGTCCTTGGACAGCGCGTCCAGATCGGAATGGTCGCGCGCATGGCGGGTGATACCGGCGTTGTTCACAAGGATATCAAGCTGGCCCCAGCTTTGCGCCGCCTCGGCCAGTGCCTTGCAATCCGTAGGATCGGCGACATTGGCCTTGACCACTTGCACCTGTGCGCCCGCAGCACGACACAGATCGGCCGCCGCCTCTGCCTCACCGCTGGATCTGGTGTAGTTGATGATCACATCCGCGCCGCGCGCGGCCAGCTTCACGGCAATCGACCGTCCCAGCCCCGTCGCCGATCCGGTCACCAGCGCCTTGCGCCCCTCAAGATCCCTCATCCGTCACACCTTCCCTTTCCAATGGTCTTCCGGTTGGAAGACTAGCGACAGGGGCTGACAGGCGGCAAGGCGGATCGCCACCCACAGGCATCGGCGTTGCCGGTAAATCTAGTCCAACTCGGTCCAGGGCCAGGGTTTGACATTACTGGCCGCTGTCTGGAACCGCGCGGCCTTGGCAATCCAGATGCCCAGATCTGTGCCGAAATCGGCCAGACGCGCGTTCGGCTCGTTGTTATTCACCAGCATCACGATGAACTGGACAATCGTTGCCACACCCAGCACCGTCTGCGCGACCGAGATCATGAACGCGATCAGCAGCATGTAAAGCAGCCGCAACAACATGTTATCGGGCTTTTCAGGCTCGATCTGCTCACCGTTCAGTCGGCCTGCAACCTTGACTTCGTCTTCCCCCGTCATCGATTCTCTCCTCAATCCTGAAACACCGGACAGCACCGGACCCATCGGACAACAAGCTGTCACAGCCGGAAAATTTCTGCGCATCCACCACAGCGCAAGGCGATTTTAACATCTGTAACCTGCCTTGTGTTGATTGTTAGAGTACCCGCAGTCACAAACGGTTTGCACAGGAAAAGGGGGGTGGCGTGAAAGCAAGACGCATACTGGAAAGCGGCAGGACAGTTTCCGAAGTCGGATTGGGCTGCTGGAGCTTTGGCGGCGCCTATGGTCCAACGACCGAGTCCGAGGCCCATGACACCCTTGCCGCCGCGCGCGATCTTGGTGTGAATTTTCTGGATACGGCCAATGTCTATGGCATGGGCCAGTCCGAAAAGATCATCGGCAGCTACCTGAAGGGTCGCACCGACCTGTTCACCATCGCGACCAAGGGCGGCATCTGCCGCGATCCCGACACCGGCCAGCGCAGCTTCAACAACAGTGCCACCCATCTACGGGCCGAGTTGGAGGCGTCGCTGACGCGTCTGGGGATCGAGCACGTCGATCTTTACTACATCCACCGCCGCGACCAGAGCATTCCGGTCGAAGATGTGATGGGCACGCTTCTGGACCTCAAGGCCGAGGGCAAGATCGGGGGGATCGGCTTTTCCGAGATCGCGCCAGCCACCCTCAGACGCGCGGTATCCGTGGGTCCGGTCGATGCGGTGCAAAGCGAATATTCCTTGTGGACACGCCAGCCCGAACTGGGCCTGATCCAGACCTGCGCGGAACTGGGCGTCGCCTTTGTGCCGTTTTCCCCTGTCGGGCGCGGCATGTTCACGCGCACCGCACCGGACCCCGCGCAATTCGCCAAGGGCGATTTCAGAATTCCCAATCCGCGATTTCACGAACCGCATTTCAGCCATAACCTCACCAGCATCGCGGTCTTTCGGCAGTTGGCGCAGGACCTGTCCTGCACACCTGCAGCGCTGGCGATTGCATGGTGTCTTGCCAAAGGGCCGCATCTGATCCCGATTCCGGGAACGCGCAAGGCCAGCCATCTGGCTGATTGCGCAGCAGGCAGCAATTTTGCCATGACGAACGAAATCATGCAGGCGATCGAACAGGTGCTTCCTATCGGCTGGGCCCATGGTGACAGATATTCGACCGAGCAGCGGATCGGTGTTGAAGGCTATTGCTGAGCGGTCATTGAACGGCGCCGCAAGTGTTTGAAAAAGCGACGCGCCGGAAGGCGTATCGTCAAAAACCGCGCATCAGGTCACTTCTTCCTTGCGGCTTGGGGTCTGTGCCCTGACAATCGCAGGCATGACGCCATCAACACCGCTTGTTGTCTTCACCGATCTTGACGGAACCTTGCTGGATCACGCCACCTACGGGTGGAATGCGGCGCAGCCCGCGCTTGACCGTCTCGCCCGGCTTGGCGCGCCTGTCATTCTGGCCAGCAGCAAGACAGCGGCCGAGATCATCCCCATCCAGCATATGATGGGGCTGACAGGTTTGCCCGCCATCGTGGAAAACGGTGCCGGACTGGTCGGGCTTGGGGCTGGCCTGTTCGGAAACGACGACTACACCAACCTGCGCCGCCAGCTGGATGATCTGCCCGCCGATCTGCGCGCAGGCTTTCGCGGCTTTGCCGATATGGACCTGCCGGAGGTGGTCGCACTGACCGGTCTTGACATGCAAGCAGCGGCACGTGCGCGGACAAGGGCCTATTCGGAACCCGGTCTCTGGCAGGGCGACGCAGATAGCCGCGCTGCTTTTCTGTCGGCGCTCAAGGCGAAGGGCGTGACCGCACGCCAAGGCGGGCGGTTTCTGACACTGTCCTTCGGCAAGACCAAAGCCGACCGTATGGACGAGGTGATTGCACGCTACCGCCCCACCCGAACGCTCGCCCTGGGCGATGCGCCAAACGATATCGAAATGCTGGAACACGCCGATATCGGCGTAGTCGTCGCCAACCCGCACCATCCGCCGCTACCCGCCCTTGAAGGCGACGACAAAGGCCGCATCATCCGCACCGACAAGCCCGGACCGGAAGGCTGGAACCTTGCTGTTCTGGCCCTGCTGAACCGGTTTCATCCAGACACCCGCCCTGCCCCAAGCCAAGACAAAGGACCACGCCAACATGGTTGATTTTCATCAAAACGGTCACATCGCCACGCTGCACAACCTGCGGACCCGCCAGCTTGACGACATGACCTACGAGTTGGAAACCTTCGGCCAGACCCGCAAGATGTCGCTGATCCTACCCTGCCTCTATTCAGAGCTGGAAACCGAGGCGATGCCGCAGATACTGGCCGAACTGTCCCGCGTCACCTATCTGCACCGTATCATCATCGGACTGGATCAGGCGGATGAGGCGCAGTTTCGCCATGCGCGCACCTTTTTTGAAGGGCTTGGACAGAGCCATGTGGTGATCTGGAATGACAGCCCCCGCATGCACCAGATGGAAGCACGGCTGGACGCGATGGGCCTTGGACCGGCAGAGGCGGGCAAGGGCAAGAATGTCTGGACCGCGATGGGCTATCTGATCAGCTGTCAGGACAGCGCCGTCATGGCGATCCATGATTGCGATATCCTGACCTATACCAACGAAATGCTGGCGCGGCTGATCTATCCTGTCGCCAATCCGACCTTCCCCTTCCAACTGGCCAAGGGCTATTACGCGCGCATCGGTCAGGACAAGCTAAACGGGCGGGTGACGCGGCTTCTGGTCAGCCCCTTGCTGATCGCGCTGAAACGGGTGGTGGGGGATCGCGACTACCTCGACTATCTGCGTGCCTTCCGCTACCCGCTGTCAGGAGAATTCGCGATGCGAACCAACATCCTGCCCGATCTGCGTATTCCGTCCGACTGGGGGCTGGAAATCGGCGTGCTGTCCGAGGCATGGCGCAATCTGGCACCGTCCGCCGTGTGTCAGGTGGAAATCGCCGATGCCTATGACCACAAACACCAGACGCTGAGCGCCGAGGATGCGACAACCGGACTGAACCGCATGTCCACCGATATCTGTAAGGCGATCTTCCGAAAGCTGGCAGCGGATGGCACGGTCTTTACGACCAATGTGTTCCGCACCCTGAAAGCCACTTACTACCGCAGCGCGCTGGATCTGTTGGAGGCCTATCACTCGGATGCGCGAATGAACGGGCTGACGCTCGACCGCCATGCCGAGGAAGCCTCGATCGAGATGTTTGCCGAAAACATCATGCGCGCGGGGCAGACCTTTCTGGACAACCCGCACGAGACCCCGTTCATCCCGACATGGAACAGGGTCCATGCGGCAGACCCAGATTTCCTGCGCGATCTGCAGGCCGTTGTCGCAAGCGATGCGGCAGAGTTTCAGTAGACGGCGTTGCTGATCCAACGGCACTGATAGGGCGCAAGGGTGATGTCATCATCCGTGATCCCGTCGCCCGATAGAATATCCCGCCAGTCCTCGTCGTCGATCAGGTTCAGGCAGGTGGAGGGCAGGATCACAGGCGCGGCGCTGACATTGTGCAGCGCAAAGATGGATTGCTTGCGATCAAGGCTTTGCCGCCACAGGCCGAACACCCGGTCATCAGCGGTATGGATCGTGAACTGGGTGGCATTGGGATGAAAGGCAGGCTGGCGCCGCCGCAGTCGCAGGCGTGCGCGCAATCCCGCCATGACCTGTGTCTGATCGGTATCAGGCTGCGCCAACCGCTCGCGCAAGGCGGGATAATCCCAGCGATGCCTGTTGATCGCGCGGTTCATGCCGCGCTTTTCGACGCTGTCATGGTCATTGGGCGTGGCCAGCAGCGAATGGATATAAAAGGCCGGAATGCCCTCAAGCGACATGACGATGGTCTGCGAACACAGGAACCTTTCCAGATGATGTGCGTCAGGTCCGGCAAATGTCTGGCGCATCGCGTCGAAAAAAGTGGTGTTCAACTCGTAGGGTGCCTCGCCCCCGCCGGGCAGGCCACGCATCGACACCAGCCCGCCATTCTTCTTGACCGTCGCGATCACCGCCGCCTGATCCTCAGGCGACAGGACACCCTCGGCGGGGCGCATTCCGATCCCGTCATGGCTGGCGGTGAAATTCAGATAGGCACAGCCCAGCGGCGCGGGCGGCATCCGGCGCTGCCAGTCCACCAGATGGCGGGCCGAGCCCGACAGCATCGCATGGAGGATCAATGGCGGCAGCGGGAAATTGTAGATTACGTGCGCCTCGTCCCCGCGCCCGAAATAGCTTAGGTTTTCGGCCTTGGGCACATTGGTTTCAGTCACCAGAATGACAGGCTCGACCGCATAGTCGCACAGTAGCCGGATCAGTTTGACGATGGCATGGGTCTGCGGCAGATGGATCGAGGGCGAGCCCGCCTCTTTCCACAAGAAGGCCACTGCATCCAGCCGGATGATCCGCACACCGTTGTCCAGATGCAGACGGATAATCCGCAAGAACTCCAGCAGCACCTCGGGATTGCGGAAATCCAGATCAATCTGGTCATGGCTGAACGTACACCAGACATGGCGCGGCCCCGCAGTTGTTTCGACCTCGCGCAGCAGCGGGGTTGTGCGGGGGCGCACCACCATCGACAGATCATCGTCGGGCGAGGCTTCGAAAAAGAAACGGTCATAAGGCGACTGGCCCTGCCTGTAGGCGTTGAACCACGCGCCCTGACTGGAGACATGGTTCAGCACCAGATCGGACATCAGTTTGAAATCCGAGGCGATGCGGTTGATATCGGGCCAGTCGCCAAGTTGCGTGTTCACAGCGCGAAAGTCGGTCACCGCAAATCCGTCATCCGAGGTATAGGGAAAGAACGGCAGCACATGCACGCCGTTGACCATGTCGCGCAGATAGCGGTGGAGAAAATCGTTCAGCAGATCCAGCGGCTTGTGCGTCCCGTCCAACAGCGAATTGCCATAAGTAATCAGCAGGATATCCGCCTGCGACCACAACCTGTTATCGCGCGCCCTTGCCCGCTGGCGGCGATGCTGACCATCCGGCCAGAAGGCCTGCAGGCATTGCAGCGCCAGCACATGAGAATCCGCAGCCGGATAGATGCGCGCGATCAACGCGGCCAAGGCGCGATCGAATGAAACTTTCTCGGGTTTTCGGGGGCTTGTTGCGTTCATTGCTTCATTCAAGCAGAACGCGGTCCTTCTGACAAACCATGCCGCTCCGATTTCACGCTTGCGGCCTCCAGCCCGTCACATTTCAGGCCGCGCCCTGCCCGTTTGCTGCAAAAATGCGCGGGCATGTTTCGGGGACGATGACCCTGTGAGGTCAGCCAGCCGCGAAGACGTCCAGCCTGTCCTGCGGCACACCGACCGCTTTGGCCACGTCGAGCAACTGTGCCCATGTGCCCTGATCCACCGGAATGCCGTCGCGTTGCCTTTCCTGCGCGCAACGCCGCTCGGGATCGCCGGGGAACTGCACGGCCTCGACACCGGGGGCGGGCGGCGAGGCTTTGACCCAGGCAGTATATCTGTCCATATCGGCAGCGAAATCATCCGCCATCCCGAATGCGTCAGGGTCGATCAGGATCGCCATCATATTGTTGATGATCCGCGACGGCACCTGCCGTTCAGGCAGATAGGCCCCGCCGCCGCTGAACGATCCACCCAGAATGTCGCCCAGCAAGGCTAGCCCGAACCCCTTGTGCATTCCAAGCGTCGTCAGCGCACCCAGCGGGTCTTCGAACATCACCGCCGGATCGGTTGTCGGATTGCCCTGCGCGTCGATCAGCGCACCCTCGGGCGCCGGTTTCCCGCCAAGATAGGCCAGCCGCACCTTGCCCTTGGCGATCGTGCTGGTTGCCATATCCAGCAGGAACATCGGGTTTTTCGATGTGGCCGGAATGGCAGTGCAATAGGGGTTGGTCACGAACCGCCCGTCGCTGCCGCCAAAGGGGGCAACCAGAGGTTTCGGTGTTTGCACATTGGCATAGATGATACAGATAAAACCGGCCTCGGCTGCCATCTCGCCCCAGTCACCCAGACGCCCCAGATGGAAACTGTTGCGTAAGGACAGGACGGCAAACTTGCTTGCGCGCGCACGTGTGATCGCCATGTCCATCGCTTGTTCGGCAATGACATGACCAAACCCCTGACCACCATCCACCAGAAGGAACGGCCCGTTATCGCGCACGATCTCGGCCACCGCAGCGGGACGCAACTCACCGGCCAAGATGCCCTCGACATAGGCGGGGATCATCCCCACGCCGTGGCTGTCATGGCCTGTCAGGTTGGCCCTGACCAGACGCGCGGCCACCCTTCCCGCCGCATCGGGATTACCGCCTGCATGATCCAGAATAGCTGTGGCAAAGGCGGTAAGGTCAGTCGCTGAGATGATCATGGGACGGCGTCTTTCCTGAATTGTGTCCGCCTGATCGTGCCCGCTTGGCAGGCAGCTTTCTACCACAAAATGATCTGCCGTCAGGGTATCGTTTCGAACTTTGTCCGCAGGGGCAAGCCGCGTGGCGCGCCTACCGGCAACCACCCACCTTCAGGCGCATGTTGTCACCCGCAGGTTCGGCTTCGCCTTCATCCATCAGATAGTTGACGATCACGGACCCCTGATCCTGCGTAAGTCCCGATTGGGTAAGGATCTGGGCCTGATTGCTTTCATTGACAACGCATCCAGCGGATTCAATTGCAACGATCAGCCGTTTCTTCTGCTCTTCAAAATCGTCCTGAGCATGTGCAACGCTGGCCACCAACAGACCCGCCGCACATAGCAAACCGGACAAACCGGACCGAACCACGCCAGCGTTGAGGCCAAAATAGGATTGTGACATGACAGGTTGCTCCTGAGAAACGGTTTCGGGACAGGACAAGACAAAGCCATGATACTCCACATGGCGCGATTGTCATGCCGTTTTCGCGCAATTGCAACTTGCGGGTCGATCGGGACGCACGGCCCTCAGGTCGCGGCGTCAGAAACAAGCCGCATCCCCAGATGGGCAGGTGGCACACCGACAGCGCAGCCGCCATTGGCGGGATCGCGCGTCAGGAAGGGCATCACCGCAACATGTTCACCGCCAAGGACAAATGCGGCGCAGCGCGCCGGATCGGGGTCTTCGGCAGTACCGGCATAGCAATCCTGCGTCCATTCCCAGACGCTACCGTCAAGGTCGGCCACACCTTCAGGCGAGGTCGAGAAACTGCCCTGCGGTTTCAACGCGCGGGGCGCGCGACCTGCGGTCAGGTAGCCGGAAGCCCATGCCAAGGCCGGGTCGGTAAAGATAGGTGCGGGTTTTTCAGGCAGAACCGCAGCCGCCATCGTGTCCCACTCGGCTGCGGTGGGCAGGCGGAAATCATGGCCGGTTTTCCGGTTGATCCACGCGACATATTCCTGCACGTCGACATAGCTGAGACCCGTTGCCGGTGTCGTGACAGGATCCTGATTATGGCGCGTGCGTAATTCCAGCGTGCAAGCCCGCGCTGCGGCGCAGATGTTCCACTCGGCGATTGTCACCTCGTGGCGCTGGACATAAAGAACGCGCCCGTCCTTCAGCGCGACAGGCCGCTCGGCCATAACCGGAAGCAAGGTGTGATCAGGAGCGCGCAGAGCAATCGCGCCCAAAGCAATGACCGCCGCTATCGTGCCCACGGCCAGAACCCCAAGAGTAGTTCGGTACAAGCCGGTCGGGTAGGCAATAGCGGCGATCATAATTTTATCCTTCCGGATCAGATGGTTGCGTCAGGTCGTGAAAGGTCGCGGTGCGACAACCTGCTCCATTAGGTCATTGTCCCAATCGCCTTCGACGATGAAATGCGCGGTGGCCCCCAGCAGGGCTGCCTCGATCAGGTTGTGGTTCACATAGGCATAAACGCCCGGTTGCTCGAAAGTATACATCGCGGCCATTGCGGTGCCACCCCGCACGAACCATGTTTCGAGACCGGTCAGCGGTGCCTCGCTGAAGGATGTTTCCCAGACATAGTTGCCATGCCCGCCGATCAAGTGGGGTCGCGAGTCGCGGTTGGCCTGATTGTGGATCATCAGCACGGTCTCGCCGACTTTGAACGTCATGGCGTTTTCGCCTGTGACGGCCCCGACTGCACCATTGAAGACGCAATGTGTCGGTGTCAGGGTCCGCATCGCATCAAGGCTGTCTGCGTAGTCGTCGCCTGCCGCTTCATAGGTTCTGTATTCGCCGTTCTCGTCTTTCGGCAGATAGTAGTCCTGCTCGCCAATATAAGCGATCTTGTCATAGGTCAGCGCGTTGCCATCGCGATCCTTCAGCCCGTCGCGCGGCAGCACCATGACCGCGCCGTTCATCCCGTGGGTGACGTGGTAGGGGATCATCGCCCCGCCTGGTGCGCAGTGATAGGTAAAGCAGCCCGGCTTGGTGGCCTTCCAGCGCAACACGCATTCCTCGCCCGGATAGACATGGGTCAGACCACCGCCGCCCAAAGCGCCTGTTGCGGCGTGAAAGTCGATATTGTGCTCCATCATGCTGTCGGCGGGGTTGCGCAGGGTCAGTTCGACCATGTCACCCTCGTGGCAGATAATCAGCGGGCCGGGAACCGAGCCATTATAAGTCAGCGCCCAGACGCTTGCGCCGGTATCCTCGTCCACCACCATCAGACGTTCGGTTGTCTCCAGAACGACCTCGATGATTTTGGGGCCACCTGTGGCGACCTGCTCGTGGACCGGCGCATAGGGCGGGGCCACCATATCCTGTTTCACGCGGGTATAGGCTGACAGATCAGCCGCTTTCGCAGTGGTTTCAGCGGCTTTTTCTGCCGAAGCCTGATAGAGCCGTGCCGATGTCCGGTTGGCGATGTCGATTTTCGGGGCGCGGGGCGTGGCCAGTGCGCTTGCACCTGTCATTGCGGCCGCACCGGCCAGCACCGAGCCGCGCAGCACATTACGACGGCTTGTTTTCATAAGGCCGGGATTGATGAATGAAGTCATGGTTTCCTCCATGGGGTTGAATAGGGTGGCGGGCGCCATGCCCGCGCACCGGAATGGGTCAGAGGTTGGACAACTGGGCGTCAAAGCGCTCTTTGGCTTTCTTGGGCACACGACCCTCGAAGAAAGTGGAAGGTACGGCATCGACCTCGCCAACTTCGATGGTCATAACCATGCCCATTGCGTAGTGCGGCTTGCAAATGACGCCATAAAGTCCCGCGGTATCGAAGGTGAACGCGACTTCCTGACTGATCTTGCCAACGAAGCCTTCCACGCCACCGGGCATCATGCCGTCTACCGTTTCCGCGTTGTGGCTCTTGTCTGTCGGCACAAAAACCACCGTGTCGCCGGGTGCCACCTGCAGAAATGCAGGCTCGAACACCATGCGTTCACCGTCAGTACCCTTGTTGAGCATTTTGACCTCATGGGTTTCCGCAAAAGCCGCGCCAGCCAGCGCGATACCAAGTGCGAGAGTGGAAGCGAATGTTCTGAACATCATCTTATCCTTTCGTGTTCTGCTGAGATCAGTGATAGAAGTTTCCAGCGCCCGAACGTTGTCGGGGCACAACAAAAATCGCCTGTTTTTCTTGATCTGGATCAAAACCGGCGGGCAGGATGGCGCGAGAGGTCGGCGCGACAGGACAAGGAGGCCGCCGCGATGAAACATGCCAGACGATCCAAGCCGCAGGTCCGGTTGGACGAAAGTTTGCTGACGCATCTGCCGCCCTTTTCCAAGCTCGACACCCGCCAGATCCGCGAGATTCTGGACCAGGCCAGTTCGCGCCGCTATGACATCGGCTCCGCGATCTTCGAGGAAGGTCACGAGGCCGAGCGGTTTTTCATGCTATTGGATGGTTATATCCGTGTCGTGCGGATCACGCCTCAAGGTGAGCAGGTGATCGCGCTACACATTCCCAGTGGCCAATTGTTCGGCATCGCCAAGGCGCTGGGGCGCGAAACCTATCCGGCTACTGCGATCACGGCAGCAGAATCGCTGGCCCTGTCATGGCCGACGCGGTTGTGGGACCAGTTCGTAGCCGATTACGAGGGCTTTGCCACCGAGACCTATAAAACCGTCGGCAACCGTATTGGCGAAATGAACACCCGCATCGTCGAGATGGCGACATTGCAAGTCGAACAGCGGGTGGCGAATGCCCTCTTGCGCCTGATCAACCAGACAGGTCGCAAGGTGCCAAACGGGATCGAGATCAATTTCCCGATCACGCGTCAGGATCTGTCGGAATTGACCGGCACGACGCTGCACACGGTCAGTCGCATGCTGAGCGCGTGGGAGAAACAGGGCTTGGTCGAAAGCCAACGCAAGCGGATCACGGTCTGCGATCCGCACCAGCTTGTCATTCTGGCAGCGGCAAAGGCGTGACCGCGCGGACAAGCTCGCTGTAGAACGCATCCAGATCCAGACCGTATTCGGCACAGGCATCCGTAACCGTGTGAAACGGGCTGACCAGACATCCGACGCACAGCATCTTGTGGCGGATAAAAACGGTGATCGTTTCGGGCCATGCCGCCATCAGATCGGCAAGCGACAGATCGGGATTCGTGACGCGTTCAGCTTCCATGCTGTCCTCGCTTTCTGAAAGCATCCTGACCGGAACAACCGCCTCAAACGTTGTTCTGGCGCAAACTGCGATCTGATCGGCCCGTTAGAACCTGTGGCATCCACTTACAAACGGGAGCCAGCAGATGGCTGAATTCTTAACAAAATCGCGGGCGCGCAACATCTTCTACGGAGGTTCGATCTTTTTCGTCGTGATCTTCGTGGGCATGACCGTCCATTCCCACAAATACGTGGTCGATGTCTCGACCGCAGGCATGCCGCTTACCGAGTCTGTCATCACCGGCAAACATGTGTGGGAAAGAAATTCCTGCATCAACTGCCACAGCCTGCACGGTGAAGGCGCCTATTTCGCGCCCGAACTTGGCAATGTGATGACCCGATGGGGCGTGCAGGACTATCCCGAGGATGCATTCGCCACCCTCAAGGCATGGATGGAAGGCCAGCCCAGCGGGGTCGAGGGCCGCCGCCAGATGCCACGCTACGAACTGACCGACGAAGAGATTCGCGGCCTCGCGGATTTCCTGCGCTGGGCTGACCAGACAGACACGCAGGGCTGGCCGCCCAATGATGCCGGCTGAGCGGCGCAAGGAGATAAGCAAATGAAATATCAATCACAAAGAGTGGCGTACTGGTACTTTCTGGCTGCCATGGCGCTGTTCGGCATTCAGGTGCTGGGCGGCTTGCTGGCGGGCTGGGTCTATGTCTCGCCCAACTTCCTGGCGGAAATCCTGCCGTTCAACATCATCCGCATGATCCATACCAATGCCCTGATCGTCTGGCTGCTTCTGGGCTTTTTCGGGGCCGCCTACTTCCTGATCCCCGAGGAATCCGAGCGCGAGATCTGGTCGCCCAAACTGGCCTATCTGCAGTTGATCATCCTTGTTGTCGGCACGCTGGGGGCCGTGGGTTCCTACCTTGTCGGCATCCATGGCGGACGCGAATTTCTGGAGCAACCGCTTTGGGTCAAGTTCGGCATTCTGGTCGCGGCGCTGATCTTTCTGCTCAACATCTCGATGACCGTGCTGGCGGGCAAGAAAACCGCGATCACCAACGTCCTTCTGATGGGCATGTGGCTGCTGTCGCTGCTGTGGATTTTTGCCTTCATCAACCCCGACAACTTGAGCCTTGATAAAATGTACTGGTGGTTCGTGGTGCACCTCTGGGTCGAGGCGACATGGGAGCTGGTGATGGCCGCGATCCTTGCCTTCCTGCTGCTCAAGCTGACGGGCGTAGACCGCGAGGTCGTGGAAAAATGGCTCTATGTCATCGTCGCCACAGCGCTTTTCTCGGGCATTCTTGGCACGGGGCACCATTTTTACTGGATCGGCCTACCGGGATACTGGCAGTGGATCGGTTCGATCTTTTCCACCTTCGAGGTGATCCCCTTCTTCCTGATGATGTCCTTTGCCTTCGTAATGGTCTGGAAGGGTCGCAAGAACCACCCCAACAAGGCCGCCCTTCTGTGGTCGCTGGGGTCCAGCACAGTGGCCTTCTTCGGCGCAGGGGTCTGGGGCTTTCTACACACGCTGCACGGGGTGAACTTCTACAGCCACGGCACGCAGATCACCGCAGCACACGGGCACCTTGCTTTCTACGGGGCCTATGTCGCGCTGAACCTTGCGATCTTTAGCTATGCGATGCCGATGCTGCGCGGCCGCGCGCCCTACAATCAGGTGCTGAACATGGCGTCGTTCTGGCTGATGACCGGCGGCATGGCCTTCATGACCTTCGTGCTGACTTTCGCGGGCACCATCCAGACGCATATGCAGCGTGTCGTGGGTGATTACTACATGCAGGTGCAGGACAGCCTGTCGATCTTCTACTTGATGCGCTTTGGCGCGGGCGCTGCGGTCGTGATCGGTGCCTTGCTGTTCATCTATTCCATGCTGGTTGTCCGCAAGACCGAGGTGATCGCCCCCGGCCCTGCCAACCCTGTTCCCGGAGAATGACAAATGAACATCGCACTCACACCCGCCCTGCCCTTCTATCAGGCTACAGGTCACGAATGCGCGCTATTCCAGACAGCCTATGACAACGGTTTGCCCCTTCTTCTGAAGGGGCCGACCGGCTGCGGCAAAACCCGCTTTGTCGAGCATATGGCCGCCCGTCTGGGAAAGCCTCTTTACACCGTCGCCTGCCATGACGACCTGTCCGCCGCCGACCTGATCGGGCGCTACTTGCTGAAAGGCGGCGAGACTGTCTGGGTCGATGGTCCCCTGACCCGCGCCGTGCGCGAAGGCGGGATCTGCTATCTCGACGAGGTTGTGGAAGCACGCAAGGATGTGACCGTGGTGCTGCATCCGCTGACCGACACGCGCCGCACCCTGATGATCGACCGCACGGGGGAAGAGTTACTCGCCCCCAAGGGCTTCATGCTGGTCGCCAGCTACAACCCAGGCTACCAGAATGTGCTCAAGCGACTCAAACCCTCGACAAGGCAGCGCTTTCTGTCGATCTCTTTCGACTTTCCCGACGCCCAGACCGAGATCGCGGTCGTCGCCCGCGAAAGCGGGCTGGAGGTTGGTCGCGTCACGCCACTGGTGCGCTTGGCGGGCCATATCCGGCGGCTGTCGGGCATGGATCTGGAAGAGGGCGTATCAACACGCCTTCTGATCTATGCGGCCACGTTGATGGCCAGCGGCATGGGGGTCGATCAGGCGCTGGAGGCCGCCGTGATCGAGCCCCTGACCGACGAACCGGATGTGCAGCAGGCGCTGCGCGATCTGACCGCGACAATCTACGGATAACCGCCATGCACCTTCTCGATCTGATGGAACCCGAGGAAACGGTCGGCAATCTCTGGCACGATATGGCCAGCCGGATCGGGGCAGAGGTCACCTATCCCGACGCGGCGGTTTCCCTTGCCTCGGTCCGTCCCAGCCTTGCGATACTGTTCCGCGCGCTTGGCGGGGCGGCAGGTGTCGAACTGGGCGAGGCGGCACCGACATTGGCCCGCCACCGCCGCCCCCTGCGCCGTAAACTCGGAGCTGAGCGGGACCGCGAATGGATCGCCAGCTTTGACGGAGAGCGGCTTGCCCTGCCGCCCTTCATCGCTGCCTTTCCCAATGCCGCCCTGAACCGGTCAGCCTATTTCTGGCTGACGGCAATGGCCGCCAAAAGCGCGCCCGATTTTGACCGCCTCGCCGGTATAGGCCCTGCCGCTGACGGCGCCCTGATCCGTGCGAATGCCGCGGCATCGGATGCGGTCTATATCGTCTGTCCCGGTCTGCGCACAGCCTATGCGTCAATGGCGCGGCACTGTCTGGCGGCACGGCCCGACGTGATCCGCCCACCGCAGGAAGCCGTCTTCGAGCGCGCCATTCGTGACCAGTTGGGCGGCAACAGCCCCGAACTGACTGTTGATCCGGCAGCAAGAACCTACATGACCTTCGCCCCCGTACCGATTTGGCTGCGATTTGCGCCCCCTGCCAGCGGCATTGCAGCCGGTGACGAACAGGCCGATCCCGCCACACCGCCACCCCATACCGCGCAGACCAACCGCAAGCTTGGGCTGCGCAAGGATCAGGACCAGCAGAACCGCAAGGACAATTTCATCATACACCGCTTTGAAGCGATCCTGTCATGGGTCGAATCGATGAACATCAACCGCAGCGTCGATGATGACGACGCGGAAAATGCCCAGAAAGCTGCCGACGATCAGGATGAGATCGTCTTGTCAAAACAGGACCGCAAGACCGCGACACGGCTGCGCCTGCATCTGGACCTGTCACCCGCCGATGCCGATCATGAGGCGCTGGCGGGTGTGCATACCTATCCCGAATGGAACCACCGCGCGCGCAGCTACATGCCGGATCATTGCCGCGTGCTGGACGCGCCGGCCTTTGCCGATGGCACAGTTTTCACGCCCGACGAGCGCCGCATCCGCGAGGTGCGCCGCCAGTTCGAGGCACTGCGCCCCCGCCGCACCCTGCAACCGCGTCAGGTCGACGGTTCCGAGTTGGATCTTGACGCCGTCCTGACAACCCGCGCCGATCTGGTCGCGACAGGGCGCGGCTCTGACCGGATCTGGCAATCCGCCCGCCAGACCGAGCGCGATCTGTCCGTGGCCTTTCTGATCGACACGTCACGGTCCACAGAAGCAGCCATCGGCGACACATCGGTGATTGCGGTGGCGCGCGAGGCGATGGCCGCCTTGGCCGGTGGCATCGACGCGGCAGGCGACCGTCTGGCGATCTGGGGCTTTTCCTCGCTGCGCCGCGACCGCGTGTTCCTGACCCGCTGCAAGGATTTCAAGGACAGGATGTCGCCCGACATCATCGCCAATATCGGCGGCTTGAAGCCCGGCCACTACACCCGCCTTGGTGCCGCGATCCGACATACCAGCGCGCAATTGGCGCAAGAGCCCAGCGCGCGGAAACTGCTGGTCGTACTGACCGATGGCAAACCCAACGATCTGGACCATTACGAGGGCCAGCACGGGATTGAGGACAGCCATAAAGCTGTGAAAGAGGCGCGCATGGCCGGACAAAGCCTGCACGGTATCATCATCGACGAAGATGGGCAGGACTGGTTCGCGCGCATTTTCGGGCGCGGCGGTTTCACCCTTCTGCCCGATCCCGCGCGCCTGATACGCGCCCTTCCAGACATCTACCGCTCACTTGTACAGGAGACCTGACATGCGACTTTTGACAACTTTTTTTAGCATCATTCTGACAACCCCCGCTTTTGCAGAAGCTTTCAACCGCCCCATTCCGCAGGCCCAATCGGCTACGGCTGAATTCTGGTTCGCATTGGGCAGTATCGCGCTGATAGCGGCGCTGGTTCTGGTGCAACGTCTGGTCGCGCGCAAATGACTTGTCAGGGATGGTCCGCCGCACGGATCGCGCTCGCGCTCTATCCGTTCGGGGCCGGCGCAGCGGCGGTCAATGTGTTCTTCGCCTCGCTGATCTTCAGCTGGGTCGGCGGCCCGGTGGCCTCGGCCGGCTGGTCTCTCGGTCTGGGATGCCTGATCGGTGTCCCTGCCACATGGTATTTCGCACGCCACATCCGGCTTCTGATGGATATTGCGGATGCGGGCGCAGAACAGACAGGAGCCTGACATGGCACAGACATCGGCAGAACAGATGCGCGCCTGGACAGGGCCTGCACTATTCAGTTTCGGTTTCCGGCCCTTTTTTCTGTTCGGCGCGGTCTGGGTTGTTGTGGCCATGCTTTTATGGCTGCCCGCGCTGACAGGTGCCATTGCGCTGCCGACACAGTTCGACCCTGTATCGTGGCACGCGCATGAATTCTTGTTCGGCTATCTGGGTGCTGTTCTGGCAGGTTTCCTGCTGACCGCCGTGCCCAACTGGACCGGGCGTTTGCCGATGGTCGGCTGGACGCTTGCGGCCCTGTTCGGGCTGTGGGTCGCGGGGCGGGTGGCTATCCTGATCTCGGCCATCTTGCCGGCAAGCGTGGCACCCGCCGTCGATCTTGCTTTTCCTCTGGTGCTGGGTGCGATGATCCTGCGCGAGATTGTGGCCGGAAAGAACTGGAAGAACCTCATCGTACTGGCGCTGCTGGCGGTGTTCACGCTGGCCAATGCGCTGTTCCATGTCGAAGCCCTGCAAGGCGGTTTTGCCGCACGGGGCCAAGGGCTGCGGCTGGGTGTCGCCACCGCTGTGATGATGATCGCGGTTATCGGTGGCCGCATTATCCCGTCCTTCACCCGTAACTGGCTGGCGCGCGGCCAGACCCCCGCGCGGCCCGCACCACCCATGCAACGCTTTGACAAACTGGTGCTGATGGCGAGTGTGCCCGCCCTGCTTTTCTGGGTCGTCCGGCCATTCGACGCCTTCACAGGGGTTCTGTTGGTCGGTCTCGGTGTGCTGCATGTTGTCCGGCTGATCCGCTGGCAATGGCAACACACCCTTCGCGAGCCTTTGGTCTGGGTGCTGCATCTGTCTTATGCCTTCATCCCCTTGGGGGCGTTGCTTGTGGGGACGGAACTGCTGCTGGGCAGTACGGCAACCGCGGCAGCACAGCATCTATGGATGACAGGTGCCATCGGTGGCATGACGCTGGCGGTGATGACCCGCGCCACGCTGGGCCATACCGGACGCGCGCTGACCGCGAACAGGGCCACCGTGGTGATCTACCTTTGTCTTTTCGCAGCTGTCGCCGCGCGCTTAGCCACACCCGCCCTGCCCGTTCTGGGCTACGTTTCGGGCATCCTGTGGCTGGCGGCTTTCGGCGGTTTCACCTATGCCTACGGTCCGATGCTGATGCGCCGCAAACCGGAGACACGGAAATGAGCTGGACCGGATTCGCAGCGGTTTTTGCCGCGTTTTTCCTGACCCATTCACTGCCGCTGCGCCCCCTGGTCAAGGCGCGCCTGACTGGAATGTTCGGGGCACGCGGATTCGGGTTTGGGTATTCGGCTTTGTCCTTGGCAATGCTGGCCCTGCTGATCTGGTCCGCTGGACAGGCGCCTGTTGTGCAACTCTGGCCGCAAGCGTTGTGGCATCGCCATATTGTCCAAGGCGGTATGCTGCTGGTCTGCCTGATCCTTGCCCTTGCGATTGCGCGACCCAATCCGTTCTCGTTCGGGGGGGCCGGACACGACCGGTTTGATCCAGCGCATCCGGGGCTGATCCGCTGGACGCGCCATCCGGTCCTTTTGGCGCTGGCCCTTTGGGCAGGGCTGCACCTGCTGCCGAACGGCGATCTAGCGCATGTCATCCTGTTCACCGTTCTGGGTGGGTTTGCCGTCATCGGCCGCAAACTGGTCGACAGGCGCAAGCGGCGCGACTTGGGGGAAGCCCGCTGGCACAACCTTTATGCGGCAACGACGGGCGCGCCATTGATCGGGCGTCCCGACTCGTGGGGCGGGGTCGCGACACGGCTGGGTCTTGGACTGCTTGGCTTTATCGCCTTGCTCTGGGCGCATCCTTTTGTCATCGGCGTCTCCGCCCTCTGACAATGCAAAAAGCCGCCTTCACCAAGGCGGCTTCACGTAATCTCGAAGCAGCTCAGGATGCGCGGGAATAGGTCAAGCGGTCCGGCACGTGCTGGTCGAAGGCCGCAGCGATCATCCGCGTCAGCGACCGGCCTTGCGGCAGGATTTCCAACTGCCGGTTGCCACTAGTCACAAGCGCGCCGAACCGGTTCGCAATGCCTTCCAGCACTGGCGTGAGGCTTGCCGCAACGGGGCCGAACTCGGCCTGTAAATCGGCAAGGTCCAGCCGGAAATTGCACATCAGCAATTCGATAGCGCGAGCACGCAACTTGTCTTCGTCCGAAAGGGTGTAGCCGCGCGATCCCGCAAATTCACCCGCACCGATGCGCTGGATATAGGCCGCCGTTGCGGGCGCGTTCTGCACATAGCCCGCCGGAAACCGCGAGATCGAGGATGCGCCAAGCCCGATCAAAGTCTGGCATGTATCGGCGGTATAGCCTTGGAAATTGCGCCGTAAATATCCGTGATGCAGGGCGGTATCCAACGCGTCACCGGGCCGAGCAAAGTGGTCGATCCCGATCTGCGTCAAACCTGCCCCGACAAACCGCTCTGCTGCCATCGTGGCCAGATTGTAGCGCGCCATGTCATCCGGCAGGGCGCTTTCGTCGATCAGCTTTTGCCGTTTCGATACCCAAGGCACATGGGCATAGCCGAACAGCGCCACGCGATCCGGTGAAAAGCTGAGCACCTTGGAAATCGTATCGTCGATCCGGTCAAGCGTCTGGTGCGGCAACCCGTAGACCAGATCGGTATTGAGCGAGGTGATCCCCGCTGCCCGCAAATCGGCAACACAGGCTTGCGTTACCTCGAAAGGCTGGTCCCGCCCGATCGCTGCCTGCACCAGCGGGTCAAAGTCCTGAATTCCGATCGAGGCCCGCGTCATCCCCTCGGCTGCCAGCGCGTCGATCTTGGCGCGGTTCACCATCGTGGGATCAATCTCGACCGAGAATTCAAAATCCGCATGTGGCGGGAACACGTCGCGGATCGCCTTGGCCAGACGATGGATCAGATGCGGTGGCAGGATGGTCGGCGTCCCGCCCCCCCAATGCAGCCGACCCATCCGCACACCTGCCGGCAGCGTCGCGCGCATCAGGGCAAGCTCGGCCTCCAGCGTTTCGATATAGCTCTCGACAGGGCTAAGGGTCCGCGTCCCTTGCGTGTGGCAGGCGCAGAACCAGCACAGGCGTTCACAAAAAGGGATATGCACATAGACCGATACCGGTGCATCCGGATCAAGCGATCCAATTGCCTGTCGCTGGAAGCTGCTACCCGTCTGCGGCGTGAAAACAGCCGCGGTCGGATAGGAGGTGTAGCGCGGGACACGCGCCTCGAAAAGGCCAAGCGCCTTAAGCTGATCTATGTGTTCCATGAACCGCAATCTGCGGCAAAGCGCAGGCGGTGACTTTGCTCTAGGTCAAGTCCGTGGCGGATCATGCCGGAAAAATCCGATCCGGTCCTGACCGGCCGTGAAAGCCATCGGCGGCCTATGGAACCAGATCGGGGATGTCGTCGCGGCAATATCTGTGGATGTCGCCCGCACGGGTCAGCCAGATGCGGTCACGATGGGCGGCGATATGCGACAGGGCACGGCGCAGGTGGCGCAGGCGGTAGGGCTGGCCCACCAGGTAGGGATGCAGCGCGATCCCCATGACCAGCGGCTGCCCTGCGGATTGATCCAGCATCTCGTCGAAATTGTCGATGACCATATCGGCGAATTGCGCGGCCCCGTCCTTGCGCGCCGCGATGGACGGGATGTCGTTGACCTCCTGCGGGTAGGGGATCGCCAAAAGCCGCCCCGCGCGTGTCCGCATCCAGACGGGTTGATCATCCATACACCAGTTGAGTGTATAGCCATATCCCGCCTCGACCAGCAGATCGGGCGTTGCGCGGCTTTCCGCGATCCACGGGGACAGCCAGCCTTCGGGCGCGACGCCCTCGGCTGCGGTGAGGATATCCGTGGCCTCTGCGATCAGGTGCGCCTCTTCTGCCTCGGCCAGAATGCTTTGACGCTCGGCATTGGTGCGGCCATGCCCGACAACCTCATCCCCGCGAGCGCGGAAGGCGGCCATCAGATCGGGCGCATAGTCATACATTGCGGAATTGGCCAGAATGCTGGCAGGCATTTCAAGCTGGTCCAGCATGTCACGCATCCGCCATGCGCCGACACGGTTGCCATAGTCGCGCCATGCGTAGTTCAGCACATCGGGCTGCGGTCCGCCGGGGGCAAGCTCGGCACCCAACCCCTCGCCAAAGGCGAAATGCTCAAGGTTCAGCCCGATATAAACCGCCAGTCGCGCGCCGTTCGGCCATACATAATCGGTACGCCCTGTGATCGGGACATAGTCGTAGCGATCGTGACGGGGCAGCATGGCCTAAAGCTCCGCCTCGGCCAGACCTGCCTTGTACAACAGGATCTCGGCGCTGTCGTTCCAGACATCAGTGCGGATCAATTTGCCGTCACGCACAATGAACTTGTCCATATAGCGGTTGGTCTCGAATGTGGTGCCGTCATGCCATTCACCATAGAGATATCCGGTATTGTAGACATGCACATCGCCGGTTTCAGCATCCAGTGCCGCGTCGGTGCGCAAAAAGCGCTTCTTAACCCAAGCATAGCGTTTGGCGTTGAAAGCGGCACTCTCGGAGGGGCCCGCGAATTTGCGACCGCCGGTAAAGACAAGGTCGAAACCGGAGGCCAGATAGGCCGAAGCGCCTTCGGGATCGGGCACCATCGAGCGTTCGAGATAGGCCTCGACAATGGCTTTGGCAGAAATCAGCGGGTCGGTATGTTGGTCCATGGCGAGCCTCTTCAGTTAAGGGAAAGGGTGGTGCACGCAGCCTGACAGAAGCTGCGGATCACAGTGGCTGCGGCCTCGCTTGTCAGGCGGGCATCGGCGTTGCCGGCATCAAGGCGGGCCGCTGCCGCGCGGGCCTGTCGCGCAAGGGCTGCTTCATCCAGCGTCAGAATGCGGCTGTCGCGCAAAACGAATTGCCCGTCGATCATCACCTCGCGCAGGGCAGAGCCGTTTTCGGCCAGCACGATCTGGGACAGGACATCACGCAGCGGAATGTAGTGGCAATAGTCGCGGTCCAGAAACAGCAGGTCGGCGGACCACCCCGTGGCGATGCGGCCCACATTCTCCAACCCCATGATGCGCGCGCTGCCAGTCGTCGCCATATGGAACGCCTCGGGCACGGTAATCCATTGCGCGGCATCGCTGGTGCCTGCGCGCGATAGGGTGGCGGCAAGGCGCGTCGCCTCGAACATGTTCTGCCCGTCGGATGTGTTGGACGCATCCGTGCCCACGCCCAGCGGTACACCGGCATCGGCAAGCAGACGCAAAGGGGCGGTGCCGGAGCCAAGCCGCAGATTGCTCATCGGGTTATGCACGATTCCGGCCCCTTGCGCGGCCAGTCTGTACGCCTCGTCCTGTGACAGCCAGACCCCGTGCGCGCCGCTGAAACGCGGCGATAGCAGGCCAAGGCTGTCAAGATGAACGGTCAGGCTTGTGCCGTATCGCGCCTGTGCCGCCACTTGCTGCATACGGGTTTCAGCCAGATGTGTTTGCAGGCGCAGATCAAGTTCGTCCGCCAAAGCGGCACAGGAAATCAGAAAGTCGTCGGCGCAATGCAAGGGTATGGCAGGACCGATCCCCGGGCGCACGCGGGTCAGGGGAACCGGCCAGCGGGTGATCGCGTCGCGCACCGTGGCCAGCGTTTGCTGCCAAGGCGGCAAGGTAATCGCCGCCAACCGCGCGCGCATTGGTTCGGGGAAGGCCTCCAGAAGGCCAGGAAGCGCCTGATAGATCGTCCGGTCCGAGATCATCGGCGCAACGACAGCGCGCATCCCCGCGTCGTGATAAGCCTCGGCCACAGCGTGGATACCAGCCACGGTAGGGCCGGGCAATTCGCCGCTCAGATCGAAGCAGGCGGTGCAGCCCTTGCGGATCATCTCGGCGGCGGAAAGCTGCGCGGACAGGCGCAGATCGTCGCTGTGGCGCTGTCCGTTTAGTGCCGTGGCACCGGCCAAAAAAGTTTCCAGTGTGGCATCCGCCGTAACACCGCCACGGCCCAAGGCACCATGCGAATGCGTATGACCATTGACCAGACCGGGGATGACAATGCGGTTTGTGGCGTCGATGACGGTCACACCGTCGGGCTGTCCATCGGGAAAGAGATCCGGGCCGGATTCATCGAAGATGGCGGCAACCAGACCGTCCTGCACCAGCAAGGACACTGGCGCGAACCGCGCGTTGTCGACCAGCACAAGGCCGCCACGGATCAGGGTCTGGGAGGCGGGCATGGGACAATCCGGCTAGAGGAAGTTCATAGGAAAGCGTAGCAAAAAAAGCGCGCCGGAGCGGGATCACCCGTCCGGCGCGAGGGGAAGGATCAGTTCATGATCTCGACAGCAAAGGCGCGTTCCTCGACCGGCGGCAGGAAGCTGCGGTCGAAAATCTCGGACGCTTCGGGCAGACGCTCCAGACCATAGCCCTGTGCAACGATACCGATCGAGCGGGTCAGGCGTTCATCCACCAGATCGCCCATGCCAATTGTCTCGACCTCGGGCGCGTTCATCAGGTTGGTCAGGGCAAAGTTCAAACGCGCACGCTCGTTATCCTTGTCCACAAGGTTGTCAAAGGCCATCACAGCCTCCATCGCGGTATCCTGATCCTTGGCGATTTCCAGCGTGGCGCGGTTCACGGCCCGCACCAATCCCGCGACAGCGTCGGGGTTGTCCGCCAGCATCGCGCGCGACACCATCAGACCGTTGGAATAAAGGTCCATGCCGTAGTCCTCGAACTGGAACCAGTTATAGTCATTCGCGGGGTCTTGCCGGTTGGCGATCAGGTTGAACCAGCTTGTGATGGTAAACACGAAAGCACCGTCGATATCACCACGGATCAGCATCGGCTCTTGCAGGTTGGGGGCCATATTTTCCTGCGCGACCTTGTCCATGTCGATTCCGTTCAACTCGGCAAAGACGGGAAACAGGCGCGTGGTCGGTGTGCCCTGTGCGCCGCCCAGCGTGCGACCCTCAAAATCGGCAGGCTTTTCGATACCCGAGGATTTGGGCGTCACAATCGCGAAGGGCGGGCGGTTCCACAACTGGTAGACCATCACGGGCGCTTCACCGGGACGCTGCGCCGCGTTCTGGATGATCGCGTTGATATCGCCAAAACCGGCGTCATAGGCTCCGCCCATGATCCGCGTGACCGTCGCCGCAGATCCTTCGCCCTGGTCGATGGTGACATTCAGGCCTTCTTCGGCAAAATAGCCTTTGCTCAAGGCCAGCAGGAAAGGCGCGTCAGAGCCTTGGGTTTTCCAGCCCAGCGTGAAACGGACATCGGTCTGTGCCCAAGCGGGTGTAAGGCCGGCGACCAAGGCCATCACGGCCCCGAATACAGCAGTTTTCATAGTGGTGTTCCTTCTTTGGCAGTTGGCAGGAGAGGGGAAACGATCAGGAAACAGCGATGTCATTGCCGCGCGTGGCCCAACCGGTCACACGGGATTCAAGGAAAGAGAAAAACGCGTAGAGGGCGACACCCATCAGGGCCAGAACGATCAGCCCCGCAAAGACCAGCGAGACTTGAAAATTGGACGAGGCCGTCATCATCACATTGCCGATACCACGGTTTGATGCCACGGTTTCTGACAATACGGCACCCACGAAAGACAGGGTGATCGCTACCTTCAGTGAAGCGAAGAAATAGGGCATCGTGCGCGGCAGGCCGACATTCCAAAGGATTTCACGCTTTGACGCGCCCAGCGTTTTCAGCACGTCCTCAAGATCGGGTTCAGTTGTCGCCAGCCCGGTCGAGATGTTCACAACGATCGGGAAGAGGCAGATCACCATTGCGGTCAGGATCGCCGGCGTCGTGCCGGAGCCGAACCAGAGCACGAAAATCGGCACAACGGCGACCTTGGGGATCGACGAGAAACCGACCAGCAGCGGATAGGCGACCCCGTATGCCACCCGCGAGGTGCCGATCAGCACACCCAGAGCAACGCCGATACCTACTCCCAGCACAAAACCTGTCAGCGTGGAATAGAGCGTCTGCAGGATATGCGGCCAAAGCACCGGAAAGCGTGTCCAGAGCGTGACGATGATCTCAGAGGGACGCGGCAGGATCAGGTCCGACACGTTCAGTATGATGCACAGCACTTCCCACATCAGGAAGAAGCCGACGATCAGACTGAAAGACATGAAGCGTATTTTGCTCGATTCAGTCATTGTGATGCCTTTCTCCGGCAAGGGTGTAATTTGCGGGGATCATTTGCGGATTTGGGCGATCAACTCGCGCAGCCCTTGGGTCATTTCCACGAAATCGGGGCTGTAGATCACGCTGATGTCACGCGGTTGTGGCATCGTCACAGCCTTGTCCGAAATCACGCGACCAGGCCGTGCGCTCATCACGCAGATACGGCGGGCCAGAAATCCAGCCTCGCGCAGGTCATGCGTCACCAGCAAGACGGTCGGCTTGCGGTCAAGGTAAAGATCCTGAAGGATCTGCCACAACTCTTCGCGGGTGAACTGGTCCAACGCACCGAAAGGTTCATCAAGCAACAACAGGTCGGGATCATGGATCAAGGCGCGGCACAGGTTGGCGCGTTGCAACATGCCGCCGGACAATTGCCACGGGAAATGACCGGCGAAATCCTTGAGGCCTACCTGCTCCAGAAGCGCATGCACGCGGTCGCGGTAGGCACCTTTCCGATCCTGCTGGAAGGTCCGCTTGAACGGTTCGACAATCTTGAGCGGCAGCATCACGTTCTTCTCGATCGTGAGCCAGGGCAACATCGTCGGGTTCTGGAAGGCCATGCCGATCCGCAATTCCTTGGCCGATGCCTCGCGCCCGCCCAGAAGAACATTGCCCGACGAAGGCTGAATCAGGTTGCTGGCCAGACGCAGGATCGTGGATTTGCCGCAACCCGAAGGGCCGACAAGGGCAAGGAAATCGCCCCTCTCCATGCGCAGGGTGGTTGGCGACAGCGCGGTGACGGCTTGATCACCGCTGCCAAAAACGACCGACGCCTCGTCCAACTCGATTGCGGGGCGCGCATGCACGGGATTTGTACGCGACGCTTTCATCGGTGCTGCGGGAATCGCTGGGGCGGATATGTCTGATGTCATGTTCATGCCGACACCAGACATGCAGCCGCCGCGGCTGAGAAGGGGTGGAGCGGTTTGCTAAGTAAGTATTTTATGAATTAATGTCGTGGCGCCCAAAATTTCAGCACCCAAGCAGGCACAAGCAGCCAAAAATAGCGCATTTCGGATAGATCAATGCCTAGACAGGGTCAGATTTGCTGCTGGTCAGCGCATTCAGCACCAACTCGATACTATGGGCGCGCCGCTCCTGCCGCCATTCGGGACTCAGCAAATCGACACCGAAAATCGCGGTCAGCGTATGACCATTATTAAGGTGATGCGCGCTAAGCGCGACGATGGTGATATAAATTTGCAATGCATCATATTCGTGGCGGAACACACCCTCGGCGCGGCCACGCGCGATAATACCGCTGATCGCGTCGATCAGCGGTTGAGATGAGGTGCGGACAGCCTGGGTCTGGACGATGAATTTACCCTCAAGCAGATTCTCGTTGCGGGTCATCTTCACGAAAAGCGGGTTGCCGTCGAAGAAATCATAGGTGAATTCGACAAGGCGGCGCATCGCGGACAAGGGATCAAGCCGTGCCAGTTGCAAATCCCGCTCCTGCGCGCGGATATCCGCAAAGATATGCTCAATCACCGAAACATAGAGTTTTTCCTTGCTGCCGAAGTAATGGTACAGCAGGCGCGGATTGCAGCCCACGGCACGTGTGATCCGGTCCACGCGGGCTCCATGAAACCCGTGATCGGCAAATTCGCGCAGGGCGGATTCGGTCAGTTGCGCCTTTGTCCGTTCCGGATCGCGGCTTCGAGGCTGTTTTTTGGGCGCGGTATGCGGCATGCGGGATTCTTCAACAGGTACAGACATTCAAGGTTGGTCATTGTCCTTAGCCGACCGTGACACGTATCGCCAGCCTGCAGCGCCGGACGGGTTTGCACAAATTTCCGTCTTGGGCGGGCTTTGGAACAAAACCCTTCCACCACTATGTAAGCAAACGTTTACTTAAGCTACCCGTATCGCTAAGCCGCTTGCACCGCCAACCCAGTGACAGGACGGATCATGCCGCGCAGCACCACCCCACCCGCAGACCGGACCACAGAGATGGAGGGCGCATGAAAGGCGCTGTCACTACGCCGCATCCGCTGGCGACTGCGGCAGGAATGGCCGTGCTGGACCAAGGCGGCACAGCTTCCGAGGCGATGATTGCGGCAGGGGCTGTTCTGACGGTTGTGATGCCGCATTTTTGCGGGCTGGGCGGTGATGCGGTCTGGCTGGTCGTTGACCGGCAAGGGGTGCAGACCTGCTTTCTGGCAATCGGGCAGGGTATCGACCGGCCTATACCCGCAGAGCCTTTCCCGACGCGCGGCGTGGGCGCTATCCTGACAACGGCGGCGGTTGTCAGCGGATGGGAGCATGCCTTGAAACATGCGCGTGTCACGATGGGCGGGCGGGCACATTGGGCCGATCTACTGTCTCCTGCCCTTCAACTGGCCGAAAACGGATTTCCCGTTACACAATCGCAAGCCTTCTGGGGCGATTTCCGTGCTTCGGAAAGTGGCGACTGGCCGGGTTTCGGTGCGATCTTCCGCCACGGCAATGGCCCCTTGCCTGTGGGGAATGTCCTGCGCCAACCCGATCTTGCCCGCAGCCTGAGGGCCATTGCCGCAGACGGGGCGCAGGCCTTTTACAAAGGCGAGCTGGCGCGTCGCATCATCGACGGTCTGCGCGCCGCTGGCGCTGTGATTGCCCCTGCCGATCTGGCCCTGACCAGCACCAAACAGGTGCGCCCGCTTGCCCTGCCCTATCGGGACATGACCCTGCTGGCGCCGCCACCACCGACCCAAGGGATCACCACGCTCGAGATCATGGGCATCCTGTCGCGTTTCGATCTGTCAGGCGTGAAAGCAGGCAGCGCGGATCATCTGCATTTATGCGTCGAGGCCGTGAAACGTGCCTTTCTGGATCGCGGACGCATCGCCGATCCGGCCTTTTCAGCGCAGGACAACATGGCGCTGGTCGCCCAACGGCTGGACCGCAGCGCGCAGGATATCGACAACGCGCTTGCGATGCCCTGGCCCCACCCCTGGCAACATGGCGACACCGTGTTTCTGGGGGCCATCGACGCGCAGGGCAATGCGGCCAGCGTTCTGCAAAGCACATATTTCGACTGGGGCAGCGGTGTCGTCGCAGGTGACACGGGAATCATCTGGCAAAACCGTGGTGCCGCTTTCAGCAACGATCAGGCCCACCCGAACGCTTTTGCGCCCGGCAAACTGCCGTTCTACACGCTTAATCCCGGTATCGCGCTCAAGGACGGGCGCCCGCATTTTGTCTATGGCACCCAAGGGGCCGACGGGCAGCCGCAAACCCTGTCGATGCTTCTGACACGGCTGATCGACTTTGGCCAATCGCCCCCCGATGCCCTGTCAGCGCCGCGCTTCCTGCTGGGCCGCACCTTCTCGGACAGCCGCGACAGCCTCAAGCTCGAGGCGGATATCAGCCCCGAAACACTGGCCGATCTATCCGCGCGCGGCCACAGCATCAGCCTGATCCCCGCACATAGCCCAATCGCCGGTCAGGCAGGTATCGCGCAGGCAGGCCCGACAGGTTCCATGGCGTGGCACGATCCGCGCCAGTAATATCGAGTTGAAGTACGGAACTTTGCGCGTAGCCTCAACGCTGCGGCAGGTCTATGATTGCCCCAGCCCGACAGGAGGAGATCATGTCGCACATTGCCCCAACGCTTCTATCCTTGGCCCGCAAGCTGACCATAACCGCCGCCCTGATCCTGCCCACGGGTGTATTGGCATCTGACGAGTCCGATCTGGCGCAACTTCAAGCCACAAAAGCCTGCGAAAACTGTGATCTGTCGGAGAGCGATCTCAGGCGAGCAGGGCTTGCTGCGGCCTCTTTGGCAGGGGCGGACCTGTCGGGGGCAAGACTATGGGCTACAGATCTTGCCAGCGCCGATCTGTCCGGCGCGAACTTGAGCGGTGCCAATCTTGCTGCCGCCAGCCTGAGCGGGGCCAGCCTGCAAAACGCCAACCTGTCAGGGGCCTATCTGACAAACGCAAATCTTCACGGAGCCAATCTATCAGGGGCTGACTTGACGGGGGCCGTGCTGACGCAAGCAAGCCTGCAAGGGGCCGATCTGTCAGGGGCGACATTGACAGGGGCCTATATGGAACTGGCCAACCTTTCGGGGGCTACATTGTCAAAGGCCAATCTAACAGAGGTCAACCTTCTTTCGGCCAACCTGACCGACGCCGCACTGTCCGGCGCACGCCTATCAGGGTCGGTCCTTCTTGGGACAAAGCTGGAGGGGGTTAATCTGCAAGGCGCGATCCTGTGCAACACCGTGATGCCCGACGGTGCAACAGAGTCACGCGATTGCTAGGCGGCGCACAGGACCGGACAAGGCCCTGATAGTTCAGTCCCGCAAGGCGCGTTCCTTGACGCGCACAACAGGGCGCAGGATGTAATCCAGAACGGTTTTCCGCCCCGCCAGAATATCAACCTCGGTCACCATGCCGGGCACGATTTCGACTGCGGCACCCTCAGCATCAAGTAGATTACTGAACGTACGTATCTGCACCACAAAGGCCTGTTCATCCCGATCCGGTCGCGTTACGGCAGTCGCACCGATCCGCAAAATCTCACCGTCCAGACTACCATAGCGCGACGCGTCATAGGCGGTGATCCGCACTTTCACCGGCTGGCCCGGATAGAGAAACGCGATATCCGACGGGCGCAGATAGGCCTCGACCAGCGGCACATCATCCATCGGCACAATCTCGATCAGCGTATCGCCGGCCTGCGCCACGCCACCCAGCGTGGTCAGCATGATCCGGTTGACGATCCCGCGCACCGGCGCGCGCAACTCGGCCCTTGTTACCCGTTGTTCAAGGGCTGGCAGGCGCGTTTGCAACTCGGCCAGCTCCCCCGTCGCAAGGGCAAGCTCGGCCCGTGCCTCGGCCCGTAGCCTTGCGCGCAAAGCGGCAATTCGGTCGTCTATCTCGTCCAGCGCGGACTTCAGCCGAACCAGTGCGGCATCGCTGCGAACCTTGCGGCCCTGCCACTCGGCATGACTGCGTCGCAGGGTCAGCAATGTGGTTTCCGGTTCAAGCTGGCGCGACACCAGTGGGCCAATCAGATCCATTTCCTGCGCGACCAGCAGCAGCGTTTCCTCTGCAATCGTCTGATCCACCAGTCCTTCCTCGTAATCCTGTTGCCGCTGTACCCGCTGGCGCTCCAGAACCTCGCGCTCGGCATCGAACTCGTCACGCCGCGCCGCGAACAGGGCCACCTCGCTGGCCGCCACGGACGGGCTGGCGCGAACCAGATCATCCGGCATGACCAAGGTGTCCGCCTCGGCCAGTTCCGCATCAAGTCGCGCGATCCGCGCCATCAGGGCGACAGCGCGCTGCCGCTCCTGATCCAGTTGCGAGGACATCAGGGTGCGGTCAAGTTCCATCAACAGATCATACGGCGCGACGATATCCCCTTCGGCCACATGGAGAGCCTCAAGCACGCCCGCCTCGGTCGCCTGCACGAACTGGATATTCTGCGACGGCACGATCCGGCCATCGCCACGGGTCACATCGTCGATCTCGGTGACGGCTGCCCAGAAAAGCGCAATCACGATGAACGCCAGAATGGTCAGCAACAACAGCGAAGACCGCCACGATGACCGCCCGCGCAATTCCCGCGCCAACATGTGCAGGTCGCTATTCCCCTGCATGACGCACCGCTTCCACTGCAACCGGTTGCCGCAACAGCGCCTTCGGCCCGTCCAGCACCACCGCCCCCTGCTCGATCACGATGACCCTGTCCACCAGTTCCAAAAGGCTTGGACGATGCGTGATCAAAACCAGCGTGCTGCCCCCAAG
The DNA here is from genome assembly GCF_021021435.1 of Seohaeicola saemankumensis. Lineage (GTDB taxonomy): Bacteria > Pseudomonadota > Alphaproteobacteria > Rhodobacterales > Rhodobacteraceae > Seohaeicola. The sequence goes on from NZ_JAINWI010000009.1 coordinate 295,799, forward strand.
CGCCGCCTTCAGCCGCGCCACCACATCGGTTTCCGTCTGAACATCCATGGCCGATGTCGGCTCGTCCAGCAGCAGGATAGGCGGGTTGTCGATCACTGCGCGAGCCAGCGCGATGGACTGCCGCTGCCCGCCCGACAACCCCTCGCCGCGTTCGGCAAGCATCAAGTCATAGCCCTGCGGATGACGCGCGACAAAGCTGTCCACACCTGCAACCTGCGCGGCCGCCAGCACAGCGGCATCCGTTGGATAAGCCGATCCGATGGCGATATTGTCACGCAATGACCCCGAGAAAAGCCAGACATCCTGCAACATCGCCCCGATATTGCGGCGCAGATCGCTGGGGTCGATCTGCCTGATATCAGCACCATCCATCAGAACCGCCCCGCCATCGGGCTGGTAAAGCCCTGTCATCAGCCTTGCCACGGTACTTTTGCCCGAACCGATACGGCCAAGGATCGCAACACGTTCGCCGGGCTGGATGGTGAAGCTGACCGATTTCAGCGTCGCAACCGCCGCATCAGGATAGCTGAACTGCACATTGTCAAAGCCGATCTGCCCGCGCAGCTTGGGCCGCGACAGCCAGTTGCGCCCCTTCGGTCTTTCACTTTCGGCACGCATTAGCGCATCCAGCGCGCGATAGGACATCCGCGCGCCATTGATCCGCGTCAAGGTTTGGGCCAACTGCGCCAGAGGGGCCAAGGCGCGCCCTGTCAGGATCACCGAAGCGATCATCGCCCCCATGCTGATCGTGCCCGACAGGATCAGGAACACCCCGTAAAACACGATGGCAACCTGCGCAGTTTGCTGGGTAAATGCGGTGGCATTCAGGGCAAACTGGCTGATCGCGCGGGATCTGACACCGTGTTCGCCTTGCGTGGTCACCGCATCCTGCCAGCGCGCCCGCATCTGGCGGGCGGCACCGACGACCTTGATGGTCTCAAGCCCCGAGATTGTCTCGACCAGAACAGCCTGTTTGGTCTGCCCGTCCTCGAAACTGCGCGCCGCCAGTCGCGCCAGAAAAGGTTGAACGGCCAGCCCGACCAGCAGAACGACAGGAACAGCCACGGCAGGTACCAACGCCAGCGGGCCACCGATGATCCAGATGACACCTACGAAAAGCAGAATGAACGGCAGATCGACCACCGCAACAAGCGTGGCCGAGGTGAAGAACTCGCGCAATGTCTCGAACTCGCGCAGCGTGTTCGACAGCGCCCCCGTCGATCCGCTGCGCGCCTTCATCTGCAAATCCAGCAACCTATCAAAGATACGCCGCGCGATGATCCCGTCGGCCTTTTGCCCCGCGCGGTCCACGAAACCGGCGCGCAGGCTGCGGATGATAAAATCGAACACCAGCGCAATACCGACACCCAATGTCAGCGCGAACAGGGACTCAACCGCCTCGTTCGGCAAAACACGGTCATAAACAACCATGATGAAAATCGACGTGGCCAGCCCCAGAAAGTTGGCCAGCATCGCGGCAAGGATCACTTGCGAATAGCTCCAGCGATTGGCCAGAAGGGCTGACCAGAACCAATGCCCTTGCAGATCATCATTCGCCGTTTCGGAACCACCCCGATAAGCGGCACGCAGGACCAAGGCGTGACCCGAATACTGCGCGTCAAGCTGCGCCTTGTCCCACAGACCCAGCCCCCCTCCCAGACGGGGATCATGCACGAGGAACTTGCCAGCGCTGTCACGCCCCTCCAGCACAACCGCGCGGCCTTCCGCCAAAAACAGGATCGCAGGCAGCAAGGTCACATCAAGATCATCAATCGCACGCGCGCCAAAAGCCGCTTGCATGCCCGAACGGGCAGCAAGATCAAGCGCCTCGCGCGGGCCGAAAACTCCTGCCAGCCCCAGCCGCGCGGCCTCGATCGCAGCAGGTGTGACAGGGCGGTCCAGAACGGTGCCGACATGGATCAGGCAGGCCTCGAGATCCGGCTGATTATGAGGGCCGCTCATGTCCGGTCCTCCACAAGACCCGCACGCTGTGGCAGCAAGACGCCCAAAGCATCCAGAATATCGCCTGTCAGCGCCAATGCAGCATAGCCGGACAAGGCCAGATCACGCTCGGCAAGGGCCAGCGCCTCGCTTGCCAGAAACAGATCGCGCCGCGCATCCAGCAACTGTGTCAAGGTACGCCGCCCGATCGTGAATTGCTGTTCGGACGCCTCAACCGCGATCCGGTTCGCCTCGACCGCCACGCGCGCTGCATCGACCCTTGCCTGACCGCTGCGCTGGTCGGATTGCAGGAAGGCAAGACTGCGCAGGATCTGGCGTTCTACCGCGATCCGCTCGGCTTCCAGTTCTGTCACACGCGCTGCTGCGCGGTTGATCGCGGCGGCACGTTCACTGCCCGGCCCGATCTCGACCCGCGGGTTGAGGCCAGCCACCGCATTTGTCCTGTCCTCGCGCGGATCATAGGTTGCATCCAGACGCAGACCGACGGCCGGAAACCGCGCGGCGCGCACCGCCTCGGCCGAGGCACGGGCGGCGGCGATTTCCGCATCAAGGCTGCGGATACGCGGGCTGGCGGCCACAAAATCTGCCGCAGAACCAAGCGGAAGCCTTGGCGCGCGTGGCAGGACCGACAGCCGTCCCGGTGCTGCCCCGAATCCTTCGACAAAGCGCGCTTCGGCGCGTTCAAGCTGCCCGCGTGTCGTGATCTCGCGCATTGCGGCATCCGCCGCGCGACTGCGTGCCGTCAGTACATCCGCCTCGGTGCCCGCTCCCGAGGCAAGCCGTGTCTCGATCTGTTCCAGATAGTCGCGGTGGACGGCGTGGTTTTCCACGGCAGAGGCCAGCAATAACCGCTGGAACTGTACTTCGCCCCAGTTTTCGGCAAGGGTCAGACCCAATGCCGCAGCCGCATTCTCGCGCTCGATCGTTTCGCGGATCGCGCCTGCCTCGGCCGCGCGGATACGGTTGCGAGTAGCACCTGCATCAAACAACAGTTGCGAGACCTGCAACACCAGAAAGCCCGGTGCGACGGCACTTCCATCCAGCAGATTGGCCCCCACATCCGCCCCCAGCGACAAGCGTGGCAAATTGGCGGCACGTGCGGCTGTGACCCCTGCCATCGCAGCATCTATCCGCGCCGATCCCGCCATCAGGGATGGATGCGTCAACAAGGCGCGGCGCGCGGTCCGGCCGAAATCCGTATCCGCCAGAACGGGCCTCATTCTGGAAATCGAGTCCCGCAACGGGACGGGCAAAGGCGCCGGTTCGGGCGCCGAGCATCCGGTCAGGGCCACAGCCAGAACACAGGCTTTGGTGAAACCATGCAGATATGTCATGGACCGGTAGCCCCGAACGGCAGAACATACCCGTCATCGGCCTGTGCACGACCGAAGGCCTGCAGAAATTCCTGCCCGGCCCTGTCGACGGGCACCGGGCGGGATTGGCCCGCATGTAGCCTTGGCCAATGTGCTGCGCCTGTGATCAACGCATGCGCCAAAGCCAGCGCGCCGCTATCATGCATCGCGGCAACCCTGTCTGATGGCAAAGCCGCCAGCAAAGAAGGATCAACCGTCTGCCAGCCCTCGGCCAGCCCGCGCGCGGGGGCAAGAACGCCGGCCTGCTCCAAAACTTGCGCCGCTGCCAGCGCCGCATCGCGGCCCGCCTGCCATTCTGCCAAGCCCTGAACGCGCTTTGCGGTCTCTGTGGCCAGTTGCCCCGCCGCATCGAAGACCGGCAACCATCCGGCCCCTGCCCGCCCTTGTAGCAAATGCCCGCCGCCCGTATCGCCCGCGACCACAAGCGAGGGCTCTTGCAGATCGCGCAGCGGCAGGAAGGGATAGAACCGCAGAACCATCGGCATATACCGCCCCGACAGACGGCCATCGACCACCAGCGGCGAGGCGGTATCCGGCCCCGCAGCCAGCAGGATCATTGGGCGCGGCACCTTGCCGGTCGTCAGGGCCAAGGGCAAGAACGCCGCCGCATGCAGAGCCTCGGACAGGGCCAAAGGAACTGCCGACAGGCCCGCTGCAAAACCGAGGTGTTCCGGTATGCGCCAGACATGCCCGCCATGCAGCGTTGCTTTCAATGAAACCGCCCCTGACCACAGGGGCGGCTCTGCATATCTGATCCGCAACGGCGCTTTGGTCGCGCCGCTTTGGACCAGCCGTTTCCGGCGGATCATGTCGGCAGGGTTTCCAGCAGCATGTCAGGGTTGAAGACGGTGACGATTTCCGACGCCAGCGCCGTATTCGACACTCCTTGGAACTGTGCAACAGCACCGCCTTCGCTGCCGTTCGTCGCAAAGAGAGTGCTTTGCAATCCGCTTTCCAAGCCAACGGCGAACAGATTCAACTGACCTTCCGTGATCATTTCATTTGGAATGGTAAAATTATCCATATCCTCGACCGTGACGGACTGCACGTTAAACTCAGCGCCAACCGTGAGGAATGGGTCGAGAAAGGCGATCTCGTCTTCCAAAGGGTTGAAACCTTCGACTGCAAGTTTCGACCCTGCTTCGACATCGGAAAGCCTGATCACGATGGTTTCCGCACCGGAAGCAAGACCGGTCGGCAACAGGACAACATCCAGTTGCAATTCGCCAGCAGAAGCGCCCAGCGGAATGATCAAATCATTGCTGCCAAAGCCGACCAGATCGTCATCCCCCGATGTTCCGGTCGTCTGCACCGCTGTGAAGTCTTCCGCAACGATATCATACACAAACACGGTGTCTTGCGTAGTCGGCCCTGCCCCCGCTGGCTCAAGGTCCAGTGTCATAGCGATTCTGACACCGGAAAGTTCATCGCCATTCATCACGGGTGTTATGTCCGTTATTGCACCCGGCAATTCTGTCGTCTCTCCGGTCTGGTTGTAGAACACCGTCCTATTTGCCACGAAGGCGTTATCGGGAAGTCCGAAATCCAAAGTGCCGACGCTGACAAAAACATAGACTTCGGGATTTCCAAAAGGGTCTACCTCAATACCAACGGCAGTCGGCAAGACAAACTCGTTCTCTTCGCGGAAGGGTATAGTTTGGCTGTTCACCATCAACAAAGTCTCGGAATTGTCGATCAGATCATACAACTCAAAACGCCCACCAGTCAGGCCCTCTGTATCTGCAAGGCTTTGCAGATCACCCAAAGACAAGCGGTAGGTTGTGAAATATGGCTCGCTTTGCTGCACCAAACCTTCGCGCGTCGATGATGCATTGATTACAGAGAAAACAATCCCCTGTGCGTCGCCATATACATCATCGAAGGACAGCAGACCTGTTTCACCCTCGTTGAAGCCTCCGCGATAATAGGAGTCAACGGTGCCTTCCGGCGTCAGGATCAGCAGCCAGTCTTCGCCAGTTTGTGAATCAGCTACATCTACGAACAGCTTGATCACCACACGGCCATCGTCCAGCACGATTCCGGGCCGGTCATCGACACCGAGGATTTCGATGGTGGCCTGAACTGGCGCAGCGAGGGCGGTTTCGACAATCGCCAGCAGATCGACCGTTGCTCCGTTGATCAAGATCTCGGATGAATCCGACCCGTCTTCACCTTGTATGAACTCGACAATGGTCGGTGTGTCCGTCTCACCGCCTGAATCCCCGCCGCCTGTGTCATCGCCATTACTGACCAAAAGCTCGGTCAGGTTGGCAAAACCATCTTCCGCCGCGTTTGCCTCGGCCAGAACCACTGCCTGATCCTCTGGTGAAGCCGCCAGAAACTCAACCAAGCGATTGACAGCAGCCTGACTCAACGCCTCGCCAGCAAGGAAAGGCGGCGCGAAGGGGATGGCATCGGTGTCCAACGCATCGGCAATCGCTTGGAGATCGGCGACCTCCAACCTACCCGCGTTGACCTCCTCCAGCGCCGTTTCAATTGCCGTCCGCAAGTCGATCAGCGCATTGATGCCTGCGACCAGTTCGGTTGGGACATATCCGTCACCGGGCGTGAACGAGACATCAAGCGTGTCGACCTTGGCCGAAGCAAATCCGACTTCTTGACCGTTCTGATATGACTCGATGGAAATCTCCCGCAGGATATTGCCTTCGGGATCATCAAAGAAGGATTCCAGACCCACTTCACCGATCCGCAGGAAATTGATTGAAATCTCGGACCCGGTCAAACCTCCGAATTCACCTGTCAATGGATCTTGCGTGCCTGTTGTTACACCGGACAACCAGATTTGCAGGTTTGTTACCGTCGTCCCGACCTGCAAAAGCGCGCTCGCTTCCGGGCCAACTAGGGCATTCAGAATCTCTACCGAAGGCAGGTCGTCCAGCGTCTCGACTTCCATGCGCAAACTGGGTGAGTCAAACCGTAGATTGGCAAGCGTGACCTCGTTAAGCGTATTTCCGGTGATCCCGGCTTGCTGGAACTGGAACACGGCCACAGGGTCAGTGGCACCAGCCAACTGATCGACAGAATCACCCAAGGGCAGTTGGAAATTGATGCTACCCCCTAACGTACTGTTCAGCGCCACGCCTTCGGGGTTGCCCTCAACCTCCAGAACCGTCCCGCTGAAGTCGAAGCTGTACTGCCCGCTCCGGTAGATCAGCGCGTCACCCGCCAAGGCACGCAGCATGCCTTCGGGAATGGTCAGCCCTTCTTGTTCAGCGGCAAAAGCAGTCAGGGCGGATTCCATTTCGGCCAGTGTCATCGCCGATCCGATCAGAGCAATTGCCTCGGAAGGCTCCTCTGGTGGTGTCAGATCGACAGTCACGACGCGCGATCCCTGAGGGCCCGGATTGCCCGCCGCATCGGTCGCTGTGGCGGTGATCGTGTAGGAGCCATCCTCATCCGGTGCAGCAAAGTCGACCGAGAACACGCCATCGGTTGCTGTTACGTCCTGCACAAAGCCGTTGAAGGTTACGCGGACGGTTGCCAGATCCTCGGCCGTGCCGGTGATAGTGACTGTTTCTTCATTAAGGCCGATGACATCATCCACAGACACAGCCGCAATCACGGGTGCTTGCGGGGCGGTTGTGTCGATGGTGATACCCGCGACAGTGACCGCCTCACTGGTATTGCCAGCGCCGTCTGTGGCGGTGGCCGAAATGGAATAAGTCCCATCTTCCGGCAGTTGATCGGCGGAAAGGGTGAAGGAATACGACCCGTCAGCGTCATCATCGGTTACAGTGAATGACGCATTTCCGCTGCTCAAGGTGACAGTTGCGCCCGGCTCGACAGTTCCCGTGACAGTCGCACCCGCTGCGGCGGCGACAGCGTTGATAATGTCGCCCGATTCATAGCCTTCAAGCGTCGGCGCGTCTGGCGCGGTTGTATCCAGCTTGAACTCCAGAGGTGCAGACTCTGCCGAATTTTCCAAGGCATCAATCTGACGAACAATAACGGAATAATCCGCCTCTTCCGTCAGTGTGAAACTGTCGCCTGTAAATCCGGTCCACGTATCGCCGCCGTCCAGCGAGTATTCGCGGGTAGAACCATCCTCCAGCCCGCTGACTGTGACCTCGCCGTTGCTTGTCTCGCCCGCAACGGTTCCTGTGTCTTCGGCCAGTGCCACTGTCGGGACGGCTGGCGCGACTGTATCAATCGTGAAGGTTTGCCCGACCACCGGCAAGGATGTGACGCTGGTTTCGCCTGTCGTTTCCGTGGCCGTGACCGTCAATGCGGCCTGTCCGTCGCTTGGCAATTGCGTCAGTGTGTAGGACCACGTTCCGTTTTCAACTGTAGCGGCATCCGTGATAGTCACATCACCGAACTGGATATTGATGCTGGTCCCATCGCGGCCTGTTCCGGTCAGTTCCAACAAGAACCCTTCTGCGGCCTCGGCGTTGATCTCTGTCCCCTTAACCAAACGGATTGTCGGGCGCAGTGGCACGGCAGCGGAAATGAGAGCTCCGATTTCCTCAGCATCAGGAATGGCTCCTTCACCCGTGATGGCCTTCACCAGATCCCCTTGCACCACAGTCTGGATCTGTTCAACTTCGGCAACTTCGTCAGTCTCTGCAATGGCGTCAACAGCAGCCTGAAGCGCGGCAGCCTCAGCCCCAACATCCGCGCCCTCACCCGCTGCGCTTTGCAAGGCGGCTGTGACTGTTGCCGTGTCGAGCGACACGGCCCCGCCCTCGGCATCCGCAATCGCGGTCGCCAATGACGCCGCTACCGCCTGCGACGCGGCAGCCTCTCCACCCTCGCCAGCGCCAGCCGCAGCAACCGAGATAATCGCCGCAACCTGTGCACCAGCCTTCAACGCCTCAAGGTTGCTAGTGCCGACAGGATCGACATTGTTGATATCGAAATCACCGAGACCAAAGGCGTCCGCTACCTGCTGTGCGGCCTGCGCGGATGTCACACCGCCCTGTTGCACCAAAGCCTGCACCAATGTCGTGAGCGGGGTCACTACAGTGGCGTCACCGGGGGCGGTCAACTGCCCTGTAAAGGCTTTGCCGGTCGAAATATCGGTGCCGCCAAAAGCGATAATGACACCGCCAGAGCCACCCAAACCACTGAAATTCCCCAAGGCATCGGTGACAACGCTTGGCTCACCTTCATCCAGAACGCCATTCGCAATCAGATCGCGAAAGACCGTAGCCCCCGCGATATAGCCGTCGATCACACGTCCGCCGGATGACGCGACCGGCGTGGTTCCACCATCCCCACCACCGCTTGCGCTGTCGCTCCCACCACCGGAGCCACCGCCCGCAGCAAGCCCAAGCCCTGCCAGAGCGAACGAGCCGCCCAATGTGGCAACGCCCGCGCCTGCGCCTGCACTTGCGGTGATCGAGGTCAGGCTGTCCATCGCCGAGGCGGACACCATAATCGAACCATCGGCCCCGATCGTCACGCTTTCCTGCGGTATAACGACGGTCGATCCGTTATCGAGGGTTACCCTGACAGAACCGTCGGCGCGCAATTCGACATCTGCGATGCCCTCAACCGCCGCCAGATCGGTCATACCGTCCTGCGCGGCGGCAGCATTGCCCAACGCCAGCACCAGAATGCTTGCGGGCAGACCCAGTGTCAGGCGACGCTGATGGCGTTGCACCCATTTGGCGATAAAGGCCGTGCGTTCTGCGGCATCCTGCGGCACCGCAACCCGCCGCAAACCCTTGGCCAGTTTGGTGCGCAAAGTAGGGGTTTCTGCGGCTTCGACGGTACGTACACCTGACAGGATGTGACCTGCAAATGTGGCAGCCATCAATCGCGGCGCGTTTTCAATCGGTTGATTATCGGATGAAAGCAGAAAATGGCGCATAGCGACCCCTTACACATTAACTCGTTCAAAACAGCACCGCCAGCAGCACACCCTGACGTCGCAAAACCATGGCCGACCACTTTTTGTTGTGGGCCGACGCTGTAATTATCGAAAGATATCATCGGGTGACATGACGTAAAGACAAAAATGACGCGATTCCGCAATCAGTGGCGGGTGGCCCGGGCCAGCATCAACGACAACACGCTCAGCCCCTCGCCGGCCTGCGCACAGTCGCGCCCTATCATCCCTGAACGGGCTCATGTCTGAATCGGCAATGTAACTTCCACGAGGAGTCCGCCGGTTTCACTGGAGCCAAGCACGATATCCCCGCCACAGGCTTGTGCACGATCCGCAGCGATGGCCAGCCCCAGACCATAGCCATGCGTGGTTTCATCAAGGCGCACACCACGACCCAGCAGGCGGTCGCGGTCCGCTGGCGGAATACCCGGCCCGTCATCGGCGATGCGGATTACAAGAGCATTATCCTGAACCGACGCCGACAGGGATACCTTGCTTGTCGCCCACTGGACAGCATTCTCGGCCAAGGTGCCGACAATCTCGGTCAGGTCCTCGGCGTCACCACGGAAATCAGGCAGGTTATCAGTTTCAACACTGAGCGCGACACCGCGCCGCCGCGCCTCGGGGGTCAGGACCATCACCACATCATCCAGCACGGGCGCCACAGCACAGGCGGGAATAGGATCAATCCCCTTTGCCCCGGCGCGCGCGCGTTTAAGGTGCCACCTGATTGTGCGGTCCATTCTGTCGATTAAGGCCGCATCGGCAGGTCCGGCACGATTGCCCAGAACTGCCAGCGGGGTCTTGAGGGCATGGGCAAGATCCCCCGCATGGGCGCGGGCGCGGGCGATCTGTGCGGCATTCGCGGCGATCAACCGGTCAAGCTCTTGCGCCAGAGGTCGCAGTTCGGCCACGTCGGAATGCAGCACTTTTCTGGCCGTGCCATCGCGCACCGATGCGACAGAACGGGCGAAACGGTCCAGATCGGCAAGTCCTGCACGCACCGCCACGATCTGCGCCCCAAGAAGCGACGCCCCCAGCACAGCCAGAGCCAGCAGAAGCGGTTGCGTGATCGCCGCCAGTTCCGCAGCAGCCTCGGCCGCAGGAAGGCTGACGGTCACGGTCAGGGCCCGACCATCGCCAGGGGCGGTGAACGCTTTGACATGCGTAGTCAACGGCGCGCCATCCGGCCCTGTGACACCACGTCCCGACAGCCCCAGATCGCCCGTGACCAGCGCGGGCGCGCGCGCCAGCACCTGTGCGCCGTCGGCAACCTGCCAGTACCATCCTGAAAGGGGCTGTTCAAACCGTGGGTCCGCCGGTGTGGGGCTGACTGCAAAAGCGCCAAGGGCATTCCAGTCGGACGCCGCCATGACGGCACGGGCCGTGGCACCAAGTTCTGCCGCTAACCGCCGCTCGACAAAATCCGACAGCAGGGAAGACAGGACAAGCCATGCCACCAGCAAGGCCCCAGCCGTCAACGCCACGGCCCAGAGCAGCAACCGCCCGCGGATCGAGTTTACCCCCGACAGACTCATCAATCCGGGTCACCCGTCAACAGGCGATACCCCTCGCCACGACGCGTTTCGATACGGCTTTCGCCGATTTTTTTCCGCAAACGCCCGATCACCACTTCCATCGAGCGGAAATCACGGTCGGAATCGCGGTCATACATATGTTCCGACAACTCGGTCCGGCTGACCACGCGCCCCATATGCAGCATCAGGTAGCGCAAAAGCTTACCCTCGAATGCCGTCAGCTTGAGGGGCATCCCGTCCAGCGTGACCAGACCTGTCGTCATATCCAGCATAAGTCCACCAGCCGCCAGTTCAGGCGAGGCATGCCCCGCCGCACGCCGGACCAAGGTGGACAATCGCAGCACCACTTCTTCCATACGAAACGGCTTGAGCACATAATCATCAGCGCCCGCGCGAAATCCCGCCACCTTGTCGACCCATGCATCCCGCGCGGTCAGTATCAGCACCGGAAAGGCCACGTCCGCCGCGCGCCAGCGTCTCAGCACCGCGATCCCGTCCATCCCTGGCAAACCCAGATCAAGCACCGCCGCATCTACCGTTTCGGTTGCACCCAGAAATTCGCCTGTTTCGCCGTCGTAGGCAGTTTCAACCGTGAAACCGGCCTCGGCCAGCGCTGCGCCGATCTGCAGGGCAAGATCGCGGTCATCCTCGACAACAAGCACTTTCATCGCGTCTGCCCTGGCAGGATACGTGCCTCGGACTGGCCCACGCCCTCAACCTCCAGAAAGCGGCAGCCGGGACCTGTCATCTCGATCTGAAGGACATTGCCCGCAGGCGTCAGCCACCGGACCTCCTGCACCAGACCGTCATCGTCATCGCGGATACGCAACGCCTCCCCCCTGTAGCGCGCCGCGACACATTCAAGCGCGGCGGCAGGACCAAGGGGCATGGCGTTATCCGGCGGATCTGCAAGGGCCGCCCCGACAGCAAGACAAAGCGTAAACGCGGAGGCAAAGGGATGTCTCATATCGACCAGTCTATGGCACGGAACCTCAATGAAAGCCAAACAGCACCGTTGCGGCACGGTTGGGGACGAATCGCCTAAGCCTCTGTCATCCTGAAACCAAAGGAGACATCCATGAAACGGATTCTGACGACAACAGCGGTCACGGCGGCACTTGCCCTGTCCACGGCCATGCCCCTGACGGCACAGGACGCGCAACTGTCCGGCACCGTGACCGAAATCTTCGGCAACCAGATGATTGTCGATACAGCGGAAGGGCGCATCCTTGTCACGCCGCCGGAGCATGCTGACATCCCGGCCGCAGGCACGCGCATTGATATCAGCGGCACGCGCGACGGATCGACGCTTGCCGCCACAGCACTGACAATCGCGGCAGCCTCCGCGCCTGCGGACACATCTCTGCCGGCAGCGCTGCGTGGGCTTGGCCTGACGGATATCCGCAACCGCTCGGACGATGAGGATATCTATTACTTCGCGCGCATGCCCGATGGTGGATGGCTGCGCGCCGAGACCGAGCGCGGCCGTTTGAAAGAGGTGCAGACTGACGGCGCGAACCTGCCTGAGAGCGTTGTGATGGCGCTTCTGCCCCAAATGGTACGGGACGCGCCCCGACTGGTCGAGATTGCGCGGATGACCGAAATCGACATCGACGACGACGGCGAGATCTCGGTCGCGGGTTTCGCGCAGGACGGCATGCGCATCGAGATGGAATTTGACCAGACCGGCGCTCTGCGCGACGTCGAACGCGAACGCGACGACCGCCGTTCCCTGTCTGTCGAGGATGCCCGCGCAAAGCTTGAGGCGCTTGGCTACACGCAGATCGGCTTTATGGATCGCGGCGGCCGCCATATCAAGGCGGTCGCAGTGAACCCCTATGGCGATCAGGTCGAAGTACGCCTTGACGACACAGGTCGCGTCGACCGCGAACGCATGTGGATGCGCTAGGGTCAGGACTCGTTCTCTTTTCATAGCCAGAAGATGACGGTTGCGGCGAGGGCGATGGCTGAGAGGAAGACCTTGGGGCATCGGTCGTAGCGGGTGGCAACCCTGCGCCAGTCCTTAAGGCGTCCGAACATGATCTCGATCCTGTTGCGGCGTTTGTATCTGCGCTTGTCGTGCTTGATGGGCGTTGCGCGCGACTTCCGGCCCGGGATGCAGGGCTTTATCCCTTTGTCTTTCAACGCATCTCTGAACCAGTCGGCATCGTATCCGCGGTCAGCCAGAAGCCACTGCGCCTTTGGGAGGCTGCCCAGCAGGGCCGCGGCGCCCGTGTAGTCGCTGACCTGGCCCGCAGTCATGAAGAACCGGATCGGGCGGCCCTCGGCATCGGCGACGGCATGAAGTTTGGTGTTCATGCCGCCCTTGGTTCGGCCGATCAGACGGCCTCGCTAGTCATCGCCCCCCCTTTTTCGTACGCAGGCTCGTCGCCGTGCGGTGCGCCTTCAAATAGGTCGCATCAATCATCACCGTCTTCGGAACAGCGGCTTCGGAGGCCAGACCTTCCATCATTCGGGCGAAGATGCCCTTGTCGCCCCATCGCTTCCAACGGTTGTAGAGCGTCTTTGGCGGGCCATATTCCCGGGGCGCATCGCACCACCGCAAGCCATTGCGATTGATGAAGATAATACCGCTCAGGACACGCCGGTCATCGACCCGTGGCACACCATGGCTCTTCGGAAAAAACGGCCGAAGCCGGGCCATCTGTGCGTCCGTCAGCCAGAAAAGATTGCTCATCGTCACCCCCGTCAGTTCGGGAGCTTGAATCGCGCAGCTGAGGCGACCTCAAGCAGATCAATAGGTCCTGACCCTAGAAGGCGTCCGCACCAAGGCCAGCAAGAAGAACCCCGAAGGCATCGAGCGTCACGGCCTTTGGAAGTGCCGCGAGTGCCGCAAGCAGTTCACGGTTCGCAAAGGCACGATCTTTGAAGAAGGCCACCTGCCCATGCACCTGTGGCTGCAAGCCATTCACCTGCTGGTATCCAGCAAGAAGGGCATCAGCAGCCACCAGCTTCACCGCGTTCTGGGCATCACCTATAAGTCTGCATGGTTCCTGACCCACCGCATCCGCGAGTGCATGCGCGATGGCGCGCTTGCTGGCTTTGGCGGTAACGGTGGTATCGTAGAGGTTGACGAGACTTTCATCGACAAAGAACCCGGCGTGAAGAAATCCAAGAACGCGCGTGGCGGCTCTCACAAGATGAAGATGCTCACGCTGTTGGACCGCGACAGCAAGCGCGCCAAGTCCATCGTCGTTGATGATCTGACCAAGGCAACGCTGATCCCGATCCTGCAAGAGAATATCGCGGGTGAGGCGTATGTCATGACCGACGAAGCCCGCCAGTATCAGAACATCGGCGCTAGCAATGTTTGTGGCAACACGCGAAGCGATTGAAACACCAGACGGCGACCTGGATTATCCAACATCCCACGATGCGATCAGCGAATGTGTCGATGACGAAGGC